>JALMLT010000010.1:0-563 GCA_032334595.1 Sphingomonas psychrotolerans | reverse complement strand
CGTTCAGCGATAGCGTGGCCGTCTTGCACGCCCCTCCCTGGAAGGGAGGGGTTGGGGGTGGGTGCCGCCGAGGCACTCGGCGGCGGTCGCCAGAATGAGCTGGGTAGAGCCCTCTGGATTGGCGAGGACATCCGAATTCCAGAGGCGGAGCACGCGCCAGCCATGCGTTTGGAGGTATGCTGTCCGGCGGGCGTCGGCCTCGGCCGTTTCGATATGCTGGCTGCCGTCGAACTCGACAGCGAGCTTCGCCTTCCTGCAGGCAAGGTCGATAATGAACGGTGCTTCGACGTGCTGTCGGGTAAAGGGTGGGCGATAGCGCGAAATACGGTGCCAGATGGCGAGTTCGGCGGGCGTCGGGTTGTTGCGCAGTTCGCGTGCGCGAGCGGTCAGGCGCGGATTGACTCTGCGCAGCATGGCGAGAGCTTAGGCTGGCTTCGCTGCGCTCGCCAACCCACCCATGATCGGGTGAACAGCGCCCCGCGCTGTTCAGGCCATGCCGGGGGCATGGCCGACCCGATCATCCCTCCCTTGCAGGGAGGGGATGTGACGTCCGCTAGCGGGGC
>JALMLT010000009.1:0-935 GCA_032334595.1 Sphingomonas psychrotolerans | reverse complement strand
GGGTAGTTGATCGGCTGGACGTAGACGCCGTATTCGGCGAGCAGCACGTCGCTGATCTTCTTGGCCTTGACCGGATCGCCGACCATCAGCGGCACGATGTGCGTGGTCGAGGGAAGCACCGGCAGCCCGGCTTGCGTCATCAGCGCCTTGAGCGTCGCCGCGGCCGCCTGCTGGCCGTCGCGCTCGGTGCTGGAGGCCTTGAGGTGCTTCACGCTCGCCAGCGCGCCGGCGACCAGCACCGGCGACAGCGAGGTGGTGAAGATGAAGCCCGGCGCATAGCTGCGGATCACGTCGATGATCACCTGGTCGGCGGCGATATAGCCGCCCATCACCCCGAACGCCTTGCCGAGCGTGCCCTCGATGATCGTCAGGCGGTGCGCGACATCGTCGCGCTCGGAAATGCCGCCGCCGCGCGCGCCATACATGCCGACGGCATGGACCTCGTCGAGATAGGTCAGCGCATTATACTTGTCGGCAAGGTCGCAGATCGCCGCGATCGGGGCGATGTCGGCGTCCATCGAATAGACGCTCTCGAACGCGATCAGCTTCGGCAGCGACGGATCGTCGGCGGCGAGCAGTTCCTCGAGATGGGCGAGATCATTGTGGCGGAACACCCGCTTGGCGCAGCCCGCATTGCGGATGCCGGCGATCATCGAGGCGTGGTTCAGTTCGTCCGAATAGACGATGCAGCCCGGCATGATCTTCGCCAAGGTCGACAAGGTCGCCTCGTTCGAGACATAGCCCGAGGTGAAGAGGAGTGCCGCTTCCTTGCCGTGCAGATCGGCGAGCTCGTGCTCGAGTTCGATGTGATAATGGGTGTTGCCGCCGATGTTGCGGGTGCCGCCCGACCCGGCGCCGACATCGTGGAGCGCTTCCTCCATCGCCGCGATCACTGCCGGATGCTGGCCCATCGCGAGATAGTCGTTCGAGCACCA
>JALMLT010000008.1:2500-5792 GCA_032334595.1 Sphingomonas psychrotolerans | reverse complement strand
TGGTGGTTGGTTGCGGGAGCAGGATTTGAACCTGCGACCTTCAGGTTATGAGCCTGACGAGCTACCGGGCTGCTCCATCCCGCGGCACCTGGAATGCCAGTGACGCGCCGGGGGCGCACTCTCTGACGTTGTGAACGGGTTTTTCCTGGGAAAATCCGGATTGCGCGGCACACGGGCTGCAATGCCTGGCGACGACCTACTCTTCCATTGCTTGAGCAATAGTACCATCGGCGCAGTCTGGTTTCACGGCCGAGTTCGGGATGGGATCGGGTGGTTCACAGACGCCATAGCCACCAGGCAATGAAGCCGGTGTGGCGCAATCAGGGTTTCAAATCGATACCGTGCACATGTGTTTCGAATACAGCTTTCGATGATCATCCGACCATTTGCAATGCCGGGCATGCTACCCAGGATTGTCATTGATGGTGGAACTCTCAAGCGCGAACAGGACAATTAGTACCGGTTAGCTCCATGCGTTACCGCACTTCCACATCCGGTCTATCAAGGTCGTGGTCTCCGACCGTCCTATGAAATCTTATCTCGAGGGAGGCTTCCCGCTTAGATGCTTTCAGCGGTTATCCCGTCCATACATAGCTACCCAGCTGCGCCGTTGGCACGACGACTGGTACACCAGAGGTATGTTCAACCCGGTCCTCTCGTACTAGGGTCAACTCCTCTCAAATTTCGACGCCCACGGCAGATAGGGACCAAACTGTCTCGCGACGTTCTGAACCCAGCTCACGTACCACTTTAATTGGCGAACAGCCAAACCCTTGGGACCTGCTCCAGCCCCAGGATGTGATGAGCCGACATCGAGGTGCCAAACAACCCCGTCGATATGAGCTCTTGGGGGTTATCAGCCTGTTATCCCCGGCGTACCTTTTATCCGTTGAGCGATGGCCCTTCCACGAGGGACCACCGGATCACTATGACCGACTTTCGTCTCTGCTCGACTTGTCAGTCTCGCAGTCAGGCTGGCTTATGCCATTGCACTCTAACAGCCGGTTTCCAACCGGCCTGAGCCAACCTTCGCGCGCCTCCGTTACTCTTTAGGAGGCGACCGCCCCAGTCAAACTACCCGCCACAGAGGGTCCCAGCACCGGATGACGGTGCGTGGTTAGACATCAGAAAACAACAGGGTGGTATTTCACATTGTGGCTCCACGACAGCTGGCGCCATCGCTTCAAAGCCTCCCACCTATTCTACACAGTTCCTTCCTAATGCCACTCTGAAGCTGCAGTAAAGGTGCACGGGGTCTTTCCGTCTAACCGCGGGTACTCCGCATCTTCACGGAGAATTCAATTTCGCTGAGCATGTCCTGGAGACAGTGGGGAAGTCGTTACGCCATTCGTGCAGGTCGGAACTTACCCGACAAGGAATTTCGCTACCTTAGGACCGTTATAGTTACGGCCGCCGTTTACCTGGGCTTCATTTCGGAGCTTGCACTCCTCCACTTAACCTTCAGGCACCGGGCAGGCGTCAGACCCTATACGTCGTCTTGAAGCCGACTTAGCAGAGCCCTGTGTTTTTGCTAAACAGTCGCTACCCCCTGGCCTGTGCCCCCTTGAACTGCTTGCGCAGAACAAGGGCCTCCTTCTTCCGAAGGTACGGAGGCAATTTGCCGAGTTCCTTCAGGACACTTCTCTCAAGCGCCTTGGTATACTCTACCTGACCACCTGTGTCGGTTTCGGGTACGGTCTATACGGTGGGGCTATTTCCCGGGACCTCTTCGAAGCATGTCCAATCCGATAAGGACATACAACACACGAGATCCGTCACACACCACCAGGCCCACGAATATTAACGTGGTTCCCATCGACTACCCCCTTCGGGCTCGTCTTAGGGGCCGGCTCACCCTGCGCGGATTAGCCTTGCGCAGGAACCCTTGGTCTTTCGGCGAGAGGGCATCTCACCCTCTTTATCGCTACTCATGTCTGCATTCGCACTTCCGATACCTCCACGACCCATTACCAGATCGCTTCACAGGCTTACGGAACGCTCCGCTACCGCGTGGATAAATCCACACCCTAAGCTTCGGTGCACGTCTTGAGCCCCGTTACATCTTCGCCGCAGGAACCCTTGTTTAGACCAGTGAGCTGTTACGCTTTCTTTAAAGGATGGCTGCTTCTAAGCCAACCTCCTGGTTGTTTTGGGATTCCCACATGCTTTCCCACTTAGACGTGACTTGGGGACCTTAGCTGTAGGTCAGGGCTGTTTCCCTTTTGACGACGGACCTTAGCACCCGCCGTCTGTCTCCCGAGTAGTACTCACAGGTATTCGGAGTTTGGTTAGGTTTGGTAGATCTCGCGACCCCCTAGCCCATCCAGTGCTCTACCCCCTGCGGTATTCGCTCGAGGCACTACCTCAATAGTTTTCGCGGAGAACCAGCTATTTCCCGGCTTGATTGGCCTTTCACCCCTAAACACAACTCATCCGGTAACTTTTCAACGTTAATCGGTTCGGACCTCCAGTGAGTGTTACCTCACCTTCATCCTGGTCATGCCTAGATCGCCGGGTTTCGGGTCTAATACACCAAACTATGTCGCCCTGTTCAGACTCGCTTTCGCTGCGCCTACACCTATCGGCTTAAGCTTGCTTGGTACATTAAGTCACAGACCCATTATGCAAGAGGTACGCTGTCACCCCATGAAGAGGCTCCAACTGCTTGTAGGCAATCCGTTTCAGGTACTGTTTCACTCCCCTCATCGGGGTGCTTTTCACCTTTCCCTCACGGTACTGGTTCACTATCGGTCATGTACGAGTATTTAGGCTTGGAGGGTGGTCCCCCCATGTTCAGACAGGATTACACGTGTCCCGCCCTACTCGAGTCCCTCAACATCACTTTCGCATACGGGGCTGTCACCCGCTATGGCGCTCCTTTCCAGAAGCTTCTGCTAGTTGAATTGAGGGCACTGGCCTGGTCCGCGTTCGCTCGCCACTACTAACGGAATCTCGGTTGATGTCTTTTCCTCCGGGTACTGAGATGTTTCAGTTCTCCGGGTTCGCTTCACGAAGCCTATTTTATTCAGCTAGGTGATACCTTCTTCCAATTACCCTGACCATGATCGCTCATGGGCAAGATAATCGGATCAGGTGGGTTTCCCCATTCGGAAATCGCAGGATCAAAGCTTGCTCACAGCTCCCCTACGCTTATCGCAGCGTGCCACGTCCTTCATCGCCTGTACATGCCAAGGCATCCACGAATTGCCCTTACCTCACGCTTGAGAGTCCACACCACCAACGACAACACTGGATGAGCCTTGCGGCCCACACGAAACTCGGCAGAGCAGTG
>JALMLT010000007.1:0-110340 GCA_032334595.1 Sphingomonas psychrotolerans | reverse complement strand
TCAGGCCATGCCGGGGGCATGGCCGACCCGATCATCCCTCCCTTGCAGGGAGGGGATGTGACGTCCGCTAGCGGGGCATTTGCTGCCGGTCCGCTTTCGACGCCCGCTTTGCAGATAAGGAACGGCCGAGATCGGGTGGTTAGCTGCCGTTTCGCGTCACTTGTCTAAATACCGCCGCTTCAAAGATCCCGACGCTATGTTGATAACGACGCATACTACCGCGGCGAGCGTCCAATACCACCTGTCCGACCATTGCTTGAACAGCCCAAAGCGCAGCGCGGCCGAGCAGAGGCCGAGGAAAACTAAACTCATGATCCACAATAGGATTGAATTGCTGGCGTCTCTGCTCAAGCGGCTGCCTCTCATAAAGGGACAGGTTGCCCAATGTGCCGATCGTCCGCAAGCGGGGCGCTTGCCGACGGTCCACTTTATGAGCCTACGACCTAGTTCGCGGCCGCGGCCGGCTCGGCATAGATCGTGTCGGTGGGACCGTAGCCGGTGATGTAGACGTGCGCACCTTCGGGGCCGGTGCGGGCGAAATGCGGTACGCCGGCGGGCTCGGTGTAGAAGCTGCCCGGGGTAAGCGGCTTCCGCAGCGCATCGTCGGCCTTGGGGCCATAGCCGAAATACCACATGCCCGACACCACCGTGGCGGTGCGCTCGTCCTTGTGGCTGTGCGCCGCAATGCGCGTATTGGGCGGCACCTTGATCTCGATCGCGAACAGCCCCGCCTTGGTCGGGTCGCCGCTGAGGACGCGCGTTTCCACGCCTGAGAGACCGGATGTGCCTGCGACCGCGCCGATCTGCGGCAATGCGGCAACCTCGGCGGCCGTGAGCCGGACCTCGCGGTCAGCCGGAGCGACGGCGAGCAGCGCGGCAATCGCGATGCCGGCGCGGATCATTTCGCACCGAGGAAATCGGTGACGAGCTTCACCGTCGCGTCCGGATTCTCCTCCATGATCCAATGGCCGGAGGCCGGGACGACCCCTTCGGTGACATTGGTGGCGGCGAAGCGCATCACCGCGGCCATGGTGCCGGCGAAGCTTTTCTCCCCGCCAAGCGCCAGAACGGGCATCGTCAGCTTGCCGTTGGCCGCCAGGAAGGCGCGGTTGTCGACCGCATCCTGATCGAACGCCGCGAATTGGGCGAAGCCGGCGTGCATGTTCCCCGGTCGGGCATAGAGCGCGGCATAATAGGCGCGGGACGCTTCGTCGAAATGCGCGGGATCGGCCGAGAATTCGTTCCAGAAGCGGTCGAGATAGATGCGCTCGCGCCCGGCGACGAGGCGCTCCATGTCCGGGCCGCCGAAGCGGAAGTGCCAGAGCAGCGGGTTCTTGAGGATTTCTTCCCACGGCCCGATTCCGGGGACGGGCGCGTCGATCAGAACCAGCCGGCTCACCCGCTTCTGGTTCTGCACCGTGAGCGCATAGGCGACCATGTTGCCGATATCGTGCGCGACGACGTCGGCGCGATCGACCTTGAGCGCGTCGAGCAGCGCGATCATGTCGGCAGCCTGCGTCTTCTTGTCATAGCCGCCGGGCGCCACCGCCGAGAGCCCCATGCCGCGCAGGTCCGGCACGATCACGCGATGATCGCGCATCAGCGCTGCGGCGAGCGGCGCCCACATGTCGCCGGTCTCGCCATAGCCGTGGAGCAGCAGCACCGCCGGACCCTTGCCGCCGATGCGGACGTGCAGGGTGGTGCCGTTGGCGGCGATCTCCTGGGTCTGGAATGCAGGCGGATAGGCCGGAACCTGCGCATGCGCGGGAAGCGCAAAGGCGAGCAGGGCAAACAGCGAAGCGAGGAAGCGCATGGAATACTCCCGGTGAACGGACGCCGCCGCAATCTATGGGAGTTTCCGTGGACATTCCAGAGATTGTGAAGATATTGCGCTTCACCTTATTCCCGTTCGCCCTGAGCCTGTCGAAGGGCACTGTGCCGCGGGCGACGCGCCCCAAGATGGCCGCCCTTCGACAAGCTCAGGGCGAACCGAGCGCGTGTGGCGAGGATCCGGATTACGCCCGGGGTGACGGTTGCGCCGCAATAGGCTAGTGCGCGCGCCATCATGCTCAATCTGACCGACATTACGGTGCGCCTCGGCGGGCGTAGGATCATCGACAGCGCCACCGCCAAATTGCCGCCTAAAGGTCGGATCGGGCTGATCGGCCGCAACGGTGCCGGCAAGTCTACGCTGGTCAAGGTGATCGCCAGCCAGCTCGAGCCGGATACCGGCACCGTCGAGATGCCGCGCGGCGCCAAGCTCGGCTATATCGCGCAGGAAGCGCCGCACGGCGACGCGACGCCGTTCGAGACGGTGCTCGAAGCCGATGTGGAGCGCACTGCCTTGCTTGCCGAGAGCGAGACCAGCCACGATCCAGACCGGCTCGGCGAGGTCTATGAGCGGCTGATGGCGATCGACGCCTATACCGCGCCGAGCCGCGCAGCGCAGATCCTCGTCGGGCTCGGCTTCGACGAGGAGATGCAGCACCAGCCGCTCGACAGCTTTTCGGGCGGATGGAAAATGCGCGTGGCGCTGGCTTCGTTGCTGTTCTCGCAACCCGACATGCTGCTGCTCGACGAGCCTTCGAACCATCTCGATCTCGAAGCGGTGCTGTGGCTCGAGGATTTCCTCAAATCCTATCCGGCGACGATCCTGCTGGTCAGCCACGAGCGCGACTTTCTCAACAACGTCGTCGATCACATCCTTCACCTCGATAAGGGCAAGCTGACGCTCTATCCGGGTGGCTATGATGCGTTCGAGCGCCAGCGCGCCGAGCGCCAGGCGCAATTGGCCTCGGCACGCGCCAAGCAGCAGGCGCAACGCGAGCATCTGCAAGCCTATATTGCCAAGAACTCCGCGCGCGCCTCGACCGCCAAGCAGGCGCAGTCGCGCGTCAAGGCGCTGGCCAAGATGCAGCCGATCGCCGAACTGGTCGACGATCCGACGCTGAGCTTCGATTTCCCCAATCCGGACGAACTGCGCCCGCCGCTGATCACGCTCGACCTCGCGACAGTCGGCTATGGCGAGACGCCGATCCTCAAGCGGCTCAATCTACGCATTGACCCCGACGACCGGATTGCGCTGCTCGGCCGCAACGGCAACGGCAAGACTACCCTGGCGCGGCTGCTTGCAGCGCAGCTGACGCCGATGGAAGGCGCGATGAACGCCAGCGGCAAGATGCGGGTGGGCTATTTCACCCAGTATCAGGTCGAGGAGCTCGAACGCAGCGAGACGCCGCTCCAGCACATGACCGTGCTGATGAAGGGGGCGAGCCAGAGCGCGGTGCGCGCGCAGCTCGGGCGGTTCGGTTTCTCCGGGCCCAAGGCGACGACCGAGGTCGGCAAGCTGTCAGGCGGCGAGCGCGCGCGGCTGGCGCTGGCGCTGATCACCCGCGACGCGCCGCACATGCTGATCCTCGACGAGCCGACCAACCACCTCGACGTCGACGCGCGCGAAGCGCTCATCCAGGCGCTCAATGACTATACCGGAACCGTGGTGCTGGTCAGCCACGACCGCCACATGCTCGAGATGACCGCAGATCGCCTGGTGCTGGTCGATCAGGGCACCGCGAAGGAATTCGACGGGTCGCTCGACGACTATATCGCCTTCGTGCTCTCGAAAGAGGGTCAGGGGCCGAAGTTGTCCAAGGCCGACAAGAAGGAAGCGCGCCGGCTCGCGGCCGAGGCGCGCGAGCGGGGCACCGAGCTGCGCAAGGCCGCTAAGGCCGCCGAGGCGGAGCTGGCGAAGCTCACCGAGCAGCGCAGCGCCGTCGAGCGGGCGATGTTCGATCCGTCGACGGCGGAGGCGTCGCTCACCAGGCTCACCATGACCGAACTGATGAAGCGCCGCGCCGAGCTGAGCGACCGGATCGAGACGGCCGAGGCGGCGTGGATGGAAGCGAGCGAGGCGCTGGAGGCGATCGACGCCTGAGGGGGCTGGGTTGAGGAGGTCGGTATTCTGCATCCTCCCCCTTGCGGGGGAGGTGGCAGGCGCAGCCTGACGGAGGGGGAGGAAGCACGACGGCGACCGATGTGCTTCCTCCCCCTCCGTCGCCTTCGGCGACACCTCCCCCTTGCGGGGGAGGATTTTGATGATCTCCGAGGCTGCGCGCTATACGTCTGATGCGCTGCTGCCAGCGCCTCTACCTGGATGCGGCGTCTCCTAATCGTATTCGGACCGGCCGAGGTGCCGGGCGACCGCCGCGGCGCTGTGGCCCACTGCGGCGACGGCCTCGGCGAGCTCGTCGCGGCTGATGCTCCATTTGTGGGTCCAGTATCTGACCTCGTGCGGTTCCCCGAGCGCGATCCGGCTGCGGTCCTGCGGGCCGCGGAGGGACGGATCGTCAACCATCGCGGGCGTTCTCGTCGCCGGTCTTGTCGGGGGACTTCTTCTTCGCGGTGGCCTTGGCGCCGGTCCGCGAGCCGCCGCCGCGCCCGGTGCCGGTGCTGCCGCGCGCGCCGTCGCCGCCCTTGGCGGTGATCGCACCCGGATTTCCGCCTGCGCCTTTCCGAGCCATTCAAACCTCTCCTCTGCGTGCGGTTTGAACCCGGGCGGGTTGTCATGGTTCCGATTGAATTCAATGACTTAGGTTAGGGCGCGGCTGCGTCGGTCGGTGCGCTGGTCTTGCCCCCGCCCTCCAGCACGCTACACCATTGCCAAAACAGGGAGAGCAAGATGGCCAGTGCGGCGGCCGAACCGAGCGCGAAGGACATGCGGCTGGTGATCAGCGCATCGTCGCTGGGCACCGTGTTCGAATGGTACGACTTCTTCATCTACGGAACCCTCGCCGCGTCGGGGATCATCGGGCGGACCTTCTTCCCGGCCGGCAACGAAGTGCTGCAGACGCTGCTGGCCTGGGCGGGCTTCGCCGTCGGCTTCGGCTTCCGGCCGCTGGGCGCGGTGCTGTTCGGCTATCTCGGCGACAAGCTCGGGCGCAAATACACGTTCCTCGTTACGATCACGCTGATGGGCGTGGCGACCGCGGGCGTGGGGCTGGTGCCGAGCTATGCCGCGATCGGTATGGCGGCGCCGGTGCTGATCATCCTGCTGCGCATTGCCCAGGGGCTGGCATTGGGCGGCGAATATGGCGGGGCGGCGATTTACGTCGCCGAGCATTCGCCGCAGGGCCGCGCCGGCTTCCACACCAGCTTCATCCAGGCGAGCGTGGTCGGCGGGTTCATCCTCAGCCTCGCCGTGGTGCTGATCTCGAAGTTTGCGCTGGCCGGGGTATGGGACAGCTGGGGCTGGCGGGTGCCGTTCCTGTTCTCGATCCTGTTGCTCGCGGTATCGCTGTGGATGCGGCTCAAGCTCTCCGAAAGCCCGGTGTTCAAGGCGATGAAGGCGGCCGGCGAGACGGCGGGCAATCCGTTCGTCGAGAGCTTCACCTATCCCGGCAACGGCAAGAGGCTGTTCGTCGCCCTGTTCGGCATCGCGGCGGGGCTGACGGTGATCTGGTACACCTCGATGTTCTCGGTCCTGTCGTTCCTGTCTGGGCCGATGCGGCTCGATCCGACCGCGGCGCAATTGATCACCGGCGGATCGGCGCTGATCGGCATGGGCTTCTTCCTGTTCTTCGGCCATCTCTCCGACCGGATCGGGCGCAAGATCCCGATCGTCGCTGGCTATGCGCTGACATTGGTACTGCTGTTCCCCTTGTTCTGGGTGATCGGCAGCGCGGCCAATCCCGAGCTCGCCAAGGCGGCGCGCCACGCGCCGGTGGTCGTCTCGGGACCGCATTGCGGCTATGATCCGTTCGCGGCGAAACAGGCCGACGAATGCGGCAAATTGCTCGACCATTTCTCGAAGAAGGGCGTCGCCTACACCACCAATGTCGCGCCGGCAGTGACCGTGTCGGTCGGCGGCACGCCGGTTTCGGACACGAGTCCCGCGGGTCTCGACGCCGCGCTCACCGCCGCCGGCTACGATCTCAGGCCGGCGGTGCCGCCTGCGGCCAATATCGCAGTCATCGTGCTCGCGATCCTCGCGCTGATGGCGCTCTCCGGTGCGACCTACGGCCCGGTGGCCGCATTGCTCTCGGAGATGTTTCCGTCGAAGATCCGCTACAGCTCGATGTCGATCCCCTATCATATCGGCACCGGCTATTTCGGCGGCTTCCTGCCGCTGATCAGCCAATACATCGTCGCGCGCACCGGCGATCCCTATGCCGGTTTGTGGTACACGTTCGCCGTAGTGGCGATGGCGCTTGCAGTCACGGCATGGGGCCTGAAGGAGACGGTGGTGGCGCGGTCGCCCGCCAGAGGCTAACCGCGCCGGCATGACGCATTCTCCCCTGAGGCTCAGGCTCGACGGCGACGCGCTCGTCGCCAACTGGCGGCTGCTCCGCGAGATGAGCGAAGGCGCGGCGTGTGGCGCGGCGGTCAAGGCCGACGGCTATGGGTTGGGCGCGCGCGCGGTCGTGAAGCGGCTGGCCGAGGCGGGCTGCCGCGACTTCTTCGTGGCGATGTGGAGCGAGGCGCGGGCGCTGGCCGATCTCGGCGTTGCGGTGTCGGTGCTCCACGGCGTGCGCGATGCGGACATGACGGACAGGCCGGCGAATGCGCGGCCGGTGCTCAACAGCGTCGAGCAGGTGCGGCGCTGGCGCGACGCGGGCGGCGGCGCGTGCGACGTGATGGTCGACACCGGCATGAACCGGCTGGGCATCGCGGGCGCGGACGTGGCGGCGGGCCTGCTCGAGGGGCTCGCGATCGACACGCTGATGAGCCACCTCGCCTGTGCCGACGAGGATGTGCCGCTAAACGCCCAGCAGCGCGACGCGTTCGCAGCGTTGCGCGGGAGGACCGGCGCGCGGCGGATGAGCCTCGCCAATTCGGCGGGCATCGCCTTGGGTGCGGACTATGCCTTCGATCTGACCCGCCCGGGCATCGCGCTTTATGGCGGCCGCCAACGGGCCGGGCATGCCGCCATCCGGCAGGTGGCGACTCCCGAGGCGCAGATCCTCCAGCGCCGCCGCGTCCGCGCGGGCGAGATCGTCGGATACAATGCGACCTTCACCGCACCTGCCGACACCGAAGTGGCGATCCTCAATCTCGGCTATGCGGACGGCTATCTGCGCTGTTTCTCGGGCAAAGGCCGCGCACGGGCAGGGGACAAGGTCCTGCCGGTGATCGGGCGGGTGTCGATGGATCTGACGGCGATTGCCGTAGATGCGGCGCCGTACCTTGGCGAAGGCGACTGGGTGGCCATCGACTATGCGCTGCCCGAAACCGCCGCGCTGACCGGCCTGTCGCAATATGAGCTGATCACCGGGCTGGGCGAAAGGTTCGATCGGGTCTGGGGCTGATCGTCAGCCGCGCGCAGCGGCGCGGGCCTGCTCGGAGAGCTCCCAGGCCGTTGTCGGCCTTGCGCGGAGCCAGCGCGTCGCGATCCACTTGGTGCCGCTGGTCACCGGTAGACCGGCATGGCGACTGTTTGGATCGGGCGCGCCCTCCGCGTCGACATTGTCGAAGACGAGGAGGTCGCCGACGCCGGGCGGGACCTCGAGGCCGAGCAGCGGGAATGCAGTCTCGCCGCCTGCGTAACCATCATTGAGATAGAGGATCGCAGTACGGATGCGCTGGTTCCGTTCGTTGCTCAGCGTATCCAGATGCGGACGATATTGCTGGCCGGGATTGTAGCGCAGTACGGTGAGCGGCTCGCCCTGAGCCACTTGCGTATCGGTGGCGGCGGCGATCCGCCGGTTGATCGCCTGCACAACGAGTGTTTCCTGCATCGGCCCGATCACTGCGTTGTCCGAGCTCCGGATCGGGTGCGCGATCATCTTGCCCGAGGCTGGATCGAACACCGTTGCGGGCTGCAGCGACGGGGCGGCGAGCGAGGCGATATGGACGCACTCCTCCGGCGTGCACAGCCGCGCAAAGCGCCGAACGTTCGGTTCGGTGTGAAGTATCGATGGCTGCGGCAGCTCTCGCGGGGCACCGTCCGGGTGGAGAGCCATTTTTTCGAGCAACTGGAGGTACTGAGCGGCAATGGTGTCGCTGCGCGCCGCCTGTTCGAGGAGGCGTACCGCCTCCTGCCAATCCGGCGCTGCGCCGCTGCCGTTGGCGGTGAGGGCGATCTCCATCAGCGCCGCGTCGGCCTGGCCAATCGCGACTGCCCGGCGCAGCAATGTTCGCGCCTTGGACAGGTCGCGCGCGACGAAGATTCCGCTCAGAAACCACACCGCCAGTTGCGCGAGTGCGTCCGCGTTGCCGGCGTCTCCCGCGCGGTGAAGAATGGCAAGCGCTTCGTCGACGCGCCCGTCTCTTACGCTTTGCGCCGCGATCTGCAGGGGGTTCGACACGGCCGTTCCATGGACAAAAAAAGGGGCGGAGTTTCCTCCGCCCCAAATCCCTAACATTCTTCGCGCCGGATCAGAACCGTGCGCGGAAGCCCGCGTAAAATTGCCGGCCGCGAATGTCGTAGATCGCGCTGCCCGCACCGGTCGCGGTGCTGCCCAGCGGCGGCTGCTTGTTCAGGATATTGTCGATACCGGCATAGAGCTGGAAGTCCCGGCCCAGGCCGCCCAGGCCCTTCAGATTCCACGTGAACCGGACGTCGTGATAGAAGACTTCCGAATATTCGGGGATGTCCGAATAGTCAGCGTTGTTCGGCGGGCAGGTGCTGGTGCATGCCGCCGGCAATGCGTTGAAGTCTTCATATGCGTTCACATACATCGGGCCGATATAATGGAGCCGGTAGCCGAAGGTGAAGTCCTGCAGGCTCAGATCCAGATCGAAGCGGAACTCGTCCTGCGGATCGCCGAGCTCGTTGAGGAGCCGGTTCTCGAAGTCGGGAAGTGCCGGATTCTCGTAATTGCTCGACTTCAGGCCGTGCACGTAGATCAGGTTGGTGTCGAAGCGGACATTTTCGCTGATCGTGCCGCGATAGGCGAGGTTGACGTCGATACCCCGGCGGACTCGGCGGGCAAAATTGATCGGCGCCGAAACCAGCGAGTTGCCGAGGATCTGACCCGGCTGTTCGCCCAGCGAGCCCACTCCCGGCCCACGCCAGCGCGAGAAGACGGCGCAGAGCGGGTTGTTGAGGGTCGGCTGGTCGTAGCAGCTGTTTGCGATGGTCTGCGCTGCGAGCGAGACGATCACGCCATCCACCTTGATGTCGTAATAGTCGACGCTCATCGTCAGGCCCGGGATGAACCGAGGCTGGAAGACGCCGCCCACGGTGAGCGACTTCGACACTTCCGGCTGCAGATTGACGTTGCTGCCGCTGATGATGGGGAGCGAATAGGCGGTGTTCGGAAGCCCCGCCAGCAAGGTCGCTCCCAGGTCGGCAAGGCAGTTCGCCTGACGATTCGGGTTGTTCGCGATCTGCCCCGAGGCGCACGGATCGAGGAAGCCGGGAGCGAAGTTCGCCACCGCCGGGAAGCCGGTCTCCGAAACGTTGGGTGCACGAACCGCCTTGCCGTAGCTCGCGCGGAAGCGCAGATCCTCAACGGGCGCCCATTCGCCGCCGACATTGTAGGTCCATACGACGCCGACTTCGCCCTTATAGTCCGACACGCGGCCGGCGCCGTTCAGGCTCAGCTGATGGAAGAACGGCACGTCCTTCAGGAGCGGAACGTTGAGCTCCGCAAAGGCTTCCTTCACCTCGAACGTGGGCGGATCGAACTCGCCGATGACCACCGCATTGGTGGCGCCGCTCTCGACGAAGGGATCGTTCTGGTAGCGCGAGCGCTCGCGACGATATTCGCCGCCCAGCGCGAAGCCCACGGGACCGCCCGGGAGTTCGAAGAGCTGGCTCGAGTCGCCGCCGACAAAGCCGAGGATGTCGAGCTGCGACATGCTCGCCTTGTGGCGGGCATTGTAGGTGAAATATTGCGCGGCCGCGCTGTTATCCGCGCCACCGAACGGATTGTAGGGCACGCAAGCCGAGATGTCCGAAGCCAGACGCGCGTCGCTGCCGGCGAACGGCGTGCGGGCGGCCGGATCGAATTGCGAGCGGCACTGGATCTGGCCGGTCACCGGATTACGACCCGCATCGAGCGACAGCAGGAAGCGCTGGCGATCGAGATAGCCGTAGGTGGTCGTGTCTTCGGTGAACTTGCCGTAGTTCACCGAGACTTCGTAGTTCCAGTCATCGTTGAAGGTGCCACGGACGCCGCCGACGATGCGATAGGTGTCACGCTGGAACTCTTCGTCGCGGATGCCCGAGTCGGCAAGCTGACGCGCGAGAACGAAGCGATAGGTGCCCGCGGCGATCTGGGCGCGGTCGGAAGCGTCCAGCGGACCGGTGATACCCTGGCCGCTCCGGGTGTTGCGCGTGAAGGAGGACGACACGCCGGTGACGTTGCACGGCGCGCTCAGGCTCGGATTGCAGCCCGACGCGAGAATCGCGTTGGCGATCGTCGTACGATCGGTGGCGCTCAGGAACGGATTGTCGAGGCGGATGCGCTCACGAATGTCGAGCTGGGTGAACTGGCCCTGGATGAACGACGGGCCGGCATTCGAGCCGAGCGTGTTCACGCGGTTCCACTTCGCCTCGATGAAGGGCTCGAACGCGTCGCTGACCTTGAAGTGCGCCAGCAAGTTGAAGTTGAGACGCTGCTGATACGGCAGCACCGACAGCAGCTGATCTTCGCGGCCCGTCTGGCCATTGCCGCCAATGATCGTGCCGATGACGCCCTGACCAAGGCGAGTGCCGGTCTGCGGCGTGAGAGCGCCACCCGGGGTGAAGACGTAGGTGCAGTTATACGGCGTGCCGACCGACGAACCCGAACCGATTCCGGCTGCGCCGTTGGTCGAGCCGATACCGGTGCCGCACAGCGGATTGCTGCCCGACTGCGTAATGGGAACGAGACCAAAGCGGTTGATCGAAGCGCTGCGGATGTCGCGGACGAACGTGCGATCGGGGAAGCCGTCGCTGCCGTTCGGAAGGCCGGCGGTATCGACGTCGATCACTGCAAGACCGTCCTGGCGGCGCAGGAACGGAATATCGGAGCCGAACACGCGCTCCTGGTGCGCATATTCACCATGGAGGGTGATGTTCCCCCGGCCGTCGCCAAAGTTCTTGCCGACCATCGCCGACACATATTGGTTGGCGCCGAAGCCTGCCTCGGCAATGCCCGTCTGCCCGCGGACCTGAATGCCGTCGAAACTGTCGCGCAGGACGAAGTTGACGACGCCGGCGATCGCGTCCGAGCCATAAGTCGCCGACTGGCTGCCGGTGACGATGTCGACGCGTTCGATCAGGTCGTTCGGGATCGAATTGACGTCCGGCGATACGGCGTTGTTGAGGATGTCGGAAGCCACATGGCGGCGGCCATTGACCAGCACCAGCGTGCGGGCAGTGCCGAGACCGCGAAGATCGAGCAGGTTGAGGCCAGCGATGCCGACGCCGAGGCCAGGATTCTGCTGGGCGAAGGTGCTGCGCAGCTGCGGCAGATCGTTCAGCGTATCACCGACGTTCGTATCGGACTGCTGGAAGAACTGATCGCCGCTGATCGAGGTGATCGGAACGGTCGAATCGATGTTCGGGCGGCGAATGCGCGAGCCGGTAACGACGATCGATTCGCCGCCGCTTGTCGCTTCTTCCTGACAGCCGTCGGTTTGCGGATCCGTATCAACGCACTGCGGATCAGACGAAGCGGTCTGCGCAAATGCCACCTGAGGAAGCAGGAACGCGGCGCTCGCCAAAGCGGTCGCGCCGAGAAGTCGACTTGTTTTCATAGTTGGTGCCCCTTCGGGCGTGATGCCCGATTGGACCTATGACGCCTCAAGCGGACCTTGCCGCGCAAGGCCGTTTGTGAACCACCGGTTAATTACCCAAGCGGCTGTTGCAGATATGCTACAGCATTTTTCCCATTGTTGCGCCCTGCTGCAATGCAACGCAACATTGTAACAATAGTGACTAGCTGTGTTACGTCGCCATGTCACCTAGGCTGGAAATTTGCGACGAATGCCCGCGACCGTACGACCAGACGGGTCAGCGCTCGATGCACATCGCGATGCCCATGCCGCCGCCGATGCACAAGGTTGCGAGGCCCTTCTTCGCGTCGCGCTTCTGCATCTCGTAGAGCAAGGTGGTCAGCACCCGCGCGCCGGACGCGCCGATCGGGTGCCCGATCGCGATCGCGCCGCCGTTGACGTTGACCTTGTCGGGGTCCCAGCCGAGTTCCTTACCGACCGAAAGCGCCTGGGCGGCGAATGCTTCATTGGCCTCGATCAGATCGAGATCGGCGATCGTCCAGCCGGCCTTTTCGAGCGCCTTGCGGCTGGCGGGGACGGGGCCGATGCCCATGATCGAAGGGTCGACGCCGACGCTGGCCCAGCTGGCGATTCGCGCGAGAATCGGCGCGCCGCGCTTCTCGGCCTCCTCGCGGCTCATGATGACCAGGGCTGCAGCACCGTCATTGAGACCCGAGGCGTTGGCGGCCGTGACGGTGCCGTCCTTCTTGAAGGCGGGGCGCAGTCCGGCGACGCCCTCGACGGTGGCGCCGGCGCGGATATATTCGTCGTCGGCGACGATCGTGTCACCCTTGCGGCCCTTGATCGTCACCGGCGCGATCTCGTCCTTGAAGCGGCCCTCGGCGCGCGCCTTCTCGGCGAGGTTCTGCGAGCGGACGGCAAAGGCGTCCTGGTCGCCGCGCGTGACCTGATATTGCTCGGCGAGATTCTCGGCCGTGATCCCCATGTGATAGCCATTGAACACGTCGGTCAGGCCGTCCTTGATCATCGTGTCGACGAGGCTGAGATCCCCCATCTTCGTCCCCGGGCGCAGCGACTGGGCGTGCGGGCTCATCGACATGCTCTCCTGCCCGCCCGCGACGACGATGCTGGCGTCCCCGGTGGCGATCGCCTGATACGCCAGCGCGACTGCGCGTAGCCCCGAGCCGCAGACCTGCTGGACGCCCCATGCGGGAACTTCCTTGGGCACGCCCGCCGCCATCGATGCCTGACGTGCGGGGTTCTGCCCCTGCGCGGCGGTGAGCACCTGGCCGAGGATCACTTCGCTGACTTCCTCGCCTTTCACACCCGCCTGGTCGAGCGCGGCCTCGATCGCAACGCGGCCGAGCTCGTGCGCGGGAGTCGCGGCGAACGCACCGAGGAAGCTGCCGACCGGCGTGCGCTTGGCGGCGGTGATGACGATGTCGGTCACGAATGATCTCCTCAGCATTGTTCCGTTCGTGCTGAGCTTGTCGAAGCACCGTTCTTCTCTGGCACAGCAGAAGAAGGGTGGCCCTTCGACAAGCTCAGGGCGAACGGTAAGAACGTGTCGCGCGCTATCTAGGGGCGGGAAGCGCGGTTAGCCAGTCCGCAAGCGGTTGCCACAAAGCGGTGCGTGCGCGGCTGCCGACGATCATCCCGACATGCCCCATTGCGAGTTCGCGCACATCGCCGATCCGCGCCGCGCTGGCGGCGGGCACGATGCGGTCGGTGGTCGAGACGAAGGAGAGGGCGGGCACCAGCGTCTCCGGATCGGCGGTACGGCCGGCAACGCGCCAGCGTCCGCTGCCCGGCAAGTCGGCGACGAAGAAGTCGTCGAACAACTGACGCCCTGCTGCGAAAGGGAGCGGCGCGCCGCCATTGGCCCAGTCCTCGAGCGTCACGAAAGCGCGTGCCTCTTCGCTGTCGGCCGCGAGGCGGGCGAAGCGTTCGAACTTGGCAATCGTGCGACGCGGGTCGAGCTGCCAGAATCCCGATTGCAGGACTTCCATGGGCACCAGCCCGAGCTGTTCGCAGGCGGCGTGCGCTTCGTCCCACAGGCGCGAGATCGGGTCGAGCGACTCGCCATAGCCTGCAAATTTCCACGGCGCGGCGATCGTGACGAGGCCAGCCGCATGGCTCGCAGCGGCAGCGGCAGCCGCCATCGTCCCGCCGAGGCAATAGCCGACCAGCACCGGCGGACGATCCAGCGCGGCGAGCAGCGGCAGGAGCATCTGTTCGATGTGCGCGTTGACGTCCTGCGCGCGGTCATCGGGAGCCGGCGTTCCCCAGTCGACGAGCAACGGTCTCACACCCTGCCCGGACAGCCAACCGAGCAGCGAGTTGTCTTCGTCGAGATCGAGCACGTGCGGCGGATTGATGAGCGAAGGCACGAACACGACCGGCAGCCCGCTGCCGCCGTAATCGCGCAGCGCCGCGCGACCGGCGCGCGCGATCGCCGGCCGTACGGCCCGGGGGGCGGGCCGCGATGCCTCCTGATAGGCGCGCAATCCGGCAAGTGCTGCGGCGCGTCGATCGGGCGATGCTGCAGTTTCGCTGCGCAAAAGCTGCAGAAACAAAGGAAGCGGCCGAGGCCCTTGTTGCGATGCGGCAAAGGATGTTAGGGTATCATCATTCACGCGCGGGGGTATCCATGAAGAAGGCTGCTGCGGGCTCGGGTCCGGTGATCATCAAGAAATACGCCAACCGCCGGCTCTACAATACCGAAACCTCGTCCTACATCACGCTCGATCATCTCGCGGCGATGACGCGCGAGGGGCGCGACTTCAAGGTCGTCGACGCCAAGACCGACGAGGACATCACCCACAACGTCCTTACCCAGATCATCATGGAAGAGGAGGCGCGCGGCGCGTCGATGCTGCCGGTCAATTTCCTGCGCCAGTTGATCTCGCTGTACGGCGATTCGATGCAGGCGATGGTGCCGGGCTATCTCGATGCGTCAATGGAGAGCTTCCGGCGCAATCAGGAGCAGTTCAAGTCGGCAGTCGAGGGTGCGTTCGCCAACTCCCCCTTCGCCGAGATCGCCAAGCGCAACATGGCGATGTTCGAGGCAGCGGCAGAGGCATTCAAGCCGGGCGCGGCCGCGGTTACGCCGACGCCGGCGCCAGCCCCCGCTTCTGCGGAAGGCGGCGACGATGTCTCGGCGCTGAAGGCGGAACTGGCCCGGTTGCAGGACAAGATCGAGAAGCTTGGAAAGTGATTCCGACTCCCCTCCCTGCAAGGGAGGGGTCGGGGGTGGGTGCGAGCGGCAGCGAGCCCATCGGAATGGCTGGTTGAGATAGAAAAGGCCGGGCATCGAGCCCGGCCTTTTCTATACCCACCCCTGGCCCCTCCCTTGCAGAGAGGGGAACGGCGTTACGCTAGAGCTGCTTCCGTTTGCCGAAGCCGCCCAGCGCAGCCTGGATGTCTTCGGCGCTGATCATCTTCTGCTCGATCACGCAGCGCAGCCCGAGGCCGTCGAAGCCGTGATAGCTGGCCGCCGTAGCGAACGCGATCGTTGTGTCGGCGCGCGCTTCTGCGCCGCGAATCGCCTTTGCCGGCAGCGCGACCGTTTCGCCGAACCGCGTCCCCGACGAATCGGCGACGATCCGCGCGGCCTCGTCGACGATCGAAATGCGGGTGCGTGCCCATTCCTTCTCGCCGAACAGCGAGCGGTCCGAGATGATCGTCGGGATCTGCGCCTCCCAGTCGAACTCGACGTAGAAGACGCCGGCCGGACGGCCTTCGCTGCCGCGCGGACGGACCCCGGTGACGAAGACGAGGACGGCGCGGTGATCCGACCACGGATTCTGCCAGACCTCGTCGGTGAACCATTGGTCGTGATGGCTGCTGCCCATCACCTTGAGGAATTGCGGGGCGTTGGCGACATTGGTCTGGCGGACGCGGGCGTTCGGGTCCGACGAAATGATGATGCGCCCGTCGCGATCGGCGACGAAGGCATTGAGATAATAAGGCGATGTCTCGGTGAACGCGGCGAGCCGCGCCTGCGCGGCAGCGATCCTCTCGGGAGTGGGATCGAGCGTTGCGGCGATGACTTCCGAATCGGACGCCATCAGCCTGAGATCGACGCTACGGCCATATAGGTGGCGCGTGACATTCTGGATCAGCGCCTGGGCGAGTTCGACAAGGCGGGTGCCTTCGATCTCGCCAACCATCTCGTCGGCGATCCCGGCGCCCATTGCGAGCCGCTCGCGGACTTCGGAGCGGAATTCGAGGCTGGCGTGGCGCGCCTGCTGGGCAAGCGCCTTCACTTCCTGCGCGACGACCGAGAAGCCGCGCCCGGCTTCGCCCGACCGGGCTGCCTCGATTGCGGCGTTGAGCGCGAGCAGATTGGTGCGCGCAGCGATTTCCTCGCTCGTGCTGGCGAAACTGTCGACCTCGTCG
The DNA here is from genome assembly GCA_032334595.1 of Sphingomonas psychrotolerans. Classification (GTDB taxonomy): domain Bacteria; phylum Pseudomonadota; class Alphaproteobacteria; order Sphingomonadales; family Sphingomonadaceae; genus Sphingomonas; species Sphingomonas psychrotolerans_A. The sequence goes on along the minus strand of JALMLT010000007.1, from coordinate 94,278 downwards.
CGGAGGACGGCGAGCAGGGAGCGGATCCGGCGTGGCACGGACCCGATTGCTATAGACGATTGGTTAACGGAGCGTGGAGGATTGCGCTACCGGAGCAATAGTGTTTCAGGGCTTCCTGAACTTGAGCGTCATGCGGTCGCTCTCGCCGATCGCGGCATATTTGGCGCGATCGACGTCTTTGAGCTGATAGGTGGGCGGGAGCGTCCAGACTCCGTTCGGCCAATCCGTGGTGTCTTTCGGATTGGCATTCACCTCCGACGCTGCGACGAATTTGAAACCCGCCTGCTCGGCGAGCCGGCGCACCGTCGACACCTTGATGTAGCCGCTGCTTTTCTCGCGCTCGACGCTCGCGCTCTCCGGCAGGCGATGGTCTTCGATTCCGAGAATGCCGCCTGGCTTGAGCATGGCGAACATCTGCGCGAACGCTTTCGGCGAATAATCGCCCTCCTTGTTGCCGATCCGCCAGTTGTGGACGTTGCGGAACGTCAACACGATATCTGCGCTGCCGTCCGGCACCTTGGGCTTGCCTTCCGACCAAGGGAAGGCGGCGAGCTTCACATGACCGTAGATCTTTGCGTCTCTCGCCTGCAGCGTCTCGACATTCTTGAGGCCATTCGGCCAGGGCACGGCTGCATAGAGCGTGCCCTTGCCGGCGGTGAGCGGCGCGAGGATTTCGGTGTACCAGCCGCCGCCGGGCCAGATCTCAACCACGGTGTCGCCGGGCTTGACCCCGAAGAAGCTGAGCGTCTCGACCGGGTGGCGATATTGATCGCGTGCGACATTGGCGGGCGTGCGGGTGGTCGCGGACACTGCATCCCGGATCGCATGACGCTGGGTCCGCGGCTCGCCGGCGGCGACACTGGCAACCGCTACCGCAGTCGTAAGAAGGCCGAGCACGGTCAGGGTCTGGCGCATGACATTTCCTTGCCTAGATGCGGTCCGGCATGTGGGAGTTTTTCGGAACGATGCAACAACAATTATGGGGCGGTGCAGCCGCTGCGATCCTTATCGCGATCGGCAGCGGGTTCGGCGAGCATCGCCGCCGCCGCCGGCGTGACATCGACCGGGTGGGCTTCATGCCATGGACGCTGATTCAGGTGCTGGCGATGCTGCTTGCGGTGATACTCGCGAGCGTTGCGCTCAATCTGCAGTGAGGGGCTAACCTTGGGCATCAGTGCTCCTGCTTTCGCAGGAGCACGTTTGTGGAACGCTACTTTAATAGAAATCCGCGAGCGTCAGGTTGCGCTCGGTGCCGTCGCACAACCCGAGCCGTACCGTTCGGCCCGGCTCGGCCACCGTCCATTCGATTGCGCCATCTTTCGCGTCCTCGGAGGCGGGAATGCCGTCGGCGGAGCAAATCTGCTCACCGGCTTTCCAGCCGCCGGCTTCGGCGGGGGAGCCGCGCATGACGTGGACGACCCGCAGCGCGCTCCCGGTGAACTCGACGAGCAGCCCGCTCGTCGAGCGGGGGAAGGGCGCGGCGACCTGCCCGCCGGGCTGAAGGATCATACGGCCTGCGCGCGGATCGAGCAGCACGCGGTACCGCCGCAGCATGCCCGTGCCGAGGCGCCCGGCGGCACCCACCGACGCCGTGAAGCCGCCCTCGTCCTCGATTCGTAGCTCGGTTTCGCGCGGCGGCATGCCTGCGAGCGTGAGCGACGGGATCATCAAGGTGTCGGTGACCACGGCGCCACCCATTCCCCAGCCAAGCGTGGTCGTGATCCGTGCATCGCGATAGCCGGTAGCGATCCACGCGCTGCGGCTGAGCGTCAGTGCGCCACCGTCGCCGGTGTCGACGATGATCGGCTTGAGCGGCTTGCCGGCGACGGCGACTTCGGACTGGTAGACGCCGTTGGGGCTCCGCCGCCAGAGCGGGGCAGTGCTGCCGAGGAAGGGCATGCGGCCGCTCGGCAGGATGCGGAAGCGCTGGGTATCATAGTCGATGTCGAGCGCGCAGCAGCTGAGCACGTCTGCCCCGACCAGAATGTCGGCACCGAAGCGGATGCCGCCTGCCGGATCGGCGATCCCCACCCGGCTGTGCGTCCGAGTCAGCCCGCCGAAGCGGATCGACGCCGCATTGGCCCAAGCGACTTCGACACCGCCGCCGATGGCGAGTGCCTGCTGGCGCCGTGCGGCGGTCAGTCCTGCTGTACGCGCGAACCGGCTGGTGACGATCGTGTCGCTAAGGCCAGTGTCGAGAATGGCCCAGCTCGCATGGCCGTTGAGCTCGATCGGGAACCGGACCTGGTTGTACGGCGTGAGTTGGAAATCGATCCATTGCGCCTCGGTATCCGGCGCGAGCGTGGTCCCGGTCTGGGCCGCGGCGAACGCGATGGCGGGGAGGAGAAGCGCAAGCATCGCCGCGCTTTACTGCGGAACGCCGCCGCGTCGCCAGCCAAGCCTCAGAGGCACGCCTCGAGCAGTGCGTGATCGAAGCCGTATTGCTTGGCCTTTTCGAGCGTGTAGGGGCGCAGGCCCATCGAACGATATTCGCCGATGATCTTGCCGTCGGCGGACTCGTCCAGATACTCGAACTTGAACAGCTCCTGGGTGACGATCACCGGGCCTTCCATGCCGATCACTTCGGTGACGTTGGTCACGCGGCGCGAACCGTCTCGCAGGCGCTTGACCTGGATGATCAGGTCGACCGAGTCGGCGATCTGGCGCGAGATCGCTTCCTTGGGCACCTTGATGTCCGACATCATCACCATGTTCTCCATACGGGCGAGCGCCTCGCGCGGAGAGTTGGAGTGGAGCGTGCACATCGAGCCGTCGTGGCCGGTGTTCATCGCGGCGAGCATGTCGAAACACTCGCTGCCGCGGATTTCGCCGAGAATGATGCGGTCCGGGCGCATACGCAGCGCATTCTTGACGAGGTCGCGAATGCTGATCTCGCCCTGACCTTCGAGGTTGGGCGGGCGGGTTTCGAGCGGCAGCCAGTGCGGCTGTTGCAGGCGAAGTTCGGCGGCGTCCTCGATCGTCAGCACGCGCTCGCCCGGGTCGATCATCTTCGACAAGGCATTGAGCATCGTCGTCTTGCCCGAGCCGGTGCCGCCCGAGATGACGATGTTGAACCGGCTGGCGCCGGCGATCTTGAGCGCGGTCGCCATCTTCTGGCTCATCGAGCCGCCGTTGGCCATCATGTCGAGCGTGATCGGCTTGGCCGAGAATTTACGAATCGAGATCGCGGTGCCGCGCAGGCTGAGGGGCGGGACGATTACGTTGACGCGGCTGCCGTCCTTCAGACGGGCGTCGGCGAGCGGGGTGGTCTGGTCGACGCGGCGGCCGACCGAGTTGCAGATGCGCTGTGCGATCTGGAACAGATGCTCCTCGTCGCGGAACTGGATGTTGGCGAGTTCGAGCTTGCCCTTGCGTTCAACGAAGGTCTGCTCGGGGCCGTTGACCATGATATCCGAGATCGCCGGGTCGCTGAGCAGCTCTTCGAGCGGCCCGAGGCCGAGCAGTTCGTCGACGAGCACCTTTTCGAGCGCGAATTGCTCGCGGCGGTTGAGCGTGAGCTTGAGCTCGGCGAGCACCTCGCCGATGATCGGGCGGAATTCCTCGGCGAGCTCGTCCTTGCTCAGCGTCGCCGCGGCTTCGGGATCGACGCGCTCGAGCAGGCGCGGCAGCACCTGTTCCTTGATTCGGTGAATCGAGGCCTCGAAGCCCTCGACGCGCGAATTGCCGGCATCGCCCGAGGCTGCCTGACGATCCGCGAGGCGCTGCAGCGCTTCGCTATTGGCGGCGCTGCCGCCCGCGGGATCGCGCTGCTCCATGACGTCGGGCGCGGCGGCGCCGGGCAGGGGCACGCTGTTGATCGGCGGGAATTGTTCGCCACCCATCGGCATCGGATCGGACGGACGCGGTGCGGGTCCCGGTCCCTGCATCGGCCGCGCGACACCGAAGGCCGGGCGCCCGCCTGCTGCTCCGCCACCCAGTCCGTTGCGTCGTCCGAAAGCGCTCATCGGTTAACCTGTAATCCCCGTAACGACGCAGGCTTAGCCGCCAAGGCTTTAGAATTGCCTAACCAAATCCCCTGTTGGGGCAGAACCGCCCTACGATTGCGTCGAACCCGGTCCTGTGAGAGCCTCACTCACGAGGAGAGCGTGCGATGGCGCTGATCTTGATGCCGATGATGTTGCTGGCGGCCTAGCCCGATCCTGATCTGGGCTGGCTGGCCGGACATTGGTGTACCGAGCCGAAGAACGGCACCCGCGACTGCGAGCGATGGACCGCGATGGACAAAGGCGTGATGCGCGGCGAGGGGACTACGCGCACGGCCGAGCGGGTCACCGTCAACGAAAGCATGACGATCGCCGCAGACACTTCCGGGATAGTCTTTCATGCCGAACCGGCCAACCAAAAGCCGTCGGATTTTCGTGCAGTGGCGTTCAGCACAGAGGGGCGATCGGTGACCTTCGAAGACCGCAGCCACGATTACCCGCAGCGGGTGCGCTATTGGCGCGAGGGCGAGGCGTTGCTGGCGGAGATTTCGATGTCCGACGGGACCAGGGCGGCGCGCTGGAGCTTCCGCCGCGTCGAGTAGAGCGCCTATCGGTTGATCGCTCCCGTTCGCCCTGAGCCTGTCGAAGGGCGATTGCCGCAAATATCGCGATCGTGGAGAGCCGTGCTTCGACAAGCTCAGCACGAACGGGATCGAGCGCGCTCAGTCCGCCTTTTCGGCGAGCACGGTCAGGCCGCGCTCGTTGACCTCGGCGAAGCCGCCTTCGATGCGGATCGTCTCGGGCGTGGTGGCGCCGGTCTTGTAGATTTCGAGATTGCCGTCGCGGATCGTCGACATCAGCGGGGCATGCCCTTCGAGCACGCCGAAATCGCCCTCGGTGCCGGGGACGACGACCATGTGCACGTCCTCGGAGCGGACGAGACGTTCGGGAGTGACGAGTTCGAAGTGGAGCATTTTCTTACCTTCACTCCCTCTCCCCTTCAGGGGAGAGGGCAGGGGAGAGGGGGAGAGCAATGCGCCTCGTTACAGGCCCCTCTCCCCGACCCTCTCCCCGCAAGCGGAGAGAGGGAGTAGTTCAGTCTTACGCCTCGCCGGCGAGCTTCTTGGCCTTCTCGACCGCCTGATCGATGCCGCCGACCATGTAGAAGGCGGCTTCCGGCAAATGGTCGTACTCGCCGTTCACCACTGCCTTGAACGACTTGATGGTGTCCTCGATCTGCACGAAGGCGCCGGGGATGCCGGTGAACACTTCGGCGACGTGGAACGGCTGCGACAGGAAGCGCTGGATCTTGCGCGCACGCGACACGGTGAGCTTATCCTCTTCCGAAAGCTCGTCCATGCCGAGGATGGCGATGATGTCCTGGAGCGACTTGTAGCGCTGCAGAATCGACTGCACGGCGCGAGCGGTTTCGTAATGGTCCTGACCGACAATGCGCGGTTCGAGCACGCGCGAGGTCGAGTCGAGCGGGTCCACCGCCGGATAGATGCCGAGCTCGGAGATCGCGCGGTTGAGCACCGTCGTCGCGTCCAGGTGGGCGAACGAGGTCGCCGGCGCCGGGTCGGTCAAGTCGTCCGCGGGAACGTAGACGGCCTGCACCGAGGTGATCGAGCCCTTGTTGGTCGAGGTGATGCGCTCCTGCAGCGCGCCCATGTCGGTCGACAGGGTCGGCTGATAGCCCACCGCCGACGGGATGCGGCCGAGCAGTGCCGACACCTCTGCGCCCGCCTGGGTGAAGCGGAAGATGTTGTCGACGAAGAACAAAACGTCCTGGCCTTCGACGTCGCGGAAATATTCGGCGATCGTCAGACCCGACAGCGCGACGCGGGCGCGGGCCCCCGGCGGCTCGTTCATCTGGCCATAGACCAGCGCGACCTTCGAACCCTCGGACACTGCGTTGCCCTCGGCATCCTTGGCGATGACGCCCGCGTCGAGGAACTCATGGTAGAGGTCATTGCCCTCGCGGGTGCGCTCGCCGACGCCGGCGAACACCGAGGTGCCGCCATGGCCCTTGGCGATGTTGTTGATCAGCTCCTGGATGAGCACGGTCTTGCCGACGCCGGCGCCGCCGAACAGGCCGATCTTGCCGCCCTTGGCGTAGGGCGCGAGCAGGTCGATGACCTTGATGCCGGTGACGAGGATCGCGCTCTCGGTCGACTGGTCGACGAACTCGGGGGCCTTGGCGTGAATCGGCGACCGCAGGTCGGTGGCGACCGGACCGCGCTCGTCGATCGGCTCGCCGACGACGTTGAGGATGCGGCCGAGCGTCGCCGGGCCGACGGGGACCGAGATCTGGCTGCCGGTGTCGGTGACGGTCTGACCGCGGGTCAGGCCCTCGGTCGAGTCCATAGCGATCGTGCGGACGGTGTTCTCGCCGAGGTGCTGGGCGACCTCGAGCACGAGGCGCTGGCCGTTATTGTCGGTCTCCAGCGCCGACAGGATCGCCGGGAGGTGGGCGTCGAAGGCCACGTCGACGACGGCGCCGATGACCTGCGAGATGCGGCCGGTATTGTTGGTGCCCGTGGCGGGGCGGTCGATTGCGGCGGTTGCCATCGTCTGCTTCCTTGCTTCTGATCGGTCTTAGAGCGCTTCGGCGCCCGAAATGATTTCCACCAGCTCGGTCGTGATCGCAGCCTGGCGGGCGCGGTTATACTGGATCGAGAGCCGCTTGATGAGATCGCCCGCATTGCGCGTGGCGTTGTCCATCGCGGTCATCTTGCTGCCCTGCTCGGACGCGGCGTTCTCGCGGATCGCGCGGTAGAGCTGGATCGCGACGTTGCGCGGCAGCAGGTCGGCGAGGATCGATTCCTCGTCGGGCTCGTAGATCACCGCGGCCGGCGCGGCGGTGCTGGGCACGGTGCCTTCGGGAACCGAGCTCGGCGCAACCGGGATGATCTGCTGCTCGGTCGGCTCCTGCGTCAGCACCGACTTGAAGTGCGAGTAGAACAGATGCGCGACGTCGAACTCGCCGGCTTCGTAGCGTGCGATCAGGTCATCGGCATAGCCGCGGGCGTCGGCGAAGTTCAGCTTGCCGAGATCGCCGGGCTCGATCGAATGCGCGAACTGCTTCGGGAACAGCCGGTTGAGCACTGCGCGGCCCTTGCGGCCGATCGTGTAGAACTTGACCGTCTTGCCTTCGGCGATCAGCTCCTGCGCGCGGCGGCGGGCGAGACGGGCGATGTTGGTGTTGAACGCGCCGGCGAGGCCCTTGTCCGACGTCGCGACGACGAACAGGTGGACCTGGTCCTTGCCGGTGCCGGCGAGGAGCTTCGGCGACGATTCGCTCACCGTCACCTTCGAGGCGAGGCTCGCGACCACGCTCTCGAGGCGCTGGGCATAGGGGCGCCCGGCTTCCGCCGCCTCCTGCGCGCGGCGCAGCTTGGCGGCGGCGACCATCTTCATCGCCTTGGTGATCTTCTGGGTCGACTTGACCGAGTTGATCCGGACCTTGAGTGCCTTGAGAGAGGCCATTCCTAGCAGCTTTCCCGCTGTGAGTTTCCGGTGGCAGCAATATCCGCCTGCCGGTTGTCTTCATTCATTCCGCACAACGTGATCGGCCCGTCGTTTTGCACGCTCTCTTCGGCTGTCGCCACGTTCTGTACTGGCTTGGGGCTCTCTTGCGAGCAGCCCGAAGCCAGAACGGCAACAGCCAAGACGATCGGCAATCGGCGCATCGATCAGGCGAAGGTCTTGCCGAACTCGGTCAGCGCGTCCTTGAGACGGTCGCGGACATCGTCCTTGAGATCCTTGCTGTCGCGGATCGCGGTCAGGATGTCGGCGTGCTTGCTCCGCATCTCGGCGAGCATCGCCGCCTCGTAGCGCACCACGTCCTGCGTCGCGACCGAATCGAGGAAGCCCTGCGTGCCGGCGAAGATCGACACGGTCTGCTCCTCGAAGGGCAGCGGGTTGAACTGCGGCTGCTTGAGCAGCTCGGTCAGGCGGGCGCCGCGATTCAGCAGCTTCTGGGTCGAGGCGTCGAGGTCCGAGCCGAACTGCGCGAACGCCGCCATCTCGCGATACTGGGCGAGCTCGAGCTTGATCGAGCCGGCGACCTTCTTCATCGCCTTGGTCTGCGCCGCCGAGCCGACGCGGCTGACCGACAGGCCGACGTTGATCGCCGGGCGGATGCCCGCGAAGAACAGATCGGTCTCGAGGAAGATCTGGCCGTCGGTGATCGAGATCACGTTGGTCGGGATGTAGGCCGACACGTCGCCCGCCTGCGTCTCGATGATCGGCAGCGCGGTCAGCGAGCCGCCGCCGTTCGCGTCCGACATCTTCGCCGCGCGCTCGAGCAGGCGGCTGTGGAGGTAGAACACGTCGCCCGGATAGGCTTCACGGCCCGGCGGACGGCGCAGCAGCAGCGACATCTGGCGATAGGCGACTGCCTGCTTCGAAAGATCGTCGAACACGATCAGCGCGTGCATGCCGTTGTCGCGGAAATACTCGCCCATCGCGGTGCCGGTGTACGGCGCGAGGAACTGCAGCGGGGCCGGCTCCGACGCGGTCGCGGCGACCACGATCGAATATTCCATCGCGCCATTCTCTTCGAGCGTGCGGACGAGCTGCGCGACGGTCGAGCGCTTCTGGCCGACCGCGACATAGACGCAATAGAGCTTCTTGCTCTCGTCGCTGCCCTGGTTGACGGTCTTCTGGTTGATGAAGGTGTCGATCGCGACGGCCGACTTGCCGGTCTGACGGTCGCCGATGATCAGCTCGCGCTGGCCGCGGCCGACGGGAACGAGCGCGTCGATCGCCTTGAGGCCCGACTGCATCGGCTCGCTGACCGACTGGCGCGGGATGATGCCCGGTGCCTTCACTTCGACGCGCGAGCGCTGCTCGGCGACGATGGGGCCCTTGCCGTCGATCGGGTTGCCGAGGCCGTCAACCACGCGACCAAGCAGGCCCTTGCCGACGGGGACGTCGACGATCGTGCCGGTGCGCTTGACGGTGTCGCCTTCCTTGATCTCGGCGTCCGAGCCGAAGATCACGACGCCGACATTGTCGGCCTCGAGGTTGAGCGCCATGCCCTGCACGCCGTTGGCGAACTCGACCATCTCGCCGGCCTGGACATTGTCCAGCCCGTGGATGCGCGCGATGCCGTCGCCGACCGACAGCACCTGGCCGGTCTCGGAGACCTCGGCGTCGGTGCCGAAGCTGGCGATCTGGTCCTTGATGACCTTGGAGATTTCTGCGGCGCGGATATCCATGTTCAGCCTTTCATCGCGTGCGCGAGGGAGTTCAGTCGGGTCTTGATCGACGAATCGATCATCTGGCTGCCGATCTTCACGACCAGGCCGCCGAGGAGCGAGGGATCGACCGAGAGGTCGACATTGACGTCGCGGCCGAGCCGGGTGCGCAGCTGCTGCTTGAGCGCGTCGACCTGGTCGTCGTCCAGCGGGTGTGCCGAGGTCACTTCGGCCGTGGTCTCGCCGCGATGGGCCGCAGCGAGCTGGCGGAACGCGCGAATGATCTGCGGCAGCTGGTTCAGCCGGCGATTCTGCGCGAGCACGCCGAGGAAATTGCCCGTCGTCGAGTCGATCCCGAGCGAAGCCGCAGTCGCCGCGACGGCCCTGGCGGCATCGCCGCGGCCGATCAGCGGGCTGTTGGTCAATGCCTTGAAATCAGCCGATTCGTCGAGCGCCTGCCGCACCGTGGCGAGGCTCGCCTCGACCTGGGTCAGGGTTTTCGAATCGCGCGCGAGCTCGAACAGGGCGGTTGCATAGCGTCCGCTGAGACTGGCCTGGATACCGCCGGAATTCTCCACGCGTGTCGGTTCCTCTTGGAGGGTTCGGAATTCGCCCCATGCAAAAAAGGGGCACGCCGAGATGGGCGCCCCGATGGGTCGCGGCGCGGTTAGCATCGGTGTCACGGCGATGCAACCCGACTCCTCTGGACAAATCTTCATGAAGATGATGGTCTTGCGCCAGGGGATCGGAAACAGGGGGGAGTCATGAAGCGGAAGGCGTTGCTGATCGCGTCGGTGCTGGCCTGGGCCGGCACCGCGCAAGCCGAGGTGCTGGAAATCACCGGAGAGTTTCCCGCGAACAATCGCGAGGCGAGCTTTCTCGAATCGATCTCGGTCGAGCGTTTCGGCGGGAGCGACGGTTCGGCGCTGCAGATCGCGATCGAGCGCGCGCTGGGCGGGAGTCAATTCGAGTTGCTCGCCGGGCGGGCCGGACGCGACACGGCCGAAGGCTCGATCTCGGGAAGCGTGTCGTCCGGAGTGGATGAGAGCAGCTTCACCCGGAAGGAGAAAGAATGCGTCCAGAAGGACGACAAGGGCAAGTGCGTCAAGGAAGAGCAGGTCGACGTCCGCTGCAAGCGCCGGATCATCGACATCAAGGCTGACATCCGCATCGTCCGCAACACCGACGGGCGAATCCTCTATTCGCAACCCAAGCCGTTTCGCGAGGAAGTCGAATGGTGCCGCAACGGCAGCCCGGCGCGCACCACCGAGGACGTGATCGAAGGCGCGATCCGCGACATTGCCGGATCGGTGCGCGGCGACCTCGTCCCGCATGTCGACACCTACAAAATCCGGGTGCGCGAGAGCACCAAGGGCATGTCGAAGGAAACCGCCGCGAAGTTCAAGGAACTGGTCAAGCTGACCAAGCGGGACGCGCGCAGCGCCTGTGCGGGTTGGGGCGCGATGAAGGCCGAGGCCACGGGGCACCCGTCGCTGCTGTTCAATCTCGGCCTCTGCGCGGAGCAGAGCGGCGATTACGAACATGCGCTCAGCCTGTACCAGGATGCGGCGCTAGCCGGGGCGAACGAAGGGCGTGAGGGATTCGAACGGGCGACCCGGCTCGTCGCGGGCCGCGCCGATGCGCAGGAACGCGCGAAGCGGCGGCGGGGGTAGGACCAGTTCAATCCTCCCCCGGAGGGGGAGGGGGACCGCGAAGCGGTGGAGGGGTAACTCTCCACAAGCTGCGTCGTCCGGGGCGCGCTACCCCTCCGTCAGCTTCGCTGCCACCTCCCCCCTCCGGGGGAGGATTTTTACGCACCGAACATTGGCTGAATGGAATCGAAAAAGGGCGGCGACACCCAATCGTGTCGCCGCCCTTCCCGTTTTGCTTCAGCCGAGCTTACCGCCCGCGGCCGCCGGCGCCCGCCGGACGTGCCGGGCGGGCGTGGAACTTGCCCTTGGGGCGGGCATAGTTGCGCGGCTTTTCGGCGCGCTGCTCGCCTTGTGGCGCATCGAAGCGGCGGGGGCGTGCCTCGCCGGTCGCATCCGCACGCGGCGCATCGTGGCGGCGCTGCTGGTCGCCGCGCGGACGATCGTCGCGGCGCTGACCCTGGCCCTGGCCGCCCCGCTGTCCGCCGGGACGACCGTGCTGCATCGCGCGGCCGTTGCGGCCGTTCTGTTCGTCGCGGCTCATCGGCGTCGGCTGGCGAGTCGACTTGATCTTGTTCGCCTCGTTGACGAAGTCGGCCGGCAGCGGCTGAACGGTCAGCTTCTGACGGGTCAGCCGCTCGATGTCCTTGAGGTACGGCCGCTCGTCATCGGCGCAATAGCTGATCGCCAGCCCGGTCGCGCCGGCGCGCGCCGTGCGGCCGATGCGGTGGACATATTGATCGGGCACGTTGGGCAGCTCGAAATTGAACACATGGCTCACCCCCGAGACGTCGATCCCGCGCGCGGCGATGTCGGTCGCGACGAGGATCTTGACCTTGCCCGAGCGGAACTCGCCGAGCGCGCGTTCCCGTTGGGGCTGGCTCTTGTTGCCGTGGATCGCATTCGCCGCGATGCCGTTGCCGGCGAGCAGGCGAACGACGCGGTCGGCGCCGTGCTTGGTGCGGGTGAACACGAGGGCGCGGTCGATCTCCGGATTGCGCAGATGGATCGTCAGCAGCGCCTGCTTCTCGGCCTGCGCGACATAGGTAACGTGCTGCTCGACGCGCTCGGCAGTGGTCGCCTCGGGGGTGACCTTCACTTCGACCGGATTTTGGATGAACTGCCCGGCAAGATCGCGGATCGTCTTCGGCATGGTCGCCGAGAAGAACAGGGTCTGACGCTTCGCCGGCAGATCGCGCACGATCCGCTTGAGCGCGTGGATGAAGCCGAGATCCATCATCTGGTCGGCTTCGTCGAGCACGAGGATCTCGATCCCGAGCAGGATCGCATAATGCTGATCCATCAGATCGACGAGGCGGCCGGGCGTGGCGACGACGATGTCGACCCCGCGGGCGAGATCGGTCTTGTTCTTGTGGATCGAAGTGCCGCCGAAGATCGTGGCGACCGAGAGCGGCGTGCCCTTGGCGTAATGCCGCGCCTGGTCGGCGATCTGGCTGGCGAGCTCGCGGGTCGGCGCGAGCACGAGCATGCGGCAGCCGCGCGGCTGCGCGCGCTTCTTGCTCGCGACCAGACGGTCGATCGAGGGAAGCATGAACGCCGCGGTCTTGCCGGTGCCGGTCTGGGCGATGCCGAGCAGGTCGCGGCCTTCGAGCAGCGACGGGATCGACTGCGCCTGAATCGGCGTCGCCTCGCTATAACCCTTGGTGGCAAGCGCGGCGAGAACGGTCTGCGAGAGACCGAGTTCGGAAAATTGCATTGAAAACCTTATATATGTGCGGCCGGCGCGCACGGACGGAATCCGGACGCGAAAGCGGGGTCAAAAATGACCACCCGCGTGACTTGGGAAGCCGTGAAATCAACCGAGGCAGAGCCGGGACGCTTGACCAAAGGGCCGCGGTCCGATCACGCTGCTAGATGCCTCGCTGCCAGCCATATGGTAGCAATGCTGACCAAAGTCAATCTTGCGGGAAGCCGATCACACATTCCATTTCCGGAATAGACGAAACGCTTCTTGCAGCGTTGGGACGATCATGGCCGTCACCGATATCGCGACCCGCACCTATAATCACGGCTGGCGGCTCGATCCGATCGTCCGCAGCCTGCTCGACACCGACTTCTACAAGCTGCTGATGCTGCAGATGATCCGGCACCTCTATCCGGAGGTGCGCGCGACCTTTCAGCTGATCAACCGCACCACCGGGGTGCGGCTTGCCGACGCGATCGACGAAGGCGAGCTGCGCGCGCAACTCGATCATGCGCGGACGCTCCGTTTCACCAAAAAGGAGCTGATCTGGCTCGCCGGCAACAGCTTCTACGGCCAGCAGCGGATGTTCGCGCCCGGGTTCATCGACTGGCTGTCCGAATTCCGGCTGCCCGAATATGAGCTGCGCGCCGTCGACGGGCAATTCGAACTGCGGTTCGAGGGCCCGTGGACGCATACGACGATGTGGGAGATCCCGGCGCTGGCGATCGTCAACGAGTTGCGCGCCCGCTCCGCGATGCGCGGGCGAGGGCGGTTCGCGCTCGACGTGCTCTACGCCCGCGCCAAGGCCAAATTATGGGAGAAGGTCGAGCGGCTGCAGCAGCTGCCCGACCTGGTGCTCTCCGATTTCGGCACGCGGCGGCGGCACGGCTTCCTGTGGCAGCGCTGGTGCGTCGAGGCGTTGAAGGAGGGACTGGGCGAACGATTCATCGGCACCTCGAACGTGTTGCTTGCGATGGACAATGACCTCGAGGCGATCGGCACCAATGCGCATGAACTGCCGATGGTGGTCGCCGCGCTTGCCGACGACGATGCCGAGCTGCGGCAGGCGCCGTACCGGGTGCTCGCGGAATGGCAGCGTCATTATGGCGGCAATCTGCTGGTGGTGCTGCCCGACGCCTTCGGCACTGCCGCCTTTCTGCGCGATGCACCCGAGTGGGTCGCCGACTGGACCGGCTTCCGCCCCGACAGCGCACCGCCGATCGAAGGCGGCGAGGCGATCATCGACTGGTGGCGGGCGCATGGCCGCGATCCGGCAGACAAGCTGCTGATCTTCTCCGACGGGATGGACGTGGATTCGATCGAGCAGGTTCATCGGCACTTTGCCGGGCGGGTACGGCTGAGCTTCGGCTGGGGCACCAACCTCACCAATGACTTTCACGGCTGTGATCCCGAGGGAGCGCCGGGGCTCGAGCCGATTTCGCTCGTCGCCAAAGTCGTCGAGGCGAATGGCCGGCCCGCGGTGAAGCTCTCGGACAATCCCGCCAAGGCGACGGGCGATCCCGGCGAGGTGGCGCGCTATCTGCGCGTGTTCGGCGGCGAGGGACGCATGCGCCGGGACGTTGCGGTCTAGCGCTGGTTAGCGCGGCGCTGACGACCAATCGCAAGACTTTCTTAACCAATCGCGCCGTAGCCCGAACATTCCGATTTTGTTGAGGAATTGGGCTGTGCTCGTCGCGCGTCTGGAAGTTTTGGGGGAAGTGGATGCGCGCGGCGCGATCCGCTTCCATGTCGCGCGCGAGAGCACCTTGCGCGGTTCCGACGGGCGACCGATCGAAGTGCTGGTCGACAATTTCTCGCGCAGCGGCTTCCTGTTCGTGTCGGACGAGACGTTTCCGCCGGGCACGCTGATCGCGATCGGGCTGTCCGGGGCGGGATCGCGCGAGGCGCAGGTGGTGTGGCAGGAAGGGACCCGCCACGGCTGCGAGTTCCTCGTGCCGCTGCCCCAGTCGAAGATGGCGCGCGCGTTTCAGGGGCAGGCGGATATTCTCGCCAATCTCGAGGCGGAATTGCGCAAGCGGCTGCCACAGGCCGAGCCGGCGACGCTCAAGGCGTCCGAGGCACTGCGCCCGCGTCCCGAGACGGCCCCGGCGCGCAATGCCCGCAAGCAGAAGCTGGTCGACGCCATCCGGCAGTTCCTCGAGGATTAGTCGCACGCTTTGAGCGCAAGCCGCGGGATGTAGCGCAAGTCGGCCGGGTCTATATCGGCCGCATGACCAACCAGCACACTATCAGTGACGACACAGCCTGGGCGGCGTTCGACGCGCGCGACCGTGCCTATGACGGGCGCTTCATCGTCGCAGTGACCACCACGCGGATCTATTGCAAGCCGACCTGCCCCGCGCGGCGGCCGAAGCGCGAGCATGTCCTGTTCTATCCCGATGCCGATGCCGCGCGCGCCGCGGGTTTCCGCGCCTGCCTGCGCTGCAAGCCGGACGAAGTCGGCCGCGACCGGATCGCGGTTGCCGAGGCGGTGGCGCTGATCGAAGCGGCCGAGGAGTCGATCGGGCTCGAGGCACTGGCGGCGCGGGTCGGCTACGCACCGCATCATTTCCAGCGATTGTTCAAGCGCGCAACCGGCGTGACGCCGGCCGCCTATGCCCGCGGGTTGCGCGCACGCCGTGCCGCCGCCGCACTAACCGAGGAGGATCGAGTGACCGATGCGATCTACGAGGCGGGCTATGCCGCGCCGAGCCGCTTCTACGAGACCGCCAATGCGCGTCTCGGCATGACTCCGAGCGTGTGGAAGCGCGGCGGCGCCGGGGTGACGATCCGCTGGGCGATCGCCGAAACCAGCCTCGGGCCGCTGCTGATCGCCGCCACCGACAAGGGCCTGTGCCGCGTCGCTTTCGACGAGGACCAGTTCGCCCTGGCCCGGCGCTTCCCCGCTGCCGAGATCGCGCCCGGCGGCGCGGCGCTGGCCGAGCTGGCGGCGCGGGTGGTGCGCGAGGTCGAGACGCCGGGGCGCGACATGGACCTGCCGCTCGACGTGCAGGGTACGGCATTTCAGGAGGCGGTCTGGCAGGCGCTGCGGGCGATCCCGCCCGGCGAGACGCGCAGCTATGCCCAGCTCGCTGCCGAAGCCGGCAATCCCAGGGCGGTGCGCGCCGCCGGAACGGCATGTGGCGCCAATCACGTCGCAGTGCTGATTCCCTGTCACCGCGCCCAGCGCACCGACGGCAGCATGGGCGGCTATGCCTATGGCATTGACCGCAAGCGCGTGCTCCGCAAGCGCGAAGGGGTGACGGAATGAGCTATGTCATCGCAGGGCTCGATCCCGCGCCGTTCCGCCGGCTCTACGGCATGTCGGAAGAAGCACTTGCCGCCGAGCAGGTGGTGCGGGTGACGGCGGACAGCCGGCCCGGCTTTCCCTGCCGCGTGACGCTTGAGGACGCCGCGCCTGGCGAGACTTTGCTGTTGCTCAATTACGAGCACCTGCCCGACGCCAGCCCGTACCGCTCGCGGCACGCGATTTTCGTGCGCGAAGGGGCCGAGACGCCAGCACTCTATATGGACGAGATACCGGAGCTGCTCGCGACTCGGTTGCTGTCGCTCAGAGCGTTCGATCGTGACGCGATGATGACAAATGCGGAAGTGGTGCAGGGGAAAGCGCTCGCGCCGCTGATCGAAACCATGTTCGCCGATCCGGCTGTGGCTTTCCTGCATGTGCACAATGCCAAGCGGGGCTGCTTCGCGGCGCGGGTGGATCGGGGATAGCTGCCTTCCCGTTCGTGCTGAGCTTGTCGAAGCACGGAGCCCGGCACTCGCCCTTCGACAGGCTCAGGGCGAACGGGGCGTTACCGGGCTGTCGCTGCGGACGGTCCTGAGGATGCCGGACTGCAGCTGTAGACGAGCTTCTCGTTATAGAGCGGCGGAAGCGCCGCGCGCAGCGCCTGTTGCTGCGTGGCGAGGTTCGCGCGCGCTGCCTGGTCCGCCGAGCAGGATTTGAGCGGCACGCCGGTGCGAAGCTGGCGCGCTTTCGTCATCTGCGCCGAGGACAGCAGATAGCGGGTATTGGTGTAGGTACGCGTCGCCGGATCATAATCGAGTACCGAGACCGACTGCTCCTGCTCGGGGACGAGGATTCGCTGCCAGTGCGTGCCCGATTCGGCATATTGCGTGCGGCCGTTGATGCAGCCATCGGCACCGACGTCGAGATCGACCTTGTCGATCGCCGTGACGGTGACGCGGCTGCGCTCGGGAACGAGCTTGCAGACCATTCGGCCAAGGGCCGTTTGGCTGGGCACCGCGGCAACTCCGGCGCTCGCCCGTGGAACGGGAACGATCTTCGACTGATCGAAGTCGGGGCGGCTGAGGAACAATGCCACGGCGCCGAGCATCAGCACGCCACCGCCCGCCGCGAGCCATATCGCCTCGCGGCGACGATCACGCGACAGCAGCAATCCCGCCCCGCCCAGGGTCAGCGCGCCGAGGACCAGCAGGACCGCTGCCCCCGCCATGTAATTCTCGCGGGCGACGACATTGCGCGCCCGGGCCTCGGAGATCGCGTCCTCGCGCTCGGTCGCGCTCTTCGCCGCATCGGCGCGAGCCTGTGCCTCGGCGTCGAGCCGCGCCTTTTCCTCGGCGCTGCGCTCCTGCGCCAGTTGTTCCTCGACGCTGGTGCACGCCACGCCAACCGACGCAAAGGGCTGTCGGGCACCTTGCAGGAACGCTGCCAGCTCGTTCCCGGCGATCGCGAACGCGAAGCTCGAATCGCCTTCGTCGCCGCGGGTGATCGCCGAATTAACGCCCAGCACCCGGCCGCAGCGATCGAGCAGCGGACCGCCAGAATTGCCACGGGCGATGCTGGCGGTGTGGAGCAATACGTTGACGCCCTCGAGGGAGCGATTGCCGGCGAAGCCGCCCTGGGAGCGAACCGGTGACTGGGGTGTAATGAAATCCGCAGCCGAGCGTGCGGTGGCGAGATCGACATTGCCGGGATAGCCGAGGGCGACCAACGCCTCGCCGTCTCCCGGCGCGCCGGTGAACAGGGTGAGCGGCGCGAGGCGGACTCCGGCGAATTCGATCAGCGCGAGGTCGCGCTGCTGATCGATCGCGATGAGCTTTCCCTGATAGGATTTGTCCCCTTCGGACGGTACGATTCCGATGACGACATTGCCCGGATAGCGATCGGCGAGTTCGACGACATGCGCATTGGTGACGATGCGGTTCGGGGCGACGGCGAAACCGCTGCCATGACCGAAGCCGACGACTTCGTCATCGACTACTGCGATCGTGACGATGCGGACCACGCCGCGAGCGGAGGCCGAGATGTCGTCGGCGCGCGCCGCCTGCGGCATCGCGACGAGCAGCATCAGGAACAGCCAAAACCGAGTCATCGCCCCGCTCTCCGGCTCGCGCCGATCCATTGTTCGGGAGAGGCATAGGCACAGGGCCGTACCGAGGAAAGAGCCATGTTGGAGGCGGGCTGCCGCGTCGGGCAGGGCTATTGCCCGTTCGCGTCCTTGCTCTGCGCATCTTCGCCCTTGGCATCGAGCGCGCCGAGCGCCTTGTCGATCTCGCCCTTGTCGATCATCGCGATCAGTTCTGCCGCGACCGCAGCAATGCCTCGCCCGTGCGGCTGATAGGCCAGCGGCGCGAGCATGTTGCGCGCGCGTTCTTTGTCGCCGTCCCGCAGCACCATCGCCGCGACATTGAATCGCAGGTCGTCATCCTGCGGCGCCAGTTCGAAGGCGCGCATCAATCCGCGCTTGGCGTTGTCGGTCGGCCGCGCTGCGCTCTCGACATAGCTGCGGAAGTACAGGATCAGCGGCTCCGGGTCTTCGGGGTCGATCTTGTTTCCGCTCGCAATGATCTTGCGAATGGCCGCCCAGGTCTGGGGACTGGTGTCGCCAGCCTTGGACGCGACCGCCATCCGCGCCATTGCCTTGTAGACATAGCCGTCGACTGCCCTGACGTCGGCCGCGATCGCGCGGTCCGCTGCCGCTTCGGCTGCGGCATAATCGCCAGCGTCATAGGCAGCCTCGGCAAGTACCAGCTGCGCGCCGCGGTCGTTCGGATAGGGCGCCGCGGCCTTTTTCGCCCGCTCATAGGTGGCGGGCGCGGTTTTGGCGGTGACACCCACCTTCGAGCGGATGCGCACATCCATTGTGGCGGCTTCGCCGGCGGTGAGCTTGCGCAGCGTCACTTCGCCGATGTGGACCTTGTCCGCTCCCACGCGGATTCCTTTGAAATGGCCGGTCTTGTACTTTTCGAGTTCGCGATCGAACTTCTTGAGGTCGCCGAAGGCGGCCGCTGCCTGCATCGACGTTTTGCCCTCGTTGAGCGCATTCAGATAAGCAGTCAGCTGATCCGCCCGCTGCCCCGAGAACAGCAGATAGTGCGACAGCAGCCAGCCGCGGCCATACAGCCCTTCGCGCTGTTCGTCGGTCAGCTTGAGCGTGTCGGCGATCATCATCTTGTCCAGCGGCAGCCAGTTGCCGCTGAGCAGCGAATAGCCGCGATATTGCGGGGGATTGCCGAGCACGATCGACCCGTCCTTGTCGAAGCTGGCGGTGGCGAGGGTTTCGGCAAAGCCCTCGATGTACCAGGCGGGATAGACGGTATTCGGCGAGAAGCTCCACATCAGATGGTGGGTGTATTCGTGGAGCAGGATCGCCTGGGGGCTCAGGTCGAACGCATTGCCCGATCCGCTCTTGCGCGGCACGATAGCCAGTGATCCGCCGGCACGGGGTACGTAAAAACCGGCGACGAACCGGCTCGAGATCAGTTTGGCGACGTCGTCGGAGTCATCGACCATGTAGATGGTGACGCGATTGGCCGGCCCGATGGGTTCCTCGGGCACCTTGCGCAGCACGCGCATCGTGGCGTCGAATTGCTCGAGCTTGGCCGCGAATTCCTTGAGCTTGCCGGGCTCGAGCTCCGAATAGACGACGAAATGCGCGGTACTCGCTTCAAACCAGTCGGCTTGCGCGGGCATCGCCACGAACAGCAGCAGCAATCCGAGCAACTTGCGAACCATTCTTAACCCCCTCTGGCCGCGGGATCCTATCGTGGACCATCGCAGGGGATAGAATGGAATCGACATTCTACACGAAGCTGTACGGGTCCACGTCGACCGCGACCCGCACCTTTGCGCTCCATTCGAGCGCGCCCAACCAATCGCGGATCATGTCCTGGACGTCGAAGGCGCGGCGGGCATGGACGAGCAGCCGGAAGCGGTGGCGGCCGCGCAGCATCGCGAGCGGGGCGGGGGCGGGGCCGTAGACGTGCATTTCATCGCGCTTTGGCGCAGTGCGGCCGATCATGCGCGCGGTCTCCTCGGCTGCGGCCTTGTCCTCGCTCGACACGATGATCGCGGCATAGCGGCCATAGGGCGGGGCGCCGGCCTCGCGGCGCGCCTCGGTCTCGGCTTCGTAGAAGGCGGCGCTGTTGCCCGAGATCAGCGCCTGCATGACCTGCGCCTCAGGGGCGTGCGTCTGGATGAACACCTTGCCCGGCTTCTCGCCGCGCCCGGCCCGGCCGGAGACCTGCATGATCTGCTGAAAGGTGCGTTCGGATGCGCGAAGGTCGCCGCCGTCGAGGCCGAGATCCGCATCGACTACCCCGACCACGGTGAGATTGGGAAAATGATAGCCCTTGGTGACCAATTGGGTGCCAACGACGATGTCGATATCGCCATGGTCCATCCGCTGGACGAACTCGGCGGCCTTTGCTGGGGACCATAGCGTGTCCGAAGTGACGATCGCCGTGCGCGCGTTCGGCCACAGCAAGGCGACTTCGTCGGCGATCCGCTCGACGCCGGGGCCGCAGGCGACGAGGCTGTCGCTCTCCTCGCATTCGGGGCAGATCTCGGGGGTCGGCACGGTATGCCCGCAATGGTGGC
The DNA here is from genome assembly GCA_032334595.1 of Sphingomonas psychrotolerans. GTDB lineage: Bacteria > Pseudomonadota > Alphaproteobacteria > Sphingomonadales > Sphingomonadaceae > Sphingomonas > Sphingomonas psychrotolerans_A. Next base: position 73,912 of record JALMLT010000007.1, on the reverse strand, counting down.
AGGTGAGCCGACGGATCAGCCGGTGCTCGACCATCCACGCCGTGCAGTTCGGGCATTGGAACCGGTGCCCGCAATGCCGGCACAGCGTCAGCGGGGCATAGCCGCGTCTATTGAGAAACAATAGCGACTGCTCGCCGCGTTCGAGCGCTGCGTCGATCGCGAGGATGAGGCGCGGACTGAGCCAGCGGCCGCGATCGGGCGGCTCCTTGATCAGGTCGATCGCCTCGATGTCGGGAAGCTCGGCGAGCCCGTAGCGGCCCGGGAGCTTGAGCTCCTCGTAGCGGCCGAGCTCGACCTGGTGGCGCGTTTCGATCGCCGGCGTCGCCGAGGCGAGGACCACCGGGCAATCCTCGAACTTGCCGCGCATCACCGCGACGTCGCGGGCGTGGTAATGGACGCCTTCCTCCTGCTTGAAGCTGGTCTCGTGTGCCTCGTCCACGACGATCAGCCCGAGATTGGGATAGGGCAGGAACAAGGCCGAGCGCGCGCCGACGGTGACCAAAGCCTCGCCGCTGGCGATCGCCCGCCACGCCCGGCGGCGCTGCGAGGTGCGCAGCCCCGAATGCCATGCGACCGGTTCGCAGCCGAAGCGCTGGGTGAAGCGCGTCAGGAAGGGTTCGGTCAGCGCAATTTCTGGGAGCAGTACCAGGGTCTGCTTGCCCGCGGCGATCGCGGCGGCGATCGCCTCGAAATAGACTTCGGTCTTGCCCGACCCCGTCACGCCGTCGAGCAGGAAAGGCTGGAAGCTTGCAGCGCCGACCGACTGGCGCAGGATGCTTGCGACATCGGCCTGCTCGCGGCTGAGATCCGGCGGACCGAAACCGGGGTCCGGCAGTGGATAGGGGCTGTCGGTGTCGACGGTCACAGGCTCGATCGCGCCGACCTTGCACAACCCGCGGATCACGCCTTCGGAGACATCGGCGATCGTGGCGAGCTCGCGCACCAGCCCCTGCCGCTCGCCGATCCGCTCGAGCGCCTGCGCGCGCTGGGGAGTCAGCCGCTCGGGTACCACACCAGTCGCGCGATATTCGGTGATCGTCGGCGCGCTCTCGAACGCCGCAGAGGTGCGCACCGCCATTGCAAGAACGGCAGAAAGCGGGCTCAGATAATAGTTCGCGGTCCATTCGACGAGACGGCGGACCGGCTCGGGGATCGGCGGCGCGTCCGCGACCGCGAGGATATTGCGCAGGCGATTGTCGCCGATCTCCTCCACTGGCAGCCGCTCGGGTTCCCAGACCACGCCGGCATATTGGCGCGGGCCGATCGGCACGACGACGATCGACCCGGGCTGGACCGTCATGCCCTGCGGCACGCGATAGTCGAGAGGGCCGAGCGCGGGGTGGAGGACGAGAATGCGGGCGCGCATGCCGCCCTCATATGGTGATTTTCGCCGTGAGGGGAATCCCCGCTTGCGGCTAGTCGCTGTCGCCGATGCTCGCGACGTTGAACGACAGCGTGAAGGTAGCGGCGTGGTCCATCTGGTCGCGACGGCCGTCGCGGCCGAAGCGATACTGGTTCAGATAGCCGATCTCGCCGCGCAGGTTGCCGCCGAGCCCGAGCGACAGCCCGACGGCATTGCGCATCCGCTCATAGCCGCTCTGCTGGCCCCAGCCGGTGGTGTTGAAGTTGACGAAATGCTCCTGCGTCGCGAACAGCCTGAGGCCCTTGTCATTCAGCGGCGTATCGAACCCGAGCCGCGGACGCACCCGCACGCCGACTTCGCCGCCGCTGCTGTTGAAGCGCTCCTCGAGCCGCAGTCTGCCGGAGAAGCCGCCGCCGAACGGCACCAGCACCATCTGCCGCAAGCGCTCCTCATTCGGCAGCGCCACGCCGCGATTCCAGTCCTCGACATGCCGATAGCCGATCGACAGTTCGATACCGCTGGCAGTTTTGTGCGTGAACAGCGCGCCGGCCTCGGCGTGCGAAAAGCCCTCGGCACGGTCGCTGAAGCGGCCGATACCCTCGAGCGTGACCTTCTCGCGATGCCCGATCACGACGGTAGCGTTGGTCTGCAGCCACAATTGCGTGTCGGTCTGCTGGGCGTGGGCAGCGGCCGGAGCGAGCAGCAGGACTGCCGAAAGGAAGGCGAAGCGCGGCACGATGCAGTAATCCCTGAAAGCTGTCCCGGGTCCGGCCTGTAGCAATAGTTTAGCAACAATGTCACGAAATCGCCGAGACGGGCCATGTTGCGGCTCGAGCGTGTTTGTGCCTATTATGTTCCGCCCGGCGTCGACCGGCCACAAAAGGGGAAAGCGCCATGTTGCTGACTGCGCTCGCACTCACCATCGTCCTGCCGCAGCAGTGCCGAAGCTACGACACGCGGCTGCCGCGGCCGCTGGCGAGCTGGACCCGCTCCGGGCAGGGGCTCGATACGCGACATGCCGTGACGCTCGACGCGGGGCGCGACGGCAAGCTCGCAACGACGGTTCGTATCCGCAAGCCGGGCACCTTCGGCATCGCGATCGACCGCGACGGCTGGATCGATGTCGCGCCCGGCCGCGGGCGCCCGCTGCGCATGGCCTCGGAGAGTCGCGGGCCCGCCTGTTCGACGATCCGCAAGATCGTGCGCTACAAGCTGCGCCCGGGGACCTATCGCGTCACGGTCAACAGGCTTAAGGCGAGCCGCGCACGGCTGATGCTGGTGCATTACTGATTCGCCTTTGGGGGCCCGCACATGAAGTTCTTCGCCGACACCGCCGACACTGCCGACATCCGCGACCTCGCCGATGCGGGGCTGCTCGATGGCGTCACCACCAATCCGTCGCTGATTCACAAGGCCGGGCGCGACTTCCTCGAAGTGGTCGCGGAAATTTGCGAGATCGTTCCCGGCAAGCCGGTGTCGGCCGAAGTCGTCGCGCTCGATTATGACGGCATGATGCGCGAGGCGGAGATCGTCCGGAAGATCGCCGACAATATCGCGGTGAAGGTGCCGCTGACGATCGACGGTCTCAAGACCTGCAAGGCGCTCACCGACGACGGCACGATGGTCAACGTCACCCTGTGCTTCTCGGCGAACCAGGCGCTGCTCGCCGCCAAGGCCGGCGCGACCTTCATCTCGCCGTTCGTCGGCCGCCACGACGACAATGGTTTCGACGGCATGCAGCTGATCAGCGACATCCGGCTGATCTACGACAATTACGACTTCCAGACCGAGATCCTCGTCGCCAGCGTGCGGCATCCGGTCCATGTGCTCGAGGCTGCGCGCATCGGCGCCGACGTGATGACCGCGCCGCCCGCGGTGATCCGCCAGCTGGTCAAGCATCCGCTGACCGACAAGGGGATCGAGGGATTCCTCGCCGACTGGGCGAAGACCGGGCAGAAGATCGGGTGAGCCTTTCCCCTCCCTCACAGGGAGGGGATCAAGGGGTGGGTAGAAAAGGTCGGGCTCGATGCCCGGCCTTTTCTTTTATTCACTGCAGCTCGATGGGCTCCCCCGGCTTTCGCCGGGGTCGCACCCCCCAGCCCCTCCCTTGCAGGGAGGGGAGTCCGAGGCCCATTATGGCGAGGTGACCGAACCCGCACTCCCGCTGCTCTATGGCCAGCATCTCGCCCGCGACCGGCGGCGTTCGGCGCATACCGTGCGGGCGTATGAAGCGACCGCTGTACGACTGATCGCATTCCTCCAGTCGCATTGGGGCGAGGCAGTGACGCGCGAGCGGCTGGCACGGGTCGAGACCGCAGACTTGCGGGCGTTTCTGGCCCACCGTCGCAACGAAGGTCTGTCCAACGCCTCCGCCGCACGCGAGCTGTCGGCGGTGCGTGGTTTCCTCAAATTCGCCGCTGGCGAGGCTGCCGAGCTGCCGCGGCTGCGCGGGCCGCGCGTCAAGAAAGGCGTACCGCGCCCGGTCGCGCCGCACGAGGCCGTGGCGCTGGCGGAGACCGTGTCCGAGGACGCGCGCGAGCCGTGGATCGGTGCGCGCGACTGGGCAGTGCTGCTCCTCCTCTACGGGGCGGGACTGCGCATCGGCGAGGCGGTAGGCCTCACCGGCGCAGTGCTGCCGCTCGGGCCGACGATGCGAGTCACCGGCAAGCGCGCCAAGACCCGCACGGTGCCGCTGCTGCCGCAGGTGCGCGCGGCGATCGAGGACTATGCCAGGCTCTGCCCCTATGGCGTGTCGCGCGACGCGCCGTTGTTCCGTGGCGCCAAGGGCGGGCCGCTGCCGCCGGGAATGATTCGCAAGGCGGTGCGGTCGGCCCGTGCCGGGCTGGGGCTGTCGGAGCGGACGACGCCGCACGCGCTGCGCCACAGCTTCGCGACGCATCTGCTCGGCCGCGGCGCCGATCTGCGCGCGCTGCAGGAACTGCTCGGCCATGCTAGCCTGAGCTCGACCCAGATCTACACCGCGGTCGATGCGGCGCATCTGCTCGACGTCTATCGCAACGCGCATCCGCGGGCGTAGCGTTCCGCCTGCGTTGAACAGAGCCCGGAGCGCACGGCTTGTGACTCCGGACCCCTGCTTTCGCAGGGGAACGGTTCAGTCGATATGGATCGATCCTACCGCTCGGCGCGCGGCTTCCAGGTCATGACGCGCCAGACATAGCCGGCCAGGGCAACTGCCACGAGCGCGATAACGCCCGGCGCGATCCAATGGTCGATCGTCTCGAAGGTCGTGCCGAGCCAGAAGCCCACGCCGACGAGGATCGCGTTCCACACCAAGCTGCCGGCCGTGGTATAAGCGACGAAGCGCCAGAACGGCATGTGCATCAGCCCCGCGGGAATCGAGATCACCGTTCGCCCGATCGGCATGAAGCGGAACAGGAACACGGTCGCGCCGCCCCAGCGGTCGAAGAAGCGGCGGAGCCGCTCGACATCCTCCCACTCCATCGTGAGCCAACGGCCCCAACGATCGACCATCGGCTTGAGCCGCTCATAGCCGAAGCGCCGGCCGACTTCCCACCAGAACAGATTGCCGACCGCGCAGCCGAGCGTGCCGACCGCGACGAGCAGCAGGAAGTTCATCTTGCCCTGGCCCGCGGCGATCCCGCCGACGCCCATGATCACTTCCGACGGCACCGGCGGGATCACATTCTCCAGCACCATCAGCAGGAAGATGCCGAGATAGCCCCAGTCGAGCCAGTCGATCACGCGTTCAGGCCGTGCGCTCGGCGACGCGGCGCTCGATCGCCTGCCAGATCAATGCGCCGGTATCGGTGCCGTTGAACCTGTCGATCGCGACGATCCCGGTGGGTGACGTGACGTTGATCTCGGTCAGCCATTCGCCGCCGATCACGTCGATCCCGACGAAGAGCAGGCCGCGCTTCTTCAGCTCGGGCCCGAGCGCGGCACAGATCGCCTTCTCGCGCTCGGTAAGCTCGGTCTTCGCCGCCGAGCCGCCGACCGCGAGATTGGAGCGGATCTCGCCCTCGCCGGGGATGCGGTTGATCGCCCCGGCGATCTCGCCGTCGACCAGCACGATGCGCTTGTCGCCCTGCGCCACCGAGGGGAGGAAGGCCTGCACCATGTGCGGCTCGCGCCACGCGGTGTTGAACACCTCGATCAGCGAGGAGAGATTGGCGCCGTCGCTGCCGACCTTGAATATCGCCTTACCACCATTGCCGTGGAGCGGCTTGATCACGATCTCGCCGTGCTTCGCAAGGAAGGCCCGCGCTTCGTCGAGGCTTCGGGTGACCAGCGTCGGCGGCATGAACTCGGCATAATCGAGCACGAACACCTTTTCGGGCGCGTTGCGGACATTGGCGGGGTCGTTCACTACCAGCGTCCGGTCCGCGATCCGCTCGAGCAGGTGCGTCGCGGTGATATAGCCGAGGTCGAACGGCGGATCCTGCCGCATCAGCACCACATCGGCCTCGGCGCCGAGATCGAGGCGCACCGGGTCCTCGAAGCGGAAATGATTGCCCTCGACGCGCTGGACGCTGACCGGATGCGCTTTGGTCCAGACCCGGCCGTCCGAATAGTTCAGATCCTCGGGCGCGTAATGGAACAATTTGTGCCCGCGCGCCTGCGCCGAGAGCATCAGCGCGAAGGTCGAATCCCCGGCGATGTTGATCGCATCCAGCGGGTCCATCTGCACGGCAACGACAAGCGACATTCGGCCTCCTCGGGAACGCTGTAGGTGACTTATTCAGCTAAGTCACCCCATCCACGCGTTCTCGATATGGCGAGGCAGCGTGCGGGGAGCAATGAGGATCACGTCGACGCGGATGTCGTCGCCCGGGCCGGCAAACCGCGGCATCAGATATTCCGCCGCCGCGGCAACCCGTTGCAGCCGCCGCTCGTCGATCGCGAAATCGAGTTCGGCCGCGGAGGCACGGGTCTTCACTTCGACGAAGGCGACCAGATTGCCCTTGCGTACGACGATGTCGACCTCGCCGGCCGGGGTGCGCACGCGCCGATCGAGGATTCGCCAGCCGCGCAGCCACAGCCACCAGGCCGCGCGCCTTTCGCCCTCGCGGCCGCGATTTTCCGCGGCTTTCCGGTCATTTGTCGCGCGTCGAGCCCGCTTCATCTGCGCAACTTCTCCCAAGGGCTTGGCGCCTGTGGATAACTTTGGTTAGTCTACCTTATTCCGACTCAGAAGAGGCCGGGTCGCATTCCGTCACCGGGGGGTGTCGAGGATTATGGAATCGAACGAAAGCTATTACCGGCGTCGCGCCATTCAGGAAATCGTGGCGGCGCGAAACGCAATCACTGCCGACGCCCGAGCGCGACGGCAATTGCTCGCCGAAACCTATGTCCGGCGCCTTTCGGAACTCACCGGCACCGATGCGAGCTTCATGCTCGACGCCAACCCGACGCGGCTGCAGGAAGTCGCCTAGGCCTTGAGCGCCATGGCGCGGGCATAGAGCGCCTTGCGGTCCAGCCCGAGCCTCTTCGCCACTTCGCCGGCGGCCTTTGCCGGCGGCAGCCGGGTGAGCGCTTCGGCCAGCGCGGTATCGGCATCCTCGGCGCTGGCGGGCGGAGCCTCGCCGGGCGGGGCGACGACGACGACGATCTCGCCTTTGGGCGGCGCATCGGCATAGCGCGCCGCCAGTTCGGCCAGCGTTCCGGTCACGCACTCCTCGAACCTTTTGGTGATTTCGCGCGCGACCGCTGCCTCGCGGTTCCCGAGCCCTTCGGCGAGCACGGCAAGGCAGGCGGCGAGGCGCGGGCCCGATTCGTACAGCACCAGAGTCGCGCGGATTCCGGCGACCTCGGCGATCGCCTCGGCGCGCGCCTGCTGCTTCGCCGGCAGGAAGCCGAGAAAGAAGAAGCGATCGGTCGGCAGTCCCGCGAGGGTGAGCGCGGCGATCGCGGCGCAGGGGCCGGGGATGGTGGTCACGACGTGACCGGCGGCGCGCGCGTCGCGGACCAGCTTGAACCCGGGATCGGAGATCAGCGGCGTGCCTGCATCGGAGACGAGCGCCACTGCCTCGCTTGCCATCCGCGCAATCAGGCCGGGGCGCACCGCATCGGCATTGTGATCGTGATAGGGCAGCATCCTGCCCCTGGTGCCGAGATGACGGAACAGCCCGGCTGTCACACGCGAGTCTTCGACTGCAACCACATCGGCTTTCGTCAGTATCTGTGCAGCGCGCGGACTGAGATCGCCGAGATTGCCGATCGGCGTCGCTACGATGTAGAGGCCGGGCGCAAGAACAAGTTCATCCATCGGGGAGAGTCATGGCAGACGCCAGAGCAACAGCGCAACCAGGGCTGAGGAACATGTTCCGCGCCGCCGCGATCGGCGTGACGCTGTTCCTCGCGGCCTGCGCCAGCGGTCCGCGCATCGTTCCCGAGGCCGAACGGCCCGCGCCGACGGAGCGGCCGACTCCGGTCGCGCCGCGCCCGATCCAGCCGGGGCTGCCGCAGGACGTGCAGCGGCATCGCATCGCATTGCTGGTGCCGCTCAGCGGTCCCAATGCCGGTGTCGGGCGGTCGCTGCAGAATGCCACCCAATTGGCCGTGCTCGACACCAGGAGCGACGCGCTGCGGATCACGACCTACGATACCGCCGCGCCCGGCGGCGCCGCGGCAGCGGCGGCGCAGGCGATCAGTGACGGCAATCGCCTGATTCTCGGGCCTTTGCTCGCCGAGGAGGCGCGCGAGGTTGCGCCGATCGCACGCCGGGCCCGGGTACCGGTGCTGAGCTTCTCGAACGACGCGGGCGTGGCGGGCAACGGCACCTATATTCTCGGCTATGTCCCCGCCCAGTCGATCGAGCGCGTAGTCAATTATGCGAAGCGCTCGGGAATCACCGAGTTCGCCGGGCTGATTCCGAGCGGCCTCTACGGCGAGCGGGCGTCGACGGCGTTCCTGCGCTCGGTCGAGGACGCCGGGGGCAAGGTGAATACGCTCGAGACCTATGACGGACGTCCGGGATCGATGGCGACGGCCGTCGCGAAGATCGGGCGCTCGCCGTTCCAGGCGATTCTGGTCGCGGGCAGCGCCGACGGCGCGGTCGTGGCGGCACCGCTGATCCGTCGCCAGCCGAACGGCAAAGCCGCGCGGCTGCTCGGCACCGAATTGTGGAACACCGATTCGGCGATCGGCGGCAAGGCCGCGCTGGCAGGGGCCTGGTTCGCCAGCGTGCCCGACAATTATTATCGCCAATATGCGACCAAATATCGCGCCCGCTTCGGCGCGGCGCCGTACCGGCTGTCGACGCTCGGCTATGACGCGGTCCTGCTGACCGTGCGGATCGCGCGCGAGTGGCGGCCGGGCGACGAATTCCCGGCCGCCCGGCTGGTCGAGCGCGAGGGCTTTGCCGGGCTCGACGGCGCCTTCCGCTTCGGCCGCGACGGCGTGGCGGAGCGCGCCCTCGAAGTGCAGGAGATACGCGGCGGGACCACGGCGACGGTGTCGCCCGCGCCGCCGAACTTCAACGGCAACTGAGGTCGGCCACCGCGCAACTAACCTTGTGCTCCTGCGAAAGCAGGGGCCCAGGGCGGCGAGCGACTATGCTGCTGCTCCGGCCACCCGCTTCCGCAGCAGCCTTGTCAGGCGATCACCAGCTCGCGCAGGATCGCCTCGAGCACCGGCATGCCAGTCTCGGTGACGCGCAACCTGCCGGCTTGGGCGACGACCAGCGCCTGATCCTGCAGCCGGCCGAGCGCGCGCCGGTCCAGCGGTGCCTCGCCCCCGGCCAGCGTATCGACTCGCGCGAGATCGACACCTTCGCCGAGCCGCAGCCCCATCACCAGCGCCTCGACTGCGCGTTCGTGGATGGTAAGGGCGTCTTCGACTTGGGTGCCGTGGCCGTTGCGCGCCACCGCGCCGATCCAGTTCTCGGGCTTCTTGTGGCGGACCGTCGCAAAGCCGCCGCGCCGGCCATGCGCGCCGGGGCCGATCCCGGCATAGTCGCCATAGCGCCAATAGGTCAGATTGTGCCGGCTCTCGGCACCCGGGCGGGCGTGGTTGGAGACTTCATAGGCCGGGAGCCCCGCCGCGGTGGTGATCGCGCGGGTCGCCTCGAACAGGTCCGCCGCGGCGTCGGGATCATAGGCGGCGAGTTGGCCCTTTTCGAACAGGGTGGCGAAGCGCGTGCCGGGCTCGATGGTGAGCTGATAGAGCGAGAGATGCTCGGTGCCGAAGCCGATCGCGCGGCGCAGCTCGGCTTCCCATGCGGCGAGATCCTGGTCGGGGCGGGCGTAGATCAGGTCGAAGCTGACCCGGCCGAACACCGATTGGGCGGTGTCGAGCGCGGCGAGGCCCTCCGCGACGCCATGCGCGCGGCCGAGAAAGCGCAATGCGTCGTCGTCGAGCGCCTGCAACCCCAGCGACACGCGATTGACCCCGGCCGCGGCAAGATCGGCGAACCGCGCCGCCTCTACCGAGGACGGATTGGCCTCGAGCGTGATCTCGATGCCGGGTTCGAAGCCCCAATGCCGCTCGGCTGAAGCGATCACTGCCGCGACGGTCTCGGGCGGCATCAGCGACGGTGTGCCGCCGCCGAAGAAGATCGAGCCGAGCCTGCGGCCGGGGAGTTGCGCGGCCTCATAAGCGAGATCGGAGAGCATCGCACTGCGCCAGGCATCCTGATCGACGCGCTCGCGGACATGGCTGTTGAAGTCGCAATAGGGGCATTTCGACACGCAGAACGGCCAATGCACATAGAGTGCGAGCGGGGTGGTGTCGGTCTGCATAACGAGAGGGCTGGAGCGGGTAACGGGAATCGAACCACGCGCGTAGCCCGGCAGGGCGTAGCGCCACGAAAACTCACGGGTTCATGCGGCCGTCTCAATGCGGGCGCACCCTCACCACGAGAGGGCTGGAGCGGGTAACGGGAATCGAACCCGTGTATTCAGCTTGGAAGGCTGCTGCACTACCATTGTGCTATACCCGCGAGCCGGCTGCGCGACTGCCACATCCGCCGCGGACAGGTCAACCTTCTTCCGCAGCGGAAGCGGCGGGCGGGCGTTATCGCCGGGCCCTGGCGACCGGATTGTTGCCCCAGAGCTGCTCGTACTTCCAGCCCGACAGGTCCTCGACGACTGCCTTCGCCTCCGGCGAGGTGGGCGCGGTGCCTCCGGCCTTGAGATGCTCGATCTCCGCCATCAGCACGTCGTGCGTGTGCGCGTTGAGGCGGAAGCGCCATGAGGCGATCAGGCCGGCGAGCATGACGAGGACGGGTCCGAGGATCAGCAGCCCGGTGACGGTGGCGACTGCCTGCGGGGTCTGCGACATCGCCTCGCCGGGCGCGCTTTTGGGCGAGACATAGCCGCCGAGATCGATGATCCAGCCGGTGAGGATGATCGCGCCCGACTGGGCGAGCTTGCGGACGAGGGTCATCACGCCGGCGAAGATGCCCTCGCGGCGGCGGGCGGTGACGGCCTCGTCGACGTCGGGCAGATAATTGTAGACCGACCAGGGCACGAAGTTGAGCGTACCCCGGCCGAGCCCCGCGAGGATGATCGGCACGAACAGCCAGAAGATCAGCATCGGACTGAACGCCGACGAGGCCGGATTGAGTGCGGAGAGGATGTTTCCGTCGAGCGCGTGCAGCTCTGCGGCAAATCCGGTTGGCCTGAAAAGGTAGAAAGCGAGGAACAGCAGCAGCCCGGCGCTGAACAGGCTGATCGCGATGCGATAGGCAATCACCGGCCCGGTACGGATGACGATGTTGATCGCGACCAGCACCGAGACGAGCTGCGCGACATACATGAGCGTCAGCAGCTGCGAGATGATCAACGTCGCGCCCATCATCACCGTGACGACGAAGATCGGGAACGCCGTGTTGAAGATGTCCTGCGAGATATAGCCGCCGAGATAGACCGACAGATGCTGGCGGAACGCGCGGATGCGCAAGGTCGAGAACAGATCGCGGAACATCACCAGGGGGATCAGCGCCGCGGTCTTCAGGTCGAACGGGGCAGGCGGCACCTGTTTCTCGGATTCGGTGTACGGCCGCTCCCAGGTGAAGATCACCACCAGCAGCACGACGAGGCTGAACAGCCCGCCGAAGATCGCCGCCATGATCAGGAAGGTGTTCGGCGAATCCTTGCCGCCGAGGCTGCTGATGATCAAAGTCGGGAGGTAGGAGGCGAGGATGGCGGAGCTTTGCGCGACGAGCATCCGCGCGCCGGCGAACTTTGCCTTCTTGCGATAGTCGTTGGTCATCTCCGCGGCGAGCGTCTCCCACGGGATGAGGAACATCGTGTAGACGAACTCGAAGAAAATGAAGGTCAGCAGATAATAAGTGAAGCTGTGCCCGGCGACGAAGATCAGCGCGAAGCTGGGCAGCAAAGGGATGGTGGCGATCAGGAATATCTTGCGCCGGCCGATCCGCCGCCCGATCCAGGTGTATCGCAGATTGTCCGAGATATAGCCGATCAGCGGACAGGTGATTGCCTCGAGCAAACGGGGCAGGCCAAGGATCAGCCCCGCCTCGGCGGCCGAGAGGTGGCAAAAGGTGGTGAAGAAATAGAGCAGCCAGCCGGTGACCACCGCCTGCGCGCCAGCGCCCAGCAGATCGCCGGAGCCCCAGCCCCAATAATTGTACCAGCGCGGCTCGCGGTGTGCAGACGCGGTGGGCGGGGCGGCGCTGCTGGCCATCATGGTTCCTCTCGGGATGTCGTGGCGGCGGTTCGGCGGAAGCCGTCCAACCGTTCTTTACTCCATATTTTGAACGGCTATCATGATATGTGGAACGACATCAAGTCGGCGGGAGAGAGAGGATGCGCCTCGCGCATGCGGTTTGCCAAGGCTTTGCGGTTGCCGCGCTGACGGTCGCGGGGTTTGCGCACGCGGATCCGGCGGCGCAATGGGTCGACCCGCTCACCCGACACAAGGTGATCCGGATCAGCCGCGAAGCGGGAACCGCGAGCCTCTATTTCCACCAGAACAGCTACACGCCGCAGGGCGACAAGATGGTGATCTCGGTGCCGGACGGGATCGCGGTGGTCGACCTCAACAGCTGGGAAGTGACGCCGCTGGTCAAGGGCAAGGGACTGGTCCTGCTGTTCACCGGCCGCAAGACGCGCACGGCCTATTATCAGACGCGGGCGGGCGAGGGCGGGCCGTGGACGATCTTCGCTGCGGACATCGACTCGGGCAAGGGCCGCAAGATCGCCGAGATCAGGGAGGGCTCGATCGGCTCGATCAATGCCGACGAGACCCTGCTGCTCGGCCAATGGGCCGAGACCGACAAGCCGCTCCAGCCCGGCGCGAAGCCGAACGACAACGCCAAGTTCGGCCAGGCGCAATATGCGGCCAACTGGCCCGACGGCCGCCCGATGACCTATGCCGAGGCCAAGGAGGTGCGGCTCAACGAGCGGCTCGAGGCCAGGATCCCGATGGAGATTTTCACGATAGACGTGAAGACCGGGGCGCGGAAAGTGGTCACCGCCTCGACCGACTGGCTCAACCACATCCAGTTCTCGCCGACCGATCCGCAGCAGATCCTGTATTGTCACGAAGGGCCGTGGCACAAGGTCGACCGGATCTGGACGATCCGCGCCGACGGGACGGGCAAGCGCCTCGTCCACACCCGCACGATGAACATGGAGATCGCCGGCCACGAGTTCTTCTCGCCCGACGGCAGGACGATCTGGTACGACCTCCAGACTCCGCGCGGCGAAGTGTTCTGGCTCGCCGGCTACGACCTCGCGACCGGCAAGCGCCGCTGGTACAATGTCGAGCGCAACCGCTGGTCGGTGCACTACAACCAGTCCCGCGACCTGAAGCGTTTCTCAGGCGACGGCGGCGACAGCGAGATGGTCGCGCATGCGCCCGACGGGAAATATCTCTACCTGTTCACCCCGAAGGACATTCCCGACGTTGCCGGCATCCACGCCCCGGGGGCGGAGAATCTGATCGCGCCGGGCACCTTCGACGCCGAGAAATTGGTCGACATGCGCAAGCATGATTACCGGCTCGAGCCGAACATGACCTTCACGCCGGACGGCAAATGGATCGTGTTCCGCGCCAATTTCGAAGGCGCGAACCATGTCTATGCAGTGGAATTGGCTAAAGCGGGGTGACCGGCGCCGCGCATCGGCGGCGCCGGCCCGACTTCAGAAGCGCCCGCGCAGGACATTGGCCGCGGCGATGGCGGCGATGCCGGCGAATGCGGCGCTGGTCCACGGGCGTTCCTTGGCGAAACCCCTGACCTTCTCGGTGAGCGGCGCATTGCCCGAGAAATGGGTGCGGAAAGCGTCGGTGAGCGCGGTCTTGCGGTTCGAAACGGGCGCGGAAACGGCTTCGGCCATGAATGGACTCCTTGAAAAGGCGCTTGTGCCGCGGCGACAACGCGCGAGCCGCAGACCATTTCCCCGCCGGCGATCGAAGCTCGCCCTATGACTGCAACTTCCGACCAGCTGAAAGCCCCCGAAGTCTGACGATCAGGGGTCATTGCCTTGCCCGACAGCGGACGTATCATCTTGCGATGCAGCAGGGCACTTCGGACAGGCTGGCGAACAACATCAATCGCTGGCTCGACGGCAACTCGCCATCGGACGGGATTGCGCTGGTCCGCCATCTGGCGTTGCGAGGCGATCCCGACGCCATCACTGAACTGGACCGGCTCGCTGTTGATCGCCGACCATCAGCGACACCGCTTTCTGCGGCAGGAATGGCGCATCGAGCAGCGAAGCGGGGCCACGCGCCAGCTGCATACAACCTGGCTATGCAGTGTTTCAACAATGGCGATCTGCAAGCCTACAGATATTGGCTACGCCGCGCGGCCAAAGCGGGCGATGCCAACGCAGTCCACCAGCTCGCCCGCTTTGAAGTTCGGCTGCCGCATGGCGCAGCAAGGGACATCGGGCGGGGGCGACCCTACAGGTCTTACGACCAGACGTGTCTCACCGATGGCGGGCGTCCGCCAAACGCCGCCCGCTTTGTGGCACCGCGTCTGCCAAGCATCGCTCCCGACCAACACGGGCTGTCCGCGTCCCACCCGTTTGCAGACATGCTTGCAATGTAGGATTTCGTCTGACAGCCTCCTCAGGCTCTTTGACATCGTGACGCCCCAATCCCGCTCGTGCGAAAGCACAGCAGAGCGCTCCCCGGTCCACGCCATCCCGGATTGTCTCCCCAGAAATGCGGCCGGGCAAAAGATGCGGACAGTGTAAAGCTGGTGTCAACTTTCGCGCGGCTCACCCGAGTTCAGCCATTCAGCCCTCGTGACAAGGGGGGCCGTTTATCGGTTCACAATCTCGTTCTCGACGCGCAGGCCGGTCACGTGCGTCGTGCGCATTGCGGTGCCGGTGGTGCGTTCCACCCGCACGTCACGAAGCAAGACGTTGCGGACAGGGAGTTCGGCCTGTCCCTTGATCGCGCAGACGAAGCTGGCCTCGGCGACGCGGACATCGGTGACGTGCAGCCCCTCGATCGTCGTCAGACGGCGATCATAGGTCGGTGTCAGCGTGCGCCATTGGTAGAGCACATCGGTGTCGACCGACAGCACGCCGCCGGCGACCTTGGTCGCGCTGACGTTCGAGAGATGGATGTTGCGGACGAAGCCGCCGCGCCGCTCGTTGGTCTTGACGAACAAGATGTTCTGGATGCTGCTTTCGGCGGTCGATCCCTGAGGGTCGAAGTGGCAATTGTCGACGAAGACGTTCTCGATCCCGCCTGAGACTTCGCTGCCGATCGCCATCAGCTGGTGACCGTTCTTCATTCGGCAGTTGCGCACCACCACGTTGCGCGCCGGCGTGTGCAGCCGCCAGCCGTCATGGTCGCGGCCCGACTTGACCGAGACCGCGTCGTCGCCCTGATCGAACACGCAATTCTCGATCAGCACGTTCTGGCTCATCTCGGGATCGACGCCGTCATTATTGTGCCCGTGCGCCACGATATCCACACCGCGGATCACCACGTCGCGGCAGAGATAGGGATGGATCGTCCAGAAAGGGCTGCCCTGGATCCGCACGCCTTCGATCAGCACGTGCCGGCAGCGGTTGAGCTGGATGAAGTGCGGGCGGAGATTGGCGGCGCCGCGCGTCATGTCGCGCTGGTCGACGGGAACGCCCTTGCGCGCATTCTGATAGAGGTCGACCAGCGCATCCATGTGCGGCTTCGGCCGGTTATACCAGATCGCCCAGGTGTCGAGCCGCGCGAGCAAGGTGCCCTCGCCGGTGATCGCGACATTGTCGCAGTCGTAGGCGTAGATCAGAGGCGAATAGTTGAGGCACTCGATGCCTTCCCAGCTGGTAGGCACCGCGGGCAGATAGTCGCCGGGATCGGGCGAGAAAGCGAGCGTCGCGCCTTTCTCGAGATGCAGCTCGACATTGCTGCGCAAATGGATTGGTCCGGTCGCCCAGATCCCGGCCGGAACCACGACGCGTCCGCCTCCCGTCGCGGAGGCCGCCGCGATCGAATCGGCGATGGCGCGCTGATTGGCCTGCTGATCGGCGGGGGCGGCGCCATATTCGGTGATCGGAAAGCCGCGCACCGCGCCGAAATCGGGCATTTCGATCGCCGGCATGTCGAACGGCGCGGCCACCCGCACGCCTTGGTGGCGCACGAGTCCGGCGCGTGCGGGATATGCTGCGACCAGGGGCAGCGCGACCCCCGCGGCGAGGAGATCGCGCCGCGCCGGCATCAGATATAGGTCCGCAGGAACTCGCCGAGCGCGCAGATGGCGAGGCTCTGGCCATAGGGCATCGAGGTCAGGCGGATATCCTTGTAGAATTGCAGCGTGTCGCCCATCGCAGTGCCGAAGCTGACCTGCTGGAGTTCGCCGGTCGCGTCGATATTGGCGAGCACGCCCTTCACCGCCTTGATCCCGACTGCCTCATAATGGCGCGGGAGATAGCCTTTCCGTACCGCCTTGAGAATGCCGTAGGCGAAGCCCGCGGTCGCCGACGCTTCGAGATAGCTCGACGGATCGACGATCAGCGTGTGCCAAAGCCCGGTCCCCGAATCCTGCGTCTCGGCGAGCGTCTTCACCTGCGCGGCGAGCGTGTCGATCAGGAAAGTGCGGAAGGCGTCGCCCGGCGGCAGGTCGAGAATCTCGATGATCTCGGGGATGGCGATCGTCACCCAGCAATTGCCCCGTGCCCAGAGCGCCTCGGCGAAGTTGTGCCGGCCGTTGAAATCCCAGCCGTGGAACCAGAGCCCGGTCTTCTTGTCGAACAGATATTTGATGTGGACGAGGAACTGGCGCCTGGCCTCCTCGATATAATGCGGGCGCCCGAGCAGCAGCCCGATCTTGGCGAGCGGCAGCACTGACATCATCAGCGTGTCGTCCCACATCTCGCCGGGATTCTCGTCGTTGAAGACGATGTGCTGAAAGCCGCCTTCCTCGGTCTTGGGCAGCCCGTCAGGGGCCATCAGCCACTCGGCCCAGGTGTCGAGATAGGGAATGTAGCGCGGATCGGGCTCGTGCTCGTAGAGATAGGCCAGCGTGATGAACGGGGCCATCGTGTTGATGTTCTTGGTCGGCGTGCCCTCGGCGAAGCGATCCTCGAACCACTGCTTGATGATGCCCAGCGCTTTGGCGTCGCCGGTCTGCTCGTAATAACGCCACATGCCGAACAGGCCGACGCCGTGGGTCCATTCCCAGCCGGCCCAGCCCTTGGTGTCGATGATCCGCCCGTCCTCGAGATGGAGCAGGAACTCGCCGGTCTCGTCCTTGATGTTGACGAGATTGTCCATCAGCAGGTCGATCTTCGACGTGATCTCGCTGCGCGGAATGTCGTGGGTGAGGGCGGCCAAGTCGTGAACTCCGTAGAAGGAAGCAGGGAAGGGTCAGGCCTGGAGGCCGTGCCGGCGCGCGAAGCGCTCGAACAAAGCGGGCCATGGATGCGCCGCGCCGCTCTCCTCGACAAGCGGGAGGCCGTGGCCGCCTTTCTCGAAGATGTGCAGCTCGGACGGGATTTTCGCGGTCTGAAGTGCGGTGAACATCAGCAGGCTGTTGGCGGGTTTGACTGCGGGATCGTCGGCGGCATGCGCAACGAAGGTCGGCGGCATGTCGGCGGGCAGGTCGGTCTCGGCCGAAAAGCGCCGGATACGCCCGGCGCTGACGTCGCTGCCCAGCAGCTCGCGCCGCGATTGTGCATGGGCCGTCGGGTCGGCGAGCGTGATCACCGGGAAGAAGAGGCCGGCTACCGCCGGACGTGCTGCCTGGCGGTCGGCGTCATCGACCGGGGCATAGGTTTCGAGCCCCGCCCGGCTGGCGAGGCGCGCGGCGAGGTGCCCGCCTGCCGAAAATCCCGCCACCGCGATGCGCACCGGATCGACTTTCCAGCGTGATGCCTGTGCGCGGATCAGCCGCATCGCGCGCTGGGCGTCCTGGAGCGGCGCGTCGGGTCCGGCGGCCCAGCCGTCGTGCGGCAGGCGGTAGAGCAGCTCGAACGTCGTGAAGCCGCGCCCGGCGAACATCCGGGCGATGCTCGAGCCTTCGCGGCCGAGCGCCACGCGGGCATAGCCGCCGCCGGGGATCATCAGGATCGCACCGCCATTCGGATTTGCGGCGGGCACGACGTTGAGCATCGGAATCGCGACGTGCGGCCAGGCGATATCGTCGGGGGCACCATTGGCCGACCGCTTCACCACTTCATCGCGCACCGTGAGGCCCGCGCCGCCGGGAGGCGAGCCGGGCCAGATCGGAAAGCGCTCGATCGGCGCAGGCGCGCGGGCGAGCGCCGGCAGCGGCGCCGTGGCGGCCAGCGAGCCCGCGAGCATCGTCCGGCGGGTAATCTTCATTTGGCTTCCGCCAGCGTGGCAGGCGCAGGCACCATGCGGACCGGCAGTCCGCCTTTCACGTTGCGCAACGTCACCAGCTTGACGTCTTCCAGCGCATTGCCCGGTGCCCCGTCGGACGTGACCGCAAGTGCCAGCGTGTTGCGGCCGCGATGGTTGAGGATGCCCTCGGGGATCGGGAAGACCCGCTGCGGCCCGACATGGGCGATGAACTGGCCCATGTTCCAGCCGTTGACGAAGACGAGGACGCGATAGGCATTGCTGGAGCGCGGCTTCGATGTGTCGCCGAAAGCGACGCCGATCGTCGCATCCTGTCCCTTGGGCACGGCAAGAGAGAAATTGGTGCGGTACCAGCTGGTGCCGGGGCTCGCCTGCGCGGCGGGGACGGTCGCAGCCTTCCAGCCGCGGTCGTCGAAGCCCGGCAAATGCCAGCCCCGCCGCTCGCCGTCGAGCCCGCCATTGTTCGCCACGCCGCGGGCCGGATCGACGATGTCCTCGCCGCCGGCGCGCCCCTGGATGCGCCACGCGATCGGGACCGAGAAGCTCGGGCCGGCGACCGGTTCGATCGAGGCCGAGACGAGGCCGCGCGCCTCCTTGTGGAAATCGTCGGCGTCGAGGTCCCAATTGTGGCCGTTGTTGCGCACCATCACCGACAATACGTGCTCGCCCGGTGCGCGTGCCGCGTCGGGGAGCGCGAAGGCAGGTGCGCCGGTGGTGGTCGGGCGGGGAAGGCCGGCGGGAATCTCGTCCTGGCCGATCAATTTGCCGTCGAGGAATACCTGCACCAGCCCGGCGCCGCCGGCGCCGTAATGGAGCTTGAGCCGCTGGGCATCGGGCGTGCCGGCGAAGCGGCCGCGATACCAGACATCGCCCTCATGGAAGCCATAGGCATCCATCAGCATGTTCGGCTGGCCGTCGGCGCGTGCGGTGATGCTGGCATAAGCGCGGTTGTCGATCTTCTGCCAGTCGCGATCGTCATAGCCGGGCTCGGCTTCGGGTGAGCCTGCCGCGGTGCGCCAGTCGGTGAGCGGAGGCAGCGGAAACTCAACCGGGGCGGGAAGCTCGGTGGTCGCCGCCACGCTCCCCGAGGCGGTACGGATCGTCGCGACCTTCACTCCGTTCCACGTCGCGCTATGGACACCGGCGGGCGCCCAGATTTCGAGCGGCGTCGCTTCGCGGGTGTCGCCGGACACTGCGAGCGTTCCCTTCGCGATCTTTGCAGCGCGGACCAGGGCGGGGCCGCGGACGAGCAGGTCGTTCACATGCCAGAACCTGGCGCCCTCCGCCTCGTCGCCGATCAGGAGGAGCAGATCGGGCCGGCCGCCACCGCTGATCCGGACGCGGGTCAGCCCACGGTGGGCATAAGCGAGCTTGAGATCGCCCCTGGTCGCATCGAAGGTGGAGGTCGCACCGCCTTCGAGCACGGTGACCTTGGGCGCGCTGGCGTACCGCAGGACGGTCTCTCCCGCCTCGCCTTCGCGGCCGTAGATCAGCGCGACATCGCGGCCGTCCTGCCTGATCAGCGTCTGCAGCTCGGAGGTCGAATAAACCAGCCGCTGACCGCCAAGACTGACGCCCGCAAGCAGCCATTTCGCATCGAAGCCGTCGAGCTGGAGCGGCAGCGTGTACCGCCCGTCGGGGAGATCAGCGGTGACGGTGAAGCGGTCGCTTGTCTGGGCGTTCGACGGCTTGTGGGTGACCAGCAGGAAGCGCGCGTCGGTCTCGGGGCTCTTGTTGTGATAGACCTGGATCTTGTCCGACGAGATGTCGGGCTGGCCCGCGGGAATCATCCCGGCGAGATCGGGCACCGCGGCGATCAGCCCGCCGAGCTGCTTGAGCTCCTCGGCCTTGGGGCGGATCTCGCGGGCCTCGGACAGGGCGGCGCCGTAATCATAGCTGGTGAACACCACGGGTGCGGGCAGCCAGCCCCAGCTCGTGCCGCCGAACCCCATATAGAAGCTCTGGATCGAGATGCCGTTGGCGAGATTGGTGCCGTAGAAGACGCGCTGGAAGCGCTTGCCGCGCTGGATCGCGTTGCATTCGTAGCCGCCGTTCGAACCCCAATAATCGAACCAGCCGCCGCCGAACTCGGCGAGGAATCCCGGCGTATTGGGCGAGGCCGAAGCGCCGCCTCTCGCGCCGCCGGGGCCGTACCAGCCCCAATCGGGTGCCGCCGAGCCGCGCGTCGGCTTGCCCGCAACGGTGCAGGTGCCGCCCGGATAGCCGTCGAAGGCGTAGAGATCGTTCGGACCGGCGACGGTCTTCTCGACCTTCGAGTCCTCGGGCACCCAATAGCCGTTGCGGCCCTGATCATTGTGGAAGGTCGGCACGTTGATCCCGTCGGCGCGTGCCTTGGCGTAAAGATGGTCCATATAGCGGCGTTGCGCCGGGGTGGTCAGCGCCAGCTCGTTCTCGATCTGGTGGAGGATGACGTTGCCGCGATGACCCTTGCCGTCGCCGTTGATCTGGTGGCGCGCGATGATCGCGTTGACTCTCGTCAGCCACTCATCGGCCGCGGCCATATATTCGGGATCGTCGGTGCGCGCGCGGCCGCGCTGGTTGACCAGCCAGCCGGGAAAGCCGCCGCGAGTCAGCTCGGCGTTCACATAGGGCCCGGCGCGGGTGATCACCCACAGGCCCTCCTTCTCGGCCATGGTCAGCAGGCGATCGATGTCGCGGATGCCGCTGAAGTCGTACACGCCCTTTTTCGGGCTGTGGAAGCCCCAGTCGAAATAGAAAGCGACGGTGTTGAACCCGCTCGCCTTCATCTTCTGCAGCACGTCGCGCCACAGGTCGGGCGAAGGCAACCGGAAGGCGTGCATCTCGCTCGACCAGATGATCACGCGCTTGCCGTCGATCATCAGCGAGCGCGCGTCGTACGAGACGCGGCCGAAGCTCTTGACGGGCGCGGCGAAGTTGGCGGTGGGCTTTGCCTCCTGCCCCAGTGCGGGCGCGGCGAGCAGCGCCGAGGCGGCGAGGAGGCCTGCACGAATCCATCCCGCTCCGTTCGCCCTGAGCTTGTCGAAGGGGCGTTCTTTTTTCCTGCCCAAGAGGAACGGTGCTTCGACAAGCTCAGCACGAACGGGTTTCTGCATTGCGCTCATGGCAGGTGGAACACCGGCTTGAGCGGCCATTCCTTCGGCTTGTTGCCGGGCTCGACCTCCATCAGCGGCGCCATATAATCCCACCATTTCCGCATCACCGGGTGCTCGGGCAGCGCCTCGCGGCTATTGTCGTCGGTGAGCCTGAGCACGGCGAAAAGCGCATTGGTCGTCTCGTCGAGGAAGATCGAATAGTCGCGAATGCCGCTATGGTGGAGCAATTCGGCGAGTTCGGGCCAGATCGCGTCGTGCCGCGCGCGATATTCCTCGGCGACGCCGGGCTTCAGCTGCATCCGGAATGCGTGAATGCTCGTCATGCCCTCTCCCGATGCTCATTATGTGGGATGCTACTGCAACATTTGGATAGCGCAGCCCGCCCGCGACGTCAAACCGCGTCGGGCCAATATTGCGCATCCTCTGCCCGGGCGTGGGCGTCGTCGAGCTGCACCGGCGGACGGGGATCGCTGCCGTCGCGTGACAGGCGCAGCCGTTTGACCTCGAGGCCGGTCACGTGCCGTACCCAGACACCCCATGCCGGTGTAGGGCCGAACATGCTCGGCTCGGGATAGGCGTCGGCCAGCTCGGGCGGCTGTGCCGGCACTGGTTCGGAGAAGCCGCCCCGGAAGTGCAGGTCGATGTCGCGCAGCTGGACGCATTCGATCGGGTGATCGGGCAGGCCGGCGAGGACCGCAGCGAAGCGCGGATCGATCCCGGTGGCAGCGAGCCCCCGCACCTCGACGTTGCGCATCGCGCCGGGCGTGGTGCCCTCCGGCCCCCGCAGGCGAGCGCCTAGACGAAGGAACAGCGGCGCCGTGGTGACGTCGTCCATTACAATATTCTCGGCGAGCACGTCCTCTACGGTCCCGCCGTCGACCGTCTCGATCGCGAGCCCGCGGCTGCGCTCGAACCGGCAATTGGCGATGCGGATGCGGCGGAAATCGCCGTTGCTCTCGGTACCGATCTTGATCCGGCCGGTGACACGGTCGCGATCGGGGGCGAGTTCCTGCGTCTTCCGGCGCGTCCCGTCGAGCATCGTGCCGAGATCATAGCCGCTGACGGTGCAGTCGCGGATCTCGATATCTTCGCAGTTCGACCGTCGGCCGAGCGCGAGGCTCGTCTTCAGGACAATCGCGTCGTCATTGGGCGAATTGACCCGGCAATGCTCGACCCGCGCCCGGCGAACGCAGTCGAGGTCAAGCCCGTCGCGGTTCGTGTCCACAGCGAGGTGGCGGATGTCGAGCCCGTCCACTTCGCTGGCGAGCAAAGCGAAATGGCCGCCTTTGAAGATCGTGAAGCCGTCGAGCTTCACTCGCTTGCAATGCGCCAGCGCGATCGCCTTGTTGCCCATGCCACGCATGGCGTCCCGCGAGCGCTCGAGCTTGCCGATATCGGCGACGGGCATCCCGGCCATCGAAAGCGGACGCTCGCCGGCCTGCTTGCTCCAGGGGGTGCCCTGTCCGTTGCGGGTAAGGCCGAGGCCGAGGATCCGGCCCTTGCCGATGATTGCGATGTCCTCGGCATGCTCGGCCCAGATCAGGCTGTTGTGCCAATGACTGTGGCCGAAATCCTGATAGAGCTGGGGGCCGCGGTCTTCAGGCAGGTCGTACTGGCCGAGCGGGCCCTTCTCGGCAGCGATCAGTGTCGCGCCAGCTTCGAGAACGAGCGTGACGCGGCTCTTCAGGCGGATCGAGAAGCTGAGATAATCGCCCGGCGGCAGGACGACCATGCCGCCGCCGGCCTTCTCGGCGGCGAGGATCGCAGCGTTGATCGCGGGGGAGTCGAGTACGACGCCATTGCCACGCGCGCCGTGATCGCGGACGTCGAAGACATGACCTGTGCGCACTAGATCCTCCCCCGGAGGGGGAGGTGGCAGGCGCAGCCTGACGGAGGGGTAGCGCGCCTCAGGCGAAAGCGCCCGTGGAGATTACCCCTCCACCAAGCTGCGCTTGGTCCCCAGCGCGGGGTCGAACATGCCCCGCATGTTCGAGGATCGTCCGGGGGACGATCCGACCCCACACTCCCTCCGGAGCACGATCTGGGAAGGCCGCCCATCAGCTTCCCGCCGGCCGGACGTCGCTCTCGGCGAGGCTCGGCGCGATCGCACCTTCGCCGAGATCGGGATGCGCCGCATCGAAGCGCCGCGCGGCGGGCTTCAGATGCGCCGCGAGATCAGGTACCTGCACCGCGATTTCGGCGGCAACCGCGCGGGCGAGGAACCAGGCTCCCGCATTGTTGTGGTGCGTCCGATCCTTGCCGCCGTCGTTGAACAGCTTGGCCGCCTCGGCTTCGCCAAGCGCCTCGTACAGCGCGATGCTGCGCGCCTGCAGATCGAGCAGTGGGATATTCTCCTCGCGCGCGACCTTGCGCGCCGCCTCGCCATATTCGGCCAGCGAGCGGCGCACCTTGCCGCCTTCGTAATTGCGCCGCTCGGGCGAGGTCACCAGCACCGGATGCGCGCCGCGGCGACGCGCCTCGGCGATATAGGTGCGCAGCCATGCCGGGTAGGTGACCTGCGGGTCCGCATAGGTCTGCGGCCAGTTCGCTTTCTGGTCGTTATGGCCGAACTGGATCAGCAGCCAGTCGCCCGCCCGGATCTGCGATAGCAATTTGTCGAGGCGCAATTCGGTGACGAACGACTTGAGCGTCTCGCCGGACTCGGCGTGATTGGCGACCGCCACACCTCCGCCGAACAGTGCCGGCAACATCTGCCCCCAGCTCGCCGCGGGTTCCGCGCGCTGGTCGGTCACGGTCGAATCGCCGGCGAGAAACACCGTCGGCACCGCCACCGGCTCGATATCGATCGAAGCAACGCGCGGATCGCCGAGAAATTCGAGCGTCAATTTGTCGTCCCAGCTGTAGCTGCCTTGCTCGCGGCTCTTGAGCCTGACCTCGCTGCCGCCCGGCGCATTGGCGGGCGGCGGGGCAAGCGCCGCATTGCGGACGTTCACGATAAAGCTGGCGGTGACGTACTGGCCGGGCCTTGTTGTGATGTCGCGCAGCATCAGCCGACGCGATTCGGCCTTGACCGTCACGCGTCCGCCGAGCCGGACGGTCACCCGGTAATTGCCTTCCGGCAACGCGGCGGAGAACAGGAATTCCTTGCCGCGTCGAGGCGGTTCATAGCCATAGCCGCCCGCTTCGTAAGGCTTGTCGCGCGCGACGAGGAGACGCCCGGAGGCGCGTTTCGGCGGTTCGAGGTCGAAACGGAGCGGGGCTTGGGTCATCGCCATCTGCAGCGCGATTAGCAGCATCATCGCGCGGGCGTCACTTCGCCCCAAGGAAATAGGAGGTATGCGGCGGCTGGTTGTACGCGGTGTTCTGCCACGCCACGCCGAGGCGATAGACCGGATCGTGCATCAGCGTGACGATGCGTTCGTCGGTCGGAATCGGGGTGGCGTAGATGCGCAATTCACGGCTGTCCTCGCTCGGCACCACCAGTTCCTCGCGCCAGTCGCCGAGGATGTCGGCGGAGAGCGACGGATTGGCCTTGGTGCCGTTGTTCGAGACCACGCCGCCGGGATCGAGCAGGAGCTGCTCGCTGCTGCCGTTCCAGTCCCACTTGGTGATCTTCTTTCCGTCGAGCAGCTCGCGCAGGCGATCGCCGTCCCACCAGATGCCGAAATTGGCCGCGCGCGGATGGCCGCCGGGGATCACGTTGCCCTTCACGTCGTGAAGCTCGCGCGAGTTGCTCGCCCACGCTTCGGCGCCGGGATGGCGCGGATCGATGTCGATGGCGATCCCGCGGCCGGTATCCTTGTCGGCGGGCGTCGACCACAGGATCGCACCGGTCTTCGCGTCGAGCATCGCCGCCCCGCGATTGCCGCTCATCCGCATATTCTCGTGGACGCCGAACTTTTCGAGGCCCGGGTGGGATGGGTCGAGGTCGGACAGGTGCATCGCGTCGCCATGGCCGAGTCCCGACGACCACAGCCCCTTACCATTGTCGTCGATCACCATCGAGCCGTAGAACACCTCGTCGCGCCCGTCGCCATCGACATCGGCGACCGAGAGCTGGTGATTGCCTTGGCCGCCGAACTTCTCGTTGCCCGGCGTCGCGCTGTCGAACAGCCAACGCATCCGGAGCTTGCCCTTCCGGTAATCCCACGCCGCGACCGTCGAGCGGGCATAATAGCCGCGGCCGAAGATCAGGCTGGGCCGGCGACCGTCAAGATAGGCAACCCCGGCGAGATAGCGTTCGGAACGGTTGCCATAGCCGTCGCCCCATGTTGCCTTCATCTGCTCGTAGTCGGGATTGTCGCCGGCGGGATCGCGGGGCGGTGCGTAGCGCGCAGTGGCAAGCGCGCGGCCGGTCCTGCCGTCGAACACGGTGAGATATTCGGGTCCCTTGAGGATCCGCCCCTTGAGTTCGGAGACCTTCTTGCCGTCGGGCAGCACTTTCGCGCCGGTGCGGTCGTCGACGTCGACTTCGCCCTCCCGGCTGGTCCAGCTGGCTTGGGGATCGCCGATCGTCCGGTTGGTGCCATCGACGGTGCCGTCGGCGGTCTTCATCGCGATCTCGGCCCTGCCGTCGCCGTCGAGATCGTAGACCATGAACTGGGTATAGTGCGCCCCCGAGCGGATGTTGGGGCCGAGATTGATCCGCCACAGCTTCCTGCCATCGAGCGTATAGGCGTCGAGCAAGGTGCTGCCGGTATAGCCGGAAAGGCATTGTCCTTCGCGATCGTGGGATACCATTTGACGATCAGTTCGTAGCGGCCGTCGCCGTCGAGATCGCCGACCGAGGCGTCGTTGGCGGTATAGCCATAGGTCTCGCCATCCGGCGTGCGGCCGTCGGCGGGCTTGTCGAGCGGGATCGGCAGATAGCCGTTGGTCCAGGCAGTCGCGCCGGAGTTATGAGCGGCGAGCGCGTAGCGCGAGGTGGCGGTGCCGGTCGGGTCGAGATAACTCGTCGCCTGATCGCCCGCGATCCGTGCGATGGCCTTGCCGTCGCGATAAAGTGTGAAGCGCGCGCCCCGGACGTCAGTTGCCAGAAGCCGCCATGAGACGTGATTGCCGCCGCCCGCCGCGGGGATCGCGATCAGCCCGCGATCGAGGCGCTCGACCTGCCGGCCCGCCACCAGCGGCGGCGTGTGCGCCGAAATCGACGCGAGGATGAGTGCCAGCATGAATCTCTCCCGGATCGTTTTGCCGGAAGCTGCGCCCGTCACGCGATCGTGTCAACCTGCTCCCATTAAATGGCACAGCAATTTACATATCGGGATGATGCGCGTGCCGCAACGAAGCTGGGCCGCCTCGCAGCGGCCCACGGGGAGGCATGGCTCAGAACTGGAAATTCACGCCGAAATTGAACGTCCGCCCGATTCGGGTCTGGAACAAGGTGTCCCGGCGCGTGCTGTCGATGTAGAGATTGTTGCGCTCGTCGGTGAGGTTCTGCACCTCGAGGATCGCCTTGATATTGTCGGTGATCGCGTAGGATGCCGAGGCGTCGACGAACACGTTGGGCGAATTGCCCTGGATGTCGCTGCCCGCGGGTCCGGGAATGCCGCGAATGTAGCGGTCGCGGTAGCTCGCGGTGCCGCGGATGCTGAACTTGCTGTCTTCATAGAACAGGGTGCCGCTGGCGGTGTTCTTCGACAGGCCCACGAGATCCGCGGTGGTGCTCACCGTGCAGACCCCGTTGACGCTGGTCAGGCAGTAATTGATCGTCGAAGTGACGTGGGTGTAGTTCGCCAGCACGCCGAGATTGCCGAGGAAGCCCGGCAGGAAATCGAGCTGCACCTGCGCGTTGACCTCGACGCCTTCCAGCGGCCCGCCGGGCGTGTTGAACGGCTGGCTGACGTTGAAAAAGTCCGCCGGCGTCGACGGGGTCCCCGCCAGCAATTCGGCCGGAAGGCCGAGCTCGCTGAACTGGATGCGGCTGGTGATGCGCTGGACGAAGGTTTTGATGTCCTTTTTGAAATAGGCGACCGACAGCAGCGAGCCCGGCTTGAAATACCATTCGAGAGCGGCGTCGAAGGTGTCGGCGCGGATCGGGTCGAGGAACGGGTTGTTGATCGTGCCGCTCTGCGTTGTGGCGGTGATGCTGCTCGTCGGCGTAAGGCTGGGAAGATCCGGACGCGACATCACCTTGGCCGCAGCGAGGCGCAGGAACAGGTCGCGGTTGATCTCCCACACGACATTTGCCGAGGGTAGCCAGTCCTCATAGCCGCGATTGACTTGCGTATAGATGCGCCGCGTGCCGGTCGGGCTCGATGCCGCGGCGAGCGGGACATAGCCGGAGGCGAGCATGTCGGTGCGGACATAGCGGACGCCGATATCGCCGCGCAGCGTCAACGGGAACAGGCCTTCGGTGTTGAACGTCGCCATCGCGTAGAGGCTCTTGACCTCCTCGCGGACGCGGGCGCGGCTGCCGCCGCAATCCACGTCGCAATAGCGGACGGAATCCAGATCGAACAATTCGTCCCATTTGTCCGGATCGATCGCGGCCCAGCTTGCCGGCGCGCCGTTGCCCAACAGGCTGTCTAGCCCGCTGATCTGGCGGGTGATGCTGGCGAGGCTGGTGCCCGCCGGCAGCGGGCGGATGGTCAGGTCGGCGGTATAGGGCGCGAGATTATACGAGTTGAAATCGCTCTCGCGATACTGGCCGCCGACCTTGAGCTTGAGGCCTTGGTCGACGTTCCACAGCGTGTTGATCTCGAAGGTGCCGTTGTCGGTCTGCGCTTTCGATGGCTTGCCCTGGAAGCTGAAGCCCCCGGTCACCGGAGCCCCGGCATTGGCCCGCGGCCCGTACTGGAAGTTGGCCGGGTTGGACACGTCGAAGCCGAAGCCGATCGTGGGGATCGCGCCGCCGTCGCGGAAGTCGATCGAGAAATTGTCGGTGTGGATCGCGTCCATGAAGGTCTGAAAGCGCTTCGGGCCCCACCAGACCGACTGGTTGATGCCGAACAGGCCGGTGATCTCGAGCGTGTCGTTGAACCGATGGCGAAAGTTCAGATTGCCCTGTTTGAAGTCCGAGATGAAGTGGTCGACCAGCCCTTCCGAACGCACATTGACCCCGTCGAACAGGCCGCGGACGAGCGAGCCGTTCTCGTCGAATTCGATTTCGCGCACCGAGACGTTGGGCTGGCCGAGCTCGTTGACGAGGCGGCCGAACGACATCGCGGCGATGTAATTGTCGCGGCGCTCGACGTCGTAGCGCGAGTAGAGCGCGTCGAAGCTGATGTCGGTATCGTCGTCGGGGTTGAACTGGATGGTCAGCGTGCCGCCGACGCGCTCGGTATCCTGTTCCGAGTTCACGTAGCGCGGCAGACGCGGCAGGAAGGCGCCGCTGCCGGGTACGCCCGGCAGGTCGGCGCGGCGCAGGTTGAACACCGTGGCATAGGCCGCCTGCGTGCTGGTCCGCGGATTGCCCGCGCTGCAGTTCGCCGCGTTGGCACCGATGTTGACACCGCTATTGGCAGTCCCCGTGGTCGGGCTGACATACGTTACCCCGTTCTGCACGAAGCCTCCGACCGGTGTGCAATAAGGCAGGACCGGGATCGGGCCATTGCCGTCCGGATCGAGGCCGTTGGCGTTCGCCGACAGGACGTCGACCGCCGAGTAGCCGACTTCGCGGATATGGCGCTTCTGATAGGCAGCCGAGGCAAGAATGCCCCAGCTGTCGTTCAGCTTCTTCGAGATGATCAGCGAGGCGCGGGGGTCGGCCTTCTTGCTGATCGTATTGTAGACGCCGCGCGCCGTCGCCGAGAGAACGAAGTCCTTGGTGAAGTTCATCGGCTTGGGTGCGTTGAGATCGACGGTGGCGCCCAGCGAGCCTTCCTCGACATCGGCCGACGTCGTCTTGCGCACCGCCAGCGATGAGAAGATTTCGGTGGGGAAGACACTGAAGTCGAAGCTACGCCCCGAATTGCCCGCGCCGTAAATGTCCGAAGAGCCGGTCTGGGCGGTGCCTTCCATTCCGTTGATACGCACCCGCGTGAACTGTGCGCCGAGCCCGCGCACCGAAATGTTGCGCCCTTCGCCGCCGTCGCCGCGCGACAGTGCAACGCCGGGAACCCGCTGCATCGATTCTGCCAGATTCGAATCGGGAAACTTGCCGATGTCTTCGGCGACGATCGAGTCGACAGCCGCGGTCTCCTCGCGCTTCTGGTTGAGGGCGGTGTTAAGCGATGCGCGGAAGCCCTGAACGACGATTTCGCCTTCGTCATCCACGGAACTCTGCGATGCCGCAGGGTCGGCGGCGGGCGCGTCCTGCGCCATTGCTACCGGTGTCCACGCCAGTGCCACGGCCAGCGCCGCGACCGAAACGCGGATACCGCGAACACGCGAATATTCTGCAAGCCTCATGCTCTTCCCCTCCACAATCCTGCCTGGACCGCCGCACATTGTGCCTTGCGGTCTCACTTCTTGTTCTTATTTCCCAATATATATGACTTAACGAAGGCCTGCCGCCAATCCCCTTTTGGGATTAGTAGGAGCGTTGTGCGGTTTTGGTCACACTCCAGACACATGTCGCTGCGGCGCACGGCAGAACGCCGCCGGGCAATCAGGCCGACGGCGTTTGCGATATCCAAGAGTTTCAGCTCAGTGGCAGGCGACGCTGCCGAGCGGCGTGGTGCGCGTGAGATCGGGCCGGTCGTTCAGAACCTTCTCAGCCACGGGGAGCTTCAATCCCTTCAGTTCCTGTGCCACCAGATTGGCCATGGCGCGCGCGCCGAGTTCGCTGAAATGGGTGTCGTCGGCAATGCCGTTCGGGAAGGCGGCGACCCCGTCGTCGGGGGCATAATGAAGATAATATTTCTTCGACCCCGCCTCGCCGGCGCGGCTGACGAAATCGAGCGAGCGTGCCTCGAGATCGATCAGCGGCGTGTTGGTGCTCGCGACCAGCTCTCGCTCGACCTTCGACCATTCGGTAAAGTCGGCCTTGGCACGCCCGCCCTCGAACGAGCGGCGTGCAGGGGGTGTGACCAGCACCGGGATCAGCCCGCGGCCACGCGATTCCCAGATCATGCGCAGCAGATTGTCGCGATAGAGCGTTGCAGCCGGGGCGTAGCGCTCGGGGCGCGACGCGCTGGCATCGTTATGGCCGAACTGAATCAGCACCACGTCGCCGGGCTTCGCCTCGGCGAGCAATGCGTCCCATTTGCCTTCGGAAAGGAACGTCCGCGTGCTCCGCCCGCCGACCGCACGGTTGATGACCTCGACGTCCGGCTGAAGCCCGCACTTGAGCATCATCCCCCAGCCAGTTTGCGGATAGCGATCGGTACCGTAATTGGCCGCGGTGGAATCGCTGGCGATGAGGATGCGCTGCTGCGCGCTGGCGGGCAGGGCGCTGGCGATCAGTGCGGCGGCGGCGGCGAGGAGCGCCCTCATTGCAGGTTCACGAAGGCACCGCCGTCGACGAGCAACGCCGCGCCGGTCACGTAGGCGGCCATGTCGGACGCGAGGAACACGATCGGGCCGGCGAGATCCTCCGCCTGGCCCAGCCGGCCGAGCGGGATTCTCCCTTCCATATATTTCCGCTTGGCTTCGTCCGCGAGATCTTCCTTGTTGATCTCGGTGAGGATCGTGCCCGGCAGCACCGAGTTGCAGCGGATCTTGTGCTTGCCCAGCGCAATCGCAGTCGACTGCATCAGCGAGTGAAGCCCCGCTTTCGTGGGCGTGTAGTGCGTCTGATATTCGCCCCCGACGAGCGCCGAGATCGAGGAGACGGCGATCAGCGCGCCCCCATGGCCCTGCTTCACCATCTGGTTGGCCGCCGCCTGGCACATGAAATAGCCGCCGAGGAGATTCACCTGAACGGTCCGCTCCACGGTCTCGACCGGCATGTCGAGGAAGCTGTGGAACGGGCAAATGCCGGCATTCGACACCATTACGTCGACCTTGCCGAACGTTTCGACCGCCTTGCGGACGAACTCGGTGGCGGTCTCGGGCACGGCGACGTCGCCCTTCACGGCGAGACCGCGCTGGCCGGCCGCCTCTATCTCGGCGACGCAGGCGACGGCGTCGTCGTCGCGGCTGTGGTAGTTGATCACCACGTCGGCACCCGCTTTGGCGGCGCCGACCGCAGCGGCCCGGCCGATGCCAGTCGATGCGCCCGTGACGAGCACGGTCTTGCCTTCCAACAACTTCACTTCGGCCTCTCCTGATGTCTGCCTATCTGCGGGCGCGCCGCGGCGGCCGCACGTCGGGACTCCAGCCGAGATCGGTGCTGATCTGCCGTGCCGTCTCGCGAACTTCGGAACTGAGCGCCGCCATCCGCTCATCGTCCATGTACTGGGCTGCGCTCGACACGCTGATCGCTGCGACGATCTTTCCCGAAACGTCGCGCACCGGCGCGGCAACGCAGCGGATCTGATCCTCATTCTCCTCGAGGTCATAGGCGTGGCCTGCCTCGGCATAGCCGCGCATCCGCTCGAACCAGGTCTCGCGATCGGCGCGCAGGGCGCCGTGCGCCTGATCGGCTTCGAACAACCGCGCCCACTCCGCTTCGCTGCCGTCGACGAGCAAAGCCTTGCCCAGCCCGGTCGAGGTCAGCGGCTGGCGATCGCCGATACGGCTCGAAATCTCGACGCGCCGGCGCCCCGGAATCTTGTCGAGATAGAGCGCGAGGTCGCCATCCAGCCGGCCGAGATGGACCGTGTCTTCGGATGCGGCGGCGAGCTCTTCCATGCGGGGGCGGGCGATCTGGACAATGTCGGCCTGGCTTTGCGCGAGGAAACCCAGCTGGATCAGCTTGGGGCCGAGTTGATAGCCGTCGCGCGGCAGATAGGTGAGAAAGCCGCGATCGATCAGCGCGTTGGCGAGGCGATGCGTGGTCGAGCGGGTGAGACCCATACGCGCCGACAGCTCCGCCAGCTTGATCGGGCCGTCGATGACCTTGTCGAGCATGTCGAGGCCACGGACCAAGGTCTGGCTGCCCTGCACCTTAGGGCCCGCTTTCTGCGTGGCAGATTCCGATTCAGCGTTTGACGTGTCGCGTCTCATCTCGTAACATCCTATCCCATAAAGTGAGAAAGTAAAGCATCAGGAGGGATGCGAAGCGGCGGCGCATTTGGCTGCCGTCCATCTCCGTTCAGTCAGGCAATACCGCGCGGCGTATCATATGATGGTATGTTGTGCTCGAAAATTTTCACATTATCGAGCGTCGTGTGCAGATGTGGTACCGTCGCCGCAAAAGGAATCCAGAGACGTGGCTGCAGCCGGCCTTTCGAAGATCAAGCAGATCCGCGCCTACACAGTGCGCGGCGGCGGCGCCGATTATCATGATCAGGGCGCGGGCCACTGGATCGATGATCACATCGCCACGCCGATGGCGCGGTATCCCGAATACCGTCAGTCCCGGCAGAGCTTCGGGATTAACGTGCTCGGCACCTTGATCGTCGAAATCGAGGCCGAGGACGGGACGATCGGCTTCGCGGTGACCACCGGCGGCGAGCCCGCCGCGTTCATCGTCGAGAAGCATCTCGCCCGCTTCCTCGAAGGGCGAGATCCTCGTGAAGTCGAGAAGATCTGGGACCAGATGTATTTCTCGACCCAATATTACGGCCGCAAGGGGCTGGTGGTGAATGCGATCTCGGGGGTCGATCTCGCGCTGTGGGATCTACTCGGCAAGCTTCGCGGCGAGCCCGTCTATCAGATGCTGGGCGGCGCCGTGCGCGACGAACTGCAATTCTACGCGACCGGCGCGCGCCCCGACGTTGCGAAGGAACTCGGCTTTATCGGCGGCAAGCTGCCGCTGCACCACGGACCGGCTGAGGGCATCGAGGGCCTCCACAAGAACATCGCCGATCTGGCCGAGATGCGCGCCCGCGTCGGTGACGATTTCTGGCTGATGCTCGATTGCTGGATGAGCCTCGATCTCGACTATGCCACGCGGCTGGCGCACCGCGCATACAATGAGTGCGGGCTCAAGTGGATCGAGGAAGCGCTCAGCCCCGACGATTATTGGGCCTATGCTGCACTCAGGAAGAATGCCCCCAAGGGCCTGCTCGTCACGACCGGCGAGCATGAGGCGACGCGCTGGGGCTTCCGCATGCTGATGGACATGGAATGCTGCGACATCATCCAGCCCGATGTGGGCTGGTGCGGTGGTGTCACCGAGCTGATCAAGATCGCCAATTATGCCGACAGCAAGGGCGTGCTGATGGTCCCGCACGGCTCGTCGGTCTATTCGTATCATTTCGTGATCACCCGGCATAACAGCCCGTTTGCCGAGTTCCTGATGATGCACCCGGGACCGACCGAAGTCGTCCCGATGTTCCACCCGCAATTGATCGGCGAGCCGGTGCCCGTGAACGGGCGCCTGCACGTGAGCGCGCTCGACAAGCCCGGTTTCGGCGTCGAGCTCAATCGCGATCTGCCGATGCACCGCCCCTACACGCATTGAGACTGAGAGACCCGATATGAAACTCTGCCGATTTGGATCCGCCGGAAGCGAACGCCCCGGTCTGATCGACGCCGACGGCGCGATCCGCGACCTGTCCGGCGTCATCGCCGATCTCGGTCCTGCCGAGATCTCGCCCGAGGGCTTGGCCAAGCTCGCCGCGATCGATCCGGCGTCGCTGCCGAAGGTCGAGGGCAATCCGCGTTACGGCGCCTGCGTCACCGGTACCCGCCAGTTTGTCGCGATCGGGCTGAACTATGCCGATCACGCCGCCGAATCGAATCTGCCGATCCCCGAAGAGCCGGTGGTCTTCCAGAAGTGGGTCACCTGCATCCAGGGGCCGAACGATCCGGTGACGATCCCGAAGGATTCGAAGAAGACCGATTGGGAAGTCGAGCTCGGCGTGATCATCGGCAAGCGCGCTTCCTATGTCTCGGAAGCCGATGCGCTGAGCCATGTCGCCGGCTATTGCGTGGTGGACGACATCTCCGAGCGCCATTGGCAGACCGAGCGCGGCGCGACCTGGGACAAGGGCAAGGGCTTTCCGACCTTCGGTCCGATTGGGCCGTGGCTGGTCACCGCCGACGAGGTCGGCGATCCGCAGAATCTCGGCATGTGGCTCGACGTTAACGGCGAGCGCAAGCAGGACGGATCGACGAAGACGATGATCTTCACCGTCGCCCAGATCATCGCCTATCTCTCACAGTTCATGATCCTCGAGCCCGGCGACATCATCACCACCGGGACGCCGCCCGGCGTCGGGCTCGGGCAGAAGCCCGAGCCCTGGTATCTGAAGGCGGGGGATGTGGTGACGCTCGGCATCGAGAAGCTTGGTGAGCAACGCCAGGAATTCGTCGCCTGGTCGGAGGCACGCGCTTGACGCTCTATGCCGATCGTTTCGCGGGCCGGACCGCGATCGTCACCGGCGGCGCCTCCGGGCTCGGCCGTGCCGTCGCGCGGCGCTTCGTCGCCGAGGGCGGCAAGGTCGCCTTGTGGGATGTCAACGCTGACTGGCTCGAAGAGGCGAAAGCCGAGGTCGGCGCCACGCACACCGCTATGGTCGACGTGTCAGATGCTGCCGCGGTGGCTGCCGCGGCCGACGAGACCAGCAAGGCGCTTGGCCGGACCGACGTGCTCGTCTGCTCGGCGGGGATCACCGGCGCCACCGCGCCGGCGCACGAATATCCGCTCGACAGCTGGGAACGCGTGATCGCGATCAATCTCAACGGTCTGTTCTATTGCTGCCGCGCCGTCGTCCCGCACATGCTGGCGAACGGCTATGGCCGGATCGTCAACGTCGCATCGGTGGCGGGCAAGGAAGGCAATCCCAACGCCTCTGCCTATTCGGCGTCGAAGGCGGGAGTGATCGGCTTCACCAAGTCGCTCGGCAAGGAGCTGGCGGGCAAGGGGATCATCGCCAACGCGCTGACGCCCGCAACGTTCGAGAGCCCGATTCTCGACCAGCTCCCCGCGAGCCAGGTCGATTATATGCGCTCGAAGATCCCGATGGGCCGGCTTGGCGAGGCCGAGGAGAGTGCCGCGATGATCCTGTTCATGGCGAGCGAGGAATGCAGCTTCACGACGGCGTCCACTTTCGACACGTCGGGCGGGCGGACGACGTATTGATCCAGTAGGAGAAGCTTTCTTCCGTTCGTGCTGAGCTTGTCGAAGCACCGTCTTGCCTTTGAGGTGAGCGGTACGGCCTAAAGAAGAACAGCCCTTCGACTAGTTCAGGGCGAACGGAAGGGGCTCGAAGGGAGGCGAACATGGCGCGCGATCTGCCGTTCATCGATGCCCATGTGCATCTCTGGGACCTCGATCGCATCGCCTATCCGTGGCTGACGCGGCCCTTTGCCGATGACGGCCCCAATGGCAGCGTCGAGCCGATCGCCAGAACCTATCTGCTCGACGACTATCTTGCCGACGCGCAGGGCTGGGACGTCCGTGGGATCGTCCATGTCGAAGCCGGCGCGAACGCCGAGGCGGCGCTCGCCGAAACCGAATGGCTGCAGGGTCTGCACGATGCGCGCGGCATGCCCAATGCGATCGTCGCCTTCGCGGCGCTCGACGATCCGAACCTCGAGGCGCTTCTCGACGCGCATGCCGCGCAGCATGCGGTGCGGGGCATCCGCCACATCGTCAACTGGCATACCGATCCGCGACGCACCTATTCGGCGCGCGACGTCACGCAGGACGAAGCCTGGGCGCGCGGCTTCGCGCTGCTCGGCAAATATCAGCTGAGCTTCGACCTGCAGGCCTATCCCGGCCAGTTCCCGGGACTCGCGAAACTGATCGCGCAGCACCCCGAAATGCAAATCATTATCAATCATACCGGCATGGCGGTGCCCGGCGAATGGGAGCAGTGGCGCAGCGGCATGGCTGCGCTGGCGGCGCTTCCCAACGTCGCGACCAAGCTCTCGGGGATGGGCTTCACGCATCGCCCGTGGCGGATCGAGCAGGCGCGTCCGTACATCCTCGAGGCGATCGAGCTGTTCGGCACCGACCGCGCGATGTTCGCGAGCGATTTCCCGACCGACAAGCTGTTCGGCAGCTTCGCGCAGCATCTCGACGCCTATGGCGCGATCACCGCCGATTTCAGCGAGGAGGAGCGCCGCGCACTGTGGGGGCGCAATGCCGACCGCCTCTATCGGCTCGGACTGGACATCTAGGGGGAGCCCGTGAGCGGGACGCAGCACCACAAGTGGCGGGACACCGTCCTTGCCGGCCTCGCCAATTACATCGACGCCGGATCGATCGTCGCGGGATCGGTGGCGCTGGGGTTGTGGAAGCAGATCTACGGCCTTTCGGACACCTTCATCGGGCTGATCGGCTCGTTTAGCGCCAATGCGATCTCGGCGGGCGTCGGCGCGCTGATTGGCGGCATCCTGTGCGACAGGTTCGGCCGCAAGAAGATCTACCAGTACGACATGCTGTTCTACGCGTTCGGCATGCTGTTCCTTGTCTTCGCCTCGGCGTCGTGGATGATAGTGCTGGGCTTCGTGCTCGTCGGGCTTGCCGTGGGCGCTGACATTCCCGCCTCGTGGTCGCTGATCGCCGAGCAGGCCCCCGACGACAAACGCGGGGCGCATTCGGGCGTCGCGCAGCTATTATGGTATCTGGGCCCCGTGGCGGTGCTCACCGCCGCGTGGTTCCTCCAGCCTTGGGGGATCACCGGCATACGCTGGCTGTTCGGGCACCTTGCGGTGCTGGCCATCGGGCTGACCTTCCTCCGCTCGCGCATGCGCGAGTCGCAGCGCTGGGAAGCGGCGCAGGCCGGGTCCGGCGGGCAGGCGCTCAGCGGGAACTGGCGCGAATTGTTCAGCCCGCGCTATCTCGGCGCGATGCTGTTCCTCGCCGCGATGTACGGCTTCTGGAACCTGTGGGCGGGCTATAACGGCTTCTTCACGCCCTATCTGATCGCCCAGAATCACTTGCCGGCCTGGACCGCGACGATGCTGCCGGCAAGCTACTTCCTGATCGGGATGATCTCGATCCTCACCATCTTCATGACCTTGTCCGACAAGGTGAACCAGCGCCTGCTATTCGGCATCTCGGCGGTGCTTCACGTGATCGGCATGGCGTTGCTCGCGATCTTCGGGTTCAAGCTCGAGATCGTCATTCTCCACGTGATCATCATGGGCGTCGCGGGCGGCTTCGGCGCGCAGAGCTTCTTCCAGCTCTGGTCGGCCGAGCTGTTCCCGACGGCGATCCGCTCGACCGCGCAGGGCGCCACCTTCGCCATCGTCCGGATTGGCCTCGGCATCTGGAGCCTCGCGGTGCCGACGCTTGCGGCGAACGACTTCACGCTGTTGGCATGGATCCTCACCGGCTTCCTCGTGGCGAGCGGCGTGGTCGGGCTGATCTGGGCGCCGCGCAACGAAGGCAAGTCGCTCGAGGCCATCGTAGCGGAGCGGGGAGGGGCCGATCCTGCAGGCGCGCCGATCAGTCGAGCTTGAGGTCGGCGACTGCCGTGGCCGCCAGCAGGAAGGCGCCGACTCCATAATATTGCGTGTCGCTGGCCAGCACCTGTTCGGGCCGGTCGCTCACTTGCTGCACCCAGCCGAGCCGCCCGTCGGGCTGGATCGACCGGACCAGCGCCGACCAGCCCTTGCGGATCGCAGGCTCGTATCGGGCGCGCGGCAGCAGACCGGCCTTGACGCCCCAGGCGAGACCATAGGTGTAGAACGCCGTGCCGCTCGATTCCGGCGGCGAATCCTCGGGCGCCAGCAGGGAGGGCGCCCAATAGCCGTCGGGCTTCTGCACCGCCCGGATCTTGCCGGCCATTTCGACGAACAGTGCCTCCAGCTTCTTCCGGTCGGGATCGCCTTTCGGCAATTTCGGGATCATCAGCGCCAGCCCGGCGACGACCCAGCCGTTGCCGCGGCTCCAGAACATCTTGCGGCCTCGTGCGTCGCGCCGGTCGAAGAAGCGGCTGTCGCGATAGAAAAGCTGCTCGGCGGGATCGTAGAGAAAGTTGGTCGTCGCCCAGATCTCGCGGATCGCATAGTCGCGGTAACGGCGGTCGCCGGTCTGCCGCGAAAGCTCGAGCATAGCTGGCGGCGCCATGAACAGGGCGTCGCACCAGCACCAGCGCTTGAGGCATTCGGTGGCGTTATAGCCACCCTTTTCGGGCACCGTGAACGCCAGCGTCACGCGGGGCGGATTGCCGACGATGAAATCGAACGCCTTGCGGGTCGGCGCCAGCGCCGCCGCCGTGCCGCCGTGCTTCGCCGCCCAGAGATAGCTCTGGGTGATCGCGAGGTCGTCAGCGTGAAAGGGGCGGGCGGCCGGCCGCCACTGGTTGGCGGCGCCCATGTCGAGGATCGCCTTGCCGATGTCCGCCGGGGCGCCGTGGTCGGCCAGCGCGGTCATCCCGACCCAGAAAGCGGCCTGTTCCCACGCGCGGATTGCGGGTTTCGCCGCCGGCGCGGGAAATGTGGCTGGTGTCGGTCATCCGGGCGAGCTGCCAGCGTGCCACCTTCGTTGCGGTGTCGAGCGCCGTGCGGGCGCTTGCCTGATCGGCAGTCCGGGCGAGCGCGGCAGCCGGAAGCGCACATCCGGTTGTGGCGAACAGAGCCAAGGCGGTGCGCAGCGACATGCAGGATCCCCTCTGTTTGGAAGCGGTCATAGCAAAGCCGCGCCGGAAAAGAAGAAGGCCGGGGAACTCGCGTTCCCCGGCCTTCGTCTGTCGTACGAGGTCGCTGCCGTCAGAAGCGGAAGCGCACGCCGAGCGAGTAGCTGCGCTCGAGATACAGGATCTGCCGCGCATAGCTGTCGCCATCGAGGTTGTACTGGCGATCGCGCTGCAGCGGATTGCCGAGCACGTTCACGATGTCGAACGCCAGCGTGATGTTCGGGATCGGCGTGATCGACGTCGAGAAGTCGAGCTGGCCGCGGCCGCGTTCCTTCACTGCATGCGTGGTCGGATCGAGCGCCTCGAGGCTGTAATAGTTCACGAACGACGACCGATAGTTGTAGGCGAGGCGCGCCGAGAATTGCGGCTTCTCGTACAGCGCGACGAGATTGTACGACCATTTCGACACGCCCGGGAACGCCTGCTGCTCGTTGTTCAGCGATGCCGCGAGGTTCGGCGTCAGGTCGCCCTTGGCGTCGATATAGGTGCCGTTGGCCTGGAGGCCGAAGCCCTTCATCCATTCGGGCAGGCCCTCGATGTCGAGGAAGCTGGTGAACGTCACTTCCGCGCCCTGCAGACGGGTCTGGCCCAGATTGACGGGACGCGCGATCCGCAGGCCGGGCTGCGAACGATCGTCCACCGTCGCGAGGAACCCTTCGGCGTCGTGGCGGAAGACCGCCGCAGTGAAAGAGCCGGTGCGCGAGAAGTAATATTCGAGACTCAGATCATAATTGTCGGAGGTGAGCGGCTTCAGGTTCGGATTACCGGCCGAGCCGCCGCGGCGCAGGCGCTCCACGCATTCGGGCGTCGTCGGCGTGGCGATGCACGGATCACCCGGTGGGAGGATCACCGGCTGGCCCAGCGACGTGTTGGGACGCAGATCGAAGAAGCTCGGGCGGGTGCGGGTCTGCGTGTAGGCCAGACGCGCCTGGAGCTTGTCGGTGAAGCCGATGCGCGCGCTCGCATTGGGTAGCCAGTCGGTATATTCGCTGTCGGCGCTGACGGCGGGGAACGAGACGATCTCGCTGCCGTCGGGGCGCAAACCTTCGACGACGCGTGAGAAGCCGTCAATGTTGAGCTTGGTCTTGACGCCGCGTAGCCCGATGACGCCGTCCACCACGGGACCGCCCAGATCAAAGCCGTATTTCAGCTGTGCATAAGCCGCATAGGACTTCTCATTCGCGCGGAAGTTCTCCGCCGGGTTGTACGGCGGCATGCCTGCGGGCACGCCGAAGAAGGTGCGCAGCTGCGTGATGTTGTCGCGAATGCTGTCGCGCGTCGGCGTGGCGAAGAACACGTTGGGTTGGACGTTGTTGAACTGAAAGCCGGGCTGGGTGGAACGTACGTCCAGCCCGGGCAGCGACGTCAGCGGAATGCGCGCGCCTTCGTTGTTGATGTAGAGGTTGCCGAGGTCGCGGCCAGCCTTGCGATTGGTGTACCGCACGCCGACGTCGATCCGCTTCAGGAAGCCGAGATCGAGATCGTAGGACAGGTCGGTGCGCGCCTGCCAGTCCTTGCCGTTCACCTTCAGCCGCTCCTGCCAAAGGCCGCGGCTGATATAGTTGGCGGGATCGTTGATGTTGAAATTGACGAAGGTCTGGGTGGGGCCGCCGTCATGCTCGGCGTTGAACACGACGTTGCGCACCGGCGAACTCGCCATCGCATAGTCGACGTTCATGACACTAGTGGTGTACTGGCTGTCGGTATAGGCGACGTCGGCCGAGACGCGCAGGCGGTCCCGCGTCCAGATCAGGCCGCCGCCACCCTGATACGTATCGGTGTGGCCATTGAACGACCCCGCATAGCCGTCCGGCCGATTGGCGTTGGTGACGGTCATCGACGCGATCTGATTGGTGCCAGGTACGGTGGTGATATTCGTCAGCGTGAGTGGCGGCGCGTTATCCGGGTTATTGAAAGCCGCTCCAAAGATCGGGATGAACATCCACCGGTTGTAATCTTCCGATCGGAACCCCTGGAACAGACCGTCGACATAGATTTCCAGGTCCGGCGTGGGCTTCCACTGGAATGCCGCGTTAGCCGACGGACGCCAGCGCTTGCCGTAGCCGAGGAAGTTGCCTTGGGCGTCGGGGAAGCGCAGGCCGACGGCGGCGCCCGGTGCGTAGTTCGAAATCTGATCGCGACCTCGATCAGTGAACGCCTGGTTCGTGCTGCCGATCACCAGCGACTGCTCGCGTGTCGAATCGAGAAATTCGATGCCGACATAGGAGGCGTTCACCAGCAGGCCCATTTCGCCGATCCCGGTGTTCCAGCGATCGCTGATCAGCAGGTTACCGTTCGGCGCCTCGCGCTGCGCCTGTTCCGAATGGACATAGTTGAGCGAGCCCGAGAGCTCGAAGCCGTTGAAGTCGAACGGCTTGCGGCCGCGCACGTTGACCGCGCCGGCGATGCCGCCCTCGACCTGGTTGGCGAGGCCCGACTTGAACACTTCGAGCGCGGCGACGGTACCGGCGGGGAAGTCCTGAATCGCGACGAAACGGCCCTCGGCAGTGAAGATCTGGCGACCATTATAGGTGGTGGTCAGATCGGGCAGGCCGCGCACGGTAACGCCGGCGGACTCGCCGCCGCCGCGGGTGACGTTGACGCCGGGAACGCGCTGGAGCGCCGAGGAAGCGAAGGTGTCGGGCAGCTTGCCGATGTCTTCGGCGACGATCGCGTCGACGATGCCCTCGGACTCGCGCTTGATCCGCTGCGACGTCTCGAGGCTCCTGCGGAGACCGGTGACGACGATGTCCTGCTCGGCTGTATCCTGCGCGGAGGCGTCGGCAGCGGCCGCAGTCGCGTCGGTCTGGGCGGTGGCGGCGTCATCGGTCTGCGCGAAGGCGGGAGCCGCTCCCGCGACAATCAGAAGCGAAGTCGAAGCAAGAATCACGGATTTAAGGCGCATTGCGAACCTCCCCTTGGCAATTGGCGAGCAGGACTCTTGGCGAGCCTCTCTCATCTCAGGAGGCGGCTATGCAGCCGCTGCAATCTCCTGACAAGTGATTAATCATATCAATAAGACGGCACTGGTGAAATCGGGAAGTGGCGTTGCGTGATGGCCACACTTTGAAAACGGCGTGCCGGATGTCTTGAATGGTGGGGGTGCGGCCAACGAGCGCCCGACAAAGTGATACCCGATCGCGCAGGGGTAAACCGGCTCGTTCGGGCTGAGCTTGTCGAAGCGCCGTCTTTCCTTCTGTCCTGGCGCTGAAAAGGCTGGCCCTCCGACAAGCTCAGGGCGAACGGATGTGCGCCGCTAGAAGGCGAAAGGTGCCGTCGTTCGACGCTCGGCCATCATGAATGCGTCGGCGACGATCTGCAGCGGACGGACGTCGACATCGCTCTCGCCTGCCGCGACCAGTTCGGCGAAGCGTGCATAGAGCCGGGGATACTCCCGGTCGGGCGCCTTCTGCTCGTCCTCGCCCGGCAGCTGCAAAATGCTGCCGCCCATGCCCAGCCGCAGGGTGCCGGCGTCGGTGTCGATATCGATGTCCCAGGTTTGCGGGCCGGTCTGGAGGAAATCGAGCGCAACATCGACCTTGGCGCTGCCGCTCCGCATCTTGAGCTGGGCGGCGAGCGGCGAGCCGCGGCCTTCGGGCACTTCCATCCAGCCTGAATCGAGAAGCAGCGGATCCGGCAGGATCTTGGTCGCGATCGACAGCGCATTGATGCCCGGATCGAACACGCCGAACCCACCGGCGGCGAGGATCCACTCCTGCCCGGGGTGCCAGTGGCGTATGTCTTCGAGCCAGTTGATCCGCACCGCCTCGATCTTCTTGCCCTGCAGCCAGGCTTTGGCGGGCGCGACGCCCGCAGCCTCGCGCGAATGCCAGGTGGTGAAGAGCACCACGCCCTTCGCCCTCGCGCGGTCCGCAAGCGCGGCGATTTCGGTCAGCGTCGTCGCGGGCGGCTTTTCGAGCATGACGTGCAGCCCGGCGTCAATCGCGGTCACGGCCTGCTCATAGCGCCCGTCGGGCGGCGTGCAGAGCGAGACCGCATCGAGAGCATGTCCCCCCGCGATCATCGCGGCGACGTCGGGATATCCGGGGACGTTGTCGAGTTGTGCATTACGGCTGGCGGTAGCTGCCAGTTCGAAGCGGTTATCGGCCGCGAGGGCAGGGAGATGCTGATCGCGCGCGATCTTGCCGATCCCCACGAGCCCAAGCCTGATCCGCTGCGAATTGGTCCCCGCCATCCTCTACGCTTCCTTTTATAAGATATATATGCTCTTCCTATTGCGACGCACTGCCGGTATCAAGCCCGCACGGCAAAGCCGGCGCGGACAATGTGGCGCCGCAGTAGAAGCATATTACCCACCGGAGAGGTGAATGAGCGACGCGGAAAATGGTTCGAATGGCGGACGTCCGCCGCTGAGGTCGCGCGCCTGGTTCGACAATCCTGCCAATCCCGACATGACCGCGCTCTATGTCGAGCGCTATCTCAATTTCGGCATCAGCCTCGAGGAGATCCAGTCCGGCAAGCCGATCATCGGCATCGCCCAGACCGGCAGCGACCTGAGCCCGTGCAACCGCCATCACCTCGAACTCGCCAAGCGCGTCAAGGAAGGCATTCGCGAGGCGGGCGGCATCGCGCTCGAATTCGGCACGCACCCGATCCAGGAAACCGGCAAGCGCCCGACCGCGGGGCTCGATCGCAACCTGCAATATCTCAGCCTCGTCGAGGCTGTGTACGGCTATCCGATGGACGGCGTCGTCTTCACCATCGGCTGCG
The DNA here is from genome assembly GCA_032334595.1 of Sphingomonas psychrotolerans. GTDB lineage: Bacteria > Pseudomonadota > Alphaproteobacteria > Sphingomonadales > Sphingomonadaceae > Sphingomonas > Sphingomonas psychrotolerans_A. Next base: position 30,515 of record JALMLT010000007.1, on the reverse strand, counting down.
ACAAGACCACGCCAGCCTGTCTGATGGCCGCTGCTACGGTGAACATCCCGTCGATCGCGCTGTCGGTCGGGCCGATGCTCAACGGCTGGTTCAAGGGCGAACGTACCGGCTCCGGCACGATCGTGTGGAAGGCGCGCGAGATGCTCGCCGCCGGCGAGATCGACTATCAGGGCTTCATCAAGCTCGTCGCGAGCTCGGCGCCGTCGACCGGCTGGTGCAACACCATGGGCACCGCGACGACGATGAACTCGCTGTGTGAGGCGCTCGGCATGTCGCTGCCGGGTTCGGCGGCGATCCCCGCGCCTTATCGCGACCGCCAGGAAAATGCCTATCGCACGGGGCTGCAGATCGTCGAGATGGTCCATGCGGACCGCAAGCCCTCGGACGTGCTGACCCGCACCGCGTTCCTGAATGCGATCCGCGTGAATTCGGCAATCGGCGGCTCGACTAACGCGCCGATCCACCTCAACGCAATTGCGCGGCACATCGGCGTCGAGCTCAGCCTCGGGGACTGGGAAGAGCATGGCTCGGACATCCCGCTGGTGGTCAACCTCCAGCCGGCGGGCAAATATCTCGGCGAGGACTTCTACCGCGCCGGCGGCGTGCCCGCGGTGATGGGGCAGCTGCTCCGCGCCGGGCTGATCGACGGCAGCGCGCTCACCGTCAACGGCAAGACCGTTGCGGACAATGTCGCGACGGTCGAGAGCGAGGACGCCGACGTGATCTTCCCGCTCGACGCGCCGATGAAGCCGGCGGCGGGGCTCACCGTGCTTTCGGGCAATCTGTTCGACAATGCCGTGATGAAGCTCAGCGTGATCTCGGACGAGTTCCGCAGCCGCTATTTGTCGAACCCCGATGACCCCGAGGCTTTCGAAGGCAAGGCCGTCGTGTTCGACGGGCCGGAGGATTATCATCACCGCATCGACGATCCGTCGCTCGGCATCGACGAAAACACGATCCTGATCATGCGCGGGGCGGGACCGGTCGGCTATCCCGGCGGCGCCGAGGTGGTGAACATGCGGCCGCCCGCGGCGCTGATCCGCGCCGGCGTCCATGCGCTGCCGTGCCTCGGCGACGGGCGCCAGTCGGGCACGAGCGGTAGCCCCTCGATCCTCAACGCCGCGCCCGAAGCCGCCGTCGGCGGCGGGCTGGCGCTGGTCCAGACCGGCGACCGCATTCGCATCGACCTGAACAAGCGCACCGCCGATCTGCTGATCGACGATGCAGAGTTCGCCCGCCGCCGCGCCGCGCTCGGCGAGAGCCGCGACTATGTGCCCGAGGCGCAGACGCCGTGGCAGGAGATCCACCGCAGTCTGGTCGGCCAGTTCGATACCGGGGCGGTGCTCGAGAATGCAGTCAAGTATCAGCGGATCGCCCAGACCAGGGGAATTCCGCGCGACAGCCACTGATCCGGCTTTGAGCAAAACAGAAACGAGGGAGAGAGACAATGAAGACGATGACAGCTCTGGGAGTAGTCGCCGCCATGGCAATCGCCGCCCCCGCCGCCGACGCCGCCACTGCGAAGCGCGGCAGTTTCGGCAAGCTGCCCGATGGCCGCACGGTCGAATCGGTGCTGCTGACCAACGCGCGCGGGGTCTCGGCGAACATCATCGCCTACGGCGCGTCGATCCAGTCGCTGGTGCTGCCCGATCGGGCCGGCAAGAAGGCCGACATCGCGCTCGGACATGATACGATCGGCGACTATCTCAAATATCCGAACTTCATCGGCGCGACCGTCGGCCGCTTCGCCAACCGGATCAACGGCGGCCGCTTCAAGCTCGACGGCCGGGAATATCAGACGCCGCTCAACGACGGCACCAATGCGCTGCACGGCGGCACCGTCGGCTTCGACAAGGTGCTGTGGGATGTCGTCTCGGTGAAGAACGGCCCGACCGCGTCGGTCACGCTGCGTTATGTCAGCCCGGACGGCGATCAGGGCTATCCCGGCACGCTTACCGTCGATGCGACCTATTCGCTCGACGAGGCCAACAATTTGACGATCGAGTACACCGCGACCACCGACAAGGCGACGATCGTCAACATCTCGAACCACGCGTACTGGAACCTGTCGGGCGAGGGCTCGTCCAACGGCGCGATGGGCCATATCGTCACCATTCCCGCGGACTCGATCACCCCGGTCAACGAGACGCTGATCCCGACCGGCGAGTTCCGCCCCGTCGCGGGCACGGTGTTCGACTTCCGCAAGCCGCGGGCGATCGGCGATCGGGTGCGTGATGGGCGCGACAGGCAGATCGTCTATGGTCGCGGCTACGACCATAATTGGGTGATCGGCCGCAAGGTCACGGCCACCCAGCATCTGATGGCGCGCGTCCAGGATCCCGCTTCGGGCCGCAGCTACGAACTCTGGTCGAACCAGCCCGGCCTGCAATTCTATTCGGGCAATTTCCTCAACGGGACGTTCTCGGGCAAGGCGAACAAGATCTACCGCGAAGGCGATGCGATCGTGATGGAGCCGCAGATCTTCCCCGACGCAATCAACCAGAAGGGCTTCCCCGAGGCGCGGCTCGAGCCCGGCCAGACCTATCGTAACGTGATGACCTACAAGTTCAGCAGCGGCGGCACCGCCGCGCGCCGCTAAGTTCAGGGAGAGAATAGATGATCCGTCGCAGCTTCCTGCTCGCAGCCACTTCGCTCGTCCTCGCCGCCGGCATCGCGCCCGCCGAGGCGCGCGATCAATGGACCAAGAAGCAGGCCAATGACTGGCATGTCCGCCAGCCGTGGCAGGTCGGCGCCAATTACACGCCGGCCACCGCCATCAACCAGCTCGAGATGTTCCAGGCTGAGACCTGGGATCCGAAGCGGATCGACCTCGAGCTCGGCTGGGCCGAGGCGATGGGTATGAACGTGATGCGGGTGAACCTGCACAATCTGCTCTGGGAGACCGATCCGGAAGGCCTCAAGCGCCGCATGGACGAGTTCATGACGATCGCGGCGAAGCACAAGATCAAAACCCTGTGGATCTTCTTCGACAGCTGCTGGGATCCCGATCCGAAAGCCGGTCCGCAGCATCCGCCGATCCCGGGCGTGCACAATTCGGGCTCGGTGCAGTCGCCCGGCGCGGCCCGGCTCAAGGACGCCTCGCAATATGGCAAGCTCGAAGCCTATGTGAAGGACATCGTCACTACCTTCGCCAAGGACGATCGCATCGTCGGCTGGGATATCTGGAACGAGCCGAACAATGGCGGCGGCGGCAATTACAAGCCGACACAGGACAAGAACAAGTACGTCGCCTTGCTACTGCCGCGTTTCTTCGATGCGGCGCGCAGCGCCGATCCGATCCAGCCGCTCACCTCGGGCGTGTGGATCGGCGAGCATTGGGACGATCCCAGCAAGCTCGACGCGGTTGAGAAGATCCAGATCCGCGAGTCCGACGTGCTCAGCTTCCACGATTACAGCTGGCCCGAAACGTTCGAGAAGCGCGCGCGCCAGATGCTGAGCTATGGCCGTCCAGTCTGGTGCACCGAATATATGGCGCGCGGCAACGGCTCGACTTTCGACAACACGCTGCCGATCGGGAAGAAGCTCAACATCGCGATGTACAATTGGGGCTTCGTCGACGGGAAGATGCAGACGCGCCTGCCGTGGGACAGCTGGAAGAAGCCCTACACTTTCGAGGAGCCGACGATCTGGTTCCACGACATCCTCTATTTCGACGGCAAGCCGTATCGCCAGGCCGAGGTCGACCTGATCAAGCGTCTCGCCACTTCACCGAAGGGCGTGGTGCCCGCATCGGGCAAGTGATGCGCGCGCTTCTGCTGGGCGCCGCGCTGCTGGCGGGGATCCCGCCGGCAGCCTCGGCGCAGGAAGTGAAGTCGGTTCTCGCCGGTGCCGATCCCGACATCGAGTTCGCGCAGGATCGTTACTGGATCTATCCGACGGGCGGCGACGAGAGCCTGTCGGTCTGGTCCTCTCCGGACAAGGTGAAATGGACCCGCGGCGAGCCCCTGGTCCGGCTCAAGGACATCGAATGGGCCGATGACGACCGGGTGCGGCATTTCCTCTGGGCGCCCGACATGGTTCAGGCGAATGGCGGCTGGTATTTCTATTATTCGGTAGGGCCGCAGAACCCGACGCCCAGCCGCATCGGCGTCGCGGTCTGCAAGGGACCGGCGGGCCCCTGCACCGACAGCGGCAAGCCGCTGATCACCGGGGGCAAGGGGTTCGAGGCGATCGACCCTGCGGTGTTCGTCGACCCGAAGAGCAAGACGCCGTATCTCTACGCCGGCGGCAGCGCCGGCGCGACCTTGCGGGTCTGGGCGCTCAAGCCCGACATGGTCAGCATCGACCATGAAGTGAAGGTGGATACCCCGCCCAACTTCACCGAGGGTGCGTTCATGCACTATCGCAAGGGCATCTATTATCTGTCCTACAGCGCCGGGCAGTGGAACATGTCCAACTACCAGGTCCACTATGCGGTGGCGCTCTCGCCGACCGGGCCGTGGCGCTATGGCGGGCCGCTGCTCGTCGGCGACAAGCGCTATCGCGGGCCCGGCCACCACGCCTTCTTCGAGGATCCGAAGGACGGCAATTGGTACATCGCCTATCATCGCTGGGAAGGGCAGATCGGCGACGGGCCGTATAGCGGGGACCGCCGCGTCGCGATCCAGAAGATCGAATATCGCGACGACGGCGTGATCCTGCCGATCAAGATGCGGTAGCTTCAAATCCTCCCCTGCGAGGGGGAGGTGGCGACGGAGGGGGAGGAGTCACGCCGCGAGGTTTGTGCTTCCTCCCCCTCCGTCATGCTACGCATGCCACCTCCCCCTGGCGGGGGAGGATTGAAACGAAAGGGCGCCGCGACCGTCGTTGCGACGCCCTTCTTGCTTCGGGTGAACCCTTAGAATGACGCCCAGTCGTCCCCGCTGCTGCTTGCCATTGCGGTAACCGGCAACGCCCGGACCGGCGAGACATAGCCCGATGACTGAGGCTTGGCCGGGGCGCTGGCCCGGGGGGCGATCGGGCGGACGCCGGCACCGACGTTGAACTTCGACGCCTGCTCGCTGAGCGCCGCGACTTCGCCCGACAGGTTGCGCGCGGCGGCGGAGGTTTCCTCGACCATTGCGGCATTCTGCTGGGTCGACTGGTCCATCGTGCCGATCGCGATCGAAATCTCGGTGATGGCCGTCGACTGGGCCTGGTTGTCCGTCGCCATCTCGGCGAGCAAAGTATGCACTTCGCTCACGTCGCCTGAAATATCGGCGAGCGCGCTGTCGACCTTCTGCACCATCTCCACTGCCGCGACGATATCGGTCTGGGTAGCCGTCAACTGGTCGCGGGCGCGCCCGGCTTCTTCCTCGGCGCGCATCGCGAGGGCCGAGACGAGGTCGGCGACGACCGCGAAGCCGCGGCCCGCTTCACCGGCGCGGCCGGCCTCGACCGCCGCGTTCATCGCGAGCACGCGGGTCTGGAAGGCGATCTTGTCGAGGCCCTCGATCACGCTGTCGATGCCCTTGGCGCTGTCGGCGACGCGAGTCATCGCCTGGACTGCCTCATCGGCGATCGCGCGGCCGCCCGAGACAGTGGCAATGGCGCCATCGGCGCGGCTCACGGTGCGGCCTGCCGAGGCAGCGGTCGCCTTGAGGCGGCCGTCCATCTGGGTAACCGCTGCCGACGTTTCCTCGAGGCTCGCCGCATTGGCTTCGGTGCGGCGGGCGAGGTCTTCCGAGGCCTGGGCGATCTCGCCAGAGCCGGTGCGGATCGTCGCCGCGCTCTCCATGACCGTTCCGATCAGGTTGCGCAGCTCGCTCACCGCGGCGTTGAAGTTGACCTTCACAGACTCGTACGCAGGCGAGAACGCCTCGCTGATCTGGCTGGTCAGGTCGCCCTGTGCCAGCTTGCCGAGATTCGCCTCGAGCGTCTCGACGACACGCTGCTGCTCGGCATCGGCGAGCTTCTTGGCGGCGTCGGTCTTCTGCTTCTCGACTGCGGCTTCGCGGAACACGAGCACGGCCTTGGCCATAGCGCCTATCTCGTCGCCGCGGTCGGTGCCCGGCACTTCGACGGCGTTGTTGCCGCTGGCGAGGGTCTTCATCACGCCGGTCATTTGGGCCACCGGGGCGGCGATGGCGCGCGACAGCAGCCAGCCGAGCAGCACCGAAAGGGCCACGGCAAAGGCCCCGCCGATCCAGATCGCCCATTGCGACGAGGCTGCGGCCGAATCCTCCGAAGCGATCTTCGCCTCGACTCGCTCTTCCTGAACCTTGGCGATTTCCTTGATCAGCGGACGGATCTCGCCGAGCATCTTGACGCCCGAGAGCTCGCCGGCGCGAGCGCGGGTGGCCGGGTTGCGGGCAAGCCGGATGACCTCGTCGAGCTTACCGCGAAGCTCCTGCACATTGGCGACCAGCCGGTCGGCACGGGCGTGCTGCTCCTTCGAGGTCGAATGCTCCTTGAATTCCTCAACGGTCTTCAGGAACTTCTCGCCATTCTCCTGATAGGTATTGAAGAACTCTTCCTTGCCGAGGATGGCGAAGGCGCGCGCGGCGTTCTGCTGCTCGAGCACCTCGGTGAGCATGGTCTGCGTCGCCTCGAGCGCACGCAGCGAGCGCTCCTTTTCGTCGCCGGCGCCGGCCAGCGCGGAAAGGTTCATGAACACGATCGTGCCGACAGCGGCGAAGATCACGATCAGCGCGGCAAAGGCTCCGGCGAGCTTGCGCGAAATGGGGATGTTCTGCAACGACATCATCGGCTCCGTAACAACATGTGCCGGCAGAAATCCGCTATTGCGGATCTCGAACCCGTCCCGTCTTCCGCGGATTCGATGCGCCGGTCATCCATGCCATCATAGGAAGTGCGGACGCTGGTTAAGCGCTGGAAACTTCATATTATTTCGAAGGTAAGCGCAGCCCGTGGAATGTTTCCGGGACAATTCCCTTCAAATTCCAGACGTTACGGGGATGACCTCCCAGGCGGCTTTTTGCTGCAACCCTGCCGCGGCGCAGCCGGATGGCTCAGCCCTGCGCTTCGCGCGCTTCGACATCGTCGATCAGGTCGAGCACGTCGCCGATCAGTGCCCGCATCGCCGCCCGCGCCCCTTCCGGATCGCGCGCGGCGATCGCATCGCGCACCGCAGCGTGATCGGCGACATTTGCGGTGCGTCCCTTCAGCCGGTTGGTGAAGCGGATCGACGTGCGCAGCGCCGTGCTCACCACGTCACGGAACTGGGCATAAAAGGGATTGCCCGAGGCCCGCAGGACCGCGACGTGAAAGGCGATGTCGGCCTCCAGCGTGTCCTCGAGCCCCTGTTCGGCAGCTTCCATCCGCTCGAGCCCCTGCGAGATACGCGCCAGCTCTTCTGAAGTGCCTACGCGTGCCGCTAGCGCCGCCGCCTCGGGTTCGATCGCCACGCGCAGCTGATTGAACTGGCGGAGCAAGTCGACCGAGAATTGGCGTTCGAGCAGCCAGCGCAGCACATCGGTGTCGAACAGGTTCCAGTTGGTCGCCGGCTGGACCACCGTGCCCTGCCGCGGCCGCGCGCTCAGCAGCCCCTTGGCAGTGAGCATCTTCACGGCTTCGCGCGTCACCGAGCGGCTGACCCCATGCTGCTTGGCGAGCTCGGCCTCGGTCGGGAACGCCTCGCGTTCGTAGCGGCCGGTGACGATCGCGCGACCTAGGCTGTCGAGCATCCCGTAAGTCAGATTACGTCCCAGTTGGGGCCGCGCGTCCTCAGCACCTAAAGCCGGATAGTTGACTGCCATCCCCCGTCGCCTCTTGATCGGTCCCGACAGCGATGTCAGGACCCTCTCCTCGCCATTGTTTGACGTACGTTAGCGGAGTGGCGGCGCTGGACAAGTCCAATAAATACGATAAATGAACAACGTCGCTGCTCAGGCGGCACAAATGGGCGGGAAAGCGCGGCACGAGCCGCCGGCGCCGGGGCAGGGAGGAAGCTGGATGACGAGTCTCTCGCAGATCGATCTCATCGTCGTGATTGTCTACGCTATCGGTATTTTCGGTCTTGCCCAATGGGTTAGTCGAGAGAAGGCGGGTCACGCCAAAGATACTTCGGATTATTTCCTTGCCTCGAAGTCGCTGCCGTGGTGGGCGATCGGCGCCTCGCTGATCGCTGCGAATATTTCTGCCGAGCAGATCGTCGGCATGTCCGGCTCGGGCTATGCGATTGGCCTCGCGATCGCCTCCTATGAGTGGATGGCGGCGCTGACCCTGCTGATCGTCGGCAAGTTCTTCCTGCCGATCTTCCTCAAGAACCAGATCTACACAATGCCGCAGTTCCTCGAGCAGCGGTTCGGCCCGACCATCCGCACCGTGATGGCGGTGTTCTGGCTGGTGCTCTACGTGTTCGTGAACCTCACTTCGATCATCTGGCTTGGCTCGGTCGCGGTGACGCAGGTCGCCGGCGTCAACCAGGATGTCGCGCTGATCGGCCTCGGCACCTTCGCCTTGCTCTATCAGCTCCGCGGCGGCCTCAAGGCAGTCGCGCTCACCGACATCGTGCAGGTGACGCTGCTCGTGCTCGGCGGCCTCGTCGTCTCCTACCTCACCCTCACCAAGATTGGCGGCGACGCCGGCCTGCTCGGCGGCTTCGCCGAGCTGACGCGCCGCGTTCCCGACCATTTCGACATGATCCTCTCGCCTGACAGCCCGCACTATAAGGAGCTGCCCGGCATCGCCGTACTCGTCGGCGGGATGTGGATCGCTAACCTCTCTTACTGGGGATTCAACCAGTACATCATTCAGCGCGCGCTCGCTGCGAAGAGCCTGCCGGAGGCGCAGAAGGGCGTGATCTTCGCGGGCTTCCTCAAGCTGCTGATGCCGGTGATCATCGTCCTGCCGGGTATCGCCGCGGTGGTGCTCGCGCCCGAGCTGACCAAGCCCGACCAGGCCTATCCGACGATGATGGCGCTGCTGCCCACCGGGCTGCTCGGCTTGGTCTTTGCGGCGTTGATCGCGGCGATCATCGCCTCGACCGCCTCCAAGATCAATTCGATCGCGACCATCTTCACGCTCGACATCTACGCCAAGTTCAAGGGCGTCGAGACCCGTGCCGAGAATGAGCAGGGTACCACTGCGCATGAGACGCGACTGGTGCTCGTCGGCCGAATCGCGGCGGTGGTGGCGATCCTCATCGCGATGCTCACCGCGCGGCCGCTGCTCGGCAGCCTCGACCAGGCCTTCCAGTACATCCAGGAATTCTCGGGCTTCGTGACTCCGGGCATCACCGTCATCTTCCTGCTCGGCCTGTTCTGGCCGCGCGCGACCGAGGCGGGGGCGCTGGTCGGGGCAGTGGCGTCGGTGGCGCTGAGCTTCCTGTTCTGGTTCCCGGCCGAGTGGGGCGGGATCGAGGCGCTCAACGCAGTGCCGTTCATGAACCGCATGATGATCGTGTTCTTCCTGTCGCTCGCGCTCGCAGTGATCGTCTCGCTGGCCAAGCCGGCGCGCGCCGAGAGCAACCGGATCACGATGGAAGGTGTCAGCTTCCGCACCACCACCGGCTTCAACGTCGCGGCGGTGCTCATCATCGTGATCCTCATCGCCTTGTACGCGACCTGGTGGTGAGCTTCGGCAGCCGCTTCCTCGCCGTCGACTGGGGCACCACCAACCGGCGCGTGTTCCTGATCGACGGCGGCGCGGTCGCGCAGACTGCGCGCGACGATCGCGGCGTCACTGCGGTCGAGGATTTCGCAGCCGAGGCGGCGGCGATACGCGAGCGCTTCGGCGACTTGCCAATGCTGCTCGCGGGAATGGTCGGCTCGAACATCGGCTGGAAGCCCGCCCCCTATGTCGCCGCGCCCGCCGGTGTCGCCGAGCTAGCCGCGGGGCTGCTCTGGGTCGACGAGCGCACCGCGATCGTCCCCGGCATCTCGACTCTGGTCGGCGGCCGCCCGGACGTGATGCGCGGCGAGGAGGTGCAGTTGCTCGGTGCCGTCGCCGCGGGGCTGGTGCCGGCCAGTTCGCTGCTCGCCCAGCCGGGCACCCATTGCAAATGGGTCGAGATGGAAGGCGGCAAGGTCGCCGATTTCGTCACCGCGATGACGGGCGAATTGTTCGCGCTGCTGCGCAAGCACGGCCTGCTCGCGGCGCAGCTCGGCGCCGAGGTGTCGCCCGGTGCGGCGTTCCTCGACGGCGTGGAGGAGGGCAAGCGCCGCGACCTCGCCGCTTCCTTGTTCGGCATCCGCGCCGCGAAGATGCTCGGCCGGCGCGATGATGTCGACGCGGCGTCCTATGCCTCGGGCCTGCTGATCGGCGCAGACGTCGCGGCGCGGCTCGCGAATTCAGGGCACGACACCGTCCACATCCTCGCCGATCCGATGCTCGGCGGACTCTATTCGGCGGCGATCGAGGCCAATGGCCGCGCCGCGCGTTTGATCGACAGCCACGCCGCGTTCGTCGCCGGCATCAACGAGATTGTGAAGCAATGAGCCATGTTGCCGCCTTCGACGCCGCCTTCGCGCGCTGCCCGCTGATCGCGATCCTGCGCGGGGTGAAGCCCGACGAGGTCGAAGGCATCGGCGAGGCTTTGGTCGATGCCGGGTTCACGCTGATCGAAGTCCCGATGAATTCGCCTGATCCGCTCGACAGCATTGCGCGGCTGGCGCGCCGCCTCGATGGCAAGGCCGTCATTGGCGCCGGAACGGTGCTCCGCCCGGTGCAGGTCGAGGACGTTCGGGCCGCCGGCGGCACGATGATCATCTCGCCCAACGCCAACACCGAAGTGATTGCCGCCACTGCAGCAGCAGGCATGGTCTCGCTGCCCGGCGTGGTCACGCCGACCGAAGCGTTTGCCGCGATCGACGCGGGCGCCACCGCGCTCAAGCTGTTCCCCGCCGAGGGATCGAGCCCCTATGTGCTCAAGGCGATGCGGGCGGTGCTGCCCAAGGACATGCGCCTGCTGCCGGTCGGCGGCGTAACGCCCGACAATATGGGGCCGTGGCGCGAGGCCGGAGCGGCCGGCTTCGGTCTGGGCTCGGCACTCTATAAGCCCGGCCTTACGGCCGCCGAAGTCGGCGAACGGGCACGTGCGTTCGTTTCCGCACTGCAGGGAGAATGACGATGGCGAAGTCATTGATGCTGCCCGCACTGACTGCCGCATTCGCGCTCGCCGCTTGCGGCGAGACTAGCGCGCCCTCAGCGAATGTCGCGACCGACAGTTCGGCCGAACAGGCCAACCATATCTCCTCCGAGCCGTTCGGCGCGAGCGGCGCGCCCGGCGCCGACCTGACCGACAATGGCGTGACCGACGGCGCGAACGGGTTCGCCACCAACGAGACTGGCAACCTGACCGAATAATCGCCTACACCCGCTTCCAGAGAGGGTGCGGGAATGCAGCAGCGAAAGCACGTAGTGGTCGTCGGCGGCGGCACCGCCGGGTGGATGGCGGCGTCGGCGCTCGCGAAGCTGCTGCCGCATGCCTGCACCGTCGAACTGATCGAATCGGCCGAGATCGGCATCGTGGGCGTGGGGGAGGCGACGCTCCCGCATCTGCGCGCGTTCGTCGCCACGCTCGGGCTGCCAGAGGCCGAGTTCATGGCGGCGACCCACGCCACCTTCAAGCTCGGCATCGAGTTCCGCGACTTCGGCAAGCCTGGCGACGCCTACCTCCATCCGTTCGGCGATTTCGGCAGGCCGCTCAATGACGTCCCTTTCCTTCCCTATTGGCTGCGGATGCACGCACAGGGCGAGGGCGGCGAGATCTTCGATTATGGGGTCGCCAATGTGATGGCCGGGCAGCGCCGGTTTGCGCATCCCACTGCCGATCCGGACAGCCTGTTTGGCGCCTTCAGCTATGCCTATCAGTTCGATGCGACGCGCTTCGGCCCCTATCTGCGGGGATTCGCCGAACGCTTGAGCGTGAAGCGCACCGAGGGCCGCATCGTCTCGGTCGAGCGCGACGGCGAGACCGGTAATGTCGCCGCAGTCCTGCTCGAGAGCGGCGCGCGCATCGAGGGGGACCTGTTCGTCGATTGTTCGGGCTTTCGCAGCCTGCTGCTCGGCGAAGCGGTAGGAGAGGCGTGGGAGGACTGGTCGCACTGGCTGCTGTGTGACCGCGCCGTGGCACTGCCATGCGAATCGCCGCCCGGCGCGATCGAGCCGTTCACCCGCTGCACTGCGATGGCTGGCGGCTGGCGCTGGCGGATTCCACTGCGGCACCGGGTCGGCAACGGCTATGTCTATTCGAGCGCGCATCTTTCGGACGATGCCGCGGCGGACGCGATCCTCGCGGCGGTCGAAGGTACGCCGCTCGCCGACCCGCGGGTGCTGCGCTTCAAGGCGGGGCGGCGTACGCGCAGCTGGTCGCACAATGTCGTTGCGGTCGGCCTCGCCTCGGGCTTTCTCGAGCCGCTCGAATCGACCAGCATCTATCTCGTCCAGGCGGCGATCACCCAGCTGATCGAACTCTTCCCGATCGGGCGCATCGAGGATGGGGACCGCGACGAATTCAACGCGCAGGTCGATTACGAATATGATCGCATCCGCGACTTCCTGATTCTCCATTATTGCGCCAGCAGCCGCGACGATTCTGCCTTTTGGCGTCATGTCCGCCACATGCCGATCCCCGACAGCCTGGCCGAGAAGATCGAGCTTTTCCGCCGCGCCGGACGCGTGCAGCGCTACAGCCGCGGGCTGTTTCTGGCGCCGAGCTGGATCGCAGTGATGATCGGGCAGGGGATTGTGCCCCAAAGCTGGGACCAGCGCGCCGATGCGGCCGACCCGAGCCAGCTTGCCGCGGGGCTCGAGCGGCTCCGGGCGCAGATCGCCTGCGAAGTGGCGACGCTGCCCGGGCACAATGCCGCTCTCGGGCTGCCGGCGTGAACGACCGCGCGATCCGCAGCATAGCCATCCTCGGCGGCGGAATCGTCGGACTGTCCGCCGCGGCCGCGTTTGCACGTGCGCTGCCGCAAATATCGGTGACGCTGATCGAGGCGCCGGCCGATCCCGCCGCACTGGCCGATCTTCTGCCCGGCAGCACGAGCGCGATCCACCGCTTCCATGCGCGTATCGGCCTCGACGAGCAGGCCCTGATCCGTGCGGGCGCGGCGCTGCCGCGGCTCGGGCTGCGCTTCGTCGACTGGCCTGCGGGGGCGGAAAGCTGGCATCACGTCCATGGCGAGCATGGCGCGCCCGCGGGCAAGATCGCCTTCCATCAGCTCTGGGCGCGGGCGCGGCGTGCCGGCAGTGCCGAAGCCTGGCATCGCTACGCGCCGGCGGGCGTGCTCGCCGAAGCACGCAAATTCTTGCATCCGCAGCCGGGTACACCGCTCGCCGCGTTCGATTATGGACTGCGGCTGGAGCCGGTGCGCTATCGCGAGATGTTGACTGCCCTTGTGGATCGGGCCGGAGTGACCCGGCTGGCAGGCAGGTTCGAAGATGTGGTGCGACACGAAGACGGCGGGGTCGCGGCGCTGATGCTCGCGGATGGTCGACGCGTCGAAGCGGACCTGTACGTCGACGCCTCCGGGCCCGCCGCACCGCTGGCGAATGCCGTGACGACAGGTTTTGAGGATTGGGCGAGTTCGCTCCCCTATGAGCGGGTCGAGATCGGCGAGGGGCCGCCGAGCGCTGCCGACCCGAACGACACGATCATCGGAGCTGCGACAGGCTGGCAGTTCGTCTCGCCGCTGCCGGGCAGGACCATATTGGGCCGGGTCCATGCATCGGCGGAGCAGAGCGATGCGCCGGCAGTCACGATCCGCCGGGGGCGGCGGAATGCGCCTTGGGCCGGCAATGTGCTGGCGCTCGGCGATGCGGCAGTCGCGCTCGATCCGCTGCACTGGCCCAATCTCCACCTTGCGCAGAGCGGCATTGCGCGGGCGATCGAATTGCTGCCCGGTCGCGATTTTCACCCGGTCGAAACCGCGGAATATAATCGTCGGGCACGACTGGAGGCCGAGCATATGCGCGACTTCCAGGCGTTGCATTATTGGCGCGCGGGCGCGGACATCGCCGTGCCGGACAGCCTTACCGGCATCCTCGACCAGTTCACCCGCCGCGGCCGTTTCGTCTGGCAGGACGAGGATAGCGTCACCGAGGATGAGTGGCTGTCGGCGCTGCTCGGACTGGGCATGGTGCCGGAGGCGACCGATCCGGTCGCCGAGGCAGTGCCGATCGCGGCAGCCGACGCCGGGATGGCCGAGCTGCGCAAGCGCCTCGCGCAACTTCCCGCCGGAGTGCCGGGCTATGCCGAATATCTTAAGCGTTGTGGAGTGCCGGCGTGAAAAACCCGTTCGTGCTGAGCTTGTCGAAGCACCGCTCTTCTTCGCTGCGAAAAAGGACTGCCCTTCGACAAGCTCAGGGCGAACGGATGTCAGGGTTTTGATGCCACAGGCACTGGTCCCTGCGCGGTCGCGGTCAGCAGCGAGTCGCCGCCGAGCGCACGGTACAGGGTGACGAGGTTGCTCGCCTGTACCAGCCGCGTGTTCACCAGGGTGCGCCGCGCCGCATAGAGCGAGCGTTGCGCGTCGAGGCTCGACAGGAAGGTGTCGATCCCGCCGCGATAGCGCGCCTCGGCGAGCCGGAACGTGTCTGCCGCGGCTTCCGCCTGCGCCTGCGTCGCGCGGAGCTGATCGGTAATCGTGCCGCGGCGGGCAAGCGCGTCGGCGACTTCGCGGAAGGCGGACTGAATCGCCCGCTCGTATGTTGCGATCGCCGCTTCGCGCTGCGCCTCGCTAAGGCGAACATTCGCGCGGCCGGCGCCGGCGTTGAAGATCGAGTAGCTCGCATCGGCCCCGCCGGACCAGTTGAACCCGTTGCCGCTGAACAGCCCGGTCAGTGCATTGCTCGCGAGTCCGAGCAGCCCGGTCAAGGAGATGCGCGGGAACAGCGCCGCGCGCGCGGCGCCGATCTCTGCATTGGCGGCGCGCAGCGAATATTCGGCCTGCACCACGTCCGGGCGGCGCAGCAGCACGCTCGAGTCGATTCCCGCCGGCAATTCGGCGACGGTCGGGGCGGCCTCGTCGAGCGAGGCGGGGAGCAAAGCCGGATCGATCGGTGCGCCCACCAGCAGCTGGAGCGCGTTGATATCCTGCGCCAGTGCGGTGCGCTGTTCGGCGAGATCGGCGCGAGCGCCTTCGAGCACCTGCTCCGCCTGACGCAGATCGGTGCGCGGCGCGATGCCGCCCTGCAGCCGGGCGCGGGTCAGGCGTACGCTCTGCTCGGCGCTGGCGGCGGTGTCCTCCGCGATCTTGAGCAGGCTGGCATCGGCGGCATAGCGGAGCCAGCCATCGGCGATGTCGCCGACCAGCGTCAGCCATGTCGCGCGCGCGCCGGCCTCGGTGGCGAAATAGCGGTTCTGCTCGGCGCGGGTGAGAGATGCGACGCGGCCGAACAGGTCGAGCTCGAAGCCGGTGATGCCGAGATCGGAGGAGAAGTTGGTTCGGGTCCCCGAATTGCTTCCGCCGGAGCTGACGTTGCCGCTGCCGGTGCTGCGGCTCCCGCCGGCAACGGTCGCCCCGGCACCCGCGGTCACCTCGGGCAATCGTTCGGCGCGCTGAATGCGATATTGCTCGCGCGCGACGCGGATGTTCGCCGCGGCGACGCGCAGGTCGCGATTTTCGACCAACGCCTGCGCGATCAGCTCCTGCAGCCGCGCATCGCGGAAGATGTCGCGATAGGTGACCGCGGGCAGCGGGGCTTCGCTGTTCGCGAGATAGGCGTCGCCGATGGGCCAGGACGGCGGCACCGGCGCTGCCGGCTGGACGTATTTGGGCTCCATCGAGCAGCCGGCGAGGGCAAGGGCGATGCTCGCCGCCCCGATCGTCGTCCCGGCCTTGTGCCGGGGACCACTGCGCGCACGGTGAAGACTCATGCCTGTGCCTCCGGCTTCCGTCCGAACCGCGCCCGCGCGGCCTTGAGCCCGTCGCGTACCCCGCGGCGGACCAGCACGAAGAACAACGGGATGTAGAAGATCGCGAGGATCGTCGCGGTCAGCATTCCGCCGATCACCGCGGTGCCGATCGCGATGCGGCTGTTGGCGCCGGCGCCGGTCGAGATCGCCAGCGGCAGCACGCCGAAGATGAAGGCGAGGCTGGTCATCAGGATCGGGCGCAGCCGAATTCGGGCCGCCTCGAGCGCTGCGTCGATGACGCGCTTGCCTTCCTTCTCGGCCCGCTCGGCGAATTCGATCATCAGGATCGCGTTCTTTGCGGCCAGTCCCATGGTGGTGAGCAGGCCGATCTGGAGATAGACATCGTTCTGCAACCCGCGCAGCGTGACTGCGAATACCGCGCCGACCAGCCCGAGCGGAATGACCAGCAGCACTGCCAGCGGGATCGACCAGCTCTCGTACAAAGCCGCGAGGCACAGGAACACCACGAGCAGCGACACCGCGTAGAGATAGGGCGCCTGTCCAGAGGACAGCCGCTCCTGGAACGAGAGGCCGGACCATGCGACGCTGGTGCCCGGGATCTGTGCGGCGAGCTCCTCGATCCGGCGCATCGCATCGCCCGAGCTCTTGCCCGGCGCCGCCTGGCCCTGAATCTCGAAGGCGGGAATCCCTTGAAAGCGCGACATGGTGGTCGGCGCGGTTGCCCAGCTGGTCTGGGCGAAGGACGAGAAGGGCGCCATTTCGCCGCTGCGCGTCCGCACGAACCACTCGTTGATGTTGTCGGGCGCGGCGCGATACGGGGCGTCGCCCTGCACATAGACTCGCTTGACCCGCCCGCGATCGATGAAGTCGTTGACGTAGCGACCGCCCCACGCCGTCGACAGAGTCGAATTGACGTCGGCCTGGGTCAGCCCCAGCGCGGCGAGCTTCTGCTGATCGATGTCGACCTTGAGCGTGGCGACGTCGGGCAGGTCGGACAGGCGTACTTGCGCAAGATCGGGGTCGGCATTGGCCGCGGCGAGCAGTTTGTCGCGCGCGGCGAGGAACTGCTCGCGCGGCATCCCGCTCGAATTCTGCAGCTGCACGGTGAAGCCGCTCGACTGGCCGAGACCGCGGATCGCCGGCGGCACCAATGCGAAGACCTGCGCGTCGCGGAAGTTGCGGAAGGCACCCGAGGCGCGCTGGACGATCGCCTCTGCGCCGTTCTCCTTGCCCTTGCGCTCGGACCAGTCGGCGAGGTTGATGAAGCCCTGCCCGGTATTCTGGCCGCTTGCGCCACCGCCGCCACCGCCGCCGGTGACGGTGAACATCGTCGACGCATTCTTGCCTTCCTGCTCCATGAAATAGCGCTCGACCGCGCGCTGAACTTCCTGCGTGCGGCTCTGGGTCGCGCCGGCAGGCAAGCGGAACTGCACCGAGGCGGCGCCCTGGTCCTCGGTCGGCAGGAAGCCAGTCGGCAGACGCGTGAACATCAGCACGAGCAACAGGCAGACCGCCGCATAAATCAGCAGGAACAGCCATTTGCGGTCCACCACCTTGGTTACGCCGCCGACATAACGCTGCACGCCGGCGTCGAACCGGCTGTTGAACCCGTCGCGTGCCCTCGCGAAGAAGCGGCCCACGGCGGGGAAGCGCCGCTCGACCCAGCCATTATGCTCCTCGCTCTTCTTCCTGAGCAGAGTCGCGGTCAGCGCCGGCGTGAGGATCAAAGCGACCAGCACCGACAGCACCATCGCCGAGACGATCGTCACCGAGAATTGTCGGTAGATCACCCCGGTCGAGCCGCCGAAGAACGCCATCGGCAGGAACACCGCCGAAAGCACCAGTCCGATGCCGACCAATGCGAACTGGATCTGCTCCATCGACCGGATCGTCGCGTCGCGCGGCGAGAGTTCGGGATCCTCCTCCATCAGACGCTCGACATTCTCGACCACGACGATGGCGTCGTCGACGAGCATACCGATCGCCAGCACCAGTCCGAACAAGGTCAGCGTGTTGATCGAGAAGCCCAGCGCATAGAAGACCGCGAAGGTGCCGAGCAGCACCACCGGCACCGCGATGAACGGGATCAGGGTCGCGCGCCAGTTCTGCAGGAAGATGAACATCACGACCACGACGAGGACGATCGCCTCGACGAGCGTCTTGACCACTTCCTCGATCGACAGCTTGATGAACGCCGTCGTGTCGTTGGCGAAGGCGTATTTGAAGCCGGCGGGGAAGCCGCGCGAAATCTGCTCGACCTGCGCCTTGACGAGTTCTGCGGTCTCGAGCGCATCTGCGCCCGGCGCGAGGCTGATAGCGATGCCCGCACCCGGATGGCCGTTGACCCGGCTCACCGCATTGTAGCTCTCGGCACCGAGCTCGACCCGCGCGACGTCCTTGAGCAGCACATTGGCGCCGCTCGATTCGGTCTTGAGGATGATCCGCTCGAACTGCGCCGGAGTCTGCAGGCGGGACTGGGCGGTAACGGTCGCGTTGAGCATCTGGGTGCTCGGCTGCGGCTGGCCGCCGATCTCGCCGGCAGCGATTTCGGTATTCTGGTTCTGGATCGCGGTGATCACGTCGCTCGGCATCAGCGCATAGCTCGCCAGCCGGTCGGGGTTCAGCCAGATTCGCATCGCATAGGGTGCGCCGAACACGTTGGTCTCGCCGACGCCGGGAATGCGGGCGAGCGTGTCCTGCATGTTCGACGCCATCCAGTCCGAGACGTCCTGGTTGGTGCGCTTGTCGGTCTCGTCATAGACGCCGACGATCATCAGAAAGTCGGGGTTGGACTTGGTGACGCGCAGCCCCTGCTGCTGCACCTGCTGCGGCAGGCGCGAAAGCGCCTGCTGGACCTGGTTCTGAACCTGGACCTGCGCGATGTCGGGGTCGGTGCCTTTCTCGAACGTTGCCGAGATGTTGACCTGCCCGCGCGAGGTCGAGGACGAGCTGAAATAGATCAGGCCGTCGATGCCGGTGAGCTGCTGCTCGATGATCTGGGTGACGCTGTTCTGCACCGTCTCGGCAGACGCGCCGGGATAGGAGGCGCGGACGTTCACCTGCGGCGGCGCGACATCGGGATATTGCGCGATCGGCAGCGACAGGATCGCTCCGACGCCCATCAGCATGACGATGATGGCGATCACCCATGCGAAGATCGGGCGATCGATGAAGACGCGGGACATCGGACTCAGCCGCCCTTCTTCGCCGCGTCGCCCTGCGCGCCCTGATCACCGTGCGCGCCGCCCCTCGGCGCCTCGATCTTCTGCGGCGTAGTGTACGGCACCGGCCGGATCTCGGCGTCCGGCCGCAGATTGGCGGTGCCCTGGACGATCACCTTGTCGCCGGGCGCGAGCCCCTGCGTCACTACCCAGTTTGCACCGAGGGTGCGTTCCGCGACGACGGTGCGGGCCACCGCGCGATTACCGGGGCCGACAACCCATACGGTGGCGTTACCCTTCGGATCGCGCGACAGCCCTGCCTGCGGCACGAGGAAGGCCTGCTTGTTGATCGCCTGCGCGAAGGACGCGCGCGCGAACATGCCGGGGAGCAGGATGCCCTGCGGGTTCGGGAAGCGGGCGCGCAGCGTCACCGTGCCGGTATTCTCGTTGACCATCACTTCGGAGAATTCGACCGTGCCGGTCTGGCCATAGTCGCTGCCGTCTTCGAGCTTGAGGCGCACCGTGGCGCTCGCCGGTGCGAGGCCCCCCTGCGCCAGCGATTTGCGCAACGCGAGCATTTCGGCGCTCGATTGCTGGATGTCGACATAGATAGGGTCGAGCCGCTGGATCACGGCCAGTGGATCGGCCTGATTGGTGGTGACCAGCGCGCCTTCGGTCACGAGCGAGCGGCCGATCCGGCCGGTTATCGGCGCGGGGACGCGCGTGAAGCGGAGGTTGATCTGGGCGGTGCGCAGTTGCGCGCTGTTCTGCGCTACCGCCGCCGCCGCCTGACGCGCCTGTGCGGCGGCATCGGTATAGTCCTGCTGGCTGACGGCCTCCATCTTCGCGAGCGGGCGATAGCGCTCAGCGCGGGTCCGTGCCGCCTCGGCAGTCGCGCGGGCGCTCTGCAGATTGGCCTGCGCTTCGGACGCCTGCGCCTGATAGAGACTCGGATCGATCTGATAGAGCGTCTGGCCGGCGCGGACGATCGAGCCTTCCTTGAAGAAACGCCGCTGAACGATCCCGGCGACCTGCGGCCGCACTTCGGACATCTGGAAGGCCGTGACCCGACCGGACAATTCGGTGACAACCGGCACGCTGGTCGGCTGCACCACGACGAACCCCACTTGCGCCGGACCGCCCTGTCCGCGCCCGCCCTTTTTCTGGGTGTCGCCGCCGCTGCTGCAGGAGGCGAGGAGGAGGGCTGCGGCAATCGTCGCCACGCTCGCCCGTCCGACGGTGAGGGAGATGTTCAGATTCAATTCGCAGACCCGCTCGTAGCGCTCTCGGGGAGGCGCAGTTCAGTTCCGAAACCCGCCCATAGGGCAGCTCGTTGCGGGGCGACTAGGGAAGAAATGTATCAGAATGTGTCAGAAACATGCTGGAAACACGAAAGGCCGCTTCCCTTGCGGGAAACGGCCTTTCCATTGTCAGCCGCTGCGGCGAGCGACTTGAAGTTTAAGCCTCAGGCGGCAGTACGCGTGGAGCGAACCGAAGCCTGAGTGCGCGCCGCAGACGGCGTTTGACAATGAGACATTCGATCACCTCCTTCCATGTTGTTGAACTCAAAGCGGAATATGGGGGACGGACAAGCGATTTAAAGGGAGTGGCGCAAATTTTGTGAACGCCCTAGAAACCCGCGCGAAATGGCACGTATCGAAACCCCCAAGCGGATCCGGGGCACCCAGGACATTTTCGGCGACGAGCAGCGGCGTTTCACGCACGTACTCAACACGTTCGATCAGGTCCGACGGCTCTATTGCTTCCAGCGCGTCGACATTCCGGTGTTCGAGGCTACCGGCGTGTTCGCCCGCTCGATGGGCGAGACCAGCGACGTCGTCTCGAAGGAGATGTACACCTTCGAGGATCGCGGCGGCGATTCGATCACCCTGCGGCCCGAATTCACCGCCGGCATTGCCCGTGCCTATATTACCGAGGGTTGGCAGCAATATGCGCCGCTCAAGCTTGCCACTTCGGGCCCGGTGTTCCGCTACGAGCGCCCGCAAAAGGGACGCTTCCGCCAATTCCACCAGATCGACGCCGAGATCATCGGCGCGGCCGAACCGGCCGCCGACGTCGAGTTGCTCGTGCTCGCCGACCAGCTGCTCCACGAGCTCGGCATCCACGAGGGGGTGACGCTCCAGCTCAACACGCTTGGCGATGCCGCGACGCGCGAGGCGTGGCGTACCGCTCTCGTGGCGCATTTCGAGGCGCACCGCGATCAGCTGTCCGAGGACAGCCAGATCCGGCTCGAGAAGAATCCAATGCGCATCCTCGATTCGAAGGACCCGCGCGATCGCCCGATCGCCGACAGCGCGCCGGATATCGATGCGTATCTCACTGAAGAGGCTTCGGCCTTCTTCAAGGCGGTGACCGACGGCCTCGATGCCGCAGGCGTGAAATGGACGCGGAACAGCCGCCTCGTCCGTGGCCTGGACTATTACCGCCACACCGCGTTCGAGTTCGTCACCGACCGCCTCGGGGCGCAGGGCACCGTCCTCGCCGGCGGGCGCTATGACGGGCTGATCGGATCGCTGGGCGGACCGGAGACGCCCGGTGTAGGCTGGGCCGCCGGTGTCGAGCGGCTGGCGATGCTGATCGGGAAGCCGGTGGCGGAGCCGCCCGCTGTTATGATTGCGGTTGAAGACGATTTCGCAATTGGCGCGGCGCAACACACTCTGAAGTTGTTACGAGATAACGGCTTTTCCGCCGACATGGTGGCGACTGGCTCGCCCAAGAAGCGTTTCGACAAGGCCGCGAAGACAGGCGCACGCATGGTCCTAAGTCTGACGGTCCGGGATGGGCTGGTTTATCGCGGATCGAGAGGCGACAAGGAAATCGTGGAGCACGTCAACGCTTTGCTTCCGCTTGAGGCGACGCCCGTCCGATGATCAGCATCCCCGCCGACCGTATCGCCGCGATCGAGGCGCGCCGCGACGAATTGCAGGCGCAGATGGCGACCGGCGACTTGCCGGGCGACAAGTTCGTGCAGGTCTCCAAGGAATATGCCGAGCTGGAGCCGGTCGCGGTCGCCGCGGGCGAAGTCCGGCGGCTGCGGCAGGAGGCCGAGTCGCTCCAGCACATGACGCAGGATGCCGACGAGGAGCTCCGCGCCATGGCGTCGGAGGAGTTGCGCGCGAACCAGGACGCGCTGAGCGGCGCCGAGCGCACGCTCGCGCTGGCACTGCTGCCCAAGGATGCGGCCGACGAACGCCCGGCGATGCTCGAAATTCGCGCCGGCGTCGGCGGCGACGAGGCGGCTTTGTTCGCCGGCGATCTGCTGCGCATGTATCAGCGCTATGCCGATCGCATGGGCTGGCGGGTCGAATTGATCTCGGCCTCGGAATCGGAGTTCGGCGGCTACAAGGAAGTCGTGCTCAGCGTCACCGGCACCGGCGTGTTCGCCAAGCTGAAGTTCGAGAGCGGTGTCCACCGCGTCCAGCGCGTGCCCGCAACCGAGGCGGGTGGACGGATCCACACTTCGGCGGCAACGGTGGCCGTGCTGCCCGAAGCCGAGGAAGCCGATATCCGGATCGACGAGAAGGATCTCCGCATCGACATTTATCGTGCGTCGGGCCCGGGCGGGCAGGGGGTCAACACCACCGACAGCGCGGTGCGCATCACTCACTTGCCGACCGGCACGATTGTGATCCAGCAGGACGAGCGCTCGCAGCTCAAGAACAAGGCCAAGGCGATGAAGGTGCTGCGTACGCGTCTCTACGAGGCCGAACGCGACCGGCTGAATTCGGAGCGGGCGGGCGCGCGTCAGTCGATGGTCGGCTCGGGCGACCGGTCCGAGCGCATCCGCACCTATAATTTCCCGCAGGGCCGGGTGACCGACCACCGCATCAACCTGACGCTGCACCGGCTGCCCGAGATACTCGAGGGCGAGCTCGACGAACTGGTCGCCGCGCTGACCGCGCAGGACGAGGCCGACCGGCTGGCGCAGCTGGATGGCTGACTTCGTCCCTTTCCCCCTCCCGCTTGCGGGAGGGGCTAGGGGAGGGGAGTGCCGCGAGCGAGCAGCTTCATGATGAGCCCTCCCCCGACCCCTCCCGCAAGCGGGAGGGGAGTCCGGGCGGTGCTCGTGGACGCGACTCAGCGCCTCGCCGCAATCACCGACACGCCGCGGCTCGATGCCGAGCTGCTGATGGCGCACGCGCTCGGCGTGGGTCGCGACGACCTGCTCCTCCGCCACCTGGACGATCCCGCCCCGGAGACCTTCGAGCCGCTCGTTCAGCGCCGTCTCGCGCACGAGCCGGTTGCCTATATCACCGGCACGCGCGCTTTCTGGACGATCGAGCTGGAGGTCGGTCCGGGCGCGCTGATCCCGCGGCCCGACAGCGAGACGCTGATCGAGACCGCGATCGACTTTTTCGACGCGCGCGCGCCGGCGACGATCCTCGATCTCGGCACCGGCCCCGGGACATTGCTGCTCGCTGCACTCGATCAATGGCCGGAGGCACGGGGTGTCGGCATTGATGCATCGGAACAGGCGCTCGCTTATGCCCGGGCCAATGCGGCACAGCTCGGTATGGCCCATCGCGCCGCGTTCCGCATCGGCGACTGGACCGAGGGCCTCGAAAGCCAGTTCGACCTGATCCTCGCCAATCCGCCCTATATCGGCACGGCTGAGCAGCTGCCGTCTGAAGTCCGCGAGTACGAGCCTGCCTCGGCGCTGTTCGCCGGCAGCGACGGCCTCGACGATTATCGCCGCATTCTCCCGGCGCTTCCCGGCCTGCTGGCGCCGGGCGGCGCCGCGATCCTCGAGATCGGCTGGACTCAGGCAAAAGCGGTGTCGGCGCTCGCTCTCCGACATGGATTGTTGCCGGCCGTCTATAATGACCTAGGGGATCGTCCCCGAGCGGTACTGCTCACTTGAAATCGGGGACCGCCTACCCATATTTCCGCTTGGAGATTAGTGCTGCACGGGCTAAGACGGCGCCGGGGCGAGGCACTTTCAACCAGGTTGTTGAAACAGAGGGCTAAGGCTCACTCCATGGTCATGTGTGCCGCTGCAGTCCGGCGGCCATGGCGGGCGGAAGCGCCGTATCGGCGCTGTCCGAAGTGTAACGTGCATCCGGGACCCCGATGGATCGACGGACGGCTTAAGTAGACAGGACATACAGATCTTGATGAACAATCGTCAGGCTAACAACGGCCGCCGTCGCGGTCGTGGTGGTCAGCAGCGCCAGGGTGGCAATCCCAACCAGGGCAATGGCAACCGCATCGACAATCGCGCACGCGGCAATGCGGCGCAGCTTCTCGAGAAATACAAGAACCTTGCTCGCGACGCGCAGATGCAAGGCGATCGGGTCAACGCCGAATATTATCTTCAGTTCGCGGACCACTATTTCCGGGTGCTGAGCGAGACCCGCTCGCGCTTCGAGGAGCAGAATCCGAACCAGCGCCCGCAGCCGCGCCCGAGCAACGACATTGACGGCGACGACGAGGATTTCGAATACGAGGCCGAGGGCAATCGCGACGAGCAGCGCGACGAGCGTCAGCAGCCGCAGCAGCGCGAGTCGCGCTATGAGCGCGAATCGCGGCAGGACCGTGAACCACGCCAGGACCGCGAAGCGCGTCAGGATCGTGAGCCCCGCCAGGATCGCGAGCCGCGTCAGGACCGTGAGGAGCGTGCGCCGCGCGAAGGTCGCGACCGCGATGGTCGCCGCGATCGTCGCCCGAATGGCAATGCGGCCAATGGCTATGCCAACGGGCATCAGGCCGAGGTGCAGGAAGCGCCGGCGCCCGAGCTGTTCCCCGAGCAGCGCGAAGTCGCGGAAGAACGGCCTGCACGTCCCGCCCGCGGCCGCGGTCGTCCGCGCCGCGAGGAGAGCATCGAAGCCGAAGCGCCGCAGGGCATCGATGCGGCCATCCTTCCGCCGGCTTTCGGAACCGAAGCCGCTGCCGCGAACGATGCCGATGAGGCGCCCAAGAAGCCGCGCCGCCGCCGCACCGTGAAGACCGACGAGGCCGAGGTTCCGCCGGCCGCCTGATCTTTTCCGCGACGGGCTGGCCCTTCGCGATCAACCTGCTAGCATCCTCCCCTGAGACGGCCTTGGGGGAGGATGCTTTGCGTTTGACGGCTCTCATTCTGGCGGCGACGCCGTTCGCTGCGCAGGCCCAGACCCAGTCGGCGGTGCCTGCACCGGACCAGACCGCGCAGGGCGATCTTTCGGTCACCATCTACCAGAACGGTCAATCGCTGGTGCAGGATGTCCGCCAGCTCGATCTTCCCGCCGGCCGCACGCGCCAGGAATTCCCCGACGTCTCGGCGCAGATTCGCTCGGAAACCGTGACTCTGTCGGGGCCGGGCCTCGGCATCGTCGAGCAGAATTTCGACTATGACCTGCTTTCGCCCGACAAACTGATGGAAAAGGCAGTCGGTTCGGTCGTCACGATCGTGCGGACCAATCCCGCCACCGGCGCCGAGACGCGCGAGCAGGCGCGGGTGCTCGCCGCCAATGGCGGCATCGTGCTCCAGATCGGCAATCGCATCGAAGTGCTGCGTGACGATGGCCTGCCGGTGCGCGTGATCTTCGACAAGGTACCCGAGAATCTCCGCGCCCGCCCGACGCTTTCGGTGACGCTGCAGGCGGCGCGTGCCGGCAGAGTGCCGGCGACCCTCACCTATCTGACCCCCGGCCTCGGCTGGACCAGCGACTATGTCATGCTGTTCGACGAGGCGAAGGGCGCGATCGACATGCAGGGCTGGGTGACGCTCACCAACAATACCGGCACCAATTATCGCAACGCCGATGTTCTGCTCGTCGCCGGCAACCCCAATCGCGGCAATGGCGGCCTCTCGCAACTCGGCGATTCGACGATCGAGCAGGCTGGCACCGAAAGTGGCACGCGCGAGAAACTCGGCGACTATTATCTGTACCCCTTGGGCGAGCGGACGACGATCGCCAATGCCCAGCAGAAGCAGGTCAGCTTCCTCGACGTCAAGAACACGCCCGGGCGCAAGACCTATGAATGGACGAATGGCTGGCTCGAGACCCAGTCCGATCCGCGCAGCGCCGCGACCGTGCTCAAATTCTCGACCTCGAAGGACGGCGGGCTCGGCGATCAGCTGCCGGCGGGCACGATCCGCGTCTATATGCGCGATGCCCGCGGCGATCCGCAGTTCATCGGCGAGAGCCGCGTCGCAGCGGCGCCGATGGGCTCGGCGATGTCGATCCGCACCGGCGACGCGTTCGACGTGAAGGGTGCCGCGGTGGTGGTCGAGCGGCGGCGAATGTCGTCGACGCGCTGGCGGACGGCAATGCGCTACGATTTCACCAATGCCCGGCCGGCGCCGGTAACGATCGACCTCGCCCAGAACGGTCTGTGGGGCGATGTGCGGATCGTCGAGCAGAGCCTCGTCGGCGAGCGGGTTTCGGCCGACCGGATGGAGTGGAAGGTGCCAGTCCCCGCCAACGGCAAGGCGTCGGTCACCGTGGTGTTCGACACGCGCTACTGATGCGCCGCATCCTTCCTGCTCTTGCGCTTCTCGCCGCCGCCTCGCCCGCGGCGGGGCAGGTGCTGGTGGAGTCCGACAGGATCGAGTCGGTTTCGGTAACGCTCTATCGCGATCCGGGCCGCGGCGACGGCGCGATTCCGTCAGGCGGCTGGCCCGGCGGCTACGCACTGATCACCGAGACCCGGACGATCGCCGTGCCGGCGGGCAAGTCGGTGATCCGGTTCGTCGGGGTTTCCGAGGGGATGATGCCCGAAACCGCGATCGTTACCGGGCTGCCGCAGCAGGTCGGTGAGAAGAATCGCGACGCGCGGCTGCTCTCGCCGGCGGCGCTGATCGACGCGTATCTCAAGCGCCGTGTGACGATCCGGCGGACCAATCGCGCGACGGGCAAGGTCACCGAAGGTGAGGCGATCATCCAGTCCGGTCCGGGCGGCGGAGTGTTGCTGACCACGGATGGCGGTGTCGAGGCGCTCGGCTGCTCGGGCCTGCCGGAAGGCCTCAAATATCCGGGCGTACCCGCGGATCTTTCCGCCAAACCCACCTTGTCGGTGACCACCGATAGCGCCAATGCCGCCACCGTCAGAGTGCAGATCTCCTATCTCGCGCAAGGCTTCGACTGGTCGGCCAATTACGTCGCGCAGGTCGCCGAGGACGGCGAGACGCTCGACCTGTTCGCGTGGCTGACCGTGGCCAATGGCGGCAGCCAGGGCTTTGTCGGCGCCAGCACCAACGCCGTGGCCGGCGCGCCGCACAAGGAAGCCGCGGCGGTGCTTCCCAAGAGACCGGCGCCCGAGCTCCATCTGCGTTGCTGGCCGATGGATACTACCAGCACCTATCCGCGCTGGAGCATCGAACGCATGTCGCCGCCGGATGTGATGCTTGAAGTAGCCGGTGCCGAAGACATCGTGGTGTCGGGCAGCTTGCGACGGAGGGCCATGCCGATGGCGATGCCGGCCCCCGCGCCGCCGCCAGCCCCGGTGATGATGGCGCAGCAGGAAGAGCTCGGCGATCTCAAGCTCTACCGCATTCCCGAGCCCGTCACCGTCGCCGCGCTGAGCCGCAAGCAGGTCGCGATGATTGATCGCAAGGAGGTCCGCTTCGCGCGAATCTATACCGGCATCTTCCGCCAGTTCGGCTACAGCCCGGCAGGCGATACGCCGAGCTTCGAGGCCGCGCGGATCCTGCGCACCCGCAACGTCGAAGAGGAAGGACTCGGGCTTCCACTGCCTGCAGGCCGCGTCGCGGTTTTCGAACGTGCGCGCGAAGAATCGCTGCTGATCGGCGAAAGCGATCTGGCGGATCGCGCGATCGGCGAAGAAGTCGAGTTCGCGACCGGCCAGAGCAGCGATCTGCGCTACCGGATCATCCCGCGCCCACCTTCGAAAACACGTCTGCCGTTCACGGTCGAGGTGAGCAATGCGCGCTCGACTCCGGAAACCTTCGAAATGCCGCTGCCGTTCACCTTCGCGTCGATCGATGCGAAGCTGGTCGAGCATAAGGGCGTGAAGACATGGCGGGCGATCGTCCCCGCCAACGGCACGGCGCGACTCGAATTCGCGCTGAAGCTGGACAATCGGCGCTGATCTCAGTCGAGGTCGATCTCGTCGCGGAGCCGATCCTCGACCTGCGCGTCATGGCCGCTGCCCGAACTCAGGAACATCAGCCCCATCAAGGCGGCGGCGAGCATCATCGTCAGGAACACGCCAAGAAAGGTCGCGCTGGCGGTGACGAAGTTGAGCTCGCCCAGCCAGAGATAGAGCACGGCTTCGGCCACGCCGGCGGTAAGCAGCGCGACCAGCGCCATCGCCTTGAGGATACGGCGGAAGCGGCCCCAGGCGAAGGCGGCATATTCGGGATCGTCGAGATCGTGCCGCGGCGTCTGCATGGCTTTGCAATTGGGCGCGAATCATGGGAGAAACAACCGCCTGAACCCGAACGCGGAGACGAGCGATGACGATCGCAGCAATCCTGGGGGGAAAAGGGCACGATGTGGTGTCGATCGCGGGGGATCGCACCGTGTCCGAGGCGGTGGCATTGCTCGCCAGTCGCCGGATCGGCGCCGTTCCGGTGATGGATGGCGAAATGGTGGCGGGCATCTTCTCGGAACGCGACGTGATCTACAGCCTCAAGCGCGAAGGCGCCCCGGCGCTCGACCGCAAGGTGCGCGACGTGATGACTGCGCCCGCGATCACCGTCGCGCCCGACGAATCGGTGCTCGGCGCGCTCGCGCTGATGACCCGGCGCCGCGTACGGCATTTGCCGGTGGTCGAGCGCGGCCGCTGCATCGGGTTCATCTCGATCGGCGATCTGGTGAAATACCGCATCGAACGGATCGAATCCGAAGCGGAGGCGATGCGCGCCTATATCCAGGCCGTCTAGCCGCGGCGATTGCGGATCAGGGCGACCAGTTCGTCGAGCGTCTCGCGCGCGAATAGCGCCAGCCATCCGCCATAAGCGAGCACGCCGGTGCATCCGAGCACGGTCAGCGCCGCGAACGCCGGCATCGGCGGCATCACGCGCGCGACCAGCGATACGATCAGCGCCATCGCCACGGCCGCGAACACCGGCGGCGTGAGTCCGTCGACGAGATCGCGCAGCCGCACCCCGATCACCGGCAGGGTGCGCCACGTCGAGATCGCCAGATAGAGCGGATAGGCCGCGAACCACGCCGCGATCAGTCCCATGATCCCCCAATGCACGCCGATCAGGAACGCGGCGGGCAGCAGCAGCGCGCCGGTCGCGCCATTGCGTGCGCTGATTCCCGGCCGTCCGCAGGCGTCGCTCGCCGGCGCATAGAGCGTCTGCAAGGTCATCATCGGCATCGCCAGCGCGAGCCAGTGGACGATCGGCGCCGCCTCGCTCCATTTGGGCCCGAGCACCACTTCGACCAAAGGCCGCGCCGTGACCGCGAGCCCGAGATAGAAAGGCATCGCCACGACGAAGATCACACGCGCCGACTTGACGAACGCCGCCGCTACCGCCGCGCGATCCTCCTTCATTCGGGCATAGGCCGAAAAGGCGACTTCGTTGAGCGGCGGCACGAACTTCGACACGAAGATCTGGGTGAGGAACAGGCTGGTTGTATAGAGGCCGAGCAGGTGCGGATCGAACAGGCGGCCGGCGATGAACACATCGGCCTGGCTCTGGAGGAACCAGAAGATCTGCCCCGCCGCCATCACACCGCCATAGCGCGCGATGTCGCCGGCGCCGCGAAAGTCGAAGCTCGGCCACATCAGCGCACTGGCCGCCCAGGTCATGCCGACCGCGCGTACGGTGAACAAGGCGATCGGCGCGGCGACCAGGGTCCAGACCCCGAGGCCCGACCATGCCCCGATCAGGGCGGTCACCGCCCCGGCAATTCCGGAGGCGAAGTTCACTTGCGCCTGCTTGCGGAAGTCCATCTCGCGCGCGAGCAACGCATAGGGGAGGGCGATGAATGGCGTCGCGACGTAGAGGAGCGCCTGCACCCGCAGCAACTCGGCCACCATCGGTTGCCGGTAATAAGCCGCAGCGAAGGGGGCGCAGCCGAACTGGATCGCGGCAAGCCCGAGGTTGAGCAGGATCAGCATCCCGAACAGCTGGCGCTGGGCATGCAGGCCGGCGTCGCTGCGCTGGATCAGCGCGCTGGCGAGGCCATAGCCGTTGAGCATGTTGAGCAGGACGAGCACGACCTGGGTCATTGCGAACAGGCCATAGTCCGACGGACTCAGCACCCGAATCACGATGAAGGTGGAGGCCCAGGTGAGCAACTGGCCGAGAATCTGGGTGCCCGAACGCCAGATCACGGCGCTGCGCACCTGATCCTTCAGCGATTCGAGCCCGTGATTCGGGGCGTGGGCGGTCGATTCGGTCACGGGGATGTCATGGACCTGGACCGGTTGAGATGGCGTAAAGCACGGTTTTCTGCGGCTTTGCGCGCTGTGTTTCGGGAAAAAGACAGAAAGTTCCAAAACGCTGTTGACCGAATCAAAAGCCGGGCATAGAAGCCACTCCACCGACGCGGTGCTCGACACCGAGCGCTGCGACGGTCACCAAAAACCAGGCGCTGCAACGCCCCGCGAAAGAGGGGTGGGACACGGCGTCGGTTTTTGTCGCTCTTTGA
>JALMLT010000006.1:0-223998 GCA_032334595.1 Sphingomonas psychrotolerans | reverse complement strand
GATCCGGTCAAGGCCAAGAAGATCAGCGACGTGCTGCTCGCCGAATACGGCGTCTACGTCCAGCCGATCAACTACCCCACCGTGCCCCGCGGCACCGAGCGGCTGCGCTTCACCCCCGGCCCCGCGCATGACGAGGCGATGATGCGCGAACTGGTCGACGCACTCGTCGAGATCTGGGGACGGCTTGAGCTCAAGGGCGCGCCCGAACCCACGCCGCTCCGGTCGCGGCCAGTGCCGCAACACCCGGAACGCATCGCCGCCTGACCAACGCCCCTCACATCCGGCGGACGGCCCCGCAAGAGGCCCGCCGCGCAGTGGAGCCCGAATATGGAAGACGATATCCTCTTACGCAGCGGCGCCTGGCTGCTGCTCGCGATCGTGGCGGTGTTCGCCGCCGCCTCCGCCGCCGACACCCCGTTCGCGATCCATATGGGGATCGCGGCAGCCGCGGCGACGCTCACTGCCTTCGTGTCGATGCGCGGGATCAGCCTGTTGCCGGCGCGCTCGGCAGAGGCCCGCGCGCTCGAGCGCTATGACGACGAAGTCATTCGCTGGGGCGTGATCGCCACGGTGTTCTGGGGCGTGGTGGGCTTTCTCGTCGGGATCGTGATCGCCGCCCAGCTCGGCTATCCGGGGCTCAACCTGCCGACCGAATATACCACGTTCGGACGGCTCCGGCCGCTGCACACCTCGGCGGTGATCTTCGCGTTCGGCGGCAATGCGCTGATCGCGACGAGCTTCTACGTCGTCCAGCGCACCTGCCGCGCCCGGCTGGCGCTGCCCGGCGTCGCGAAGTTCGTCTTCTGGGGCTATCAGCTGTTCATCGTACTCGCCGCGACCGGCTATGTCCTCGGCGTCACCGAGGGCCGGGAATATGCCGAGCCCGAATGGTATGTCGACATCTGGCTGACCATCGTCTGGGTCGCCTATCTCGCGGTGTTCGTCGGCACGATCCTCAAGCGTTCCGAGCCGCATATCTACGTCGCGAACTGGTTCTATCTCGGTTTCATCGTCACGGTGGCGATGCTCCATCTGGTGAACAATCTGTCGCTGCCGGTGTCGTGGGTCGGCTCGAAATCCTATTCGCTCTTCTCGGGCGTGCAGGATGCGCTGACGCAGTGGTGGTACGGGCACAACGCGGTCGGCTTCTTCCTGACCGCGGGCTTCCTCGGCATGATGTATTATTTCGTGCCCAAGCAGGCCGAGCGGCCGATCTACAGCTACCGGCTGTCGATCCTCCACTTCTGGTCGCTGATCTTCCTCTACATCTGGGCGGGTCCGCACCACCTCCACTACACCGCTTTGCCCGACTGGGCGCAGACGCTCGGCATGGTGTTCTCGGTGATGCTGTGGATGCCGAGCTGGGGCGGCATGATCAATGGTCTGATGACCTTGAACGGCGCGTGGGACAAGGTCCGCACCGATCCGATCATCCGCATGATGGTGTTCGCGCTTGCCTTTTACGGGATGAGCACCTTCGAAGGCCCGATGATGTCGGTGAAGAGCGTCAATTCGCTCTCGCACTACACCAACTGGACGATCGGCCATGTCCATTCGGGCGCGCTCGGCTGGAACGGCATGATCACCTTCGCCGCCATCTATTACATGACGCCGCGCCTGTGGGGTCGCACCCGGCTCTACTCGCTCCGCATGGTCAACTGGCACTTCTGGTGCGCGACCCTGGGCATCGTCCTCTACGCCTCGTCGATGTGGGTGGCGGGGATCACCCAGGGGCTGATGTGGCGCGAATATGGTGACGACGGCTACCTCGTCTACTCGTTCGCCGAAGTCGTCCAGGCGATGCACCCCTATTACGTGATCCGCGTCGCGGGCGGCCTGCTCTACTTCGCCGGCGCGCTGTTCATGGTCTGGAACGTCTGGATGACGATCGCCGGTAAGCTCCGCGGCGAGGCGCCAATGACCGACGCCGCCTTCGACCCCGAGCGCGATCGCCCG
The DNA here is from genome assembly GCA_032334595.1 of Sphingomonas psychrotolerans. GTDB lineage: Bacteria > Pseudomonadota > Alphaproteobacteria > Sphingomonadales > Sphingomonadaceae > Sphingomonas > Sphingomonas psychrotolerans_A. The sequence continues at coordinate 222,042 of JALMLT010000006.1, read as the reverse complement.
CTTTCCGCTCGCGGCGCCGACAGCGCCTCCTCGCAACCCGCACCGGCAGACGGCGTGCTGCCCGTCGCCGCCGAATAAGGAACCGTGACCGATGGCAAGCATCGTTCAAGGCCACAAGAAGATCGAGCGCAACGTCACCTTGCTGGCGGCGCTCGCCCTGGTCACCGTCGCGATCGGCGGCATCGTCGAAATCGCGCCGCTCTTCTGGATCCAGTCGACGGTCGAGAAGGTCGAGGGGGTGCGCCCCTACACTCCCCTCGAGCTGGCCGGCCGCAACATCTACATCCGCGAGGGCTGCTATAATTGTCACAGCCAGATGATCCGGCCGTTCCGCGACGAGACCGAGCGCTACGGCCATTACAGCCTCGCCGCCGAGAGCATGTTCGACCATCCCTTCCAATGGGGTTCGGAGCGCACCGGGCCGGACCTCGCACGCGTCGGCAATCGCTATTCCGACGAATGGCACGTCCAGCATCTGAAGAACCCGCAGGCAGTCGTGCCGGAATCGATCATGCCGCGCTATGCCTTCCTCGCAAATCGCGACCTGAAGGGCAGCGACATCGCCGCGCACCTCAAGGCGCTTCGTGCCGAGGGGGTGCCCTATAGCGACGAGGACATCGTCAAGGCGGTGGAGGACCTGCAGACCCAAGGCTTTGGCGATGGCGACACCGCCGATCTCGCCCGCCGCTACCCCAAGGCGCAGTCGCGCGACTTCGACGGCAACCGGGAACGGCTTACCGAGATGGATGCCCTGGTCGCTTATCTCCAGGGGCTCGGCACCCAGGTCGACTTCGCCGCCGCCTCCGCACGCGAGAAGGCGAAATGAGCTACGACGCGCTCCGCCATTTCGCCGACAGCTGGGGATTGGTCGTCATGACCGCAGTGTTCCTGACGCTGGCCGCCTGGCCCTTCCTCCCCGGCTCGCGCCATGGAAACACCCGCGCCGCCACCAGCATCTTTGAAGACGAGGAACCTATCGATGGCTGACAACAAGCGCATCGACGAGAAGACCGGCATCAGCACGGTCGGCCATGAATGGGACGGCATCGAGGAGCTCGACACGCCGATGCCGCGCTGGTGGCTGTGGACCTTCTACGGCACGATCGTGTTCGCGATCGCCTATTGCGTCGCCTATCCGGCTTGGCCGCTGATCAGCGGTGCCACCGAAGGCGTGCTCGGCTGGTCCAGTCGCGGCGAGCTCCAGCGCGAGCTTGCCGCCGAGCGCGACCGGCGTGCGCCGGTGATCAAGGCGCTTGCGGCAACCCCGATCGAGCAGTTGCCCAACAACCCGCAGTTGTTCGCCGCGGCGGTCGAAGGCGGGCGTTCGGCGTTCAAGGTGCACTGCGCCGCCTGCCACGGCGCGGGCGCAGCGGGCAGCAAGGGCTATCCGAACCTCAACGACGACGACTGGCTGTGGGGCGGCGACCTCGCGACGATCCAGCAGACGCTCGCCCACGGCATCCGCCAGCCCGGCGACGACGCCACCCGACAGTCGCAAATGCCGGCGTTCGGCCGCGACCAGCTGCTCAAGCCCGAGGAAATCGAGGACGTCGTCTCCTGGGTCCGCTTCGTCTCGAGGCAGGAGCCGGCCGGCGCCTCTGCCAAGCGCGGCGCGGCGCTGTTCGCGAACAACTGCGCTGCCTGCCACGGCGACAATGCGAAGGGAAACCGCGCCATGGGCGCGCCCAATCTCACCGACCAGATCTGGCTCTATGGCGGCGACCGTACGGCACTCTCCGAGACGATCACCAATGCCCATGGCGGCATCATGCCGGCATGGGGCAAACAGCTCGACGCCGTGACGATCAAGATGCTCGCCGCCTATGTCCACTCGCTGGGCGGCGGCGAGGCGACGCCGCCTGCGGCGCAGGTCGCCGCGGCGCCTGCCGCACCGGCCAAGCCGCAGTGATCGGAAGATGAACGCGCCCCTCCGCCTCGACCCTTCGCCGCACCTGTTCGAGGCACGGCGCAAGGTGCTGCCCAAAGCAGTCAAGGGGCCGTTCCGCCGGTTCAAATGGGCGTTCATGGCGCTGACGCTGCTGGTTTATTACGTGACGCCGTGGCTGCGCTGGGATCGGGGACCCTATGCGCCGGATCAAGCCGTGCTGATCGATCTCGCACACCGTCGCTTCTTCTTCTTTTCGATCGAGATCTGGCCGCACGAATTCTACTACGTCGCCGGACTCCTCGTGATGGCGGCGATCGGGCTGTTCCTCGTCACCTCGGCGATCGGCCGCGCGTGGTGCGGCTATGCCTGCCCGCAAACCGTGTGGACCGACCTCTTCCAGCATGTCGAGCGGCTGATCGACGGCGACCGCAACGCCCAGCTCCGGCTGCTCGCCGCGCCGTGGCGGCTCAACAAGATCGCGCGCCGCGTCGCCAAGCATGCCGTCTGGATCCTGATCGGCGTGCTCACCGGCGGCGCATGGATCTTTTATTTCGCCGATGCGCCGACGCTCGCCCGCCAGTTCGCGCAGGGCGAGGCACCGCTCGTCGGCTACACCACCGTCGCGATCCTCGCTGCGACCACCTATGTCCTCGGCGGGCTGATGCGCGAGCAAGTATGCCAATATATGTGCCCGTGGCCGCGCATCCAGACCGCGATGATGGACGAGCGCTCGCTCACCATCACCTACAAATTCTGGCGCGGTGAACCGCGGACGCACGGCCTCAAGCGCAGCAAGGCAGCAGAATCCCGTCCCGTCGAGCTGCTCCAGACCGGCGACTGCATCGACTGCAACGCCTGCGTCGCGGTGTGCCCGACCGGCATCGATATCCGCGAAGGGCCGCAGATCGGCTGCATCACCTGCGGTCTCTGCATCGACGCGTGCGACGACATGATGATCCGCGTCGGCCGCGAGCCCAAGCTGATCGCCTATACCACCGACCTTGACGCCCGTGCCGAACAGGCAGGCAAGGCGCCGGTGCCGGCGCTCCGGCGGCTGCTCCGCACCCGCACGCTAATCTATTTCACCGTGTGGTGCGCGATCGGCATCGGCATGCTGGCGATGCTGGGCGGCCGCTCACGCCTCGAACTATCGGTGCTCCAGGCACGCAATCCATTGTGGGTGCGTCTCAGCGACGGCGCGATCCGCAACAGCTACCAGATCCGCGTCCGCAATCTCGAGGCACGGCCGCGGGAGGTCGAGGTGACGATCAGTGGCGCGGCCGGCAAGATGTGGGCCGAATCCGGCGATCGCAGCCATGCCGGGCAGAGCGTCCGCTTCCGCGTCGAGGCGGACAAGGTCGCCAAGGAGCATTTGTTCATCGCCGCCGGCGAGGCCGGTCCGCAACGCAGCGACGTGCGCTTCACTGTCCGGTCGCTGGACTCGCAGGGCGAGACGGCGACCACCACCAGCTATTTCGAACGCCCGGAGGCCCCGCAATGACGCGCCCCTTCACCGGCCGGCACATGGCCGCGATCCTGATCGGATTCTTCGGCATCGTGATCGCGGTCAATTTCATCATGGCGACCAATGCCGTGCGCACCTTCGGCGGCGCCGTCGTCGACAACAGCTATGTCGCGAGTCAGCAGTTCAACCACTGGCTCGCCGAGGCCCGCGCGCAGGACGCCCTCGGGTGGCAGGTCGAGGTACAGGGCAGAGGTGGCGCTCTGGTCGCGCGGCTTGCGGGTCCGGACGGCCCGATCGACGGCGCCACCGTGAATGCCGCGGCCGAACACCCGTTGGGGCGTATCCCGGGCCGCAGCTTCGCGCTCCCGTCGATCGGCGACGGCCGCTATTCGGCACCCCACGCGCTGACACCGGGTCGCTGGCGGATTCGCATCGACGCGCGCGTGAACGGCCGCGACGCTCACTTCATCAGGGAGGTGCGGCTGTGAACGCGCCGGCATCGCTCCGCCCCGCCGCGCCGCTCTCGGGCACCGACCTCGTCGTCGACGGGCTCCGCTGCGCGAGCTGCATCGCCAAGCTCGAACATGGTCTGCTCGCCCTCGAAGGCGTGTTCGAGGCACGGGTGAACTTCACCACCAGGCGACTCCATGTCGCGCATGATCCCGCGCTTCCCCCCGACATGCTGATCGCCGACGTGGAGAAGCTCGGCTTCGCGGCGCACATGCTGGCCGAGACCCGGGCGGTGGACCGCGAGAGCAAGCGACTCGCCCGCGCGCTCGCGGTGGCGGCATTCGCTGCGATGAACGTGATGCTGCTATCCGTCTCGGTCTGGTCGGGCGCGGACGGAGCGACACGCGCACTGTTCCATTGGCTCTCCGCACTGATCGCGCTGCCTGCCATAGCCTATGCGGGCCGGCCGTTCTTCGAAAGTGCATGGCGCGCGTTGCGGCGGGGACGCACCAATATGGACGTGCCGATCAGTATCGGCATCACCCTCACCTGCGCGATGAGCCTCTACGAGACTGCCGTCCAAGGGCCGCACGCCTATTTCGACGGGGCGATCATGCTGATCGCTTTCCTGCTCGGCGGACGGCTGCTCGACAGCGTGATGCGTGAACGCGCGCAGGATGCGGTCGCCTCGCTGCTGCGCAAGCTCCCCGATGACGTCCGCGTCGTGCACGACGACGGGCAGGTGCGCAGCGTCGCGATGGCCGAGGTGCGTCCCGACATGCGCGTGCTGATCCCGGCCGGGGACCGGATCGGCGTGGACGGCGTGGTCGAAGCCGGCGCGAGCGATGTGGATCGCAGCATCGTCACCGGCGAGAGCGCACCCGAACCCGTCGAGGTCGGCGGCATTGTGCTCGCCGGTACGATGAACCTCACCTCGCCGCTGACCGTCAGGGTCAGTGCAACTGCCAGCGATACCGTCGTTGCCGACATTGCCCGGCTGATGGAAGCGGCCGGACAGCACAAATCGCGCTACGTCCGCATCGCCGATCGCGCCTCGCGGCTCTATGCGCCGGCGGTGCATCTGCTCGCCGCGCTGAGCCTCACCGGTTGGCTGATCGCCGGCGCTGGCTGGCACGAAGCGCTGCTGATCGCCGTGGCAGTGCTGATCATCACCTGCCCCTGCGCGCTCGGACTGGCGGTCCCGGTCGCGCAAGTGGTCGCCTCGGGCGCGCTCATGCGCCGTGGCATCCTCGTGCGCGACGGCGCCGCGCTCGAAAAGCTCGCGGGCGTGGATACGGTGCTGCTCGACAAGACCGGCACGGTGACGCTGGGCCACCTCACGCCGGTGGCAGGCATGCCCGAGGATCCGGAGCACCGCCGGATCCTGCTCGCCCTCGCGCTCGCCACGCGCCATCCGCATGCGCGCGCAATCGCGAGAACGCTGGAAGGCGACGGCGTCGTACCGGCTCTCGCCAGCGAGCTTCGCGAAGTGGTCGGCATTGGCGTCGAGGCGACGTTCGACGGCCGCCGCGCCGCGCTCGGCCGGCACGGCTGGGTCGAAACCGACGCCCAGGCGCACGACGCGGGTCGCGTGCACACCTGGTTCGGTGTCGAAGGCGCCCCCGCCACCTGCATCCGCTTCGCCGACGCGTTACGGCCGGACGCCGGCGCTTCGGTATCCCGGCTCAAGAAGCTCGGACTGAGCGTGCAGTTCGTCTCGGGTGATTCGTGGACAGTGGTCAAATCGCTTGCGTACCAGCTTGGCCTGTTCGCCCGTGCCCAGATGTCGCCGGCCGACAAATATGCGGCAGTCTCCCGGCTGGAGGCCGCGGGCAAGCACGTGCTGATGGTCGGCGACGGCGTCAATGACGGCCCGGCGCTCAAGGCTGCCTCGGTAGGCATGGCACCCTCGGCCGCCAGCGATGTCGGGCGTCAGGCAGCCGATATCGTGTTCTTCGGCGATCGTCTGATGCCGGTCCCGGTCGCCCTCGCCGCGTCGCGCCGCACCATGCGGGTGGTCCGGCAAAACTTCGCGCTCGCGATCGGCTACAATGTGCTCGCGGTGCCGCTGGCGATCGCCGGCTACGTCACGCCGCTGGTCGCGGCGCTGGCGATGTCAGGCTCGTCGATCCTCGTGGTCGCGAATGCGCTGCGGCTGAGAGGCGCGGCACGATGAGCATCGTCGCGATCCTCATCCCCGTGGCCCTGCTGCTCGGCCTGCTCGGGCTCGGCGCCTTCTTCTGGGCTTCGGCCAGCGGGCAGTTCGACGATCTCGACGGCGCGGCGTTGCGCATCCTGATCGAGGACGAAGCCCCGGCCCCGCCTCGCCCGCTGCCCGCCGGAGGCGAGCAATGAGGCGCCGCGCGACTACGATCATGGCGTTAGCCGCGATGACGGGAGCGCCCGTCCCGCGCGCGCTCGCTTTCGCGCCCGAACTGTCGATCGGGCGGATGTGCTCCGACCATCTCTCGCCTTTTTCCGGGCGAAAGCGGAATGCGCCGCGCGACTGCCCCGATGCCTGCCATGCCGCGTGCGCGAGAAGCTCTCGCGGCGAACGCGACGAGGAATGCGGCGACTGACCCGCATCCGGTGAATCCACAGGTGCCGGACCGCATCGGCGCTGGCATGCGCGGCGGATGAGCACCGCCTTTGCGATCCCCCGCGCCGACCATGAATGGGCCTGGTACCCCGAGCTGCTCGGCACGCCGGTACCGCGCTACACCAGCTACCCCACGGCCGCCGAGTTCACTGACGGCTTCGACGGCGAGGCGCTGGGCTCCGCGCTCGACCGGGTCACCGCCGACGCGCCGGTCTCGCTCTACCTTCACATCCCCTATTGCCACGAGATCTGCTGGTATTGCGGCTGCAACACCGGCGCGGCCAATCGCACCGGGCGGCTCGACGGCTATCTCAAATCCCTGCGCGACGAGATCGCGCTTGCCGGTGCGCGGCTCGGCGGGCGCGGCCGGGTCCGGCGGGTCGCCTTTGGCGGTGGCAGCCCCAACGCCATCGCGCCCGCGCAGTTCGATGAGCTGATCGACGCAGTGGCCCGCCACTTCACGCTCGACGATCCGGTACTTTCGGTCGAGATCGATCCGCGCGGCTTCGACGCGGATTGGGCCGACGCGCTTGGCCGTAACCGGGTGAGCCGCGCCAGCCTCGGCGTCCAGACGCTGGTGCCGCGGATTCAGGCGGCGATCGGGCGTGTCCAGCCGGTCGAGACCGTCCACGGAGTCATGCAGCTGCTCCGCGACGCCGGCCTCGATTCAATCAATTTCGACCTGATGTACGGCCTTCCCGGTCAGACGAACGACGATTTGATCGAGACGCTCGACACTGCGCTGGCGATGCACCCGGATCGGCTCGCCATATTCGGCTATGCCCATGTCCCGCATCTCATCCCACGTCAGCGGCGGATCGACGCGACGGCGCTTCCCGACGCCCGGATGCGGTTCAGCCAGGCTGGAATCGCACATGCGCAATTGATCGGCGAGGGTTTCGTGCCCGTCGGGTTCGACCATTTCGCGAAGCCCGGCGACGCCCTTGCCCGAGCCGCGGCATCCGGCACGCTCCGCCGCAACTTTCAGGGCTTCACCGAGGACCAGGCCGACATCCTCATCGGCCTCGGCGCTTCGGCGATCAGCGCCTTTCCGGACCGGCTGCTGCAAAACGAAAAAAATGCCGGCCGTTATCGCGCCCGGATCGACGCGCGCGCTTTCGCAGTGAACCGCGGCGTTCTGCGCGATCGCGAGGACCGCGTTCGCGGCACCCTGATCGAGCAATTGCTGACCTGCGGAACGGCGGAAATTCCTGCGACGGTGGATCTGCTAGCGGAGATCGAGCGGCTCAAGCCGTTCGAGGCCCGTCGGCTGGTGCGCCTCCGTGGAAGGACGATCGATGTGCCGCCGCACGCTCTGCCTTATGCCCGTACCATCGCTGCGATATTCGATCGGCATCGCAAGGCAAGCGCCACCCGCTTCAGCGCCGCAGTCTGACAATGCGGGCCGCTGGGGAATGGCCCAACACGTAAAAAGGAGCCCGCCTCCGGTGTGGAGGCGGGCCCATTGGGGAGACCCCCGGGGATCGAGGGTCAGGGGCTGGTTAGAACTTGATCGTCGTGCCGACCGCAATCTGGCGGCCGAGCGAGTCGTATCGCGCCGAGATCGTGTTCGCGCGCGACAGGCCGATATCGTAGGAGTTCGGCATCACCGGCGGCGTCTTGTCGAAGATGTTGTTCGCCGCGACGCGGAACGAGAAGCCTTCGTCGACCCGGAAGTTCAGCGCGAGATCGAAATAGTCATAGGCGTCGATGCGGTAGAAGGTCTTCCGCACCGTGCTGTCCGAAGCGCCGAGCGCCGGGTCGCCCGAGTTCGACGTACGGGTCAGCGGGCCGAGGTGACGCCAGTTCAGCGACGCGCTGAAGAAGCGGTCCGCGGTCGTCCAGGTGCCGCGCAGATTGTGCGTCCACTTCGCGATGAACTGGCCGCAGCCGGCGCCGCCATAATAGCCGACACAGTTGCGCTCAGCGAGGAAAGACGCGTCCTGCGCGCCCGCCAATGTCGTCAAAGTGCCGGCGAAATCGAAGTCGAGGCGGCCGGCCTCGCCACCGAGCGGCAGCGCGTACTGACCCTGGAAGTCCCAGCCGTGCGACTTGCTCTTGTAATAGTTGGTCGTACCCTGCCGGATGAAGCCGGTCGTCGGATTGCCGGTCGGATCGCTGAACAGCGTGCCGTTGGGGTTGCGCACGAACATCGAGCAGAAGAAGTCGTCGCCCGTCTCGGCACAGCCCTGCGAGAAGTAGCTATAGTCGTTGTAGCCGATCGAGTCGTTCAGATCGATCAGGTAGCGGTCGACCGACACCACCAGCCCCGGCAGGAAGCGCGGCTTGAGGACCACGCCGAAGGTCTTGGTGTAGGCCGTCTCGGGATCGACGGTGAAGCCACCGGCGCGATAAGTGCAGCCCACATCCGTCGGGCAGAGCAGGGTTGCGCTGCCGTAGAGATTGTCGGCGAGGCCGGTCGCCCTGCACGCCTCCCGCGACGCGACGGGCGCGCCGTAGACGTTGACCGGACGCCCGGTCACCGGGTCGATCGAGGTGCTGACGATCGTCGGCGCGCAGATGTCGTTATAGGCGGTGGTGATCCGGCCATAGCTGGTGTTGGAACCCTGGAACGCCTCGACCACGGTCGGCGCGCGCTGGGCGCGATTGATCGAGCCGCGGAAGGTGATGTCCGGGATCGGTGCCCAGATCGCCTCGGCCTTCCATGTCGAGAAGGTGTTCGGGTTGCTGCTGTACTTCGACAGGCGGAAAGCGCCGTTGAGCTGGAGCAGGTCGGCGAACGGCTTGTGCTGGGCGACCGGCAGCTGGAGCTCGACATTTCCTTCCCAGACGTGCTGGGACAGATAGCGATCGGCGTCGTCGCTGACGGTCTCGCGCCAGATTTCGTCCGCGTGGCTCTTCAGCTGGTCCTCGCGATACTCGGCGCCGAACGCGATCGCCACGCCCTCATCGGCCCAGGGGCTCTTGATGCCATAGGTGCCGAGGTCGCCCTGTACAGTCACGATGCCGTTGTAGAGCGTGTTGGTCGTGGTCGAGGTGCCGTAAGTGCCCTGCGTCAGATAGTTGTACAGCGCACTGTTGTTGACCGCCGAACTCGCGCTGAACGGATCGAACGGCACACAGCCGTTTGCCGCGTCGTTCACGCAGCTGATCGTGCCATTGTTGCTGACTACATTGAGCGCATTGTTGACACGCGCATAGGTGGGCCCGGCCCAGCTTATCGCCTGCTTGTTGCGCGCGTAGACACCGCCGATATCGTAGTTCCAGCCCTGCGCGAACTGGCCGCGGACGCCGCCGGTGATGCGCGTGCCTTCGTTGAGGTAGCGGTCTTCCAGATCAGGCACGCCGGTAAAGCGATAGCGCAGCTCGATCGGCACGAACGTCGCGCTGCCGGCCGCAGCGCCGCAAATCGTCGCCGCCTGCGCGGCCGACATGTACGGGTTGGCGCAGCTCACCCGATAGGGACCGTCCGAGTAGGAGGTCGAGCTGTAGACGCGCGCCGGATAGAGGTTTGCCGACTTGTCACGGAACCACATGGCGTTCGCATAGACCTCGGCTGCGTCCGAGATCTCGAACGAGGCGAAACCGCCGGCATTCCAGCGCTCGTTTTTGCGCTGGAAGGAATAGCCGTCATACGGATTTGCTGCGAGCGCAGTCGAATACGGTACGAAGGTGCGGCTGCCGTCGGGATTATTGACATAGGCGTTGCCGGCGTTCGGGCCGGATTGCGGCGAGACATAGCCGGTGCGGGTATAGGTCGAGACCGAGCAGCTGAGCGGGCCGTCCTTGGTGCCTTCGACGAGTTGGCAGCCCGAGGTTTCACGCGCGCTATAGGGGACGAGATCGGCCTTGCGGTAATCGACATAGGCCGAGATGTGGAAGCGGTCGTCGAACAGCTTCTTGCCGGCGGTCAGCGAAAGGTCGACGCGACCACCGTCGGTAACGAAATTGTGGTTCGGCTGCGCAAAGCCGTATTGGCTGGCGACCTGCGACACGAGGCCCGGCTTGTTCTGGTGCGCGTAGAAATTGTAATTGGCGTTCGCCTGAATGCCTTCGAAATTATTGTCCATGATGAAGTTGACGACGCCGGCGACTGCGTCCGAACCATAGACAGCCGAGGCGCCGCCGGTCAGCACGTCGACGCGCGACACCAGCGCAGTCGGGATCATGTTCGCGTCGAGGCCGTTCATCGTGCCGAGGCGCTTGCCGTCGACGAGGATCAGCGTGCGCTCGAAGCCGAGGTTGCGCAGCTTAATCCGCTGGCGGCCGTCCGAATCCTGGTAATTCTGCTGGCTGTCGGGCGCGATCGACGGAATGCGATTGAGCACTTCCTCGATGTTCACCGCGGCCTGGGCGCGGATCGCTTCTGAAGTCACCGAGGTGATCGGCGAGGCGGCGGCGGCGTTCGGCCGGGTGATGCGGCTGCCGGTCACGACGATGCCGGCATCGGTCTCGTCGCTTTCCTCTGGCTGCGCGGCCGCGGCGGTCACCTGATTGCCCTCGTCCTGTGCATAAGCGGGCATTGCATGGATCCCCGCCACGCAGGTCGAGGCAAGCAACAACGCATTCAACTTCTTCATTGGCTTTTCCCTTGTGAGACCCTGAACCTCATTGCGTGCTGCGCGGCCCTTTGAGGCTCTCTGCAGCGCGTACCTCCGTGCGGCCCTCGAGGTCGGTGACCGCGAAGGTGAATCCCGGCTGGAGCGCGAAGGCGCCCACCTCGCCGCGCGTATCGATCGCGAGGAAACCGACCTGCACGTCCTTGACCGCTTCGCCGCGCAACTGAGCGATGTGCAGCACCGCCTCGCGGCAGGCAGCGGCGGGCGCCATGCCCGCGCGCATCGATGCGACCACCCGCGCAGTGCCGGCGATGCGGGTGACTTCCTCGCCGACGCCGGTCGCCGTCGCGCCGCCGACGCCCCTCTCGACGAACAGCCCGCAACCTGCCTGCGGCGAGTCACCGATCCGCCCGCGAAGCTTGAAGGCCATGCCCGACGTGGTGCAGGCGCCCGCGAGCCGCCCGTCGGGACCGCAGGCGAGCATCCCGATCGTGTCGTGATCGAGTGCCGAACCGCGCTGGTTCTCGATATTGGCGATCGGCTGGTATTTCGCAGTCTTGAGCCAATCCCGCCACGCCGCCTCGGCCTCGGGCGTGAGCAGCTTGACGGCTTCGAACCCCTCGGCGAGCGCGAACTGGCGGGCGCCCTCCCCGACCAGCATGGTGTGCGGGGTCTTCTCCATCACCCGCCGCGCCACCGAGATCGGGTGCAGGATGTCCTCGAGCGCCGCCACTGCGCCGACATGGCCGGCATCGTCCATCAGGATCGCGTCGAGCGTCACATGGCCGTCGCGATCGGGATAGCCGCCATAGCCGACCGAATGGTTGGCCGGATCGGCCTCGGGAACGCGCGCGCCCGCCTCGAGCGCATCGATCAGCGTGCCCTTGTTCCGCCAGCGCGCATAAGCCGCGGCATTCGCTGCCGCACCGAAATCCCAGGTGGAAACGAACAGGGCCCGACGTGCCGGAGCGGCGTGCGCGATCGCGGGCGCAGCTGCGGCCATGCCGGCAAGGCCCAGCCCGATCGCTCCACGCCGCGAAGTCTCCATCCCCGGTCCCTTTCGTTCGCCGCCCCGATAGGGCGGCGTCCGCCTCGCCACGCGACGGTGTGCCACATTGCTGCAACACAATTCTCACAGGTGAAACAGTATTTCAATACCAAAAACATAATTGGTTTTATCAAAATGGAAGAGCGATAGGACCAATGGTTCACGCCAGCCCCGCAGGTGCGGGGCTGGCGCGGTCACGCGCACGCGTCGCCATGGCCCGGCTCATGGGCCATGGACGCGGAAGAGTTGCCGAGAGTGCGGGCCGGAGTGTCCGGCCGATCAGGCGGCGGCTACCGCCTGGTTACGAAGCCGCCGATGCCGGCGATCGCCAGGCGCGGTTCAGGGAGCGCCGTCTCGTCGAAGGCGAGCCGCAGATAGCGCGCCGTACGCGGCGCCTCGAACGCGATACGCTGCGTCGACAGCGCATAAGCGATGTTGCCGAACTCGCCGGCCGCTGCCGGCCGCCAGCTGGTGCCGTCCTCGCTCGTTTCGGCGACATAGCGTTTGGGCGGCGACGCCTTCGACATGACATGCCGCGACGGCGTCAGGCTGAACCCGGCGAGCATCTCGGATTTGCCGAGGTCGATCGTGACTCTGGCCGGCGCGGATGCGGCCGGCGCCGGCTGCACCCAGACGGTGGCGGCGTCGTTGTCGAGCAGCTTCTCGGCGCCGGGCGCGGTTGCCGCGACGATGCGCCAGCGTGTCACGTCGAGCACCGAGGGATCGCTCGACACGATCGCCGCGACCGGCACCGGCGCCACCGACCGGAATAATGCAAACTCACTGATCGCGGGACACACGGGCGCTTCGAGGATGCGCAGCCGCACCCGGCGCGCAGCAAGCGGCGCATCGAGCCGGATCACCCGCTGCGCCGAAATGCATTGCTGCTCGGCAAGCGTTCGCCACGTACCGTCCACCTCCGCGTCGAGCGCGAACCGGGTGACGCGCACCCCGAGCGGCAGATATTCGCGCAGTCGGATCACGTCGAAACGCGTCCCCGGCCCAAGATCCAGCGTCAGCACCGGATCGGTCACGCCGTCGGGGGTGGTCCAATAGGTCTCGCGGTCGCCGTCGAGCACCCGCGCCGGCTCGAAGCCGCTGCCGCGGCTATGGCTCGCATGCGCGACCGCACCCTGGGCGAGATCGCGCGCGAAGGTCGCCCGGATCGCATCGCCGAACGATTTGAGGATCCTGACGTCCTGATCCGGAATGCGCCCTCGGCGATCGGGCGGGATGTTGAGGTTGAGATTGGTCCCGCGCCCAACCGACTCGTCGTACAGCCGGATCAGCCGCCCGGGACTCTTGACCTTCGAATCCTCGTCGGAATGGTAGAACCAGCCGGGCCGGATCGACACGTCGGTCTCGGCCGGCCACCACAAGGCGCCGCCGCGCACCCCGGAATTGCCTTCGCTCTGGACATAAGGGTGGTTCGGCATGGTCGGCCAGCACGGGTCGCCCGCCACGCCGTCCTCATTGCCGACCCAGCGGATATCGGCGCCGAGCGGATCGAAGGTGCAGGCGTTCGGCTGGAGCTTGTGCACCAGCGCCACGATCGACGGCCAGTCATAGTAACGCGGCGCATCGATCTTCCGCGCCTCGCGCGCGCCGCCATAATAGCCGTCGCCGCCATTGGCGCCGTCGAACCAGACCTCGAACAATTCGCCGTAGCGGGTGCAGAGTTCGGTCAGCTGCGCGCGATAATATTCGACATAGGCAGGGCGGCCATATTCGGCATGGTTGCGATCCCAGGGCGACAGATAGAGCCCGAACGGCAGCTTCGCGCGGCGGCACGCATCGGCCATTTCGCGGACCACGTCGCCCTTGCCGCCCTTGTACGGGCTGTTGCGGATGCAATGCTCGGTAAGCGTCGTCGGCCACAGGCAGAAGCCGTCATGATGCTTGGCGGTGAGGATCAGCCCGCGCAGCCCGCCTGCCTTGGCTGCGGCGACGATCTGGTCAGCATCGAAGTCGCTCGGGTCGAACAGTTTCGGGCTCTCGTCGCCATAGCCCCATTCCTTGTCGGTGAAGGTGTTGATCGAGAAATGGACGAAAGCGTACTGCTCGCGACCGTGCCAGCGCCATTGCCGCGCGCTCGGCACCGCGCCGAACGGCTTGGGCGGCGCGACGCGCGCGATGGCCGGCGCGGCGGGAAGCGCGCCAGCGGCGAGCCCGGTTGCGATCAGCGTGCGCCGGCTAAGCTCGGTCATATTTACCTCTTCAAGCGGGAGTGCGGCCAAAGGACGGCGGCCGGTCGGCGGGCGCGCGTCCGAAGGCGCGATTGGGGGTGCGGGCCATGGTGAAGTGCAAGGTGCCGCCCTTCACCAGTTCGGCATGCGGGATCCAGCTGCGCGTCCACGGACGGCCGTTCCAGCGGACAGCCGCGACATAGGGGGTGTCGGCGCCATTGGCGGGCGCTTCGATCACCAGCTTCCTGCCCTGGCCGACCGAAACTTGGGCGCGTTCGAACAAGGGCGAGCCGAACACATAGGCGGCTTCGACCGGATCGACCGGATAGAAGCCGAGCGCCGAGAAGACGAACCACGCGCTCATCTGTCCGCAATCGTCATTGCCGATGATCCCGTCCGGATCGTTCCTGTACATCTCGGTGCACAGCCGGCGCACCATCGCCTGCGTCTTCCACGGCGCCCCGACATAGGCATAGAGATAGGGCGCATGCTGGTCGGGCTCGTTGCCATGGGCATATTGGCCGACCAGCCCGGAAATGTCCGGCGGGGCATTCGCCGGCAAGGCCGACGGCGCATTGAACAAGGCATCGAGCTTCGCCTCGAATTTCGCGTCGCCGCCGAGATGCGCGATCAGGCCGTAAATGTCGTGCTGGTTGAGGAAGGTCGCCTGCCAGCCATTGGCCTCGGTATAGTCGCGCCAGTCGGGCTCGGGCATATGGCCGAGCTGGATCGGGTCATAATCCTTCCACCATTTCCCGTCGGCGAAGCGCGGACGCGCGAAGCCGATCCCGCCATCGATGACGTTGCGCCAATTGCCCGAGCGCTTCAGCAGCCTCTCGGCGTCTGCCCCCGCTCCTGCCGCGCGCGCCAGCCGTGCCGATGCCCAGTCGTCATAGGCATATTCCTGCGTGCGGCTGACGCTTTCATTGACCTTGTCCGCCGGCACATAGCCGAGCCGGTCGTAAAGGTCGCGGCCGCGGCTGTTCTCCTTGTCGGGCGCGGCAAAATCGAAACTGCGCTTGCGGATCGCCGGCCATGCCGCGGCATAGTCGGCAGGAATGCCCTTGGCGTGCGCCTCGGCCAGCGGCACCACGCCATGCCATCCGATCATCGTCCCCGTTTCCTTCCCCTGCAGCGGCCACACTAACGGCCCGTAGGGCGATTGCGCCGTCTGCCGGATCAGATCGTCGACAAGCAATCTGGTCTGCTTCGGCGCGATCAGCGTCAGCAGCGGGTGCAGCGCGCGATAGGTGTCCCACAGCGAATATGTGGTGAACGCCGCGCCGCCGCCCGGCACGCGATGTATCTGCCCGTCCATGCCGAAATAGCGGCCGTCGACATCGGAGAAGAGCGTCGGCGCGAGCTGGGCGTGGTACAACGCACTCGACAGGATCGTGCGCTGGTCGGGCGTGCCGCCCTCGACCTGCACCGTCCCGAGCGCCGCGGCCCAGCGTGCCACTGCGTCGCGCCTGGTGCGATCGAAGTCCCAATGCCGCGACTCTGCGGCAAGGTTGGCGCGGGCGCCCGCGGCATCGACGCCTGAGATGCCGCACAGCACGAGCAAAGGCGCCGCGCCGGCGTCGTCAAAATGCAGCACGGCCTTGAGCCGCTTGCCCTCGACCTGGCGAGCACCCGCCGGGTGGGCGACGTCGCCGTCGCCGATCAGGGTGATCCGGTCGGGCCGGCGCGACAGCTGGAGCGCGAAGAAGATCCGCCGGCCTTTGGCCCAGCGGAAGGTCCGGCGCGTGCCGGTCAACGTGCCGTCGGCCTCGACTGCGAGCAGCGCCTCGTCGATCAACGGCCGCGCACCCGGCCGGTCGAGCACGAGATGCGACAGGTCGACTAGCAAGTGGCCCGCGCCTTTTGGGAACCGGTAGCGGTGCCAGCCGGTGCGTTCGGTCACGGTCAGCTCGGCCTGCACACCGTTTTCCAGCGCGACGCGATAATAGCCCGGCTCGGCATGTTCGTCGGCGAAGCGCTGGCGATAGCCGCTGCCCGGCTTGTCCGCGTCTCCGGCCTGCAGCTGGACCGCGCCGGTACCGGGCACCACGAGCACGTCGAGCAAGTCGCCGATGCCGGTCCCCGACAAATGCGTATGCGAGAAGCCGAGGATCGAGCTGTCGCCGCGATGATAGCCCGAACAGGTCTCCCAGCGCTCGACGCCGGTGTCCGGGCTCAGTTGCACCATTCCGAACGGCAGGGTTGCGCCGGGATAGGTGTGCCCGGTCCCGCCGGTGCCGATGAACAGATTGGGCGCCCCGCTTTTTCGCATGCGAGGCAGCGCAGCTGCGGGCGTTGCGGCCAGCGCGAGCCCGCCGGCAATCAGGCTACGACGGTCCACTATTTCGGCAACTCCTGCGCGGTGCCGTTCAGCGTGAAGTCGACCCATTGGCCGGGTCCGTCGCCCGGCTGGCCGCCGCCGACCCACAAACGATAGGCGCCCGGCACCACACGACGCGTGCCGTCGCGCGCGACGGTGCTGATGCTGCGCGGATCGAGGGTAAAACTCAGCTTCTGCGCCTTGCCCGGCGCGAGGCTGACGCGCTGGAAGCCGACCAGCTGGCGCTGCAGCACCGCGCTGGTCAGAGACCCGCTTTTCTGCGCTGGCGGCACCAGATAGGCCTGCAAGACCTCGTCGCCCGCGCGTGCGCCACTGTTGCGCACGGTGACCCGCACCTCGACCGGCGCACTGGTGTTCGTCCCCTTTGCACTCAGCCCGGCATAGGCGAAGCTGGTGTAGCTCAGCCCATGGCCGAAGCCCCAGAGCGGCGTGCCGGTGAAGAAGCGGTAGGTCCGCTCCTTCATCCCATAATCGACGAACGCAGGCAGATCCGAAGCCGATTTGTAGAAGGTGACGGGAAGCCGCCCTGAGGGATTGTTCAGCCCGGCCAGCGTCTCGGCGATGGCGGTGCCGCCCGCCTCCCCGGGATACCAGGCCGTGAGGATCGCATCGGCCATCGCCGGATCCACCGCGACTGCGCTGCCATTGGTCAGCACCAGCACCACCGGCTTGCCGGTGTCGCGCAGCGCCTGGAGCAGCCGCTGCTGGGCGAGCGGAAGCGCGATGTCGGTGCGATCACCGCCGACGAAGCCCGGAACGGTGACCTGCAGCGCCTCGCCTTCGAGATCGGGCGAGAGACCGAGCACGGCGACCACCACATCCGAATCGCGCGCCGCCGCGACGGCCTGCGCGATCAGCGGCTCGGCCGGCGGCAGCCACAACAGCCGCAGCCCTTCATCCTCGCCATGATGATCGAGCTCGAGCCGGAAATCGTGGCGGCGGCCGTCGTTGACGAGCGGGACCTCGACGCGTGCCTTGCCGAGCGGACCCTGATGGAGCGGCTTGCCGTCGATCCACAGCCGGACGGCGTCATGCCTGCTGCAGTCCTTCCAGCACGGGGGAATGTCGATCGCCAGCGTGTACCGGCCCGGCCCCGGCGGCACGAGCTCGCCCGTCCAGCGCGCGGCAAAGCCTTTCGCGTCGAGCCCGGACGCCGGCGAGACGCGCGTGTAGTTGAAGTCGATCCGACGATCCTGGCGCACCAATGCGGGCGTGCCGGTCACCGTGGCAGTTGCGAAATACTCCGCCTTCAGACCCGGTTTACCGTCTGCCGTGAAGGCAGTCTCGGGCACCACGACAGGCGCGCCGTCGGCGAGGATCGAACCTTGGGCATAGCGCACCTTGTCCGCACCGAACTGGCGGCGAATACCTTCGAGCGGCGTCACCGGATCCTTCGCAGTACCGTGATAATTGGCCTCGAGCACATTGAGGTCGTCGGCATCGGCGCCGATCACCGCGATGCGGCTGCCCTTGGCGAGCGGCAGCCGCCCGGCGTCGTTCTTGAGCAACACAATCGCCTTGCGGGCCGCCTCGAGCGCCAGCGCGCGATGGGCCCGGGTGCCCACCGCATCCGGCGCAATCCGGTTCCACGGGCTGTCGGCGCCAAACACGGTGCCGAGCGCCTGGCGGGCGGCGAGCGCGCGAGTGAGCGCGGTGTCGATCTCGGCCTCGCGCACCAGCCCGCGCTTCACTGCCTGTGGCAATGCCGCATAGGCCGACCCGCAATTAAGGTCATTGCCGCCCTTCAACGCCGCCGCAGCCGCCGCCGCGCCGTCGAGCCGGTAATGGTGGAACAGATGGATGTTGGCGACCGCGTCGCAGTCCGAGACGGTGAAGCCTTTAAATCCCCAGTCGCCGCGCAGCCGATCGATCATCAGTGAGGGCAGTGCGCAGACGGGCACGCCATGGATCGCGTTGTACGCGCACATAAGCGAGCGCGCCTTGCCCTCGGTCACAGCGAGGCGGAATGCCGGCAAATAGGTCGATTCTAGATCTTGCGGGCTCGGATCGACGTCGAAGCCGTCGCGCCCCGCTTCGGGGCCGCTGTGCACGGCGAAATGCTTGGGCGTGGCGATAACCTTGGGATGCGCCGGATCGGGGCCCTGCAGCCCCCGGATGAAGGCGACGCCGAGATGCCCGGTCAGATACGGGTCCTCGCCATAGGTTTCCTGCCCGCGCCCCCAGCGCGGATCGCGGAAGATGTTGATGTTGGGCGACCAGATCGTCAGCCCCTCGTAAATCCGCCGGTCGGCACCGATCGGCCTCGCATTGAACTTCGCCCGCGCCTCGGTCGCCACCACGTCCCCGACACGCTGCATCAGCCCGACGTCCCATGTCGCGGCGAGGCCGATCGCCTGCGGGAACACGGTGGCATAGCCGTTGCGCGCCAGACCGTGCAGGCCCTCGTTCCACCAATCGTACGCCGGAATGCCGGCTTCGGCATCGGCCGGCGCAGTGCTCTGGAGCTGCGCCGCTTTCTCCTCGAGCGTCATCGTCGCGATGGCCCGGGCAACCGCATCGGGATCGGGCTCGGCGCCGGCGAGCAGGAATGGAAGTATCATTTCTGCGGTCCCAAGGTACGGAGCGTGAGCGCGCGCTTGAGCGCGGCAGCGGAGGCATCGGAGCGCACGTCGATCGTCACGCTCTCACCCGGCAGCAGATCGAACCCGTCATCGCTCGGCTGCGCCGCCACATCGCCGAAATCGAGCATCACCGCACGGGCGAGCGCGCCCGCGGTGATCGTCACGCGCTTCCCCTCCCACCGCGCGGTGAGGGCCGGCGCGGGATAGGCCATGTCCTTCGGCAATGCCCGTTCGACGATCGTGCGCGAGACGCTGCGCCCCTCGATCAGCAGTTCGGCGACCGCGTAGCTCGCTTTCGCGTCGGCATCGGCGAACAACTCGCCATCGGCGATGCTCGCCACTTCCTGCGCGCTCAAGGGTTCGAGCGTCACCGCCGCGCCCTTCGTGCCGAGTTCCCTGCCGGTCATGTCGAACGCGCGCACACGCCATTCGGCCGCGATCGGCGTTGTCGCGTCGGAGACGAGCGCGATCCGGGTAGCCTCGCCCTTATGCTCGACGACGACCGCCTGCGGCGCGAAGAAGCGCCGCGCGGCATAATGCAGCAGCTTCCATTGGCCGTCATAGTCGACGCTCGACCACGAAATGCCCGGCCAGGTGTCGTTGAGCTGCCAGTAAAGCGAGCCCAGAGTCGTCGGGCGGCAGCCGCGATGATGCCGCGCCGCCATGTCGATCGCCTGCGCCTGATTGACCTGGGTCAGATAGACGAGATCGGCAAAGTCCTTCGGCTTGCGCAGCCGCTGATCGAGATAGAGTTGGAGCCGCGCATTGCCCTCCCCCGCCAGGAACTTCTGGTGCGCCTTGAGCACAGGGCTGTCGATCGCGAGCGGCCCTTCGCCCGCGAAGCCGCGGATCGTCGACAGATCGGGCATGCCCTGGAAGCCATATTCGGACATGAAGCGCGGGCAGCTGTCGAGATAGCGCTCGACCGGCTTCGATCCCGACCAGACGTCCCAGAAATGCCGGTCGCCGTCCTTGTCGGTGTCGGTCGGCCCGTCATAATCGCTCGAGGGCGAGCCGGGCCAATAGGGCGTGCCGGGCGCGTGCTTGGTCACGGCCTCGCGCAGCACGCGATCGAACAACACCGCCATGCCTGCGCCGATCCGCTCCTGCGCGTCGGCGCCGATGCGCTTCTTGAACGCCTTGCGATCGGACCAGTTCTCCCAGCCCGACAGCACTTCGTTGCCCCCCGACCAGCCGACCAGCGAGGGGTGCGGCTGGAGCCGTTCGACCTGCTCCGCGGCCTCGACGCGGACATTCTCACGGAACGCGGCATCGGGCGGAGTCACCGATCCGCCGAACATGAAGTCCTGCCAGATCATCAGCCCCATCTCGTCGGCCAGCCTATAAAAGGCGTCGTCGAGATAATAGCCGCCGCCCCAGACGCGGATCATGTTCATATTGGCATCGCGCGCGCTCGACAGGATCTGGTGCATCTGCGGCTCGCCGACGCGCGACGGGAAATTATCGAACGGGATCAAATTGGCGCCCTTGGCGAAGATCGGCACGCCGTTGATCCGGAAGCCGAAGCTTCCGTCCTTGCGGATGAATTCGGTGGTGCGCAGCCCGATCCGCTGCGTGACGCGGTCTTCGGTTGCGCCGTTGCCGTCGAGGGTCGCTTCGACCGCATAAAGCGGCTGCGCGCCATAGCCCACCGGCCACCAGCGCTGCGGCCTGGCGATGGTCAGCGGCGCACTGACCATGTTCTCGCCGGCGACGAGGCTGGCGACGCGGCTGACCTCGACCTGCCTGCCGTCCGGACCGGTGATGCGTGCGCGTAGCGTCACCTCCGTGGGGCCACCCGCCACGACGCGCCACCGCGCGACAAGCCGCGCCTCGCTGTCGTTGAGCGCTTCCTGATCGACCCGGAAGCCGTCGATCCGCGCTTCGTCCCACGCCTCGATCCGCACCGGCCGCCACAGCCCGATATTGACCAGCCGCGGACCCCAGTCCCAGCTGTAATGATATTTGGGTTTGCGGATATAGGGCGAGGTCTGCTTGCCCTTGGGCTCGTCGCCGAACGCCGAATCATATTCGCCGGGCAGCGGATTGGCCTCGGCCAGCACCATCGGCTGCAGCGTGCGGATCGGCGAGGCGATGCGGACGATCAGTTCGTTGCGGCCGGGCTTCAGCGCCGCTTTCGCGTCGACGCGCCAGCGCCGATGCGCGTTGTCGGCCACGAGCAACTGCGTACCGTTCAGCGTTACCGTCGCGAAGGTGTCGAGCCCGTCGAACACCAGTTCGACATGGTCGCGCGCCAGCATCGCCGGCGTGACCTCGATCACCCGCCGGAATTGCCAGTTGGTCAGCCCCGCCCACTGGATCGGCCATTCGTTGATTACCTTGAACGGGTCGGGCACCCGGCGGGCGGCAATCAGGTCCTGCTGGACGCTGCCCGGCACGCGCGCGGGAAACCAGCGGGCCTCTTTTGGATGCTGCGCAGCATTGTCGGCGTCCGCAGGATCGATCCGCACTTCCCACGCGCCGTCGAGCGACACGGTGTCGCGCGGTGCCGCCCCGGCGGAAACGCTGGCGAGCAGTGCGGAGATCAGTGCGAGCGATCGGCCTGCGCGAAGCCGGCGACGGCCGACCTGCCGAACTCTGACAACCTGCATTCGCGCGCACCTCTTACTGGCGTCCCTCGGACACGTTGGGCCGGATGTAACCAATATAGGTCCTGCCGCACAATAGCTGCCGCGCCTCTTTCTCTCCTGCACAATTGTGCAGTTCGGTCATCCGCAAAAGAACGCCGGAAGCATGTATACCAATATGAATCCTTCTCCATGCCATTGCCCGATCAACCCCATTGCGATAGCGTCGTCGGCAACCCGGAGGCGACGGCTGCAGGGCACCTTAGGGGAGAATGAATGGCATTTTCGGATCAGGTGGGGCGCTTTCGCGAGGACAATCCGTCGCCGCTCTACTTGCAGCTTCAGCAGCTCATTCGCGACGCGATCGGCGCCCGCGTCCTCAATCCGGGCGACGCCATCCCGCCCGAGCGCGATCTCGCCGTCGAATATGACGTCGCGCGGATCACCGTTCGGAAGGCGATCGTCGGGCTGGTCGAGGAAGGCCTGCTCACCCGACGGCGCGGCGCGGGTACCTTCGTCACCGGCCGCGTCGAGAAGAGCTTCTCCAAGCTGTCGTCGTTCACCGAAGACATGGCGGCGCGCGGGCGCAAGGCGAGCAGCAGCTGGATCTCGCGCGCGCCCGGCAAGGTGAACCCCGAAGAGGCGATGATGCTCGGCCTCTCGCCGGGCGCGCCGGTGCTGCGCTTCGCCCGCATCCGCTATGCCGATGAAGAGCCGATGGCGCTCGAATTCTCGACCATAGCCGGTTACTGCCTGTCCTCGGTCGATATGGTGCAGGACTCGCTGTACAGCGCGCTCGAAAAAGCGGGCAATCGCCCGGTTCGCGCGCTCCAGCGGCTGCGCGCCGTGCCGTTCGGCAACGAGCATGCCCGGATGCTGGGCGTCGATCCCGGCCATCCCGGGCTGCTCATCGAACGCCGCGCCTTTCTGCGCGACGGCCGCCCCGCCGAAGTCACGCGGTCCTATTATCGCGGCGACGCCTATGACTTCGTCGCCGAGCTCAGCGACATCTAGGGCGTATCGACATTCAAATGCGCGAACAGGTTCAATCCTCCCCCTTGCGGGGGAGGATCGCCGAACCTCGCTACGCAGCTGACGCGTACCCATACGTCGATTTGTTGGAGTATCATTGATGGATCGTCGCGAACTTCTTCTCGGGGGTGCCGGCGCCTTGCTCGTCCCGCCTTCAACCGCGGAAGCCGCGACAACGCGGCGCTCCGAAGTTGGGGATGGCTTCCCCATGCCGCATCCACAGCGGCGCCTGTTGCCGCGACTTCCCGATCCGGACCCGTCCCGCACCCTCCTCGATCTCGGCTGGCGCTTCCACGAGGGCGACGTGTCCCTCACCGAACCGCAGGGGCATCATGAGACCTATCTGAGCGTCAAGGCCGGTAACGCCCGCGGCGCCGCGGCGATGTCGTATGACGATACCGACTGGGCCGAAATCCGCTTGCCGCACGATTGGGCCGCCGCGCAGCCCTTCGAGGAAAAGGCGAACGTCTCCCAAGGCTACCGCGCCCGCGGCATCGGCTGGTACCGCCGGGCGCTTCGCCTCGATCCCGCCGATCGCGGCAAGGCGATCGAGCTGCATTTCGACGGCATCGCCACCAACGCCACGATCTGGGTCAACGGCAGCGTCGTCGCGCATAACTGGTCGGGCTATAACAGCGTCCATGTCGACCTGACGCCGTTCGCGCGCTTCGGCGACGAGACCAACATGATCGTCGTGCGGGTCGATGCCGATGCCAAGGAAGGCTGGTGGTACGAAGGCGCCGGACTCTATCGCCACGCCTGGCTGGTCCGCCGCGCGCCGGTGGCGATCGTCAGCGACGGCGTCCATTGCGACCCGCGCAAAACCGCCGACGGCCGCTGGCAGGTCCCCATCACTGCAACCCTCGCCAGCATCGAGCGCGGCGCAACGGCCGTGACCGTCGAAGCCACGCTGCTCAGCCCCGACGGGCGCGAACTCGCCACCGCGCGCACCGAGGTTTCGGTGCCGACACTCGACCGCGCCGACGCCGCGCTGGTGCTGGACGCGGGCAGCCCGACGCTCTGGTCGGTCGATAGCCCCACGCTTTATACCCTGCGCACCCGCGTGCTGCGCGACGGCACCGCAGTCGACGAACGCCGCATCGCGATAGGCTTTCGCACGATCCGCTTCGATGCCGACCAGGGGCTGTTCGTCAACGAGTTGCCGGTCAAGCTCAAGGGCGTCTGCCTGCATCAGGATCATGCCGGCGTCGGCGTCGCGCTACCCGATGCGCTGCTCGCCTGGCGGCTCGATCGGCTCAAGGCGATGGGCTGCAACGCGATCCGCATGTCGCACAATGCGCCGACCGCCGAGTTGCTCGACTGGTGCGACCGGATGGGCTTCCTCGTCATGGACGAGAACCGCAATTTCAATCCGGCGCCCGAATATCTCGCGCAGCTCGAATGGCTGGTGCGGCGCGATCGCAATCATCCCAGCGTGATCCTGTGGTCGGTGTTCAACGAAGAGCCGATGCAGGGCACCGAAGCCGGGGTGGAGATGGTTCGCCGCATGGCCGCGGCCGTCCGCCGCCTCGACGACAGCCGCCCGATCACCGCGGCGATGAACGGCGCCTTCTACAATCCGGCGAACGTCTCCAGCGTCGTCGATGTCATGGGGTTCAATTACTATCAGGCCGATTACGACAAGTTCCACCGGCTGAACCCGACCAAGCCGATCACCAGCTCCGAAGACACCAGCGCCTTCGAGACGCGCGGCGCCTTCGCTACCACCGCCGCCGGGCACGTCATCACTTCCTACGACACCGAGGCGGCGAGCTGGGGCGGCACGCATCGCGATACGTGGAAGAACATCGTCGCGCGGCCGTTCGTCGCCGGCGGGTTCGTCTGGACCGGCTTCGACTATCACGGCGAGCCGACGCCGCACGAATGGCCGACCATCTCGAGCTTCTTCGGCATCCTAGACCTATGCGGCTTCCCCAAGACGGCGTTCGACATCCACCGCGCGCACTGGATCGACGATCGGCCGATGGTCGCGATTGCGCCGCACTGGACATGGCCGGGGCGCGAAGGCGAGCCAATCAAGCTGTTCGTCACCAGCAATGCCGAGACGGTGATGTTGCGCCTCAACGGACGCGATCTCGGCGTGCAGCAAGTCGACCGGATCATGGGCAATGAATGGACGGTGCCCTACGCGCCAGGCCGCATCGAGGCGCAGGCGATGCGCGGCGGCAAGATCGTGGCGACGGCGGTGCACGAAACCACCGGCCCGCCGGTCGCGCTGCGGCTGACTCCCGCGCGCACGGTGATGGCCGGCGACGACGAGGATACCCAGCCGATCACGATCGACGCCGTCGACGCGCGCGGCCGCCACGTACCCACCGCCAATCTGAAAACGGTCTTCGACGTACGCGGCGGAACGCTGCTCGGCGCCGGCAACGGCGATCCCAACAGCCATGAGCCCGAGCAGTTCGCATGGAATACGGGCAAACGTTCGCTGTTCAACGGACTGGCGCAGATCATCTTGCGCGCGGGAAGCGGTCGAGGGCGGATCGAGGTGCGCGCGACAGCGGAGGGCCTCGATGGCGTGCTGCTGACGATCGACCGGGTCGAAGTCGTGCCGCGTCCCCAGATTGCCCCGACGCCGCAGGCCGCGATGCAGCTGCGCGACTGGCGGCGCTCGCCCGCGATGGCGGCGCGGCCGGAGGCCACCCTCGCGCCCTCCGCCGGCGACAATAACAGCTGGGACCTGATCCGCAGCGGCCAGGCGACGCCCGCCGAGCCGCGGTCGGGCTGGCGACTCTACCGGACCCAGGTTACGCCGTGGAAGCGCATCGCCGCCCACGGCGGCGTGATCCGGTTCGACGCGATCGCCGGCCGTGCCGAGCTGTGGATCGACGAGTGGCGCATCGCGGTGAAGGACAGCGCGGCCACGGGGCCGCTTGAAACGCGAATGGCGCCCGGCGACTGGCCGCGGCCCATCGTGCTGCTCGTCGAAGCACCGGCAGGACAGCCCTCCGGCATCGTCGGGCCGGTAACGATCGAAGCGCAGGACCTCTGATCGCGCGAACGCGAGGTATGTGAGTCATTGGGGACGACGCCGGCGGCGTCGTACCGTGATCAGGTCACCCTGTTCTTACCTTAGATCGCGCCCGCCTTGAGCTGCTTGACGGCGTAATCGGTGGCGCGGGCGGTGAGCGCCATGAAGGTCAGCGACGGGTTCACGCACGAGACGGACGTCATCTGCGCGCCGTCGGTGACGAACAGATTGGACGCATCGTGCGCCTGGCTCCATTTGTTGAGCACCGACTGCCGCGGATCCGCACCCATCCGCGCGCCGCCCATTTCGTGGATGGCATCGCCGGGGACATGCTCGCTGCGGCTGCTCGTCACGTTGAGCAGCCCCGCCTTGCGCAGCATCGCCTCACCCTCGGTCCGCGCATCGTCCATCATGCGGATCTCGTTCTCGCGGAAAGTGACGTCGAAGCGCATCAGCGGCACGCCGAAACGGTCGACCTTGTCGGCATGCAGGCTGACGCGGTTGTCTTCGTACGGCAGACATTCGCCGAACGCGCCCATGCCGAACTTCCAGCCGCCATATTGCCGCATGCCCTGCTTCATCGACGCGCCGAAGCCCTGGGGCGAGGCGGGATCGCGCCGTGCGCCACCCTGATAGCCATAGCCGCGCTTGAACCCGACGCCTTCCTCGCCGCCGACATTGCGGAAGCGCGGGATGTAGACGGCGCCCGGACGTCGGCCGTATTCGATATATTCGGTCATGCCCGGAATATCGCCCGAGATGCCCACGCGGAAGATATGATCCATCACATAGCGGCCGAGCGTACCGCTATTGTCGAAATGGCTCTTGCCGCTGCCCGGGATGCGCGAGTTCATCAGGATCTGGGTCGACGCCATCGCCGAGGCGCAGAGGAACACCATCCGCGCGGGAATCACCTGCGCCTGTTTCGTCTTCGCGTCGACCACGCGAACGCCGGTGACCTTCTTGGTCTTCGGATCATATTCGAGATTGGTGACGACCGAGTCCGGGCGCAGCGTCAGCCTGCCGGTGGCGCGCGCCGCGGGCAGCGTGACTGCCTGGGTCGAGAAATAGGCGCCGAACGAACAGCCCCGGCCGCACTGGTTGCGGAACTGGCATTTGGTGCGGCCCTGATCTTCCTTGTCCTCGGTCATGTTGGACAGGCGGGTGTTGATCAGCTTGCGCCCCGGCGAGGTCGCCTCGAGACGCTCCTTCAGCCATTTCTCGGCGATGTTCATCTGCATCGGCGGCTGGAACGCGCTGTCCGGGAGCTGCGGCAGGTTCTCGCGCGAGCCCGACACGCCGATATATTTCTCGACATAGTCGTACCACGGCGCGAGGTCGTCATAGCGGATCGGCCAGTCGATCGCGACATTCTCGCGCTTGTTGGCCTCGAAATCCTCGGGGCTCCAGCGGAAGCTCCAGCGCCCCCAGATCAGCGACTTGCCGCCGACCGCGGCGGGGCGGATCCAGTAGAACTTCTCGCCCTCGTCATAGGCATAGGGATTCAGCCGGTCATTGTTGTAATATTTCTGGGTCGAGGGCGCGACATAGCCGTGCTTGGCAATGAAATAGTCGCTGTCGACCAGCGATTTCGGCATCATGTCGCGCGCCGGGACCTCATAGGCCGGCTTACCGTCATAATCATAATCCTGGCCGTGCTCGACCATGATCCCGCGGTCGAGCATCAGGACCTTGAGGCCCTTTTCGGTCAATTCCTTCGCCGCCCATCCGCCGCTCACTCCGGAGCCGATGACGATCGCATCGAACTTGTCTGCCATGGCAATGATCCTCGAAATAAGCGTTTACGCGCGCAGACGGCTGAGCGTCGCGAAGCTGGTCTGGATGTCGGGTAGATACGGCGCCGGCGACTGATCGTTCTCGACGTAGAAATGCTTCACGCCGGCCGTGGCGTTGAGCGTGAAGATGTCGGCGAAATTGATTACGCCCTTGCCGACGCTGGTCATCTTGCCGTCGGGGGTGCGGTCCTTGACGTGATAGGCATAGATCCGGCCCGGATTGCGCCGGATGATCGCCTTGGGGTCCTCGCCCGCGGCGACGGCCCAGAACAGGTCGAGCTCGAGCTTGACCAAAGCCGGGTCGGTATCCGCGAGCAGCGTATCGTACAGGCTGCGCCCGCCGGGCTTGGTCGTGAACTCGAAATCATGGTTGTGATAGGCGAAGTCGAGCCCCTCCCCCTTGAGCTGCTTCGCCCAGCGATTGAAGTTGGCGACCGCCACCTTCCAGCTCTCGGCGTTGCGCTGCTCGGCGACCATATAGGGCAGGATCACCGTGTCCGCGCCCAGTGTCTTCGCCATCTTCACCGAACCGGCGAAGTCGCTGTCCAGCGAGTCATAGCCGATGTGCAGCGAAGGCGATTTGAGCCCGAGCCGGTCCATCGTCTTGCGGAGCGCGGCATGGTCCATCTTGTCATAGCCGCCGCCGCCATATTCGACTTCGCGATAGCCGATCGCCGCCACCTTCGCGAGCGTGCCCATCGGATCCGCCGAGAAGAGCTCGCGCACCGTGTAGAGCTGGATCCCGATCGGCTTCGCCTTGAAGGCGCGCGCCAGCGTAGGGCCAGCCGCCAGCGTCGTCGCGAGCGCGGCACCGCCCGCCATCCATTGCCGTCGGCTGATCATCATGACGAGAACACCTTGTTGACCTGGGAATAGGGATAGGCGCCGTCATAGCGTCCGGGCACCGGCAGATATTCGCGCTCCTGCGTGATCCCGACTTCCGAAGTGAAATAGCCGGTGATCACCAGCTGGCGGAACTTGTCGAAGAAGTCCTTCCCGCCGGGCAATTTGTCTTCCATGGCCAGCGTGAGCAACGCGTCCTGTTGCGCCGGCGTCGCCTTGTCGGCGGTTACCTTGTAATCGGCCTGGCTACGCGCCTGAATCGCATCGATTCCGGCGAGGATCGGCTTGCGGTCCTCCGGCGCGGCCCAGTCGGCGAGCAGCTTCTCGATGAACGCCGGCACGCCCGCGGCGATCGCGCCCGGCGTGTCGGTGGTCGGCATCACGCGTTCGCTGAGCGCGGTCATCACGGCCCGCTGGGGGGCGCTGAACACTGCCACGCTCGGCGGGCCGGTGTTGATCGGCGTCACCTGCGCCGCGGCGGCGCGGGCGATCGGCGCGAACAGCCCGGCGCCGAACATCGCGACCATGCCTGCCAGTGCGTCTCTTCGATCGATGATCATTTCACTGCCCCTTCGAAATCATAGCCAGCCACGCTTTCCTCCTTCATGCCGCGTCGATCGCGCGATAGGCGGCGATCAGCCGCTCCTCGCCCGCGCGTCCGTCGACCGAATTGCCATGCTCCATGCCGATCACGCCGGCGAACTTCTTCGCGCGCAGCCGGCGGACCACGTTCTGATAGTTGATCTCGCCCGTCCCCGGCTCCTTGCGTCCGGGATTGTCGCCGAACTGGATGTAGGCGATCTCGTCCCAGCAGCTGTCGAGCGTATTGATCAGATTCCCGGCCTGGATCTGCGCGTGATAGAGATCGGCGAGCACCTTCACCGCCGGGCTGGCGACGCCTTTCGCCACCGCAAAGCCTTGCGGGATGCTCTGCATGAACACCCCCGGATGGTCCACGATCGTGTTGAGCGGCTCCATCACCATGACCAGCCCGTGCGGCTCGACGATCTCGGCGGCGCGGCGCATCGTGTCGATGATCCGGCCGGTCTGGATCTCCACCGGCAGCTTGCGGTCGACGAAGCCGGTGACGACCGTCATCCACTTCGCGTTCAGCCGCTTGGCGACGTCGATCGAGGCGCGCACGTCGGCGAGGAACGCCTCGCGATCACCATTGCCGTTGCCGCCCAGCTGCGGCCGGAACTCGGCCCATCGCGGCATGCTCGCGACGAACACGCCCATCGTCATGCCGCGCTGCTGGAGCGCGCGCGCCATTGCATTCTGCTCGGCGACGGTGCGGCCCGCCGCTTCATTGTCTTCCCACGCCGTGAAGCCCTGATCGGCCGCATAGGCGATCTGCTCGAGCCGGCCGCCCCGGCTCCTGAAGCTGCCTTCGTGCGGCGCGAAGCCAAGCGAGAAGCGCGCGCTATTCTGCGACGGTGCGGCCCGACTCATAGTCGCCGCGCCCGCCGTCGCCGCGCCCGCAGCCAGCATCGATCGCCGGCTTAGCTTCATGCAGCCTCGCCTGCGAGCGCTGCCCGCGACTTGCCGCGCTCGCGCAGCCAGATGAACCCGAACACCGCCAGCAGCACCACCGGCAGGATCGCGAGGCGCTGGAACGACACCGACGCCGCCGCATCCTCGACCGCGAGCTTCGCCGCCCCGGCGAGCCGCGCGAACGCCTCGGGTCCGCCGGCGAACTCGATCTTGGCCTTGTCGAACATTCCGCCGAGCAGCGGCAGCACGAAGAAGCTGGCGAGTGCGCCGGCCGATCCGACCAGTCCCATCGCCCACGAACCGCCGCGCGGATAGCGCTCGGCGACCGAGGCGAGCATCGTCGGCCACATCACGCACACGCCGAGGCCCCACACCGTCGATGCGAGGATCGCGGCCACCGGCGACTGCGCCTGCGACAGCATGAACAGGCCGATCGCGGCGAGCAGGCTCGACACCCAGAGCAGCCCCGGGTTCGAGATCTTGTTCGCGAGCCGGCCGGCGAAATGGCGGAAAACGAACATCAGCGCATTGACGTAGACCAGCAGCAGGATCCCGCGCATGCCGACGCGGTTCGAGAGCGCGACGTCGATCCACTGGCCCGGCGCCAGCTCGGATGCGGCGGTCAGGAACATCGCGCCGAACCAGATGAAGAAGCTCGGCCGGCGGAACACTTCGCTCACCATCTCGCCGAAGCTGACGCCGCTCTGGCTGCGCAGCGGCGGCGGGAAGGTCGTGGTCGCGGCGATGATCACGGTCGCGGCGGCGGGGATCATGACGAGCGCCATGATGCCTTGCCACGGCAAGGTCGCCGAGAGGAAGAAACCGATCAGGCCGCCGACGATGATCCCGCCCGGAAACCAGGCGTGCAGCACGTTGAGCCGGTGGGTGGTGTCCTCGGGGTAGAGCTGTGCAGTGAGCGGGTTGATCGCGGCCTCGGTCAGCCCCCAGCCGATGCCGCTGAGCAGCATGCCCAGCCAGACGATCGTGTACACCGTCATCCCGGTCGCGAGCTTGCCGGCGGTGACGATCAGCAGCGGGCCGAAGATGAAACAGAGGCCGGCGCCTAGCAGGCACCTTTTCATACCGATCTGGTCGAGCAATGCGCTCGCGACGAACAGGGTGATCGCAAAGCTGAGGAACGCCGCGCCCAGGGCGGCGGCGAGCAACTCGCCCGCCTGCAACGGCGCGATCGGATCGATCCACTCGGCCTTGAGCCCGCTCGCGATCGCCCCGCGGATCGCGAGGCTCGATGCGGCGGTGAACAGGGCGAGCACGCCCAGCCAGAAGAGCCGTCCCTTGTTCAATGTCGTGGCCATTTGGCTCCCTCCCCTGTCGTTCTTTTCCGCTCGGCCGCGCTTCGTCAGCTCAGCCCCAGCAGCTTCCGGTTGAGCCCCGGATCGCTGCCCCCGGCGAAGTCGTCGAATGCCTTGTCGGCCCTGCGGATCATGTGCGCGGCGATGAAGGGCGCGCCTTCTCGGGCACCGTCCTCGGGATGCTTGAGGCAGCATTCCCATTCGAGCACTGCCCAGCCCTGATATCCGTATTGCGTCAGCTTCGAGAAGATTCCGCCGAAATCGACCTGACCGTCACCGAGCGAGCGGAAGCGGCCCGGCCGGTCGACCCAGTCCTGGAAGCCGCCATAGACCCCGGAGCGACCGGTCGGATTCAGCTCCGCGTCCTTGACGTGGAACATGCGGATTCGCTCGTGATAGATGTCGATAAAGGCGAGATAGTCGAGCGCCTGCAGCACATAATGGCTGGGATCGTAGAGGATATTGGCGCGGGGGTGATTGCCCACTCCGGCGAGGAATCGCTCGAAGGTCACGCCGTCGTGCAGATCCTCGCCAGGATGAATCTCATAGGCGAGGTCGACGCCCTGCTCGTCGAAGGCGTCGAGGATCGGCCGCCACCGCTTCGCGAGTTCACCGAACGCTTCCTCGACCAGCCCGGCAGGACGCTGCGGCCACGGGTAGAGATAGGGCCAGGCGAGCGCGCCCGAGAAGGTCGCATGGGCGTTCAGCCCGAGCCGGCGGCTCGCTTTCGCGGCGAGGTGGAGTTGTTCGACGGCCCATTGCTGGCGCTCGCCGGGCTTGCCCTTCAGCGCATCGGGCGCGAACGCGTCGAAGGCGACGTCATAGGCCGGATGCACCGCAACCAGCTGCCCCTGCAAATGGGTCGACAGTTCGGTGATCTCGACACCCGCCTCGCGGCAGGTGCCGGCGAGCTCGTCGCAATAATCCTGGCTCTCTGCCGCCTTGGCGAGATCGATGCAGCGGCTGTCCCATGTCGGAATCTGCACCCCGACATAGCCCGCCTCCGCCATCCAGCGCGCCGCCGAGGCCAGCGTGTCGAACGGCGCCGAATCGCTCATGAACTGCGCGAGGAAAACCGCCGGGCCCTTCATGCCACCTCTCCCCTGCGTGCGGTGCTCACTTCGATGTTTCGGCCTTGAGATAGGCAATCAGCGCGGCGCGCTTCGCCGGCTCGGCCACCTTCATCACCATGCGCGTACCCGGCACCACCTGGGTCGGCGCCGCAAGGAATTTGTCGAGCGTCTGGGCATTCCAGGTGATGTTCGACTTCTTGAGTGCCGGCGTGAAATTATAGCCCGGGAGCGCGCCAGCCTTGCGGCCGAACACGCCGTTCAGGTTCGGGCCTATCCCGCTCCGCGCGCCAGCCTGGAGCGTGTGGCAGGTGCGGCACGTGGCGAACACCTGCGCGCCTTGATCAGCTACGGGCGGCGTGCCCGCGGCAGGCAACGCTGTCAGAGCAGCAGCGCACATTGTTGCCGCCACCGGCGCCAATACGAACAGAGATTTCATTATCCTCTCCGGTCTGGGAAACGATCGGTTCGCCGCATCTAAGCGGTTGCCGCGGCGCCGTGCAACCATTTATCAGATATAAAAGCGACCGGCCGTTGGCGGTCGCGCCCAATCGATCCAGGAGCGGACCCACGAGCATGGCGGAAAGCACGCATTCCAAATTACGCTACGGCATGGTCGGGGGTGGCGAAGGCGCCTTTATCGGCGCCGTGCATCGCATGGCGGCGGCGCTCGACGGCGACTATCAACTGGTATGCGGCGCGTTCAGCAGCGATGCCGCGCGCAACCGGCGCAGCGCGGACATTCTGGGCATCGATCCAGCGCGTGCCTATCCGACGCTCGAGGCGCTGCTCGCAGCCGAGGCGGCGCTGCCCGAGGACCAGCGGATGCAAGCGCTGGCGATCGTCACGCCGAATCACCTGCACGCGCCCGCAGCGATCGCCGCGCTCGACGCCGGCTTTCACGTGATGTCCGAAAAGCCGATGGCGCTGAACCTCGCCGAGGCGCTGGCGATCGAGCAGGCGGTGGCCCGCAGCGACAGGCTCTACGGGCTCGCTTTCACCTATAGCGGCTATCCTTTGGTCGAGGAGGCGCGGCTGCGCGTTGCGCGCGGCGATCTCGGCGCGATCCGGCTGGTGCAGGTCGAATATTCGCAGGGCTGGCTCAGCCAGCCGATCGACCGCGACGGCCAGAAGCAGGCCGAATGGCGCACCGATCCCGCACGCGCCGGACTGGGCGGCTGCCTCGGCGACATCGGCACCCATGCCTTCCAATTGGCCGAACACGTCTCGGGACTGCTCGTCGAAGAAATCAGCGCGGACCTGACCACGCACGTGCCCGGCCGCCGGCTCGACGACGATGCCGCAGCATTGCTGCGCTTCGCGGGCGGCGCGCGCGGCGTGCTCAAGGCGAGCCAGATCGCCGCCGGCGACGAGAACGGCCTGCGCCTGCGCATCCATGGCGAGAAAGGCGGACTCGACTGGTCGCAGATGGAGCCCAACACGCTCACCCTGCGCTGGCTCGATCGCCCTGCCGAGATCGTCCGCGCGGGCGGACCCGGCCTCGATCCGGCGACCGCTGCGCGGTTCCGCACGCCCGCCGGCCATCCCGAGGGCTATATCGAGGCATTCGCCAATCTCTATCGCAGTTTCGGCCGCGTGCTGCGCGCCGGAGGGTCGCACCCGCCGCGCGGCGCGCCCGACTGGTTCCCCGGCATCACCGACGGCCTGCGAACGATGACCTTCGTCGAGGCGGCGATCGAGAACAGCATGGGCGACGCCAAATGGACGTCGCTCGCGCGCCTGCTCGATCAGCGCCGGGCAAGCGCGGCCTGAGCGACAAGGGGCGAGACGCAATGTCCAACGCAGACGCGATCCTCGTGCTCACCACCGGCGGCACGATCGACAAGGCCTATTTCGATGCGCTGAGCGCGTACCAGATCACCGACACCGTAATCGCGCGGCTGCTCGAGATCGCGCGCGTGAACCTGCCGTTCGAGATCCTCGAGATCGCCCGCAAGGACAGCCTCGAGCTTGACGATGAGGATCGCGCCCGGCTGGTCGCCGCGGCGCGCGACGCCCCGAACCGGCGGATCGTCGTCACCCACGGCACCGACACGATGACCCGAAGCGCGGCCGCGCTCGCGGAAATCGCCGGCAAGACGATCGTGCTCGTCGGCGCGCTGCAGCCCGCCAGGTTCAGCGACAGCGACGCGCCGTTCAATCTCGGCATGGCATTCGCCTGCTGCCAGGTCGCCCCACCCGGCGTCTACATTACGATGAACGGCACGGTGTTCGCGGCCGACCAGGTGGTCAAGGACCGCGAACTCGGCGCCTTCGTGCCGAAAGCGCCCGCCGCCGGCTGACCGGACGCCGTCAGCGGACGGTGACGGCGGTCCGCTGCGCGAACCCCGCCGCGGCGAGTTCGCGCTCGGCCTGCACGAAGCCATAAGCCGGCACGATCTCGCCGTCGCGGGCGGTCACCGCCGCCCAATTCGCGGCGACCTGCTCGCCGGCACCGGCAAGGCCGCCGACCTGAATGCCCTCGGTCAGCGTGACGTGCGCGGCGGCGAAATGGCCGGCGCCGGCGCAGAGGATTGCCCGGGTCGGCGCGTCGTCGCCGACGAGCGCAAGCAGCCCCGGGCTCACCAGCGCCGGATCGAGCAGATCGAGGCTTTCGTCGGAGAGCACCCCGTGAGTCATCTGCGTCGCCGCCGTCGGCGCGAGGCAGTTGACCCGGATCCCGTATTTCTCGCCTTCGATCGCCAGCGTCTGCATCAGCCCGACCAGCGCCATCTTCGCCGCGCCGTAATTCGCCTGCCCGAAATTGCCGTACAGCCCGGACGACGACGTGGTCATCACCACCCGGCCATAGCCTTGCGCGCGCATCGTGTCCCACACCGCCCGGGTGCAGATCGCCGCGCCCATCAGATGCACTTCCACCACCAGCCGGAAGTCGGCGATGCTCATCTTTGCGAAGCTCTTGTCGCGCAGGATACCCGCATTGTTCACCAGCACGTCGATCCGCCCCCATTGGTGGAGCACTTCCGCTACCATCGCCGCGACCGCGGCTTCGTCGGTGACCGAGGCTGCGACCGCGATTGCCTCGCCGCCGGCCGCGACAATTTCGGCGGCGACCGCATCGGCGGCTTGCTGCGCCAGGTCGTTGACGACGACCTTGGCGCCCTGCTGCGCCAGATAGAGCGCGTGAGTCCGCCCCAGACCTCCGCCCGCACCCGTTACGATTGCCACACGACCCGCCAGCGACATCCCCGCTCTCCTTGTTGTGCCGAGACCCTAGGCGATCATTCATTCACTCGCAAGATAGTGAAATACTCGCGCTACTTCTTACAGATGGCGAGGAATCCGGCAGCCATGAATGACGCCATCCGCTCCTTGACTGCGGCGAAGTCATCCGAGTGGCAGAGCCCATGCGAGAGTTTGTCGATCCGGCCGGTGCGGGCGAGCGTGAGCATCAGCGCGCCGGTGACGAAGTGATAGCCCCAGAAAATGTCCTCTTCAGCGCAATCGGGCAGCGCCTTTTTAAGCAGTCCGATCAGCCGCAGCACGACGGGATCGAAATGCTGGTCCATCAGGTCGGCGCCCCAGGCCGGCGTATTCGCCACCTGCGCACCGAGCTTGGCATAATTCTTCCAGCCTTCGCCGCCTTCGATGTAGGTATCGAGATCGGTATCGAGGAAGGCGCGAAGCGCGCCCTCCACCGTCGGCTTGTCTCCAGCCGCCGCCTCATACGCCTCGAGCGCCTGCATCCGCCGCTCGCTGGTCACCACCGCGCGCCGCGCGAACACCGCATCGAACAGCGCCTTCTTGTCGGCGAAGTAATAGTTCAGCAGGGTATGGTGGACGCCGACCTGCTTGGCGACGTCCTTCAGCGTGACGCCATAGAGCCCGTGCTGCGAGAACAGTTCCTCGGCAGCGTCGTAGATCTGCTCCATCGTCTCGGCGCGTTGCTCGGCCTTGCGCGACTTGCGAACGGGTTTGCTGTTTTGGGTCACGCTCCTGTCCTTCCGCGTGCCGCGCCGAGCGTCAAGCGCAGATCGGACATTCACACGCTTGATAGTGTCTGTTGACAGCCGAGCCGGCGCGCCCGCATGATGCAGCAACGGCGGACGATATCGCCGAAGGAGAGGTTGCGTGGAATTGGACGCCCCCGGCAAGCGCCGCTGGATTGTGCTCGTCACCCTCACCTTCGTCTATGTGCTCAATTTCCTCGACCGGCAGTTGCTCGGCATCCTCGCCAAGCCGATCCAGGATTCGCTGCACATCACCGACGGCCAGCTCGGGCTGATCGGCGGGCTCTATTTCGCCTTCTTCTATTGCTTCATCGCGATCCCCGTCGGCTGGCTCGCCGATCGCACCCACCGCGTCGGCGTGCTGTCGCTCGCCTGCGCGATCTGGAGCGCCGCCACGACCGCCTGCGGCCTCGCCGCGAGCTATCCGCAGCTCGTCGTGGCGCGGATGCTGGTCGGCTTCGGCGAGGCCGGCGGGGTGCCGCCTTCCTATGCGATCATCACCGACACCTTTCCGCCGGGCAAGCGCGGCACCGCCTTCGGCATCTACAATCTCGGCCCGCCGATCGGCGCGGCGCTCGGCATCGCCTTCGGCGCGTCGATCGCAGCGGCGTTCGACTGGCGCGACGCCTTCGTCGCGATCGGCATCGTCGGGATCGTCACCGCCGGGCTCGTGCCGCTGCTCGTCCGCGAGCCGAAGCGCGGCGCCACCGATGCCGCGCCCGTCGCGGCGCCGGCCAAGGCGCCCTTCTGGGCCACGGTCGGCATGTTCTTCACCCATCCGGTGCTGATGCTCGCCGCGCTCGGCAGCGGCGCCACCCAATTCGTCACCTATGGCCTCGGCAATTTCGCGGTGCTGTTCCTGATCCGCGAGAAGGGCATGGCGCTCGAGCAGGTTGCGATCTGGTACGCGCTGGCGGTGCTGATCGGCATGGGCGGCGGCATGCTCTTCTCGGGCCGGGTGATCGACCGGCTGTCGCGGCGCTCGCGCGTCGTGTACGCGATCGGGCCGGCGATTTCGCTGGCGATCGCCTTGCCCTTCTATGTCGCCTTCGTCTGGGCGCCGGGCTGGCCACTCGCGCTGACGCTGCTGACGATCGTGATGTTCTTCAATTACTTCTACCTCTCGGCCTCGGTCGCATTGGTGCAGGAGGAAGTCCGCCCCGATCAGCGCGTGCTGTCAGGCGCGCTGCTGCTGCTGGTGATGAACTTCATCGGCCTCGGCCTTGGCCCGACCTGGGTCGGCGCGGTCAGCGACTGGTTCAAGGCGCACGGATCGCTCCATGCGCTCCAGACCGCCTTGTTCACCCTTACCCCCTTCTATCTGATCGCGATCGCGCTCTTCCTCTGGCTCGCGCGGATCCTCCGCGCCGAGCATCGTCCTGCCGGAAAGGTCGTCCCCGCATGAAGCTGCTGCACAATGTCGCCCTCGCCGCGCTGGTGCTGGCGAGCGCTCCCGCCTGGGCCCAGGGGCCGATCGTCACGGCGCCTTCGGGCTCCGTGAAGGGCACGCTCGACGGCAACATCCGCAGCTTCAAGGGCATTCCCTATGCGGTGCCGCCGGTCGGCGGGATGCGCTGGCGTCCGCCGGCGCCGCTTGAGCCGTGGAAGGGCGTGCGCGCCGCCACCGATTTCGGCCCGGCCTGCGTCCAGACGCAGAACCCGGGCGGCGCCAGCGTCTATTCGCCCGCCGCCAGGCTGCCGGTCAGCGAGGACTGTCTGACGCTCAACATCTGGGCGCCCGCCAACGCCAGGAAGGCGCCGGTATTCTTCTGGATCCACGGCGGCGCGCTCACCGGCGGGACGAGCAGCGATCCGACCTACGACGGCAAGCACCTCGCCGAGCAGGGTGTAGTCGTCGTCTCGATCAACTATCGTCTCGGCGTGCTCGGCTGGCTGGCGCATCCGGCGCTCAGCAAGGAATCGCCGCAGAAGGTCTCGGGCAATTACGGGCTGCTCGATCAGGAGGCGGCGCTCGCCTGGGTGAAGCACAACATCGCCGCATTCGGCGGCGATCCCGCCAACGTCACCATCGCCGGCGAATCCGCCGGCGGGCTCAGCGTGCTGTTCCTGATGGAATCGCCCCTCGCGCGCGGCACCTTCCACAAGGCGATCGCGCAGAGTTCGTATATGGTCACCATGCCCGAACTCAAGAAGGCGGCGTACGGCTCGCCCTCGGCCGAGGCGATCGGCCAGATGCTCGGCCAGGGACTGCAGGCACCCGACCTCGCAGCACTGCGCGGAATGGACGCGCAGACGCTGACCGACGGCGCCGCCAGGCTCGGCTTCTTCCCGTTCGGCGTGGTCGACGGACTGGTGCTTCCCGAGCAGATGGTCGACGCGTTCGACAAGGGGCACCAGGCGCCGGTGCCGATCCTCGCCGGGTTCAACCAGGGCGAGATTCGCTCGCTGATGGTGCTCGCCCCCAAGGCGCCCGACAGCGCCGCCGACTACGAGAAGGCAATCCGCGAGCGCTATGGCGAGTTCGCCAACGCGTTCCTCAAGCTCTATCCCGCCGCCGACTACAAGCAGAGCATCCTCGCGACGACGCGCGATGCGCTCTACGGCTGGACCGCCGAGCGGCTCGCGCGCAGGCAGACTGCGCTCGGCCAGCCGGCGTATCTCTACCTCTGGGACCATGGCTATCCGGCGATGGAAGCCGCCGGCCTCCATGCGTTCCACGCGAGCGAACTGCCCTACATGTTCGGCAATTTCGGCAGCCTGCCGCCACGCTGGCCGCAGGTCCCGGACAGCGAACGGCCGCTGTCGGACGCGATGATCGGCTATTGGACCAGCTTCGCCAAGACCGGCGCGACGGGTGCAGGATGGCCGGCTTATGGCCAGCAGCGCAATTATCTCCACATCGGCGATACGCCCAAGGCCGAGGCCGGGCTGATGCCGGGCATGTACGAGCAATATGAAGCGGTGGTCTGCCGCCGCCGCGCTGCCGGCGTTGCCTGGAACTGGAATGTCGGGCTGGCCTCGCCGAAACTGCCGCCGAAGGCGCCGGGGTGCGAATAGCTTACCGTTCGCCCTGAGCTTGTCGAAGGGCATTTCGCCATCCGCCGCTCGTGGATAGCCGCCCTTCGACAGGCTCAGGGCGAACGGAATAAGTGGACTAGGAGCCCACCCCTACTCCCACGATCCGCCCTTCGGCATAGTCCGCACGCAAACGCTGTTTGTCGATCTTGCCCGAGGCCGCGAGCGGCATCGCCTCCACTTCGGCCACCTCGCGCGGGATCCAGAAGTCCGCCACCTTGCCGCGCAGCATGTCGAGCAGCGCCTGCGGATCCGCGCCGGCTTCGCTCTCGACGATCAGCACCGGGCGCTCGCCCCATTTCGGGTCGGCCCGCGCGATCACCGCGACGTGGCGGACGGCGGGATGCGCGCCGATGATCGTCTCGATCTCGGTCGGGTTGATCCATTCGCCGCCGGACTTGATCAGGTCCTTGGCGCGCCCGCCGATCGTGAGATTGCCCGCCGCGTCGATGATGGCGAGGTCGCCGGTGTCGAAATAGCCCTCGGCATCGAGCAGATCGCCAGCCTCGCCGAAATAGCGGTCGATCACGCTGTGGCCGCGGACCTTGAGATGCCCGAGCACATTACGCTGCGGGGCCAAAGTATTGCCGTCCGCATCGGTCAGCTTGAGGTCGACGCCCATCGTCGGGCGCCCCGAACCCGGGCTATCGCCGCTACCCCGGTGCGGCGGCGCGATCGTGCCGACCGGCGACAATTCGGTCATTCCCCAGCTGGTCTGCACCTCTGCCCCCAGTCGAGTCTCCATGCGGCGGAGCAGCGCATCGGGACAGCTCGAGCCGCCGATCAGCACGCGCTGCAGCGTTGGCAGATCACCCCCGGCCTTGTCGAGATGATCGACCAGTCCGAGCCACACCGTCTGCACGCCGACGGCCACGGTCACGCCCTCGTCGCGCACCAGCGCCGCGAGGCTCGGCCCGTCGATCGTCCGGCCGGGGAGCACGAGGGTGGTGCCCGCCGCCGGCGCCGCGAAGGGCAGCCCCCAGCCATTGGCATGGAACATCGGCACGGCGAGGAGCAGCACGTCGGCCGCGGTCAAGGCGACGGCGTCGGCCTGCAGCGCGCGTAGCGTGTGGAGATAGTTCGAGCGGTGGGTATAGGCGACGCCCTTCGGACTGCCGGTGGTGCCCGACGTGTAGCAAAGCCCCGCCATCGCATTCTCGTCGAACGCGCCCCAGCGATGCGGCGCGCCCTTTTCCGCCAGCAGCGCTTCGTGGCTCCAGATGCGCGCCCGGTGCGACCCGAGAGGCGTGCTATCCGGCAGATGCGCGTCCATCACCACGACATGCTCGATCGACGGGCAATGCGGCGCGATCTCGGCCAGCAGCGGCAGCAGGTCTGCCGCCACCGCTATCACGCGGTTCTCCGCCGCGTTGATCATCGCGGCGAGATGCCCCGGCGTCAGCCGCGGGTTGAGCGTGTGGCAGACGAGCCCCGCCCCCATCGCGGCATAATAGATCTCGAAGTGATGCAGCGTGTTCCACGCCAGCGTGCCCACCCGGTCGCCCAGCTTCATTCCAAGGCTGGCGAGCGCGCCCGACATAAGATTGCTGCGGTCGCGGAGCGCAGCATAAGTGGTCCGCCCGACGATCCTGCCCGCATCCGCCTCCATCACCTCGCGGTCGCCGAACCACTTCGCGGCATGGTCGAGAAACTTGTCTACTGTCAGGCCGTAGGGCTGCATGAAACCATCGGATAGGAGGGACGGAAACGCCGCCGGGCACCGAAGCGCCCGACGGCGTGGGGAGACTCAGAATATCTTCAGCAGCTTCAGTCCGTATTGGCGCGGCGGACCTGCGAAATAGAGTCCGCTGTTGAGCGCCGCCGGATAATGCTGGTCGGTCAGGTTGGTGCCGTACGCCGTCACCGTCCACGATCCGTGCTGCCAGGCGAGTTGCGCGTTGAGGATGTTGCGCGCCGGGATCCGGTCGCCGCGCGCCGGATTCTCGAACAGGGTCGCCCATTGATCGCCGACATGGCCGAAATTGGCGCGCGGAATGATCTTGTCGCCATTGCCGAGCTCAAGCTCATACTGGCCGCCGATGTTGAAGGTGAGGTTCGGCGCATAGGTCTGCCGCCGGCCCTCGAGCGCGATGCACGACACGCTGACCGGCCCCGTGCGCGGATTGCACGGCAGCGCGCTCGCGCCGCGCGGGTCGGTGGCGAAGAAGGTGCCGAGCTCGCTGTGGAGCACGTTCACGCCCCCATCGAGCGTGAGCCCGCCGAAGCGGAACTCGACTTCGGCCTCGCCGCCATAGATCTTCGTCTTGTCCGGAACGTTGAGCTCGATCCCGAAGGTCGGGAAGGTCGGATAGCCGATGATGACCTGAAAGTTCTTATAGGCGTTGTAGAAGCCGGTGATCGTCGTGCGGACCTTGCCGCCCGCCCAGTTCGCCTTCCAGCCCGCCTCATAGGATGTGACTTCCTCGGGCTCGAAGGGTGCCGGCAGGCCGAGGCCCACCGGCACGTTCAGCCCCCCCGGGCGGAAGCCGGTCGCGACGAAGCCGTAGAGATAATGATCCTCGCTGGCCTTCCAGCCGAGCGAGACCTTGTACGAGAAGTTGTCCGACTTGGTCGTCTGGTCGTCCCGGATATAGGTGCCGTACTGGAGCACGTCGACATGGTTGGTCGAGCGGCTGGCAGTGTAGCGGGCACCCGCCTCGATCTTCAGATTAGGCGTGAGGTTGAAGCCAACTTGCCCGAATGCCGCGAGCGAGCGCGTCGGGTTCGTGCCCTGCAATTTATACTGCGCGGTCGGCAGGTTGAACGGATAGGCGAGATCGATGATGAACTGGTACGGCTTGCGGAAATAATAGTCGTTCCACAGACCGAAGGCGCCGAGCAGCCAGGTGAAGCGCTGATTGTCGGGCGAGATCAGATTGATCTCCGACGTGATCTGCTGTTCGTCGACCGTGTCGTAGAAGGTGCTGACTCCGGTTGCGGTGCCGTCGAGATCGGCGCGGTACATCGTGTTCGCCCATTGATAGCTCGATACGGCGCGCAGCTTCACGCCTCCGGCGAACTCATATTCGCCCTTCAGGGTCGAGCGCACGAATTCGTCGGTTGCCGCCATCGGCGTGTTGGCGGTGATGTCGAACAGGTCGCGATGGTTCGGATTGGGCGTGTTCGTGCCCGGCAGCGTCTCGAAATATTGCGAGAACGGCGCCGCCGGATAGGCGCCCATGTCGAGATGGCCGAGATCGGTTTTCCAGAGAAGGGAGAGCCGGTCGGTCGGCTTCCAAAGAAAGCTCACCCGACCGGCCATGATCCCGACCTTGCCCTCCTCGAAACGGTAGGGCGCCCCACCGGGACCAGTGATGTTGTAGAAGCTGTCGCGGCGCTGGGTGTAGAGCGCGACGCGCGCGGCAAAGGTGTCGCTCAGCGGCAGGTTCACGGCACCCTGAATGCCGGCATCGTTGTAATTGCCGTAGCTCGCCTGGGCATAGCCGTGGAAGTCGCCGCCGATGATCGGATCGTTGGTGTTGACGAACACCGCCCCGCCGGTGGCATTCTGCCCGACGATCGTGCCCTGCGGTCCGCGCAGCACCTGGATGTTGGCAACGTCGTAATAAGGCTCGCCCTGGACATAGCCGGGGAAAGTCGGGACGCCGTCGCGATAGGTGATCACGCCGGTCGTGGTCTGGGTATTGTGCTCGGCCTTGCCGATGCCGCGGACGTTGAAGTCGTTGCCCTGCCCGAAATTGTTGACGACGATGCTCGGCATCGCGAACTGCAGCGCGTCGACATTGGCCACGCCCTTGTTCTCGAGCTGGGTGCCGGAAAGCACCGATGCCGAGATCGCCGTGGTCATCAGATTCTCGGCGCGACGCTGCGCCGTGACGACAATCTCGTCTTCGGTTTGCGTCGGCTCGCTCGCCGCTTCCTGCGACGGTGAAGCGGTCTGCGCGGCGGCTCCGCCGCACCACGCGAATGCCAGTGCCGAAGCACCCAGCCACAAAGCACGTTTCGTCATGCTGCCCTCCCCGAGCTCACTCTCCTGCACGCGCTCTGCGGCGCGATGCAGCGACGATGCCGCAAAGCCGTGGGCCTTTCAACACTAATTCTCTCATGAGTGAATATTATGATCGGTGCTGCGCCTCTGCGCCAGCGTCGCTGCCGCCTGGCGGATGGCGCCGGCCCTGAAGTCGCTATCGCCGGATGCGTCCCGAGAGATCGCCGGACCACCGACGGCGCTTTCGGGTCACCCTTGGCGCCCTTCCAACCTGGGCCGTAAACTCATAGCGGACTGGCAGGAAACGCCCCTAATCCGCCGTTCCCTCGCCTTTTCTTTGTCGGCAATGGTTGCACAAGCTACTCCTTGCCTCAACCCGTTCCATTCAGGAAAAGAAAGTCAGGGGTGGGATGAGGGGCTTGCCTGATGGTCTGGCTGACGAGGGGCGTTCTACTGGTGTTGGCGTTGCTCCTTGCGACCCAACTCATCAACGGACTGCGGGCTTGGAGAGACGAGGCTGTCGCGGCAAGCTGGATTGATGCACTGAAAGGCAAGCGCGAGTGCTTCGGCGATCTCACTTTGTCGGAGGCGGAGCGCCTCGAACATCTTACTACGGTGGCGACTCCGAAATTGAGTTTCGAGGATCGCTGGCGGGTCGACTGTTATCTCAGAGACGTAGATCGCCGTCGAACGGTCGATCGAGCGGAATGGGCGCTCATCGATGCGCGAACGAAGATCAAAAACGCGCTGATATACGGCACCGTAACGTTAGTGGTGACGGCAATTCTCGTAATGCTGGGGTGGATCAGCCGCAACAAGGCCGCCAAGCGCGAAAGTAGCAGCCGTTCGACGGATTAACCGGAGCGGCAGGTTCCCACCCGATCTCGGACATTCAGCCCCCGCGCCGAAAGCAGCCGTTTATGGGGTTCACGACCTGATCTCTTGATCAGCGCGCGGCGTCGGGCGCGAACGGGTCCTTGGGAATGCGTTTGGATCGCGCCTTGTCGCCGCCACCGGCCGCGGGTTTTGCGGCATGGATTTCGACACAGCGGCGCAGTTCGGCAACCGCGGTCCCGCTGCCATCGAGACTCAGCTGTTCGACGGGAATCTTGCCGCGATAAATGTGAAGCGCTTTGGACGCGGCGAAATGCGCGGGGAATTTCGCGTCGAAATTCGTGACGAAGCCTCGTTTCCCATCCGACGCCATGCCGACCACCGGATGGTCGGCATAGCCGCCGCTCGAAAGCTTGAAGGTCAGCTTCCACCGGTCTTTCGGCTTGATCGACCAATTGGCATTCAGCACCGAGAGACGATTGCTGCCGTCCACGTCGAGGCCGAGCAGCAGCGTCGTGCCTCGGCTGCCCGGATAGGTTCGGGTGAGGAAGCAGCCGCCACCGTCCCTGCTCGCCGCAATCGTCCAGCCGCCGACATCCCGCGCCGAATAGTCCTGCGCAGCCGCAGGCACGTTCGCGGCCAGCACCACGGCCGCTGCGAAGCCAAATATCCGGCACACCTTCGTCGTAGCGCATGCATTGACCAATTCACGCATCCGGCATCTATTCTCCCTGGGCGCGCCTCACACGACCGCGCCGACATTGGCACGAAC
Source organism: Sphingomonas psychrotolerans (assembly GCA_032334595.1). Lineage (GTDB taxonomy): Bacteria > Pseudomonadota > Alphaproteobacteria > Sphingomonadales > Sphingomonadaceae > Sphingomonas > Sphingomonas psychrotolerans_A. The sequence continues at coordinate 177,270 of JALMLT010000006.1, read as the reverse complement.
GCAATGCGACGGCGTGCGCTCCGCAAGGAATTGGAGCAAGGACGTGCTCGGGTCCAGCCGGGGCGAACGGGAGGTGCCCAGAGGCACGTCGAAATACGCGGCAGGGGTGACGAACCCCTCCGTCCCGTCTAACGCCCGATCATGCCGCATTATGACGCGATCATCCTCGGCGGAGGCGCCGCCGGCCTGATGTGCGCCGCAGTCGCGGGCCAGCGCGGCCGCCGCATCCTGTTGCTCGATCACGCGGGCGAGGTTGGCAAGAAGATCCTCATCTCGGGGGGCGGACGCTGCAACTTCACCAACCTCCACGCCACGCCCGACCGCTATCTCTCGGCCAATCCGCATTTCGCCAAGTCCGCGCTCGGCCGCTACACCGCGCAGGATTTCCTTGCTTTGGTCGAGCGACACCGCATCGCCTGGCACGAAAAGACGCTCGGCCAGCTCTTCTGCGACGGGTCTGCCCGCCAGATCGTCGCGATGCTGCTCGAAGAATGCGCCGCCGGCCAGGTCGAGATCCGCACCGGCCGCAGCATCGGCGAAATCAATCACGCCGACGCTCGCTATCGGATCGGTGACGACGAGGCCCCCGCCCTGGTGATCGCCACCGGCGGGCCGTCGATCCCGAAAATGGGCGCCACCGGCTTCGCGTACGACCTCGCCCGTCGCTTCGGGCTCAAGGTGGTCGAGCCGCGCCCCGCCCTGGTGCCGCTGACCCTGCCGTCCGACCAGGCACTGTTCGGCGAACTCTCGGGGGTTGCCACCGACGTGGTCGCCCGCGCCGGCAAGGCCGCCTTCCCCGAAGCCGCCTTGTTCACCCATCGCGGCCTCTCCGGGCCCGCGATCCTCCAGATCTCGAGCTATTGGCGCCACGGCGAGCCGATCCATATCGACTTCCTACCCGGCCGCGCCTCCGGCTGGCTGGTCGGCGCCAAACGCGCCCGCCCGCGCACGACGCTGCGCAAGGCGCTCGCCGACGCCCTGCCCGACCGTCTCGCCGAAACGCTCGCCGACCAGCTCGCCCTCACCGGCGAACTCGCCAACCTGCCCGATCGCAAGCTTCAGGAGGCCGAGCGCCGCCTCGCCGCCTGGTCGTTCCTCCCCAACGGCACCGAAGGCTTCGCCAAGGCCGAGGTCACGATCGGCGGGATCAGCACCGCCGAGCTCTCCTCGCAGACGATGGAGGCGCGCAAGGTGCCCGGGCTGTACGCGATCGGCGAGGCGGTCGACGTCACCGGCTGGCTGGGCGGCTATAATTTCCAATGGGCATGGGCGAGCGGCTGGGCGGCGGCGCAGGCGCTCTAGCTATCTGCCCGCCAATGGCTGGGTGCGTTTCGCCACGACGGCGCTGCGCAAAGCCTCGGAGCGGCTCCGCAGCATCGCGAGTTCAGCGTCCGAATAGCCTCCTGAGGCATAGCGTCGGCTGGTCGCCTCGATCCGGCGGCTCTCGCGGCGCAGCGCCCGCGCCTCTCGCCGGCTGAGCTGACCCGAGGCGCGGCCGGCATCGACCTGCGCGCGGATGTCGCGAACCTCGCGCGAAACGCTGGTGCCACGCGCCACTGTCGGGTTGACCGGCGCCGGCAACCGGATGTCGCCGCCGATCGGCGCGTGCATGCCCGAATATTCGTGCGCCCCGCGACTGAGCTGCGCCGCGGCCGGCGTGGCAGTGACGCACAACCCAAGCATCCCGATCGCAAGCACGCGCATGGCAATCTCCCTGCAGGAACGCGCAGCCTCGCCCGCAGTCGCTGAACTCCCGCTTAATTGCGGCCGTCCGCCTCAGGACTTGCCGCAGTTAACCCCGAATTCACTTGCCCTTGCCGCCCGGCACCCCCATGTGCGGGGCCTCATGGAATTCCAGAACCTTCCCGCGCTTCTCGCCGAAGCGCTCGCCGCGCGTGGTTATGCCGCGCCCACTCCCGTTCAGGCCGCCGTGCTCGAGCCCGAAGCGCAGGGCCGCGACCTCATCGTCTCGGCCCAGACCGGCTCGGGCAAGACCGTCGCCTTCGGCCTCGCAATGGCCGGCGACCTGATCGGCGAGGACGGCCGCATCGTCCCCTCGCGCGAGCCGCTCGCCCTTATCATCGCCCCGACCCGCGAGCTCGCGCTGCAGGTCAGCCGCGAATTGATCTGGCTCTATGGCCCGACCGGCGCGCGCATCGCCACCTGCGTCGGCGGCATGGACGCCTCGAAGGAGCGCCGCCAGCTCAACCACGGCGCGCACATCGTCGTCGGCACCCCCGGGCGCCTGCGCGACCATCTCGAACGCGGCGCGCTCGACCTCTCGGCCCTCCGCGCCGCGGTGCTCGACGAAGCCGACGAGATGCTCGACATGGGCTTTCGCGACGATCTCGAGCACATTCTCGACGCCACCCCCAACGAGCGCCGCACCCTGCTCTTCTCGGCGACGATGCCCAAGCCGATCGTCGCGCTCGCCCGCCGCTACCAGCAGGACGCGCTGCGCATCTCGACCGTCGGCGAGGAGCGCGGGCATGGCGACATCGCCTATCAGTGCGTCACCATCTCGCCCTCCGACATCGAGCATGCGGTGATCAACCTGCTCCGCTTCCACGAGGCCGAGACCGCGATCCTGTTCTGCGCCACCCGCGACAACGTCCGCCACTTGCACGCCACCCTCGTCGAGCGCGGCTTCTCCGCCGTCGCGCTGTCGGGCGAGCACTCGCAGAACGAGCGCAACCACGCGCTGCAGGCGCTGCGCGACCGCCGCGCCCGGGTCTGCGTCGCCACCGACGTCGCCGCGCGCGGCATCGACTTGCCGACGCTCAGCCTCGTCATCCATGTCGAGCTCCCCCGCGACGCCGAGGCGCTCCAGCACCGCTCGGGCCGCACCGGCCGCGCCGGCAAGAAGGGCACCGCCGTCCTCCTGGTCCCCTATCCGCGCCGCCGCCGCGTCGAGATGATGCTCAAGGGCGCGCGGATCAACGCCGAGTGGATCGAGGCGCCGACGCCCGAGGCGATCCGCGCCAATGATCGCGAGCGCCTGCTCGCCGCGCTCCTCGCGCCGGTCGAGACCGACGAGGAGGATGCCGCCCTCGCCGAGCGCCTGCTCGCCGAGAAGTCGCCGCAGGAGATCGCCGCCGCACTCGTCCGCGCCCACCGCGCCGCGATGCCGCAGCCCGAGGAACTGATCGAGCAGACCCCCGAGGCCCGCCGCGCCGCGCAGCAGGAGCGTCACCGCCCCGGCTTCGACGACATCGCCTGGTTCCACATGGACATCGGCCGCCGCCAGAACGCCGATCCGCGCTGGGTGCTGCCGCTGATCTGCCGCCGCGGCCACATCACCAAGAACGAGATCGGCGCGATCCGCATCGGCCCGAACGAGACCTTCTTCCAGATCCCCAGCGCGATCGCCGCCAAGTTCGCCGCTGCAGTCGCCCGCACCTATGGCGGCGACGAGGACGTCGCGATCGAGCCCTCGCGCGACGGCCCGCCCCAGCATGGCGGCCATGGCGGCGGCCGCGCCCCGCACCAGAGCGCTGCTCGCGGCGGCCCGCGCGGCGGTGCCGGCGGCAGCGGCGGCCATGGCGGCGCCAACCGCCCGCAAGCCCCGTACAAAGCCCGCCCGCACCGCAAGGGCCCGCAAGGCCCCCGCGGCTGACACCTGAGAGGTTGGAACGCTCCCACCCTCTCCCCGTTCGCCTTGGTGAGCAGGCCGCCAAGCCCCCGGCTTGGCTAAAATGTCCGGGGGACATTTTACCTGCTCACTGTCGAAGGGCTGCTCTTCTTCGGTTTAGAAGAACGGTGCATCAAATATCCTCCCCCGCCAGGGGGAGGTGGCGCCGAAGGCGACGGAGGGGGAGGACTCACTATACTCAGTGATTCCTCCCCCTCCGTCAGCTGCGCTGACACCTCCCCCTTGCGGGGGAGGATATTCGAACCTCAATACCTCCGGCCGTTAGGCCCTAGGCACGGCCGCATTGACGAGCCTGAGCATCGACCCGAGGAATAGACTATGCCCACCCCCCGCATCCTCGTCGACGCCGACGCCTGCCCGGTAAAGGAGGAGATTTACAAGGTCGCGTGGCGCCACGAGGTACCGGTCGTCGTGGTCAGCAACCAGCATCTCCGCGTGCCCCAACACCCGCTGGTCACCCGCAAGGTGGTAAGCGACGCCTTCGACGCCGCCGACGACTGGATCGCGGAACAGGCGGCGCCCGGCACGATCGTGATCACCGCCGACATCCTGCTCGCCGACCGCGCGCTCAAGGCCGGTGCCCGCGTCCTCGCCCCCAATGGCAAGCCCTTCACCACCAGCTCGATCGGCGGCGCCATCGCCACCCGCGCGATCATGGCCGACCTGCGCGCCGGCGGCGACCAGCTCGGCGGCCCCAAGCCCTTCGCCGCCACCGACCGCTCGCGCTTCCTGCAGGCGCTCGACGCGGCGGTGGTGGCTGCGAAGCGGGGCGGTTAGCCGCTTCGCTCCCGTGGGGAAGCGTGCCGGCTACCGACGCTGCTGAAACACCAGCGTATTCCCGTCGGGATCGTCGACATAGACTTCGCGCGTACCCCAGCTCTGATCGAGCGGCGCCACATGCACCGGCGAATCCGCGCGGGTCGGCACCGAAAGCCCCCGCGCCACAAAAGCCGCGAACAGCGCATCGACATCGTCGCAGACCACGATCGCGGAAGCATGCCCTGGCGGCACGCTTCCGAATGCGCGATTGAGATGCAGCTCGTCCGCGCCGCGCGTCAGCACGGCATAAAAGGGTGCATCCTCCGGCGTCGCCAGCGCGAGCGCGAAATCGAGCACCCCGGTGTAGAAGGCGAGCGCCTGCGGGATGTCCCGCACGACCAGCAATGGAATGAGCATGGGACCGTCTCCCTGCCGCTTTACGCCTTAGCATCGCACAACTGCCGACCAGCGCCAAATTGGCCGCCGGGGCCGGCGGCGACCAGCTCGGCGGCACCTGAGGCCCCGGCTCAGTCCCGCCGCTACCGCGCCTTGTTCCGCGCCAGCCGCGCGAAGACCAGCAACGTACCGACGACCAGAGCGGGCAGGATCACCAGCCAGAACTGGTCGTCGCCATTGAGCTCCCCGCGGCAACCGGACGAATTCGGCGCATAGCCGCACGCCATGCTGGTCAGAAAGCCATAGAGCAGCACCGCGCAGCAGCCGATGAGCAGCGCAGCGGCGAGGAGGAGGCGGGAAAGCAGGTGCATGATGAGGCGGGCCATCCCGGATCGCCGCGGCCCGGTCAACGACGAACCGCGCGGGGCGAGCGAGCCACTGAGCGTCGGCGTCCCACAAACACCACTCATCCGTGCTCCAGTGAAAGCAGGGGCCCGGGGTGACTCAGCCCCGCCCTAACTCGAACTCCCGAGATCACGAAAAACACGGGAATGCAGGCGCATACCTCACCTGCGCATTCCCTCGCTACGACGAAGCTTGGTGCGTCGAGTACCATCGACCCGATCAGGTCCCAAAGCTCGCCGAGGGTCTGAGGGATGTAAGGCTTGTATTCTCGCATAGTATCTAGTTCCTTGGTCGCGGAATTGCGTAGGTGCTGTCCGGACCAAGCTGGCTGGGACGAATGATGATGACCGTTTCAGACTTGAAGTCGCTGGCAAAGAAGCTCTCACTTGCTTGCCACCCGACCTTCTTCCGTCACCCCGGCCTAGTGCCGGGGTCCACCATGCCGACCGGAAGCGCCATGAGCAGCCACGCGGACCGCGCCGCGCGCCTCCCCGCTCAAATCAGCACGAGACAGAGCCATCCCCCCACAGTCGACTAACGCCACGAAGCTCCGCCTCCGGCTGCCAAGGACATCCTTGCCACTGCAGAACACCACGGAGGCACCCTTCCGCGGCACCCAGGGACAGGGCTTCACCGGGGTTTCAAGCTCCCCTTGCCCAAGCGCCGCCTATCTCTTCTGCAACATTTCGATCATCTCGATCAAAATATTACGTCCCGCCACTAGTTCTTCGGCATCCCCTTCGCGGGCCCGAAGGAATTTCTCCTTTGTCACCAGCGCCATCTTCACCAATCTGGTGTAGCGCTCCTCTCCCAGCTTTGCCTTGATGACCTTCAAACCTTCATCGAGTGCAAAGTATTCTGTCTCAATGCTCATGCCGGCGAAATAAGATTCATCCTCGAACTTCGGAGCATCGAGCACCATCGAACCCAGAAGCTCTACAACCTCACCGGCAGTTTGCGGAATATAGGGCTTATATGGCCGCATGATCTTCAGCTCCTCGGACGTTGTATGGCATAGGTGCTCCCCGGACCCAGTTGGCTGGGACGAATGATGATGACCGTTTCAGGCTTGAAGTCGCTGGCAAAGAAGCCTCTCACTTGCTTGCCACCCGGCGTCTTTCGGAACAGAGACATATCGAACGCCACCTGCCCGACCCGAGCATCGGGTATCGTAAAGGTCCGCTCGGTTTCGCTGGTGCGATATTCCCTGCCGACTACTCGAACCGGCAGCTCGGTTCCGGTCGTGATGCCATATATGTTGTAGAACCTTCTGAGTTCGTTCCGGACTCTCCAATCCACGAAGTTGCCGAGGGCCACCCTCGCGGAAGGCGAGAGCTTTATTCCCCCTGCCTTCAAGGCCTCGAGGCCCACATCGTATGCTCTGTCGACGCGGCCTGCAGAAACCGGAGCGTCTCCACTTGCAGCGGGCCCGTTTCGCCACGAACGCGGTAAAGTGCCGCCGCGCGATCCATTCGCAGGCCGTTGAGAAAGTTTATCTGACCTTGCAGGGTTTCCGGAAACTGCCCCGCTCGTGCCCGAGGATAGCTCGGATCTATCTCCCATATTTGCTTCAGCAACGTGTTGGCCTGCCGCTGCGTCCACTCTGAGGTCATGGCGTTCGCGGGGCCGAACAGGTCAAACAGCATATCTCCGGCGACGATCATCCGTGCTGGCAATGTCCCCAGACCCGGAAAGATCTGTTGCAGTGTCGTTGCGTCGATATACGCCCCGCTGTTTCCGCCTATCCCCCCGCGTGCTGCGCCCCCGCGCCTTCCACTTCGCCCGCCCCGTCCGGCCGGACCGCCCGGCGGAGCCGACGCGTAATTGCGGGGCGAGGGTATCACGTCGTTCAGCGAGCGCGGCCCACCCGGCGCGAAGGTGAAGCGGCCATTCCGAGGATCGTGATAGGGATTGAACTTGACTTCAGTGGTACCGAGTGCCGCTCTTCGACCCGTCCGCAGATACAGGCGAAAAGCGGATCTCGCGGCGCTGTCGAACCCTGATGTTCCGTGATCCATAGAGGCTGCCTCCATGTAAGAACAACTCAGGAACATTCCTACAAGTCAACTCCGGAAGCGCCCATTCCGAAGCGTCAAGGTCGAGGAGAGTGCCGCTATTGCAATGTAGGAGTTGGCCTGCTTGCCTCGGGCGGTCGGCCGTGCGTCGGCTCTTTGGGCGAGCAGCGATCATGCGAAGCACTCATCATCGCGCACTTTCCGCGCCATTTTGCACCTTTTGCGCTATTTCGCGCCGCGCCTGCCGCCTTTTACGTCTCCGGGGCGACCATATCGGCACCAAAGGCGCAGTCGACTCGCCTTTTCCGGGCCTTGTAGGATACGGAAACGCACCGCGCGCGACACAATGTTTCTCGCCGCTGAAACGAAATGTCACAAACCACATGAAATTAGCGAAGTTAGCCGGCTGGAATCCTACCGCCATGTTGGATAAGCGCGCGGCACAAACGGGGGAATCCATGCCGACCATCTGCTCGAAGCCGAAGACCATGTTCCTCGCCGCCGCGCTGGCGACGGGCCTCGCCCTGCCCGCACACGCCCAGCGTGCGCCTGCCCCGATCACCCCCGATCAGGTCCGCGCGCATGTCGACATTCTCGCCGGGCCGGCGTTGCGCGGGCGCGGCAGTGCGACGCCCGACGAGGCGGCGGCCGCCGCCTATGTCGCGGCGATGTTCCGCGGCTATGGCCTCGCCACGGCGCCGGGGATGACCGGCTATACCCAGCCGGTCGAGATCGTCAGCCTGCGGCTCGACGGCGCGCCCGTGCTCACCGCCAACGGCCAGCCGGTCGATGCGCCGTTGCTGTTCGCCTCGACCGGCCAGCCGGTCCGCGGCAAGCTCGCGATATTCGCCGGCACCGATCCGGCGCAGGTTCCCGCCGCCGACGTGGTGATCGTCACCAATGCGGGGGTGAACGGCCTCCAGATCGCCGGCGGCGTGGATCCGTCCAAGGTCAAGCTCGTCATCATCCGCGCCACCGAACAGGTCCGCGGCTATTATGAGCGGATCGGCGGCCGTCCGCGCCTGCCCCGCCATATCAAGGGCGAGGCGCCCCGCCCCCGCCCGACCGTGGTCGCGCTGGCCGACGCCGCGTTCGACAAGCTCGCGGCTCAAGAAGGCAGTGACGTGGCGCTCGAACTGCCGGGGCTGGTCGAGCAGGCGCAGGTCACCACCAATGCGATCGGCTGGCTTCCGGGCACCGATCCGGCGGCGGGCGTGCTGCTGATCACCGCGCATCTCGACCATCTCGGCGTCCGCCCGGACGGCAAGGTGATGTATGGCGCCAATGACGATGCCTCGGGCACCGCCGCGGTGCTCGAGCTGGCGCGGAGCCTTGCCGGCAAGAAGCACCGCCGCGGCATCCTGTTCGCGGCCTATGGCAGCGAGGAGGCCGGCGGCTTCGGCGCGCGCTGGTTCGGCGAGCATCCGCCGGTGCCGCTGTCGGAGATCGTCGCCAATCTCGAGATCGAGATGATCGGCCAGCAGGACCCCAAATTGCCCGCGGGGACGATGATGATGACCGGCTATGAGCGCTCGACCTTCGGCGAGACCTTGAAGGCGCACGGGGCTCTGGTCACTACCGACCCTTACCCCGAGCAGAACTTCTTCCAGCGCTCGGACAATTACGCCCTGGCGCTGAAGGGCGTGGTGGCGCACACCGTGTCGGGCTGGGCGACCGTTCCCACCTATCACACCCCCGAGGACACGATCGAGCGGCTCGACCTGCCGTTCATGGCGCGGGCGATCCAGTCGCTGGTCAAGCCGCTCGCGAGCCTCGCCGACAGCAAGGCACGGCCCGAATGGAAGCCGGGCGGCCGGCCGAGCGAATGACCGCGGGCGAGCTTCAGGACCTTCTGGTCACCGCTTTGGTCCGCCAGGCCGGCGGCACCAAGCGCGACTGGCGGGCGGCGCTTGGGCCGGTCCGCGTCTACGGCGCCGAGACCCACCCCCATTGCAACTGGTCGGTGTCGCCCTCGGGCAGCAACGGCGAGAATGCGATCATCGAGCGGCTGCTCGACGATGTCCGCGGCCGGTATCCGCTGGTGAGCGAGGCATGAAACCGGCGCGCAGGACCCAACTCCTGCGCGCCGGCCCGCCTCATACGGCGGCGCGCAAGGTCCGCGCCGCGGCGACCATCGCCGCGATCGCCGGCTTCACCTCCTCCCATTTCCGCGTCTTGAGCCCGCAATCGGGGTTCACCCAGAGCTGCTCGGGCCGCAGATGCTGCTGCGCGAGCCGCATCAGCGCCACCATTTCGTCCTCGCCGGGTATCCGCGGCGCGTGGATGTCGTAGACGCCGGGTCCGATCGCCCCGGGGTAGCGATACGCCGCGAAGCCTTCGAGCAGCTCCATTTGCGAGCGGGCCGTCTCGATCGAGATGACGTCGGCATCCATCGCCCCGATCGCCGGCAGGATGTCGTTGAACTCCGAATAGCACATATGGGTATGGATCTGCGTGGCGTCGGCGACGCCCGCCGCGGAGAGCCGGAAGCAGGCCACCGCCCAGTCGAGATAGGCGTCCCAGTCCCGCCGGCGCAGCGGCAGCCCCTCGCGAAGCGCCGCCTCGTCGATCTGGATCGCCTTGCACCCCGCCGCCTCGAGGTCAGTGACCTCGTCGCGGATCGCCAGTGCGATCTGCTTGCAGCTGTCGGCGCGGGGCTGGTCGTCGCGGACGAAGGACCAGTTGAGGATGGTCACCGGCCCGGTGAGCATGCCCTTGACCGGCTTGGTCGTGAGGCTCTGGGCGTAGCGCCACCACTCGACCGTCATCGGCGCCGGCCGCGCGACGTCGCCGTAGAGGATCGGCGGCCGCACGCAGCGCGAGCCGTAGGACTGGACCCAGCCATTGACGGTGAAGGCGAAGCCGGAAAGCTGCTCGCCGAAATACTGGACCATGTCGTTGCGCTCGAACTCGCCGTGCACAAGCATGTCGAGCCCGACCTGCTCCTGCCAGCGGATGGCCCGTTCGGTCTCCTCCCGCAGAAACGCCTCGTAGGTGGCGGCGTCGAGTTCGCCCCGGTTGAACCGGGCCCGGGCATTGCGGACCTCGGCCGTCTGCGGGAACGACCCGATCGTCGTGGTCGGGAATGCCGGCAGGTCGAGCACCGCCGCCTGCGTCGCCGCTCGAGTGGCGATGTCCGCGCCGCGCTCGATCATCCCCTCGGTCACCGCGGCAGCCCGCGCCGCGACTTGCGGATTGTGCACCAGCGCCGACGCCCGCCGGCCGGTATTTGCCTTGGTGGCCGCCGCAAGCGCCTCGGCCACGCTCGCCCGGCCATGATTGAGCGCCTGCCTGAGCACCGCCAGCTCCTCGACCTTCTGCACCGCGAAAGCGAGCCATTCGGTCACCTCGCCCAGCTTCTTCTCCAGCGCGAGGTCCACCGGAACATGGAGCAGCGAACAGGAGGGCGCGAGCACGAGGTCGCGGGATGCCGCGATCGGTTCGAGCCGGTCGAGCAAGGCGTCGAGATCCGCCCGCCAGACATTGCGCCCGTCGATCACCCCGAGCGACAGCAGCAGCGACTTCGGCGCCGCCTTGAGCACGGCCTCGAGCTGCTCCGGCGCCCGGACGAGGTCGACGTGCAGCCCCGCTACCGGCAGCGCTGCAGCGAAGGAGAGATTGTCGCCGAGCCCGCCGAAATAGGTGGTCAGCATCAGCTTCGGGCCCGAGCGCGACAGCCGGGCATAGGCCCGGGTCAGCGCCCGCCGCTGCTTCTCGTCGAGATCGAGCACCAGCACCGGCTCGTCGATCTGCACCCATTCGGCGCCGGCATGGGCAAGCTGGCCAAGGATCGCGGCATAAAGCCCGAGCACTTCGTCGAGCATATCGAACGGATCGACTCCCCGCCCCTTGGCGAGGCTCAGCCACGTCACCGGCCCGAGCAGCACCGGCCGCGTTTCATACCCCTGCGCCTTGGCCTCACGATATTCGTCGACCACCTTGAGCCGGTTGAGCGCGAGCTTCTGCCCTTCGGCGAGCTCCGGCACCAGATAATGGTAATTGGTGTCGAACCACTTGGTCATCTCGCAGGCGGTAACGCTGCCATGGCCGCAGGCGTCGTGCTCGCCGGTCGTACCCCGCGCCATCGCGAAATAGGTGGCGAGGTCCGCCTCGCCGTCGGCGCTGCGATAGCGCTCCGGGATCGCGCCGAGCATCACGCTGGTGTCGAGCACATGGTCGTAGAGCGAGAAATCGTTCGACGGCAGCCAGTCGGCGCCGAGCGCCTTCTGCCGCGCCCAGGCAGCGGTACGCAGGCCCGAAGCGGCATCGCGCAATTCGGCCTCGCTGCTCTTGCCGGACCAGAAAGCCTCGAGCGCGTGCTTGAGTTCGCGCCGCGGCCCGATACGCGGAAATCCCAATGTAGCGACGGTAATGGTCATTTTCTTCAACCCCGAAGAGGGCGAGGAACGCAGACCAGACGCGGGCGTACGCGGCCAGAGAGTCCGGCCGGCAGCAAGCGGCCGATCCGGGCACCCCGCCGGTGGACGTTATCGCGTCGAAGGCAGGTCTCCTGGCTCGCGGGTCAGCGCGGCGGTCCGTCTTCCCGGGGCGAAACCCCCAGTGACATGGTTGGACCGCAGCTCGCCGCTTACAGTTGCGGGGGCAGCGCCGGCATCGCACCGGCTTCCCGTCTTAGCTCCGACGCAGGGCAAGCCCCGGGCGAAGAACCTTGACCCGCTCCAGATCGCACCAAGGGGCAGCGCCGTCAAGCATCATATAAAGATTTCTTTATATGATGCTTCAACCGAGCATCATCAGACTGGCGTTACCGCCGGCTGCGGTGGTGTTGATCGACACGGATACCTCCTCCACCAGCAGGTTGAGATTATAGGCAGCCGGATAGGCAAGTGCCTCGGTGGGTGCCGTCTGCGCCGAAACCACGCCGCCGTCGCGGGCGGCCAGCGCGCGGAGTAGCCCGGTGATCCGCGCTGCAGTCCCTTCGAGCAATGCACCGAAAATCTGACCGGCGTCGTGGTGGATCCGCCTACGCACGCTCGCCGGCAAGGCCGCTACAACTGTCGTCAGGTCCGTCTCCGCCTCGATCACCACATCATTGCCGGTGGCGAGACAGGCGGCAAGCTGATGGAACAGCCCTTCCCGGCTCGCCGGCGCGAGCAATATCGTGCCGCGCGGATGCAGCGCATAGAGGTTGCGCTCGCCGACCGGACCCGGCAGCTCGACCTCGCGGCCGAGCGGCGACGCCGCACCCAGCTTACGCGCTGTCGCCGCGGCACCCTGCTCGTCCTGCCCCTCGAGCCAATCGATGAAGTCGCCGAGCACCGGGTCGGCCGGTGTGTCCTCCTGAGGCTCCGGCACGATCGTGTCGCGAACCAGCCGCGGCAGATAAAGCGGGCCGCCCGCCTTGGGCCCGGTTCCTGAAAGACCCCGGCCGCCGAACGGCTGGACACCGACGATCGCCCCGATGACGTTGCGATTGATGTAGAGATTGCCCGCCCTGATACGACCCGTGACCTCGGCGATCGTCTCGTCGAGCCGGGTGTGCAGCCCGAAGGTAAGACCGTAGCCGGTGCCGTTGATCGCATCGATGAGGGCGTCGAGATTGTCCCGGCGATAGCGGATCACGTGAAGCACCGGCCCGAACACCTCGCGTGTCAGATCGGCGATGCTGTCCAGCTCGATGATCGTCGGTGGAACGAAGGTGCCGTGCTCCGTCTCCTGTGGCAAGCGCTGCTGCTCGACACGGCGCCCGCGCGCGCGCATCGCTTCGATATGCGTCTCGATATTGGCTTTGGCCTCGGCGGTGATCACCGGGCCGACATCGACCGCGAGCCGATCGGTACTCCCGATGCGGAGTTCGGCGAGCGCCCCCTTGAGCATCGCCAGCGTGCGGTCGGCGATTTCTTCCTGCAGACACAGGATGCGCAGCGCCGAGCAGCGCTGACCCGCACTGTCGAACGCGGAGGCGATCACGTCCGCCACCACCTGCTCGGCCAGCGCCGACGAATCGACGATCATCGCATTCTGCCCACCGGTTTCGGCGATCAGCGGGATCGGCTTGCCGTCCGTCGACAGGCGGTCAGCGAGCTGCTTCTGGATCAGCCGCGCGACTTCGGTCGACCCGGTGAACATCACACCCGCGGTTTCGGGTGCACCAACCAGAGCCGCCCCGATCGATCCGTCGCCGGCCACCAGCTGCAGCGCATCGGCGGGAACGCCCGCCTCGTGCAGCAACCGCACGGCCTCGGCGGCTATCAGCGGCGTTTCCTCGGCAGGTTTGGCAAGCACAGCATTGCCGGCGACAAGAGCCGCCGCGACCTGTCCGGTGAAGATTGCCAGCGGGAAATTCCACGGGCTGATACACACCACTGGACCCAGCGGCGCAGCGGCAGGGGCCAATGCCTCACGTGCCTGGACGGCATAATAGCGCAGGAAGTCCACTGCCTCGCGCACTTCGGCAATCGCATTGGGTGCCGACTTGCCTGCCTCGCGCACGGTCAGACCGATCAGCGTCGGCATACGCGCCTCCAGCGCGTCTGCTGCCCGCTCCAGCAAAGCAGCACGTTCGCCGATCGGCACCGAGGGCCAGCCAGATGCGGCAGCCCGCGAAACCGCTGCGCGCGCAGTCTCCGGCGAGACTTCCACCACGCTGCCGACCACGTCCCGGTAGTCCGCGGGATTGACCACCTGCCGCTCGACCCCTTCCCCTTGTCCGGGTGCAGTGCGCCAGTGCACCGCGGCGCTCGCCTGCAATTCGCGAGTCAGCGCCGCAAGCGTGCTTTCGCTCGAAAGGTCGAGACCGGCGGAGTTGCGCCGATCGGGATACAGGTCCGCCGGCAGCGCGATCGCATCGTGCTTCGCTCCGGGCTGCGGCATATCCCGCGTCGCCTCGGCCGGATCGGCGACGAGCTCGTCGATCGAAACGGCAGGGTCGGCCACCCGATTGACGAACGACGAGTTGGCGCCGTTCTCGAGCAGCCGCCGGACCAGATAAGCGAGCAGCTTCTCGTGCGTTCCGACCGGGGCATAGATGCGGCACGGGCGGCCGAGCCCGTCTTTGCCGACGACCTGGCGGTACAGCGGCTCGCCCATCCCATGGAGGCACTGGAATTCATAGTCGCCGACCGCGAATTCGGGGCCCGCAAGCTGATAGATCGTCGCGAGCGTCAGCGCATTATGAGTTGCGAACTGTGGGAAGATGACGTCCTTCGCGGCGAGCAGCTTACGCGCACAGGCGACATAAGCGACGTCGGTGTGAATCTTGCGCGTATAGACCGGGAAGTCGGCCAGGCCGTCCACCTGCGCGCGTTTGATCTCGGCGTCCCAATAGGCGCCCTTGACCAGCCGCACCATGATCCGCCGTCCCGCGCGTCGCGCCAGATCGATGATCCAGTCGATCACGAAGGGGCATCGCTTGCCATAGGCCTGCACCACGAAGCCGAGGCCGTTCCAGCCGGCGAGTGCGGGATCAAGCGCCAGTGATTCGAGCAAGTCGAGCGAGATTTCGAGCCGGTCTGCTTCCTCTGCGTCGATGTTGAAGCCGATGTCATAGGATTTGGCGAGCGCCGCCAACGCCTGCACGCGCGGCAGCAATTCGCCCATGACGCGATCCGCCTGCGCTCGCGAATAGCGCGGATGCAGCGCCGACAGTTTGATCGAGATTCCGGGCCCGGCATAGATCCCGCGCCGGCCTGCCGCCTTACCGATCGCGTGGATCGCGCGCGTATAATCGTCGAAATAGCTCGCTGCGTCCTCCGCGGTCGCCGCCGCCTCGCCGAGCATGTCGTAGCTATAGCCGAAGCCGAGCGCCTCCTCCTTGCGCGCGCGCTTGAGCGCCTCGTCGATGGTCTCGCCGGTGATGAACTGCTCGCCCATCATCCGCATCGCCAGATCGACGCCGCGACGAATCACCGGTTCGCCGGCACGCGCGATCAGCCGGGTGAGGGCAGCCCCCAGGCCTTTGTCGTCGGCGCTGTCGACCAGCTTGCCGGTCACCACCAGTCCCCAGGTCGCGGCGTTGACGAACAGCGAGCGGCTACCCCCCAGATGCGCGCGCCAGTCGCCATCGGCGATCTTGTCGCGGATCAGCGCATCGCGGGTTGCGTCGTCCGGAATGCGCAGCAAAGCCTCGGCGAGGCACATCAGTGCGACGCCCTCTTCGCTCGACAGCGTATATTCCTGCACCAGCGCCTCGACGCCACTCCGGGTGCCCAGTTTGCGCAGCGACGCGATCAGGTCGCGCGCGGTCCGCTCCGCAGCGGCGCGCGTCGCCTGAGGCAGGGTCGCGGCTTCGAGCAGCGGCGCGATGCACGCGGGCTCGGAACGGCGATACGCTTCGGTGATGGCAACGCGAAGTGGCGTCTGCGGACGGATCGGCGGCGCGAAGGCCGCGAAAGCGGAGGGATTCGACATGGCGCCAATATAGTGCGCGACACCAAGTCGATCTGTCTTACTTTCGCTTCATCGGCTACAACAATGGTCGACGATCCCCTTATGAGAAGTCAATTTGCATGGAAAAGGCCGCAAAAGCAGTCGATCTGGACGAACACGACCGCAAGATCCTCAACGTGCTGCGCGAGGACGGCAGGATCACCGTCACCGATCTCGCCCAGCGAGTCGGGCTGTCGAAGACCCCGTGCCAGCAGCGCCTGAGGCGTCTGATCGACAATCGCGTCATCATCGGCTTCACTGCGCTGATCGACCCCGCCAAGCTGGCGCTCGACCATGTCGCCTTCACCGAAGTGAAGCTCTCCGACACGCGTGAGAAGGCACTCGAGGAGTTCAACGCGGCGGTGCGGCGCATTGCCGAGGTCGAGGAATGCCACATGATCGCCAGCAGCTTCGACTATCTTCTCAAGGTTCGCACCGCCGATATCCGCAAATACCGGATCGTCCTCGGCGAACGCATCTCGAGCCTGCCGCATGTCGCGAGCACCTCGACCTATATTTCGATGGAAACGATCCGCGAGACCGTTCGCGGCTGAGCTTCAGCTCAAGGGAAGTGGCGGAGAGGGTGGGATTCGAACCCACGGTACCCGTGAGGGCACGCCGCATTTCGAGTGCGGTACATTCGACCACTCTGCCACCTCTCCGCGAGGTCTTTAGATGCCGTCGTCGGGGTTTCCGACAAGCGCCACCGGTCGATAGAGCGGGCGCCATTAGCTGAGTCGTTCGGGGGACGCAAGCTCCGCGCTTGTGCGTAAGCGAAGAGCCACTAAATTGTCGGGATGCCGCAAACACCTTCCGCAAGCCTGCCCCTCGAAGCTGCCGTTCCGATGCCGCCGGTCTCGTCCGCCCGCTTCGCGATCGGTGACGTCGTGCGTCATCGCCTGCTGGATTTCCGCGGGGTCATCTTCGACGTGGATCCGGTCTTCGCCAATTCGGACGAATGGTACGACGCGATCCCCGAGGACGTGCGCCCGCGCAAGGACCAGCCTTTCTATCATCTGCTCGCAGAGAATGCCGAGTCGAGCTACATCGCCTATGTCAGCCAACAGAACCTCGTCGTCGATGACAGCGACGAGCCTGTCGACCACCCGGCGATCAGCGGACTGTTCGAGCGCTATGCCGGCGGTCGCTACAAGCTGAAGTCCCACCACCGGCACTGAGCTGCGCATTCCCCTCCCTGCAAGCAGGGAGGGGGGATTTGATCGACTCAGAAGTCGAACGCGATCCGCGAGTAGACGAAGCGGCCGTTGAAGCCGAACGGCGAGAAGGACGAGTAAGGCAGGAAATAATTGTTGTTGCCGTACACGCCGCCCGCGGGCGCCCTGGTCGGATAGACGTCGAACACATTGTCCGCACCGACCGCCAGCTGAACGCCCGGAAGCGCCTGGAAGCGCAGCTCGACATCGGTGATCCATTTCGGCTCAAGCCAATAATCGGCCACGCCCTGCCCGGCTGGAACTGCCAGATCGGTCGAGCTGCCGGTCGAGAGCACCCGCCCGTAGCGGTTGGTGCGGACCGTCAGCCCCACCGGATCAAGCTCCCAGTCCACCGAAGCGTTGATCTTGTCGCGCGGTTGACCCTCGGTCAGCCGCAGCGATTCGGAGCGCCCGAACACGATCAGACCAGGCAGCGACGGCAGCGAGGCACGGTCGGTGATCTTGGTCTCGTTATGGTTGTACCCCGCCGACAGGGTGAAACGTCCGGCGCCGAACTCGGGCACCTTGTAGGTCGCAACCACGTCGACGCCCTGCGTGCGCGTATCGACGCCGTTGACGAAGAACCGCGCCGATGTCGCGTTGGTAATGCCTGCATTGGTCAGCAATGCGACCACGGCGGCGCCGCTCAGTGATTCGCTCAGCACCACCCGATCGCGGATCTTGATGTTGTAATAGTCGGCGGTGACCGTCAGCCCCGGGATCAGCGAGAACACCACGCCCGCGCCCAGATTGGTGGACTTTTCGGGCTCGAGCGGTTTGGCGCCGAGCGCGACCGAGACCGGATCGGAGACCGCGAAGGTGCCGGTCTCGATCAGATTGCCGCCGGTGAATACCGTCGAAGTGGCGGTGAAATATTGCTGGGCGAGGCTTGGCGCGCGGAAGCCGGTCGACGCCGAGCCGCGGATCGCGATGCCCTGCACCGGCTCGAGCCGTGCGGCGACCTTGCCGTTCCACGTATCGCCGAAGTCCGAATAATGCTCGTAGCGCCCGGCGAGCTGGACCGAGAAGAAGTCGGTCACGTCCGCATCGGCTTCGGCATAAGCGGCCCAGCTGTCACGCGACACGTCGGTCGCGTTGTTCGGGCGGAAGCCGGGGAACACCTGCGATCCGCCGGCGGCGTTGAACGGCGCCGCCGAGAACGGCCCGTTGATATAGCTCGCTACGTCGCCGGGCACGATCTTGTAATTCTCATTCCGATACTCGCCGCCGAAAGCGATGCCGAACGATTGCAACCCGGCAAAATCGAATTTCCGCGAGAGGTCGAGATTGACCACCGTCTGCCCCGAACGCAGCCCGCCCGCATAGAAATTGCGCGGGCTGTTGGCTGCGCCGAGCGAGACGTTGACGCTGTTGGTTACCTTGTAATCGAGCTGGTTCGAGCCATAGACCACCGACAGATCCCCGGTGAACCCGCCGACATCGCCGCGAATGCCGACCGCGCCCGAGACGTCTTCGATCTCGGTAGCGATGTACGGCAGATAGCCGTCGGGATAGATCGGCACGAAGCTGGTGGTCGACGCCGACCAGTCGCGATTGCGGGCGTCGTTGGCGCGTCGGTAGAAGCCGCCGCCCGAGGCGTCGCGGATGCCGTAGCTGCCGAACGCATAGAGCTCGAAGCCGCCACCGAGTTCATAACCGGCGTTCGCGAACAAATTATAGTCGATCGCCTCGCCGTCGCCGTAGCGGTGGGTGAAGCGGTCGATCGTCAGCTCGCGCGGGTCGCCGACGGTCAAATACTGCCGACGCGGATCGGCGCCCGAGCGATTGGTCGGGTCACGGTCGCGGAACTGCGCGGTGAGATTGAGGTAGCCGCCCTGCCCAACCGGCAGTCCGAAATTGGTCGCGAGAGTCAGTGTGTCGCCGTCATGGCGCTCCCGACCGTCGCCGCTGGTGTTGAGCTGGAGGATGTCGTTGGTGGTCCCGCCCGGGGTGAGCACGGTCGGGATACCACCGGTGTTCGCAACGCCGGTCACGTCCGACACGCCGTCCATCGACGTCAAATACTTGCCATAGGTGATGCTGGCGCGCGCACCCTCGCTGCGCCGCAGCTGGAGGTTGATCACGCCGGCGATCGCGTCCGACCCGTAGAGCGAGGAGGCGCCGTCGCGGAGAATCTCGACTCGATCGATCGCGATCGCAGGGATCTCGTTGAGGTCCACCGCCGACGAACCGCGGCCGACCGATCCATTGAGGTTGAGCAGCGCGGAGGTGTGGCGACGCTTGCCGTTGACCAGCACCAATACCTGATCCGGCGCGAGGCCGCGCAAGGTCGCAGGGCGCTGCGAATCGGTGCCGTCGACCAGCGACGGCTGCGGGAAGTTGAACGAGGGCACGAGGTCGCGCAGCACGCGGTTGGTCTCGGTCGCGCCTGACTTGCTCAGCGCCTCGCCGCCGATCACATCGACCGGAACCGGGCTGTCGGCAACGCTGCGCTCGGCAGCGCGCGAACCGGTGACGACGATCTCCTCGCCGCCAGCCTCTTCTGCAACGGGAGTGGTGTCGACCGTCTGTGCGGCTGCCGAGGCCGAAAAGGCGAACAGCGAAACGCCGGCGAGGAACGAAATACGTGTAAACATGGGCTACTCTCCTGGAAGCCTCAGGTACATCCTACCCTGATTCCAGCAACATGCGTCCGAACCCCGCCGGAACGAAAGCGCAACGTCCTCCGGTTCGATATAGATTTTCTTGTCGGCCGGCCGGGCGCGTCCGCGGGAGTCGAAAGTCAAAGAATCCCTCGCGGAGCGGTTGACTTCCACCCCCTCTTCCCTTAGCTGCGCCCTTCCTCCTGCCGGGGCGTTCCTTGGCGGGCACATGCTTTTGTTAGAGAAGAGACCCATGTTCGCTATCGTGCGCACGGGCGGCAAGCAGTATCGCGTCGCCGCCGGAGACAAGATCGTCGTCGAGAAGCTCGAGGGCGAAGCTGGTTCGTCGATCACGCTGGGCGACGTCCTGCTCGCCGGCGAAGGTTCGGAGCTGAAGCCGACCGACGGCCTGACCGTCTCGGCCGAAATCGTTGCGCAGGCGAAGGGCGAGAAGGTCATCGTCTTCAAGAAGCGCCGTCGGCACAATTATCGTCGGCGCAACGGCCATCGCCAGAACCACACGATCCTGAAGATCACCGCGATCGGTGCACAGGAAGAGAAGAAGAAGGCTGCGAAGGCAAAGAAGGCCGATGCTGCTCCCGCCGCGGCGGAAGCTCCGGCTGCCGAAGCCTGATCGCGAGACACGAGGAGTATAGCAAATGGCACATAAGAAAGCAGGCGGCTCTTCGCGCAACGGTCGCGATTCGGCAGGCCGTCGTCTCGGCGTCAAGAAGTTCGGCAGCGAAGCAGTCGTCGCCGGCAACATCATCGTGCGTCAGCGCGGCACCAAGATTTATCCGGGCGTGAACGTGGGCATGGGCAAGGACCATACCCTTTTCGCGCTTACCGACGGCCGCGTGTCGTTCAAGGTCGGCAAGCTCGGCCGCAAATTCTGCTCGGTAGACATGATTGCGGAAGCAGCCGAATAACATCGGGTAACCGGACGGGTTGCCCACCAGGGTGACCCGGGTCCGGCGAACGGACCAGCTGAAAAGGGAGACGGGTCACCCCGGCTCCCTTTTTTATTGCTCCCACGAAATGCGGCTGCAAACTGGCTGTCACAGTGACGCGTCAGGGGCACCGCAAGACCGAGGAGACTGGTCATGTTCGTGCGTACGCAAAGACTGACGTTGCGGCCCGGCTGGCGCGAGGACGCCCCCGAGCTCGCCCGCGCGATCGGGCATGAAAGCGTGGTGCGCAATCTCGCCCGGGCACCTTGGCCCTATACGATTGAGGCGGCCGAGACCTTCGCTGGGAGTTTCGACCGGCCCGAAGAGCCCAAGTTCCTGATCTTCGAGCATCACCAGGGCGGACTGCGGCTTGTCGGCGGAATGGCGGTCGGCCCGATGGAAAACGAACTGCACGAGTTCGGCTACTGGATCACTCCCGATGCCTGGGGCCGGGGCTATGCGACAGAGGCGGGCGCCGCGGTGCTCGGTGCCGCGCGCGCGGCGGGAATTCGCAAGGTGACCGCACGGCACTTTCTCGACAATCCCGCCTCCGGGCGGGTGTTGCGCAAGCTCGGTTTCCGCCCGACCGGTCGCGTGGCCCCCGTCTATTCGCGTGGTCGCGGCGCCGCGGCGCCTTCGGCACAGTTCGAGATCGACCTCGCTGAGGCCGGCACCGTAGACAATGATCCGCGAGCCCGCATGGCGGCGTGACCTTGGTCACGCCGCCTAGGGCCCTGCATGCACGTCCCGATCGCGGATGACGCTGCGCATTCCGCGCTTTCGTCGCTGCGCGTCCTCCCCTAAGCCGGAGGCTCAAGGGGCAAGAGTAATCATTCGTCGATGGCATCCAGTGCACGCAAGCGTCTGTCACCCGAAGAATCGCGCGATGCAGCGCTGGAAGCCGCGCGTGCGCTGCTGCTCGAATCCGGACCCCAGGCGGTCACGCTGAAGGCGGTCGCGGCGCGGATCGGCCGAACCCATGCCAATCTGCTCCACCATTTCGGCTCGGCAGCCGGGCTGCAAAAGGCACTCGCGGCAAGCATCGCAGAAACCGTCACCGCCGAGATCGCCGCGGCAGTGGTCCGTGCGCGAAGCGGCGACAACGATCCATGCGAGGTCGTCCATCTCACCTTCGATGCTTTCGGCAAGGGCGGCGCCGGTGCGCTGGCGAGCTGGATGATCCTAAACGGCAACGAAGATGCGCTCGACCCGATCCTCGAGGGTATCCATCGGCTCGTCGATGAAATCAGCGCGGACGCGACCGACGCCCAGCTGCTGCGCGAGGAGACTCTCCAGCTCACCCTGATGGCGTTGGGCGACGCGCTTCTCGGCGGTCCTATGGCGCGCGCGGTGGACCTTCCGCGCGAGCGCGCCCGTGAAATCGCAATTACGCAGCTGCGCCACTCGGTGACGAAGAGCGGTTAGCCGTCAGGCCGCCTGCTGGGCGCCCCGCCGTGCCTCGAACTCGACCGCTTCGTCGACCGCGCGCCCCAGCGATGCCATGGTGAACGGCTTGCGCAGCACCGCCCGGCCGCCGAAGACGTCCGCATCCGCTTCGCCGGCAAATCCGGTTACGAACAGCACGGCCACACCGTCCAGCTGATTGCCAAGCCCCGCGATCATCTCGGGGCCGGTCTGCCCCGGCATCAACACGTCCGAAATGATCAGGTCGATCCTCGGCATCATCGCCACGGCTGCCGGTGCCGCCAGCGGATCCGGGCACGAGGTGACGCGATGCCCGAGTTCCTGCAACGCACCCACCGTCGCCCCCAGCACGCGGGGATCGTCCTCGACCACGAGAATGTCGAAGCTGCGGGCAGGCGGAGCTTCCTCCGGTACGGCCGTGATGGGCACAGGTGCCTCTGCGGCAGCACTCGCCCCCTCGCCAAGGTGGCGGGGCAAGTAAAGCGTTACGGTCGTGCCCGCGCCGGGCGCTGTATCGATCGCGATGTCACCGCCCGATTGGCGGACGAAGCCGAAGATCTGGCTGAGTCCCAGCCCGGTACCCTTGCCCACCGGCTTGGTGGTGAAGAACGGCTCGAACACCCGATCGGCGACTTCGCGCGACATGCCGCAGCCGGTATCGGTCACGCCGATCGTGACATAGTCGCCCGCGGGGCATTCGCCGACCTCGTTCGCCGCCAGCACTCGACCGCCGGTCGCGATCGTCAGCGTTCCCCGGCCTTCCATCGCATCGCGCGCATTGACGGCGAGGTTTAGCAGCGCGTTCTCGAGCTGGTGCCGGTCGACCCAGACGGTCCAGCCCGTGCCGGCATCTTGCGTCTTGACTTCGATCGTGTCGCCCAGGGTGCGGTCGAGCAGATCGGACATGCCGGCAATCAGCGCGCCCCCCTCCACGGCCTCGGGAAGCAGCGGCTCGGAGCGCGAGAAAGCAAGCAGGCGCCGGGTCAGCGCGGCGGCGCGGTTAGCACCCTCCATCGCGTTCTCGATGTGCACCTGCGCATCGGCGCCGCCAGTATGGAGATGCCGCTTGGCGAGTTCCAGCCCGCCCAGAACGACCGCAAGCATATTGTTGAAATCGTGCGCGATACCGCCGGTGAGCTGGCCTACCGCTTCCATCTTCTGGACCTGGCGAAGCTGTGCCTCGGCCTGTGCACGCTCGCGTGCCTCCGCGCGCAGATCCGCGGTCGCCGCATCGACTGCTAGCTGGAGTTCCGCGGCGCGCTCACGCTGCGCGGTAGCTTCGGCATCCGCTGCCGCGCGTTCGCCTTCTGCGGCGATCGCCAGCCAACCCATCAGCACGGCGCCGACGACGATCATCACGCCGAAGATCATGAGGATTCGCGAGGCAAAGCTCGAATTGTCGATCAACTCGCCCGCGGCGCGAGTCCGGTCACGCAGCAGCAGGCGCTCGCGGTCGACGATACGGGTGAGCAGCATCTCGACATTCTGCCGCGCTGCGCTCTGACGAACCCGGTAATAACTGCCCCATGCGTCGTTGTGGCGCTTGTAGGTCGAGTAGAGCGCGGTCTCCGCGAGTTCGCTGCCGCGCGCCTCGAATGCGCGTCTTAACTGCGCGATCTGCGCCTGCTGGCGTGGGCTGTCGCGAGTGAGTTGCTGGAGTCGGGTGAGATGCTCGGAAGCGCGCGCCCACTGATCCGAATATTGCTGACCCAGCGTCCGGTCGGCGCTGACCACATAGCGTCCAAGCGCCGCTTCAGCGGCCGAAATAGCGCCGGAGAGCTGATTGGCGCGAATTACCACCTCGTAGGTGTGTTGCTGGCGGGCAACGGCGCGGTCGCGCTCCCGATCGGTACGCTGCTGAAGCACGATGATCGCCGCCAGCACGCCGAGGCCGAGCAGTGCCAGCACGCCCAGCAGAAGCAGGCGCCAGTTGGTCACGCGACGAACGCGCTCCAGCGCAATGCCCTGCCCCTCACTCATATCTATGAATTTAGGGCGTGTTTACCATAGAAGGAAGCAATTCCTTTCAGCTCAGCCTATCGCTCCCACGCTTTGGCCCGCAGCACGGAACATTTCCAAAATTCGTTTCACCTGCTCACTGGTATGTTCGGCACATAGCGAGCAGCGCAACAGATAGGTGCCCGCCGGTGTTGCGGGCGGGCGGGCCATGTTCACATACAGGCCGTTGTCGAGCAGCGCCTGCCACATCGCCACCGCCTGCTCCTGATCCTCGAGGATCACAGCGATTATCGCACTGTCGGGCGTCTCGGTGCCGAGGCGGAAACCCATCTGCTTGAGCCCGCCGTGCAGCGTCCGGGCATTCTCCCAGAGATGCTGGCGCTTGTTGTGCGCGTGCCGAAGCTTGCGGATCGACATTGCCGCGGTAGCCACCACGGAAGGCGGAAGCGATGCGGTGAAGATATACGGCCGACAGGCGAGCCGAATCGCCTCGAACTTCGGATGGTTGGACACGCAGAAGCCGCCGACGGTGCCGACCGACTTGGAGAAGGTGCCCACGATGAAATCGACGTCGCCCTCGCAGCCCTGCGCCTCATAGACGCCGCGGCCGTTCGGGCCGTAGAAGCCCATCGAATGCGCCTCGTCGCTCAGCACCATGGCGCCGTGCTTCTTGGCGACTGCGACCATTTCCTTGAGCGGCGCGACGTCCCCGAGCATCGAATAGACGCCCTCGAGCACTACCAGCTTGCCTGCTTCCTTCGGCAGCCGCCCGAGCCTCTTGTCGAGATCCGCGATGTCGTTGTGGCGGAAGCGGACGATCTCGGCATAGCCCTGCTTGCAGCCGTCATAGATCGAGGCGTGGCTGTCCGCGTCGAGGATGACGTACTCGCCCTTGCCCGCCAGGGTGGAGATCATGCCGAGATTGGCCATGTACCCGGTCGAGAAGACGATCGCGCCGGTGGTGCCGTAGAATTCGCGCAGCGCTTCCTCGACTTCCATATGGTCGCGGAAGGTGCCGTTGAGCATCCGGCTGCCATTGGTGCCGGAACCGAATTGATCGAGCGCATCCTTGCCGGCCTGGATCACGTCCGGATCGAAGGTCATACCCATATAATTATAGGTGCCGAGCAGGATCGTGTCCTTGCCCTTGATCACTGCCTCGGTCGGCGATTTGACCTGCTCCATCACGATCGCGAACGGATCGGTGACGCCGCTGTCGAGCAGCGCCTGACGCTCGGCGATGAGCCCGTCGAACTTGCTCATCAGGTCGCGTTCGGGGGCGACGGCGTCCGGGTTCTCCGGGAGCGCGTCGGCGGTCTGGATCGCGTCGGTCATGTCAGCCTTTCAGCTTCTGTACCGCATCGACGAGCTGGCCGACATTCTCGATCTCGGCCTGCATGTTCATCGTGATGAGGATGTCGAATTCGTCCTCGATCGCCGCGACGAAATCCATCACGGTGAGGCTGTCCCATTCGAGATCGCCGGCGAAGGTCGTGGTCTCGGTGAGCGTGACGCCCTTCTTGTTGAACGGTTCGATCTGGGCGCTGACGGTTTCGAAGATTTCAGAGCGGTCGCTCACGGTCGTTCCTCGGCAAGTGATGCATGCCGCCTGCCAAGCAAATGCGGCGGGCGTGGGGCGCGCCTATAGCACCCTCGTCACCGGTTGCCATGCTGGAGTTGGTATCTCGCCCTACTGCCGGAACAGCGCGGCAGGCGCGCCATATTGTTTCGACCAGCCTTCCCAGGCCACATCGCTCGGTCCGATCGCTTTGGCGACGACTTCCCAGCCTCCCGCACCCCGGCGCAGCAATGCCGCATAGGTGCGCGAGACGAAGCCCTGTTGCGCCGCCTCGGCCAAAGGCGTTTCACGATAGTCGAACGGCTGCCCATCGGGGCCCTGCATCGTCGCCAGCAGAAACGCCCAGTCGCCCTCCCGCTCGAGCCGGTCCACGCGAAATTCGGGCGCCTTGCCTAGTTCCTTTGTCGCGGGCGCGCGCGCTGCTTCCAGCAAGGCCGCGCGAGTACTCTGCTCGATCACTGCACGCTGCTCCGGGCAGCTGATCGACGCCGTTGCGAAGAGCATGGGCAGGAACATGACGGCTCCTTCATGACATTCGGGCTCCAAACGGCGGCCGGCCGGCGCAGTTCCGGCAGGCGAATGGTGACCCGGAGAGGATTCGAACCTCCGACCTCTCGATTAGGAATCGCTTGCTCTATCCTGCTGAGCTACCGGGCCACGCCGTCGCTGGTACCCAGCGCCACCGAGCGGGTCAATTGCACTGCTCGGGCGGAACCACGGGAACGAGCAGAGGCGCCACAGGCACCCCTTCCTCGACCAGCTCCTGCGCCTGTTCGGCGGTAGCCTGTCCGTGAATCTGCGCCACCGGCTCCTCGCCGAGATGCATAGCGCGCGCCTTGTCGGCAAAGGCAGCGCCCACCCACTGTGACTTTTCCAGCATCTTCGCCTGTGCCGTGGCGATCATTTCCATCGCGGCCTTAACCACCTCGGGCGGCGGTGCATCTTTGGGAGCCTCGGGTGCCGACACGCGCTGATTTCCCTTCGCCGCGACGTTGGGCGCCATCACGGCCTTGGCCACGTCGCCGTTCCCGCACATCGGACAAGCGACCAGTCCGGCTGCCTGCTGCTCCGCATAGGCCGCGCTCGATCCGAACCACGCCTCGAAGACATGCCCATCGCCGCATTTGAGGTCGAAGACGATCATAATGCTTCCACCGGCGGGATTGCCCGGCGATGACGGAGCACCGGCACCCGGCTGCGCGCGGCCTCGATTCGCGTCCGGTCGATTTCGGCGAACCCCAGTCCCGCCGGCTCACCCATGTCGAGCAACAACTCGCCCCACGGATCGGCGACCAGCGAATGGCCGTAGGTCGCCCTTTTGTCCTCGTGCACGCCGGTCTGCGCCGCGGCAATGACGAACGCCGCAGCCTCGATTGCCCTCGCACGGAGCAGCACATGCCAGTGCGCCGCGCCGGTCGACCGGGTGAACGCGGCAGGCACTGCCAGAATCTCGGCGCCCGCGTCGCTCAAGGCGCGGAACAGGTCGGGGAACCGCAGATCATAGCAGATCGCCAGCCCGAGCACGCCGAGCGGCGTCCGCACCGTCACCGCGCGCTCGCCCGGCGCATAGCTGTTCGATTCGCGCCAGCTCTCGCCGGTCGGCAAGTCCACGTCGAACAGATGCATCTTGTCGTAGCGCGCGCGGATCGCTCCCGAATCGTCGATCACGAAGCCCCGGTTGGCGAGCTTGCCATCGCCGCGGAGTACGGCGAGGCTGCCGAGATGAACCCAGAGCCCATGCCGGGCGGCCGCATCGCGTACCGCCGCCAGCACCCTGTCTTCATCCTCGTGCACCAGCGATCCGGCCGCGCGATCGCGATCACTGTCGAGCAATCCCGACATTTCAGGCGTGAACAGCATTGCCGCCTCACCCGCCTTGGCCTGCGCAACGCCGTCGACCAGGATGCGGGCATTTGCAGCGGGATCGATCCCGCTTGTCATCTGGAGCAATGCCGCCTTCATGCGGCGAGCAGCGGGTCCAGTCCCCCCCGGCGATCGAGCGCGGCAAGATCGTCCGACCCGCCGATATGCTTGCCGTCGATGAAGATCTGCGGAACCGTGGTGCCGCCGCCCGCGCGCTGGATCATCTCCGCACGGCGTGGCCCGCCCATGCTGATGTCGATTTCCTCATACTCGGCTCCCTTGGAATCGAGCAGCGCCTTGGCGCGGTGGCAATAGGGGCAGAATGCCTTGGTATAGATTTCGATCTTGGCCATTTGTGCCTCGAATTGGGGACCCGACGGCGCTTGTCAATCCGGCGCCGTATCCCCCAGAACGCGCGCCCAGCACAGAAGGATCACTTTCGCCGCACCACCGCGCTTGAGCACGCGCGCACACGCGTCCGCAGTTGCGCCACTGGTATGCACGTCGTCGACCAGCACCACGGCCTTTCCGGCGAGTTCCGCCCTCGCGTGCTTCGTGAGCGCGAAAGCGCCAGCCACTGCCTTCGCCCGTTCGCGCGGCCCGAGACCGCGCAGCACCGGTGTCGCCTTGACCCGCCGCAACAACTCCATGTCGGCCGGCACCCCCGAGGTCCGCGACAGCACGCCGGCGATCAATGCTGCCTGGTTGAACCCGCGCGACCAGATCCGCCATCGATGCAGCGGCACGGGTACCAGTATGTCGGCCTCCTCGGGCATGAGTCTGGCCATCGCCTGCGCCATGGTCTGCGCGCAGGCGAGCCGGCCCGAATATTTGAGCTTGAGGGCCACTTCGCGCGCGACATCGCCATACGCCACTGCGGCACGCACGCCGTCGTAGGGCGGCGGATTGGCGAGGCAATCTCCGCAAAGCGCGCCCTCGCCCCGATCGAATTCGAACGGCAGCTGACACCCCGTGCACCACGGCGGGCCGAGGAACCGAAGACTGCTCCAGCAACGCGCGCAAAAGCGATGATCGGTCGCAGTCACTTCGCCGCATCCGGGGCAGCGCGGCGGGAGCGCGAGATCGACGAGCCGTGCAAGGGAAGCGAGCGCAGCCATACCGCTCCTTGTCGCGGGCGCAGCCACGCTGCACAAGCCGAACGTGTCCGACTCTGAAACCTCCGAAATCTTTTCGCGTCCGCTCCGCCGCCGGCGCCGCGACCGCGCTGCTCCCGGCTATGCCGGCTTTGCCTTTCTGCGCGAGCATATGCTCGAAGGGCTGATCGAGCGGCTCGACGCCGTGAAGCGCGAGTTCCGCGACGTGCTCGACCTCGGCAGCTTTGCCGGCGACCTCCAGCTCCCCGGCGCGCGTGTTGCCCGGCTGGACAGCGGCTTCGGCTTTGCCAAGGCCGCCGGTGGCGTGCAGGCGGACGAGGATCGCCTGCCTTTCGCGGATGCATCGTTCGATCTGGTGGTCTCGGTCGGTGTGCTCGATCAGGTCAACGACGTCCCCGGTGCGCTTGCGCTCGCGCGCCGCGTGCTGCGCCCCGACGGTCTCTTCCTCGCCGCTTTCGCGGGCGCCGGCACCCTCGTCACGTTGCGCGCCTGCATCCGCGAAGCCGAATCCGATCGCCCCGTCGCACGCTTTCATCCTCAGATCGACGTCCGCGCCGGCGGCGATCTGCTCAGCCGCGCCGAGTTCGCGCTGCCGGTCGCCGACATGGAAACCCTCGTGGTGCGCTACGCCGGGCTGCCCAACCTCTTGCGCGACCTGCGCGGCATGGCGGCGACCAATCTGCTCCCCAACCCGGCACCACTTACCCGTGACGCGCTGGTCCGCGCCTCGGCCGCCTTCGCCGACCGCGCTGAGCCCGACGGCCGCACGCCCGAACGGTTCGAAATCGTTTATCTCACCGGCTGGGCGCCGGACCCCTCGCAGCCCAAAGCCGCACGGCCGGGGAGCGCCACCGCTTCGCTCGCCGACGCGCTTGCGCGACGCCCAAGCTAGAGCAGGCGTTCGAGCGCGTCGACCAGCGGCACGTCCGCCGGCGGCATCGCGAGCGCACGCATCTCCGCCGGCCGTACCCATTGCAGGTCCGTGGCGTGCCGCGGTTCGGGCGTTCCCTTCCAGCTTCGCGCTACGTAGAGCAGCAACAAGAGATGCCGCCCGGCAAGCGCCTCGCTGGCAAAAGCGATCGGAACCAGCGCTTCGAGGCCCACCTCGACGCCCAGCTCCTCGGCCAGCTCGCGCGCCAGCGCCGCCTCCGGCAATTCACCGGGTTCGACCTTGCCGCCGGGGAACTCCCACAATCCGGCCATCGGCTTCCCCGCCGGACGCTGCTGGACGAGCACGCGCCCGTCACGATCGGCCAGCGCGGCGGCTACTACCAGCAATAGTCCGGAAACGGGGTTCGACACTTCGTTAACTCTCCAAGGCTATTTCCACCAAATCTTGTGGGGGAGAAGCGGGCGTTATGCGAGCCCTGGTAAAGACGATCCACCGCCTGCTCCGCGATACGAAAGCGGCCACGGTGATCGAATATGGCCTGATCTGCGCGTTGATCGTGCTCGCCATGATGGCGGCGCTGGTGACGCTCGGCTCGGTCACGTCCGACATGTGGAACAACGTCAGCACCAAGGTGCAGAACGCCGGCTGAGCAGGGTTAACGGCTAAGTAGTTGTCCGATTTAGCCGTTTCTTTACTTCCCTTCCGTAAGACTGTTGATGCCGAACCGGTTCTCCGGGGCGGCCGGGTGAATGAAGTACTTCCGAACGTTGGAGACCGGTTATGCAGAAGATTCGCAACTTCGTTAAGAATTCCAAGGGCGCCACCGCGATCGAGTATGGCCTGATCGCCGCTCTCATCGCCGTCGCCGCAATTGCCGCGATGCAGGGTCTGGGCAACAAGCTCACCTCGACCTTCAACAACGTTTCGTCGAACATGAAGTAATCGCTTCTTCGACTTACGTTACAAAAGAGGGCGGCGGAACATCGGTTCCACCGCCCTTTTTGCGTTTCGCTTCGGAAGCAATCGTATCCGCGGCGTCGGGTCAGCGCGGTCCGATCTGGTGCGTCAAACCCGCCCCATCGCCAGGAACTTGGCGCGCCGTGCCTGGCGCAATGCCTCGGGCGACATGCCATCGAGGCGAACCAACGCCGCCTCGACCGCATCTCCCAGTGCCAGCACCGCCGCACCAGGATCACGATGCGCGCCGCCCAGCGGCTCGCCGACGACCCGGTCGATCACCTTGAGCTCCTTGAGATGCTGCGCGGTCACCTTCATCGCTTCGGCGGCATCGGCTGCCTTGTCGGAGGTGCGCCACAGGATCGACGCACAGCCTTCCGGTGAGATCACCGAATAGATGGCGTGCTCCATCATCAGCACTTCGTTCGCCGCCGCCAGCGCGACTGCGCCGCCCGAACCGCCCTCGCCGAGGATCGACGCGACCAGCGGAACGCCCAGATTGAGGCACATCTCGGTCGAGCGCGCGATCGCCTCGGCCTGGCCGCGCTCCTCGGCCTGCACCCCGGGGAACGCACCCGAGGTGTCGACCAGCGTGATGACCGGCAAGTTGAACTTGTCGGCAAGCCGCATCAGCCGGATCGCCTTGCGATAGCCCTCGGGCTTCCCCATCCCGAAATTGTGCTTGAGCCGGCTGGCGGTGTCGTCGCCCTTTTCGTGCCCGATGACCATCACCCGGCGTCCGCGGAAGCGCCCCAGCCCGCCGAGGATCGCATTGTCGTCGGCAAAGGCGCGGTCGCCGCCAAGCGGCATGAACTCTTCGATCAGCCCCGCGACATAATGCTTGAAGTGCGGCCGCTCGGGATGTCGCGCGACCTGCGCCTTCTGCCACGGGGTGAGCTTGGCATAGGTATCCTGCAGCAGCCGCTCGGCCTTGGCCTGGAGCGGCGCAATCTCGGCCTGAATGTCGACCGCGCCGCCCTCGGCGGTACGGCGCAGCTCGTCGATCCGGCTCTGCAGCTCGGCGATCGGTTTCTCGAAGTCGAGGAAGGTTGCCATTGGTAGGTTAGTTCCGCTTTCCAAATCCGTTCGGGCTGAGCTTGTCGAAGCCCTGTACTGCCTTCCCGCGCGGCAAGGAAGAATACAGCCCTTCGACAAGCTCAGGGCGGACGGGAGTGTGCGGCCTATGCGCGCTATGGCTTCGCGTCAACGCGCGGGACGTTCGGCGAGTTGTCCAGCGCCTCGCCCAACGGATGTCGCTGGTTGACGAGCTCGACCAGGCGTTTGGTGTCGACGTGCGTGTAGATTTCGGTGGTTGCGATATCGGCGTGGCCGAGCATTGCCTGTAATGCGCGCAGATCGGCTCCGCCCTCGAGCAGGTGGGTCGCGAAGGCGTGGCGCAGCACGTGCGGGCTCACCCGCTCGGGCGGAATACCCGCCTCCGCCGCGAGCGCGCGGACCAACTGGTACAGCCGCACTCGCGACAAATGCCCCTTGCCCGACGGAAACAGCCACGCCCGCCCGACATCGACGTGCCCGCGCCACACAGCGACCGCCGCGCGTGCGCGGTCCGAGATCGGCACCAGCCGCTCGCGTCCGCCCTTACCCTTCAGGATCAGATAGGGCCGATCGGGCGCGACGGCGTTGCGCGGCAACGACACGAGTTCGGTCGCGCGCAGCCCCGATCCGTACAGCAGCTCGATCAGGGCGGCGAGCCGCAGATCGAGCGGGTCGGCGGGCACCCGCGCCTGCCGCGCTGCGATCACTGCGAACATCGCATCGACGTCCTCCATGCTGAGCACCTTGGGCAGCGCGCGCGTCGTCCCCGGCCGCGGCAGCGCCGCGCTCGGATCGTCCTCGCGCAGGCCCTCATCGGAGAGAAACGCGAAGAATCGCCGCAGCGCCGCTGCCTTGCGCGCCACCGTCGATCGCGCCAACGCCTGCCACTCACCCGCAAGCCGCTCGATGTCGCTCGCGAGCGCCTCGCTCAGGCGGCCGTCCAGCTTCTCCGATGCCAGCCGCAGGTCGGTGCCGTAGGCCGCAACGGTGTTCGCCGCCGCACCCGCCTCGGCCTGCATCATCTCGAGGAAGCGCTCGATCAGCGCACGATCGCCAGAGCCACTCAAGCCGACCGCGTCACCGCTTCCACGGCGATCATCCGCGCATAATTGACCATCCCCGCAGCGCGCATCGCCGCGACGATGTGGAACAGGGCCTCGGGCGCGACATAGTCCCAGCTGAGCGACTGCATGCCCACGCCGGCGAGCAGCGCCACCGTCGCGGCGTCGCCGCGCTGCCCGGCGGCATCGATCGCCTGCGTCCATGCATTGGTACCGCCGATCTGCACGTCGAGCGCCGTTGCGGCGCTCTGCGCATTGCTTGCGCCCATCCGCCCGAGCCCGGCCAGTCCCGCGAGCAGCATTTGCGCCTTGCGCCGTGACCCCGCGTCCGCGAAGCCGGTCACGTCTCCGGCTGCGACCTGCGATCCGCCGGGATCGGCGAGCGCCAGCAAGGCCCAGCCTTCGCTCCCGGGTTTGACGACACCGCGCCACTCGAGCGCGGCTGCCTCATAGCCCGACGACAGCATCGACGCGATCAGCCGGTCGGCTTCCTCGACCTTGTCGTTCGCCGGTATCCACGAAGCCGCACGTGCCGTGAGTATCAGCCGGGCATAGCGCGTCCGCGGCGTCGTCGCCGCGTCCCACAAGGTCCGCAGCGCCTGTACCCGGGCGCTGACATCGCCGTCGGTATACGCCGTGCGCAGATCGCGCGCGACCGTCTGCGCGTCGCCCGAGTCCCCGCCCTGCTCGATCTCCGAATAGAGATCGACCAGGCCGGCGTTCGAGAACACCCCCGCGGTCGCCGCGAGTTCGGCCGCGGTCGCTCGCGCTGCCGGGTCGATATTGGGCGCGAGCGCCTGCCAATAGCGCACCTGCGGCCCGGCGCTCTGGTAGAGCTCTGCGGGCACGTCTACGCCGGTGGCGGTGGCCAGCCCCCAGCGCCATGCGCTGAGCTGAGTCACCGCATTCCATTCGATCGTCACTGCCCGGCGGCCCTGCGCGCCGGTGCCGAGCACCTTCTCGGCGAGCAGATTGTCGATGTCGGACGGGCTCGTTCCCGACCGCGCACGACTGAACAACTGACCTGCCTCGTTGGGCTTGCCAGCCAGTCCGGCGCACATCGCCTGCGCCAATGCCCAGCCGCGCTGGGCGATCATCTCCGAGCCCTTGTCGGCGATCGGGCACAAGGCCGCCGGGTCGCCATTGGCGAGCGCCGTCTGCATCGCGACCTGGTACAGCCATGTCGTGTAATTGTCGGTATCGACGTCCTCGATCACCGCGCGCGCGGCATTGGCCTCGCCCATCCGCAGCAACGTCCAGGCGCGATCGGCGGCGAAATCCGCGCCGTTCACGCCTGCGGGCGTGTTCAACGGCGACATCAGCGCGCGGCGCAACACGATCGATGCCCAGCGCGACGCGATCGGCGCGTCCATCCGGCGCATCAGCACCTGCAGGAACCGCCCGTCTGTCTCGCCGAACGAATCGGCCGGAAAGGCGGCGTTGCCGGCAGCGAACACACCTACCCGGTCGAGCGAATGTTTGGCGAACTCGGGAAGCTCGTATTTCGACAGATCGATCGCCGCGGCCTGTTCCGCCGCCGCCTCGGCGAAATTGCCGAACGCGTTGTCGGGCAGCGAAACCGTCGGTTCGGCAGGAAGCGCAGGCTCGGCCGCACGGGTCGGCGCAGCCGAAGGCCCCGGTGCAGGTGCGGGCGTCGGCGCCGGATCGTCGAACCCCGGCGGCAGCAGCGATTCGGGCGTATCCTGCCCCAGCGCCGGCATCCCCACGCCAGCGAGCAGCAGCGCGGCGAATCCGATCCGCGAAACTTTACTTCGTGAGGTTATCAAGCGGGACCACCTTCTCCATGCGGACCGGCTCCTTCTCGGTGCTGCGCGTCGAGAGGAAGATGATTCCCCCTACCAGCACGAGGAGGACGACAAGCAGCGCGACGAGCGATCGGGACATGGAACGGTCCATAAATTGAGAAATGCGCGGGCCTTTTGCCCGAGACCCGCCCTCGCTGTATAGCCCCCGGACGATGTTGCAAGCGCATGCCCAAGACTGTCCGTGGAAGGGCAAGCCGATCGTTCTCGTCGGGCTGATGGGCGCCGGCAAGACCACGGTCGGCCGCCGCCTCGCCCAGCGGCTGCGGCTCCCCTTCGTCGATGCCGATCACGAGATCGAAGCCGCGGCGGGGATGACCATCTCCGACATTTTCGAGAAATTCGGCGAGCCGTATTTCCGCGACGGCGAACGTCGGGTGATCGCGCGGCTGATCGACGGCACGCCGAAGGTGATCGCCACCGGCGGCGGCGCATTCGTCAATCCCGACACGCGCGGCCTGATCCTCGATCAGGCGATCGCGATCTGGCTCGATGCCGAGCCCGCAGTGCTCGCCGACCGGGTCCGACGCCGCGACACGCGCCCCTTGCTTCGCGGCCGTGATCCCGAGGAGATCCTCACCGAACTGGCAGCGATAAGAAATCCTTTCTATGCGCTCGCCCCGGTTCGCGTGCAGAGCGTCGCGGCTCCGCACGACACCACCGTCGACGAAATCCTGAAGGCGATCCGCACTTGAACATCGTTCCCGTCGCGCTTGGCGACCGCAGCTACGAAGTCCGTATCGAAGCCGGGCTGCTCGCCCGCGCCGGCGAAGCGCTCGCCCCGCTCGCCCGCGGTCGGACGATGCCGATCGTCACTGACGCAAATGTCCTTCCGCACCTCGCCACCTTGCAGGCGAGCCTCGAGGCTGCGGGCGTCGCCAGCGAGGCGATCGTCCTGCCACCGGGCGAATCGACCAAGAGCTGGGCGCAGCTCGAGGCGCTGACCGACCGGCTGCTCGAACTCGGCGTCGAGCGCAGCGACCATGTCATCGCGCTCGGCGGCGGCGTGATCGGCGATCTCGTCGGCTTCGCCACCGCGATCCTCAAGCGCGGCTGCAACTTCGTCCAGATCCCCACCACACTGCTCGCCCAGGTCGACAGCTCGGTCGGCGGCAAGACCGCGATCAATAGCCGCGCGGGCAAGAACCTCGTCGGCGCGTTCCACCAGCCCGCCCTAGTGCTGATCGACCCGCAGGTGCTCGACACGCTTCCCGCCCGCGAGCTCCGCGCCGGCTATGCCGAGGTCGTCAAATACGGCCTGATCGACGATTTCGCCTTCTTCGAATGGTGCGAAGCCAACGCCGCCGCCTTGCTCGCCGGCGACCCGCAGGCGCGCGAACATGCCATCAGCCATTCGGTCGCCGCCAAGGCGCGCATCGTCGGCGAGGACGAGCGCGAAACCACCGGCAAGCGCGCGCTGCTCAATCTCGGCCACACCTTCGGCCATGCGCTCGAGGCCGAGACCGGCTTTTCCGACAAGCTCCTCCACGGCGAAGGCGTCGCCGCCGGCATGGCGCTGGCCTTCGCCTATTCGGCGCGGCGCGGCCTGTGCCAACGCCAGGAAGCCGAACGGGTCGCGGCGCATCTCCGCGCGGTGGGTCTTCCCGATGGCCTTGCCGCCGCCGGCATCACCGCCTCGGGCGCCCGACTGGTCGAGCACATGCTCCACGACAAGAAGATGGCGGCCGGCACCCTCCCCTTTCTGCTCGCCCGAGGGATCGGCCAGACGTTCCTCGACAAGACGGTCGACCTGAACGACGTCGCGGCGTTCCTCGACGAAAAGCCTCGTAATCCATAAAGCGACCGGTCTCACGCGAGCCAAACATCCTAGATCGGGGAAAGCGCCGCGAAAGTTGACACGAAGTTTACACTATCGGCATCCTTTCGCCGGTCATGTTCCTGCGCAGGCATCCGGCAGCGTTCTACTTCTGCTTACGCACGCGCGAGACGATTGGGGCGTTACGATGTCAAAGAGCCTGGCGAGGTTGTCAGGCGAAATCCTACATTGCAAGCATGTCTTCAAAGGGGGTAGCTGCCATCCAGCCCCACGCGTCACCCCGGACTTGTTCCGGGGTCCACCGCGCCACGAAGGCAGTGCCCTCCATTCTCGCTCTTCGTCCGGCCTTATGGTGGACCCCGGCACGAGGCCGGGGTGACGAAATAGGAAGAGCTATGTCCGCTATCGGGCGTTAGGCGCCAGTCCGCCCTTATCAGCCTACGGCACGGAATGCCGCTCCGGCAGTGGCATCGGGAGCCTCGTAAGCACCCCCGCGTTCTGCCGCCATGCCTGAACCCCGCACCATCGGCTGGCTGCTTGACCCGCGCGACCGCGAAGCGCTGCTCGCCCGCTTCACGCCCGCCTGGCCCGACGTGATCGCCCATCACGTCACTCTCGCCTCGAAGACCGTCAATCCGCTTCCGACCCAGACCGCCGGCGAGGTCGTCGGCCATGTCAACGACGGCGAGGGCCTGCAGGCGCTGGTCGTGGCGATCGACGGGAGCACTGATCGGCCGGACGGCAGCACATGGCACATCACCTGGTCGCTCGATAAATCCCGCGGCCGCGAA
The DNA here is from genome assembly GCA_032334595.1 of Sphingomonas psychrotolerans. Lineage (GTDB taxonomy): Bacteria > Pseudomonadota > Alphaproteobacteria > Sphingomonadales > Sphingomonadaceae > Sphingomonas > Sphingomonas psychrotolerans_A. The sequence goes on along the minus strand of JALMLT010000006.1, from coordinate 140,590 downwards.
GCGAGGCAAAGCAATGACGTGCTGCGCGAACGCGGCTTCGACCGGCTCGACGCGCCGATCCCCATCCGCCTGACCCCAAGCGAGCTGCCCTGATCCAATCCTCCCCCGCCAGGGGGAGTGTCAGGCGCAGCATGACGAAGGGGGAGGAATCACGCCGGCCAGTTGATTGCTTACCTCCCCCTCCGTCGCCTTCGGCGCCACCTCCCCCTTGCGGGGGAGGATTGGTGGTCACTCAGTTGCGGTTCAGCCGTGATCGGCATAGCAGCGGCCATGCGCATCCTCAGCAAAGCCCTCGCCGCCGCCTCGATCATGGCTCTCGCCGCTCCCGCCGCCGCTCAGCAAGCCAGGCCCGCCCCGATCCTCACCACGCCCGAGGCGAAGGACGTCTGGACCCACGCGCAGCCGCAGGTGGCGCGGGTCACCCACGTCGATCTGGACCTCGACGTCGATTTCGCCGGCAAGACGCTGTCCGGCCGTGCCTTGCTCGACATCCTGCCCGCGCGCGGCGCGAAGCAGATCGTGCTCGACGTCGACGAGCTCGACATCGCCGAAGTGACCAATGCCGCCGGCAAGCCGCTGCATTACACCGTGGGTCCCCGCGACAAGGAACTCGGATCGGCACTGACCATCGATCTCCCCGCCGCCGGCAACCGCATCGCCATTCGCTACCGCACCAGGCCCGGCGCCTCGGCGCTGCAATGGCTCGCGCCCGAACTCACCGCCGGCAAGAAGCAGCCCTATCTGTTCAGTCAGGGCCAGCCGATCAACAATCGCAGCTGGATGCCGACGCAGGACAGCCCCGGCATCCGCCAGACCTGGTCGGCGACGCTCACCGTCCCCGACGGCTTCGTCGCCGTGATGAGCGGCGAGCGCCTCGACGGCGCCAAAGGCACGCTCGTCCCGCACCAGAAGCGCCGCTTCCGTTTCCGCATGGACAAGCCGGTCCCGCCCTATCTGATCGCACTCGCGGTCGGCGACCTCGCCTTCAAGACGACAGGTCCGCGCTCGGGGGTCTGGACCGAGCCGTCGATGCTCGATGCCGCCGCCTATGAGGTCGGCGATGTCGAGAAGATGATCGACGCCGCCGAGGCGCTCTATGGCCCCTATCGCTGGGGCCGCTACGACATGCTCGTGCTGCCGCCGAGCTTCCCGTTCGGCGGAATGGAGAATCCCACCCTCACCTTCCTCACCCCGACGATCGTCACCGGCGACCGCTCGAACACCGACGTCGTCGCGCACGAACTCGCGCACAGCTGGTCGGGCAATCTCGTCACCAACGCGACCTGGTCGGACAGCTGGCTCAACGAAGGCTTCACCACCTATTTCGAGAACCGCATCATGGAGGCGGTCTATGGCAAGGAGCGTGCCGCGATGTACGCCGATCTTGACTGGGACGGTCTGAACAAGGACATCGCCGAAGCCGGCGGTGCCACCGCGCCGACCACCCGCCTGCACGGCGACCCCGGCGCCACCGCCGGGCAACTCGACTATTTCAAAGGCTCGACCTTGTTGCGCACGATCGAACGCGCGGTCGGCCGCGCGCGGTTCGACGCCTATCTGCGCTCCTATTTCGATCGCCATGCATTCCAGCCGCAGACCAGTGCCGGCTTCCTCGCCGATATCCGCAAGAACCTGATCAAGGGCGACAAGGCGCTCGAGGCGAAGCTCCAGCTCGATCGCTGGGTCTATCAGTCCGGGCTCCCCGAGAACGCCGTCCATGTCCGCTCGGCGACGCTTGCGAAGATCGACGCCCAGCTCGCCGCGGTGAAAGCCGGCGGACCGGTTGCGGCAGTCGATCCCAAGGGCTGGGCCACGCAGCAATGGCTGCGCTTCCTCAACGGCCTGCCGCGCCAGCAGACCCCGGCGCGTCTCAAGGAACTCGACGAGACTCTCGGCCTGTCGCGCTCGACCAATGCCTATGTCCGCTCGGCCTGGGCCGAGCTCGCCATCGCCAATCGCTACGATCCCGCGGTCCCATCGATCCGCGCGTTCGTCAGCAGCGTCGGACGCGGCCTGCTGATCCGCCCGGTCTATCAAGGCCTGATGGCGCAAGGCGACTGGGGCCAGCCGATCGCGAAGCGCTTCTTCAACGAGGCGCGCTCGACCTATCACCCGGTCACCGCTGCGCAGATCGCGAAGATCGTCGGTGCCGCCGACTGATGCGGCACCCCATCTCCGACGATCTTCCTCGCGGCGCGCCTATAATGCCCTGAGAGCATGGGGCTCGTGGGGAATTGATGATGCAAGTCGAGCCGACCGGGAGTGCCGGACCCACGAGCTTGCACAGCCTGTTCGCGGCAGGCTGCGCGGCCGCCGAGGTCGGTGTCGTGGCTCGTGCCCTCCAGGCGGTGCGCGAGCATCTCGGGCTGCAGGTCGCCTATGTCTCGCAGTTCGTCGGCGATCGCTCGGTGTTCCGGGTGGTCGACGCGCCGGGGCTCGAGGTGCTCGCCAAGCCGGGCGACAGCCATTCGCTAGACGACGTCTATTGCCGCCACATCCTTGAGGGGCGTCTTCCGGAGCTGATCCCCGACACCGCCGCCGAACCGATCGCCGCTTCGCTGCCGCTCACCGCCGCGATCCCTATCGGAGCGCATGTCAGCGTGCCGCTGCGGCTCTCCAGCGGCGAAGTCTACGGCATGTTCTGCTGTCTCGGCCCCCAGGCCGACCCCAGCCTCAATGCCCGCGACCTCGGCATGATGAAAGCCTTCGCGCAAATTGCCGTGTTCGAGATCGAACGCGACATGCTCGCCAGCGAAGGCGCGCGCACGCGCAAGGGGCGGATCGAGCGCGTCCTTGCCGATGCGGATATCAGAATCGCCTACCAGCCGATCTGGAGCCTCAGCCGTGGTGCGCCCGCCGGCTATGAGGCGCTTGCCCGCTTCGCGGCCGAGCCGACGCGCACCCCCGACCTCTGGTTCGCCGAAGCCGCCGAATCCGGACTCGGCGCAGCGCTCGAGAACTTGGCAATCGGCCGCGCATTGGAGGGTTTCAGCGCGCTCCCGGATCATGTCTATCTTTCGGTGAACGCCAGCCCGGCGACGGTGCTCGGCGGCGCGCTCGCCAAAGTGTTAGACGGTCATCCACTCGACCGGATCGTGATCGAGATCACCGAGCACGAGTGCATCGACGATATCGCGGCGCTGCTTGCCGAACTGGCGCCGTTTCGCGCGAAGGGCCTTCGCCTCGCCGTCGACGATGCCGGCGCCGGCTATAGCGGCCTTCAGCAGATCCTGCAGATGCGCCCCGATCTGATCAAGCTCGACCGCTCGCTGATCCGCGATATCCAGAACGATCCCGGCCGCCGCGCGCTGGCAGCGGCGATGGGCGGCTTTGCCCGCGAAACCGGCAGCCAGCTGATAGCGGAGGGCGTCGAGACCGAGTCCGAACTCGCGATGCTCCGTGCGCTCGGCGTGGATCTCGTTCAGGGCTATTTGCTCGGCCGCCCGCTCCCGCTCGACGCGCTCGACTTCCACGCCATGCATGCCGCGCGCCTGAACGGCGCCGCTAGGTTGGGGACTCATATTCCTGTCGTCACCCCGGCCTTGAGCCGGGGTCCCGCTGCCTTGCCCCACACAAGAATAAGCGGGATCCCGGCTCAAGGCCGGGATGACAGTAATTAGATCAATGACTTGTTTGAGTTCTCAACCTAATCGTCCGGCCGCAGCCCGGCCGAGCTGAAGCTCGCAAAGGTGAACAGCTGAAACAGCACGAGCCGGTCGGCGTCGAGCACTTCGATCCGCACATCGTTGCCGGCCCAAATGCTCGCCGGGGTCCAGCGCAACAGGTCCGCGAGCAGCCCCATCGCCCGCTCGCGCGCGGCATCGATGCCAGCGAGGTCCTCCGTGGTCGGTGCAATGTCGTGGACGCCGTCCTGGATGTGAAAATGGTAAAGCGGCATCCGGATCTCGCTGCAGGCCAGCCGCGCGGGTCGCGCAGTATCGTCTCCTTTGGAGACGTTCTCGCGTCCCGAAACCGACACGAGCCTGTATCGGCGCCGCAATATTTATTGCGTGCGTCTCACTTCCGCTTCGCAGCGACGATGGCCAGCCACAGCCATCCCGCGATCAACGTCACGCCGCCGACGGGCGTCACCGCCCCCAGCCAGCGCGGCAGCCCCAGCGCCATCAGATAGAGCGTCCCGGCGAACACCGCCGCGCCGCTCACGAACAGCCACGCCGACAGCTTCTGCTCCATCCGTGTCGCAACCAGCGCCGCGATTGCGTGGATCAGCTGATATTGGCCGCCCGTCTTGAGCCAATCCGCGGCCTCGCCCGTCGCGCCATGCGCGCCGAATGCCCCGGCGGCCACCGCCAGAGCGCCCGAAAGCGCGGCGAGAATGGTCACGAGCCTCACCGCGGTTCGAGGTCGGCTTCGGCTGCCGCCGCCTGTGATGCATGGGTGAGCATGCCGTCGATACCCGCACGGATGTCGCCGGTCTCGCGCTGCAGCTTGAGCCGCTCATAATCGCGCCGGCGATATTCAGCCTCGGTCTTGTCGATCTCCTGCTCGGTGACGCCGACCGCATCCATGGCCCGTCGCGCCATCACGATCGCGCTCTCGAGCAGTTCGCGCACCGCGCCGGCGATCGGCGCGCCCTTCATCTTCATCACCGACCGGCGGTCGTAAGCGCGCACGAAGATCGTCGCCTTGGGGAAAGCGTGGTGAATGCCCTCCAGCGCCTCGGTGTCGAGCCCGTCGCCGTCCTGGCAGAACAACAGCAATTCGGCATCGGCCGCGCCGGCCTGGCGGAGGATGTCGGTCCGCGTACCGTTGCCGTAATAGACCTTCATCCCGAAGCTGCCCGCCGTCTCGATCATCTCGACGTCGATATCGACGATGGTGACCGAGATCCCCTGCGCGATAAGCATCTGCGCGACGGTCTGGCCGAAGCGGCCATAGCCGACCACCACCGCATTGGATCCCTCCTCCTGCGGCCCGTCGAGCCCGTCGGCGCTCGGCTCGGGTTCGGCGCGGAGCCGCTTGGTCGCCATCATCAGGAACGGCGTCGTCGCCATCGACAAGGTCACGATCGCGCCAAAGATGCTCGCCGCCTCGCCGGTGATCAGCATCGCCGTCTGCGCCTGGGCGAACAGCACGAAGCCGAACTCGCCGCCCTGACTCAGCAAAACGCCCAGCGCAAAAGCCGGCCGCCGCTTCATCCCGAACAGCAACCCCAGCCCGGTGATCAGCGCGGTCTTGGTCGCGATCAGCGCGAGCGCCATGCCGGCGACGAACAGCGGCCGCTCGGCAATTGCGTGGAGGTTGAGCGTCATGCCGACGGCGAGGAAGAACAGCCCGAGCAGGATGGCGCGGAACGGCTCGACGTCGGCCTCGAGCTCGTGGCGATAGGGCGAATCCGCCAGCATCACGCCGGCGATGAACGCCCCCAAGGCCGCCGACAGTCCGAGCATCTCCATGATCGCGGCGCTCGCGATCACCGTGAACAGTCCGGCGAACACGAACATCTCGCGCTCGCCGAGATTGCCGATCAGCCGGAATGCGGGCCGCAACACGTAGCGACCGGCGAGGATCAGCCCGACGATCGCAACGATCGTATAGGCCCCGAGCAGCCAGCCCGGCGGACCGTTGACGTCGGCCGGGTTGCGCGACATTGCCGCGACGATCGTGATCAGCGGGACGATCGACAGGTCCTGGAACAACAGGATCGCGAAGGCGCGCTCGCCAAGCGGCGTGCGCAAACGGCCCGCCGACTGCAGCAGCGGCAGCACCTGCGCAGTCGAGGAAAGCGCGAGCGGTAATCCCAATGCCAGCGCCGCGGCGAGCGAGCTGTGCGCGGCAGCCCAGACGATCCCGCTGATCGCAAGGCCGCACAGGCTGACCTGCATCAGCCCCAGCCCGAAAATGTCGCGCCGCATTCGCCACAGGCGGGTCGGGCTGAGCTCGAGCCCGACGAGGAACAGCAGCAAGGCGATGCCGAGTTCGGCAATGCCGAGCTTGCTTTCGGCGTCGCCGACCAAACCGAGCACTTGCGGCCCGACGATCGCGCCGGCGACGAGGAAGCCCAGGGTCGCGCCGAGCCCGAGCCGCCGGAAGATCAGCACGAAGACGAGCGCGAAGCCGAGCAAAGGCACGCCGTCATGGAGCAGCGACAGGCCCGAATGATCCTCCATCAGCGCCGCGCCTCGCTGGCGGCCTCGGCCGCGGCCTCGAAGGCGAGGCGGATCGAGGCGTGGCGCCCGCGATGCGCGAGCGCCGGCGTGAATATCTCCATTCCCGGCCAGTCGGGAGGCGTATCGCGCTCGCCGGCCAGCCATGCGGTCAACTGATCCCGCGCGAGGACGAGTTCGTCGGCGCTGCGCCCGACGACATGGGCGCCCATCAGCGAGGCCGAGGCCTGTCCGAGCGCGCATGCCCGCACCAGCATCCCGACCGCTGCGACACGCCCTTCGCCATCGAGATTCACATCGACCGTCACCCGGCTACCGCACACCGGCGAACGCTTCTCGACGCTGCCGGCAGGATCGGTCAGCCGCTCATGAAACGGAATCTCGGCGGCGAGCCGGAGGATCTGGGTGTTGTACAGCGGCGCGTTCATTTCGCCTTCGACTTAGGGAAGCCAGGCCAAGGATGCGACCCCTAAATCCTCCCGCGTCGCCGAAGGAGACGGAGGGGGGAGGAAGCCCCCGCTGGCCGGCGTGCTTTCTCCCCCTCCGTCATGCTGCGCATGCCACCTCCCCCTGGCGGGGGAGGATTTTAGTCAGACGCATTCCGCTCGGCCTCGGTTTCGTTACCGCCGAATACCGGCTGGCCCTTGCGTCGCCGGTCGACGAAATCCGCGACCGTCGCGCTCGACTTGTCGAGCAGCGGATAGGTGGTCGAATGGGTGATCCAGTCCGGGCGCCCGTTCGGGCCGCCGCCGACCGTGTCGAATACGAGGACCAGCAGCAGGAAGCCGATGCTCACCAGCACCAGCCCCTTGAGCGCCCCGAAACCGAAGCCGAGCGCGCGATCGATCGGACCGAGAAAGCTGTCGCGCATCCGCGAACCGATCGTGTTCGCCAGCAGTCGCCCGGCAAAATAGGTCACGCCGGCGAGGATCGCAAAGGCGAGCACCGCGCCGCCCTGCGCGGTCCCCACCGTCGATGCCATGACCTCGGCCAGCGGGCTGTGGAACAGCTTGAGCACGAGCACCACCGCGAGCCACGCGCCGAGCGCCAGCACCTCGGTGATGAAGCCACGAATGAACCCCAGCACCGCCGCCCCGCCGATTGCGAGCAGCACCACGATATCCAGACCCGTCAACGACATGAATGCTTGCCTCCCGCAGTCCTGATAGTCGGCTGGACGTGCGCGCGAAAGGCGGCAAATCGGCGTTGCTCTTGTGGGCGTGATCGTCAAAGTTCCTGATGGTTCGAACGCAGAGGCGGGAGGGGCGATGCGCATCGGCAAAGCGAAGATCGAAGACGCGCGCCGGGCCGGGTTCCGCGCGCCCGCCCCACTCCTGGCGCTGCTCGCCTTCCTGGTCGCGCAAAGCCCGCTTCGGGCTCGGGAAATCGCTCCGGCGTCACCGGGACCGGTCTGGCAGGTCGAGAGCGACGAAGACTATAACGACGATGCGGACTATCGCCCGCCGCCGCCCGTCCGCGGACTGGCCCTGCACGGCTATCATGCCGGCGAGGATTTCGACATCGATCGCGAGGGTCGGGTGCAGGTTGCGACCGGCGACAAGTGCGGCGGGAGCGTGACGCTCGCCGATCCGCGGGCGTTGCCGGAGAGCTTTCCGGCACGGACCAAAACCGAATTCTGGTTCTATCGCTCGGGCGACCAGGGGCTTTACCTTCGCCGGCACTGGACGGTCGAAGTCTCGGACCGCTGCGAGGCGATTGCCAAGGTGGAGGCGAAAGTGGTCCATCTATCCCTGTTCAACGGCAGGGCGCGGTTCATCGAGATCGATCCCGACGGCGACACCAAGGTCTCGAGCGCTCCGATCGGAGTCGGCGCGCTTTATCCGATCCCGGGAGAACTGATCGACATCGACGGCCGCTCGCTGCGCGAGCATGCCAAGGGCGACCCGCGCCGCCGTAAGGACGACCGCTTCGGCAAACAGCGGCTAGCGCGCGCCTGTTTCGACAATTCCTTCGCCTTCTTCTTCTCGACCAGCTGCTTCCTGACCGAGCCCGGCCGCTGGCACGGGCTGCTCGTCTCCGCCGACTCGCAGGACGATGCCGGCGGTGCCTATTCCGAATACGGGCTGGTCGAGATCGATCCGAAAGCGCGGATCGACGGCCGGCTGTTCGAATGGGACCGCGAGATCCGCCTGTCTGCTGCAGACAAAGCGACCGCGGCCGCTAGCCCTGCCGGGTGATCCGCAGTCCCCAGCGATCATAGCCGAGCGCTTCGACTCTTTTGAGCAGCGCCTCCGCTGCCGCGGGCGCCGGCTTCGCCTCGCGGCTCAATATCCAGAGGTAGCGGCCGCTCGGCTCGCCGACGATCGACCATTCATAATCGTCACCATGATCGAGCACCCAATAGTCGCCCGTATAGAGCGGTCCGAAGAACGACACCTTGAGCTTCGCATTGGTCGTCTCGTCGACGATGATCGCGCGGCCCTCCACCGCGCTGCGCGCGCCGCGCGGCCCGCTTTGGGAGCCGCTGTTGACGATGCCGATCTTGCCGTCCTCGCGCAGCGTGTATTCCGCCGTCACGGCGTCGAGCCCCTTCTGGAAGCGATTCTCGTGCCGCGCGATCTCGAACCATTTGCCGAGATAGCGCGCGAGTTCGACCGGTTTCGTAGGCTCGGGCACCCGGGCGTTGATCACCGGCGGTCGCGTCGCCCGCGAATAAACGAAGATGCCGCCGATCGCGGCCGCGGCGACGCCGGTGGCGATGGTGATCGCAGTCGATTGCTTCATGCCGCCGTTGTGCAATGCGCCGCGGCGAATTGGTAGCCCCGATCGTCCCCCCGTCCGGGGAGACTCCGGACGGCACTCATCGCCCGAGCAGATGATCCACGAACGCGCCCAATGACTTGAACCCCGCCAGTTGCAGCCCGCCGGTATCGGCCTGCGCCGCCGGCGCCAGCGCCCGGCCGAAGCCGAGCTTGGCCGCCTCGCGACACCTGAGCGCGCCATGTGCCACCGGCCGCACTTCCCCCGACAACGCGATTTCGCCGAACGCGATCGCATCCGCCGGCATCGGCCGCTCGGCGAGCGCCGACACCAGAGCCGCCGCCACCGCGAGATCCGCCGCCGGGTCCTGCACCCGGTAGCCGCCCGACACGTTGAGATAGACTTCGCACGCCGAGAAGCTCAGCCCGCACCGCGCCTCGAGCACCGCGAGAATCATCGCGAGCCGGCCGCTGTCCCAGCCGACCACCGCGCGCCGCGGGGTCGCCCCGCTCGCCAGCCGCACGGTCAGCGCCTGCACCTCGACCAGCACCGGCCGCGTCCCCTCGAGCGCGGGGAACACGATCGTTCCGCTCATATTCTCGTCGCGATGGGTGAGGAACAGCGACGAGGGATTGCCGACCTCGCTCAACCCCTCGGCCTCCATTGCGAACACGCCGATCTCATCGGTACCGCCGAAGCGGTTCTTGACCGCGCGGAGAATGCGGTACTGGTGGCTGCGCTCGCCCTCGAAGGCGAGCACGGTATCGACCATATGCTCGAGCACGCGCGGCCCCGCGATGCTGCCGTCCTTGGTGACATGGCCGACCAGCACGAGCGCCGTGCCGCGCTCCTTGGCGAAGCGGATCAGTTCCTGCGCGCTCGCCCGCACCTGGCTCACCGTCCCCGGCGCGCCTTCGATCAGGTCCGAATGCATCGTCTGGATCGAATCGATCACCAGCAAGGCCGGCGCCGGCCCCTCCCCGAGCGTGGTCAGGATGTCGCGTACCGAAGTCGCCGCGGCGAGCCGCACCGGCGCGTCGCCGAGCCCGAGCCGCCGCGCGCGCAGCCGCACCTGGTCCGCCGCCTCCTCGCCCGAAACATAGGCGACCTGCAGCCCCCGCCGCGCGATCATCGCCGCGGCCTGAAGCAACAATGTCGACTTGCCGATCCCGGGATCGCCACCGATCAGGGTCGCGCTGCCCTCGACGAAGCCGCCGCCCAATGCGCGGTCGAGTTCGGCGATGCCGGTTCCCGTCCGCTCGGGCAGCGCGATGTCGGTGTCGAGCCCGACCAGCTGGATCGCGCGCCCGCCCGACTGGAGATTGTGCTTCGCCTGGAACGGCGTCACCACGCCGCCGGCATCCTCGACGAGCGTGTTCCAGTCGCCGCAATCGGCGCATTGCCCCGCCCATTGCGACGACACCGACCCGCAGGCCTGACAGACATAACGCTTCTTCGGCTTCGCCATGTGCGAGAGGTAGCGCAGGAACAGGAAGGGAACAACCCTTCTTGCTCCCCTCCCTGCAAGGGAGGGGCTGGGGGTGGGTGCGCGGCCTAGGGGGCGCGCCCGACGAGCCGCGTCGATGGGCTCGCTGACGCTCGCACCCACCCCCGACCCCTCCCTTGCAGGGAGGGGAGGAATAGCCCAAACTTGCCCCTCTCCCCGCGCGCCGCTATCGCGCCGCGATGCAACCGTCCGACCTTCGCGTCGCGCTTTTCAGCGGCAATTACAATTATGTCCGCGACGGCGCGAACCAGGCGCTCAACAAGCTCGCCGGCCATCTCCTGTCGCAGGGCGTGACGCTCCGGGTCTATTCGCCGACCACCGACACGCCGGCTTTCCCGCCGACCGGGGATCTCGTCAGCGTACCCGCGCTGCCGGTTCCGGGCGGCCGCGCCGAATACAAGTTCGCGTGGCATCTGCCGCGCGTCACCCGCGACGATCTCGCCGAGTTCAAGCCCAATCTCGTCCACGTGTCGGCGCCCGAAGTGCTCGGCCACCGCGCGGTAAGCTGGGCGCGCGACCGCGGCATTGCGACGGTCGCTTCGCTTCATACCCGATTCGAGACCTACCCGGCCTATTACGGCATCGGCTTCCTCGCGCCGTTGATGATCAAGGGGCTCACCCGCTTCTACAATCGCGTCGATCAGGTGGTGACTCCCGGCGAATCCATGGCCGAGCTGATCCGCTCCTGGGGCGTGACCACGCCGATCCGGATCTGGTCGCGCGGCGTCGATCACGCCCGCTTCACGCCCGCGCGCCGCGACATGGCATGGCGCCGCAGCCTCGGCATCGCCGACGACGAGTTCGCGATCGGCTTTCTCGGCCGGCTGGTGCTCGAAAAGGGCCTCGACATTTTCGCGGACGTCTGCCGGATCCTGCGCGAGCGCGACGTGCCGCACCGGGTGCTGGTGATCGGCGACGGCCCGGCGCGCGACTGGTTCGCCGAACGGGTCCCCGAGGCGGCCTTCGCCGGCTTCCAGCGCGGCGACGATCTCGGCCGCGCCGTCGCCTCGATGGACGTGCTGTTCAATCCGTCGGTCACCGAGACCTTCGGCAACGTCACGCTCGAGGCAATGGCTTGCGGCGTTCCGGTGGTCGCTGCGCGCGCGACCGGTGCGGTCGATCTGATCGAGGACGGAGTGAACGGCTTCCTCGTGCCGCCGCGCGACTGCGACGCCTATGCCGATGCGATCGCCCGGCTCGTCGCCGACCCTGCGCTCCACAAGGCGCAAGGCGCCGCCGGGCACGCCAGGGCGCAGGCCTATCAGTGGGATGCGATCAACCAGAAGGTGATCGACACCTATCTCGAAGTGATGGAACGCCGCGCCGCCTCTGCGCGCTGACGCCTACACGCATCGTCAGATCAGAAAAACGCCCGGCACATGCCCTTCGCTCTCCTTCTCGCCGTCGCTCTGCAGTCGACCGAGCCGGTAGACCTGCCTGCACTCGACGCCGCGATCGAGCGGTGCGAGCGGTCGGCCGTTCTTCCGGTTTTCGCGGCGGAGGCGCGACGGCGTAGTGCCGCGGTGACTGCATTCTACCAAGAACAGGCGCGCATCGCGGCCGAGCGGCTCGACACTGCCAACCGGCGGCGGGCGCTGCGGGAGAGTGCGGCCAGCCAGACTCCGTCGTCTGAGGCGGGCGGCGTCTCGGATCAGGAACTCGGGCTGCGCCAACTGGCGCTCGACGACCGCCAGCGTGCCCTCGACGACCAGCGCCGGCTCGAGACGATGCGGCAGGAAGCGATCGACCTGAAACGCAACTATTTCCTCGCCAAATGCCCGGCGGGGCGGAAATCGGACTGACGGGGAAACCGACGCGAAGGGGGCGTCTTTTCTTTCAATCCTCCCCCGCAAGGGGGAGGTGGCATGCGCAGCATGACGGAGGGGGAGGAAGCACGCCCGCCAGCGATGTGCTTCCTCCCCCTCCGACGCCTTCGGCGCCACCTCCCCCTTGCGGGGGAGGATTTGGAAACCTCAGCGCCAGTCGAACGCCAGCGGCGCCTCGCGGAAGGCGAAACGGTCGAGATGGCGTTCCACCGCGCCCTTCAGTCCTTCGAGCTGCTCGTCGCTCGACGCGTCGATCCGCACCTCGAGTCCGGTCTCGGCGACGTTGAACGTCGCCACTGCGTCGCCGGGGTGATTGGCGCCGCGCGCATCCCTGGGGAAGATCACCGTGCCGTTCTCGGGCGTATATTCGACCTGCAGATTGTGCTCCCAATGTTTGCACAATTGCTGGAGATATTTGCTCGCGCTCTCGGTCGGCACCAAAGCCGTTGCGCTCGCAGTGGTGATCGTCATGTCCCGTTCCTTTCCCTGCGACGCCAGCCCGAGCCGGCGTCGCAGCATTTCCAGTCGCGGCATCGTCAGAGCCGCTCGATCTTCCGCGCTGCCTCGTCGAGGATGTCGGCAATGGCGTGCAGCGCCTCCGGATCAACTTCCGAACCGCTCAGCCGCTCCTGCAGCACGGCGCGCAAATTGCCCATTGCACGGCGAATCGGGCCGCCGCTGGTGCGGGCCTGGTGCGCGCCGAGTTCGGCGAGCCGCTCGAACAGCGCCGCCACTTCCTCGGCCTTCTCCGCGAGCTCGGCGCTGCCGGCCTCGGTGATCGCGAATGCCTTGCGCGCGCCTTCTGCCTTCGATTCGACCAGTCCCATATCGTCGAGCATGGTCAGCGTCGGATAGATCACGCCGGGGCTCGGCGCATAGGCGCCGCCCGAGCGCTCCTCGATTTCGCGGATGAGGTCATAGCCGTGGCGCGGCTGCTCCTCGATCAGCTTGAGCAGGACGAGCCGCAGCTCGTTGCCGTCGAACATCCGCCGCCCGCGGCCGCCGCCGCGGCCGCCTTCGTGCATACCCCAGACGCCGAACGCCCACGGACCGCCGCGGCCCCAGCCGCCGCCGCGCGGCCCGCCATGCCGGCCGCCGCATTCATGACCGCGTTCGCGGCCGTGCTGGTGAAATCCAAATCGCATCTCAAATCCTTTCAAGCGAGTCGTGACGTGTCTAAGATATATCTTAGAAAGACACGCGCAAGAGGGGAATGATCTTTCGGTTCATTCGCCGATGAGATGGGGGACACGCCCTCCCCCGACCCCTCCCGCTGCGCGGAAGGGGAGCGCATTCGGCTAACGGCGCGGCTCTTTCGCGCCCCTTCCGCTTGCGGGAGGGGTTGGGGAGGGGCTGTCTGGCGAAGCTATTTTTCTCCTCATGGCGGAGCCGCACGCGCTTCGCGCAACCCGGAACCCCGACAGTGTAAAATCCTGCCGTCTGGCCTATCTAGGCCAACCATGCCCGACCTCTTCGCCACCGACGAACAACAGCCTCGCATGGACGAGCGGACCGGCGGGCCGCTCGCCGATCGCCTGCGCCCCCGCCAACTCGATCAGGTCGTCGGCCAGGAGCATCTCACCGGCCCCGAAGGCGCGATCGGCCGCATGGTCGCCGCGGGCAAGCTCAGCTCGATCATCCTGTGGGGGCCGCCGGGCACCGGCAAGACTACGATCGCGCGGCTGCTCGCCGACGCCGTCGGCCTGCGCTTCGTCGCGATCTCGGCGGTGTTTTCGGGCGTCGCCGATCTCAAGAAGGTGTTCGCCGAAGCGCGCGAATATGCCCGGCTCGGCCGCAAGACCTTGCTGTTCGTCGACGAGATCCACCGCTTCAATCGCGCCCAGCAGGACGGCTTCCTGCCTTATGTCGAGGACGGCACCGTCACCCTTGTCGGCGCCACTACCGAAAACCCGTCCTTCGAACTCAATGCCGCGTTGCTCAGCCGTGCCCAGGTGCTGATCCTCCACCGGCTCGACCACAAGGCCCTGTGCAAGCTGCTCGACCGCAGCGAGGCGCTCGAAGGTCGCCCCCTGCCCGTCACCCCCGAGGCGCGCGATGCCCTGGTCGCCAGCGCCGACGGCGATGGCAGGTTCCTGCTCAATCAGGCCGAAACCCTGTTCTCGGTCAGCTTCGAGGCGCCGCTCACGCCCGCGTCGCTCGGCGACTTCCTCCAGCGCCGCGTCGCCGTCTACGACAAGGATCGCGAGGGCCATTACAATCTGATCTCGGCGCTGCACAAATCGATCCGCGGCAGCGATCCGCAGGCGGCGCTCTATTACCTCGCGCGCATGCTCACCGCCGGCGAGGAGCCGCTCTACGTGCTCCGTCGCCTCACCCGAGCGGCGGTCGAGGATATCGGCCTCGCCGATCCCAATGCACTGGTCCAATGCATTGCCGCCAAGGACACTTACGATTTCCTCGGCTCCCCCGAAGGCGAGCTCGCGATCGCACAGGCCTGCCTCTATCTCGCCACTGCGCCCAAATCCAATGCCGCCTATACCGCGCAAAAGGCGGCATGGCGCTCGGCGAAGGAGACCGGCTCGCTGATGCCCCCCGCCAATATCCTCAATGCCCCCACGAAGCTGATGAAGCAGATCGGCTATGGCAAAGGCTATACCTACGACCATGACGCCGAGGGCGGCTTCTCCGGCGACAATTACTGGCCCGAGGAGATGGCGCCGCAGACCTTCTACACGCCGACCGATCGCGGCATGGAAAAGCGCATCGCCGAACGCATGGCGTGGTGGAACGAGATGCGCGAGAAGCGCCGCGATGGATGATCTCTTCTCCGTTCGCCCTGAGCCTGTCGAAGGGCGGTTCTTCACTTCACTTGTCGGGAGCGGGAAAGAACGGCGCTTCGACAAGCTCAGCGCGAACGGAGGTGCGGATGCGTGATTGGGACGACGCCTGTGCCTTCGCCTGCACCCTCTCCGACGTGGTGATGGAGCGCTGGTGGGGCACGCTTTGCCCCAAGATCAACGGCAAGGGACTGATGTCGCCCGGGCGCGAACCGGGCAGTTTCGCGCTGATGGTCGCCACGCCCGAGAAGGAATTGCTGTTCGAGACCGATCCCGAGACCTTCTGGCAGACCGCCCACTACGCCAATTATCCGATGCTCCTTGTCCGTTACGGCACGGACAGCCGCGACCGCATCGAACTCTACATCCGCCGCGCCTGGTGGGACCGGGCGAAGAAGCCCCAGCGGCTGGCGGCGGGAACGGCGGAGCGCCCGTGATCGCGCCGCATGACGGGTTCACCGACTTCATCGCGATCGACTGGTCCGGCCAGGCAGTCGAACGGCCCAAGGGGCTTGCCGTGGCGCACGCCGAGGTGGGCACCGCGCCGCCCCGGCTGATCGACCGCGACTGGTCGCGTCCGGACATTCTTGAATGGCTCGGGCAGCTCGCCGCTGCGGGCACCCGTGCCCTGATCGGGCTCGATCTGTCGCCCGCCTTCCCGTTCGCGGACGAAGGCGCCTATTTTCCCGGCTGGAGCGAGTCGCCGCCGGACGGCCCGGCGCTGTGGCGACTGGTCGACGAACTGAGCGCGGCGGACCCGCACCTCGCCGCGAACGCCTTCATCAATCATCCCGATGCCCGCCGCCATTTCCGCCAGCGCGGCGATTGCGGCGATCTGTTCCCGCCCGGCCGCGGGCGGTTCCGGATCTGCGAGCATGGCCAGGAGCGGATGCGGCTCTCGCCCTATAGCTGCTTCAACCTCGTCGGCGCGTCACAGGTCGGCAAGTCGAGCCTCACCGGCATGCGCGTGCTCCATCGGCTGCGCGGCACGCTCGGGCTATGGCCGTTCGATCCGGTTCCGCAGACCGGTCCGGTGCTCGTCGAGATCTATACCGCGCTCCCGGCCCGGCTGGCCGGAATGCGCAAGGGCATCTCGAAGATCCGCGATGCCGACACGCTCGACGGCCTGCTCGCCGCCTTCGGCTCTGCGCCGCATCGCCCGCTGCCTCGCTATGACGATCACGCTACCGACGCGATTCTCTCGGCGGCGTGGCTGCGCGCGGCGGCAAATCAGGCCGAACTCTGGTCCCCGGCGGCGCTCACGCCCGAACTCGCGCGAACGGAGGGCTGGACGTTCGGCGTTCCCTGACGCATGGAGCACCGCACCAACGACGTCGGGGCCCCGGTCCCGAGGGCCGGGTTAGCTCAGCTGGTAGAGCAGCGGTTTTGTAAACCGAAGGTCGCGGGTTCGATCCCTGCACTCGGCACCATGCCAATCCTCGTGATTCGGCGTCAATTCATTGACTTGCACAAGAGACGACAGGCCTGCGGGCTGGACTGATCTGGACCGTTCCAGACCGGTTTTGACACCCCTTGTGCGCCTTTTTGCGCGCCTGTTTTCCCTCGCGAAAAGGCGCTTTTGTGCGCCTGCAAATGTCGAGAACTGTTTTCTCCTTCCGGGATCGATTCGCTTGGCCAGCGCCTCCTCTGGCCCGCGCAGTTGCCGCTCCGACTGCCGCTCCGCCATCGAACCTGTGCCGAAATGCACTGACTTCAGCCCAAACCAGGCGATGCCGGCCAGGGTGGTCGATGCGCCAGTCGCAGCGCGATGTGCAATGACGGGCCGGATGTCCCGCCGCGCGAGAAGTGGGAGCTCCGCACTTTCATCCGCGAGGATCGCTTTCATGTGATCGAAGAACAATTAACCGTCGATAGCTGGTCGCTGCATGGCAGCTTCCGCGCCGTCCGGCGCCTTAAGCCGCCTGACCGCTACCGCCCGCCAGCAGGCAGGCTGCTGCGCCGAAACCGACCGGTCGGCAGTGCGTCCCGTAGTTGCTCTTCGAAGCGCTTCACGTGGTTCCTGCTGCCTGCCGTCGCTCAGGATGGGGTTCTGGGCCAGCTAATGAGGAAGATGAGCGCCCGGATGGAGCGCCTAATCCGCACAAGCGGCGCCTGGTTGACGCGAACATATTTCAGAGAGGCTTCGCCCTGGATATCTGCGACCACAACGCCGCTGTGCCTCTATCGGCTTTGGAGGTCAGGATTGAAGGTTCAGGATCTGCCCCTCGGCCGATAACCGCGCACGCAGACCGGCATAGTCAACGTCCTGAACGGAAAGCCCGTCTTCGATCGCAATCGAAGCGGCCGCGGCGGCGGACTGGCCCAGGATCATGAACACCGGCTCCATGCGGATCGACCCGTAGGCAATGTGCGACGCCGAGAGCGCGACCGGCACCAGCAGGTTCGTCGCCTCCTGCCGACGCGGCATGATCGCGTCATAGCTGATCGGATAGGCGCGCCCGGGACTCACTTCGATGTTGCCCTCGTTTCGCACGAATCCCCTTGCGTCGACGATCCGCTGCACATTGTGCGAGTCCATGTTGTACGAACCCATACCGATCGGCCGCGGCGTCGGTTTGCTGCCGCGCAAATGCGCCTCGGCCATGACGAAGTCCGAGACCATGCGTCGCGCTTCGCGGACGTACATCTCTCGCGGCCAATAGCCGTTCCTGGCAAACTCGTCCTTGCAAAGGCCCCACTTCGCCATTTCCGCCCGCGTCTCGGCAGGGACTCCAGGGTCGTGCGTCATGAACCAGAGCAGCCCCTGCTGATAAAGCGTGTGCTCGCGCGCGATAGCGGCCCGCTCAGCGTCGCTGCCGTCGGGATAGCGATAGTTCATGCCAATATTGTCGAACGAGAAGGCGCCGAAATTGTTGGTATCGGTCTTGCCGTTGGGAATTCGGTCGAACTTGCGGAAAAAATCGCGATAGCCTGCATCCATATACCGCTTGAGCAGCGCGTACCGGGTCGCATCGTATCCCGCCGGTTTGGCGAACGGCACACGGTTGGCGGGCACGTCGGTCAGGCACATGCGATAGGTGTACGCCTGGATCTTGCCGTCGGCGGTGCCATCGGGCGCGGGATGCTCGGCGCTCACGCGCGGCAGCAGCCCGCTCTGCGGATCGCCGCGGACCCGATAGGGATCGATATCCAGCGTGAACTGATGGTTGGTGGTGTTCTTCAGCTGCACGCCATTCAGCGTTTCGCCATAGGTGGCATTGGCCTCGCGGCCGACGGTGAACCGAACGCCCGCGCCGGCCATCAGGTCGCCCTCATAGGTGGCGTCGATGAACACCTTGCCCTTGAAACGCCGACCAGTCCTGGAGCGAAAGGCAGTGATTGTCGAACCAGCCTTCTCCACTCCCCCGCGGGAGCGATCGAGCGGCTGGTTGCGCACGATCATCACGCCGGCCTCACGCGCCCAATCCTCGAATATACGTTCGCCGACCTTGGGCTCGAACTGCCACATTGCATCCCCATCGACGAAGTTCTCGCCGCGCGCAGGTCGAGGCGCATGCACCCAGACCGCCGGATCATCATAATATCGCTTCACCTTGCGATAGAAGTCGAGCGAGAGGCCGCCGATCGCGCGGTGGTTGCCGGTGTCCGACCAGCCGAGGCCGTTGGTGGACATACCTCCGAGATAGTCCTCCCTGCACACCAGCAGCACCGTCCGCCCGAGCCGTCGCGCCTCGACAGCCGCGATCACGCCACCGGAGGTGCAGCCATAGATCACGATGTCAGCGCGCTGCGTCTGGGCCGCGACGGTGGGCACGGCGATCGGCGCCAGGCCGGTCGCCGCGACGAGTGCCCGGCGGATGGTGCGGTGGATCATATTTTCCCTTCCGTTCCGCTCAGAAGCTCGCAGCGACGCCGAAGAAAATCCGCCGGTCCTCGCGCGCGGTGAAGGTCAGCCGGTCGGGCTCGCCGAGATACTGGCTGTCGATCTCCCTGGTGAGATTGATGCCTTCGATGGTCAGGCGCAGGTTGCGCGTCAGGTTGATCTGTGCCGAAGCATCGAGCTGCCCGCGACTGGAGACATAGTTGTTGCCGCCGCTCGCCGCGCCGCCGACGCTGTTCAGATATTTGCTGCGCCAGGTATAGGCCGCGCGTAGCGAGAAGATGTCGTCCTCGTAATAGCCGATCAGCGTGTAGCTGTCGCGCGAGAGGCCCGGCAGCGGCAGCCTTTCGCCGGTGATCGCGTCGGTGAGTGGCGTGCGGCTGTCGACATAGGTGTAGTTGGCCTGGATGCCGAGATTGTCGAACGGCCCGGGCAGGAAGCGCAGCGCCTGCTGCCAGGCGAGCTCGAATCCCTGGATGCTGCCGTCCTCGCCGTTTTGCGGTTGGGAAATGTCGAACAGCCCAAACCGCTCGGAAAAGCCGGGCACGAACTCACGATTCACCGTTGTGACGGTGAAGGAATCGACCTTCTTGTAAAAGACGGCACCGGTAAGCGAGCTCGCCGGGGCGAAATACCATTCGAGCGTGGCGTCGGCCTGCTTGGCTTCGAACGGGCGCAAATTGGGATTGCCGCGCGAGCCCGTCATCGACACCGTATTGGGCACGAAACTGGCGCTGACCTGGTTCAGGCTGGGCCGCGACACCACCTTGGCCGCGGCGAGGCGCAGGGTGAGATCCTCGCCGAAGTTCACCGACAGGTTGGCGCTCGGCAGCCAATAGCCGAAATCCGACTTCACCACCGTCGTGGCGGTGGGCGACAGATATCCGAGCGTCGCCCGCGCCGTGTCGATATAGCGTAACCCGGCGTTGGCCTTGTAGCCGAGGCCGCCGAGCCTGCCTTCGAAATTGGCCTTCACATAAGCGCCGAGCGTATCCTGCGTGACGTCCTTGATCGAGGTGGGCCCCACGGTGATGCGAGTGTCGTAGGGATCGGGAGCTGCAAGGCCCAGCCCGTCACGCGCCGCGTCTTTGTCGAGCGTCCCGCCGAGCAGGTCGCGCGGAAAGGTGCCATCCACGCCGGGATAGAAGCTGCCATAGTCCTTGCCGTAGCTGAGCCCCGGCAGCTCGTCGACGGTGAGGATGCCGTCGCGATTGCGGTCGCCGGCTGCCAGCAGGCTGGCCGCGACCGGCAGGTTCTGCGGGTCGGCAGCGAGCAGTTCGACGCGCTCGAAGCGCATCCCCGTCTCGACCGAGGAGAGGATGCCCCAGTCGGTCCTGTATTCCCAGTCGAGCCGGGCGTCATAGCCCTTGTTGTCGGTCACCGCGTCGTAATCGAAGATCGACAGCAGCTGGTACCGCGCCGGATCGTTGACGTCGAAATTGGCGGCGATCGACAGGTCGGGCACGGCATTGCCCGGCCGGAAGTCGTAACTGGCATTGGCGACGTTGCCCGCGCGCGGCACCACCACATAAGTGAACGACGCTCCCGGTCCGCCGTCGCTGCCCTTGCCGCGGCTGTAGGACATGTCGAGGCTGACCTTTGCGCGGTCGCCCTCCCACTTGACCGACCCGCCGAACAGCGTGGACTTGAGATCGGTCGGCTCGTCGTAGATCAGCGGGCGTACCGTAACCCCGGTGAAAGTGCCTGCGACCACGGTACCCTCGTCGTTCACCGTCGCGTCGGTGTCGTTGTTGTTGAACAGTACCTGGTAGTTGACGCTGTTCCGCTGGCGCTTGAGGTGATTGTAGGTGGCGTCGAGAATGACCTCGAGCTCGTCGGTGGGGCGCCACTGCGCCGTGCCGTTGAGCGTCAGGCGTTGTTCGGCGCGATCAAATATGCGCGCCATGAACCGGTTGGGGCGGAACAGCCCGGGATCGTCTAGCCCGTCGCCATTGCTGTCGATCGCATTGGTCTGCGTCCAGCCGCCGGTGTCGAAAGAATAGCCGAGCGTTCTGGTGTCCGAATAAGCGACGCTGGCCAGCAAGCCGAAGCGTTCGCCGAGCTTCCTGGAGACCAGCGCCGATCCGCGATAGCCGACATGATCGGCCTGATCGGCATAGGCGCCCTGGATCCGCCCGGCGACGACCAGATCGTCGAGCTCCAGCGGGCGCTTGGTGCGCAGGTTCACCGTTGCGCCGAGCGCGCCCTCGGGCATGTCGGCCGTGGGCGACTTGACCACGACGATCGAGGCGAGGATCTCGGGGCTGATCGTCTCCAGCGCCGCGTTGCCGCCATTGCCCGGGCCGATAAAATTACGGCCGTTGATCTCGAGCCGGTTCTGCGAAATGCCGCGGATGGTGAAGTTCGAGCCGTCACCCTCGCGGCGGCTGATCTGGACGCCAGTGACGCGGCTGAGCGATTCGGCGACATTCTGGTCGGGCAGCTTGCCGATGTCCTGCGCCGTGATCACGTCGACGATGCTGTCAGCTGCGCGCTTGACGTTGATCGACTCCTGCAGCGAGGCGCGGATACCGGTCACAACGATGTCCTCGCCGCCAGCATCGGCAGCCGGCTCCGCCTGCACTGCGGATTCCTCTTGCGACACCGAGGTCGCGACAGGCGCAGAGACCGGGCTCCGGGCGGCGAGCTTGCGGTCCAGCGCCGAAGGACGTTTGAGAACGATGGCGCCGCCGACCGTCACCGGCACAAGACCGGTACCGGCCAGCAATTGCCGCAGCGCGGCCGCGACCTCCATCGATCCCTGCACGCGATTAACCGTGACCCCGTCGGTGAGCGGACCGGGGGCGAGGATCTGAACCCCTGCCTGATGCGCGAACCGGGGAATGCCGGTTTCGGCAGGTTGCGACGGAATGTCGAAGCGACGGACCTGCGCGGTCGCTTCCGCAGGCGCGGCAAGCGTACAGACCAGCGCGGCAGTGCCGAGCAGCAGCGTGCGTGAAATAGCCATTGTTCCTCCCCCGACCAGGCGCCCTTTTCCGGTGCGCTCACGATACAAAGAGCCGGTCCAGGTACATTTCCGTCAGGGCGCCGCGCGCTTTTTTCGGGAAAGCCGAATTTCGTCGGGCGTGGCGGCCACCGCGACATCGAGGGAGGCGGCGAGCGTCGCGGCGAAGACCTCGGGCTTGTCGATCTCGAACAACCCCACCAACCGCTCGCTTGCAAGAGCGGGGTCCGCCACGATCAGCTGCTGGCGATTGTAGCGGTTGAACTGCGCCGCTGCGCTCGCCAGCGTTTCGTTTTCCAGGGCGATCTCGCCGTCGCGCCAGGCGAGCGAGCGCTCGATGGCTGCGGGAGCGGTGCCGGTGACCGGTGCTGCCGCGCCGCGCCGGAAGTTCGCATATTGCCCCGCCTCGAGGATCGTCATCGTGCCGCCGGCATCGCTCGCCCACGCGGCAACCGTGCCCTCGGTCACCGCCACCTGCACGCCGTCTTCGGTTCGCCGCACCGAGAAGGCCGTGCCGACCGCGCGCACCTGTGCCATCCCTGCGTCGACAAGAAAGGGCCGCGCACGGTCCTTGGCGACCT
This sequence comes from Sphingomonas psychrotolerans, assembly GCA_032334595.1. Classification (GTDB taxonomy): domain Bacteria; phylum Pseudomonadota; class Alphaproteobacteria; order Sphingomonadales; family Sphingomonadaceae; genus Sphingomonas; species Sphingomonas psychrotolerans_A. Next base: position 118,223 of record JALMLT010000006.1, on the reverse strand, counting down.
CGAACCAGGCTTGGCCTTTGCTGAGGCTGATCCGCCGGCTGTCCCGCGCCATCCGCACGCGCAGCGCGCTGCTTGTATCGATCGTCGCCACGGACCCGTCGGCGAGCGGCAGCCGGCGAATCTCGCCGCGTGCCGTCTCGACCCGCTCGCCGGTCAGCATCGGCCAGCCGATAACACCCGCAAGCGCGGCCGCGATCGCGCCTCCTGCTCCAGCGACAAGCCATCGCCGCGACACGCCGGGAGATGGCGGCGCAGCCAGGTCGGCGCGCTCGCCAGCAAGGTTTCGTTCGAGCACGCTCAGCCCCGCCTGCGCGCGCAGCAGCGCGCCGGCATGGCGGCGGTCCTGCGCGAGCCAGACCTTGAGCTCCGCCTCGCCCGCGGCATCGAGCGGGTGGCGCAGCGCCCAGGCAGCGGCGGCAACTTCAACGGGATCGTGCACGCGCCGCTTCCGTGATTGTACCGATCGGCTGCACCTCGGCCTCGGTCAGCAACTTCAGAACGGTGCGCAGGCTTCGGCTGGCCTCGTTCTCGACGACGGCCTCGCTGACGCCCATTGCCTGCGCAATCTCCTTCTGAGAAAGCCCTTCTACCTTGCGCATCAAGAATATCCGCCGCGCCCGCTCGGACAGAGTGGCGAGCGCCGCCTGGACACGGCCGAGCTCCTCGCGCGCCGCGGCGATCCGCTCGGGCGAGGGCAGATCGCTCTCCCATTCGCTGTGCCCGTCGTCCGTCATCGCCTCGATCCGCACCACGCGTGCGCGTTTCAGTTGCCGCTGCGCGAGATTGCGCGCCATGGTGAAGAGATAGGCGCGCGGCATCGTCACATGACTGACTTCAGGAAGCTGGGCGAGGCGGCAATAGCATTCCTGCACGATGTCCTCCACGTCGGCCGCAGCGACGAGCCGACGCTGCAGCCATAGCCGCAGGTCGCGCTCGTGCGGCAGGATTTCGCGTCCTACCCATTCGGCTAAAGCCCTGCGTTCCGTTGCCCTTCTCCTCCAGTTCCGAAGAGACCCGGCGCCGTCTTTTCCGTCAACGGCAGCGTCAATTCTTGTGTCCTGGCCCCCTGTCCCGGACATTGAACGAGCCCCCCCACCAGAGGCGCGCGCCGCATGGCCCGGTCGATGACGAGTATCCGGCGGCGGGCACTGTTACACCTGTCGATCTACATGTCGGCGGCGGTGGGTCGAACGATGACCTCGTTGACGTCGACGCCATCCGGCTGCTCGAGGGCGTACCGCACTGCGCGAGCAATGGCGTCGGGTGTCAGGGATTTCCGCCGCCAGCCCTTCAAGGCCGCTGCGACTGTCGGATCGGAAATGTCGTGCCCGAGCTCGGTCGCAGTCACGCCCGGCGAGATGAGCGTGGAGCGAATGTCGTCATGCTCCTGTCGAAGCCCCTCGGTGATGGCGCGTACCGCATGTTTGGTGCCGCAATAGACCGCCGCCGCGGGCACGACGATGTGTGCGCCCACCGATGCCACATTGACCACGTGGCCATTACCTTGGGCCAGGAAGCGCGGCAGCACCGCAGCGATACCATTGAGCACGCCATGGATGTTCACGTCTATCATCCGCTTCCACTCCTCGCGCTTCAAGGCGGCGAGTGGCGATAGCGGCATCACACCGGCATTGTTCACCAGCGCGTCGATGCGGCCGAACCTTTCCGCCGCCGCCTCGACAAACGCCTCGAAATCTGCGCCATTGGTCACGTCCAGCTCGCGCCAGGCAACGTTTCCGCCGATCTCTTCTGCCAGTGCCTCGAGCCGCTCGACGCGGCGCGCGCCGATGAACAGCCTTGCACCCGCTGCCGCCAGTGCGCGTGCCGTTGCTTCACCGATCCCGCTCGATGCGCCGGTGATAAGCACGACCTTGTCTATGTATTGCGTCACGGTGTTTCCTTTCGCCCGAATGGTGATGCATTCAGATGGCGCAGCCGTGATCCGGGACGGTAGAGCGATCCTCCGAGGGTTTTGCACGATCCTCCAGAAGCGCGCGTGATCGCTTGCGGGGCGCTGGCGATTGATCAATCACCGGATCATGGAAAACGTCACCCATCTCGTCGATGTCATCAGGCGGCACGTAAGCGGAACGGGCATATGCGCGACTGCGGTGCCTCGCCTGTCACTGATCCGTGCCGACCAACCGAGCACGCCTACGCCTGCCGTCTATGAGGCATCGCTTTGCCTGATCGCCCAAGGTTCCAAGCTAGTCTCGCTCGCCAGCCACAGCGTGGTTTACGATGCCGCGCACTATCTGCTCGTCTCGGTCGACCTGCCGCTCGTCGGCCACGTGATCGAAGCCAGCGCAGAGAAGCCCTATCTTTGCTGCAAAATCGATCTCGATACCGCCGCGCTCGCCGAACTGATCGCGGCGGACGGCGGCCCTGCGCCTCGCACCGAGCTGCCGGTCCTCGGCGTCTACCCGACGGACCCGGACCTGATCGACGCCGCATGTCGGCTGGTTCGACTGCTCGACCGGCCTGAGACGATCGGCACGCTCGCCCCGTTGATCGAGCGGGAGATCCTCTATCGATTGCTCAACGGACCACATGGAACGGTGCTGCGCCACGTGGCGACTGCGGGGAGCCACCTGAACCAGGTAAGCCGCGCCATCGCCGTGATCCGGAGCCGGTTCGACGGCCACATCCGCATTGAGGACGTGGCGGCGCAAGCAGGCATGAGCCCCTCCTCGCTTCATGCGCACTTCAAGTCTGTCACGCGCATGACACCGCTCGAATATCAGAAGCAGTTGCGGCTCCAGGAAGCACGGCGGCTGATGCTGTCCGGCGGTGCGACCGCCGGCAGCGCAGGCTTTGCGGTCGGCTACGAGAGCCCTTCGCAGTTCAGCCGCGAGTACCGGCGGTTGTTTGGCGCACCGCCGCGGCAGGATGTCGATCGCCTTCGCGCCGAGCCGGCGGCCAATGTGGCGCTCTAGCCCCCATGCGCGCCGATCGGGCAACGGACAGCCGTGCTTACCTGCCGGATTAATCGGCGCGCGATCCGGCGGGAATCGAGGACCCGCACTCGCGGCGACAGGACAAGCGACAGCGAGGCTGGCGCGCGCAGCAGGCGCGGTCAGCCGCGGGAGGTGATGGCGAAGCGCGACTTCGCTGCCTGAACACATCGCATAGGCTCAGCGTCCAAATCGCCAACCATCCCTACCGGCTGCAGGACAGTGCGTGCCCGGACAGGAGACTGCGGCTCGATGCCGCAGGACCGCTATTGCCAGCCTTCTGCCAAAGCCTCCTCTCTGCGGACGGCACATTGTTGGTCGGGCTTAACAAAACGGCCGGTCAGGCGGCTTACTCCGCGTGGAGCGCCGCCTTGATGTCCGCCCAGGAGACCAGCTTGAAGTTTTGGGCGCTGGGGGCGTTCTCACCGTCCTGCGCCACGAACAGACCGCCGGGAAAGTCGGGGCCAAAGTCGCCGGCGACCACGTCGATACCGTCCGTCTGCTGGGTCGAGCCGAAGGTGCCGGCGGTTACACGGAAGCGGCCGACATAGCTGTCGTCGGAAAGGCGATAGACCGCATAGGCGCTATCGCCTTGGCTGGACACCAGCAGGTAGCCGCCATTGGTCGCCCCTTCGGCGGCAACGGCGACCCCCTCGGTATCGGGGACGATCCACACGCCGTCGGCGGCGGCAATTTTCGTGGGGGTGGTTGCGCCGGCGGGTTGCGCGTCGAAGCGCCAGAGGCCGACATCCTCCTCCGCGACATAGAGGCGGCGGGTGCGATCGTCGGTGGCGCAGCCTTCGGACTGGGTGGCGAGCTTCATCGTGCGGACGATCGCGCCGGCGGGCGTACTGCCCAGAGTGATCGCCATTTGGCGGATGGTGCCGTCCTTGATCACGTTGAATGCGTAAAGCGCGGCGCCTTCGCGGTAGAGGCAGATGCCGTAGGCTTCGCCCACCCCCGCAGACAGACTGGCGACGCGGGTCAGCGTCGCGCTGGCCGGGTCGAGGCGGAACAGCGCGAGCCTGGCATTCAGCGGATCGTTGCGATCGCTGGCCGCGACGATGATCCCCGCCGGCCCCATGTCGCGCAGATCGACATTGTTGACCCGGCCTGCATCCAGGAAGGAGCGCTGACGGCCCTGAAGATCGTAGACGTAGAGGCCGGCCTTCTTGTCCGTGCCGACGATCAGGCTGGCGGCGGGCTCGGCGGGGTTGCGCCAGATGGCGGGATCGTCGGCGGCATCGGCATTGGCGGTGCCGACAGCCGCGGTTTCCCCGCGCGCCTGCACGCTCGCGGTCGATGCTGACGAGAAGCCCGGATGCGCGGGCGCGTTCGCGCAACCTGCCGCCCCGAGGGAAAGCAGGCTGCCGAGCAGGAAACAGGAGGTACGCGTCATCAGAAGTTGACCCGGATGCCGCCCGAATAGCGGCGGCCGAACCGCTCCCACTCGATCGTCTGGCCGGTGATCGTGCCGGTAGGGACGCCGGTCGCGGTCAGGAGATTGCCCGGCTCCGAATAGCGGCGGCCCGGCCGGTTCAGCACGTTCTGCGCATCGGCATAGATTTCGACGTTCGGCGTCACCGCATAGCGGACCGATACGTCCATCTCGTCATCTGCTGCCCAATAGGCGTCGCCGCCGTCGGTGAGGTCGTCGGCGATACCGTCCAGCCAGGCACTGCGACGCTGATACTGGACACGCAGCGACAGGCCGTATTTCTCGTAATAGCCGCCGATATTGAACACCGAGTCCGACGTGCCGGGCAGCCGGACCTTGCGGTTCGGAACCGCGCCGATCGCCGGCTTGGTCACTTCGCTGTCGTTCAGCGTCAGGTTGGCGCTGATGCCGAAGCCGCCCATCCAGTCGGGAAGGCCGAGATTCGCAGTCCACGGCTCGATCTGGAGCTGCGCGGCGAACTCGGCACCGAACACCCGGCCGTCGCCGCCATTGGTGATGCCCGAGAAAGCATAAGTCGAGCGATCGATCCCGCCGCTGTTCAGCGCATCCGACCCGAAGGTGCGGGTCTGGCGGTAAAGGACATCCTTGACCTTCTTGTAGAACAGGCCGGCCATCAAATATCCCTGCGGGCGGACGTACCATTCGAAATAGGCGTCGCCGCCATAAGCGCGCTCGGGCTTGACCGCCGGATTGCCGCCCGAGATGGTCTGGTTGGTGTCGCTGACCACGACGTTCGGGCGAAGCTGGTCGTAATCGGCGCGGGCGGCCCCGGTGTTGAACGACAGGCGCAGCTTCTTGGTGCCGTCGACGTTGAAGTTGAGGTGCGCGCTGGGGAAGACCAAGGTCTGCCCGGACTCCGCGCTAACCGGGCCGGTGGCGGCGCCGACGGTGGCGATCGCCTCGCCGCGATTCTTCAGATGCTCGACGCGGGCGCCGGCGAGGATCGAACCCCAGTCGTACTTCAGCGTGCCCATCAGGAAGCCGGCATAGACCTGTTCGCGCACTTCGTAGTTGTTCGCGGTGTTGGGGGCGAACGCAAAATTGGCCCGCGCGGTCTGCGACACCACCCGCATCTTGTCGGTGTCGAAATAGTGGAAGGTGTAGCCGATCGGGATCTTGCCCTTGAAGGCATCATTGATCGAGAACTGGTTGAAGTCGGTCGGGATGCCGACGGTGGCGAACTGCGCCGCGGTGTTCAGCGTGATCTGGTTCTCGTCGGCCGTCTTGGTGCGCTGGTCGAACTGGAAGCCGGCCTTGAACGTCGCGTTACCGCCCAGGAGCTGGGTCTCGCGAGTCAGCACCAGCTTGCCGGTATAGGCCCTGGTCGTGTCGATCGCTTTCAGCGTGGTGAAGGAGGACAGCGGCTTGGTGAAGCTGTCGATGTTGGTCACCTGCGTGCCAGCCTGATAGCGGGTCGGGCCGCTCAGCTGGGTGGTGGTGTAGAGCGTCAGGTTCGAGCGGCCGGGGTCGCTGAAGTCATAGGCGACGGCCGGCCGGGCGGTGCGCGTGCTGGGCGAATCCCAGCTCGCTTCTCCAACCACCGAGCGATCGTCCCTCGATTCGGTATAATTGCCGACCCAGCTCAGATGCCAGCCATCGGCGAAGTCATGATCGCCCGCGATCGTGTTGGTGAAGATCGACTGACGATAGGCGCGCAGCGTCGAGCGCTGGCGGATGTCGATGCCGTAGATGGTGCCCAGCTGCGGCGTGTTGCCGATGCAGACGTCCGCATAGCCGGTGGTGGTCGGCGTAGGATTGACCGTGGTCGCACACGCCGCGGTGCTGACGGCAAGGTCGCTCTGGCGATCATCCAGGTCGAAGCGATAATTGTCGCGTGCCTCGTCATCCTTGAAGATGGTGTAGATCGAGCGCAGGGAGATGGTGTTGTCGGCATCTGGCTTGTAGTCCACCCGGCCCGAGACCGACCAGTTCTTGCGGGTAAGGCGATAGAGCTTGTTCTCCGTCTCCGCGACCCAGAAGCGGGTCTGATTGCCCGGGCGCTGATCCTGCGAGACGCGCTCGTAATCATTCTCGAAATTGTCGGTAATCATCCGGCGCTCATAATAGCTTCCCGAGACGATCACGCCGAGCTCGCCGCCGCCGACAGCGAAGCGGTCGGAGAGCACCGCGGAGCCTTCATATTGCGGGCGACTGCCATATTCGGCGACGCCGACGCCGAGCTTCCCGGCGAAATGCGCGCGCGTATAGTCGAAGGCCGAGCGGGTGATGACGTTGACGTTGCCGGCGACGGTCTCGCCCGGCATTTCGGGAGTCACCGCCTTTGACACGAGGATCTGCGACGCGATCGCCGAAGGGATCGAATCGAAGCGCGCATCGCGCCCTTCGGGACTGACCACGTTGATGCCGTCGAACGACAGGGTGGTCCAGTAATTCGGCGCGCCGCGAAGCGAGATGTAGCGGGCCTGACCCTGGTCCCGCTCGACGGCGACGCCAGGCAGACGGCTGGTCGCCTGCGCAATATTCTGGTCGGGCAGGCGACCGACACTGTCGGAAGCGGCAATGGTGACGAGCGAGTCCATGTTTCGTTGCACATCGAGCGCGGCGGCTTCTGATTCCGCGATCGGGCGGGCGCCGGTGACGATGATCTCATCATGGTCATCGCCGGTGGGCGTCTGCTGCGCAAGAGCGGGCGCCGCGCTCGCGCAGGCAAGCGCGCCGAAGGCACAGGTGAGGACAAGCGTGGGCCGCGACGTCATGAGGATCCCCCGATCTGATCTGATTTGCGGGGGCCGTAGGGTCGCTTCTGGTCGTCGCCGTTACGGTTTCATGACTCTTTCGCAACAATCAAACTGGAACCAGCAGCCACAGAGTGTCACGCTCCCTATCAAACAGGAGGGCGGCGAGTGGCAGCCCAACCAGCGGGTAAACACTTGTGATGGAAGCAGTCCCGGTCGATCGAAACAATTGCTCGCCACCAAAATGCAGCAACAAACCTGTACCCGTCTGCCGCGCTCAATCGTGGTCGCGTCCAAGCGACCGCTGAGATGGCCGGTTCCCAGCGCCAGCACGTCGCCAATCAAGCGGCCAACTTACTCGCACGCCAAAGCCCGATTTCATCCATCGCGCGCGGAAGAGCCCGAGCGTCCAAGGATTGGCTCTCAACTCACAAAAAGCGCCGCTCCCGCACATCCTGCTGGCGACCGTCTGCGCCAGAAGCGGATCGTCGGCAATCCACCCGAGCTCGGACATCGCGACTCGGAAAGCGCTCGGCCAAAAGCGGGCAGCCAGCTACCGGGGCGTTAGCTGTCGTAGCTCGACAGCCTGACCGAACGGCAGATATTGGCCTCTCGCTAAACTCGCCGAACACCGCAGAGGGGTCAAAAGCCTCTGTCGTACGCGGTGATCACTGGTCTTGACGAGGCCGATCCGTTCGGGCGTTCGGGAGAAAGTTCATATTTCCACGTAAGGATCTGAAATAGACGATATAAATCATAGGGCCGCACGCCTCACCACCACTTTCCTACCAGAGACTGCGCCATTTGTTGGTCCGACCTGACGCAGTTTGCGACAGGCAGGCGCCCCCCAATTCAGGTATTCGTCGCGGTCGCCGCAATGTCCGGAGCTTGGCGATCGCCCAGGTCGCCGAGCTATGGCGGGGAAGTGGGCCGTTTGCGGACTGGCAACTTATGACAGCTGACTGGCGAAAGCGGGACGTTGCTTGTGCGCGATCGCCTGTGTGACTTCTGCACCAAAATTGTTTAGCCTGCGGGCGCTTCGGCACCTGCGCTGATCTCGACCGACACAACCAACTTGTCCGCGAGCCACTGCCCGAGCATCATGCCTGCACGCGCCACTCCCGCTTCCTTCCCCAGCATCTCGGCCAGCGCGTCGCACAGCCCGGCGAAGGACAGGCCCGTGCGGATATGGAGTAGCGCCTGGCGCTCGAGCTGATCCGTCGCCCGGAAACGGGGTGCCTCGCCCTCGCGCCAGACCAGGATCGCTGCCGTCTCCGGCAGAGAGATCACCGCCGGTGGCTCGATGCCGTCGGCGAGTGCCGACCAGATTGCCGGGGCGTTGGTGGTCAGGTCGGCCAGCTCGAGCGTCGGCGCGAGGGCCAGCACTGCACGGTCCCAGTCCACATCGCCCAGATCTGCCGGGTTGAGTGCTGTACTGTCCGGTCCGACAAAGGCTTCGCCCAACGCCAGGTCGATCCAGGCGAGCTCGGCTATTTCGGGATCGGCGGGATGAAGCAGCGCCAGCGTTGCGGGGAAATCGCGCGGATAGGCGTCGAGCGTCCAGCTGCTCGGGCCCACCCGCTCGACATGGGCGACCACCGCCCGGTGAAAGGCTTCGCCGCCGATCCAGTCCCGCGTGCGCGCGAAACTCTCTTCCAGGCAGCCGGCGAGCTGGGCGCGAAAATTATTCTGATGGACGCGCAGGCCCGGTGCGACACGCTTTCCCCCCAGCCGGTCCGCAGCCGTCGCGTCCGCATGCTGCAGCCAGGCATGCATGTCGCGCTGCAGGTCGATCAGGCTCATGCCGCGACCCGGACAGCGTCGCCGGCGATGCGCCGGGCCGTGTCCAGCTCGGACAGCAGGATGTGAAGCGGCGGGATCGCATCGTCGCGCTCGATCATCGTCGCCACCGGGCCGAGCCGCGGCAGGATATGGGCGTAGAGCTTCCACACCGGGTCGGGCACCGGCTGGTCGTGCGTATCGATCAGCAGTTCAGTGCCTTGGCTATGCCCGGCAAGATGGATCTGGCGCACGCGCCCGTGCGGCAATCCATCAAGATAGGCGAACGGATCGAAGCCATGGTTGGTGGCGCTGACGAAGACGTTGTTGACGTCGAGGAGCAATCCGCAACCGGTGCGTGCGCAGAGTCGGTCGAGAAATTCCCATTCGGTCATCTCGGAGTCCACGAAGTCGATATAGGTCGAGGGGTTCTCGATCAGCATCGCACGCGCCAGCGCGTCCTGCGCGCGCGCGACATTATCCGCCACGACGTCAAGCGCCTCGCCGGTATAGGGCAACGGCAGCAGGTCGTGCGAATTGAAGCCCCGGATGCGCGACCAGCTCAGATGGTCGGAGACGAATAGCGGCTCCACTTCATCGACCAACGCACGCAGCCGGGCGAGATAGGCGCCGTCCAGCCCGTCGGCCGATCCTAGCGACATCGAGACGCCGTGCAGTGCGACCGGATAGCGGTCGCGCACCTCGCGCAGGATACGGCGGGGTCGCCCGCCTTCGACCATGAAATTCTCCGAAATCACCTCGATGAAGTCGACTGCAACCCGAGCCTCGAGGAAGTCGACATAATGCGGCTTGCGCAGGCCCAAGCCGAAGCCGGCGAACGGAGCGGTCATCGAAGGAATCTCCACGGTGCAGGAAATCGGCCCGGCGCTGAGGACGCCGGGCCGGGCGGCTCACTTCGGCGCGGTCAGGCTGCCGCCGGCCGCCTTGCAGGCCTTGGCAGTGACTTCCTTGAAGCCCTGCCCCTTGCAGTCGTTCTGCCCCTTGCAGTCGTTCTTCGCGGTCTTGCAGTCCGAGGTGCCCTTGCAGGTGTTGATGCCGTAGCAATGGACGACCTTGGCGGCAGCGGCGCCGGACCTGGCGGTCGCGGCAGTCGGCGCGGCGGCGGTGATGGCGATGACTGCGGCGGAAGCGGCGAGGCTGACGCCGGTGCGGACGATGGTCATTCGGGGATACTCCAGAAAGGGTTCAGCCGGTTTGGCATCCCCTATTCGCGGCGCCCGCAGCCACGGTTACACGGCCTCGCGATTTACCAGCGTAGCAGCCGCGGCCCGAGCAGCGCGCCAAGCGAAGCCGCGAGCAGGATACCGAGCGAATACCAGGTCAGCACGAAGATCGCCGACACCTCGGGGCAGTGGATGCAATAGACGGTGGCGGCAAAGGCCCCTGCTGCCAGACCGGCGGCGGCCCCGGCGGCGCGCAGCCGCGTCGGGGCGAGCCGGCGGAACGACCAGAGCAAACCGATGAAGATCGGCATCGCCAGCGCGAGCACCAGCCAGGGGCAGATCATCCAGCTGCGCCCCAGCCACATTGCCAGCCACTCGCCGGGCGGCGTGCGCGCCAGCTCGGCGACGCCCAGCATGGCGAGAACGGCCACCGGCAGGGCCAGCAGCCAGGTCCAGCGTAGCTCGGCGCTGTCCGGCCGGGCCAGTTGGACGACCATGACTACCGCCGCAATCGCGAGCGAGAAGGTGTAGCTCCATTTCATCCAGAAGGTGGGACCGCGCATGGCAAGCCCGAGATCCGGGCGGATCCCGAGAACGAGCGCCACCAGCATCGCAGATACAAAGCCGCCGAGCGCGATGCCGGTCGCCAGTCGCCGGCCGACTGCGCGTCGTGGCACCGGCGGCACGTTCTGCGCGAGGCGGGAGATCAGGTCATCGGTGTTCATCGCGCCCCTCCTGGATGCGCGCCACCAACGCCTTCAGTCCGCGATGGACGGAGACCTTCACGTCGGACTCGCCGATGCCGTCGACCTTCGCCGCCTCGGCGACGCTCAGGCCGTCGAGCCGCGTCGCGCGGATCATCCGCGCCTGTTTGGGCGGCAGGACCGCGAGCAATTCCTCGACATCGAGCCTTGCCTGGGTGGCAGGCTCAAAATCCTCGGCGAGCAGCAGGTCTTCCAGGCCTTCGATCGGCTGCAGGCGGCGCACGCGACGGAAATGATCGACCATCTTGTAGCGCGCGATCGCGAACAGCCATGCGGTGAAGACACGCTCGCGGTCGTAAGTGGCCCGGCGGCTATGCACGGCGATCAGCGTTTCCTGCACAAGATCCTCAATATCGTCTGCGGAGCCGTTGGCGCGGCGCCGGTAGAAACCCCGCAGCACGGGTACGAGCAGGCGCAGCAATGCCGCATGCGCCGCAGCGTCGCCGCTCAGCCCATCCACCATCAATCCGCGCAGCGCGTCCTCGTCCGCTCGCATTCTACCTCCTCGAAGGCGAGTTCGGCGTAGCCGAGGCGGAGGTTACACCCGATCTCCGAAATATTTTTGCGCATTGTTGTAACGGCTCGGGCGTCGGCGGCGAACTGGCAAAGGTGACCGGCAACTCCCGCCTCCCTCTCCGGTCATGGCGCGGCCCGGGCTACCCCCTGCCGGAGCCGCGCCACCGAGGCCTCGTTTCGCAAAGGACATTCTTCATGCGTTCGACCAACGCCGCCATCGCCGCCACACTTGCGCTCGCCGTCGCGGGAGCCGCGCTCGCTCCTGCCGCTTCGGCCCAGACCAGGCCTGCCATGGAGAAATGCTATGGTGTGGCGCTTGCCGGCAAGAACGACTGCAAGGCGGGTGCCGGCACCAGCTGTGCGGGAACGTCCAAGGTGAACTATCAGGGCAACGCCTGGAAGCTGGTCAAGGCTGGCACCTGCACCTCGATCCGGACGCCCAAGGGCAATGGTTCGCTGACGCCCAAGGCCTGATCCCTGCGCGACCGGGAGCCCTCGCCACCCGGCCGCTCTTCCTGGAGATTTCCCCATGATCTCGCTGCCCGCGCTGTACGCGCGCGCCGTTCGCGGAATCTCGGCGCTGGTGCCGGACGCCCTGCTGCTGCTCGTCGCCCGGCTGGGCATCGCTGGCGTCTTCTTCATGTCCGGCCGCACCAAGGTGGACGGCATCCTTCACATCACCGATGGCACCTACGAGCTGTTCCGCACCGAATATGCCTTGCCGCTTATCCCGCCCGAGATCGCTGCAGTGGCGGCGACCTGGTCCGAGCATGTCTTTTCGATCCTGCTCGTGCTGGGCCTCTTCACGCGTTTCTCGGCGTTGGCGCTGTTAGGGATGACGTTCGTGATCGAGGTCTTCGTCTACCCCGATGCCTGGCCGACACATTTGAGCTGGGCGGCGATCCTCCTTCTTCTCATCGCAAGGGGCGGCGGGGATTGGTCGTTCGATCGCCTTTCAGGCCGACGGCTTGTTTTGCCCTGAACGCCTTGTACCGGCGACGCCTTGTCCCTGCCTGAGGGTCAGGCATTTGAGTCGAAAAAGTTGATGGCGTTGCCGTCCGGGTCGCGGAAAAGCATCGACCGATTGCCCCACGCCATGTCCTTGGCTCTTGAAGCCAATCCGTGACGAAGCCCTCGAGGCGCTCTCTCTCCGCATCTACGTCGTCCACCGAGAACTCGAGAATCGCCGATCTGTTTGCCGCAGCCTCCCATGATCCGCCGTGCATGAACTCCGCAGCCTCGCGGCTGACAAGTGCGAGGACTGCGCGCCCCGGGCGGAGTTCAACGTACTGATCCTCGCCGTGAGCCGGCGTGCCGATCAGCCGTTCATAGAACGCTGCGAGGCTTCTGACATCGTCCGTAGCGAGGCGTGTGTAAGCTGGCCGGCACGATCAGCTCGAACTTGTTCGCCCGCCCTCCAAAGCAACCGTACAAATCACGTATTATCGCCCTGGCAGATGCCGCTTGTGCGCCTGCAAGATTATCGACTGTATTCTCATGCACTTAGCCAAACCCGCTCAGGTTGGACAATTGCTGGCAAGCAACGCTAGCGATCACGGTGTGCATCCTTGCATCCAACATGCTGCCGGAGAGAGCCGTGGCCAACGAGATTCGACTGAGCCGACGCCGCTTGTTGGAAGGCGCGGCGCTTGGCTGCGGGATTGGCCTGGTGGCGCCGGCTGCGGGCGCGATTAACGGCGCCAGGTGGCTGAACCTGCGCCCTCCGCTCGCTCCAGTGCGGACCCACCTCATCAAGCAGCTCGGCCGGGAACGTGACGATCCCTATTCCTGGCTGAAATACGTGCCCTCCCACGGAACGCGCAGCTACGACACGCTGCCGCCGATGATCCGCGATCAGCTCAACGCTGAGGCCGATTACGCCAACGCCATGCTAGCGCCCCTTAATGCCGAGCGCGAACGCTTGCTCGCCGCAATGCTGCGGCGCGCCGGGGGCGGTGTCGCCGAACCACCGCTCCGGCGGGGCGCGTGGCGCTATGCCAGCCGCGTGCCCGAAGGTGGCGAGCACGCGGTGCATTACCGGATCGACGCCAACGGGAAGGAGCAGCTTCTGCTCGACGAAGCGCAGCGCGCGCGCGGGCATGCTTATTACCGTACGACCGGGCATCAGCCCAGCGCGGATCACCGTTACTTCGCCTGGGCCGAGGACGTGGTCGGAAACGATCGGCACCGGCTATGCGTCCTTGACACGCAGACGGGCAACGTCACCGTCCCCGTCGAGACAGATGCCTATGGCTATGGCGGGCTGGTATTCGCGCCGTCTTCCGCGTGGCTTTTCTGGATCTGGCGCGATGCGCGGAACCGTCCGACGCGCCTCTATCGCTCTCCAGCGGCAGGGGGCGAGCAAGTGCTCGTCTATGAGGAAAGCGATCCGGCGATTTTCATGCAGGTCGGCCGGACCGCTGCCGACGGTTTCGTCCGGCTCACCCTCTCGGGTCCCGACGTGGCCGAAGTTCGACTGATCCCGGCAACCGACGAGACAGCCGCGCCCCGCATAGTCCGCGCGCGCGTGCGGGGCGTGGCCTACGACATCGACGAGTGGCGGGGCGCACTGTTGATGGTGACGGACGAAGGCGGCGCCTTCGATCGCAAGATCGTCCAGCTGGATCCACGCACGCTGCAAACTGGTGCCACGCTGGTGCCGCACCGGCCGGGCGTGCCGATCCTCTCGGTCGTGCCATTCGAAACCGCGCTGGTGCGGCTCGAACGAGATAATGGCCTGCACCGCATCGTGGTCAGACAGAGCGACGGCAGCGAGCGGACGATCGCCTTCCCGGACGCTGCCTATGCGCTGGAGCTTCCCGACGGCCAGGATTACCGCGCCCCGACGGTCCGCATCGTGCATCAATCGCCTGTGCAGCCGCGCCATTGGCTGGACATGGATCTCGCCACCGGGCGCCAGCGACTCGTCGCAGCCGAGCGACTGAACGGTTTCAACCCGAACGACTATGTCGTGGAGCGCCTGAGCGCCAAGGCGTCCGACGGCGTCGAGGTCCCGATCACCCTCGTCTCACGACATGACGCGCCCAAGGACGGCAGAACCCCGCTCCTTCTCTACGGCTATGGCGCTTATGGCATTTCTAGCGACCCGCTATTCTCGCTGCCCGCGACCGCGTTGATCGACAAGGGATGGCGCTACGCGATCGCGCATGTTCGCGGCGGATCGGAAAAAGGACGCCGCTGGTTCCTCGACGGGCGCCTGTTCGCCAAGCGCAATTCGATGACCGATTTCGTTGCCTGCGCGCAAACGTTGTGCCGCAGCGGCTACACCGCGCCCAAGCGTGTCGTGGCGTTCGGCCTCTCGGCAGGCGGCCTGCTGGTCGGCGGCGCGATGAACCTTGCGCCCGAGCTCTGGGCCGGGGTGATTGCCAAGGTGCCGTTCGTCGACATGCTCAATACGATGAGTGACGCCGATCACCCGCTGGTGCCGCTATTTCGGCCGGATTGGGGCGACCCGCTCGCCGATCCGAAGGCGTATGACTATATCGCCTCGATCTCGCCGTACGAGAATGTGCGGCGGGCCGCCTATCCGCCGCTGCTCTGCACCGCCGGGCTCAAGGACGATCGGGTGAGCTATTGGGAGCCGGCCAAGCTCGTCGCGAACGTGCGGCGGCGCTCGACCAGCGGCAATCCGGCCATCCTGCTGATCAACCCCGATGCCGGGCACCAGTCCAGCGGCGATCAGCGTGCCGAGTTCGACGAAATGGCGCGGTTCTGGGCCTTTGCCCAGAATTGCGTCGTTTAGGCGACTTCCGGCTCCGAGCTCGACTTTTCGCGCGCCGCGGCGATACGCGTCACCGCCATGTCGGCGGTGACGTTGCCGACGGTTCGGAAGATGTCGGGCACGGTCTCGACCGCCAGGAGCAGCGGGAGCACGTCGAGCGGTACGCCGAGCGCCAGGCAGACCGGCCCGATCGCAGTGAAGAATGAGACCTGGCTCGGCAAGCCGACTGCCGCAAGGCTGACGATCGCGGCGACGAGCGCGCCGATCACGATCTGTGCGGGCCCGAGATGCACGCCGTAGAGCGCGGCGACGAACAGCGCCACGGCGATGTTCGCTGCCGAGCTGGTCACCCGGAACAGAGACACCGCCATCGGCAGCACGATGTTGCGGACGCGCTCGGGAACGTCGAGACCCTTGTCGATCACGGCAATCATCGCCGGCAGCGAGGCGATCGAAGACTGGGTGCTGAACGCGATCACCTGGGCCGTAAGCGCCGCCCGCGCGAAACGCCCGATGCCGATTCGCCCGAAGATCGCGACGACCGGATAGACCAGCAGCATCACGCTGACGCAGGCGATCACGACAAGCGTGACATATTGCGCCAGCGCGCCTGCGGTCGCGAGCCCGCCACGGCTCCCGGCGACGAAGGCGAGCGCGAACACCCCGACTGGCGCCAGCACGAGCACCCAGCGGACCAGGACGAGCATGGCATCCACCACGCCGTGGAAGAGGTCTAGCAAGGCCCTGCGGCGCTGTTCGGGAATGCGCGTGACCGCAAAGCCGAAGAGCAAGGCGAACACCACCAGCGGCACCATTTCGCCCTGCGCGGCGGCGCTCACCGGATTTACCGGGATGAAGCTCAGCAGCCATTCGGCGGTGAGGCCGACCTTGACGTCGGGCTGAAGTGCGCTGCCGCCGAGTTCGGCCGCCGCACCCGCCGGTACCGGCCAGATCGCCAGAAGCGACGAGATCAACCCCGCGCTGAACAGCGCCGCCGCGACGAGCCCGATCGCGAAGAGCAGCAGCGCCCGCCCAGCCGCGCTGCCCGCCCGCGCCGCGTCCGCTGCCGAAGCAACGCCCGTGACGAGCAAAGCGAAAACGAGCGGCACGATCGTCATTCTGAGACCGTCAAGCCAGGCAGTGCCGATCGTCTGGGCGAGGGCATGCGAGTCTCCCAGCCAAAAGGGGTCGAGACGCCCCACGCCGACACCGGCGAGCAGGCCTGCGACGACGGCGATCAGGATGCGAACGGTGAGAGACAAGATCGTGCTCCGTCGAGAGAAGGCGCGAACCGCCGCGGCCGAACGGTCAGGGCGATGGCACGGCCGCGCTGAGCGTCATGCGTCGGTTGCGTCGAAGCTGGCAAGGAAAGCGGCGAGATTTCTCGGCAGCGCTTCGCACAGATAGCCGCCTTCCTGGATGATCGCGGTCGGCCGGCCAAAGCTCGCGATCAGCGCTGCGGCGCGTTCGAAGCCCCGCGTCGTCACCGCCATCGCGCCGATCGGATCGTCTACCGCCGCGTCGAGACCGAGCGACAGCACCAGAGCGGGCGGGTCGAACTGCGCAATTCGATCGAGGCTCTTTGCGATTGCGTCGAGAAAGATGTCGTCCGCCGATCCCAGCGGGAGCGGCAGATTCTGATTATACCCCTGCCCGGCCCCCTCGCCAGTCTCTTCAGCATAGCCCGTGAAATACGGATAATAATTGGAGGTCTCGGCGTGAAGCGAAACGAACAACACGTCGGCGCGATCGTAAAAGATCGCCTGGGTGCCGTTTCCATGATGCACGTCGATGTCGAGGATCGCGGCCGACCCTTTTGCAGCAACGATCCGCTGCGCGGCCACCGCAGCGTTGTTGAGGTAGCAGAAGCCGCCCGCGTGCGCAGCGGAGGCATGGTGCCCCGGGGGGCGGGCCAGCGCATAGGCGGTGCCGCCGCGCACTGCCTCGTCGGCCGCGTCCACGGCGGTGTGCGCCGCACCGGCGATCGCCGTCCAGGTGCCCGCACGCAGCGGCGTCGACGTGTCGGTCATGTGATAGCCAAGTTGTCCGAGCAGCCCCTCGGGACGTCGATGCGGCGTCCAGGGTGCGAACTGGGTCGGCAGGATTTCGTCGATACCAGGCTCAGCCGCTATCGCCCGCGACCATCCGCCCGAAAGCAGGTCGAGATAGCCGGAGTCGTGCACCGCCGCGATCGGCGGGACGTCGTGCGACTGCGTCTCGATCAGCGGATAGCCGGCCTCAGTCACAGCCTTGAGCAGCACCTCATAGCGACCGATGGATTCCGGATGGTCGATCGGCCGACCGCGCCGATAGAAGCTTCTGGGGTCGTGACCGCGCGCAGCGGACGAATGGTAGACGAGCATCGAAGCGGGTTCTCTCCTGGGCGGAATCGAACGCTAGCGCCCGCAGGCGAGCCCTGTCCACGAAGCCCCCCGCAACCTTCACGTATCTGAGATTACATCCTTTTCCTCCTAAATGCCGAACAACGGTCGGCCTGGACTGCACAATCGCGTCGATTGTTCGAAGCGAGCGGCAAGATCTGCGACTTGGATCGAAGGACCCTGCCGAATGGGCAGTCAGACGCTGCTCAGCAACAGGCTCGTCTCGCTATTGGCGACGCCGTCGATCATCCGCACCTCGCGCAGTACGCGGTCGAAATCGGACAGGCTCTTCGCCTGGATATCGGCGATCAGGTCCCAATTGCCGTTGGTGGTGTGCAGGCTTCGGATCTCGGCAATGCCGCGCAACCGGTGGATCACCTGCGTCGTCGATTTCCCCACGACTTCGACCATCATCACCGCGCGCACCGTAAGGTCGTCATAATCCTCGCGCACGCGGACAGTGAAGCCGAGCAATGCCCCGGTTTCGAGCAGCCGGTCGAGACGGTTCTGCACCGTGCCGCGGGCGACGCCGAGCGCATCGGCGAGCTTCGCGAGCGACGCCCGCCCGTCGGTGCGCAAGTGCGCGATGATCCGGCGGTCGAGGTCGTCCGGGATGAATTTGGCGGTACCCATTCGAGCCCTACGTTGACGATTGGTTCAATTCGGCTGCGCAACATTACCAAAAGCCGGGCGATTTTGAAGCTGCATTGCGATTTCGGCAGAGCAGGCGGCGGGCATAGGCTTGACGGCGTCCACGTCACCGAAAGGGTCCAACATGCCGCCTGCGCCGTCCGAACTAGCCTTCATCCCCTTTGTCAGCGTCGAGAACATGATGCGGCTCGTGCATCATTATGGCGTCGAACGGGTGCTCCTCGAGCTCACCGACGCGGTGGAGCAGGACTATCGCCGCTGGGAGTTGTTCGAGAAGGCGCCGCGGCTCGCCTCGCACTCGCATGAGGGCGTGATCGAGCTGATGCCCACCTCGGACGGTGAGGTATTCAGCTTCAAATATGTGAACGGCCATCCCAGCAACGCCGCCAAGGGCTTTCAGACGGTGGCCGCCTTCGGGCTGCTCGCGCGCGTCGACACCGGCTACCCGGTGATGCTGGCGGAGATGACATTGCTGACGGCGCTGCGGACCGCGGCGACATCGGCGATGGCGGCCCGGCACCTCGCGCCTCGAGGCGCGCGGGTAATGGCGATGATCG
This sequence comes from Sphingomonas psychrotolerans, assembly GCA_032334595.1. GTDB lineage: Bacteria > Pseudomonadota > Alphaproteobacteria > Sphingomonadales > Sphingomonadaceae > Sphingomonas > Sphingomonas psychrotolerans_A. Next base: position 99,540 of record JALMLT010000006.1, on the reverse strand, counting down.
GCAACGGTGCCCAGGCGGAATTCCAGGCGCTGGCGATGAAGGCCGTGATCGGCATCGAGGAAGTACGGCTCTACGACATCGATCCGCGCGCGACGCAGAAGACCGCACGCAACCTGGCGGGCAGCGGCCTGCGCGTGGTCTCCTGCGCCAGCTCGCAGGAAGCCATCGAGGGCGCGCAGATCATCACCACCTGCACCGCCGACAAGGCCTATGCGACGATCCTGACCGACAATATGGTCGGCGCGGGAATCCACATCAACGCGATCGGCGGCGACTGCCCGGGCAAGACCGAGCTGCACAGGGCCATCCTCGAGCGCGCCGACACCTTCGTCGAGTTCGAACCCCAGACCCGGATCGAAGGCGAGATCCAGCAGATGGATGCGAGCTATCCGGTCACCGAATTCCATCGCGTGCTGGACGGCAGCGCTCCAGGTCGCCGCGACGCGCGGCAGATCACCCTGTTCGACAGTGTCGGCTTCGCCACCGAGGATTTCTCGGCGCTCCGCTATATCTATTCGAAGCTCGAGGGGACCGACTTCTTCCAGCCAATCGACATCCTCGCCGATCCCGACGACCCGCGCGACTTGTTCGGCATGCTCCAGCGCGCTGCCTGAGCGGCGACGATCTCGCCGCTCAGCGCTGGGGGATCGGGTAGCCGCTGAACGGCTTCAACTCCTGCATCACGACATGGCTCACCATCTTCTCGACCTTGTTCTGCGGGGCGAGAAGACGGTGGGCAAAGCCCTGCCACTCCCGCACGTCGGAGAGCAGGAACTTGACGATGTAGTCGAATGGTCCGTTGACACGCAGCACCTCGATCACTTCGGGCGTCGAAAGCAGCAGCGCGTCGAAATGCGCGATGTCGTCGGGAACGTGCGAGGCAAGCGAGATTTCGGCGACCATCACGAAGGTCGGCCGGACGCGATCGATTGCGATGGCGGCATGATAGCCCAGGATATAACCTTCGTCCTCGAGCTGCTTGACGCGCGTCACGCACGCGCTCGGCGACAGCGCCACCCGGTTCGCCAATTCGCGATAGGTGATCGTGTTGTTCGCCTGCAACTCATTCAGGATCTTCAGGTCACGCTTGTCGAGGTTCACGCCGAATTTTCCCACCCATCCGCGAATGCGGAGGTGCATCTTTCCCGGCTGTGTGCGGTGCAGCAAGCGCAAATTTTCCCGATGCCGACCAGCGGCAACGCGAGCGAACATTTCACGGAACTGCAACCATCCCGGCGAACAAATCGCGCGAATCGTCCGCCAAGATCGGCAAACCCGCTGCCCACGAGCCATTTTCTTTTTGCCACAGCAACTTATCAAGAGCTGGCAGTTGCTGGACATGCGACCGACAGCGTCTAGCCTGCCTCTGCGAAATGCCGCGGGATCCCTCGGGCGCTAGATCGATCATCAAAGGTCGGCCACGGCATGGCAGCTCGTCAGATGGACACCGGCACTAGACCGGGCACGCCGAACGAGACGGAGGAACAGGGAGCGATGCGCCAGGCGCGGCAGCGCCGGGCGCCAATGAAGAGGTGGACATGATCAATCGACTTTTCGCGACCACGGCGCTCGCGGGCACGCTGCTGCTCGCGATTCCGGCGGCCGCGCAGACTTCAGACGGCACCGCCTCTGACGTCCCGGCATCGAGCCAGCCCGACATGGACGCTGCGGATGACATCGTCGTGACGGCGAACAAGCGCGAGCAATCGGCTCGCGACGTCAGCGGCTCGGTCTCCGCGGTAAACGAGGCCGCGCTGCAGCGGCTCAACGCCCAAAGCCTTTCGGACTACATCACCCGCGTCCCCGGCGTCGTGTTCAACGATTATCAGCCCGGCGTTTCCGAAGTCGTGATGCGCGGCGTCGCGTCGACCACCTATCACGAGGCCAACCAGTCGACGACCGGCTATTATTTGAACGAGCTGCCGCTGATCGAGCCGGGTTTCCCGCTGGTCATTCCGGATGTCGACAGTTTCGACCTCAACCGAGTCGAAGTGCTGCGCGGGCCGCAAGGCACGCTGTTCGGCTCGTCGTCGCTCGGCGGCGCGATCGACTATGTCGTCAACGAGGCGGATGCGAGCAAGCTCGACGCCGCTGCGGAAGGCATGGTTTCGACCACCAGACATGCTGACGGCCAGCTCGGCTATGCCGCCAAGGCGATGGTCAACGTGCCGATCGTCGACGACAAGCTGGCAGTGCGCGTCGTGGCGTTTCAGCGGGTCGACGCTGGCTATCTCGACAACACGCTCTTGGGTCGCAAGGGCAGCAACGATCTGCGCGTGCGCGGCCTTCGCGGGTCGATCGTGTTCACGCCGACCGAGGGCACCCGCATCTCGGCGCTCAGCATGTACCAGGAATATGATCTCGACGATCAGACCTATGTGCTGTTCGGCCCGCCGAAGACATTCGACCGCGCAACCAATGTTCCCGAGTATCAGCACACGCAGTTCATGCTGCACAGCCTCCGCCTCGAACAGGAGCTGGGCTTCGCGACGCTCACCGCCGTCGGCAGCTACACCGAGAAGAAGGCTGATCTCGCCTTCGACAATTCGGTGTTCGGCGGCAACGATCCGCGCACCAACACGCCCTCGCTGGCGAGCAGTTTCGGTACGTCGAAGACCGATTATGCCGAACTGCGCCTCACCTCGTCGGAGAAAGGTCGGTTCCGCTGGCTGATCGGCGCCAACTATACCCGCATGCGCGCGAACAGCACCGACGCGACCTTTATCGAAGGCATCGGCGCCTACATCGATGCCAACCCGGCGCTGTTCGGCGGCCAGTCCGGCGCGACGCTGGCGCCCGACGATCTCGCCGAACGCACGGTGAGCAGCAGCCGCGTGACCGAGAAAGCGGTGTTCGGCGAAGCGGAGTTCGACATCGTTCCCCGGCTGACGCTCACCCTGGGGGGCCGCTATTTCGGATACGAAACCCGCCCGCGCCTTCAGTACCTGCCCAACGCCAATCTGATCGCGCCGTTCGACTATGCCCCGGCCGAGCAGAAGAAGTCGGACTTCATCCCCAAGGCGTCGCTTGCCTTCAAGCCGACCGACAATTTCCGGATCTATGCGCTCTACTCGGAGGGCTTCCGCATCGGCGGGGTCAACGTGTTCTCGCTGGCGACTCCCGGCCTGCCGCTGACCTTCGATGGCGACACGACGCAGAATTACGAGATCGGCACCCGGATCGACCTGGTCGACGGCGCGCTCACGCTCGACGTGACGGCCTATCATGTCGATTGGAACAACATCCAGGCGCGCCTGTTCACGCCGGTCACGTTCCGCGCCTATACCGTCAACGGTGGCGGCGCAGATATCGACGGCGTCGAGTTCAGCCTGACCATGCGCCCGACGCGCAATCTCACCTTCGCGTCGAACGTCTCCTACAATGACGCGCGGCTATCGAGCCTGCTGCCCGACAATTCTGCGCCGGGCGGGGGCTATCCTGAGGGCAGCGTGCTGCCGGGCGCGTCGGACTGGACGATTTCGAACACCCTCGACCTGAGCTTTCCCGAAAACAGGCTCAAGCCGCGGATCGGGATCGCGCACCGCTACCTGTCGAGTGCACCGGTCGCGTTCGGCGCCACGCTCGAAAAGGGCGACTTCAACATCGTCGATCTCAATGCGTCGATAACGGTGGCCGACAAGGTCGAGCTGGGCCTCTTCGCCAAGAACCTGTTCGATCAATATGGTATTCTCAATGCACCCTTTTCCTTTGCGGGCTCGGTCACGCGCCCCCGCACGGTGGGAGCGACGCTCCGCCTGCACCTGAACTGACGGCGTCGGGCGTCCTTCTTAGCCGGAGGGCGCCCTCGACGTGCAGGCAGTCAAACCCGGCGTGTCGCCGCCATCCAGGCCCCAAGCGTGCGGTCGGGATGTCCCGCCACGATCTCCGCATGCGATTGGTCGCTCTCATCCTGGCCGAGCTTGAAGACATGATCGGCGCCAGTCACGCGGGCCCTGAAGGCGATGATCTGGGACATCAATGTGTCGGCGCGCGCGCCGAGCCGCGCGAGGGTCCAGCGATCGCCCTCCAGCTTTTCGGCAAGCTGCTCGACCGAGCGTTGCGTCTCCTCAGGCACGAAGCGCACGTCGACCCGAAAGCGCAGCGAAGCGTAATTCCACGTCGGCCCCCAATCGGGTTTTGACACGAGGCTCGGGGAAATATAGCCCTGCGGCCCGCTGAAGATGACCAGCCCCTCTGGATTGTCCGCAAAGTCTCCCACCAGCGGATTGGTACGCGCACAATGGCCGAACAGCGACACGAGACTCCCTCGCTCGTCCCGTTCCGCCAGCAACGGAAGCGGGCTCGCATTGAGCTTGTGCGAGACGAGATGCGCAAGCGGATATTCGTCGATGACGCGCTGGACCCATTCCGGCCCGGCAGGTTCGAACAGCGGGTTCATCGAGCAATCTCCAGATTCAAGACGGTGCGGATCCAGGTCGCCTGTTCGGTGAGGGCTCGATCGGCGAGGGACGAGATCGACATCGCCTCGAGGAAGCTATGCGTCGCACCGTGATAGGTGACGCACTCGACCGGTACGCCAGCTTCGCCGAGCCGCACGGCGAGAGCGTGATTGCAGTCCGCCAGGATGTCGCATTCGGCTATGGCGACGAAGGCACTCGGCAAGCCGTGGAGATCGGCACCGAGAGGCGCGACCCGCGGATCGGCGAGCAACGCCGGATCGCCGGTATAATCTCGCCAGAACTGGTCCATTTCGTCGGGCGCGAGCATGTAGCCGGTGCCACCGAAGCGCCCGTAGCTCGGCAGGTGCGCGGGCGAGAAGGCGCCGTAATTGAGCAGCATGGCAACCGGCAGGGGCTCTGCCCGGTCCCGCAGCGTCAGGCACAGCGAGACGGCGAGGTTCGCGCCCGCGGAGTCGCCGCCGACCAGCAGGCGCTCCGGGTCGATCCCGAGCGAAGCTGCCTCGCCGCGCATCCACGCAAAAGCGGCCGCGCAATCGTCGAGCGCCGCGGGAAACGGGTGCTCCGGAGACAGGCGGTAATCGATGCCGATCACGACGATTCCCGCCCGCGCGGCATATTCGCGCATCAGCCGGTCATGGGTGTCGACGCTGAAAAGCACCCATCCGCCGCCATGGAGATAGAGCATGGCTGGCAGTTCTCCCGACTCGATCGGCCGATGCACGCGCACTCTCCGGCCTTGGACCGTCGCCTCGATCGTCGCAGCCATCGCAGGCCCGCCCTCGCGCCACGGTTGGCGGACGCGCTCGGCAACTGTCCGCCGGCCCGCGATGCTCGCCGCGCCCTCGCTCGCGTAGAGGGCGTAGGCATCCGTGATCGCCTGGACGAAACGGCGGATCTCTGGATCGACCGGATCTTTCCCGGCATCCGCACTACTGAACATCTGGTCCTCCCAAGAACGATGATGCCGCAGCCTAAGGCAGCACGGTCAGCCCGAACCCTCGCGATCGGGCCAATCGCTGCATGGAAAGGGCCATTCCCCAGTCGACCGAACTGGATCGTTCCCAATGGTCAATGATACCGATCCTGTCAGTTCTGGCAGGGGATGGGCCATGAAGCACAGCGCCGAGATGCTGCGCCTGGACTGCCCGGCAATCGGGTTGCGCGACGAATACCCGGCGGGGTTCGTCGATCCGATGCATAGCCACGACCATGGTCAGATCCTCTACGCCTCGGCCGGGGTGATGTCGGTGCGGACGCCCGAAACCAGCTTCGTCATTCCTCCGCAGCGCGCGCTGTGGCTCCCCGCCGGGACGCCCCACGAAGTGGCTTGTCGCGGACCCGTGTCGCTGCGCACGCTGTACCTGTCGGCGGCGGTGACGACCCTGCGAGGCGAATGCCGAGCCTTCGAAGTCTCCGATCTCTTGCGGTGCCTCATTCTCGAAGTGGTCGACTTCCCCCCGCATTACGACCCCGGCGGCCGCGAAGGCCGGCTCGTCGCTTTGTTGCTCGAAGAGGTCGACCGGATGCCCGACGCGCCGTGCCGGGTAACGCTGCCATCGGACCCGCGTCTCTTGCGCGTGTGCCAAGCGATTCTCGCGGATCCTTCCGATCCGCGCGACATCGATGACTGGGCCAGCCTCGCCGCCATGGCCCGGCGGACGCTGACCCGCAGCTTCAAGCGAGAGACCGGCACAAGCCTTGCGGTCTGGCGACAACAGGTCCGGCTCATGGAGGCGTTGTCGCTGCTTGGCGCAGGCGCATCGATCACGCAGGCGAGCTTCGCCGTCGGATACGAAAGTCCGGCAGCCTTTGCCACGATGTTCCGACGCGCCCTCGGGAAGCCGCCAGCCCGATATCTTTCTCAATAGCAGCCTCGCCGCGCAATCTTAGACTGCAGATGAAATGGCGATCGGCCGCCGATGGGCGTGGTCAGCAATGCTCTGAAATGCGCGATGAAGCTTTTCAGTTCACGCTGCCATGTACCATGCGACCCTCGAACAGCGTGAACAGCGCCTTCGTCGCATGTATCCGACGCACCGGGATCTTGAACGGGTCTTAGTCGAGAAGAATCAGATCGACGCTCTTGCCAGGTGCGATTGAACCGGCCTGCTTGTCGAAATGGTTCACACAGGCGGCGCTGAGCGTATAGGCCCGCAGCGCCTGCTCGAGCGTCACTGCCTGGTTCGGCTCCAGCGGCGGCTTGTCCTCGCCCGGCGCGATGCGAGTGAGCGCGACTTCGAAATGCTCCCTCACGTTTTCAAAATAACTTCGCAAGCTATTGACGTTTTTGCCGTTTACGGTCAGCACCCGTGCGTGCAATGCCTGAGTATTGGAGCTGCCCGAAGGGGGTGTCGCTGGCCCCGAATCCGAAAGGGGCAGCTTCGAATTCCAGGAACCAACCCTCAACGAACCGCAGGAATCGAGGCGGAAGCGGCGGTTTGGGCGCCGAGCCACTGACGGCCCACTACCGCCATTCGGTTCCCGCAGGTCATCCGCCACCGGTGATCTGGACTCGCGGGATCACCCGGTCCGCGCAGCGCCGGAGAAGGACGACGCCCCGTATTGGCTCGCGAGGAAGTCTGCGTGGCTCGGCAGGTTGGCTAGCTGGCCCGCGATGTTGGCGCGCAGGTCGCCGAGGGCACGCTGCAGGTCGGCGTCGGGCATGAGCGCCGGCATGCGGTGATAGTCCCTCGGCATCACCCCCTGCCCCATCATCACCGCGTTCCAGCTGTCGACGCGAAAGAGGTCGTTGGAGCCCTGATACGCCATCGCGCTTTCCTCGAACAACGCCATCCGCTCCTTGAGGCTGTCGGGCACGTCGCGCGCGGCATGGTCGCGCCAAAACGGCTCGTCACGGGCATTGAGCTTATAATGCAGGATGATGAAGTCGCGGATATGCTCGGCCTCGGCACGCGACTGCTCGTTGAACTGGGCGGCGAGCGCCGTCATTTCGCGGCGAAGCGGGAAGTTTTGCAGCAGCCGTGTCACTGCGATCATGACGAGATGGATGCTCGTCGATTCGAGCGGCTCGATGAAGCCGCTCGACAAGCCGAGCGCCACGCAGTTCCGGTTCCAGGCCCTGCGCCGCGCGCCCGTCCGGTAGCGGATCAGCCGCGGATCGAACAGCGGCCGGCCGGGCACGGCGGCGAGCAATTGCGCGCGCGCCGCGTCGTCGGAGAGGTGCGCGCTCGAAAAGACGAGGCCGTTGCCCATCCGATGCTGGAGCGGGATGCGCCAGCGCCAGCCGGCGCCGTGGGCGATCGCCCGGGTGTACGGAACCGGCGGCTCGGTCGTTTCGGACTGCACCGCGAAAGCGCTGTCGGTGGGAAGCCAATGGCTCCAGTCGTCGAAGCCGGTCTCGAGCGTCTCCTCGATCAGCAAGGCACGGAAGCCGGTGCAGTCGATGAACAAGTCGCCTTCGATCCGGGTGCCGGTTTCTAGCACCAACGCGGCGATGTCTCCGCTCTCGCCGTCGCGTTCGACGCGGGCGATCTTCCCTTCGGTGCGGCGCACGCCCGCCGGCTCCGCGAGCGAGCGCAGGAAGCCGGCATAGGCAGTCGCGTCGAGGTGATAGGCGAAGGAGAGCGGCGATTGCTCCCCCGTCGCGAACCTGGCCGCTTCCGCCGCCTGCGTCTCGAGCGAATAGTCGGTATAGGCTCCGCCGAAGCCGCGCTCTCGCGCGCGAAGCCAGAAATGCTGGAAGTCGGCCAGCGGCATCGAGCGTCCGACGGTACCGAAGGGGTGGAAATACCGGTCGCCGTCGCGCAGCCAGTTCTCGAAGGAGATCCCAAGCTTGAAGGTGGCGTTGGTCTCGCGCATGAACACTTGCTCGTTGATGCCGAGCAATGCGTGGAAGGTGCGCGCGGTGGGAATGGTCGATTCCCCCACTCCGACTGTGCCGATCGCGTCGGATTCGACCAGGGTGATGTCGAGCAATGGTCCGAGATGGCGGACCAGAGCGGCTGCGGCGACCCAGCCTGCGGTGCCGCCGCCGGCGATCACCACTCGAAATCTGGAAGGTTCGGTCATCTGCGAAGCTCCGTTCGCTGGAGAGGGAGGGCGCGGCTCACACCTCGCGGCGCTCCTTGCGCGCGACCAGCCGCGAAAGGTTGCCGAGCGACGATTGCTGCCAGATTGCGCACCGCAGGAAGTCGTTGCGGTGCAGCGCCTCCAGCGCGGCGCCGTCGAGCTGCGCCAGCCGCGCGGCATCGATCGTGTAGCAGTCCGGGATCGTGTAGCGCCGGCCGCTGGTGAGCTCGACGTCGAGCGTCACTTGCTCGAGCAGCCCCGCAGCCTCGAATGCGGCAAACATCGCGGGGTTCGCCTGGTCACCGACGAAGATGGTCTGGAGCACGCCGGCGATCAGCTCGAGATAGGGCGAGTTGCCCCCATGCTCGAGGAAGAGGGGGGCGCCCTCGTCGCGCGCGATGCGCGGGTGCTCGGGATCGACATGGATCATCGGCTCGCCGGGCTCGCCCGGGCGCGGCACGCCGATCGAGAACGGCCCGCGCAGCATCAGCGCGGGGATCGTCTGCGCATCCCAGCGCTCGCCGTCGAGGAACAGGTTTTCCCCCGCATCGAGCCCGAGCAGCACGGTGGAGCGCCACGCGCCGGCGGCGTCGCGCCGGAACAGGATGACATATTCGCGCTGCAGCGCCTCAAACTCGGTGGGAAAGACGACGGCCTGATTGACAGCGTCGCCGAACGCGGCTCCGCGCTCCAGCCGGACCCGCAAATCGGCATGGTCGATGTTGTTGAGAACGACTTGGGTCATGACCGTCCGATCATAAACAGGAAAGGCCGCCCTGTGCGAGCGGCCTTTCCGAAGTGGCAGGAGCGACGCCTCAGAAGCGGAAGCGCGCGCCGAGCAGGTAGCGGGCGGAACCCTCCGCTTCGTACCAGGTGTTGATGTAGTCGCGGCTGTAGCTCCGCACGCCTTCCTCGAGCAGGTTGATGCCTTCGAAGCTGATCGAGATGTTCTTCGTCAGGTCGTAGCTGATGCTGAGGTCGAGCTGGTTGTACGGATCGTAGAAGACCGGATTGTGGTCGCCGCCGCGGTTGACGTCCGACAGGAACTTGTCGCGCCAGTTATAGGCGAGACGTGCCGACAGGCCGCCCTTGTCGTAAATCAGCGTCACGTTGGCCGTGTCGCTGAGCCCGACCAGCGCGAACTGGTTGGCGGTCGGATCCGCCGTGACGTCGAAGCCGATATTGCCGCGCACCAGCGTATAGCTGGCGGCAATGCCGAAGCCGGTCTCGCCGAGGAAATACTGGCCGGCGATCTCGGCGCCGTAGATTTCGGCATCCTTGTTGTTGATCGGCGTGTTGACCGAGAAGTTGAGCAGCGGGTTCGCGGCCGTGGCGGTCACGTCGTACGCCGCCAGCACCGAACTGACATAGTCGTTGTTGAACTCGCGCTGCGCCGGAACATAGTTCGCGGCCAGCTCGGCAGTCGCCTGCGCGACGTTGCCGTTATACTTCTGCACGATCGCCGCGCTGGTGAACAGGTTGGCGTTGGTATTGGCGGCACCCAGCGCCAGCAGGATGTCGCGGCCCTTGCCGGCATTGGTGGTGCTGTCGCCGCTGGTCGGGTCGCGCAGGCCGAACAGGTTCTGCGACACCACGGTGTTGCCGATGAAGTTGCGCACCCGCTTGTCGAAGAAGCCGATCGACAGGTAGACGTCCTTGCGCGGATACCATTCGAACGACACGTCGAAATTGTCGGATTCGAGCGGCTTCAGATTGGTGTTGTTCTGGAAGCCGGTGGCGACGCCGCCCAGCGCGGTCGGGTTGTTCAGCCCGCCGGCGCTGGTCGAGGCGAACAGGCTGCCGTACGGCGCGCGCGAGATCGTCTTGCTGTACGACGCGCGACCAATGACGTTCGGCAGGAACTCGACCTGGAAGTCCACCGATGGCAGCAGGTTGGTGTAGCTGCCGTGGCCGAAGACCTGCTGGCGATCGGGCGAGTTGGTGACGCTGAAGTCGTTGTCCGCGGTCCATACCACCGCCAGCGGTACCTGCTGGAGCGACACCGCGTTCACCTTGGTGCTCTCGTAGCGCATGCCGGCAACCAGGCTCGCCCGGGCGCCGCCGATCTCGCCCTTCCAGGTCAGTTGTCCGAAAACCGCCCAGATGTCTTCGTTCACCCGGTTGTCGGTGTTGGTGTCGATGTTGTTCTGGTGGTTCACGCCGTCGTTGGTGACGCCGATATAGTGGTTGTAGAGCGCATTGTAGAGCGCGGTTGCGTCCTGGGCGCGCCACGCGATCGAGGCCGCGTCGGGCGCGGTGGCATTGTTGTGGGTGAACAGGCAGGCGAGGCAATATTGCTTCACCAGGCCCGGTGCATAGGCTGCGATGTCCGGCGCGAGCGCGTTGTTCCAGTCGCCGAGCACCTGACGGGTGTTGTACTGGTTCTGACGCGTCTCGGTTCGGCGATAATCGCCGCCGAAGTCGAAGCGGCTGCCTTCGCCGAGATCCCACCCGGCGTCGATCCGGCCTTCCTTGATGCGCTGGGTCTGGCTCGATGCGAACTGGCGCTGCACCGCGCCCGACAGATCGCCTTCGTCGAAGACGCCGTTGCCGTTGCCGTTGCGGAACGGCGTGCCGACCGGGTTGGTCTTGGCGACATTGTCGTTGATCGTCAGCGTCTGGGTCGGGAAGCCGTCGTCATCCCAGGTCAGCGAGTGCGAGGTCACGATGTTGCCGTTGAAGGCGACGGTGGTCGAGGTCTGGCCGTTGGGATTGTCGGGCAGGCTCTCCGCCTTGCCGATATGGCCATCGAAGGTCAGGCTGAAGCGGTCTGTCAGGTCCCACTTCAGATTGGCGCCGATGTCGTAGAGCCGGTTCTTCTGCGCGCGGTAGGCCTGCTCGAACGCCTCGTCCTTCACGCCGTTGATCGTCTCGTGGAGATACTGCGTGGTGGCGATACCGTTGCTCGAATCGTCGAAGGTGACGGCGTCGAACGGACGGCTGAACCAGTTCGACTGGCTCGAGCGCCGCTCGGACTCCTTCAGCTGCGCATAGAGGCCGTCGACGGTCAGCGTCAGGCTGTCAGTCGGCTTGAACTGCATTACCGCCTGGCCGTTCAGACGCTCGCGGCTGGCTTCGGAGAAGTGGTAGCGGAAGTCATGCGGCACCGCGACCAGCGTGTTGGGGTCGCTCGGCGCATTGGTGATCGTCGCGCCTGCCTTCACGAAACCGTTCGCCGGATCGAGGAAGAAGCCGGCGGGGTGCATTTCCCAATAGTCGTTCGCCTGGCTGGGGAAGCTGAAGTTGCGCTTCTGATAGCTGCCGAACAGTGAGACGCCGAAGGTCTCGTCGCCATTGGCCCAACTCGCGATGCCCGAGACTTCCGGGGTTACCTTGCTGCCGCAGTCGATGCACTGATCGGTGCTGTTGTCGTAGCTCGCCTTGGCCCCGATCGACCCGGTGAAGCCGGCACCATGATCGAGCGGACGGTTGCCGACGATGTTGATCGTCGCGCCGATACCCCCCGACGGGATCGCCGCACGACCAGTCTTGTAGACCTCGAGCGTCTTGACGCCTTCCGAAGCGAGGTTGGCGAAGTCGAACGAACGGCCGAAGCCGCCGGCGCCGTCGCCGCCCTGGTCGCCGCCCACCGCAACGATGTTCGACGTGGCCAGCTGGCGTCCGTTGAGGGTGACGAGATTATATTGCGCGCCGAAGCCGCGCACCGTCACGGTCGAACCTTCGCCGTTGACGCGGTCGATCGACACGCCGGTGATGCGCTGGAGCGATTCGGCGAGGTTGGTGTTGGCGAACTTGCCCATGTCCTCGGCCGAGATCGCGTCGACCACGCCGCTCGACTCGCGCTTGATCTCGATCGAGCGCTCGAGCGAGGCGCGAACGCCGACGACGACCAGTTCTTCGCCCGCCGACTCCTCGTCGGTCTGCGCGTCGGCAGCCGGCGTATCGGCCGTCTGCGCCGAAGCCACGCCCGGGATTGCCAGAGCTGCGGCGACCGCAATTAACGAAACGGTTCGCTTGAGCGTCAATGAATTGAAATCAATCATACGTCCCTCCCTTGCCGGCCGGTGGGGCCGGATTGTTATCGGTCTTCTTCGCAGGACCGTGTTGAATCATAGTGACAGCGCTGTCACCAGTCGATCGAATTTCTCTCAACTACCTCTCTTCTCATCAGCGGGAATCTCGACGGTGCCTTCGCTGATCGGATGTTCGGCATCCTGCGCCAGCGTCAGCCGGTATTTGCCGCCTGCCACCGCCCAGCCGGATTGCTGCCAGCGCGCCAGCGCGTGGCGGTCGGCACGCAGCGTGAGCTGCGCGGACTGGCCGGGCTCAAGCCACTGGCGCTTCCAGCCGGCGAGCCGGAGCGGCGCGCCGTCGGGTGCCGTGACGTAGAGCTGCGGGACCACGGCGCCGGCACGCTTGCCGTCGTTGCGGACGGTGAAGCGCACGCCGGGCGTAGTCCCACCGTCGAAGCTGGCGCCGGAGAAGGAGAAGCGGGTGTAGCTCAGGCCATAGCCGAACGGGAATAGCGGCTTGTCTCGCCTGGCCGCATACCAGCGATAACCGACATTGGCGCCTTCGCTGTAATCGACATCCCAGGCCGGGATCGCGCTGCCGTCGCCGGCGCCGGCATTGCTCGCCGAGTCGGGCATGCCGCCCGCCGGGACGACCGGCGCCGGACGCGGCAGCTGCTCCACGGTGCGCGGAAAGCTGATCGGGAGCCTGCCGGAAGGATTGACCGCACCGAACAGGATCGCGGCAAGCGCCTCGCCGCCGCGCTGCCCGGGATACCAGGCCTGGATCACCGCGGGCACCTGGTCGATCCACGGCATCAGCACCGGCCCGCCGGTTTCGAGCACCACCACGGTCCTGGCGTTCGCCTTCGCCACCGCCGCGATCAACGCGTCCTGGCCGTCGGGCAGCGCCAGCGAGGGCGGATCCTGCGCTTCGGTGGTCCAGTGCGTCGCGAACACGATCGCAATGTCGGCACTGCGCGCCGCGGCGGCGGCCGCCGCCGGGTCGCTGCCGTCGACATAGCGCAGCTGCGCCCGCGGAGCGAGCGCGCGGATCGCCCGGAGCGGCGAGGAATTGTGCCAGGTGATACGTGCGAACGAGGCCGCGGCGCCGCTGGTCAGCGGAATCTCGACCGGCACGCCGCCGACCGAGCGGACTTGGCTCGAGCCGCCGCCCGAGAGCACGCCGACATCGGCATGGCCGCCGATCAGCACGATCTTCTTCGCGGTCCTGGCAAGCGGAAGCACGTCGCCCTGATTGCGCAGCAGGACGATCCCCGCCTCGGCGACCCGCTGCGCCACGGCGGCATGGGCTTCGTAATCGATCGGCTGCGCGGATGTGGGCGTCGGATCGTCGTAGAGGCCGCTCGCGATCACGCCGGTGAGGATCCGGCGCACCATCTCGTCGAGCCGCGCTTCCGACACCGTTCCCGCCTTGAGCGCGGCGTCGAGCGGCGGACCGAAGAACATCGCGCTGTCGAGTTCCTGCCCCGATTGCTGGTCGAGCCCGGCCTGGGCGGCCTTGACGGTGGAATGGACCGCCCCCCAGTCGCTCATCACCCAGCCCGGATAGCGCCAGTCGCCCCGCAGTACGTCGGTGAGCATCCGGCGGCTCTCGCAGGCATAATCGCCATTGATGCGGTTGTACGCGCACATCACCGAGCCCGGCTTGCCGCGCGCAATCGCGAGCTCGAAGGCGAGCAGGTCGCTCTCACGCAGTGCCGCTTCGTCGATGCGGGCGTTGAGCACCGCGCGGCCGGTCTCCTGGCTGTTGAGGATGAAGTGTTTGACGGTGGAGACGATGTGGTTCGACTGGATGCCGTCGATCGACGCACCGGCCATCTCGCCGGCGAGCAGCGGATCCTCGCCGAGATATTCGAAGTTGCGTCCGTTCCACGCGTCGCGGGTCAGGTTGACGCCGCCGGCGAGCAGCACGTTGAAGGTCTTGGCGCGCGCTTCGGCGCCGATCATCGCTCCGCCCCTGCGCGCCATCTCGACATCGAAGGTTGCGGCGGTGGTCAGGCTCGACGGCAGCGCGGTGGCGGTATCCCCCTTGCGCTGCTCAACCTGATTGGCGACCCCGAGGCTGGCATCGCTTTCGCGCAAGGTCGGGATGCCGAGTCGCGGCACGCCGGGAACATAACCGGCCGAGGGGATCATGTCGCTGGGCGCGGGTTTGGCCATGGGCGGGAACAGGCCGTGGACGTAGCGCAGCTTCTCCTCGCGGGTCATCGCCTTGACCAGCGCGTCGGCGCGCGCTTCCGCGCTGCGGCTGCGGTCGCGCCACGGTTGCGCAGCGCCGGCCGGCGGCGTCTGCTGCGCGGCGAGCGCGATCGGCGCCACCGAAACCAGCACGGCCACCGCCACGGAAAGACGCCTGGCGATCATCGGCCGGAAAGCCCCGTGAGGCGCGGCGGCAGCGACAAGCTGACATCGAGAGACCCGAAAAAATGCGGCCATCGCCGTTCGGCGATGGCCGCGAAATTCCGACCCATTGGGTGGCCGGAGGGGTTCCCGCAAAGCTGACGAGTGGAAAAACGTGAAGGGAGGAGGCGTGTATCGTGCACGCGCGCCGCATCGATGCAGTCGTTCACCATCACCCTCCCAATGCCTCCTGCAAAGGGAGGCTTATCTTCTGACATCGTTGTCTGATACGATCTGACATCGATGTCAAGCACCTGTCAGCAATACGCCACCGCGACCTGTTCGGTAACAGTCCGGTCCATGTTGCGTCCGATCAGGCGTTGCCTGCGTGAGCGCTGTCGGCAGCTTTCCGCCACGCGCCCACCACTTGCGTCCACGTTAGCGCTAACGATAGGGTGGATCCCGGCACCATGAAGACCATAACCATCAAGGATGTCGCGGCGCGCGCCGGAGTCTCCCCCAAGACGGTGTCGCGCGTGATCAACAGCGAATCGTATGTGCGCCCGGAACTGCGCGCCACGGTCCAGAAAGTAGTCGAGGAGCTCGGCTACCGCCCCAATGCCTTTGCGCGCGAACTATCCAGCTCGCGCTCGTTCCTGCTCGGCCTGTTCTTCGACGATCCGGCATCGCCCTATGCCGCCGATCTCCAGCGCGGTGCGCTCGCGCGCTGCCGGGAGCTCAGCTATCACCTCGTCGTCGAACAGCTGGACCGGGAGTGCGCCGGCTGGCTTGAAGAATGCGAGGCATCGCTGCGTGCGGTCCGGCTCGGCGGAGCGGTCCTGACGCCGCCACTTTGCGACTGGGAGGAGCTGCTCGACCTGTTCGAACGCTATGCCGTTCCGGTGGTGCGGATTTCGCCCGGCGACGATCTCGAGCGGACGTCGCGCGTCGAGATGGACGATCGCGGCGCTGCGCGCGAGATGACCGAACAACTGCTTGCGCTCGGCCACCGCGATATTGCCTTCGTTCAGGGCAACCCGACGCATCATGCGGCGGCGCGCCGGCTCGAAGGGTTCCGTGCGGCGATGGCCGCGGCAGGGCTGCCGGTCCCCGCCTCGCGGGCCCTCCAGGGCGATTTCACCTTTCGCTCCGGCCTCGAGGCCGCGGAACGGCTGCTCGGCGGCGGCGAACGGCCCAGCGCCGTTTTCGCGGCGAACGACGAAATGGCGCTCGCCATCCTTGTCGCGGCGATGCGGATCGGCATCGCGGTCCCCGAACAGCTTTCGATCGCCGGTTTCGACGACTCCGCGATCGCGCGCATGGCCTGGCCGCAGCTGAGCACGGTCCGCCAACCCAATTTCGAGATGGCGGCAACCGCGGTCGACTTGCTCACTCACCCACAGCGTGCAGCGGGTTCAACCACACCGGAGACCTGCCTGCTTCCGCACGCCGTCGTCATGCGCGCCAGCACCGCGGCCGCGGCGGGGGCGGAAAGCGCCGCCCTCTCCTGACCGACGCCGTGCCGCCGCCGCGGTGGCTCAGGGCTTCGCCGTGCCGGTCTGCCGATCCAGGAAGCCGAGGCTCGTGGCCCACAGATGCCCGCTGATGCACCGGCCGACGCGGCGCTGTACCGGGCGCCATCACACGGCCCGCATGATGCGAGGGTTGGAAAAGCTATAATCGGGCCGTCGGTCGCGAAAGGTCCCCGTCGTGCAGCGCCAATTCGGACCCTCCTGTGTCACCGGCGCCCGGACCTCGCCTGCTGCCGCCACACCGATGCTCTGGGCCACGCCCACCGGCATTGAAATATTTGCACCAATGCGTGCGACATCCCATTCTAGGTAGGTCGACCCTCCACCTTGCCTGTCTGGACCGCACGTCGTCGGGCGAGAGGATCGGGTGGCCCAACCATCGCGTCAGAGAGGTCGGCGTTCATTTCAACGTGAGGGACATGCCCTGCAAGAAGTGGCGGCGGAACAGAACGAACAGAAGTACCAGCGGCAGCGTCTGGAGCACGGCACCGGCCATCACCGGCCCGGCATAGCCGCCATATTGCTTGCTGAAGGTGGCGAGCAGCACCGACAACGGCATGCGATCGGTGTCGGAAATCGCCATCAGCGGCCACAGGAAATTGTCCCAGGTGCCGGTGAAGGTGAACAAGGCGACGATGGCGATGATCGACTTGTTGAGCGGCGCGACGACCCTCATCACCGTCTGCCACAGGCTTGCCCGGTCCAGCCGCGCGGCGTCGAAATACTCCTCGGGCATACCCTTGAACGCTTGCGACATCATGTAGATGCCCCAGCCTGACATCGTCGACGGCAGGATCAGAGCGCCCAGCGAGTTGAGCAGCCCCAACTCCTTGATCAGCACAAACAGCGGCAGGATGAACATGGTGGTCGGGATCACCATCTGCAGCAGCAGGAAGTCGCCGAACAGTTTTCGTCCCGGAAAGCGCAGCCTCGCCAGCGCGTAGGCGATGAATGCGGACGAGATGAGAACCGATACGGTGACGCTCGCCGTCACCAGCGCCGAAATCGCCATCGCCTGTACGAAAGGACGGTCCAGCTTGTCCGCGGTTGCGAACAGGAAGCGGAAATTGTCGAAGCTGAAGTCGCCCGAGAACAGGCCGGTGCTGTAGATTTGTGCAGTCGGCTTCAGCGATGCGGCGACCATCCACGCGAATGGATACAGCCAGGTTAACGCCAGCCCGTAGATGCCGATCGTTGCGAGCCATCCGCCGGGACCGCGCGAGCGTAGCGAGGCGCGAAGCTGCGCGAACCTCATGCAAGGGTGACCTTTCGTTCCAACAGGCGCCGGGCAACGGCAATCAACGCGTAGCTGGTGACCGACACGATGATGCTCATCATCGCCGCATGGCTGGGCTGGAGGCGGCGAAAGGCAGTCTCGTAGATCATCATCTGCGGCGTGACGGTGCTGTCGGCAGGACCGCCGCCGGTGATCAGGAACGGCTCGGTGAAGAGACCGAAGGACACCAGGATGGCGAACACCAGCACCATCATCAGCTGCGCATTCATCAGCGGAAGGGTGATCCGCACCAGCCGGGTGAACGGCCCGGCCTGATCAAGTCGCGCGGCGTCGTAGATCTCCCCGGGGATGGTCAGCAGCCCCGAATAGAGGATCAGGCCGTAATAGCCTGCAAATTTCCACGCGACGACCAAGGCGATGGCGAGCATCGCGAAGGTCGGGTGACTGGTCCAGGGGATGCGTATCCCGAGCAGATCGAAGAGCAGATCGTTGAGCGGGCCGGTTGAGCTGAAGATCTTGGTGAACACCAGCGACAGCGCGACGCCCGAGGAGACGTTGGACAAGAGAAAGCAGAGCCCGACGAACGCCTTGCCGCGGCCGACATGCCGCAGCCCGAACGCGACCAGGAGCGCGCCGCAGAAGGCGATCGGCACGTACATGACCAGGAAGCGCAGCACGTTCCAAAGCGCCTGGAGGAAGGCCGGATCCTTCAGCGTGCGTACCAGGTTGCGGGTACCCGTGAACACCGGCTCGTCGAAGAAGCGCCACTGGGTGACCGACAGCTTCGCCAGCCAGAAGAAGGGATAGGCCCAGAAGATCGCGGCGAACACCATGTAGGCGAGCGCGAGCGACAAGCCGATCCAGCCTTCGCGCGAGAGGATCCGACGGCCGGTCACATCTGCACCTTCAGCATCTGGTCGGTCCGGGCCGCCGCCTGCGCCAACGCCTCCGCAGGCTTCAGCTGACCGGTCATCAGCGGCTCGACCAGCCTGGTGGTCATGATCTTCTGGATGTCGATGGTGTACTCGGAAAGCGCCGGCGGGCGGGCGCTCGCGACATGCTCGGCATAGACGCGGCCGATCGCGTTCGTGCGGTAATACTCTGCGAAGCGCGGGTTCTGGAGCAGGTCGCCACGCGCCGGGGACAGGCCGGTGCGCCTGAGCCAGAGCAGGTTCAGTTCCTCCTCGCCCAGCACCCAGGCGAGAAAGTCGAATGCCTCCCGGCGCACTCGACTGGTCTTGAAGATCACCACGCCCTTGCTGTCCGAAAAGGTTGCGACCGGCCCGGGCCCCGTCGGGCCGCGCGCCACCATCGGCCCCACCTGGATCCGCTCCAGGGTTTCGGGATAGATCTTGGCGAAACGCTCGACGTCCCAGGGGCCACGTACCCCGCCGGCGGCGAGGCCGGAGACGAGCGGCTCCTCGGCGTCGAAATCGAGCGCGGTCCAGCCCTTGCGGAACATGCGGTCCATGAAGCTTGCGGCCTCCAGCCCCGCTTCGTTGTCGTACAGCGCATGCGCATCCCGGAGATAGGGCTGTCCGCCCGACGCGGCGTAATAGAAGGAGATGAAGTCGAACCAGCGGTCAGCCCAGGAACGGCCCGAGACAACCTGCATGCCAAAGCGCGATCGCGCCTGGCCATAGCGCTCGCAAAAGCCGTAGACCTCGTCATAGGTGCGCGGCGGTTCTGACAGGCCGGACGCCTCCAGCAAGTCGGCGCGCCACCAGATCAGGGTAGGGCTGGAATAGATCGGGAGTGCGCAGACCTTTCCGTCCTGCGTCCAGCCCGGCGTGATCTCGGCCATGTCACGCCGGGCAATCAGCTCGGTATAGCCGGGCATCGCGGCAAGATCCTCGACCTGCCCCAGCGCCGCCAGCTGCACCGCGAAGCCCGAGAAGATATTGGTGCTGAGATCGGGTTCGGTGCCGGCAACCAGCGCCGACAGCACCGTGTCCTCCGAACTGCCGGCCGTCGGGATGGTGGTGAACTCGACGGGCAGCCCGCGGCCCAGCGCGTTCCATCGCGCCACCGCGATTTTCCAGAAACCTTCCTCCGCCTCGTTGGGCGCGACCCACAGGCGGATGCGATCCGTTCGCTTCCCGGCGCGATCGGGGGAGCAGCCGGCGAGCAGCGCGACACCGGCTGCCAGCCGCAGCCCCCGCCGCAGCACCTCGCGTCGATCCGTCATGGCAGCACCGCACCTTCGAGGGCGGAGAGGGCGAACAGCCCTTCGATCGTCGACTCGGCGCCGGCGTTCGGGTTGACCGACCCCGGGCCGTTGATTCCGTCGAGCACGCGGCCGC
The DNA here is from genome assembly GCA_032334595.1 of Sphingomonas psychrotolerans. Taxonomy (GTDB): domain Bacteria; phylum Pseudomonadota; class Alphaproteobacteria; order Sphingomonadales; family Sphingomonadaceae; genus Sphingomonas; species Sphingomonas psychrotolerans_A. Next base: position 79,683 of record JALMLT010000006.1, on the reverse strand, counting down.
TTCGAGGGTCGTAGATTGCTCTGCCGGCGTCGTTCGCGCCCGAGAGCCAAGCCCCCAGCCGGCGCGCGGTGTCGCGGTAGCGCGGCTTGCCCGTCAGCCGGTACGCCTCCATCGCGGCGAGCACCATCGGGCTGATCCCATAGGCAATCTGTGGAAAGCGTTGCACCTCGGCGGCCTCGCTCAGTCCGGGGTCGACCCGCAGCGTGAAGCTGGCGAGCATGCCCTTTCCAAGCAGATAGGGATAGAAGTGATCGATTTCCTTCAGTGCGCTGGCGGTGAAGTCGCGTCGGCCGAGCAACGCGCCAGCGCGCAGCAACGCATAGGCCTGAGCATTGCCCCACGCATGCCACTGATTGCGCCAACTGAGATGCGCGCCGTGCGGGAAGGCGTGGGCGTCGCCGGCCTGCATTTGTACGAGGCCTTCGCCGAGCCGCGCGATCAACGCGCGGGTACCGGCGTCACGCGTGCGCTGATAATGCGGAATCAGACCGAGCAACGCTGTCGATGCTGCATCGCCGCCGGAGCCAAAGGGGAGCCAGGTCGGAACGGTGACACCGTCGAACCGCTCCGTACCATTTCGGTCCACCGGCAGGTCGCGCCTCAGGCCGGCGACCAGCCGATCCGCGGCCGAACGAGCGCGCGCCGCGGTCGGCGAGTCCGCAGGCAGCTGCCGCAGTGCCGCCTCCAGTCCCCATAATGCGCGCAGCGACCACCAGTTCAACTCGGCGAGCGAGGTCCGATATTCGCGGTTGATCCGCCCGTCCGCCCAGATGAAGTTATGAAAATAGCCGTTTTCGGCCTGCATTCGCAGCACGAATCGCGTCAGAAGCTCAAGCTGGCGTTGGCGCCCCGACTCCAGCCGCGGTGTCGCGGCCAGCAGCACCATCGCGCGCGCCGCGTCATCGACGCAGGCATAGCCCTCGCGCGGTTCGATCGCGAAGCGGAAGTCAGGAGCCTCGCTATAGATGTTGAGCACCCCGACCGGCTCGCCGCCGACCACCGCCTCGCCAAAGAGATGATCGAGGTGGCGGAGCGATATGCGGACGTCGGGCCGCTGAAGCGCGACGGGCGCTGCAGGAAGATCGCGGTGCGGGATGCTGCAGCCGGCAAGCGCAAGCGCTGCGAGCAGCGACTTCGAAGCCTGGTTTGCGCTGACCATCGGGTGCGAACCGCCCTCCCCCGCCCTTGATTAACAAGTGGCATGTTTAACGTTAAACAAGCGTGGTTGTACGTGTCAAGCTCGCGGGCTAGGCTCGGCACCAACAACAACGGACCGAGAGGATTATAGTGCGGGCGAAGCGGGCCACACTCAAGTCGATCGCATCGGAGCTCGGCGTCACCCCGACCTCGGTTTCCAACGCGTATAACAATCCCGCAAAGGTATCGAAGGCATTGCGCGAGCGCATCATCGCGTATGCACGGACGGTGAACTTCGAAGGTCCCAACCCGGCGGCCCGATCGCTCCGCACCGGCCGTTGCGGCGCGATCGGCGTACTGTTCAACGATCAGCTCAGCTACGCTTTCACCGACGCGCACGACATCACCTTCCTGCGCGGCATTTCGTCGGTGTGCGAGGAGGAAGGAGCCAACCTCGTGCTCATTCCGCTCCAGAACAAGCATCCCGAGCAGCGCGACAGCCTCAGCGCGATCGTCGACGGCTATATTCTCAATGCACCGTACAAAAGCCACCCGACCATCCGCCACGCGCTGGCGCGGGGCCTGCCGACGGTGGTGGTGGATTTCGATGCGCCGGAGCTCGCCAGCGTGCAGACCAACGATCGCGAGATGATGCGCGCGGTGGCCGGTCATTTGCTCGCGCTGGGGCATCGCGAACTCGCCATCATCACTTTCCCCCGGTCAGCGGGCAATGGGGAGATCGTCTCGCTCGACCGCGATTTCGCCGACGAGAACTATGTCGTGCACGAACGCATCGCCGGCTGCCGTGACGCGTTCGCGGCCGCAGGGATAGCGACGCACGGCGTGCTGGTCTGCGAAACGCCCAACAGTGAAGAAGGCGGGAGCCGGGCGGCCGAGCGGCTGCTCCGCCAACGGCCGGTGCTGACCGCGCTCGTGTGCTTTTCCGACCGGCTGGCGCGCGGCGCGATCGCCCGTTGCGAGGCGCAGGGGCTGAACGTGCCAGGCCACGTCTCCGTGACCGGGTTCGACGGCCTCGACCCGCCCGGCCACCAGCCTGGCGCGTTGCGGCTCACCACCGTACGCCAGAATGCTTTCGAAAAGGGCCGCAAGGCCGCCGAGATCCTGTTGCGCGCGAGGGGCGAGGGTCCCTTGAAGGTCGGCATCGAAGCCGAATTCGTCGTCGGTGACAGCAGCGCCACAGCCTGGAGGTCGCCCTCCGCATGAGCGCGTTGGTCCTTACGCGGCTCAGCAAGTCCTATGGCGGTGTAGAGACGATCCGGAACATCGACCTGGAGGTTGCAGCAGGCGAGTTCGTCGTCCTCGTCGGGTCTTCAGGCTGCGGCAAGTCAACAGTGCTGCGTCTGATCGCCGGGCTGGAGGACGTGTCGGCGGGCACCATTCGCATCGGCGACCGCGACGTCACCCATGTCCCGGCTGCCGCGCGCGGTGTAGCAATGGTGTTCCAGTCCTATGCGCTCTACCCGCACATGACCGTGCGCGAGAATCTGAGCTTCGGCCTGCGCAACATGAAGGTCCCGCGCGCGCGGATCGCTGCGCAGGTGGCGCATGCCGCCGAGATACTCGAACTCGGCGAGCTGCTCGATCGGCTGCCCAATCAACTGTCCGGCGGGCAGCGCCAGCGCGTTGCGATCGGCCGGGCGATCGTGCGCGATCCCAGTATCTTCCTCTTCGACGAGCCGCTGTCCAACCTCGATGCGGACCTTCGTGTCCGGATGCGGCACGAGCTGGCGCGGCTCCACAAGCGGCTGGGCAGCACCATGATCTACGTCACCCACGACCAGGTCGAGGCGATGACGCTGGCCGACCGGCTGGTCGTCCTCGACGCAGGCCGCATCTCGCAGGTGGGCACGCCTCTGGAAGTCTATGAGCGTCCAGCCAATGTCTTTACCGCTGGCTTCATCGGCAGCCCGCGCATCAATCTGCTCGAAGCACGGGTCATAGGGCGGCAAGGCGGCGAAGCGCGGCTCGAGATCGCACGCGGCATCCGCCTGGCGAAGGCGGACGGTGGCGTACTACGCGCTGGCGAGCGCGCCACCATCGGCCTCCGCCCCGAGCATCTGAGCGCCGAACCACACCCCCAGGACGTTGCGCTAACGCTGGCGGTGGAGGCAGTCGAGGCGCTGGGGCACTCCACCTTCCTTTATGCGCATCTTGACGGCGCCGGCGAGTTCCGGGTGAAGCTGGACGGCCATCACGCCCTCACTCCGCCGAACTCGCTGACGCTGTACGCCGACCCGGCACGCATGCTGCTGTTCGACTCCGCAGGAACGGCGATCACTTCAGAAACCCGCTGAATGCGCGCATTCGACGGCAGGATCCGTAAACTTGCCGGTCGAAAGGTTTATCGTTAAACGTACAGGTCCGCCCGAGAAGACAATGTCGGCAAGAACCGACATGCCACCGGGTTGGCAGAGGAGAGGATGAGCCATGAACCCTGAAAGGCGTTCCCGCTTGATCGGGATGACTGGAATGGCCACAGCGTTGGCGGCATTGGCGCCTGCGGCTGCAACGGCCAACGCGCTTCAGGATAGCACCGCCGCGCCGCAGGCGAGCCGCACACTGCCGACGGGCACGTCTTCGGAAGTCGGCGTTCAGGATGCCGCGCCGGATTCGGATGCGGACGCGATCGTCGTCACCGGCCTGCGAGAGAGCCTGCGCCGTGCGACGGACATCAAACGCTCTGCCGACAACATCGTCGACTCCATCGTCGCCGACGACATCGGCAAGTTGCCCGACCAGAACATCGCCGAGGCGATCCAGCGCATTCCCGGCGTGACCATCTCGCGCGACAATGGCGAAGGCCAGTTCATCACCGTCCGTGGCCTAGGGCCGGCGTTCAGCGCCGCGCTGTACAACAATCGCGTTCTCGCCACCGAGAACCAGGGCCGCGAGTTCAGCTTCGATATTCTGCCCGCCGAACTGATCAACCGCGTCGATGTCTCCAAGACACCGACCGCCGCGCAGTCCGAGGGCGGCATCGCGTCCACGGTGAGCATGTACACCGCGCGGCCGTTCGACTTCAGCGGCACGAAAATCGCGGTCTCGGCACAAGGCAATTACGACAAGCTGCGTGGCGAGGTCTCGCCCCAGGCCTCGGGTCTGTTCAGCACCACCTTCGGGGGCGGCGACTTCGGCATCCTCGCGGCCGTCTCGTACATCGATCGCAAGATCGAGGGACGACGTATCTTCACCGATGGCTGGGAAGCAAACCAGAGCCTGGACTTCAATCGCGACGGCACGCCTGAATATACCGGGGTGTCGCTGCCGACCTATGTCGAATACGGCGTGAACGCGACCACCCGCAAGCGCCTCTCCGGGCTTCTCACGGCGCAGTGGCGGCCATCGGACGCGCTGACCCTCACGATCGACGGGCTCTATTCGAAGCTCGACGTCAACGACGACAACAAGGTCTTCTTCGTCTACGGGGGGCCGGGCGACGTGCGTGCCGGGACGGTCGACGCGAACAACTCGCTGACCAGCTACACCGGGATTGCCTCGGGGCCGATGATCACCAACCAGATCCGGCCGCGGCTTGCCAAAACCTATCAGGTGGGTGGCAATCTCGAGTGGAAGCCCGATGGTCGGTTCTCCGGCTTCCTCGATGTGTCCTGGTCGAAGGCGACCGACGACACGGGAGGCAACCAGGCCTGGTTCGAGAGCAACCTCGCCACACCCGCCTACTCTCCCGCCGCCGTGCAGTTCCAGCTGCAGGATGGCCTGCCGGTCTATACCGGGCTGGGCAACATCCTCGACACGAGCAATGCGCGGCTGGGCTATGTCACGTTCGAGGGCGTCAGCGTCGCGGACGAGATTTACCAGATCAACTCGCAGCTGAAATATGAGGTCGAAGCCGGGCCGTTGCGTACACTCACCGCCGGCATCAATTACTCGGACCGCAAGAAGGGGCGTTCTTCCTACAAGACCCCGGACGCGCTGCAGAGCGTATTCGGCGGCGTCCCCGTGCCGCAGAACCTGTTCGGCGATCCGGCGGACGCGAGCGACTTTCTCGGCATCGACATGTTTCCGAACGGCTTCCCGGCCTACAGCGCCGGCGACGTCGCGGCGTATCTGCGGACCGAAGCCGCAATCAACGCGACGCGCGACCCGGGCGCGACACGCGCCGCGCTCGCGGCCAACGGCGGCAATCTGGGCGTCGTACTGATCCCGAGCAACAGCGGCTCGGCGCAGGAGCGCACGCTCGGCGGGTTCGTGGAGGCCTCGTTCGGTGGCAACCTCGGTTCGCACCAATGGTCGGGCAATCTTGGCCTGCGCTACACGCGCACCAACGTGATCTCGCGCGGATTCGGGCAAGAGATTGTCAGCATCACCACGCCGCCGGGGCTCGATCCGGTGGTTAACCTCTCCGCGCCCCAGGCGATCAGCCAGAAGGGCAAGTATGACGAGTGGCTGCCCAGTGCGAACGTGAAGGTCGACGTGCTCAAGGATGTGGTGTTCCAGGCAGCCGTGGCGAAAACCCTTACGCGCGCGACGCTCAGCGATCTGCTGCTCATCCGCAACATCAATCCGCGCCCGCGCGAGCGGGCGATCAGCGACGGCAATCCCGGGCTGCTGCCGCTGATCGGCTGGAACTACGACGCGGCGCTGACCTGGTACATCGATCGCTCGAGCTATGTAAGCGCGGCCGTGTTCCAGAAAGACCTGAAGAACCTGACCGAGTCGGTCACCACCAACGTCAACATTCTCGGCCTCGATTTCCGGCGCACCCGCCCCGAGAATGTCGGCGACGACCGGATCCGCGGCCTAGAACTCTCGGGCCAGTACACCTTCACCGGATTGCCCGCGCCGCTTGATGGTTTGGGTTTGCAGGGGAACGTCAGCTTCGTCGGCGAAGACGGCAACACGTACAATGTGGTTGCCTTCTACGAGAAGGGGCCGCTACAGATGCGGCTGGCCTACAACCACCGCGACTCATACGAGCAGACCGAGCGCGGAAATCGCGGACAGCCGGTCAACGTCGCGGCATACGGGATCTGGGATGCCAGCATCAATCTGGCGCTGAACGACAACGTCACGCTGTTCGCCCAGGGGCTTAACCTGTTCAACGAAAAGACCTTTACTTATTCCGTGTTCGAGGAACGGGTGATCACTTACGAAACCTACGGACCTCGCTACGCCCTGGGCATTCGCGCCAGCTTCTGACGTTCAGCGGATGCTGCAGGCTCCAGCGTCTGCCCGACGCGCGCCTCGTGTCGTCCCCGAAGCAGGCTATTCGAGCCGCACTTGTTCGAGTGACCGCCTGCGCTGGTCGCCCCTCGCTCCCTGACGAGTCGCGCAGGACAGGCGATAAGGATGCGGATGCGGGCGCGAACCGCCCAGGTTTGTCGCGCCGACAGTTGGCCAGCCGCATCCCGCATGCAGTGCAGAGAAAACCGTGACATCTCAGTGGATAGCCAAATTAAATATAACAATAGTTCTTTGTCAGCAGCAACCTCTGCTCGCAGTTGACGCGACGCAAGTTACTTATTGACCTTTTCAAAGTCGTTCTGTTTAATACCTGGCAGTCGCACTGAGTCGCGTTCACCGATCGCAAGGCGGCGGTGATCATAATCGATAAGATTTTGAGATTTCCCTTGAAGGTGCGATTTCCGCGCTGCGGTTACGCATGCCGTTAGGGGACCGCGTGCATTTTAGCGAAAATACCCAATAAGATACGAGAATACTCTCGTATTCTCGCACGTTTGACTGATGACTTTTGACACATGCCGCTCGCCAATAGAGTTGATCGGCATGCGCTACATTGTCGACGGCCGGAACTATCCTCCGGCTGAACGCTGCAACTTGTCTGGTCGCCATGCCGGCGCCGGGCGGTAATGGAAACGCTTGCATAAAGGGGATGGGTGATGCCTGCCGCACTGAGCTATCCCGGCGTCTATATCGAAGAAGTTCCCAGCGGGGTGCGTACGATCACCGGCGTCGCAACGTCGATCGCCGCCTTTGTCGGTCGCACCGCGACAGGGCCGATCAACGAACCGGTCGTGGTCAACAGCTTCGGCGATTTCGAGCGGCGCTTCGGCGGTCTCTCGCTCGACCGCCCGCTCAGCTACGCGGTCCGCGATTTTTACGTGAACGGCGGTGGCCAGGCGCTTATCGTTCGCCTCTTCAGCGATCCCGCGGTACCGGACGATGCGGTTGCGAAGCTGAACGTCGACGGGCTCGTGCTGGCTGCGGCGAGCCCCGGGATCTGGGGCCGGAAGCTGCGCGCCACGATCGACGCTGACGTCTCGGACGAGATCCGCACCAGACTGGGGCTCGCGCCGGCCGATGCGCTGTTCAACCTCACCCTGCGCTACGGCAACATCAGCGAGAAGTTCCTGAACGTCAGCGTCGCGGACAATCCCCGGCGGATAGACCGGGTGCTCGCGGCCCAATCGAATCTCGCAGTGTGGTCGTCGTCGACGCCGCCCAACCCCGTCACCGATAAGCTGCCGCTGCTCGCCAAGGCCGTCACTGCCAGGGAGGCGCTCGAGGAAGCGCTTGCCGCCGCGCCACCAGTCCCCGCCGACATCGACAAGGCCCGCAGCGATCTCGCCAAGGCGCAGCTCGCGCTCAGCGACGCTGCGAGCCAGGCCGAGGCAGAGCTCGCGACGGCGATCGCATCCGGCAATCTCGCGAATATCGCCACCGCGCGCGACAAGGTGAAGACCGCCGAGACGGCGATGAAGGGCAGCGAGGGCGAGCCCCTCGACGCGGCCGCCTATATCGGCACCCAGGCTGACAAAACCGGGATCTATGCGCTCGACAGCGCCGATCTGTTCAATCTGCTTTGCATCCCTCCGGACGTTCGTACGGAGAGCATCGACCCCGCCGTCTACCAGAGCGCAATGGAATATTGCCGCCGGCATCGCGCGATGCTGCTGGTCGATTCGCCGTTCGAATGGAGTGCGAACCCGGTCACCGCGCCGGCCGACGCCGTCGCCGGGCTGCCCGCGCTGGGACTCAGCGGCGAAGGCGCGCGCAATGCCGCGCTCTATTTTCCGCCGCTTCTCGAGGCCGATCCGCTGCGCGACGGCCAGACCGACATCTTCGTGCCGTGCGGCGCGGTCGCGGGGATCATGGCGCGTACCGACAGCACGCGCGGCGTGTGGAAGGCACCCGCCGGGCTCGACGCCGCGATCAACGGCATTCAGGGCCTCGTGGTCAAGCTCAACGACGCCGAGAACGGAATGCTCAACCCGCTTGGCATCAATTGCCTGCGCGCCTTCCCGACCAACGGCCGCGTTGTCTGGGGAGCGCGGACGCTGCGCGGCGCCGATCAGCTCGGCGACGAATATAAATACGTCTCCGTCCGCCGGACGGCGCTGTTCATCGAGGAGAGCCTCTATCGCGGCACGCAATGGGTAGTGTTCGAGCCCAATGACGAACCTTTATGGTCGCAGATCCGGCTCAACGTCGGCGCGTTCATGAACGGGCTGTTCCGCCAGGGTGCGTTTCAGGGGAAGACGCCAGCCGAGGCGTATTTCGTCAAATGCGACAAGGAAACGACGCCGCAGAACGACATCAATCTTGGCATCGTCAACATTGTCGTAGGCTTCGCACCGCTCAAGCCCGCCGAGTTCGTGATCGTCAAGCTTCAGCAGATCGCTGGACAGATCCAGGTCTAGGGGGAGGCAGAACATGGCACAGTTCAGCGTCAACGCGTCGCGCTTCGATCCTTACAAAAACTTCAAGTTCCGGGTGAAATGGGACGGGAGATATGTTGCCGGCATCAGCAAGGTTACCGGCCTCAAACGCACCACCGAAGTGGTCAAGCACCGCGAAGGCGGCGATCCGTCAAGCAGCCGCAAATCGCCCGGGCGCACTGAATTCGATGCGATCACGCTCGATCGTGGCGTCACCCATGATCTCGACTTCGAGCAATGGGCGAACAAGGTTTGGAATTTCGGCTCCGGCCTCGGTGCCGAGACCTCGCTCAAGGATTTCCGCAAGGATCTGATCATCGAGGTGCTCAACGAAGCCGGCCAGGTTGCGCTCGCCTATAAGGTCTTCCGCTGCTGGGTATCCGAATATCAGGCGCTGCCTGACCTCGATGCCAACGCCAATGCCGTCGCGATCCAGCACATCAAGCTCGAGAACGAAGGCTGGGAACGCGACTATGAAGTCGCCGAACCCGCCGAACCGACCTTCACCGAGCCGGCAGGATAAGCCGATGCCGGCGCCAGATCCTTCTGCGATACTGGACGTCTGGGAACGCGGACTTCGCCAACCCCTGCAGCGCCAGGTGGTGGCGTTGCTAGCGGCTGTCACGGGGTCCAGCGAAGCCGATATCGTTGCGCTGCCGCTGGGCGCACGCGACGCAATATTGCTCGATTTGCGCGAGCAGCTCTTCGGCATCGATCTCGCCACCGTCACGGCCTGCCCGAGCTGCAGCGAGCAGCTCGAGGCAGGCTTCTCGCTCGATCAGGTGCGGACGCCTGCGCTGCCGGCCGGGGAGGCCGATCTGATCGCCATGGTCGCCGGCCGCGAGATCCGGTTCCGCCCGCCGGCCACCGCCGATCTGCTCGCGATCCCCGCCGGGGCGGATGCCGCGGCGGTGCGGACGATCCTGCTCGAACGGTGTGTAACCGCGCGCGACACTGACGGCACCCGCCTCGCGCCGGACGCGCTGCCCGCCTCGGCGATCCCGCCAATCATCGAAGGCATGGCCCGCGCCGACCCGCAGGCCGTAGTCGAGCTTCGCCTCACCTGCGCCGCCTGCGGCCACGGCTTCGTCGCGATCTTCGACATCGCCGCATTCCTGATGCGCGAGATTCACGGCTGGGCCCGGCAGATGCTGCGCGATATAGACAGTCTCGCGCGCGCTTATGGCTGGCGCGAAGCCGATATCCTCGCGCTCAGCCCGACGCGACGCCAGGTCTATGTCGAGATGGCGGCGACATGACCGGCGCCGGCACCGACTTTCTGTCCCTTCTCGCCGCCCGGGCGATTGGCGCGCTGCCTTTGGTCGAGCCGCGCCTGCCGTCCCGGTTCGAGCCGGAGACGCGCCCGGTAATATCAGACCAGGCGGACGAACCCATCGAAAAGGCAGTCGAAGGCGAGAGCCCCTGGTCGGTGCCGTCGCTCCGCCGCGCAGTGCTCCACGATCATCTGCCCGCTTTGCCCCACCCCGCGGAAGCCGACAACGAGCCACCCGCCTCGCGAGCCGCGCCACTTCCGCGGCGGGCCACCGCGCCCGAGCCCGACACGCGGCAAACCCCGCCTCTGCCAGCCACCGCACTGCCGCCCTCGCCCGCTCACCCACAAGCCCGGCCCGCCGAACTCGTGGTCGCCGCAAAGCCCCCACAGCCGATCCAGCCCGCCCACACGCCACCCGCGCACGACTATGAACCCACAGTGCCAAAGCGCCGCCGCGCCCCGGTCGAGCCACTCGCGTCAGCCGACACGCGCCCCTCTCCAACCGTGCCGTCTCCGGCGGTGGTGGCGCCCCCCTCCCGCGTACGCGGCGCGCAGGCGCCGTGGCACTCAACGGCGCCCCCGGTGCTTCGCCCGGTCGCGCTGCCGCAGACGACGCAGCCGTCACACCGCAACGAACGCCGCCGGGACGCGGTGCCTCCCCCGCCCGAGACGGCCGTAAACATCGTCATCGGCCGCATCGACATACGCGCACAGGTTACCCCCACCCCGGCACCCCCGGCGCGAGCGCGGGTCTCTGCACCCGGGCCGCAGCCCCTCACCGACTATCTCAAGCAGCGCGACACCGCCCGATGAGCAACGCCCGCGCCATCGCCGCCGCCACCGCGACCTTGCGCAACCTGCTGCTCAGCCAGGTTCCGCTGATCGACACCGATCTCTCCGATCTCGAAGTCACGACCCAGCCGCTCGACCTCGCGCGAAAGGGCGTAACCAAGGCGCAGCTCAACCTGTTTCTCTACGAGACCACCCTCCCGGCAGCATGGCGCAACCGCGACGTACCCGGCATCGTCCGCCCGGGGGAAACCGGCACGCCGCCGCTAGCGCTCAGCCTTCGCTATCTCCTGACCGCCTATGGCCGCGGTGAATCCGACAATGATTCTACCAGCCACCGTGTGCTCGGCAGTGCGATGGGGCTGCTCAACGATCACCCCCTGCTCGGCGCTGACGAGATCGCCGCTGCGCTGGCGAACAACGATCTCGGCAACCAGATCGAGCGCGTCCGGATCACCTGGCATTCGCTGGCAGTGGACGAGATGTCGAAGCTGTGGACGATCTTTCAGACGCAATATCGCATCTCCGCGGCGTATGAAGTGGGCATCATCCTGATCGACAGCCGCCGCGCCGTGCGCGCACCGCTGCCGGTGCTCAAGCGCGGTTCGGAGGATCGCGGCGCAGTGGCAGTGGCGGGGCTCGCTCCAGCGCTGGAGCGGCTGGCGCTGCCGCGGTCGCAATCGGCGGTCCGCCTCGGCGAGGACGTGACTCTGATCGGCAGCAACCTGTCGGCATCGGACAGCCAGGTGGTGATCAGCAGCACGCTGCTCGACGACGACATCGTGCTGCCGCCGGCGTCGGTCGATCAACCCGATGCGCTCACGCTGCATATCGACGACGTCGCCGACGATCCCGACGCCCTTTCGCGCTGGCACCCCGGTTATTATCTGCTCGTCCTGAGGCAGACGCGTCCCGATTTTCCGCGAGTTTCGAGCAACGCGATGGCGCTGGCACTGGCGCCGCGCATTACCATGGCGCCGCTCGCCGCCGCTGTGGGCGACGTGGCGATCACCATCCAGTGTACGCCGCGTGTCCGCGATGGACAGCACGTCCTGTTGCTGTTCGGCGATCGCCAGGTGAAGCCCGACAGCGTCACTCATCCCGTCGATCCGCAGCAGCCGACTGAAATCGCGTTCACCGTTCCCGTTGCGGACCCGGGCGACTATGTAGTGCGGCTGCGCGTCGATGGCGTCGACAGCATTCCCGCGATCTATGCCGGGACGCCGCCGATCCCGTCCTTCGACCCCGCACAGACAATGGTGATCGCATGAGCCAGGTCGATCGCTGGCTCGCCGCGAACGGCGCCTATCTCAACCGCGAGCTGACCCTCCTGCGCAGGCGGATCGGCGCGCTGGCGGAGCGCGCCGACGACCTTGCCTCGCTCCCGCCCACTACCGCGGTGCACCCTCGCGCCGCTGGTCTGCGGCGCTGGTTTCATTACGGCCCGTCGTCAAGCAAGGCCGAGCCCGTCGCGCCGCCGGTAGATGCGCTCGCCGGCCCCGAAGCGACCGAGGACGCGACCGAGGCCATCGACTCGCGCGAGCCGCGCTATGCCCCCGCCCTGACGGTGCTTGCGCAGCGCCTCGGCCTCAGCGAGTTCGAACGGCAATTGCTGCTGATGTGCGCCGCAATGGAGTTCGACACCGGCTTCGGCGCCTTGTGCGCGCGCGCCCAGCCTGGATCGGGCAACAAGGGTCCGACGTTCGAACTGGCCCTCGCCGCGCTGGACAACCCCGCCTGGGACGTGCTGTCGCCCGAACGGCCGTTGCGCTATTGGCGGCTGATTGAGATCCACCAGCCCGCGGCCCAGCCTCTGGTCTCTAGTGCCCTCCGGGCGGATGAGCGGATCGTCAACTATATCAAGGGTTTGAACTATCTGGACGACCGGCTCGCGCCGCTGGTCGAGAGCATCGCCGATGACGGCGACACCGCCTTGCCACCAAGCCAGTCGGCCATTGCCGATGCGATCACCGCCCATCTCGCCGACGGCATCCAGCCGCCCTTGTTCCAGCTGCTCGGCGACTCCGCCGCCTCGAAACTGGCGGTCGCGCGCGCGGTCGCCGCGCAAGCGGGCACGCGGCTCTACCGGCTGCGGGGCGATGCCGCGCCAACAGCGCAGGGCGAGAGCGAGACGTTCGTGCGCCTGTGGCAACGCGAGGCAGCTTTGCTCCCACTTGCGCTCTACATCGACGCGGAGGACATCGAGCCTGCCCATGCCCAGGCAGTGGAGCGACTGCTCAATCGCTGCGGCGGCCTCGTTTTTGTGGCATCCGCCCGGGCGTGGCGCGACGTCGCCCGGCCGACCACGATCTTCGAGGTCGCCAAACCCCTCGCCGCCGAGCAGCACCAGCTATGGCGCGATGCGCTGGGTGCCGAGGGCGATCACCAGGCGGCATTGCTCGCGGGCCAGTTCAATCTCGATCAGGCGGCGATCGATACGATCGTGCTCGGCGCGACTGCAGCCAGCGAAGGCGATGCTGCGACGCGCGACGGCATGCTCTGGGCCGCCGCGCTCGCGCAGACTCGCCCGGCGCTCGATCAGCTCGCCCAGCCGATCCGGCCCAAGGCGGGATGGGACGATATCGAGCTGCCGATGCGCGAGCGCGCCCAGCTGGCCGAGATCGCCGCGCAGGTGCGCAATCGCACCGCCGTGTATGATGATTGGGGCTTCCGCGCCAGGTTGAGCCGCGGCCTCGGGATCAGCGTGCTCTTCGCCGGCGACAGCGGCACCGGCAAGACCATGGCCGCCGAGGTGCTGGCGCGCGAGCTCGATCTGCTGCTTTACCGGATCGATCTGTCGGGCGTGGTCAGCAAGTTCATAGGCGAGACCGAGAAGAACCTGCGCAAGCTGTTCGACGCAGCCGAGGATGGCGGGGCGATCCTCTTCTTCGACGAGGCCGATGCTCTGTTCGGCAAGCGCAGCGAAGTCAAGGACAGCCATGACCGCTACGCCAATATCGAGATCAACTATCTGCTGCAGCGGATGGAGGGGTATCGCGGTCTCGCAATCCTGACCACCAACATGAAATCGGCGCTCGACCAGGCCTTCGTCCGCCGGCTGCGCTTCATCGTCAACTTCCCCTTCCCCGGGACGGCCGAACGCGCGGCGATCTGGGACAAGGTGTTTCCGCCCGCCGTCGACACCAGGGCGCTCGATTTCGGACGGCTCGCGCGCCTCAACCTGACCGGCGGCAGCATCCACAATATCGCGCTCAACGCCGCGTTCGCCGCGGTGGCGGCGGGCAGCGAGCTGACCATGCCGATCGTGCTCGAGGCAGCGCGCTCCGAATTCCTCAAGCTCGAAAAGCCGATCAACGAAGCCGATTTCCGCTGGCTCGAAAGCCTGGAGGGCGCCGCATGATCGTCAACCTGCACATCGATCGGCTGGTGCTCGACGGACTGCCGATGAGGAGTCACGAACGGCCGCTGATCCAGGCTGCTGTCGAAGCCGAGCTGACGCGGCTGATAGCGCGGGACCATCGAGAGCAGGCGCTCCCGCCTGGTCACGGCGGAGCCCTGTCGATCCCCCACACTGGCGACCCGACGACGCGTTCGGAGTTGCTTGGAATCGATATAGGCGAGGCGATCTTCGCCCATTTGCAACCACGCCTCCAGCCGCATCCATCCACGCCGGAGCAGATCTGCGGCCCGGGCTCGGGGCGCCGCGCGTCCCCTCTGTCGAGGGAGAGTTCCAGATGACGAGGCAGTTGACCCAGGCCCGCGCTGCGCCCCCGCAGAATGCGCGCGCGCGCGCATCGGTCGGCCTCTTGCAGCGCAGATGCTTGACTTGCGGCAACCACACTCATGGCGACAGCCATTGCGGCAAAGGCGGTCTGCAACGAAAACTCGCGCTGGGAGCGGTCAACGATCCGCTCGAAATCGAGGCGGATCGGGTGGCCGACCAGATCATCGCCGCATCGGACTCGGTCGATACGACAGCTGCAGTTCCAGCGATCCAGCGCGCGCCGGCGCATCCGACGGCCGAGGCTGAGGATGTACCACAAAGCGTGGAAGCCGTCCTCGCGGAAGCCGGAAGGCCGCTCGATTCACCGATCCGCGCGGACATGGAGCAGCGCTTCGGACACGATTTCTCACAGATCCGGATACACGATGGCGGGGCGGCGGCATCGTCTGCCCGCGACGTTGCGGCCCAAGCCTACACAGCAGGGCCGCATATCGTCTTTGGTGCGGGCAAGTTCGCGCCGAACACCGCGACGGGGCAGCACCTGCTCGCGCATGAACTCACCCACACGATCCAGCAGGGCCAAGCCCCCGGATTGGTGCAACGCGCGCCCGATGCCGGCGCGCCAGCCGCACCAGGTGCACCGGCCGCACCAGGTGCGCCAGCCGCGCCAGCCGCGCCAGCCGCTGTGCCCCTTTCGGTAGACCGCATCGACGTGATCACCTCTGCGACCGGCGCAACCAGCGGCTATCCTCCGATCACGAGCGGCGATCTGAACGCGCCGGGACCGTGGAACAGTACGACGACGCACGGCGTCAGCAATGTCCACCAAATTCACTTTCACCTCGACAATGGGAATTCTTCGGCTCTGACTCCGACACGCACTGCCCGCGCGACCTTCAGGTTCGGAACCACAGAACTGAAATTCCCGGCTGATCAAATCCTCCCTCCCGGCATGAGCGGGCCGCCCACTCCAGGTGGCTATGGCGGCTTTTTGGACCACCTTGATGGTCCAGCGGCGCATGAAATCAAACGGCCCGCGACCGACAAGATAGTAATCGCCGATGCACCCGGGGCTTCATCGCTGTCTGCCACCCAAGTTCCATTCTCTCTGGATGCCGAATTCAGGCTCAAAGTAAGCAACGCTTCCGGAGCAGACATAGCCAGCATAAAATATGACGTACACCTTAGCAAAACCAGCCTGACCAATGTTCCTAATGCCACCAACTCTATAACGTCACTGGAGAAGAAAGACTTGGTCAGAGGTAGAACGCTATGACCACTCATGATGATCAGTCGGCAAAAGGATCCTATCATGAGCTTCTGTACGACGTTCTTGGTAGGGACTTTGTCAATGAAGCCTTGTCCGGGGACCCGCCTGAGGTACATAGATACCTGATAGTTTTCAGTACCGTCGATAAACTGCTAAGAAACTTGTCTCTGGGCATGGAGCCTGATTATAGTTTGATTGAGGCGTTTGATTTCCCTTCATTCCGCGACGAACTTGTGGCCGTCGTCCAAGCTATGGACAAGTCTGCGATGGCCGACATCGTTAGCAGCGCGATCAAGATAATGGGCATATTCCAGGACAATCGGTTTATCGATCTCTTGAAAGCTCATCTAAGCTCTCCCAATGATTGGGAGCGAAGCGCTGCAATAGAATCTGTCGGAGGTTACAGCGGCCATTGGGTGAGAAGCGCCCTCGTCGAACTATCGACCAACGACCCTGACGAGCATGTACGGTTCCTCGCCAAAGCACGGCTGTCGCTCGACTCATGACTCACCCCCGATCCCCGCGCCTGATCAAAGGCGGTATCGTTCTGCTCGATCCGACATCGGCCGCGGTGCTGCGGGTGATCCCGCTGCAATATAATCCTGACGCACTCAGCCGCACGCTTGCGATCCACACTGCCGGCGAAAGCGGAGACCGGGTCGAAGCGATGCGACTCACGGGCCCGCCCACCGAGACGATCAAGCTCGACGCCGAGATCGACACCACCGATCAACTCGAGTTCCCCGACAAGAACCCCGCCGCAGGCCAGCTCGGCATCTTTCCCCAGCTCGCCGCGCTGGAAACGATCGTCTATCCGGGCAGCGCCAGCCTCCAGTCCGCCGAGACTCTGGCGCGCATGGGCACGCTAGAAATCGCGCCGGCGGAAGCGCCGTTGACGCTGTTCGTGTGGAGCAAGATCCGCGTGCTGCCGGTGCGCATCACCGACTTCAGCATCACCGAAGAGGCATTCGATCCCAATCTGAATCCGATCCGCGCCAAGATCAGCCTCGGCATGCGCGTGCTGTCGGTGAGCGATCTTCCCTCGGGGCACAAGGGCGCAGGGCTCTTCATGGCCTATCTGCAGACCAAGGAGCAGCTTGCCGCGCGCAGCCCCGGCGCGGCGCTGGGGGCACTCGGCATCGGAGGAATCGGATGAACCTGCTGTTCCCCCCCACCAGCCGCTACGCCGCGGTCGAGACTGCGACGACCGAGAGCGCCGACGGCATCCTCACGATCTATCTGCGCCGCCGCTTCGTACCACAGCCGGAGCGGTTTGCAGCCGTGCGCGAGCACGTCGTCTCGCAGGGCGAGCGGCTCGACAACGTCACGGCGCTCTATCTCGACGATCCCGAGCAATTCTGGCGCCTGTGCGACGCCAATCGCGCGATGCGTCCCGCCGATTTGCTGGAGCGGATCGGGCGCAGGCTGCGCATCACCCTGCCCGAAGGTGTACCGGGGGCGTCCGATGGCTAACCTCACGCTGTCCCTGCTGATCGGCCCTGCAGTGCCGGTTCCGGCGCCGCAGGATGTGATCGATGCGCTCACCGGGATCAGCGTCAATCACGGCGCCGAGCGCAGCGGCTTTCAGCTCACCTTCGCGGTGAGCAAGGAGTCGCCGCTGCTCACCACCTTGCTGCCAGCGGGCTATTTCGACCCGATCTCCACCCGCGTCGTGATCATCGCCACGATGGGCGGCTTTCCGAACGTCCTGATGGACGGGATGGTGACCCAGCAGCAGCTCCAGCCGTCGAGCAATCCGGGCGAGTCGACCTTGACGATTACGGGCGAGGACCTCAGCGTGGCGATGGACATCGTCTCGCTTACCCGGCCGTTCCCGGCGATGAACGAGCAAGCGATCGTCAACCTGATCCTCGCGCCCTATCTCGCGCTCGGGATCGTGCCGCTGGTGATCCCGCCGATCGTGCCGATCCTCCAGACGCCGGTCGAGGGCTGGGACACCCAGACCAACCAGACCGACCGTGCCTATATCCGCCAGATCGCCGAACGTTGCGGTTACATCTTCTTCGTCCGTCCAGGTCCGCTGCCGCTCCAGAGCGTCGCCTATTTCGGACCGGACGTGAACGTTCCGGTTCCGCAGCCGGCGCTGACGATCAACATGGACGCCCATACCAATGTCGAATCGCTCAGCTTCACGCTCAACGGCCTGGCCAAGAAGATCCGCGTCTTCACGATCCTCGATCCGTTCACGCACAAGATCCCGATTCCGATCCCGCTGCCGAACATCAATGCCTTCAAGCCGCCGCTCGGCTTGCGCCCGACGCCGCCCTCGCGGATCGAGTTCGACACCCGAAGCGCGAATTTGTCGCCCGACAAGGCCGCACGGAACATTCTCGGCTTCCTGCTCAACAAGGACAATGCCGCCGCGATCAGCGGCAGCGGTTCGCTCGACGTGATGCGCTACGGCCATGTGCTCGAGCCGCGCATGCTGGTCGGGGTGCGCGGCGCCGGCCTTGCCTATGACGGGCTCTATTATGTCGACAGCGTCGCCCACACCCTCAAGAAAGGCAGCTACAAGCAGAACTTCACGCTGTCGCGCGACGGCCTGATCACCAACACGCCGCTGGTGCCGGTATGAGCGGGCCGCCCTTCTGGGGAAAATATCGCGGGACGGTGCTCAACAACATCGACCCCGAGATGCGCGGGCGGCTCAACTGCATGGTGCCCGACGTGCTCAGCGTCGTGCCTTCGTCCTGGGCCGAGCCCTGCACGCCCCTCGCCGGCCCCACCGGTCCGCCGATGGGCGTCTATCTGGTCCCGCCGATCGGGGCAGGCGTGTGGATCGAGTTCGAGCATGGCGATCCCGATTATCCGATCTGGGTCGGCTGCCGCTGGGGTTCCACCGCGGATGTGCCGCCGATGGCCAAGGCCGGCCTGCCGGTCAGCCCCAGCATCGTGCTGCAGACAGCGGGGCAGAACATGGTGGTGATCAGCGATCTGCCCGGCCCCGCCGGCGGGATCATGATCCAGTCGGGCGCGTCGATCGTGTCGATCAGCCAGACCGGCATTTCGCTGGTCGCGCCCAAAGTCGAGATCACCGCCGCGACGATCAATCTGCTGGGCATCACCGACGTCAATCAGGGTGCGCTCAAGGTCACCTAGGGGAGGAAACGCCATGCCGGGTTTCATGCTGCATTCGGGTGCGACCGTGCTGTGCACCCATGCCGGCATGGCGCAGCCCACCGCGCCCAATCCGCGCGTGACCGTCAGCGGCCAGCCGATCGTGACGATCGCCTGCCCCTACACGATCGCCGGCTGCACCTTTCCGGCGATGAGCTCGGGCGCGCCGCCCTGCGCCACAGCCCAGTTCGTCACGTCGGCGGTGCGGGTGACCGCGATGGGCCAGCCGGTGCTGCTGCTCGACAGCCAGGCGACCTGCATCCCCACCGGAACGCCGCTGATGATCGTCGCCACCCAGCCCCGCGTCTCGGCGATGTGAGGGTCCGATGAACATCGCCTTCCCCCTGCGTCTCGACAATCGCGGCCGCACCGCGACGTGCGACGACGATCGCCACATCCGCGACATGATCGAGATTTTCCTGTTCACCAATCCGGGCGAACGCGTGAACCGTCCGGATTTCGGCAGCGGCCTGCTTCAGATGGTGTTCGCGGCCAACAGCCCCGAAGTCGCCGCCGCGCTGCAATTCACCATTCAGGCCGGGCTCGATCGTTGGCTGGGCGATCTGATCGAGGTCCGCGGGCTCGACGTGACAAGCGACGACGCGCGCCTGACGGTCGATATTTCCTACGCGGTCCGCCGCACCGGCGAGGTCGTCGAGGCCAGCTTCGAAAGGAGCATTCCATGAGCGACGCCGCCCTCGCCTGCCGGGTCGACCGTCGCCGTCAGCGCCTGTTCGACAATCCCGACTGGAACGGCATCGACTATCTCGACGTGGCCGACGACCAGATGTCGCTCTGCGTCCATTTCTTCGACGGCATTCCGCAAGGGCTGACGCCCGACAATGTTCGCGTCACCGGCGGCCGCCGCATCCGCGACATCAAGGTGGTGCGGGTCACGCCCGACCCGTCGCACGACGAAGAGCTCGATGACTGCCTCAAGGTGACGCTCGATCGCCCCGGTGACTTCTCGACCTATACCCTTTGCCTGATCGATGTCCCCGGAATAGACCCTCGCTTTCGCTGTCTCGATTTCAGCTTCAAGACCAATTGTCCGTCGGATCTCGACTGCGGCGAAGTCTCGCCGTGTCCGCCCGAGCCGCGGGTCGAGCCCGACATCAACTATCTCGCCAAGGACTATGCGAGCTTCCGCCAGCTGATCTACGATCGGCTCGCGCTGATCCTGCCGGACTGGCGCGAGCGCCACGTCCCGGATCTCGGCGTCACCCTCGTCGAGCTGCTCGCTTACGCCGGGGACTATCTCAGCTATTATCAGGATGCGGTCGCCACCGAGGCCTATCTCGACACGGCGCGCCGGCGCGTCTCGATCCGGCGACACCTGCGGCTGATCGATTATGCGCTGCACGAAGGCTGCAACGCGCGCGCCTTCGTCACCGTCGCCACCGACATGGATTTTACCCGGGCGTCGCCGGACGACTTCTTCTTCGCCACGACCTCGGATCGTATCGAGCCTTATGGCGGGGCCCTTGTTCCGCCGGATGTGTTCGCCGCATCGGGACAGGGCACGCTCGTGTTTGAACCTCTCGGCACCGATGGACCGATCGTCTTCCGTGCCGCGCACAGCCGCATCACCTTCCACGATTGGGGCGATGGCGAATGCTGTCTGCCCCAAGGCACGACGAGCGCCTCCCTCGTCGATCCCGCAACGCCGGGCGAAGAGAATGCGGGGGAAAGCGAGCGCCGACTGGCGCTCCGCGTCGGCGACTATCTGATCTTCGAGGAAGTGCTCGGGCCACTCACCGGAAACCCCGCCGACGCCGATCCCGCGCATCGCCACGTCGTCAGGCTCACTCGCGTCACGCCCAATCGCGACGCGCTGCTCGGCGTGCTGCTCGTCGACGTGGAATGGGCGGTCGAGGATGCGCTTCCCTTCCCGCTCTGCATCTCCGCCCGCCGCCCCGCGCCCGATTGCGACACGGTGCGCGACGTCAGCGTGGCGCGCGGGAACGTCGTGCCCGTCGATCATGGCGCCACCGGCGTCGAACCGCTCGATCCGGTGAACGGCAGCGACCGCCCGGGCGACTGCGCGTGCGAAGGGAGCATCATCGAAGTCCACCGCGAGGTGCTGCCCTACGCGCCGATGCTCGATCGTGCGCCGCTCACCTTCGCGGAGCCGACCCTTCCCTCCCCTTCGGCAGCGGCGCTGTCGATCCGCGATCCGCGCGCGGCGCTGCCCGCAATCACGCTCGCCGATGCGGGATCGTGCTGGCTGCCGCGTCGCGACCTGATCGCGAGCGGCAGCGACGATCGCGATTTCGTCGTCGAGATCGACGATGAAGGGTTCGCCCATCTCCGCTTCGGCAACGGTCGCTTCGGACGTGCGCCCGATCTCGGCTCGGCGCCCGTCGCGACCTATCGCAGCGGCAGCGGGATCGCGGGCAATGTCGGGCGTGAGGCGATCGGGCTGCTCGTGCTGCGTGACGGCATCATCGAGGGTCCGAACATCATGGTGCGCAACCCGCTCGCCGCGCGGGGCGGCGTCGATCCCGAGCCCGCGGCGGAGGCACGCCTGTTCGCGCCAGGTATGATCCAGGCCCGGCGCGAGCGCGCCATCATCGCCGACGACTATGCCGAACTGGCGATCCGCGAGGCGCCGCTCCAGGGGGCCTCGGCGAAACTCTGCTGGACCGGCAGCTGGCACGAGGTCCGCGTCGCAATTGACCCGCTGCACCGCGCCGACTGCCCCCCAGAGCTCATCAGCCAGGTCGCCGACGCTCTCGAACGGTATCGCCGCATCGGCCATGACCTCGCCGTCGCGGAGGCGCGGATCGTTCCGCTGCGCCTCGCGCTGCACGTCTGCGTCCTGCCGCACTTCAGCCGCGCGCACATCAAAAGCGCGCTGCTCGACATCTTTGCCAGCGGCCTGCGGACGAACGGCACCCCCGGCTTCTTCCATCCCGACAATTGGCGCTTCGGTCAGGCGGTCGCGCTGTCGCAGGTCGTCTCCGCGGCAATGGCGGTCGAGGGTATCGAGACGGTGCGCGTCACCGCACTCCAGCGGCTGGACCAGCCGGAGGACACCAGCGCGCTCGATACCGGCCGGCTGGTACTGCGCCCCGGCGAGATCGCACGGCTCGATAATGACCCGAACTTCCCGGAGAACGGCCGGCTCGAGTTCGACATGGGAGGCGGGCAATGAGCTGCGCGTGCGGATGCTGCGATGGTCTTCACGCGATCACCCCGCTGGCGATCGACAATCGCCCGGGGCTGAGCGCGATCCGCACCCGGATCGGTACGCACGCAAGCTTTCTCGAGACGATGCTCGCCCGCCTCGCTTCGCCCGACTTTCCCGAACTCGCTGCGCTGCGGACGCGCGATCCCGGCGATCCCGCGATCGCGATGCTCGATGCCTGGGCGACCGTCGCCGATGTGCTGTGCTTCTATCAGGAGCGGATCGCCAATGAAGGCTATCTGCGCACCGCCACGGAGCGCCGCTCACTCGTCGAGCTCGCCCGGTTGATCGGCTATGTTCCCCGCCCAGGCGTCGCTGCCAGCGTCTTCCTCGCCTTCGCGCTCGAAAAGGATGCCGCACCGGTCGTCATCCCGACGGGCACCAAGGCGAACAGCATCCCCAATCCCGGCGAGACCATGCAGGCTTTCGAAACCAGCGAGGATTTGCCGGCGCGCTTCGAATGGAATGCGATCCGCCCCCGGCTCACCCAGCCGCAGACGCCGCAAACGGTCCTGCAAGACGGCCTGTTCCTCAAAGGCACCGCGACCAAACTCAAGCGTGGCGACATGCTGCTCATCGGCCGGACCGGCGCTTCCTTCTATGCGCCGATCCGCGTCGCCACGGTCGAAGTCGATGAGGAAGCCAAGCGCACTCGCGTCACCCTCGCTTTCCCCAACCAGAATCCGAACCAGCCGCCCGAGGGGGGCAGCGGCGGCAAGCCGGTACTCGACGCCGCCTCGCTCGAAGCGTTGCGCCGGCCCAAAAGCCGGGCCCCACGCGGCCGCGCGCAGCTGGAGCGCAGCGTCGCCTCCAGCTTCTCGAGTCGCGCCGATACCCTGCCGAGACTGCTCGCCGATTTCGATCCGGCGCTGGCCAATTCGCTTTATCCTGCTTTGCGCAACGCAGGCCCGTCGGTTCCGCTGCCGCTTGAAGTCTATGCCATGCGGATCGAGGCGCGGCCGTTCGGGCATAACGCACCGCTCAAGTTGACCGACGTCGGCAACGAGGGTGCGCCACCCACCTTCTCGGAGTGGCAGCTGAACTCCAACGATAATACGATCCAGTTCCCATTCCAGATCGCGCTCGATGCCGAGTATGACGTCGCCGCGGACACACGCGTGCTGATCGAACGCGCCGATTTGTCGATCGTGCCGCTGCCGGCGACAGCAACGATCCGCCGCCAGTCGCTCGCCGCCTTTGGTTTGTTGGGCAAGTCGCTCGTGATCTCGTGGGGCGACGAATATCAACGCTGGCTGGGCACCTATGACGACTTCAGCATGGTGCGCGGCTCCCGCGTCTATCTGGGCAGCGAGAAGCTGGAACTGGCCGACGCACCGATCACCGGGGACGTGTTCGGGGACATCATCGAACTCGACGGTCTCTATGAAGGTCTCGATCCCGGGCGGTGGCTGATCATCGAGGGCGAGCGCACCGACATTCCGGACGGCAAGGGCGATCCGATCCCCGGCATCCGCGCCACCGAGCTGGTGATGCTCTCCGGAGTCGAGCAGACCGTGCGCATCACCGAGCCGCCGGAATATCCGGATGACGGTGATGACAACGATGATGACGATGACGATGATGACGGGAATGGGTCGGATAATATCCCCGGCAAGAACTTTGCCGCTTCCACTACCGTACCCAGTGGGTCGAACGGCGGCACGCCGGACAGGGGCCCCCAGGCGGGAGACACCTATCACTCGGTCTTGACCTTGGCCGCTTCCGCGGCGTCGGGCCTCGCCGGGCTCGCCTATCGCTACAAGCGCGACACCGTGACGATCTACGCCAATGTCGCCCAGGCGACCCATGGCGAGACGCGTACCGAGATATTGGGCAGCGGCAATGCCGCGCAGCCGCTGCAAAGCTTCCTGCTGCGCCAGCCGCCGCTCACTTTTGTGTCGGCGCGCACGCCTTCAGGCATCGCCAGCACGCTCGAAGTGCGGGTCAATGACGTGCTGTGGCACGAAGTCGCTACGCTCGCTGTGTCTGGCCCAGCCGACCGCAAATTCACCACCAAAACCGGAGACGACGACAAGACCGCCGTGACCTTCGGCAATGGCAGGCAGGGCATGCGCCTGCCCACCGGGCGCGAGAATGTGAAGGCGCGCTATCGCAGCGGCATTGGCGCGCCGGGCAATGTCGCCGCGCGCCAGATCAGCCTGCTTGCCTCACGCCCGCTCGGCGTCAAGGAGGTGATCAATCCGATCCGCGCCTCTGGCGGCGCCGATCGCGAGGGAGCCGAGGCGATCCGCCGCAACGCGCCGATCGCGATCATGGCGCTCGATCGGCTGCTGTCGATAAGCGACTATGCCGATTTCGCGCGGGCCTTCGGCGGCATCGGCAAGGCGTCGGCGTGGCGCACGGGCAACCGGGTGACGGTGGTCGTCGCCGGCGTCGACGATGCACCGATCGACGAAAGCTCCGACCTGTTCGTCAATCTGGAGGACGCGCTGCACCGCTTCGGCGATCCGCTGCTGCCACTGACGCTGAAGGTGCGCGAACGGCGGAGCATCGTCGTCCAGGCGGGAGTGCGGCTCGACTCCGACTATCTCTGGGAAGCGGTGGAACCCCGGATCCGTGCTGCCATGCTCGCGACCTTCGGGTTCGACTCGCAGGAGCTCGGCGCACCGGTCTTCCTCAGTCACGCCTTCCGGGCAATCCAGCGTATTCGCGGTGTGGTTTCGGTGGACATCGACGTTTTCGACGCGATCGCGGGCGGTCAGCTGGTCGAGAACGGGGAGAAGCTGGGGGAAACGCTCAACCAGGCGCGGCCGCGGATCAACGTCGCCCCGCACGAGATCGCCTGGCTCTCGCCCGCGGTTCCCGAAACGCTAATCCTCCAGGAGCTGCCGTCATGAGCATTCAGCCGCACGCGCTCTACAATCTGCTGCCCGATGATCTACGCCGACGCGATGCCGATGCCGGTTATGCGCTTCGCGCGCTGGTGACGCTGATCGGCGAGCAGGTCGATACGGTCGGAGCTGATATCGACCAGCAATATGCGAATTGGTTCATCGAGACCTGCGCGGACTGGGCGGTGCCTTATATCGGCGATCTTGTCGGTTATCGGCCTGTCGCAGCCGCGGGCCACGCGAGCAATGCCGCGATCACGCCGCGCGCGGAGGTGGCCGACACGCTTGCCTTTCGACGGCGCAAGGGCACCCTCGCCTTGCTCGAGGATCTCGGCAACAGCATTGGCGGGTGGCCGTCTCGCGCGGTCGAGTTCTACACGTTGCTGGCACGCACCCAGCATATCAATCACTTCCGCGTCGATCGCGGGCGCTTGCCGGATCTTCGCGACGGCGACGCCCTGGCGCGGATCGGCACCCCCTTCGATTCGCTATCCCACACCCCGGACATCCGCCGCCACGGGCACTTCAACGTGCCTTCGGTCGGCATCTTCGCCTGGCGGCTGAAGACCTGCAGCGTGACGCATGCGCCGGCTTATTGCGTCGAAAGCGAGGGCTCGCAATGCTACAGCTTCAGCATCCTCGGCAATGACAGCCCGCTTTACGCCCGCGCTGTCCCCGAGACGGTATCGACGACGATCGCACGGGAAACCAATCTCCCGGTCCGTATTCGCCGCCGCGCCCTCGAACACCGCGACCACGGCCATACGCTGGCCGTCCACGCTGATGAAGCGCTCTACGGCGCAGGCAAGAGCCTGGCGATCTATGCACCCGGCTGGCCCGAAAAAGATGCGCCACAGCCGGTGCCGGCCGAGCGCATCGTTCCCGCCGACCTCGCCGACTGGCGTTATCGCGCCCGGCGCGGTCAGTTGCTCGTCGATCCCGAACGCGGCCGCATCGCGTTCCCGGCTCGCCAGCCCCCCAAACACGGCGTGTGGGTGGATTATGGAACTGCGTTCTCGGCGGACATCGGCGGTGGCGAATATCACCGTCCGCTTGGGCAGCCGGCTGCGTTCGAACTCTATCAGGTGAGCCGCGACCGGATTGGCGAAGGCATCCACAAGTCGATCACCGCCGCGCTGCAGGCCTGGCATGAGGCGCGCGACCATCGCGAGGACAATCCCCGTGCCGCCGTGATCGAGATCCTCGACAGCTCGGCCTATAGCGAGCAGCTCGCGCTGGAACTCGAGGCGGGCGAATATCTCCAGATCCGCGCCGCTGATCGCACCCGCCCGGTCATCCGGCTGCTCGATTACATGGCGGATCGGCCGGATGCCTTCACCGTCACCGGCAAGGCAGGCAGCCGGCTGGTGCTGGACGGGCTGCTGATCACCGGACGGGGCATCCAGATTTCGGGACCAGATCGCAACGATGACGAGCGTTTCGCGATGGGCGATCTGTGCGACGTCACGATCCGCCATTGCACGCTCGTCCCCGGTTGGGGCGTGACCTGCGACTGCGATCCGAGGCGCCCGGGCGAACCGAGCCTGGAATTGGTCGACAGCAATGCGCGCATTCGCGTCGCCGCATCGATCATCGGCGCGATCCAGGTCGTCGCGGACGAAGTACAAAGCGATCCCGTCGAGATCCTGATCAGCGACAGCATCGTCGATGCGACGGGCGAGCAGCGTGCAGCGATCTGCGCCAACAACCTCCCCCTCGCCTTCGCGAGGACCTCGTTCCTGCGCTGCACGGTGCTCGGCCGCGTCCAGACCCATGCGATACCCCTGGCGGAGAACAGCATTTTCACCGCGCCGGTCCGCGTTGCCCGCCGGCAACTCGGCTGCATGCGGTTTTGCTATGTCCCGCCCGGCTCGCGCACGCCGCGCCGCAGCCACTGTCAGCCCGACGAAGTCCGCGCCCGCGCGGGAGCCGATCCGGCGACCGAAACAGCGCGGGTCCGCCCGCATTTCACCAGCGTCCGCTACGGCAACGCCGCTTATGCGCAACTATCGCAATGGTGCGCTCCCGAGATCCGCCGTGGTGCCGATGACGAGTCCGAGATGGGCGTGTTCCATGATCTCTTTCAGCCACAACGGGAGGCGAACTTGCGTGCGCGACTCTCGGAATATTCCCCGGCGTCCACTGATTCCGACGTCATATTCGCCAATTAGGAGGCCGCGATGAAGGGCGATTTCTCCCGCGACAGCTATCATGCCGGCAGCCAGTACAGCCGCGTCATGATGCAGCAGGGCCGCGTACAGCTCGATGCCGACTGGAACGAGCAGACCGCGATCCTGCTCGGGTACATGCGGGCGTTGACCCGCGACCTGTTCGGCCCCGCCGCAGGGCCCGCCGGCGACTGCGGCTTCCAGATCGTCAGCGCCGAATCGCGGTCCTCGCTCCCCAAGGAACTCGGCGCGCAAGTCGACGCCATATTGAAGGCCGACAAAGGCGAACTCGGCGACGACGATCTGCTGATCCTGCCCGGGCGTTATTATGTCGGTGGCCTGCCCGTCGAGGCAGGTGACGCGATCCGCTACCGGGCCCAGACCGGCTTCCCCTTCGGCGAGACTCCTCCAGATTCGCTCCGCCAGCGCAACTGGCTCGCTTATCTCGACGTCTGGGAAGACTATGTCTCGGCCGATCAGGATCCCGCGATTCGCGACGTGGCGCTCGGCGGGATCGATACATGTGGCCGTGCCCGCATCCGCTGGCAGGTCCGCCTCCTGCTCGACATCAAGGACCGGGCGGAGTTCGATGCGCTCGCCGGAACGGGATCGGGCCGCATTCGGGCGCGCGCCAACCCCAGCGAGGATTCGGACGAGCTTTGTTCGATTGCGCCCGACGCCCGCTACCGAGGCGCCCAGAATCAGCTCTATCGCGTCGAGATCCAGACCGGTGGCGACGCGGAGGAAAATGGCAGCGGCGCAACGTTCAAATGGTCGCGGGACAATGGCGCGATCACCTTCCCGATCCTGTCGAGCAACGGAAATCGCGTCGCCCTCTCGCATCTCGGCCGCGACGAGGCGACCACTTTGGTCGAAGGCAATTGGGTCGAACTGGTGGACGATGCTGCCGGCGCCGCAGGCCTGCTTGCGCAGGTTGCGAAGGTGGAGCGCGACGACATGCGGGTCGAGCTTTCGCTGCCCGATGGATCGGCGCCGCTGCCGACCTATTCGGCGGCGGACGCCGCGGCACGGCACGCGCTGCTGCGCCGCTGGGACCATCCGGGAGAGCGGGCCAAATCCGGCGGCGCAATCGCCATAGCCGAGGGTACCGAAATCGAACTGGAGGACGGTGTGAAGATCACCTTCGAACAGGGTGGCGTCTATCGTCCCGGCGATTACTGGCTGATTCCGGCGCGGGTCGTGACCGGCGACGTCGAATGGCCGGGCGTGCCGGACAATCCGCAATTCCAGAGCCCCCACGGCCCAAGGCATTATTATGCGCCCCTCGCAGGCCGCACCACGAATGCCGCCGGCGCTCCCGAATTCGCCGATCTGCGCTGCTGCATCCAGCGCCTCCCCTGTTCGAACGGGAGGCGGGTTGCCGACGCCGCCGACACCCAGGTCGAGGCAGTGAAGACCGGAGGCTCGAAGACAAGGACGACCCCCGCGCCCGAGACGCCGAAGAAGCCCTAGCGACCAACCGGTTGCCCAATCGCAGCGCCGCAAGGAGGCCCTCGCTACCTATCGAAACAGCGCGGCGATTTGCGCCTCCGCGATCGCCCGCGCTTCGTCGGCGTCGAGCACCGCCGGCGACAGGCAAAGCTCGAGCCACAACCCGTCGACCAAAGCGGTGATCGCGATCGCCGCGCGTCGCCGTGCCTTGGTCGCCATGCCGCATGCGGCGAGCAGCTTCTCGATCTCGCTTCGATAGTGCGCATATTGCGCGTCGTGCAGCGCCGCGATTGCGGGCTGCGCGATGACCAGCCCCCACAAGGCGGTCCAGGTGGCGAGCAGCGCGCGGTCGGCGATCGGCGGGGAGAAACTCGCCGCGACATAGGCGTGGAGCCGCGCACGCGGGTCGTCTCCTACCGCGCCAATCGCCGCTTCCAGCGCCGTCGAGACCTGGTCTCCGACATGCGCGTAGGTCGCCGCGATCAGCGCATGCACGCCGTCGAAATGATGCGCGATCAGCCCCGGCGACACGCCCGCCTCCACGGCAATCGTCCGCACCGACGCGCCGCTGGCACCCTCGCGCGCCAGAACGCGCGCAGTCGCCGCGATCAGCGAGAGCCGTCGGGCATCGGGTTCGGCGCGCGTGAAGCCGGGCTTGCTCATCCCGCAAGCTTATTATACGATCGTACAACAAGCAATTGCGGAGCCCGGCCATGGCGACTCTCGCCTCTCTGTCGCCTCACCCGGCTGTCGACCCCGACGCGGACTGGTCGCTGCCCGGCTGGATCTATACCGATGCCGAATTCCTCGCCGTCGAGACCGCGCGCATTCTGCGTCCGTCGTGGCAGATCCTGTGCCACGAGAGCGACCTTGCCGACCCCGGCGACTGGCGGAGCCTGTCCTATCTGGGCGAGAATGTCGTGGCGGTGCGCGGCCGGGACGGCATCATCCGCGCCTTTCACAATGTCTGCCGACACCGCGCGATGCGGATCGTCGACGGCGATGCCGGCTGCGCGCACAAGCTCGTCTGTCCCTATCACGCCTGGACCTACGAACTCGACGGCCGGCTCTCGGGTGTCCCAATGCGCCGCGACTATCCGGCGCTCGACATGGACGCGAGCGGGCTCGTCCCCGTCGAGCTGTCCATATGGCGCGGCTTCGTGTTCGTGCGGCTGGAGGACGACGGCGGTCCCTCGGTCGCCGAGATGATAGCCCCCTATGACGCCGAAATCGCCCCCTATCGGTTCGAGGACATGCGCCGCATCGGCGACGTCCGGGTCCGGGACCGCGCCGTCAACTGGAAGAATGTCGGCGACAATTATTCGGACAATCTCCACATCCCGGTGGCGCATGACGGCCTCACGCGCTTGTTCGGCAAATCCTATGCGATCGAGGCATCGGGCTGGGTCGACAGGATGTCGGGCTATCTCGTCGACCGCGTCTCGGCCAATCCATGGGAGGCCTTTTACCAGCGCCATCTGCCGCGGGTCGATCATTTGCCCGAGGCGGCGCAGCGGCGCTGGCTCTATTACAAGCTCTGGCCGAACATGGCGTTCGACATCTACGCCGATCAGATCGACTTCATGCAGTGGCTGCCGGTTTCGCCCACCACCTGCGTGCTCCGCGAAATGGCCTTCGCGCTCCCCGACGCCTTTACTCCTGAAGATCGGCGCCGCGAGATGAAGCTCGTCCGCTATGCCAATTGGCGGATCAACCGCGTCGTCAATGCCGAGGACACCTGGCTGATCGAGCGCGTCCAGCAAGGCATGGCATCGAGCAGTTATACGGCAGGTCCGATCGGCGCGAGCGAAGTGTGCCTGCGCAGCTTCGCCGCCAAGATTCGCGCGATCATCCCCGAGGCGCGGCTGCATCGCGCGCCGGCTCCGGGCTGGTCGCAGCGACCGCACACCATCTGATGCAACGATACCAACCCGTTCGCCCTGAGCTTGTCGAAGGGCCGTTCTTTTCTTCGACGAAGAAGAACAGTGCTTCGACAAGCTCAGCACGAACGGAATAAGTGGGAGGGGACACAGAAATGAAGCGCTACGACGCGATCGTCATCGGCGGCGGCCATAACGGCCTCGTCTGCGCCTTCTATCTCGCCCGTGCGGGATTGAAGGTCCGCCTGCTCGAACGGCGGCACGTCGTCGGCGGCGCGGCGGTGACCGAGGAATTCCACCCCGGCTTTCGCAATTCGACCGCAAGCTACACGGTGAGCCTGCTCCGCCCGAAGGTGATCGCCGACATGAAGCTGCACGACCGGGGCTTCCGCATCATCGAGCGGACGATCAGCAACTTCTTCCCGTTCGAGGATACGTATCTCACGCTCGGCGGCGGCACCGAACGCACCCAGGCCCAGTTCGCCCGTTTCTCGCAAAAGGATGCGGAAGCCTACCCCGCCTATGACGCCGCGCTGGAGAAGGTCGCGCAGGTGCTGCGCGATCTCGCGCTCAAGACCCCGCCCAATGCCGGTGGCGGCCTGCGCGCCCTCCTCGCTGGCGCGGCCCAGGGCTGGCCGCTGTCGAAGCTCGGCATCGAGACGCAGCGCGATCTGCTCGACATCTTTACCAAGTCGGCCCGCGACTTCCTCGACGGCTGGTACGAAGACGATCACGTCAAGACCGCCTTCGCCTTCGATGCCGTGGTCGGCAATTATGCCGGCGTGTCGACCCCGGGCTCGGCCTATGTCCTGCTCCACCACGTCTTCGGCGAAGTAAACGGCAAGTTCGGCGCATGGGGCCATTCGGTAGGCGGCATGGGCGCGATCACCCAGGCCATGGCGCGTGCCTGCGAGGATGCCGGCGTCGAGATCAGCCTCGAAGCCCCGGTTGCCCGCGTGCTCGTCGATGGCGGCAAGGCCGCCGGCGTGCGGCTGGAGAGCGGCGAGGAGATCGCCGCGCCGATCGTCGCCGCCAATGTCGGCCCGGCGATGCTCTACCGCCAGATGCTCGACAGCAGCGACCTGCCTGCCGATTTCAACAAGCGGATGCAAAGCTTCAAGGCGGGCTCGGGCACCTTCCGGATGAACGTCGCGCTGTCCGAGCTGCCCGACTTCACTGTGCTGCCGGGGAAGGAAAAGGCGGAGCACCACACCGCCGGCATCATCATCGCGCCGGGCATGGATTATATGGACCAGGCCTTTGTCGACGCGAAGGCCATGGGTTGGTCGCGCAAGCCGATCATCGAGATGAAACTGCCGACCACGGTCGACGACAGCCTTGCGCCCGAGGGCATGCACATCGCCAGCCTGTTCTGCCAGCAATTCGCCCCCGAACTGCCGGGCAGCCGCAGCTGGGACGATGCGCGCGAGGAGGTCGCCGATCTGATCATCGACACGGTCAACGATCATGCTCCGAACTTCAAAGCGAGCGTGATCGCGCGCCAGATCCATTCGCCGCTCGATCTCGAGCGCAAGTTCGGGCTGATCGGCGGCGACATCTTCCACGGCGCGATGGGGGTCGATCAGCTCTGGGCGGCGCGACCGGTGCTCGGCCATGGCGATTATCGCGCGCCGATCCGCGGTCTCTACATGTGCGGATCGGGAACGCATCCCGGCGGCGGCGTCACCGGCGCGCCGGGACACAATGCCGCGCACGAAATCCTGCGCGACCGCTCGCTGGTCCGGCGGATGCTGCCGATCTGAGCTTTCCGGCTTGCAAAGTAGGATTTCGCCTGCTTGCCTCGACGGGCCGTCCCGGCCGCTCTTTGACTCGTTGATATCAGCGCAACCGCTTCTGTTCGCGCAACAAAATTACAAAGATGAATCGCGTTTCCGTGAACATAGTCAACTTAGGGCTCGCCAGAGGCTGCATTGGCTGACATTTGCGCCCCGGGTCAGGACGAGCCGCGCGCCCGACGTACCCAGACGAACACCGGCAGCCCCAACGCGAGCAGGCCCAGCCCCCACAAATTGGCATGCAGCCCGAGGCCGTAAATCATCCACAGCACGAAGCCGGCGGCGACGATCGCCGCCGCCACCGCCGGCCGGTCGCCGGCGAGCAGCTTGAGCGCGGCCAATGCGCTGGCGAAATAAGCGAGCATCCCCGCGGCGAGGCTGATCGTCGCGACCTCGGCGAACAGCGCTCCGGTCGATCCGGTATAGTTGAGCGCCATCACGACGGTCACCAGCACGCCGGAGACCACATGCGCGCGCGCCGGCGTGCCCCGGGGGCTCTCCTTCGCGAACCAGGCGGGAAACACGCCCCCCCTCGCCATCGCCCACGGCATCTCACCCTGCAGCAGAATGAAGCCGTTGAGCGTGCCGAGCGCGCTGATCGCCGCGAAGATCGCCACCACCTCCTGCGCGCCTGTCCCCCATGACCGGCCGAGAAATGCGGCAAGCGGCGAGGCGGAAGCGGCCGTCGAAGCGGCGGGCATCATCAGCGCGATGCTCCCTGCGACGAGGACATAGATCACGCCAGCCAGACCGGTACCGACCAGTGTGACGATCGGAATGGTTCGCGCCGCATCCTTGACCTTGTCGGCCGGCACGGTCGCCGATTCGACCCCGAGAAAGCCCCAGAAGGTCAACGCCACGGCACCCGCGATGGCGCCGGCGCCGATCGGCACCGGCGGGTTTGCGGCGATCGCCGCCTCGCCGTCGCGCAGTAGCAGCCATGCGGCGACGAGCATGACGGCGGCGAGCGGCGCGAGCTTGAGCACGGCGGTGATCAGCTGGATGCGGCCCGCCAGCGCCACGCCCCGAATATTGACCGCGACCAGTGCCCAGATGAGCAACAGGGCCGCGAAGAACGAAGGCGCCCCGCTCGCCAGCGCCGGAAACGGCACCCCGAGCGCGCTCACCACCGCGATCGAGACCGCGCCGTTCCCTGCCCAGATCAGGATCCAGTAGCTCCACGCCACGGCGAACCCGACCACCGGCCCGAATGCCGCATCGGCAAAGGCATAGGGGCCGCCGGCGCAGGGCAGCCTCGCCGCGAGGCGGGCGAAGACGAAGGCCAGCGCCATCGCCCCGAGGATCGTCACGCCCCAGCCGATCAGGGCGTTGGCACCGAGCGACGCCAAGGTTGCGGGCAGCAGATAAATGCCCGACCCGATCAGATTGCCGACGACCAGCGCCAGCGCCGGCCAGAAGCCGAGCGCGCGTCGCGGCAAGGAAGCGGGCTCGCTCACCTGTCCGTTGTCACGGCAGCGGCGGCCCGCGTCCAGCGCTAAAAGCGACGGGCAACCTCAGCCCATGCTTCGAGGCGCTGGCCGACCAAGTCCCCGTTCGCCCTGAGCCTGTCGAAGGGCGAAGCCGCGAGCGCGCCGCCGGCGGAGAACCGTGCTTCGACAGGCGCAGCACGAACGGAGGACTGCGGGACCGCTTGATCGCAAGGCGGCCGCGTGGTCATCTCTGCCTAATGCTCGCCACGCGCTTCCCGCCCGATCTGATGAACGCCGCACTCGCGCTGCATGACAATCGGCTTCCCGAAGCCGAACGCGGCCTCAAGGCGTACCTCAAGCGCGACCCGTTCGATGCCCGCGCGATCCGGATGCTCGCCGAGCTCGCCGGCCGCATCGGGCGGCTAAAGGACGCCGAGAACCTCCTCCGCCGCGCCGTCGAGATCGCCCCGGCCTTCACCGCCGCCCGCGCCAATCTCGCCTTGGTCCTCTATCGCCAGAACCGGGCGAGTGAGGCGCTCGAACAGCTCGACCGATTGCTCGAGGACGAGCCCGATCATCCCGGCCACGCCAATCTCAAGGCAGCCGCGCTCGGCCGGCTCGGCGCGTTTGAGGAAGCGATCCACCTGTACGAGCGGGTGCTCGCCGATGCCCCGGGGCAGCCGAAATTGTGGATGAGCTACGGCCATATGCTCAAGACGGTCGGTCGGCAGGCCGACGGCATCGCCGCCTATCGCCGGGCGATCACGCTCCGGCCGGAACTGGGGGAGGCGTGGTGGAGCCTCGCCAACCTCAAGACGGTCCGCTTCGACGAGGCCGACATTGCCGCGATGGAAACCGCCCGCGCCGATCCGGCGATCGGCGACGAGGACCGCTTCCACCTCGATTTCGCGCTCGGCAAGGCATTCGAGGATCGCAAGGACCCGGACCGCTCCTTCGCTTATTATGCCGCGGGCAATGCACTACGCCGCACCCAGCTCATCTACGATGCCGACGAGACCGAACGCTTCGTCGACGACTGCATCGCTCTGGCCACGCCCGCCTTCTTCGCCGAACGCGCCGGCTGGGGCAACGCGGCGCGCGATCCGATCTTCATCCTCGGCATGCCCCGTGCCGGCTCGACCCTGGTCGAGCAGATCCTCGCGAGCCACAGCCAGATAGAAGGCACCACCGAACTTCCGGACCTCCCTGCCCTCGCCCGCCGCATCCCCGATTATCCGCACGGCCTCGCCGGGCTCACAGCGGAGCGCGCCCGCGAACTCGGCGAGGAATATCTGCGCCGGACGGCAGTCCAAAGGCGTAGTGACCGGCCCTTGTTCATCGACAAGCTCCCCAACAACTGGGCCCATGTCGTGCTGATCCGGCTGATCCTGCCCAACGCCACGATCATCGACGCGCGCCGCGAGCCCCGCGCCTGCTGCTTCTCCAATTTCAAGCAGCATTTCGCCCGCGGCCAGGCGTTCAGCTACGCGCTCGACGACATGGGCCGCTATTATCGCGATTATGTTCGGCTGATGGGGCATCTCGACCAGGTCCAGCCCGGCCGAATCCACAGGGTGATCCACGAGGCGCTGGTGGCCGACACCGAGGCCGAGGTGCGCCGGCTCCTTCAGGCCTGCGGCGTCGCCTTCGAGCCCACCTGTCTCGCCTTTCACGAGACCGAGCGCGCGGTCCGCACCGCCAGCTCCGAACAGGTCCGCCAGCCGATCTTCACCGGCGGCGACCGCGCATGGCGGCCCTTCGCGCCGCATCTGGATCCGCTCGTCGATGCGCTGGGCGATGTGATCGAGGCCTATCCGGACGCTCCGCCCGATCAGGACAGCTGACCCGGCTCCCGCACCCAAGGGCCAATTCGCGCAAATGTCCTGATCGGCAGCGCGAGCAAGAAGTGCAGTCAGCAGAAAGCCTTGACGACTCGTTCTTAAAATAAATCATGCCGATCCGCATGCTGCGCTGCAGCGCACCCTATGATTACCCCAAACGGTCAATCAATCTACCTAACAGGGTGTTATCTATGAAACGAACGCTTCTTTCGGGCGCGGGTCTGGTGGCGATCGCGCTCGCCACGCCGGCATCTGCACAGAACAATGCGGCCGATCAGGCCGAGCTGGTGGCACTGATCAAGGCACAGTCGGCCGAGATCGCCGCACTGCGTGCCCGGCTCGACAAGATCGAGGGCGCGGCTCCCGCCACCACTGCTACTACCGCTACCGCTGCAACCCCGGCCGCGCCGGCCCAGCAGGTCGCGAGCGCCACTCGCGTCGGCATCGCCAACGAGGAGAATGAACAGGAGTCCTTCGCGCCCCAGATCGTCCCCGCCAGCCCCGCCGAGCAGGACGTCGCCCAAGCACGCGCCGCAATGAACGTCTCCAACGTCACGACCGAGTGGCGCGGCGGCGCCCCGATCTTCCGTTCGGCCGACGGCAAGTATCTGTTCAAGATCCGCGGCCGCATCATCAACCATGCCAGCACGACCTTCGGGTCGAACTATGCAGGCCGCAACATCACCACCACCGGTGCCCGCGCCCTGCGTATCGGCATCGAGGGTGCAGTCGGTCCGCACTTCTTCTACCAGTTCGAGAACGACTTCGCCGACAACACCTCCGACGTCGGCACGATGTTCGTCGGCTGGCGCGACACGGTCGGCGACATCTCGTACGATGTCCGCTTCGGCAACATGTTCAACGACCGCAGCTTCGAAGGCTCGAGCGGATCGGACGCGCCGCCCTTCCTCGAGCGCAACGTCGTCGCCACCTCGATCATCCCGCAGCGCGGCTTTTACGGCATCGCACTGATGCCCCGGATCTTCTGGAAGACCGGCCACGCCTCGCTCACGATCAGCGGCGACAGCGTCGACGCCAGTCAGACCATCAACGACAGCCGCAGTGTGCTCGGCCGTGTCCACTGGAACCCGTACAAGACGGATCGCTCGATGGTGCACCTGGGTCTGTGGGGCTTCGATGAGGCACTGGCGTCGAAGAGCCCGGGAACGCTGACCCGCAACACCGTGATCGGCGGCCGCTTCAATCAAGCGCTGCGCGTCTCGACCGGCACGCTGACCGGCGGCACCGGCACGACCGGCTATGGCGTCGAAGTCGGCGGCTATACCGGCCCGTTCTGGGTGATGGGCGAAGCCGGCCGCCGCGAGGCGCGTCTCAACGCCGGACGTCCCGATCTCGAGACCAAGGCATGGAGTCTCTCGGGTGGCTGGTTCCTCACCGGCGATCTGCCGCCGTACAATCCGCGTCTCGGCACCTTCGCGCAGCCGCGCGTGCTGCGGCCGGTGTTCGAAGGCGGCCCGGGCGCGATCGAGCTCATCACGCGGTACGAGAATATCGATTATTCGGGCCTGCCGACCGTCGGCGACGGTTCGGCGATCACCGCGGGCGTGAACTGGTATCTCGACAGCATCATCCGTCTCCAGCTCAACGTCATCCACTGGAACACCAACAACCGTGCCGGCACCTATACCGGCAAGGACAGCGGCGAGACCGTCAGCGCCGGGTTCGGCGTCACCTTCTGATCTCCGCCTGATCTCAGCCAAAGTTGCGGCCGTCGTTCTTCAAGGAACGGCGGCCGCAATTCTGTTATGCGAACCTCGCGTGCCCCTTGATGTGATGCTTAGCCAGACCGGCAACGTTGCAGAAACGTCACGGTCGGCGAAGATCGCGCTTGCGTATCTGCGCAGCGGTTGACGGCTGCTGCGTCGCAGCACAGTCTCGCATGACATTGATGTTACGCTGGGGACCGCGATGATCGTATCCGTGCGCCGTGCCGTGCTTTCGGGGTTGCTCGCCTCGACTGCCCTCCCCCTCCCGGCCCTCGCCCAGGCGCAGGATACGCAAACCACCAGCGACTTGCCGCCCGATCGCGACGAGATCGTCGTCACCGCCCAGAAGCGTGACGAGAATATCCAGTCGGTGCCGATCAGCATCCAGGCGATCGGCACGCGCAAGCTCGATCAGCTCAACATCTCTAACTTCACCCAATATACCCAGCTGCTGCCTTCGGTCTCGTTCCAGACCTCGCAGCCGGGCGTCACCACGGTCTATATGCGCGGCGTCGCCTCGGGCGGCGACGGCAACCATTCGGGTTCGCTGCCCTCGGTCGGCTCCTATCTCGACGAGCAGCCGGTGACGACGATCGGCGGCACGCTCGACGTCCATATCTACGACATTGCCCGGATCGAGAGCTTGGCCGGGCCGCAGGGCACCCTGTACGGCGCATCGAGCCAGGCAGGCACGATCCGCATCATCACCAACAAGCCTTCGACCACGGCGTTCGAGGGTCGCGTCGATGCCGAGGTGAACACCGTCGCGCACGGAGGCCAGGGCGGCAAGATCGAGGGCATGATCAACACGCCCTTTTCGGACTGGGCGGCGCTGCGCGTCGTCGGCTTCTACCAGCGCGACGCCGGCTATATCGACAATGTCCCCGGCACCCGCAGCTTCCTGCCCACGCCCGGCGGCATCACCGTCGACAATGACGCATTCGTCGAGAACGATTACAACGACACCGAGACCTGGGGCGGCCGGGCGGCGCTCAAGGTCGACCTTGACGACACCTGGACCGTCACCCCGACCGTGCTCTACCAGGAGATGCGCAGCCACGGCACCTATGCCTTCGATCCGAGCGTCGGCGATCTCGAGGTGCAGCATTTCTACCCTGAATATCGGCGCGACCGCTTCATCCAGGGCGCGCTGACGATCGAAGGCCAGATCGGCAACTGGGACGTGACCTATGCCGGCGCCTATCTCGACCGCACCACCCATTCGTCGAGTGACTACACCGATTATTCCGAGGCCTATGATAACCTCTACGCCTCGGTGGGCGGGCTCGCCGGCTATTTCTACTACCAGGACAATGCCGGCAACACGATCGATCCGCGCCAGGTCGTGGTCGCGTCGGACCATTTCCGCAAGACCAGCCAGGAACTGCGCGTCGCCTCGCCTTCCACGGACCGGTTCCGCATCGTCGCCGGGCTGTTCTACCAGCACCAATCGAACCAGATCCACCAGGACTATCAGATTCCCAATCTCGGCAGCGCCGTGTCGGTCAACGGCTCGCCCGGGACCCTGTGGCTGACCCAGCAGCGCCGCGTCGACAAGGACTATGCGATGTTCGGCGAGGCGAGCTTCGACCTCTCGCCGAAGCTGAGCTTCACGGCCGGCGCACGCGCCTATATTTACGACAATTCGCTGATCGGGTTCTTCGGCTTCGGGCGCAATCCGGGCGTCGATCCCGCCGACGGGCGCCCCTACACGGCGTCGCCGTTCAATGCGGCGGGCAGCTCGCGCACCGGCGTGGCGAGTTGCTTCCTCGCCGACGGCAGGACGCTCCGCGATGCCTATCTCGACGGCAGCCCGACCAACACTTTGCTGCCGCCGGCGGTCGCCGGTGGGCCGTGCACCAATCTCGCGACCTATGTCGGCGGCGAGCTGCGTCCCAAGAAGACCAACGACCAGGGCGTCACCTATCGCTTCAACCTGACATGGAAACCCAGCGACGGCCTGCTGTTCTACGCCGTCGCGTCCAGCGGCTTCCGGCCGGGCGGCATCAATCGCCGCGGCGACGTCGCCGCCTACGCCACCGACACGCTCTACAATTACGAAGTGGGATGGAAGACCACGCTCGCCGACGGGCGGCTGCGCTTCAATGGCGCGATCTATCAGCAGAGCTGGAAAGACTTCCAGTTCTCGTTCCTCGGCGAGAACAGCTTCACGATCATCCAGAACGGCCCTGACGCGCGCATCCGCGGCGTCGAGATGGATGCCAATGCCACGTTAGGCGGGCTGACCCTGTCCGTCGCCGGCTCGTACACCGACGCCAAGACGCGCGAGGATCTGTGCGCCACGCAGATCTGCATCGGCGACGGGACCGACGTGCTCGCGCCCGAAGGCACGCGCCTGCCGGTCACACCGCGCTTCAAGATCAGCGGCAACGCCCGCTACTCTATCCCGGTCGGAGCGAACCGCGCCTATGTCCAGGGCCTGATCGCGCACCAGAGTTCGGCCTCCTCCGATATCCGTGTCGAGAAGGCAGCGGCACTCGGCCGGCTCGACCCCTACACCACTGCCAATCTCGCGGTGGGGTTCGAACTCTCGCGCTTAAATTTCGAACTCTTCGCGCAGAATATCTGGGACGAACGCGGCCAGATCTCGCGCTTCCAGCAATGCGGAGCGTGCGACCAGCGGCCGTATATCGTGCCGATCACCCCGCGCACGATCGGCATCCGGGCCGGCGCGCGGTTCTGAACCGCGACGCCGGCGGGCCACAGGCCGGTCAAATTGCGGGATCCGGCCGGTGATCGGTGACCGGCTGATTTGCCGCATTGCCGTCACCCGGCGGATCGGCTTACCTCCTCCGACAGCTTTCGAAGGACAGGATCTTGCGCGCCAGAACCGCCCGCCGCCTCGCCGCAACATTGTTGCTGGCCAGTGCCACCACGCCCGCCGCGGCCCAGACGCCGCCGAAGATCACGGTCCCGCCGATCGCCTTCACCGAGCGCACCCTGCCCAACGGGCTGCGGGTGATCGCCATCCGCGACACCACCACGCCCAGCGTCAGCGTGCAGGTCTGGTACGATGTCGGATCGAAGCACGATCCGGACGGCCGCTCGGGCTTCGCGCACCTGTTCGAGCACATCCTGTCGCGCAAGACGCGCAACATGCCCTACAACATGATCAATCGCCTGACCGAGAATGTCGGCGGCGTGCGCAATGCCTCGACCTGGTTCGATCGCACCAATTATTACGAGACGGTCCCCGCCCAATATCTAGAGACGATGCTGTGGACCCATGCCGAGCGCATGGCCCGCCCGGTCATCGACGCCGAGGTGTTCAACACCGAGCGCAACGTCGTCAAGGAGGAGTTCCGCCAGCGCATCCTCGCGCCCGCATACGGTCGGCTGCGGCTGGCGCTCGACGACAACAGCCACGACACCGTGCCGGCACGCCGCTCGGGCATCGGCAGCCTCGAGCAGCTCGATGCCGCCACGCTCGAGGACGCGCTCGCCTTTCACGAAGCCTATTACGGGCCGGACACCGCGACCCTGATCGTCGCCGGCAATTTCGATCCGGCGCGGCTCGACACCTTGGTCGATCGCTATTTCGCCGCTATCCCGCGCCGCAAATCGGCGCTCCCGCTGGCGATCCGCGCCACCGAAAAGCCGCGCACGGCCCCGCGAACGGTGACGATGTACGCGCCCAACGTGCCCTTGCCGCTGATCGCGAGCAGCTGGCGCATCCCGGGCTCCGCGCATCCGGACATCGCGCCGCTCGTCGTGCTCGATGCGATCCTCGCCAATGGCGACAATTCACGGCTCAAGCGGGCGCTGGTGTTCGACCGGCCGATCGCCAGCTCCGCCGCGACCAACTTCAACGACGTGGAGGACAACGGCTTCCTCGCCCCGGTGGTGACGCTAGCCAGCGGCGCGACGGTGGAACAGGCGGAAACGGCGCTGGCTGCCGAGATCGCGCGGCTGCGGGACGCGCCGGTCAGCCCGGCTGAACTGGCCGAGGCGAAGAACGAAATGATGACCGAGGCGCTCGCCGAACGCGAGACTGCCTCGGGTCGCGCCTTCACCCTCGGCGAGGCTTTGGTGCGCACTGGCGATTCGAAAGCAGCCGACAAGCGCCTCGCCGCGATCAGCCGCGTCACCGCCGCCGATGTGCAGCGGGTCGCGCGGCTTTATCTGAAGCCCGAGGCGCGCGTCGATTTCCGCTATCTCGACGAGAGCAAGCGTCCGGCCGATGCCCCCGACAACTGGCGCAATCCGGCGCCTATGCCGCATTGGGCGACGGTGCCTCCGGCGACCCGCACGCCGCTGACTCTCGCGCCGGAAGGTGAACGCGAGCAGCCGCCGGCGCCCTCGGCGGCAGTGCCGGTGACCAATCCGGTGATCGCGCAATCGCGTCTCGCCAATGGCATGGCCCTGGTTTCGGCACGCACCGGCAGCGTGCCGATCGCAACCCTCAGCCTCGTCTTCAAGGGGGGCAGCGCCACCGATCCGCAAGGCCAGGCCGGCGTCGCCGAACTCGCGGCGCTGGTCGCGACCAAAGGCACCGCGAAGCGCTCGGCGCGGCAGATTGCCGCCGAACTCGAAGCGCTTGGCGCATCGATCACCGCCGATGCCACGCCGGACGGGACGATATTGAGCGTCACCGCACCGGTCGCCGCGCTCGACGCAGCAGGCGACGTGCTCGCCGATGTGGCGCGCAATGCTACCTTCCCCGCCGACGAGTTCGAGCAGGAACGCCGCCGCACCGTCGACCGGCTTCAGGTCGCGATGAAGAACCCGGGCTCGCTCGCCAGCATGACGATGCAGCGCGCGATCTACGGCGCCGCGCCCTATGGCGGCGTCGGCACGCCGCGCTCGCTGGGGGCGATCGAACGCGCCGCGCTGGTGGCGCAGCGCGATCGCTGGTGGCGGCCCGACAATGCCACCCTGATCGTCACCGGCGGGATTGCACCCGATGCGGCGCGCCGGATCGGCGATCGTCTGTTCGCGGATTGGCGCGGCACGGGGGCCGCACCCGAAGCGCCCGCCCCCGCAGCCGGCAAAGCCGGCACACCGCGGGTGATCGTCGTCGACATGCCCGGCGCCGGCCAGGCCGCGGTCGCCGCAGGCCTGCGCATCCCGTCGCGCCGCGACCCCGCTTACCCCGACCTGATGGTCGCCAACGCCGTGCTCGGCGCCGGGTCGAACGGGCGCCTGTTTCAGGAAGTCCGCGTCAAGCGGGCTTTGTCCTACGGCGCCTATAGCAGCCTTGCAGCCCGCGCCGACGAGGGCATGCTGAGCGCGACGGCGCAGACCAAGAACGAGAGCGCGCCCGACGTCGCCGCGATCTTCGCCGGTGAGCTCGCGCGGCTCGCGAACGAGCCGCTCGACGCCGAATCCGTCGCGCAGCGTGTCGCCTTCCTCCAAGGCGGGGTATCGCGTCAGTCGGAGACCAGCGCCGGCTTCGCCAATGCGCTCGCCGGCCTCGTCCTGCAGGGTGTCGACCCGGTCGAGGCGGCCAAGCTGCGCGACCGTATCGGCGCGGTGACGACCGAAGCCGCCGCCGCGGCGGCGCGCCGCACGATCGCCGCGGACCGCGCGACCATCGTGATCGTCGGCGACGGCAAGCTGTTCCTCACCAGGCTGCGCGAACGATATCCACAGCTGGAAGTGATCCCGATCGCCGCGCTCGACCTCGATCGCCCTGAGCTGCGGG
Organism: Sphingomonas psychrotolerans; assembly: GCA_032334595.1. Lineage (GTDB taxonomy): Bacteria > Pseudomonadota > Alphaproteobacteria > Sphingomonadales > Sphingomonadaceae > Sphingomonas > Sphingomonas psychrotolerans_A. The sequence goes on along the minus strand of JALMLT010000006.1, from coordinate 36,729 downwards.
CGCAGTAATGTCTGGGTGGTGAACCCCTAAACTACCGCTTCTGGCACGCGGGCTGAACGGCTCCAATCGGGCGGGAAGGCACCTTCCGTTTAGAAGCACCCACTTCGTGTAAGCGGACGTTCGTTTGCGGCGGTTGGTTGACAGAAACAGGACAGAGCCTGAGTTTGGACACCCGGGGGAATTCGAACGTGTATCCGATCCATAGATGGCAGGCATTCGCTAGCCTTACCGACAAGGAGCAGGAGGCCCTCGTCACTCTGGCCGAGGTGGAGGAGACCCGAGGGCCGGGCGAAATCATTCGGATGGAGGGAGATGTCGCGTCGGGCTTTTACCTTCACTTGCGCGGCTGGGTGACGTCCTCAATCCTGCTTCGCAGCGGCGCCCGGCTGATCCAGAAGGTGCACCTGCCAGGCGATCTGCTGGGCACACCGAGCATGGTGCTGCCGCGTGCCGCTGACACCTTGACTGCCATAACAGCGGCGACCGTGGCCTTCGTCCCCTTTCAGCGCCTCGGCGTGATCTACTCTCACCTCCCGCGCCTGGGCGCGCTGATTACTTTCGCAGCGCAGGTGGAGCGCCTTGCGCTCATGGACGCGCTGGTAGTGGCAGGACGCGCCTCCGCGAAGGAGCAGTTGGCACGTCTCCTCCTGGATCTGCACGCTCGCCTCACTCCGTTGGGCGCCGCCGAGGACAATGCATTCGACCTCCCGCTTACACAGGAGGCGATCGGCGACCTCACCGGGCTCACCGCCATCCACGTGAACCGCAAGCTACGCGAATTGCGCGAGGAAGGTCTGATCGCTTTCCAGCGCGGCAGGATGCAAATCCTCGACCTTGCCGCGCTCCGCGCCCTTGCTCCCATCGAGCCACGGCTTCTACAGTTCGAGCCGGCGTGGCTCCCCCCACCAGAGTAGCGGCTGGGTCCGGCTCGATCTCGGGGGCGAACGCGCTCCCGACGGTCCGGCTATAGGCCTACGGCCTCGCCGAGCCCCGGGAAGACCTCGCGCAACGCAGGCAATACCGGTCCCGCCGCGGCGCCCGGCGCCCGCATCGTCCGGAAGTGTAGATAGCGGCCGTCGAAGCTGCCCAGCTCGCGCAGCCGGTCCCAGTCCCCGAACAGGATGCGGCCGCGCTCGAGTGACATCAGGCCGGTCTCGCGCAGATCCCGCAGGGTTCGGTTGGTGTGCTCGGAGGTCAGTCCGCAGGCGCCGCCGAGCTGTGACTGGGTGAGCGGCATCTCGAAGCCGTTGTCGTCCGCCAGCCCGACGACATAGAGGCGCGCGGCCAGCTCGCAGACGAGGTTGGCCAGCCGCTCGCGCGCGGTCTGCTGGCAGATCCGCAACATCCAGTGCCGCTGGATCGAACTCGCTGCCGCCGATTCCCACCACAAGGCCTGGGCGAGCCGGGGATGCGCGGTGGTGAGGGTGTGCAGCGCGGCGCGGCCGATGCTCGCCACCTTGAGTGTCGTCTGGGCGACGATCGATGAATCCATCTCGCGGATAACGAACACGCCGAAATCGCAGACATCGCCCGGCACATGGAACGCCAGCACCTGCCTGCGCCCGTTGGGTGCGACCTGCGAGCGGCATGCCCAGCCGTCCAGCACGACGTGAATGTCGGTCGGCGCTTCGCCTGCCTCGATCAGCGGAACGCCGGCGTCCAGCGTCTGAACCTTGGCGCTCAGCAACCGGCGAAGCGCCTCCACGTCGCGGTCGGCCACCGGCGCATATTGCTCGATCTTGCGAGTGAACCGGCAGCCGTGCGGCGTCGCGGTTTCGCTCGGGCGTTCCCGATGCAATTCTGAGGTGAGGAGCATGGCCCGGACTACGTCTCGCCGCTCCGCAAGTTGCATCAAAGTTCAATAAAGATAGGGTTTTGCACGCTTCACCGCCTTTGCCCAACGGTTCGACGGGAGCCGGATTGAGCGTGATCAGTCCCCATCACGCGCCACGCCGCGGCCCCCTCTCCGAAGCGCTCACCCAGGCTATTGATCCGGCTCAATTTCGCCTGCCCCCTCGGCCGCTTGCCTTCTGGAGACTTCGCCGCCGCCGCCCGTTCTTATCGCCGTGACGTGGACAGCGTCACGCTGACACGAAGATCAACCTAGGAGAAGAAAAATGGCCTTTCTTTCCAGCCTTTTCGGCGGCGGCGACGACTCGGAAGGCACGAGCGCATCGAATTCTGATTTCTGGTCGGATCTCGACGCGGTCGTGAGCATCGACGCCTCGAACGAAACCTATAGCCACAGTGTCGATGAGGACGGTTCGAGCGAGACCTATCACAGCGCCCAGGATTTCGGCGCGGATCTGGATCTCGGCAGCGTGCTCTCGAGCATGACCGACTCGTTCGGCGATTTCGAAGGCTAAACTGGAAGCCCCACCCAAGGCGCCGTTGCCGCGGCAGCTTCGGGTGGGGCGTTCCGTACCGGTCCGGCGATACCAATGGCCGGCATCGAACAGACGCTGCAGCCAACGGCGGCCGCGCAAAGAGGTTCCGCCACCAGGGAGCAAGCACGATAATGGATGACGATCTCACGAGATTTCCGTGCTGATCGAGCGCATCTTGCGCGACCGTGGCCCCGCGATCCAGAGCGGCCCGTCCGATGTCGGGCTGTTCGGCGCGACTGGCGATACCTTTCAAAACTGGACCCCCGGCAGCGTCGTCGCGATGTCGCTCGGCAGCGCCCGTCCCGCGTTGGCAAGCGATGAATCGGGGGGCGGAAGCTCGGGCTATTCGCCCGGTCATGCGGTTTCGCTCGCCGGCGAAACGCATTTCTCGACCAATGCGCTCGCCAGCCTCGATCAGGGCATGATCGGGGGGAGCGCCTTGACGGGCGCAGTCCATACCCATGTCGATATCGGCTTGAACGCCAATTACGCCGCGGCGACCACAGTCCCTCTCGCCGGCAGCCCGATTCCCGTGGGATCGGGCACGCAATTCGATCAGACGGTGCATGTCGGTGCCAATGTCGCAGTCGAGACCAGCGCCGCGCCTGCCACGGCCGCTGTTGTATCGAACGTGGCCGAAGCAGCGCAGACTCAGACTGCGCAAACCATGGCGGTCCTCGACGACGCGCATGCAGCCGCAGCCGCCCAGCTCGAGCAGTTGAGCGCCGCGCTCGCCAGCGACATCGCGGCGCTCAAGGAACAGACCGATGCTGCGATCGCCGCGCTGACCAGCGAGGCGGCCGAACAGGTAGCGGCGCTCCAACAAACCGTGGCCGGCCTCGCCGAACCTGTCGTGGACACTGTCGCCGTTTTGCCCGGCGCGCTCGTCCAGCAGGTGGACGGACTGGCAACCGGCCTTGTCCCGCCGGTGCTCGACACCCTCGCCACGCTTCCGGGCACGATCGGCACCGCGACGGATCTGTCGGTGTCGACCCATGTCGGCGCGGAGATTGCGCTCGGCGGGCAGGAGATCGGCGTCGATCTCGGCACCAGCCTTTCGACCGCGACTGCGCTCGACATGGACTTGCCGATATCGGGCAGCGACGTCGCCGGCGGGATCAGCACGCTGGTCGACATGATCGGCAATGCGGCCGGCTTCGTGGTTCAGGATGCCGCCAGCGGCGTCGAATGGCTCGGCGATGCGCTTGCGCCCGCAGACAGCTTGGCCGCGCTGGCGGACGATCACGGCGTCGACCTGACGGACGATCACGGCGTCGACCTGACGGACGATCACGGCCTCGGCCTGCCGGACATGGGCGGGGTCGATCCCGGCGCGATCCTGCTCGGCATCGCCGATCACGGCACCGATCTGCTCGGCGGCCTCTCCTCCTTCGATGATCATGGCCATGGATAGGATTGCATGAGCGAGCCAGCGACGCCCGAAAAGCCGCCCGAGCTCGATCCGGCGAGCAAGGTCTATGATCCGAAGGACGAGTTCGCCGCGGCACTGCGCGCGAACAAGCGGTTGCTATGGACCGCCGCGGGGTTCAGCGGCGCGGTGAACCTGTTGTTCCTCGCCTCGCCCATCTATCTGGTCCAGATCTACAACCGCGTGATCCCGAGCGGCAGCATCGCCACTCTGGTGGGTCTGAGCGTCGCCTTGTTGCTGGCGCTGGTGACGATGGCGATCCTCGATGCCGCGCGCGCACGGATTCTCGTGCGGGCCGCGGCGCGGATCAACAGGCTGCTGTCGGACCGGGTATTCCAGGCGATCATCGATCTGGCGCCACGCACGCGCGCAAGCGGGCGAAATGCGCAGGCTTTGCGCGATCTCGATCAATTCCGCTCGGCGCTTGCGGGACACGGTGCGCAGTTCTTCTTCGACGTCCCCTGGATGCCGATCTTCATGATCGCGCTTTTCCTGATCCACCCGCTGATCGGGGCGGCGGGAATGGCCGGCGCGCTGATCCTGCTCGGCCTCGCGTTCCTCAACGACAAGACCACCCGCGCCGGTGCCGCCGTGGCGCACGAGGCGGCGCAGAGCAGCTACCAGTTCACCGACAGCATCGCCCGCCATGCCGACCCGATCCACGCAATGGGAATGGATCGCGCGCTCTCGCAGCGCTGGCACGTCGATCGCGACGTGATGATCGCGCGCCAGGCCGAAGGCAGCGACCGCAATGCGGATTTCACCTCCGCCATCCGCTTCGTCCGCATGGCCATGCAGGGCGTGATGCTGGGTCTAGGCGCCTGGCTGGTGATTCAGGGATCGATCCATGCCGCGGCGATCTTCGCGGCGAACATGATGCTGGGCCGCGCGCTCGCGCCGCTCGAGGTCGCGGTCGGCGGCTGGCGGCAGATCGCCCAGGCGCTCTCGGCCGGGCGCCGCGTGCAGAAGGTGCTCAATGCCGCACCGGCGCGGCTGCCCCGGGTCGAGCCGCCGTTCAAGGACGCCGGCCTCTCGATGGAGAATGTCACCTTCACGCCCGTCGGCGCCCAGCGCCCGGCGTTGCGCGGCATTAACCTCCACATCACCGCAGGCGAGGCGATCGGCATCGTCGGGCCGAGCGGCGCCGGGAAGAGCTGCCTCGCCCGGCTGATCGTCGGCGCACGCTATCCCGATTCCGGCGAAGTCGCGATCGGCGGATTGCAGACCCGGCACTGGTCGCGCGAGATGCTCGGCCGTTCGATCGGCTATCTTCCGCAGAATGTCGGGCTCTTCCCGGGCACCTTGCGCGAGAACATCGCGCGCTTCAGCGAGTGCGGCGATGATCTGGTCATCGACGCGGCGAAACGCGCCAATGTCCATGAGATGATCCTCGAACTACCCGAAGGCTATGAGACGCGGATCGACGAAGGCGGCTCGGGGCTATCCGGCGGGCAGCGCCAGCGGATCGGCCTCGCCCGCGCGATGTTCGGCAAGCCGCGATTGCTCGTCCTCGACGAGCCCAACGCGCATCTCGACGCCGATGGCGAGGAGGCGCTCGCCGAGGCGCTGCGCCAGCTCAAGCGTGAGGGAAGCACGATCGTGCTGATCGCCCACCGGCTCAATCCGGTGGCGCAGGTCGATCGTGTGGTGGTGCTCAACAAAGGCGAGATCCAGCTCGATGGCGCCCGCGCCCGGGTGTTCCGCAAGGTTCGCACCCAATTGGTCGAATCGATCGCGCCAGAGCCGGTGGGAGGCTGATCATGAAGCTCGATTTCCTCTCGCAGGGCGGCGGCGGCCCGAACGGCCAAAGCGCGCTCGGCAGGAAGTTCGACCTGTTCCGCGCCTCGCCCGAGCCGCGGCCGCTCGACGACGCGAGCAAGGTCATCCGCGTCGGGCTGATCGCCGCCGGGCTGTTTTTCGGGCTGCTCGTCTTGTTCTCGCTGGTCGCGCCGATCTCGGGCGCCGCCGTCGCCAGCGGCGAAGTGACGACCAGCGGATCGCGCATCGTCGTGCAGCCGCTGTCGGGCGGGCTCGTCGCCGAAGTGCTGGTCCGCGAGGGCGAGGCAGTCCGCGAGAGCCAGCCGCTGGTGCGGATGAACAGCGTGCGTTCCGCCGCCGCCGCGCAACAGGCGCAGGCGCGGCGCGACGCATTGCGCGCGCTCCAGGCGCGGCTGATCGCCGAACGCGACGGCGCCGAAGAGATCGCCTTCCCTCCCGATCTCACCCGGCGTTCGCAGGAGCCGCAGGTCGCCTCGGCGCTGGCGGCGCAATCGGCGATCTTCCGCCGTCATCGCGAGATCCTCGATGCCGAGCGCGCTATCGCCGCGACCGAGCTGACCGCATCCGAAGCCCAAAGGGTCGGCGTACGCAAACAGCTCGGGCTGATCCAGGACGAACTGGCCGGAATCCGCAAGCTGTACGCGAAGGGCTATGCCCGGCTGACCCAGGTGCGTGCGCTCGAACGCGCCGCCGCCGAGCTCGAGGCGCAACTCGCCACCGGCACTGCTTCGGTATCGCGTGCCGACCTGCAAAAGGCAAAGCTCGCGAGTTCCCAGACGATGAACACGGTCGCGGAACTCGCCAAAGTCGAGGAACAGCTCGCGCAGGTCGACCCAGCGCTGCGCGTCAGCCGCTTCGACGAGGCCCGTGACACCCTGCGGGCACCGGTGGCCGGCCGGGTGTCCGGGGTCGCCAGGATAGGTCCGGGAACGGTCGTCGGCGGCGGCTCGACGCTGATGGAGATCGTGCCCGAGGGCCGGGCCCTGATCATCGAGGCGACGATCCGCCCCGAGGATATCGACGATGTTCACATCGGCGCGCCCGCGACGCTGCGGTTCACTTCGGTCAATCCCCGCGGCCAGTCGAGCTTCGAGGGTAAGGTCGTCGCGCTTTCCCCCGCGCGCGTCACCGACGGTCAGGGACGCGGCTTCTTCCGTGCCCAGATCGTGGTCAACGACCCGCAGGCGCTTGAGCGCAACAAGGTCCGCCTCCAGCCGGGCGTGCCCGTTGCGGTGCACGTGAAGACGCAGTCGCGGACACTGTTCGACTATCTGTTCGCACCGATCGAGGATTCGATGAGCGGCGCCTTCCGCGAGGAGTGACGCGGTGGCCGTTTTCGACGGCCACCGGACGGTCTTCACCGCCGCACGTCGAGCCCCCCGCCTTCGAACGCCGCAAGGTCTGCGCGGGTGAACAGGCTGGCATCGCCGGGCAGCGAATGCTTGAGGCAGGTCAGCGCCAGCCCCGCTTCCGCCGCGGCCTTCGCGTCGCCGCCTTCGATCAGACCATGCATGACGCCGGTTGCAAAGGCGTCACCAGCCCCGAGCCGGTCGACGATTCCCGCGACCAGCGCCTCTTCGGTCTGATGCGCGCCATCGCGCGTGTCGATGCGCGCCGAGATCCGATGGCTGTCGGCATCGTCGACATGCCGCGCGGTCGACGCGATCAGCTGGAGATTGGGAAAGGCTTCGAACGCCGCTTCCGCGGCTTCGCGGCGCCGGTCGTTGCCGTCGCCCGAGAAGGTCTTGCCGAGCAGCAGCGAAATGTCGCGATGGTTGCCGAACAGGATATCGGCATGACCGATCAGCTGGGTCAGGATCCCGCGTGGATCGCTGTCCCACGTCTCCCATAGCCGCGCGCGGTAATTGCCATCGAACGAGACGCCGAGCCCCTGCGCCCGCGCGGCCTCGGCGGCGGCGATCGCCGCGGCGGCCGAATTGGGGCCGAGCGCCGGGGTGATTCCCGAAAGATGCAATCGGCCGCAGCCCGCGAGCGCCGTCTCCCAGTCCCACGCATCCGATGCGCGCTCGGCAAACACCGAATGGGCGCGATCATAGACGACTTCCGAGGCGCGCAGGCCCGCGCCCGGCTGCAGGAAGTACAGGCCCAGCCGACCCTCTTCGCGAAGGACCGTCGAGGTGTCGACGCCGTGGCGGCGCAATTCGTCGATCACCGCGCGGCCCATCGGGTTGCTCGGGACTGCGGTCACCATCCGGGTCGCATGGCCGAGGCAGGCGAGGCCGGTCGCGACGTTCGCCTCGGCGCCGCCGACATGCACCTGCAGCGCCGGTGTCTGGAACAGCAATTCGCGTCCCGGCGGCGAGAGCCGGAGCATGACTTCGCCGAAAAAGGCGATCGGCTTGTTGTCGATCATCGCGCCAGCCACCCGCCGTCGACGGCGAGGATATGGCCCTGGACATAGTCCGATGCCGAGGAGGCGAGGAACACGGCGGCGCCGCCGAGATCGTCCGGGTCGCCCCAGCGGCCCGCAGGAATGCGCTCGACGATCTGGCGGTTGCGGGTTTCGTCGGCCTGCAGCGCGGCGGTGTTGTTGGTGGCGATATAGCCGGGGGCGATCGCGTTGACGTTGATGCCCTTGGCTGCCCATTCGCAGGCGAGCAGTTTGGTGAGGCCCGCGACGCCCGATTTGCTGGCGGTATAGCTGGGGACGCGAATGCCGCCCTGGAAGCTCAGCATCGAGGCGATGTTGATGATCTTGCCGCTGCCTTGTCTGGCCATGTGGCGTCCGGCCGCCTGGCACAGGAAGAAGGTCGACTTGAGGTTGGTGTCGATCACCGCGTCCCAATCCTCCTCGGTAAAGTCGAGGCTGTCATTGCGGCGGATGATCCCCGCATTGTTGACGAGGATATCCAGCCCACCGAGCTTTTCCACAGTCTCGTCCACAATCCTGCCCACAGGCTCGATCGTCGAAAGATCGGCGGAAATGATCTCGGCCTCCACGCCGAGCGCACGCGCTTTCTCGACCGTTTCGGTAGCGGCCGAGCGGCCGACCGCCGCGATGCTCGCGCCAGCGCCGGCCAAGGCGAGCGCGATGCCTTGGCCGATTCCGGTATTGGCGCCGGTCACGATGGCAGTCTTGCCGGTGAGATCGAAGAGCTTGGTCATTCTAAACTCCTCCCCTCCCTGAAAGGGAGGGGCTGGGGGTGGGTAGCGGCGGCGGAGGCTCGATGCCTCCGGCGGCGCTTCAAGGGGTGGCGCAGGAGGGCTCGCTTCGCTCGCACCCACCCCCAACCCCTCCCTTGCAGGGAGGGGAGCAAGGAAGTGGCAGTTACGCCAGCTGGCAGATGTCGAGGACGTTCATGTCGGTATAGTCCTGGTTCTCGCCGGCCATGGCCCAGATAAAGGCATAGGCTTTGGTGCCGCTGCCCATGTGGATCGACCAGGGCGGGCTGATCACCGCTTCCTCGTTGGCCATGACGATGTGGCGCATCGCCTCGCCTTGGCCCATGTAATGGAAGACGCGATCATTGGGCCCGTCGAGCTCGAAATAGAAATAGATCTCGCTACGCCGCTCATGGATGTGCGGCGGCATCGTGTTCCACACGCTGCCCGGCTTGAGCACGGTCAGGCCCATCACCAGCTGGGCTGAATCGCACACGCCGGGGATCACCAGTTGGTAGATCGAGCGCTCGTTCGATTCCTCGAGGCTGCCGCGGTCGAGCCGGTTGGCATCGGCGATCGACAGCTTGCGCGTCTGGAAGCCCTTATGCGCCGGGCACGAGGCGAGATAGAAGCGCGCGCCTTCTCCGGAGAATTGCACGTCCCTGGCGCCCATGGTGACATAGAGGCAGTCCTTGTTGCCCAGCGTGAAGGTCTCGCCGTCGACGGTGACCGTTCCCTCGACCCTGCCCACATTGACCACCGCCAGCTCGCGCCGCTCGAGAAACGGGTGGCCCGCCGCCGAGGCCGGCCCGGTCTGGTCGGGGAGCTTCACGCTGCCCGCACCCACCGCCACGCCGCCGATCACGAAGCGGTCGGCATGGGTATAGTTGAGCACGCACTCGCCCTCGCGGAACAGCCCGTCGATCAGATAGCGATCGCGCAATTCCTCGTTCGACACACACTCCATCATGTCCGGATGCGTGGCGTAATAGGTGCGGTCGAACATGGGATACTCCGTTGATTCAGTGTCTGGTTCAGGCTGCTGCGGCGACAGGTGCCGGCGCGGGTTGATCGATCTTATAGGCTTTACGGACGAGCCCGTTGGTCAGCTCGTGCGCGAGTTCATGTGCTTCCCAGTCGAGCAGTCGCCCTTCGGCGACCAATTGGCCGAGGAAGCCGCAATCGATACGCCGCGCGACGTCATGGCGCGCGGGGATCGACAGAAAGGCACGGGTGTCATCGTTGAAGCCGACCGTGTTGTAGAAGCCCGCCGTCTCGGTGACCTGCTCGCGGAAGCGCCGCATCCCCTCGGGACTGTCGTGGAACCACCAGCTCGGGCCGAGCTTGAGGCACGGGTAATGGCCCGCCAGCGGGGCCAGCTCGCGCGCATACACCGTCTCGTCGAGGGTGAAGAGGATGATCGACAGGTCGGTCGAAGTGCCGAAGCGGTCGAGCAAAGGTTTTAGCGCATGGACATAGTCGGTGCGTGTCGGGATGTCGGCGCCCTTGTCGCGGCCATGGCTGGCGAACAGGCCCCCGTTGTGGTTGCGGAAGCTGCCCGGATGGATCTGCATCACCATGCCGTCCTCGACCGACATTGCCGCCATCTCGGTGAGCATCTGCGCACGGAACAGCTCGGCGTCCTGCGGCGTCCAGCTGTCCGACAGGATCGTGCGGAACAGCCGCTCGGCCTCGTCATGGCCGAGATTGGCGGTCTGCGCGGTCGGGTGACCGTGATCGGTCGCAGTCGCCCCCGCCGCGCGGAAATCGGCACGACGCTTGCGATGTGCGGCGAGATAGCCGTCCCATGACCAGACATCTTCCCCGGTCTTCTCCGCGAATACCTTCATCGCGCCGGCGAACTGCTCGTGCTCGACATCGATCACTGCGTCGGGGCGGTAAGTGGTGACCACCCTGCCCGGCCACCCTGACTCGCGGATCGCGTGGTGCGGCGAGAGATCGTCCTGCGGGCCCTCGGTGGTGGCGAGGAACTCGATCCCGAAGCGGTCGAACAGCGCGCGCGGCTTGAACGCGTCGCCGGCGAGGCTCTCGTTGATCCGGTCGTAATAGAGATCGGCGGTGCTCGCATCGAGCGCGACATCGAACCCGAACACCTCGGCAAAGACATGGCCGAGCCACATGCTGGACGGCGTGCCGCGGAACAGGTGGAAATTCTGGGCAAAGGTGCGCCAGGCCTTCCGGGGATCGGTCCCGGGCATGCCCGCCTTGCTCGGCACGCAGAGATCGTCGAGCGCGATGCCCTGCGAATAGAGCATGCGGTAGAGATAATGGTCGGGCGACAGCAACAACTCGGTCGCGTTCGACCAGTTGGCGTTGGTCGCAAACCAGGTCGGATCGGTGTGCCCGTGCGGGCTGATGATGGGCAGCCCGGCCACTTCCCTGTAGAGCGCCCGCGCGACGCTGCGGGTACGCTCGTCCGCTGGGAAGAGGCGGTCGGGATCGAGTCTGAGGGGCTTGGTCATGATGCTCTCTTACGCTTGCGGCGTCTTGTCGCGGAACAGCGCATTGGCGACAATCGCGAGGATCGCAACCGCCGCGCAGGCGCCGAGGATCGCCCAATAGGTGCCGGGCACGAAGCAGGGCGACGCGACGCCCATCCACACCGGCGTGCAGCCTTCGACATTCTTGCCCGAGGCAAGGAAGATGATGACGCCGAGCAGCCCCGCCGCCACCGACACGATCACGCCCCAGGGGGTCGAGCGATGGAAGCTCTCGACCCGCGCCAGCCGCGGCGTCAGCAGGTGTACGGCGAGCACCGCGAGGAAATAGGCGGCTCCGGCAGCGATGAACATCGGCGCATAGCTGCCCACCCGGTCGAGGATGTCGCCCGAATATTTGGAGAACAAAGCCCCGCCGATCGCGCCCACCGTGCCGCCGATGCCGATCACCGCCCCCACCGCGAAGCGGGGAAAGGTGTCCGAAGGCAAGGTGTACAGGTTGGCCGAAAACCCCTGGTGCGCCGCGGCGGCGACGCCGATCAGGATCACGCTGATCCACAAATTATCCACAGAGGTGGCGAACACGACCGGGAGGACGCAGAAGGCGCAGATCAGCATGGTCAATTTGCGCGCCTTGTTGACGCTCATCCCTGCTTTCATGAAGCGGCCGGACAGCCAGCCGCCGAAGATGCTTCCGACATCCGAGATCAGATAGATCGCGCCGAGCGCGAGCGCCGCGGTCGGCGTCGACCAGGTCTTGAGGTCGAGGCCATATTGCGCGCCGAGAAAGCCCGGCAGCCAGAACAGATAGAACCACCAGATCGGATCGATGAAGAACTTGCCGAGCGCGAATGCCCAGGTCTCGCGGGTCGCGAGCAGGCGCAGCCACAGCCCCGGAGTCTTCACGTCCGGGTCGGCGGGATCCTGGGTGATGTGGGCCAGTTCGCTGCTGCCGACCTTCGGGTGCGTCGCGGGATCGTCGCGATAGATTGCCAGCCACGCGATCAGCCAGACCAGCCCGAAAATGCCGGTGGCGATGAACACTGTCCGCCAGCTCATCTCGAGGTGCGAGATCATCACATAGACGATCAACGGGGTGAGGATCGCGCCGACATTCGCGCCGGCGTTGAACAGGCCGATCGCGTAGGCGCGCTCCTTTTGCGGGAACCATTGCGCCACCGATTTGACGCCGGCCGGGAAGTTGCCCGATTCGCCGATCCCCAGGCTGAACCGCGCGAGCGCGAACTGGGTGACGCTGTAGGCGCCGCCATGGGCGACGTGCGCGACCGTCCAGATGATCACCGCGGCGGCGTAACCGAGCCGCGCGCCGATTGCGTCGACCACCTTGCCGAAACCGAGATAGCCGACCGCATAGGCGATCTGGAACCACACCACGACGTCGGCATAGGTCCGCTCGTCCATATGGAGTGCGGGATCTTCCATCATGATCGGCTTGAGCAGCCCGATCATCTGGCGGTCGATGTAATTGATCGCAGTGGCAGCGAACAACAGGCCGACGATGACCCAGCGGTACCGCCCTATCCGCTCTGCGGCGCCCGCTATCGTGGCCCCTCGCGCATCGCTCATTCAGCCTCTCCCGGTAATATCTGCTGCTTGAGTCCCGCTCGCAGCTTGGGTGATTGGTTAGCCGCTACCTCCGGCCGAGGGAAGCTTCCGGGTGCCCGGTGTCGCATTTTACGCCCCGCTCCCATCTTTCGGGATCAGCCGAAGCGGTTTGCGTCCCCCGGCGAGGATCGCGCGATTGACTCTGCGCAACGCGGCACCGCTGCGTCCCCGGGTCCGATCGGTGAGGCCGAGCCAGATCAACGCCTCCGCCGCCCGGACTGCGGGCTCCCTGGCAATCCGGTCGAGATCCTGCTCGAACGACGCAAAATAGGCCGGCACACCCTGGAGTTGGTCGAGCTGTGCAACCGCTTCGGCAACACTCCAGCGGCGATGATGCATACCCGTGTCGACAAGGCCGCGCATGGCGCGGAACAACAGCCAATGGACATGGCCCAGTTCCTCGAGCGGGGCGCCGCGATAGGCGCCGTTATCGGCCATCAATTTCTCGGCGTGGATCGCCCAGCCTTCGGCGAAGGCCGGCAAATATGCGATCCGCAGCGGGTGTGCGCCGGCTTCTGCCTCGATCGGCAGCTGGACCATATGGCCGGGCAGCAGTTCGTGGTGGACGACGCCATGGAGCGTCCAGCGCGGGCGGCGGCGGATATGCTTGAGGTCAACGAAATAGGCGCCCGACTGGCCCGCGCCCGGGATCTCGCGATAGCCGCCCTTCCCGGCCACCTCGTCGGCGCGAGACATCCGGCGAACGCTGACGTCGAGGCTCGCCGGTGGCAGCGGACCTGCCAAAGCAGGCGCCACCCCACGTGCCTTGTCCAGCCAGCGATTCATGTCTGCCACTGCAGCGTCGCGGCCGGCATCATCGTCAGGGTATAGCCAGCGCGGGTCGGCGAACATGGTTTTGAAGCGATCGCCGACACTGCCCTGCCCGAACCCGGCGGCGCGCATCAGCCGGTCGGCACGGGCGCCAAGACGCGCGGCCTCGCGTTCGAAGCGCCGGTGCGCAGCCTCGGCGTCTACCCGCTCGCCAACATGGCGCTCGAGCAGCAATGAGAGAGCTTCGGCGCCCTTCGCGTGACGCCAGAGCCCCGGCGCATCCGTCGCCGGCAGCCGGTACGCCCCCCCCGAGTTGCCACCCGGAATTAGGCGCGCCAATTGCGAGTCTATCGCAAGAGCGTTGCGAACAGTTCGCAGGTCGATGCGCGCGGAAGTCGAAAGTGCGGCGGGGTCGAAGTCGCGGAGCCGAGCCAGTCTGGCGTCGTAATCGGGGATGGTATGAAGTTCATCGAGCGCTTCGCGCAGCCTGACTTCCGCGCTCGATTGAGCAAATGACGGCGGCACCGCGACAGCAGCCATTCCGGCCATAAGCGTGCGGCGGTTCAGCAGGGTCATCGGTGAACCACGGCGGCGAGCGGAAGGACGTTGTTGCGCATCGTCACTTCGCGACCGTTGCCGTCCAGCGCCAGCCGCAGCCGCAGCGTTTCGACCGCGGCGCCCGCCGGCACCGTAAGCCGTACCCTCGCCGTCTTGGGCTGAAGATCCGTCGGTGCGGCGAGCGCCGCGATCTTCGTGGAGGTCACGGTACGACCCGAGGCGTCCTCCAGGAAAAGCGTGCCGCCCGGCACGGCGGCCGAGCCCAGGCTGTGCACGATGACGGTGAGGGTGCGGCGCTTCAAGGAAACATCGTCCACGCCGATGCCCAGATCGGGACGCCTTGACGGATCCTCGCCGGGCGCTTCGAGGGTGAAATCGAAGACCGTGGTCGCGCGTGCCGCGAAGGTCAGATCAATGGTGGCACTGCGCTCGAGCTGTAGCGAGGTGCCGGTGCCGAGATCGGCGCCGTCAGCGCGTGTACCGACCCGCATCGTCCAGCGGCCCGCTGCGACGTTCCAGCTGCTCATCCCGGCGCGCTGGGGCCGCTCGCTCATATTGTAGGCGATGACGCGGAAATGCTCCCGGGTGGCGCCGGGGACAAGGATCGCCACTTTTTCGGCGGCACCGGGCTCGGCGAAGCGCCAGCTGACGGTGTGACCGGGATAGCTCTGGTTACGCGCCAGCGCTATGCCTCCGAGCCGTTCGCGCTGAAGCAGTTCCTGCGGCATCGACACGCGATCGGACCACCAATGGCCTTCGGTCATCATGTACATGCGGTTGATCTTCTGGGCGGCCGCTTCGCGGTGCAGATCGGCGAGTGGCGCAGTGTCGCCGCTCCCCTGCCACCGCGCATAACGCGCGAGATCAGCGCGGCCCTTGAGCGCGGCCGCCCATCCTTTGCCGTCCGGCAAAGCAGCGAACAAGTTCTCGTTGAATTCGGCGACCAATGTCGGCGCGGCGGCGATCCGCGCGGTGACCGGCGCCAGATATTTCGCCTCGCCGGTGAAGCGCCACGCCGCCCAGGCCGACTGAAGCGGGACGCTGGCGCCGCCCCCGTCGCCCTTGCGCTCCGCATCGCTGCGCCAGTTGATTTCGTTCGGAAAGCTCCATTTGCCTGAACCATCCTGTTTGCCATGGGCGAGCAGCCCGTCGACCAATCCTGTGACCAGTCGCTCCGCGGCCGGATTGGCATTGTACACGCCCATCAGGATCGGCGTGTGGGTGACAACCCAGCTATAGGGCTTCTGCCACTCCCAAGGCCCTTCGCGGTACATCTTGCGCGCGCCGTACCAATTGCTGGCGAAGTGCATGTGCCCGGCCGCGTTTGGCAGGATCACGCTCTGCAGCCCCTTCACAGTAGCTAGCATCCGCTCGATCGAACGTGGCTCGCCCCAGTTCAGGTACAGCCGCGCGGCATCGGCATTCATGCCTTCCTCATAGGCGTGGAGCTCGTCGGTGGTGAGCACCCCGAGCCCGTTCTCCATCATGCCGTGCCCGTAGACTGCCTCGGTGAGCGCGCGGAGCGAAGCGTTGATCTTGTCGGGTTCTACTCCCATCAGGGCCAAGCCCGGCCATTGCTGCACCAGGTCGACGTCATCCGAGAGGCCGCCGCCGAAATCGCCATAGGGGACCTGGCGATTGTCAATCCACCAGGTGACGAATTCGCGGACGAGAGCGAGGTCCTGGAGCTGATACCATGCCCATTCGGGGACACCGGCAGGCGCGGGTGCGACCGCGACGCTCGGCATCTTCTCGGGGCTGTAGCCTATATCCGCCCAATAGCGCCTGCCCTCGAGATGATCGGGGTCGACGCGGAGCAGGTCCCCCACATCGGCATAAAGGCGCCGATACAGCCCTTCACGCTGCGAGGCGGTGTGCTCCTCGACGAGGAACGCCCAATTGTCCTTCACCTGATTGAACCGATCGGCGACGTGCTCGACTTTCGCCGCCGCGCGCTCCTTGAAGACGAGACGGACATTCATGCCGTCGAGCGACTGCGCACCGAAGTCGGGCGCCGCGGAGGCGATCGTCAGATAGAGAGCGTCGTTGGTGAGTATGCGGTCACGCAGATCGAGCCAGAGGGTGCGTGCCTGTCCCGGCTTTACCGACACCGAGACGTCGATCATGTCGCGGCCGGGCCAGATCGGGTCCTTCACCCGGATGTTGAGCGGAATGCGCCCGCTCGCGTCCGGCGTGGCCTTCAGCGCCGGAATATCGAGCGCCACGCCGTCGAGCCCGTCATGGCTGTTCTCCCAGCCATAATTCCACGCGCGCGCGATCGGCTTGCCCGGATCGGCGGCGCCGAAGCCATAGGGGATCAGGACATGGACGATCGGCGCCTCGCTGCCGCTTCGCGTCGCGGCCCCCGTCGCAGCGGCGCTACCCGCGGCGGGGGCGGCACTGCGCGCGCCGGCCGGCAGTGCCATAACCGTGCTGCGCTCGTCTGCAGGATAGCGCCCGGCGATGAAGGCGTTGAGACCGCGGAGCCCTGCGAGGTCTGCCGCCGCGGCGGCATCGACCGTGTAGCTGAGCTTGTAGCTTCCCTCCGGCTCCTCGCCATCGGAGACATTGTACGCCCACAGCTCCTGGATCGGCTGTTCCTGCTCGCGGTTGGTGAAGCGCAGCATGCCGCCGGTATGCGACGCAAGCCCGTCGATGCTGCGGACCACGCCCTTCGGACGCTGCGCCACCGTGGTGAAGCCACTGCCGTCCGCGCTCCACGCAAGATCGCCATAGGCTGCGCCGCGGATCTCGACGCGATTGAACGTCTCGTCTCCCGGCACGCGGAGCGTGTAGGTCTTGCCGCCTTCGACATAGACGTTCCAGTCGGGCAAGTCGAAATAGTCGCTGCGGCCGGGCAGGCGCGACCGGTTGTAGACGCCCGGCCACGTCGTCTCGGCGATACCGTCGACTCCCTTCCACATCCATTCCTTGAGATCCTTCGCGTCGGCGAACTCGACCTTGCGGATGCGCGTCGATGACGCGGTGAGCAAAGGCGGCGCGCCGCGCTCCCAGCCGAAGCGATGCAGCCAGGCACTGCGATCGAACGGGGCTGCGACCGTCGCCGGCGCGGGCTCGGCCCCCGCGGCGAGCTTCGCCACCGCGGGGGCGTCGAGCAGCCGGTCATAAATGCGGACCTCGTCGAAATCGCTACCGCGGGTGAAATTGTAGCGGCTCTGGACCTGATGCGGCGAAAGTACGCGTGCCGCCAGGCCGAACTGGTCGAGGCCGGTGTCAAGATCGGCGTGAACCTGCTTGCTCGCGACCAGCTTCCCGTCAACGAACAGCCGGACGCCCTGCGTTTCGTCCCAGCCGAAGGCGATATGGTGCCAAACGTCTGGCGCCGGAAGCGCATCCATCCGCCACGAGACGCGGACACGCGACAGATTGGCGTCAGTGACGAAGGCGTCGAACCCGTGGCCGTTCCAGTCTATCCGCAGGAACGCCATGTCCCAGCTCGAATGATCGGCGAAGCCGGTGCGGAAGAGCACGAACGGCGCCTCGCCGACCGGCTCGCGTGCGCGCCAGAAAAACGACAGCGTACCGCGTTGGGCGAGCATATTGCCCGGCGCCGACCACGCCAGATAGCCATCGTCGGGCCAGCGCATCGCGGCGCCGTGCGCGCCGTCCGGAACGGTCGTCATGCCGCTCTGGAAATTGGGCTGCGCCTCGCCTTTCGCGACTTCGGCGGCAAAGCCCGTGTCGCCGCTTGCGCGGAACAGCAATTCCTGCGCCGACGCCGCCGGCGTCAGCGCCGTCGCGGCGACCAGCGCGACCAACACGCGCCGCATGCGAATCCCGGGGTCGGCAGCGGCCTTTTCTACCCCTGCCCGCGCCTCAACCATGCTCTCTCCACTTGTGCTCCCGCCTTCTTACGAGGCGGTGATCTTGCATTCCACGTCGAACCCCTCGCCGAAGCGGCACGCGACCCGATCGCCCGGCCTGACCGGATGAACCCCGGTCACCGCGCCGCTCGACACCCATTGTCCGGCCTCAAGCGCGATGCCCCGCGCGGCCATCAGCTCGAGCAGGAAACGCACCGCACCGACGGGCCCGTCGAGCATCGTCTCCGCGGTCGCCGCACCGATGCGTTCGCCGTTGATGTCGAGCGTCACCGGCCACGCCTTGATGTTGGCGTTGCGCCAGTCCTCGATCTCGGGGCCGATGACGAGGCCGTTATTGTTGCCGAAATCGGAGATGGTGACGGTCGGGCCGTGATCGTTGATCCCTGCAAAAGGCGAGCTGGCGATCTCGATCCCGACATGGACCGTGTCGACCAGATCGGCCGCCTCTTCTTCGGTAAAGCGGGTCTTGCCGGCAGGCGGCGCGGCGCGAAGACGGAGCAGGAACTCGGCCTCGGCAGCGCCGAAGCCCTCGCCGAAGATCGGCATCTCGAGCCCGTCGCGCGCCGCGACAATCCGATCGGTGAAGATCGGCCCGGCAAGCCGGTCGACTCCATCGCGCGGCGGATTGATCCGGCCAACCTTCCACCCGCCGATCGGGCGGCCGTCGAACGCGATCGCATGGTCCTGCACGGCATAGGCCTGGTCGAGCGCGGCGGGGATGTCGCCGGGAAATTCGGGAAGGCCACGGCTCTCGCGCCGCGCCGCGACGAACGTCTCGGCGATCCGGCGCGCTTCATCGGCAAATTGTACGGATCCCACCAGGCCCCTTCCTATCGAACTGTTTCGCGGAGGATTAGGGGAAACCGGTGTCAATGGCAACGGGGCGCCGGAGATTTTCGCGCCTCCAATGTCGCTCGAGGGATGGCTTGCGTCATGACGCCCTTTCCTGCTTGCGCGGACCTGGCCGTGGCCCCAGACACGACGGCTGAACGTCCGGGATCGGGTGGAAAGCTGCCATCAGCACCGCGTCACCCCGGACTTGTTCCGGGGTCCACAGCGCCGCGAAATCAGTGCTCTCCACTCTTGCCCTTCGTCCAGCCTCCTGATGGACCCCGGCACGGCCGGGGTGACGAAGGAGGAAGGCCTATGTCCGCAATCGGGGCGTTACCCACTGGCAGGTTTCCGCCCGTAAACGGATCGGCCGGTCTTGGGAGAGGCGTCGCTCGGAATGTCCGAGATCGGGTGGAAAACGGACATCGCCGGTCACACGCCCGCGCCGAGGATCCCGATGAACATCAGCATCGCAAGACCGGCAGTGATCGAGCCGCCAGCGATAACACCAAAGGCTCGACGATTATCCCTCGCGACATTCCTCGTCAGGACCGTCATGATAATCATCGCACCCGGAAGTCCAACCAGATAGTAGCTCTCCGGGGCGACATAGTGGCCAGCGCTCACCCTGATGATCGCCAAGCCGAAAAGGATTACCCAGAACAAGATCGCTGCTGTTGTAATCAAGCGTAGCATGCTCGATCATGCCAAAGTGGCGCAGCGACCGCAATCGGGGCGTTAGCTGCCGCGCGGGCGCTTTCACAAGTTGCTTTTCAGTCGGCCAATACCTCAGAGCGTCACGCCGCGCTTCCAGAAGGCGATCTGGCGTTCGCCGTTCTTCTCGGCCGCAGTCTCGGCGCCCGAGGCGATCGCGACGATGCGATCGATCAGCGCTTCCTCGGCGGCCTCGAAACCCTGGGTGAGCACCTGCCCCGCGTCAAAGTCGATCCAGCCGGGCTTGCGCCGCGCGAGGTCGCTGTTCGACGCGATCTTCACTGTGGGTACCGGAAAGCCGAGCGGCGTGCCGCGGCCGGTGGTGAACAAGATCACTGTCGCCCCCGCCGCCGCCAGCGCAGTCGAGGATACCGCGTCGTTGCCGGGCGCTTCGAGCAGAGTCAGGCCGGTGCGCTCGATGCGCTCGCCGTAGCGTTTGACGTCGGTGAGCGTGGCATGACCCGCTTTCTGGACGGCGCCGAGCGATTTCTCCTCTAGCGTGGTGATCCCGCCAGCGACATTGCCGGGCGACGGATTCTCCGAAACCGGCTCGCCATGGCTGAGAAAATAGGTCTTGAAGTCGTTGACCACGCCGACGACACCTTCGAACACCGCGCGGCTTGCGGCGCGGTCCATCAGCATCTGCTCGGCACCGAAAATCTCGGGGATCTCGGTTACGATCGCGCTCCCCCCCGCGGCGGTGACGAGGTCGCTCATCCGGCCTACCAAAGGATTGGCGGTGAGGCCGGAAAATCCGTCCGAGCCGCCGCATTTGACGCCGAGGACGAGCTTGTCGAGGCCGACCGGTTCGCGCTTCGTCTTCGCGGCCTCGGCGGCCAGCTCGGCGACTGCGGCGAGGCCGTCCTCGAACTCGTCAGCCGAATTTTGCGCAACCACCGTGCGAATGCGGTCGCGATAGTTGTCGGGAACGTCTTCGAGCAGCCGCGAAAGCTGGTTCGATTCGCAGCCGAGCCCGATCAGCAGCACGCCGCCGGCATTGGGATGCGCGGCGAGCGCGGCGAGCATGCGGCGGGTGGCGCCGAGATCGTCGCCGAGCTGCGAACAGCCAAAAGGATGGGCGAAAGCGTGGACGCCGTCGACTTGCCCGGCATGGCACCGCCCGGCCTTGGCGGCAATCCGCCCGGCAGTGCGGCCGACGCAACCTACGGTGGGCAGAATCCAGATCTCGTTGCGCGTGCCGACCCGGCCGTCCTCGCGAACATAGCCGAGAAAGCTGCGTTCGCCCGGCGCCACGGCGCGCCGCGCGGGATGCGGATCGTAGCGATAGTCGAGCGTGCCCGAGAGGCCGGTGGCGAGATTATGGCTGTGGACATGATCGCCGACGGCGATCGGTGCCGTGGCACGGCCGATCGGGAAGCCGAACTTCACGATCTCCTCGCCGGCGGCGACGTTGCGCAGCGCAATTTTGTGCCCCTTGGGGATATCGGCGCGCGCAATCACCGGCATGCCGCCGACAGCGACTGCCTCGCCTGCAGTAACGGCCTCGAGCAAGGTCGCGACATGGTCGGCGGAATGGATCTTGAGAGCGATGGTCATGCGGGTCCCGAGACGCGTTGCGCCAGCGAATGTGGGTCGAAACGGCGTGCGGCGCAACCAAGTGGCCGGCCGACACGGCGGCGTTGTTGCAAACCCGTCTGACACCGGTTACCGGCGAAAGCAAGCGGACGCCGCCGCGGGCGCGCCTCCGGCAGTTTCACAGGAGAGAGCCATGTTCGACCGCACCTATTACGCCACGCATCCGGACATGATGGAGTGCGTGTCGAACGAGGAATTGCGCGATCGCTATCTGATCGACGGGCTGTTCCGCGAGGGCGAGTGCGTGCTCAACTATACCCATGCCGACCGCTTCGTGATCGGCGGCGTGGCGGTGGGTGCGGGCAGCGTGAAGCTCCCCGACCAGACCGAGCCGGCCTCGGCGGCGGGCCACCCGTTCCTCGAGCGGCGCGAGCTGGCGGTGGTCAATGTGGGCAGGGTCGAGGGGGCCGTCACGGTCGACGGCGAGAGCTTCACGCTGGGCAACAAGGACTGCCTCTATGTGACGATGGGCGCGAAGGACGTGCAGTTCTCCGGAGAAGGCGCGCGCTTCTATCTCGCCTCCTGCCCGGCGCATAAGGGCTTCCAGACGCGCAAGCTGTCGATCGCCGATGCCAACCGGCTCGACCGCGGCAGCCTCGAGGAATCGAACGAGCGCTCGATCTACCAACTGGTGATCCCCGGCGTCTGCGACAGCGCCCAGCTGGTGATGGGGCTGACGGTGCTCAAGCCCGGCAGCGTGTGGAACACGATGCCGCCGCACATCCATGAGCGCCGCAGCGAGATCTATTTCTATTTCGAGCTCGACGGGCCGAACGACCGAGTCTTCCACTACATGGGCGAAGGCGAGGCGATGCGCCACATCGTCATGGCCAACGAGGAAGCGGTGATCAGCCCGCCCTGGTCGATCCACATGGGCAGCGGCACCAAAGCCTATGCCTTCATCTGGGCGATGGCCGGCGAGAACCAGGACTATACCGACATGAACGTCCTCGACATCTGCCAGCTGGCGTAACTGCCACTTCTTTGCTCCCCTCCCCTGCAAGGGAGGGGTTGGGGGTGGGTGCGAGCGAAGCGAGCCCTCCTGCGCCACCCCTTGAAGCGCCGCCGGAGGCAGCGAGCCTCCGCCGCCGCTACCCACCCATGATCAGGGGGCCATGCCCCCGGCATGGCCAGAAATGCCCGGTGGGCATTTCAACCTGATCATCCCTCCCAGAAAGGGAGGGGAGGAGAATGAGATGATCGACAGGCGAACGCTGATCGGGGGAGCCGCCGCTTCCGCAACGCTCCTCGGCGGGCGGGCATGGGGGCAATCCACCGCGCCGGTCCGCACCGCCGCAGGCGTCTTCCAGGGAACGATCGAGAACGGCGTGCGCGCCTTTCGCGGCATCCGCTACGGCCGCGCCGAACGGTTCCGGGCGCCTGTGCCCGTCGCCGCCCCCGCCGGCGTGCAGGCGGCCGACCGGTTCGGGCCGGTCTCGCCGCAATCGGGCGAGCGCTACGGCCCGCAATCCGAGGACTGCCTGTTCCTCAACATCTGGACCGCCGACGCTCGGCCCGCCGCGCGCAAGCCCGTGATGCTCTATATCCATGGTGGCGCCTATTCGGGCGGCAGCGTCACCGATCCGCTCAACGACGGACAGGCGCTCGCGGCGCGCGGCGACGTGGTGGTGGTCACGGTCAACCATCGGCTCAATGCGTTCGGCTATCTCTACCTTGCGCGGCTCGACGCGCGTTTTCCCGACAGCGGCAATAACGGCCAGCTCGACCTGATCCTCGCGCTGCGCTGGGTGCGGGACAATATCGCGGCGTTCGGCGGCGACCCGAACAAGGTGATGGTGTTCGGCCAGTCGGGCGGCGGCGCCAAGATCGCGACCATGATGGGCATGCCCGCGGCCAGGGGCCTGTTCCACCGCGCCGCGACGATGAGCGGCCAGCAGGTGACGGCTTCGGGCCCGCTCAACGCCACCGCGCGAGCGCGGGCCTATCTGGGCAAGCTGGGCGTGCGGGAGAATGACCTCGGTGCGTTGCTGACCCTGCCGCAGGAGAAGCTTGTTGAGGCGCTGTCGGCGACCGATCCGGTGCTGGGCGGCGGCGTCTATTTCGGTCCGGTGCTCGACATGAAATGGCTGACCCGCCACCCCTTCTGGCCTGACGCCAATCCGCAGTCGAACCCCATCCCGATGCTCCTCGGCAACACCCATGACGAGACTCGCGCGTTCATCGCGCCCGATTCGGCCCGGATGCGCGACCTGAGCTGGGACAATATCGCCGAGCGGATCGCGCCCGAGCTGCGCATCGACATTCTGCCCGAATGGGTCGTCTCGGAATATCGGGCTAAATTCCCCGGCTGGACGCCCGAACAGGTCTTCTACGACGCGACCACCGCCGGACGGAGCTGGCGCGGTCAGGTGATCGAGGCCGAGGCGCGCGCCAAAGCGGGCGCGCCGGGCTGGGTCTACCAGCTCGATTTCGGCTCGCGCACCGATCCGCGCCGCGGCGCCTTCCACTCACTCGACATCGCGCTGGTGTTCGGCACGCTCGGCGCCGAAGGTTCGCAGACCGGTACCGGCATCGATGCCCGTGCGGTCTCGAAGGCAATGCAGGACAGCTTCGTCGCCTTCACGAAGACCGGCGATCCCAATCATGCCGGGCTGCCGCGCTGGCCGCGCTATGGCCTCGACAAGCGCGCGACGATGGTCTTCGATGTGCGCAGCCGCATCGAGGACGACCCGCGCAAATGGCAGCGCGAGCTGTTCGCGCGCGTGCCCTATATCCAGCCCGGCACCTGAAGCCGGGCGGCTCTCAGGAGGTTGCCGGATGAAGTTCGATCGTCGTTCCGCGTTGCTCGCAGGTCTCGCCGCGCCGCTGGCAGCGAGAGCGCAGACCGCGCCGCCGCACAGCGACAAGCCGCTGCCGCCGGGGCTCGCCGATCCCGCCGAGACGATCGACCTGTGGCCCAAAGGCGTGCCGGGCAAACCGGCGACCCTGCCGGTCGAGACGGTCGACGAACGCAGCACCATTGCCGCGCTCACCGATCGCTCGGTGACCGGCGTCGCCAATCCGCGCATGGCCGTGTTCCGTCCGCGCCTCGCCAACGGCGCCTCGGTGCTGATCACGCCGGGCGGCGGCTATTCGCGTATCGTGCTCGACCACGAAGGCTATGTGCTCGGCCGCTGGCTCGCAGCGCAGGGATTCGCTGCCTATGTGCTGTTCTATCGGCTGCCGGGCGACGGGTGGAAGGCCGGCCCCGACGTGGCATTGTCCGACGCGCAGCGCGCGATGCGGCTGATCCGCGCCCGGGCGATCCGCGACGGGCTCGATCCCGAGCGGGTGGCGGCGATCGGCTTCTCGGCGGGCGGGCATCTCTGCGCCGACCTCGCGACGCGACACGCGGCAAAGACTTATGACCCGGTCGATGCGGCCGACAGGCTCGGTGCCCGCCCATTCTTGGCGGCGCCGATCTATCCGGTGATCTCGATGCGTGCGCCGGTCGCGCATATGGGCTCGCGCGAGCGACTGATCGGCAAGGATGCGAGCGCCGCGCTCGAAGCCGCGCATTCGCCGGACCGCAACGTATCGTCGAGCACTCCGCCCTGCTTCCTCGTCCATGCCGAGGACGACGACGTCGTGCCGGTGGAAAACAGCCTGTTGTTCCGCGCCGCGCTGAAGGCGGCGGGCGTACCGGTCGAGACCCATCTGTTCACGGCGGGCGGGCACGGCTTCGGCATGACGAGGGCGGTGGGCAAGCCGGCCGGAATCTGGCCCGAACTGTTCCTGACCTGGGCCCACAGCCAGGGCCTCGCCTGACCCAAAAGGAAAACGGCGCGGGATCGCTCCCGCGCCGCCTCTTCCGCCTTGATAAGCTAGAGCTTGAACCGCGCGCCGATCAGGAAGGTGCGGCCGAAATGATTATATTCGTAGTTCCGGTTGGCATCGATATCGACATAGCGATCGCGATACGCATCGGTCAGGTTGTTGCCCTCGATCGACAGTTCGATGTCGGGTGTGATCTTGTAACGTAGCGACGCGTCGACATTGGTGATCGCGTTATAGCCTTCGAACAGATTGCCCGTACCGGAGAGCGCATCGAAATAGGGCCCGCGATAGCTGACCGAGGCGCGGGCACTGAAGCGGCTGTCCTCATAGTAAAGCGTGGCGTTGAACGCGCGCTTCGACAGGTTCTGGAGCGTCTGATCGCGTGTGACCGACTGGGCACCGCCGATCGTGCAGTTCGCCCCCGTGCAGGCCGAAGTGAACGGCCCGGTCTGGGTGTAGCGCGCGCTCGAGTCGATGAAGGTCGCGTTGGCGATCCCGCCGAAGTTGCGCAGGAAGCCCGGCAGGAAGCGGAACGGCGCCTGGAGCGAGATCTCGACGCCCTTCAGCTCGGCACCCGAACCGTTCACCGTCGTGCTGACCGTCCAGATCGGCTGCGCCTGCTGCGCCGGGTTGAGCGCCGCGGGCGACGATGCCGCGAGCACCGAGGCCGGCAGGCCCGTCGAGAGGAAAGTCACGCCGGTCTGGGTCGCCGCGACCGGGAAGCTGTCGATGTCCTTCTTGAACACCGCCACCGAGAAGATCGACTGCGGCGCGAAATACCATTCGATAGCGGCATCGTACGACGTCGCGCGATAGGGATCGAGGTTGGGGTTGCCGAAGCTCACCCGGTAGTTGAAGCCATCGGCGGAGCCGCCGGGCGTCAGCGAGCCGAGCGTCGGCCGCGTCATCACCTTCGCCGCCGAGCCGCGCAGGATCAGGTCCTTGGTGAGGTTCACCGCGACGTTCACCGCCGGCAGCCAGTCCTCATAGTTGCGCTCGACGGTGACCTCGGTGCCGCTGTTCAGGCCGGTCGAGCGCTGGTGCGTGCGGACATAGCGGACACCGGCGTTCACCGCGACGTCGACGGCGCCGAGGCTGGTCTTGGCGTCGAACTGGAGATAGCCGCCCTTCACTTCCTCGGTGACGCTGCGGTTGTTGCCGGCGTCGAGCGCCAAGGGGCGGTTGTACAGCCCGGTATATTGCGCGGCGGCATCGATGTTGGGGACGAGCCAGCTGTTGGTGTTGCCGCTCGGCTGACCGGCATTGCCGAGTGTGAACAGCTCGGAGAGCGCGGCGGAGCCGGGGAAGCCGTAGACTGCAGTCGGACCGAAGGTGCTGGTGGGCGTGCAGGTGATCGTGCCGAGCACGAGGTCGCGACCACCATTGCCGCAGACCGCGGTGTCGCGCTGGAACGCCTCGACATCGAAATCGAAGCGGCGATAGACGCCGCCGGTCTTGATCGTGAAGCCCTCGGCAGCGTCCCATTCGGTGCGCAGCTGGACGGTGCGGAACTTGTTGGTGACGTTCGAGGGACGATCGCGAATCTCGGCGAGCTGGAAGTTCGCCGGATCGGTCACGCTGGTGCCGAAGCTTAGCTTGGGTGAGCGCATGTCGGTGTAATCGAAGCTGTAGCCCTGCGCGTCGCGGTCATCGAAGACGAAGGTCGTCTCGACCGGGATGTCGGCATTGGACCTGGACAGGCCGCCGAGCAGGGTGAAGCGGAAGGTGTCGCCGAGGTCCTGATCCCAGCTCGCGCCGACCTGGTAGAAGCTGGTCTTGGACTCGCGCCAATAATGCTCGGTGCGCACCCAGGCGTCGTTGAGCGTCGCCGAAACCATGTTGTTGTTCGAATCGTACACCGGGTTGACGACGTCGATCGAGCGCTCGTTCGAGCGCAGCAGCACCTCGCCCCATTTCTCCTCGCGCACTTCGCTGAAGCGCGAATAGAGCGCGTCGATCGACACCTTGGTCGCATCGCTCGGCGCCCATTGCACGCTGCCGGTCAGGCCGAGGCGCTCACGATCGTGGCGGACTTCGCCGTACCGCGGAATGCGCGGGTGGAACGCCAGCGCGGCCTGGTCGCAAGTTGCACTGGGGCGGTAACGGCCGCCGCTGTTCGGACGCGGCGTGGTATAAGCAAGCGTCGCGCCGCTGCCGGTGGTGTTATAGAAGCAGGGTGTGCCATTGACCGAGTCGAACTGCGCCTGCGCCCAGCGCACGGTGTTGTTGCCGAGCTCGGCATTGTCGGTCTTCTGATAGGCCGCTGAGATGGCGACGCCAAACTGGCCATCGGGCGACTTCCACGACAGAAGGCCGGCAAGCCGGGGCCCCCAGTTCTTCGAGAGGTCGTTATAGCTGCCCTGCGCCGAGGCGACGGCCGTGAAGCCGTATTTGCCGGCGAGCGGGTTGCCGGTGTTGAGATCGACCACCGCGCCGAGCGAGCCTTCGTCGAGCGACGCCTCGGCGGTCTTGTGGACGACCAGCGAAGTGAACAGCTCGGACGCGAAGACGTTGAAATCGAAGGCGCGATCGCGATTGGCGCTGGCGCCGTCGGTCGAGGTGGCGACGGTCTCGAGCCCGTTGAGGCGGACGCGGGTGAACTGCGCGCCGAGGCCGCGGACGGTGATCGCACGCCCTTCACCGGCGTCGCGCTGGATCGAGATGCCGGGGATCCGCTGGAGCGATTCGGCAAGGTTCTGGTCCGGGAACTTGGCGATGTCCTCGGCGACGATCGCATCGACCGCGGCCACCGAGTTGCGCTTCACGTTCAGCGCCGCCTGAAGCGACTGACGAAAGCCGGTGACGACGATCTCTTCGCCTTGCTGCTCGTCCGCGGGAGCGACCTGCTCGTCGGTCGCGGCCGGAGCCGGATCGCTGGTCTGCGCCGCCGCCTGCCCGGCTGCGAGCGCGAGGGCCACGGCCGCCACGGATGTACCGCTCCGCCAGGTGAAACGAGAATTGCGCGCCTTCATGTCAGCCTCCTTGCCTAATTCCGGGCCGCTCTGATGGCGGTTCCGGGTACGCGCACCGGCCAAGCCGACACGCCTGTCTCCGCCGCGTCGCACAAGGCGCACGGCAATGCCGCTCCTGTTTCCAACCATTGGAAACCGGTGTCAACCATCCTTCGCATTCTCCAGCGCGATCCCTCTCCAGCGTGTGATTGATCGGCAACAGCCACAGAAAACGCGGAATTTTCCCATTATACGGGACTAAAGGACGTGCGGACGCGTCCGCAATCGGTCACCGGTGTCAGACACATCATCGCATCGCGCGCCAAGCCGCTGCGGCTTCCGCCGGGCTGCTTCAGCTCTCAACTTTCGCGAGCTCGGCGAGCCACTCTTCGACGTTGGTATAGCCGTTGCGATCCCGGTCGCCGTTCGCATCGGCACGCATCGGATCGAGTCCGTGCTTGCGCTCCCATGCGTCGGGCATGCCGTCATTGTCGCTATCCTGGGGCGCGGGCAAGCTCTTGAGTGTGGGCCATCCGCCCACGTCGCGCTGACTGTCGATCTGCGCGCCGGTGCGAGTGCGGACGCCGGCGATCACGCGCACGTCGACGGCGTCGCGCACCTTGGACGCGCCGGCGCTCGCGAGCACGCGTTCATAGGCGCTTGTGGCCGAATCGGCGGCGACGGGAGCCACGTCCACCGGCGCGGCGAGGCGATAGCCTTCGGGCGACACACCGGTGACCAGGCTCCAGGGATCGGCTGGTATCGTGCCGTTCATGCTGTTTCCGGCGAACCATGCCTTGGCGAGCATGTTCGACTCGTCGAACGCGATCGCCTTCTTCGATTGCGGACCGGCGACATAGGCGTTGTCGACGAAATTGTAGCGGGCGAGCGTCGCCTTGTCGGCATTGTAGCCCGAGCGGGTGCCACCCCAATTGTAAAAGACGTTCGAGCGGAAATCGAAGAGCGGACCCACCGGATCGATCTCGGGACCGTCATAATTGCCCGGTCGCGGCATCCGCGCCGAATGGTTCGCCCAGAGATTATGATGGAAGCTGATCCGCGATCCGCGTCCGCCGCGGATCAGGCTGCCATAGCCGTGCTCGCCCTTGGCGTGGAGCGAATGGGTGAGCGATTCCGAGATGATCGACCATTGCACGGTCAGGTCGTAGAAACCCTCGCTCGGGTCACCGTAGCGCGCCGATGCCGAGAGCGTCTCGTCGACCGACCAGCTTGCCGACAGGTGATCGAGGATGATCCGGCGGCCCTTGCTGACCCACACTGCATCGGATTCGGTCCTCGACTCGTCGCCGAGGCGGGAGCGGATGTAGCGCACCACCACGTCGTCCGCCGCCACCTCAAGCCGGTAATCGCGCAAGGTGATGCCGTCGCCGGGCGCCGACTGGCCGGCGATCGTCACCCGCCCCTCCCGGATGACGAGAGGCTTGGCGAGTTTGATGGTCCCGGAGACGCGGAACAGGATGGTGCGCGGCCCCCTGGTCTCGACCGCGGCACGCAGGCTGCCGGGGCCGCTATCCTCCAGACTGGTGACGAACAGCACCTGCCCGCCTCGCCCCCCCAGCGCGAACCGTCCTGCCCCTTCCGCACCGGGAAAGGCGAGTTGCTGCCCGGCATCGGGCGTAGATAGAGCGAGCAGAGCGAGTGCGAGCATGGCGACCCTTATGCGGAGTGGAGCTGGTCGAGCGTCTGAACGGCGCGCCCGTTCACGCGGACATTGGAAAGTGCGACGCGCTCGGTGTGGCGGATCACGCTGGGCTCGGTGACACCGTCGAAGCTGCAGTCTTTCAGCGCGAGGTCGGTCACCGGAGCGCCGGGCAGGCCCTGGCTGTCGAGCACCCGGCTTGCCTTGCGGGCGCGCAGCCGCTCGATGTTGACGTGGCGGAGGATCGGTTTGAACCGGCCGTTCGGACCCTCCTCATAATTGAAGTCGCAAGCGATGGCGGCGCGGCTGACCTGACCGACATGGATGTCGCGATAGTGAAAGTTCTCGAGAAGACCGCCGCGCAAGGCATTGTTCTTGAAGCGGATCGCGTACCAAAGATCGGGGCTGTCGAGCACGCATTTCTCGGCGAAAATCCAGCGCGCGCCGCCGGAGATCTGCGAGCCGACGGTGATGCCGCCATGGCCCTGCTTCATCCGGCAATTGCGGATCAGGATGTTCTGCGACGGAACGCCGAGACGACGGCCATCCTCGTTTCGCCCCGAATTGACGGCGATGCAGTCGTCGCCGGTGTCGAAGGTGCAGTCCTCGATCAGCATCCTGTCGACCGATTCCGGGTCTGTGCCGTCGTTATTGGGGCCGTGCCCGAAGATATCGAGTCCGCGCAGCATGACGTTGCGACAGAGCACGGGATGGACGTTCCAGAAGGGAGAATTGCGTATGCGCACGCCTTCGACGAGGACATTCTCGCACAAATAGGGCTGAATGAACGGCGGTCGCAGATAATGGCCGTCGCCGAACACGCGCTTTTCGACGGGAACACGATCCTCCGCCATCTGGAACAGCATTGCGCGGCTCTTGCGCTGGTCGGGCATTCCCTCGCGCCAGCCATGCTCGGCAGTGCCGCCCCATGGCCCCTTCCACGCCCACCAATGTTCGGGGCTGCCCTGGCCGTCGAGCGTGCCTGCCCCGGTGACTGCGATGTTCTTCGCCTTGTATGCATAGACCAGCGGCGAATAGTTGATCAGCTCGACGCCTTCCCAGCGCGTGAAGACCATCGGATAATGCGCAGGATCGGTGCTGAACCGCAGGATCGCGCCGGCGGCCAGATGCAATTCGACATTGGATTTCAGATGCACCGCGCCGGTGAGGAAGTCGCCGGCGGGCACCAGCACCCTGCCCCCGCCCGCTGCGGCACAGGCGGCGATCGCGTTCCGGATTGCGTCGGTGTTGAGCGTCGTTCCGTCGCCCCTGGCGCCGAAGCGGATGATGTCGAATATTCGGGCGGGGAAAATCGGCGGACGGACCGTACGCGCGATATCGGCGGCGCGCTGCCATGGGTCGCGCGCAGCGAACGACCGGCCGGGCAGTAGCGCACACGCGCTCGCGGCACTGCCGTAGCGCAACAGATCGCGGCGGGATGGTGACAGCAGCATGACCCCTCCTTGAGCGGCGGCTCTCCGGCCGCTGATGACACCGGTATCAAAAGTTGGGACGGGATGGCAACCGTCGGTCGCCACGCCCGGTCACGCTGCTGCCGTCTCTTGATCTCGTCTGGCGGCGGTGCGGAAAAAAGCCGCCGAGACCAGCCACAGCGTCATGGAAATTCCGGTGAACAACAGAATCCTGGCTACGGCACCCGGGATGCTCGCGGTCACCGGCGCGGTGGCAATGGCCAGGCCGAGCGTCAGTTGCATGATCGCGACGCCCGCCATCGTCCGCGCCATGCCCGCGGCCCGGAACGAAGCGGCGAATCCGCCTACGCCTGCGGCCATGATCAGCAGGAAGAAGCCGATGCCGTTGCCGTCGTCGCGAACGATGGTGGTCCACACCGTCAGGAACGATGTCACCGACGCCACGGCGACGCCTGCCTGATAGCTTCGCCGTGCGCTCGTTTCATTTGCTTCCGTCATGCTCGCCTCCGTGCAATCGAAGGCGCATCGTGGCACCGCGGAAGGCGTGCGGCATGAGCATTTAGTGAGGAAAGGCTGAGCAACGCACCGCGCGCCTACGCATTTGGCGCAATCGCCGCGCCGGGCTATGTCTCAGGGACATGAAGCGCAGCAGCCAGCCCACCATCAACGACGTCGCCCGCCTTGCCGGCGTCTCGAAGAAGACCGTAAGCCGGGTGATCAACCAGTCGCCTTTGCTCAACGGCGACACGCGCAAGCGCGTCGAGGAAGTGATCGCGGAGCTCGGCTATGTGCCGAACCCGCAGGCGCGCGCGCTCGCGCTGCGGCGCAACTTCCTGATCGGGCTGATCCACGACAATCCGAATGCGCAGATGGTGCTCAACGTCCAGCAGGGCATGCTCGAGGTGCTGCGCGACACCGAGTTCGAACTGATCGTCCATCCGGTCAATCGCGGCTCGCCGACGATGCTAGAGGATGTCGGCCAGTTCCTCGAGCGGCAGCGGCCGTTCGGCGTGATGATCCTGCCGCCGATTTCGGAGAACGACCATCTCGCCGCTTTGTGCGCGGACCTGGGCGTGCGCTACGTTCGGATGGGCTCGGCGCCGCTCGACGAGGCGGCGCACATGGTCGCCTCCAATGACCGCGAGGCGGTGCGCGGCGCAGTCCAGCATCTGATCGAATGCGGCCATCGCCGGATCGGGCTCGTACTCGGGCCGCACGGGTTCCGCTCGGCAGTGGAGCGGCAAAAGGGATATGAGGAAGCGATCGAGCGGGCGGGGCTGCCGCTCCAGCGGACGCTGATCGTCCAGGGCGACTACAAGTTCGAATCGGGGATGCGCGCGGCCGAGCAATTGCTCGATCTGGCGCCCCGGCCCACCGCGGTGTTCGCGTCGAACGACGAAATGGCGGCAGGCGTGCTCCATGTCGCCCGGCAGCGCGGGCTCAACGTGCCGCAGGACCTGTCGATCATCGGCTTCGACGATACGCCGATCGCCTCGCACCTCTGGCCGCCGCTCACCACCGTGCGCTGGCCGATCGCGACGATGGCACGCGCCGCCGCGCTCAAGCTCGTCGGGAATGAAGGCGGCGCGGACGGCGAGGACGGCGAAGCCTCGCTTTTTGTATCGACGTTGATTCGCCGGGCCTCCGTGGCTCCGACAACGGGCTGAGCCGCGTCCGCGGCCGGGGATCGCAGCGCGGTTTCCGCCGATCGCCGCGACCGGCACCGCGAACAGGGTTAACGGGAGGTGAAAAGACCGACCACCGGTGCCATCAGGGCGGTGAGGCGAAATTGCTGCCGTGCCGCCACCCTTCTATGCTGCATCGCAGCGAAGGAGGTGGCGTATGACCCCGAAGCGAGTGCGTAAGGCAGTGTTTCCCGTCGGCGGGCTAGGTACCCGCTTTCTCCCGGCGACCAAGGCGATCCCCAAGGAGATGCTCCCGGTCGTCGACAAGCCGCTGATCCAATATGCGGTCGAAGAGGCGCTCGAGGCCGGAATCGAGCAGATGATCTTCGTCACCGGTCGCGGCAAATCGGCGATCGAAGACCATTTCGACATCGCGTTCGAGCTCGAGACGACGATGAGCGGGCGCGGCAAGTCGCTCGACATCCTCGATCACACCCGGCTTCGCCCCGGCGCGGTCGCCTATGTCCGCCAGCAGGAGCCGATGGGCCTCGGCCATGCCGTGTGGTGCGCACGCGACGTCGTCGGCGACGAGCCCTTCGCGGTCCTGCTCGCCGACGATTTCATGGCCGGCAAGCCCGGCTGCCTCAAGCAGATGGTCGACGCTTATGAGCAGGTCGGCGGCAATCTGATCTGTGCCGAAGTGGTGCCCGACGAGCAGACGCATCGCTACGGCATCATCACCCCCGGCACGCATTCGGGCGCGCTCACCGAAGTGAAGGGTCTCGTCGAGAAGCCCGCACCGGGGACCGCGCCGTCAAACCTGTCGGTGATCGGTCGCTACATTCTTCAGCCCGAAGTGATGGGCGTTCTGGCCAGCCAGGAAAAGGGCGCCGGCGGCGAGATCCAGCTCACCGACGCGATGTCGCGGATGATCGGCGACCAGCCCTTCCACGGCCTCACGTTCGCCGGCACCCGCTACGATTGCGGCGACAAGGCCGGCTTCCTCCACGCCAATCTGGCGATGGCGCTCGAGCGCGAGGACCTCGCCGACCAGGTCGAATTGTTCGCGAGCGAGTTGCTCGCCGCCCGTCAACCGCGCCGCGCGGCGTGAACCGTACAACCAAGGAGTAACAAGCATGCGTATCGTGATGATCGGATCGGGCTATGTGGGGCTCGTCTCGGGCGCCTGCTTCGCCGATTTCGGGCACCAGGTCACTTGCGTCGACAAGGACGAGAGCAAGATCGCGCGGCTCAATGCGGGGCAGATCCCGATCTATGAGCCCGGGCTCGACGACCTCGTCGCGCGCAACGTCGCCGCGGGCCGCCTCGCCTTCACCACCGAACTTTCGGGCCCCGTCGAGCAGGCCGATGTGGTGTTTATCGCAGTCGGCACCCCCTCGCGGCGCGGCGACGGCCATGCCGACCTCTCCTACGTCTACGCCGCTGCTGCCGAGATGGCGCCGTCGCTGAAGGACTTCACCGTCGTCGTAACCAAGTCGACCGTGCCCGTAGGCACCGGCGACGAGGTCGAGCGGATCATCGGCGAAACCAACCCTGAGGCACAGTTCGCCGTCGCCTCCAATCCCGAATTCCTGCGCGAGGGTGCCGCGATCGAGGACTTCAAGCGCCCCGACCGCATCGTCATCGGCATCGAGGACGAGCGTGCGCGCCCGGTGATGGAAGAAGTCTATCGCCCGCTCTACCTCAACCAGGCGCCGATCCTGTTCACCGGCCGCCGCACCAGCGAGCTGATCAAATACGCCGCGAACGCTTTCCTCGCGGTCAAGATCACCTTCATCAACGAGATCGCCGATCTGTGCGAGTCAGTGGGCGCCGACGTCCAGCAGGTCGCGCGCGGCATCGGGCTCGACAATCGCATCGGCAGCAAGTTCCTGCACGCGGGCCCGGGCTATGGCGGCTCGTGCTTCCCCAAGGACACGCTGGCGCTCGTCAAGACCGCCGAGGATTCGGGCACTCCCATCCGCATCGTCGAGGCGACGGTGGCAGTCAACGACACGCGCAAGCGCGCAATGGGCCGCAAGATCATCGCGGCCTGCGGCGGATCGGTACGCGGCAAGAAGATCGCCGTGCTCGGCCTGACCTTCAAGCCGAACACCGACGACATGCGCGATGCGCCGAGCCTCGCCATCATCCAGGCGCTCGAGGACGGTGGCGCGCAGGTGGCGGCGTTCGATCCCGAGGGCATGGCGGCGGCGCGGCCGCTGCTGCCCAATGTCGAATTCGCCACATCGCCTTATGAAGCGGCGGACGGCGCGTCCGCATTGGTGATCGTGACCGAGTGGAACGCCTTCCGAGCGCTCGACCTC
The DNA here is from genome assembly GCA_032334595.1 of Sphingomonas psychrotolerans. Classification (GTDB taxonomy): domain Bacteria; phylum Pseudomonadota; class Alphaproteobacteria; order Sphingomonadales; family Sphingomonadaceae; genus Sphingomonas; species Sphingomonas psychrotolerans_A. The sequence goes on along the minus strand of JALMLT010000006.1, from coordinate 1,838 downwards.
CAGCAGCTGCGTAGCCGGATGGAAGACGGCGTGCTCGTCGACCTGCGCAACATCTATCGCCCGGACACCGTCGAAGCTGCCGGGTTCACCTATACCGGCGTGGGTCGCGGGCTTGCGATTGCGTCCGAAGCAATGGCGATTGCAGCAGAATAAGTTAACTTGCGATTGACCAGCTTTTAAGCTTCAACTTAGCGCAAATAGGGCGCCCAACCATGGTTGGGCGCCCTTTTTCGTCTAAATACCCCTCAGGCGGCACAGTTGTCGGCCGCCGGACACCGGGGGGTGTTTCATGCGTATATCTATCTTACGCCCGCTTGCGGGCGTCGTCTCCCTGTGCGCGCTCGCAGCTTGCTCGGGTAGCGAATCAAATACTTCACAACAACAGTCCGGAACTATGATTGTTCCTGCGACCGCAACTACGGATAGTTCCGTATCGGTCGCCGCGCTTGCGCAAACCCAAAGCACGACTACCAGCACGAACAGCTTCGCCTCGTTCGATTATGCAAACGGGACCAAATTGCCCGCAATGGCCACGCTCTCGATCGGCGCGGCGGTGTTCCAGCCGGGTGCCTCGGTCGCCAATGTGCCGGTTACGCTCGACCGACCGACGCCGAATACCGTCATCGCGCGCGTGATCACCGTCAACGGCGACAGCACCAACAAGGCGATTTCGGGATATCAGTACAAGGCGACCGAGGCGGTGGTCGTCTTCCGGCCGGGCGATCCTCTGCGTCGGACGGTGTCGGTGCCCATCATATCGGCCACCGACGGCCAGCAATTCTCGCTCAAGCTGCGCGAGGCGCCGTGGGGCGCCAACCAGGGCACCGCTTCGGCGACGGTGACCGCCAGCGCGACGGCGACGCCGACTGCAGCGGCCACCAGCGGCTTCCGCAATGCGCGGACCTTCCGCACCTATGGCACGCTCAAATATGAGATGACGCCGAGCACGATGCGCTGGTCGGACGGGGGCTGGGCCGACGGCTGGTCGACCAAGCTTTCGCACGGCCGTTCGCAGGTCGCCAATGGCGAGACCGGGCTCTACCTCGACGACACGCTCTATCCGGGCGTGGAAGCGCCGCTGCGCTACACTTCGGAGGGCCTGGTGTTCCACACGCAGAAGCTCGCGCTGCCGATCACCTACAATGGAGCCGCGTACAACTATGGCTCGGTGGTGCTCAGCGGGCATAACACCACGGCGACCCAGATCGGCTATGGCCAATATGAGTGGGTCGCGAAGATGCCGACCCGGCGCGGCGCATGGCCCGCCTTCTGGCTGATCTCGACTTCGGGCTGGCCGCCCGAAATCGACGTCTACGAGGGCTTCGGATACCAGAGCTACTGGAATTTCGACGCGCATATCTCGGCGACGATCCATGGCGGAAGCGGCGGCTATCGCAGCTTCCAGCGCGGCTCGATCATTCAGGCCCAGCAGGCCTATGGTCTGTCAGGCTTCGCGCAGGACTATCACCGCTACGCCGTCGACATCGGGCCCGAGTACATCACGTGGTTCGTCGACGGGCTGGAGACCTATCAGAGCGTCAATCCGTTCAAGGGCCATCGCTGGTATCCGATCATGGACGTCGCGGTGAAGACCAACAGCGCCTATGACGACGGCTCGGGCGATATGATCGTCAAGAGCTTCAAAGCCTGGCAAAACTGAGCAACCTGGGCCTGAACTTCCCTCTCCCCTTGCCGGGAGAGAGGGGTAGCGCAGCTTGGCAGCTTGCTGGCTAGCGCAGCTTGGAGAGGGGTAGAGCGGCGCGCAGCGCCGCGGGGGGGGGGCGGGGGCCCCCCCCCCCCCCCCCCCCCCCCCCCCCCCCCCGGCGCCCCCCGGGCGG
>JALMLT010000005.1:0-340657 GCA_032334595.1 Sphingomonas psychrotolerans | reverse complement strand
GATCCGGTCAAGGCCAAGAAGATCAGCGACGTGCTGCTCGCCGAATACGGCGTCTACGTCCAGCCGATCAACTACCCGACCGTCCCCCGCGGCACCGAGCGGCTGCGCTTCACCCCCGGCCCCGCCCATGACGAGGCGATGATGCGCGAACTGGTCGACGCACTCGTCGAGATCTGGGGACGGCTTGAGCTCAGGCTGGCGGCCTAGTCGAGCGTGATCGTTGCGTCGCTGCCGGGGACCGGCACCGGTTCACCGAAGCGAAAAGTCTCCTGGACACGATAGCCATCGGTCTGCGGGTCCGTCATCACCCTCACAACCTGAGCAGCGGCGTCGATCACCCAGTAATTGGGCACTCCGGATCGCCCATAGTCGACCAGCTTCACCCCGAGATCGCGCGAAAGGGTGGTGTCGGCGATCTCGACCACGAGCAGCATGTCCTTGCCCTCCGGCATCCGGTCCGGGGCAAGGTTGCTGGTATAGACCGCAATGTCGGCCGCGCGGACCGTTGTCTCGGCTATCCGGATAGCGAGGTCGGAGGCGATCCGGAAGCGCGCGTCGGGCAATACGCCCCGTAGCTGGAGCGCGAGCGAGACGTTGCGCTCGCCGTGCGGAGGCAGGGCCGGCATCATCTTTTCGAGCACCCCCTCCGCCAGCTCGGCACGCATGTCCGCGAAAGCCCCGAGCCGCATCATCCGCTCGAAATCGGCAGCGGTGAAAGCAACCCGCCATTCCTGATCGGAAGAAATGCGAACCTGCTCGTTCATTCCCCCATGTTATCACGACATCAAGAGCCGCGCGACTCCTAGGGGCGGCGCAGCAGCCCGCTCCACGCATAGCCCCGATAGAGCGGCGTGAATTCGAGCGACAGGCTTTCGGCCTCGGCGACGCGCCTGAGCACGGCCGGCAGTTCGCGCCGCGGGAACACGTGGAAGTCGTTGAGCGACTTGAAGTGCAGCCGTTTTAGCAAGGCCGGCAGCCGCTCATATTGCCCGAAATCGACGATGTGCAGGCTGCCGCCCGGCGCGAGCGACGCCGCCGCCCGCGCGATCGCTTCCTGCCAGGGCGGGATCATCGACAAGGTGAAGCTCATGAAGATCCGGTCGACTTTTTCCAGCGCGAACAATGCGCCCGCGTCGAAGCGGCCGGCATCGCCTTGCGCCAGCGTAACCTTCTCCGCCAGCCCGTGCTTCGCCACCGACTTGCGCGCAGTCTCCAGCATCGCCTCGCTAATGTCGAAACCGTAGAAGCGCGCCTCCGGATAGCGCCTCGCTGCGACGATCAGGTTGCGCGCGGTGCCGCAGCCGATTTCGACCACGCTCCCGCCCGGTGGCGGGGCAAGCCCGCGGATCAGCCGGTCGCGGCCGAACAGATAGAATTTGCGGGTGAAGTCGTAGAAATGGCGATGGAGGGAATAGACGTCATCCATCAGCAGCTTCTGGTCGGCGGCCGCGCTCACAGGTGCGGCCTCAGCGTCCAGAGATGCGTCGCGCCATAGACCGACGAGCGGTCGCGCCGGGTCCAGTCGGCAAGCTGCGCCGGATCGGCATATTGCCACTGGTCGAGGATCGCCGGCGGCACATGCCCCGCCACCACATCGGGCACCGCGGCGGTGCGATAGAGCACCCGCGCGCCGGGCTTCGCCGTCCTGGTGATCTCGCTCCAGATCCGGGTCAGCTGCGCGTCGGTCATCCAGTCCTGCGCGTCGAGCAGCACGTAGCGGTCGAGCGACTGCGCCGGCATCGTCTCGAGATATTCCGCGACATTCTGGTGACGGATCTCGACCCGGTCGGCGCGTTCGTGCACTGCGCCATAATGCGCCGCCTGCAGATAGGGCGGCAGCGCCGCATCCTCATGCTTGCCATAGCCGCGGCCGAATGCCTGCCACGCGTAGAAATTATCCTTGAGGTCGAAGTCGCAGGCGAGCTTGCGCAGCCGGCTGCGGAGCGCCCCGGTGATCCCCTGCGCATCGTCGGCCTTGAGCAGATCATATTGCACCGGCGGGATGCCGAAACCGAACAGGGCGGCGGGCTGGTCGACCAGCCAGCGCAGGAACCTTTTCTCGAAGAAGGGCGCATAATGCGCTTCGAAGATCGCGCGCTGTTCCTCGCGCGTCCGTGCCTTCAGAATCAAACCCGGATCGATCCGGTACATCCGGCCGAGGAAATGCGCGAAGCCGATCAGCCGGCCGAGCAGCCCGCGCCGGTAGAAGCCGGTCGCAAATCCCGAAATGCGGCGACGCCCGCTCCAGTCGCGGCCGTCCCAATAAGCGCGTGTCGGGTCGTCGAGATGCGGGCGCAGATAGCGCCGGTAGAGTTCGACATTTTCCGGCAGGTCGGCATCGGCGAAGAAGCCGCGGAAGCTGGCATAATCGGGCAAATGCCGTGCCGCCACCTGTTTGAGTCTGTTGAGCGCGATGTGCGCCGGATTGAGGTCGAGCGCGGTGATCGCCTTGGGATCCGCCGACAGATAGGAGAAGACGTTGCACCCACCCGAGGCGATCGCGACGACATGGCTGTCGCGGGTGATCGCCAGCGCCTCCATGTCGATCTCGGGGTCCTCCCAGATCTGGGCATAGACGAGGCCGCGAAACGCGAAGGTGAAGGCGCGCTCGAGCAGGCCTTCCTTGCTGAGATGCTCGTGCCGGTGCACGGCACCCCGCACGGCGCCGTTCTTCGGCGTCTTGGCAACAGTCGGCATGGCCTACTCCTGAAGAGGGCGCCCGCAACACGCGCCGGATCAAGCACGACGTGCAGTAATCGCGGCGTGTGACAAAATCTTGTCAGGTGCGCGGGCGCCCGTTCGGGAGAATTGGCCTAGCGCGTGCTGTTGTCGATGGCGTTGCCGGCGTCGCGGGTGCCGTCCGCCACCGCATCGCCGACATCGTCGGCCGTGTTCTCGATCACTCGCCCGGCACGGTCGGCGCCGTTCTCGATCATGTCACCGGTCTTGGCGGCGGCATTTTCGAGGCTGTCGCCGGTCTGCTCGACGGCGCTGGCGAGATTGTCCTGCGAACTTTCCGAACAGGCCGCGAGGGCGAGGCCCAGCCCCAGCACGGAAGCGAAAACAGTTTTGCGCATTTTGGTCTCCGGAGAATGTCTCGGTCTAGCCAGCACGAGTGCCAGGGCGTAGGGAGCGCGGCATGTCGCGCCGTATCGCCATCGCCTCGGATCATGCCGCCTTCGTCATGAAATCGGAACTCGCCGAATGGTTGCGTGGCGAAGGCCATCAGGTGACCGATCTCGGCCCCGACAGCGACGCCAGCGTCGACTATCCCGATTACGGCTACAAGCTGGCGCAGGCGATCGAACAGGGCGATGCCGAGATCGGCGTGGCGCTGTGCGGATCGGGCATCGGCATCTCGATCGCGGTCAACCGCAATCCCGCCGCGCGCTGCGCTTTGGTCTCCGAGCCGCTCTCCGCCAGCCTCGCGCGCCAGCATAACGACGCCAATGTCGTCGCCCTGGGCGCGCGGCTGATCGGCACGGAAATGGCCAAGGCCTGCGTCACTGCCTTCCTCCAGACCGACTTCCTCGGCGACCGCCATCAACGGCGCGTCGAAAAACTCAGCCATCCGACAAGGAGCCCCGCATGAGCACCAATCCCCAGATGGCCGGGCTGCAGCCCGACGGCTTCTTCACCAAAAGCCTCGCCGAAGTCGATCCGCAGGTCTTTGCCGGCGTGCGCCACGAGCTCGACCGCGAGCAGCACCAGATCGAGTTGATCGCGTCGGAGAACATCGTCTCGAAAGCCGTGCTCGAGGCGCAGGGATCGGTGTTCACCAACAAATATGCCGAGGGCTATCCCGGCAAGCGTTATTATCAGGGCTGCCATCCCTCGGACGAAGTAGAGACGCTGGCGATCGAGCGGGCGAAGCAATTGTTCGGCTGCGGCTTCGCCAATGTCCAGCCGCATTCAGGGGCGCAGGCCAATGGCGCGGTAATGCTCGCGCTGACCAAACCCGGCGACACGATCATGGGCCTCAGCCTCGACGCCGGCGGCCACCTGACTCACGGCGCCAAGGCGGCGATGTCGGGCAAATGGTTCAATGCCGTCCAGTACGGCGTCGACCCCGAGACGCACCTGATCGACTTCGATCAGGTCGAGCGACTCGCGAAGGAGCATCGCCCCAAGCTGATCATCACCGGCGGCTCGGCCTATCCGCGGATCATCGATTTCGCCCGCTTCCGTGCGATCGCGGATGAAGTCGGGGCCTTGTTCATGGTCGATATGGCGCATTTCGCCGGACTGGTCGCCGGCGGCGCACACCCGACGCCGTTCGGCCACGCGCATGTCGTTACCACCACCACCCACAAGACCCTGCGCGGCCCGCGCGGCGGCATGGTGATGACCGACGACGAGGCGATCGCCAAGAAGATCAACTCGGCCGTGTTCCCCGGCCTGCAGGGCGGCCCGCTGATGCACGTCATCGCCGCCAAGGCCGTCGCCTTCGGCGAGGCGCTGCGCCCCGATTACAAGAGCTACATCACCGCCGTGGTCGAGAATGCCAAGGTGCTCGCTGCGACGCTCAAGGAACGCGGCGCCAATCTCGTCTCGGGCGGCACCGACACGCATCTCGCGCTCGTTGACCTCAGCCCGCTCGGCGTCACCGGCAAGGACGCCGACGAGGCACTCGAGCGTGCCGCGATCACCTGCAACAAGAACGGCATCCCCAACGATCCGCTGCCTCCGGTCAAGACCAGCGGCATTCGCGTCGGCTCGCCCGCCGGGACGACCCGCGGCTTCGGCGCCGGCGAGTTCCGCGAGATCGGCAACATGGTCGCCGACGTGCTCGACGGCCTGCGCAAGAATGGCGAGCAGGGCGACGCCCAGGTGGAAGCCAATGTCCGCGAGCGCGTCCGCGCCTTGTGCGAACGCTTCCCGATCTACCCGGAGCTGTAATGCCCAATCTCCCTCTCCCCTCCGGGGAGAGGGCAGGGGAGAGGGGAAGTGCGGCGCACTCTCCGCTCCTGCCCCTCTCCCGACCTCGCTTCGCTCGGTCGCCCTCTCCCCACCGGGGAGAGGGCTGAATGCGCTGCCCGTTCTGCGGAAATGAAGACAGTCAGGTGAAGGACAGCCGCCCCACCGAAGACGGGGCGGCGATCCGGCGGCGGCGGCAATGCGAGGCGTGCGCGGCGCGCTTCACCACGTTCGAGCGCATCCAGCTGCGCGATCTGATCGTGGTCAAGAACCAGGCCAATTCGCCCGAACTGCGCCGTGAGCCGTTCGAGCGCGACAAGTTGATCCGCTCGGTCACCCTCGCCGCGCGCAAGCGGCCGGTCACCTCGGCCCAGATCGAGCGGCTGGTGTCGGGCATCCAGCGCCAGCTCGAGACGCTCGGCGACAGCGAAATCCCGTCGCAGCGCATCGGCGAACTGGTGATGGAGGGCCTCAAGGGCCTCGATTCGGTCGCCTATATCCGCTTCGCCTCCGTCTATAAGGACTTCCGCGAAGCCAAGGACTTCGAGGAATTCGCTGGCAATGTCAGCGAGGCCGGGAAGGCGTGAACCCGGTCTTCGTTCTTGTGCGCCCGCAACTGGGCGAGAATATCGGCAAGGCCGCGCGCGCGATGCTCAATTTCGGGCTGACCGAGATGCGGCTGGTGAGCCCGCGCGACGGCTGGCCCAATCCGTCGGCGGGTCCCGCGGCGAGCGGCGCCGACGTGGTGCTCGAGAAGGCGCAGCTGTTCGACAGCGTTGCCGATGCCGTGGCGGATTGCGCGCATGTCTATGCCACGACGGTGCGCAAGCGCGGCGTCACCAAGCCGGTGATGACTCCCGAGCAGGCCGCGCCCGAGATTCGCGCCGCCGAGGGCCGCAGCGCGATCCTGTTCGGCCCCGAGCGTTCGGGGCTCGAGACCGACGATGTTGCGCTTGCCCGCACGATCCTGACCGTGCCGATCAATCCCGAATTCGGCTCGCTCAATCTCGCCCAGGCGGTGATCCTCGTCGCCTATGAATGGTCGAAGGGTGCGGCGCTCGAGATCCCGCCCGCGACAGAGATCGATTCGCCGGCACCGCAGGAGGAACTCGAAGGGCTGATCGGCCAGCTCGATTCGATGCTGGAGCATTCGGGCTATTATTTCCCGCCCGATCGCGTTCCGGCAACCCGGCGCACCTTGCGCGGCGTGCTGACCAAGCCCGGCTGGAGTTCGCAGGAATTGCGCACGCTGCGCGGCGTGTTGTCGGCGCTCGAGGGGCGCAAATTGCACCGGGGGCGTTGAGCTGCCGCAATGCGGAGCTTGCAGACTCGCCGCGGAACCCTAGAAGCGGCGCGCGCCTGTACTGCGCCGTTCTGGAGAGTTTTTGAATGTTCACGAGTGTTTTCGCGCTGACGCTTGCCGCCGCGCTGCAAAATGCGCCTGCGGCCGAACCGGCCAAGCCGGCGGAAGAGAAGAAGATCTGCGTGATCGAGCAATCGTCTTATTCGCGGCTCGGCCGCAAGCGCGTTTGCCGCACGCAGCGTGAGGTGAAAGAGCGGCAGGAACAGATCGAGCGCGACTCTCGCGTCCAGTAGGACGCGCGTAGCGCCCGGTTCAGCGCCGGTCGAACGCCTCGAGCTCGTAAGCAATCGATGCCTCGACGAGACAGTCCCAGAGATCACCGATCACCGCCTCCGGAATACCCGCCGCCCGGGCGTGTGAGCGGGCATTGGCGATCACCTGCGCCTTGCGCGCTTCGTCGCGGACGTGGCTGCGCTCGGGCTTGATGCGCGCCGCCGCATCCATATAGCCGAAGCGGCGCGCGAGCAGTGCAACCAGTTCGCGGTCGACGGCGTCCACACCGGCGCGAACCTCGCTCATCGTCGTGCAGGCTTCGGGATCGATCGTGTCTTGCATCCCGGCCCCTTGGCGGGTGGCCGGGCCGCTGTCCAGCTTGACTCATCGGCATGCGCCCGCTAACCGCGCGCCTTCGCAATGGCCCCGCACCCCGGTGAAGCGGTGGCCCTGCCCTCCTTGACTGGAACCAGCAGGCGGAGACCGGGATCAACCCCGCACTCCCGAGAGGGAGGCGCGGACCACGTCGTTAGCGATTGCAAAGGATTAGAAATGTCGAAGCGCTCCAGCGCCAAGTACAAGCTCGACCGCCGGATGGGCGAGAACATCTGGGGTCGCCCGAAGAGCCCGGTCAACAAGCGCGAATACGGCCCCGGCCAGCACGGCCAGCGCCGCAAGGGCAAGATGTCGGACTTCGGGATCCAGCTGCGCGCCAAGCAGAAGCTCAAGGGCTATTACGGCGACGTCACCGAGAAGCAGTTCAAGAAGACCTATGAAGAGGCGTCGCGCATGAAGGGCGACACCGGTCAGAACCTCATCGGTCTGCTCGAGCAGCGCCTCGACATGATCGTCTATCGCGCCAAGTTCGCGCCGACGATCTGGGCGGCCCGCCAGCTGGTCAATCACGGCCACGTCCTCGTCGACGGCGAGAAGTGCAACATCGGTTCGCGCCGCATCAAGCCCGGCCAGACCGTGTCGCTCCGCTCGAAGGCGCAGGAAATGGCGCTGGTGATGGAAGCGCAGAGCCTGTCCGAGCGCGACATCCCCGATTATGTCGTTCCCGAGGGCGCGTCGAAGATCACCTTCACCCGCGTGCCGACGCTCGACGAGGTGCCCTATCCGGTGCGCATGGAGCCGAACCTGGTCGTCGAGTTCTACTCACGCTAAGGTTCGATCCCGTCTAAAGAAACAGGGGCGGTCGCGATGCGGCCGCCCTTTTTTCGTGTCAGGGCTTGAGCTTGAGCGCGGTGCGCAGGAACTGATCGGCGCGCGACAGCATCGTCGTGCGTGCCGTGCTGTCGTCGAGCTGATGGTCGAGCCCGTCGAACTCGACGAACTCGACCGACCCCCCGGCCTCGCGGAGCTTGCCGGCCATCAGCCGCGATTCGCCGATCCCGACATTGAGATCCTGGTCGCCGTGGAACAGCAGCACCGGCGCCTTGATCTTCTTCGCGTTGCGCGCGGGCGAGCCGTCGCGGACATGATCGCCGCGGCCGATGAACGCGTCGACCTGCGGGAAATTGACGTAGCTGCGTGCCTCATCGCGCAGCGTCTCCAGATCGGTCACCGGCGCGACCGCAACGATCGCCTTGAACAGGTCGGGGTCGAGCACCGACGATTGCAGCGCGGCATAGCCGCCATAGGACCAGCCGACGATCGCCAGCTGGTCGGCGCGGGCGATGCCTTGGCTGACCAGCCATCGCCCGCCGTCATTGACGTCGCCGATCGCCGTGCGCCACGACTGGAAGCCGTTCTTCCTGAACCACGCATCGCCATAGCCGGTGGACCCGCGGAAATTGGGCTGGAGCACCGCGAAGCCGCGCGCGGCGAAGAACTGGGCGAGCCAGTCGAAGCCCCATTCGTCGCGCGAACCCGGGCCGCCGTGCGGCATCACGATCGCCGGCAGGTTCTTGCCGTCGCTTCCCGCCGGGAGCGTGAGATAGCCGGGAATGGCGGTGCCGTCGGCGGCGGGGAATTGAACGGGCTTGACGGTGGCGAGCGGCACATCGGCGAGCTGCGGGCGGCTGGTCAGCACTTCCTCGAGCTTCTTGCTCGCCTTGTCGTAGAGATAATAGGTGCCCGGATCCTTGTCGCTGCCGGCGAACATCAGCAGCTTGCTCTCGTCGGCGCTGGCATCGACGAAGGTGACCAGAGGCTTGCCCGGCAGCGCCTTTGAGAGCGCGGCGCCGAGGCGCCGAAGCTCGGGGTCGAAGAATTCGACCTGCCGCTTTTCGGTGGCGTAGCTCCCGCCCACCACGCGCTCCTGCCTCCCGATCCGGATCAGCCCGTCGACATCGACCTGCGGGTGCGCGAGCACCTGCGTCCGCTTGAGCGAGCCGTCAAGCGCAATGCTGAACAGCGCTTGCCGCCCGTCGATCCGGTCGAAGCCATAGACGAGATTGGTCGCACGATCGACGGCATAGGGATCGAACCCGGCCACCACGCCGCCGCCGACATTGAGCGAACCCAGCTCCTTCCAGTCGCGCGAGTCCGGCAGGCGGTAAAAATAGTTGATGACGTCGCCGGCATAGCCGGAAGTCCGATCGGGGCGGAGCCCCATGACCCGGACATTGCCGTGGCCGTCGCTGATATATTCGACCGCCGTCTGTTTCGGCTGCTCGATGGTCTTGCGCCGCAGGCTCGTGGCGTCGACCAGTTCGACGCCCATCCCCTCGCGCGAACTGGCGAGGTGCGTGCCGGTCGTCTGCTCCGGAACGAACTGCCGCGTCATCAGCAGCGAACCGCTCGAACCGTCGGGGCCCCAGTCGATGATGTCGCCGCCCGATTGGGCGACGCCGAGCGACCGCGCATTGGTGCCCGCGCTCAGGACCTTGAGGTCCGATCCGTCCGCGTTGAGCGACACCATCCGCGTGAAGCCCAGCTTCACATCTTCCTGCTGAATGATGAAGATATTGCAGACGATGCGGCTGCTGCTGGCCCAATGGCATCCGGTCAGGCGATCCGGCTTGCCGCTTGCGCGCAATATCCCCTTCATCGGCCCGCCGTTGACGAGATCGGCGATCATCAGCGCCGCGCCGCGGCCTCCGTCCGGCTGGACGACTGCGACGTGCGCGCCGTCGGGGGAGAGGCTGATCTGCTGCACGGCCTCGCGCGCGCCGAACTGCGCGGCCTGGAGGTTCTGGGCGATTGCCGGCACGGCGAAGCACAGCGGCAAAGCCAGTGCCGCGAGATTTCTGATCACGAGCCCCCCTAAACGCTACTTGAGCGAGCCAGCCTAAAGCCAAATGGCGCGCTTGCAAGCAGGCTTGCGGGCCGGCTTTCAGACTGCCACAATTCTCTCACCATCTCCCGACAGGACAAAGCATGCATATCGCCTTGCATCTGGTCTCGCGTCCGAGCGACGATTGCGCATGACTGTGCTGCGCCTTTCGGATTTTGCCCCCGGCACGGTCTATACTGTCTCGGCGGACGCACAAAACCTGACGCTGACGCTCGACAAGGCGCAGGCCTTGTCGGACTCAGGCCGCGAAGGCGGCGCGTTCCGGCTGGAGTTCCTCGGCCCCGGCGAGCCCGTCCTGCCGCAGGCGACCTACGGCTTCCGCAATGGCGACACGGAACACGACATTTTCATCGTCCCGGTCGCCCGTGAGGGCGACGCCATCCGCTACGAAGCGGTATTCTACTAGTTCCGGTTCCGGCGGCCCCTCCCTAGGTGCACGGTGCTGGAACGCGACGGGCGCGAGACCGATGTTCGTAATGATCTCAGGGTGTTCGGGGGGCGGAAAGTCGACCTTGCTCGCCGAGCTTGCGCGACGCGGATACGCCGTCGTTGAAGAGCCCGGCATGCGCATCGTCGCGGAAGAGCGGCTGGGTGACGGAAGCGCTTTGCCCTGGGTCGATCCCGCCGCATTCGGCCGGCGGGCGCTCGCCATGTCGATTGCCGACCATCGAGCCGCGCGGGGGCTGATCTTCTTCGACAGGGGCGTCGTCGATGCGAGTGTCGCGGTCACCGCGCGCGGCGGAGCGCTTCCGGCCGACGCCATCGCGCGCTGTCGGTACGACCGGCTCTTCCTCGCGCCGCCCTGGCCCGAAATATACGAAGTTACCGACGATCGCCGCCACAGCCTCGAACAGGCCTTGCGCGACTACACGCGTGTTCGACTGGCCTATCTCGACGCCGGATACGCTCCCGTCATGCTCCCCCGCGACACCGTTGCCGCGCGCGCGGACTTCGTTTTGAGCGAGCTGCAATGCTGACTGCGATCCGGTTGCGAGCTGACGCTCCGCGCTGGTACGCACCATCTGCTTCTGCGATAACGCACAAGCGCAGCCACGATCACGGCCTCGGGTGAACGTCTGTGTGGCCGCCATTGAGGCGCCGGCAGTCATTGCCGTTCGAGGTCCGCTCCCCGATCCACGCCGCGCCATTCCCACAGATCATAGGCCCCACGGTCGTCGTCGACGATCTCGAAGCCAAGACGCGCATAGAGCGTCCGTGCCGGATTGTTCTTCTCGACATGGATGGTGATGCTCTTGCCGCGCGGCGCGGCGTCGGCGAACAGGTCGCGCAGCAAGGCGGCGCCGATTCCCTGCCGTCGCGCGTGGGGGATCAGCGATATGTCGACGATTCGGATCTCCGACGCCATCTCGTAGAGATAGAGCCGGCCGATCGCAGCGTCGCCGCGTTCGATGATCATCGCCGCCATGCCGCGATAATGCTGCTGATAATGGGCGTGCTGCGCGGCGTGCTGCTGGGCGAGGAACTGCTGTTTGACTGCCTCCGGCCAAGGCAGCGGCGCCAGCTCCTCGGTTCGCGTCGAGGCATACAGCGCGGCGGCGAACGGCAGATCGGCATCGGCCATCGGTCGCAGCGCAACGCCCAGTGCGGCAGCCTCGGCAAGTGGCAACGTCACGTTGCGGCTCAACCCCGCGGCGGGAAGACGCCCTGCAATGCAATGCAAAAATAGAGGGTCAGATAAGGCATCATGTTGTTGTGCGGCTGACTGCCGCCAATGGCTGGCAGCTCCTCGAATGCCATGGGCTTGAGCGTCGTATCGGCCGAATAGATGTTCGCCTTGGCCCGGCACAGCGCATTGTTCTTGGCGATGTTCGTCTCGGCATCGTCGGCGTCATCGACCTGAAGCTGGTGGGTGTGCACCGGTATCTCGGACTGGAGCAGGGTCACCGTATCGCTGCCGGCGGACTCTCCCAGATCGTGCAGCGAGAGGCCGGGCCCCTGCCCGGGATGCATCGGCGCCCTGCCCTGAAGGTCGGGAAGCGCGAAATTGCTCTTGCCGTTTCCGCCATAGGTGGTGCCCAGCAACGAGAACAATGCCGTGTTCTGCGACAGCGGCAGCAATTGTCCGTCGCACCACGCCCAGCCCTTGGGCGCGAAGTTGAACGGAAAGACCCGGATTTCGGCGACGAACGGATCGGCCACGAGGCGCTCCTCAGGTTGGGCTCGGGAAGATCCCGAACAGCGAGATGATGAAGTCGACGCACAGATAAGGCTGCATGTTGTCGTGCGGTTGGCTGCCGCCGGCCGGCGTGATCGACGGCTTGAGCGCCAGTGTCGCCTGGCCGTTGACGAAGGCGTCGAAGCCGGTCGACTTGCCGATCGTCTGGTTGGTCGGCGTCGCCGAGGTCGACGCATTGTCCGACGCGAGCAGCGGATGCGTATGCGCCGGTATTTGCTGCGTCGTCAGCGTGACCTGCTCGACGCCGCCGGTTTCGGCAAGAATGAAGCCGTTCCCCTGATGCACGGGAAGCCGGCCGCGCAAATCCGGAAGCGCGAACGTCTCCTGACCGTCGCCGCCATAGGTCGTGCCGATCAGCTGGAAGAGCGTCTCGTTCTCCGAAATGGGCAATAGCTGCCCTTCGCAGAACATCCAGCCGGCGGGCGCGAAGTTGCCCGCGAACATCCGGATTTCACCGACATAAGGTTGCGCCATTGGTCGGGCTCCTCAGGTTTGCGAGGGGAAGATGCCCTGGAGCGCGATGCACCAGGACAAGGTCAGGAACGGCTGCATGTTCAGATGCGCCTGGCTTCCGCCGACAGTGCTGATCGTCGTCGGCCCCATGGCATTGAGCGCGAGTGGACCGGTGTACAGATCGTTCGGCGCCGAGCTCCCGAGATACAGGTTCGCCGTGGGAATGTTGGTGCTGGCCTGGGCCTCGGTCGCCTGCAGGACGTGCTGATGCGTCGGCATCTCCGCGATCGTCAGCGTGTGCGCCTGTTCCCCGGCGCGCTCGCCGAGGATATGGCCATTGCCCACATGGATCGGGACCCGCCCGCGCAGATCGGGAAGCGCGAAATTGACCTGGCCATTGCCGCCATAGGTCGTGCCCAGCAGCGAGAACAACGCCTGATTCTGGTTGATCGGCAGCAGCTGGCCATTGCACAGCGCCCAGCCCTTTGGCGCGAAGACAAAGGAAAAAAGCCTAAGCTCCGACAAAAACGGCTCAGCCATGCCTGAATCCCCCCCGGTTCGCGCCCAACCTACTCTCAACGTGAACTTGGGCAAGTATTATTATGATTCGTCTCGCTGCCGCAGTTAAAACTAACTGCCAAGTCGATGTTCTTAACGGGAAAGATCCCTCGCGACCGGGATGCTGAATACCTGTCGGGCGCCATTGCAACTACACCCGCGCCGATGTTGCAGGTGCACAATCACCCATCTCCCCTCGGCCCTGCGACTTCGACAATGCCACTGACTACGTGCCGGCCGGAGCGGCGCGATACGCGGCGGCAGGCCGCCGCGCGCCTGATTCCGGCTTGCACTTCCGGTGCTTGCGGCGCCCGGGCGGCACTGCCAAAGTCGCGGCATCCCCATTCGCAGGAGTTTTCATGCGCCTCCTCTTTGCCGCCGCTTTTCTCCTCACCAGTACCGCCGCCGTCGCGCAGACCGCCCCGCAAATCTCGGTCGACACGCTGAAGCAAGTCACTGAGCGGCTCTCCTCGGACGAATTCGAGGGCCGCGCCCCCGCGACCGCCGGCGAGGAGAAGACGCTCGCTTATCTGGTCGAGCGCCTCCAGAAAGCCGGGCTCAAGCCGGGCAACAAGGGCAGCTGGTTCCAGGACGTGCCTTTGGTCGAGATCACGTCGCAGAACGTCACTCCGCTCACCTTCACCGGCGGCAAGACTCCGGTCAGCCTCGACTATCGCAAGGATCTGGTGATCGCGACCTATCAGGTCACGCCGCGGACCGAGGTCAGGAACAGCGACGTCGTCTTCGTCGGCTATGGCATCAACGCGCCCGAGCGCGGCTGGAACGATTATGCCGGCGTCGACGTGAAGGGGAAGACCGTCGTCATCCTGATCAACGATCCCGACTGGCAGACCAAGGGGCTGCAGGGCGATTTCGGCGGCCGGGCGATGACCTATTACGGCCGCTGGACCTACAAGTTCGAGGAGGCGGCGCGGCAGGGCGCCGCCGCGGCGATCATCATCCACGATACCGAGCCCGCCGCTTATGGCTGGGGCGTCGTGCAATCCTCATGGACCGGCCCGCAGCTCGAGCAGGACACGCCGGGCGACCATATGGACCAGTCGAAGGCGATCGGCTGGATCCAGCAGGACAAGGCCAAGGCCCTCTTCGCCAGCGCCGGCAAGGATTATGCCGCACTGGTCGAGGCGGCGAGGCACAAGGGCTTCAAGGCAGTGCCGCTCGGCGTCAAGGCGAGCGTGTCGTTCGACAACGCGATCCGCCGCCAGGCGTCGAAGAACGTGATCGGCGTGCTGCCCGGCAGCGAACGCCCCGACGAGGTTGTCCTCTATTCGGCGCATTGGGACCATCTCGGCCGCTGCGACGCGGTGAACGGCGACGACATCTGCAACGGCGCGCTCGACAATGCCTCGGGCACTGCCGCGCTCGTCGCGCTCGCCGAAGCGCATGTGAAGGCCGGGCCGGCGAAGCGCAGCCTCGTCTTCCTTGCGGTGACCGGCGAGGAATCGGGCCTGCTCGGCTCCAAATTCTATGCCGAGAACCCGGTCTATCCGCTCGCGAAGACGGTCGGCGGGGTGAACATGGACGGGGTCAACAATGTCGGCCGCGCCAAGGATTTCGTGCTGATCGGCGTCGGCAAGTCCGAGCTCGAGGATCTGGTCAAGCCGTTCGTGGCGGCGCAGGACCGGGTGATCGTCCCCGAGCCGACGCCCGAGCGCGGCTATTATTACCGTTCGGACCATTTCAGCATGGCCAAGCTCGGCGTGCCGATGCTCTATGGCGAGAGCGGCGAGGATCTGCGCGTCGGCGGGAAGGAAGCCGGCAAGAAGGCATCGGACGATTATACCGCCAATCGCTATCACAAGCCGCAGGACGAATATTCGCCGAACTGGAACTGGGAGGGCGCGCTCGAGGATCTCGGCATCTTCTACGGCCTTGGCCGCCAGCTCGCCGAGGGCTCGGCCTGGCCGAACTGGTATCCCACCGCCGAATTCCGCGCGATCCGAGACAAGAGCCGCGCGGGCAAGTAAGAGCGCGACCATGATTCTGCCGCCTCCTCCCGAATGGGCCCCGCACGATGCCGTGTGGATCGGCTTCCCGAGCCACCCCGAGCTGTGGCTCGAAGACCTTGAGCCCGCGCGCGAGGAAGTCGCCGCCTTCGCTCGCGCCGTGCATGCGGAGGGCCGCGGCGAGCGCGTGATCCTCGTCGCCGCCGATGCCGAGGCAGCGGCGGCCGCCGAGCGGATCGCCGGCGATTCGGCGGAGGTGGTGGTCGAGCCGTTCGGCGACATCTGGCTGCGCGACACCGGCCCGATCCTCGACGGCGGCGGCCGCGCGCACGATTTCCGCTTCAACGGCTGGGGCGGCAAATACGATCTCGAAGGCGATTCGGATGTCGGCGCCCGGCTCGCCCGCCGCGCCGAACTCGCGGTCGAGGCGCATCAATGGATCCTCGAAGGCGGCGCGATCGACGGCGACGGCACCGGGCTGTGCGTCACTACCGAGCAATGCCTGCTCAACCCCAACCGCAACGCCAATCTCGCCAAGGCCGATGTCGAGGCGCTGCTCAAGACGAGCCTCGGCTATGATCGGGTGCTCTGGCTCGGCGACGGCCTGCTGAACGACCACACCGACGGCCATGTCGACAATCTCGCCCGCTTCGTCAGTGAGAACCGGCTGCTGATCCCCGAAGCCACCGACAACGACCCCAATTGGCGCGTCTATCAGGACGCCGCGCAGCGCGCGGCCGCATTCGGCGTCGAGGTGATCCGCTTCCCCTCGCCCGGCCGCGTGCTGAGCGACGAGGAAGAGATCATCCCCGCCAGCTACATGAACTTCTACATCGGCAATGCCGCGGTGGTCGTCCCGGTCTACGGCCAGGACAATGATGCCGCCGCGGTGGCGGCGCTCGAGAAGCTGTTCCCCGGCCGCGAGGTCGTGGGCCAGCGCGCCGACCATATCCTGACCGGGGGCGGCAGCTTCCACTGCATCAGCCAGCAGCTTCCCCGGCTCTGATCCGGTGCGCCCCGGCGACCGACCCGGAACGCTGCTGCCGTCGGCCGAAGCGATCGCCTTGCTGGACGAACGCGCGGCTGCCGGTCACGAAATTTTTGGCGCCGAAGGCTTCCGCATGCGCCCGGACGGCAAACGAGAGGCGTTGCTCGAGCTGATCGTCGACGTGTCGGGCGAAGCAGCCCCCCCTGTCGCCGGCGGATCGTATCGCGGCTGTGCGCGCCTTTGTCACTGAACGGCAGGCGCCGGACATCGCATGGGAAATCTGGTAGGTCCCGCTGCCGGGGGTGTGCGGCCGCCGCCAAACGCACTACATGGCCCGCCATGACCGAGATCACCGTCGCGGCGCTCCAGCTCGCCTTCACCAACGATATCGACGCCAATATCAAGGCGGTGTCCGAACTCGTCCGCGAGGCGGCAGGCAAGGGCGCGCAGGTCGTGCTGCCGCCCGAATTGTTCGAGGGCGAATATTTCTGCCGGGTCGAGGACGAAGGCCTGTTCGCCAATGCCCGGCCGGCGCAGGAGCACAAGGCGGTGCTGGCGATGCAGCATCTCGCCGCCGATCTCGGCATCCACATCCCGACCAGCTTCTTCGAGGCCGACGGCCCGCATTTCTACAACAGCCTCGCGATGATCGGCCCCGACGGCCGGATCGAAGGCGTCTATCGCAAGAGCCACATCCCCGACGGCCCTGGCTATGAGGAGAAATTCTATTTCCGCCCGGGCAATACCGGCTTCAAGGTGTGGAACGGCCCCGGCGCGAAGATCGGCGTCGGGGTGTGCTGGGACCAATGGTATCCCGAGACCGCCCGCGCGCTGATGCTGATGGGCGCCGAGGTGTTGTTCTACCCTACCGCTATCGGCTCGGAGCCGCATGACGAGAGCCTCGACACGGCGCGGCTGTGGCGCCGGGCGATGGTCGGCCATGCGGTGTCGAACGTCGTCCCCGTCGTCGCCGCCAACCGCGTCGGCACCGAGCATGGCCAGACCTTCTACGGCACCAGCTTCATCACCGACGAGCGCGGCGACGTGCTCGCCGAGCTCGACCGCGAGGAGACCGGGGTGATCACCGCGAAGCTCGACCTCGATCGGGTCAAGCGCCACCGCGCCGCCTTCGGCTTCTTCCGCGATCGCCGGCCCGAACTGTACGGGCGGCTGGTCGAGGATATTTAAGGCGGGGAGCACGCAGCCGCTGACGGCGTGATTGCGCTCGCCACGCCCTCAGCGCTGATCCTCCACACCGTCGCCGATCCCCTCGCGAATCTTGACCGGCTTGTCGCAGCCGCCTTCGCGCCGGAGCACCGCAAGATATTGATTCGCGGCGGGTTGATTGCCGAGCGTGCCCGGCCGGACCGGCTCCGCCGCGCGCCGCGTCCAGTGCAGCCCCGCATTGTCGCACTGTGCGGCGGGACGCCCCGGCGCCGCACGAACCGCGTCCTTGTCTCTGGGGCCCACGTCGGTGGTCAACAGCGCAAGCGTAAGCAGGAAGAGTTGCATCACACGGACTCCTTGATGGTCGCGGCCAGCATAGCAAATCCGCGCACGCCGCGTTAGGCCCGACGCGTGCCGACACCCGTTTACGCGATCGCGCTGGGCTCCAACCGCCGGGGCCGTCATGGCAGCCCCGAGGCCGAGATCGCCGCCGCGCTCGATGCAGTCGGCGGGGTGATCGCAGTCTCGCCAACGCTGCGCACCCCGCCGCTCGGTCCCTCGAAGCGCCGCTTCGCCAATGCCGTCGCGCTGATCGGGACGGATGAGCCCCCGCCGGCGCTGCTCGTCCGATTGAAAGCAATCGAACGCCGCTTCGGCCGCCGGCGCGGCCGCAACTGGGGCGCGCGCGTGATCGACCTCGACATCATCCTGTGGTCCGAAGGCGCATGGGGCGAACGCACGCTCACCGTCCCGCATGCCCGTTTCCGCGACCGCGGTTTCGTGCTGCGGCCGCTGCTGGCGGTCGCCCCCGACTGGCGCGACCCCGTCACGGGATTGCGCATACGGCAGCTCGCCCGTCGCCTTGCACGCCGCTGACCGGCTTTACGCCGCCGCGGAACCGGGTCACAGCTGCGGCTTATGGCAATGCCCGACGATGCTCCGCTGACCTTCACCGCCGAGCTCTGGCGCTGGGCGCCGCAGCCCCCGGCCAAAGGCAGCTGGCATTTCGTGACGCTCACCGGCCCGCAAGCCGACGCGATCCGCGCACGCGCCTTCGAGCTGCGTGCCATGGGCGGGGGGCGCGGCTTCGGCTCGGTCCGGGTCACTGCGCGAGTCAACGGCGTGCCCTTCGCCACTTCGGTCTTCCCGCACGGCGAAAGCCAGGGCTATCTGCTGCCGGTCAAGGCCGAGGTGCGTCGCGCCGCCGGTATCACCGCGGGGGACCGGGTCGAAGTCGAGATCAGCACCTGAGACGTTCGGGCAGCTAGCGCCGCTGCAGCATCGTCCCCGCCAGCAACAGCAGCAATTTGACGTCGACCGCCATGCCTTCGGCGCGCTTCTGCGCGACGAAGGCGGGCACGTCCGCCAGCGCGACGCGGTGCACCACGATATCCTCCTCGGCCACACCGCCGCCTTCCCCCATTTTGGTCAGCCCGGTCGCGCGCACCAAAGTAAAGCCTTCGCTGACCATGCCGGGCGAGGAGTGGAAATAGCCGAGATCCTCCACGCTTGCGCAGCGGTACCCCGTTTCCTCCTCGAGTTCGCGGCGGGCGGCGTCGAGCGCGGTGTCGCCGTCATGCTCGTCGCCGATCAGACCCGCCGGCAATTCGAGGCAGCGTTTGCCGAGCGGCACGCGATACTGATCGACGAGCAGCACATGATCCGAATCGTCGATCGCGACGATCACGGCCGCCTGGATATTGCGGGCGCGCGAGACATATTCCCATTTGCCCTGCCGCTTGGCGACCACCCATTTGCCCTGCCAGGCAATCTCTACCGGTTCGTCCGTCATGCGGACGCCCCTAGAGCTCGATCAGCCGATCGGGAAGCTCGTTCGTGTCGCCTGCGCTGCGCGGGAAATGTTCGGCGAGCACCTTGCCGATCTGCGTCACCGCCTCGGCCATGCCGTCGCCCGGGCGGCCCTGCTTCACTGCCGTGATCAGCGCCGCCATCGCTTCGCCCCAGACTTCGACGCGCACCCTGGAATGGATGGCCTCGTCGGCGATGATCTCGGCGCGATGCTCGGCTAGGCTGAGATAGAGCAATACCCCGGTCGACGCTTTGGTCCGCTTCTCGGCGGCGGTGCGGAACAGGGCGAGTGCCTGCTTGTGGACGCGCCGCGTCTTGACCGCACCGGGGGTCAGCAGCAGCCGCAGCGGCGTCCAGAGCAGGATCAGCCGCACGCCGACGAACTTGATCGTGATCAGCACCAGCGCGAAGGTGAGATACCAGTGGGGGGACGGATCGGACCAGGCGTCGACCAGCAGGCTGTGCAGCCAGAGAACCGGCGCGGTCCAGCTCGCCAGCACCGCAAGCGCAAGCAGCATCGCCAGTACCGCCCAATGCAGCGCGACGTCGGTATAGCCATCGGACTGCGCGGCGACGACCGTGACGATCTCGCCGTCGGTGTGCAGCTCGGCTTCCGTGACCGCGGCACTGACCCGTTGGTGATCGGCTTCGGTCAAATGCATCACCAGCTCCCCGAGGCGCCGCCGCCTCCGAACGATCCGCCGCCACCGGAGAAGCCCCCGCCGCCGCCGCCCCAGCCACCGCCACCGCCACCGCCCCAGCCTGAGCCACCGCCGCCACGCGAGCTGCGGCCGATCTCGTTGGCAATGCTCCACAGGATGATCGGCAGCACCCCGCCATCGTCGCGGCGATAGCGCCGCGCGCCCCATGGCCCTTTGCGGCGCCCGCCGCCGAACCCGCGCGCGAACATCGGCAGGAGCACGAAGACGAAGATGATTCCCCAGAAGATCAGCGCGACCGGGAAGCCGCCGCCGCTCGCCCGACGGGGCTTGCTCTGCACCTTCTTGTCGGCCTCGGCCCTGGCGCGCGCCTCCGCTGCCTCGAGCGGCAATTTCATCTGCTCGCCGATCGCCTGCGCGCCGGCGACGATGCCGCCGGGCATGTCGCCGGCCTTGAACCGCGGCAGGATCGTCTCCTGGATGATGCTGCTCGACATCGCGTCGGTCATGATCGGCTCGAGCCCGTAGCCGACCTCGATTCGCACCTTGCGCTCCTTGGGCGCGACGATGAGCAGGATGCCATTATTGGCTTCCTTCTGCCCGATCTGCCACGCCCGCCCGAGCTGATAGCCGTAATCGGCAATGTCATAGCCCTGCAGATCGGGGATCGTCGCGACCACGAGTTGCCGCGACGAGGCCTGCTCGACGTCCGCCGACAACTGGGTGAGCTGCGCCTCCTGCTCGGGCGAGAGCAGGTTCGCGGCATCGACGACGCGGCCGCTCAGCTTCGGAAAGCTCGGCTGCGCCTCGGCCGCAAAGGGCAGCAGCAGGAGCAGGGCGAGCAGGAACCGTATCATCTTCATGCGATCATCTCGCCAATGGGGAGCACCGGCGGCATCACTCCGTCGGCATGCCTCCGCCGCAGCGCCACGCCGTGACGGAGCCATGTCCGGATCAGCTGCCGTTCCCGAAGTCGACGGTCGGCGCCTTGTCCGCGCCGGCCTGCGCCTGGAACGGCGTCAGCGGCTTGGCGCCGTAGAAGATCTTCGCGCCGATCGCGTCGGGGAAGGTGCGGATGCGGGTGTTATAGGCCTGCACCGCGGTGTTGTAGTCGCGGATCGAGATCGCGATGCGGTTCTCGGTGCCTTCGAGCTGGTCCATCAGCGTCTTGAAATTGCCCTGGCTCTGGAGCTGCGGATAGGCCTTCTGCAGCCGCTGGAGCGATAGCGACAGGCCGTTCTGCGCCCGGTTGAACGCCGATACCTTGGCGGGGTCGGTGAGATCGTCGCCCGAGACCTGGATCTGCGTCGCGCGGGCGCGCGCGCTGACCACGTCATTGAGGATCTTGCCCTCCGAGCCCGCCGCGCCCTTCACCGTCGCGACGAGGTTAGGGATCAGATCGGCACGGCGCTGGTAATTGGTCTGCACGTCGGCCCAGCGCGCTTTCGCATTCTCCTCGGCAGTGGGCACGCTGTTGATCCCGCAGGCCGAGAGCAGGACGGCGCCGGCGAGCGCGAGTGCGGCACGAAACTTCATCACCTGATGGATCCTCCGGATCTGTTGGTCGGTGTCTTATACGACGGCAACACTGGAGCCCGAAAGCGAAATCGGACATGAAGCGTAACGAACGCTGCGACAGGAGGTTTGTGCCGCCATGTGGAAGGAATTCAGGACGTTCATCGCGCGCGGCAACGTGCTCGATCTCGCCGTCGGCGTGATCATCGGCGCCGCCTTCGGCAACATCACCAAATCGCTGACCGACGATCTGATCATGCCGCTCGTCGGCGCGATCTTCGGCGGGCTCGATTTCTCGAGCTATTTCCTCCGCCTCGGCCCGATTCCGGCGAGCTATCACGGCTCGCCCGACAGCTATGCGGCGCTAAAGGCCGCCGGCGTGCCTTTGCTCGGCTTCGGCCAGTTCGTCACCGTGGTGATCAACTTCCTGATCCTCGCCTTCATGGTCTTCCTGCTGGTCCGCTTCGTCAATCGCGCGATCTCGCTGGTCGAGCACGAGAAGCAGACCGGCGACGCCGCGCCCGCCCCCGACCCCGAGGACATCAAGCTGCTCCGCGAGATCCGCGACGAACTGAAGCGGGGGAATGCCACCGCGCCGACCCCGTAATCGGTTCGGCCTGAGCCTGTCGAAGGCCGGCTCTCCACGCGCCGATGGTATGCGGTCAGAGCCCTTCGACAGGCTCAGGGCGAACGGGATCGAACCGGTTCGGCTTCGCGTCAGGCCGCCGCCAACTCCTCGGCGACGGCATCGGCGAGGCTGGTGCCGTCGAGGATTCGCGCGGTCTCGTCGCGCACCCGCGCCATGGCTTGGCGGATCGCGCAGCTTGCCTCGTCCTTGCAGTCGCCGCACGGGCGATAGGCAGTGCGGCTGACGCAGGGGACCAAAGCCAGCGGCCCCTCGATCACCCGGATGATCTCGCCCAAGGAGATCAGGTGCGGCGGCCGCGCCAGCCGGTACCCGCCCATCTTGCCGCGGGTCGAGACGAGGAACCCCGCCTCGCGCAGATCAGCGAGGATCAGCTCGAGGAACTTGCGCGGCACGTTCGCCTCGGTCGCGATCCGGTTCATCGGCACCGGCCCGGTCGCAGCCTGTTGCTGGGTAAGGAATAGCATCGCGCGAAGCGCGTAGCGGGACCGCTGCGTCAACATGATGCACCCTCCATGCCAATTCACGGCTTCGGTGTGAACCCCTTAGGGGGCGCAACCTGACCTTTTCATTAAGCGATGGGCACCCTATATGGGTTCTGCCGGCCTCGGTCGGCTATGGGGATAAACGAAGGCGTGCAATAGGCGCAGCGGACCCGGGGGCAGTACCCGGCGGCTCCACCAGAAATGGTGGTGTACTGGACACCGTTTCTGACGGGGCCGAACCAGGATCGACGTGTGTTGAAAAGCGCTATCTATCTCTCAGCGTGGGCCACTGTGACGGTCCATTACACAAGTGCCAACGATAACGAAGCACTCGCTATTGCGGCCTAACCCTACGGCTTAACGGCCCAAGGTTAGACTAAAATGCGCGGTCGGACCGCACCGGGCAACAGAAGCGGATTCCAGCGGCCGCCAGGGGGGCCGGGCAACAGAACCCCCTGGACCTTCCACGACCTTCGCGGCGCGCCTCAGGCCTCGCCCCCACGCTGCCGCTTAGCTCATGCGCGCCTGTCGCGCGCGACGGTCGCCGGGCCGAGCGCCGCCTTGGCAGCGTCCGCCGCCTCGATCGCCGCGATCTTGCGCAAGATGCTGGCGCGCACCTTTTCGATGTCGGGCCGTCCGCCTTCGCGCCCCGGCCGTTTGCCGACCCCGCGGACCGCGTGCTTGTGCATGTGGAGCAAATGGATCGCCTGGTCGGTGGTGACCGGCGGCATGCGCTGGTCCGGGTCGAAGCTCGGCGCCCGGGTCCCCGGCCCGTTCGAGCAAGGCCGCCTCGATCCGCATATAGCCGACCTCCACCGCCTCGGCCCAGCGCGCCGCGAAATTCGGCCAGCGTTCGGCATGGGCATCGGCCGATGCCGTTGTCAGCCCCACTTCAGCGCAGGCGGCCTTGACGTTGCACGTCGCCGCCAGCGTGCCGAGGAAGCGCTGCTCGGCGCGCGGCGTCCATTGCCGCAGCCGCGCCCGCGCGATCTGCGTCCGCCGGCCGTTGCTCCCGCGTACCACCAGTTCCTCGCCGTCGAGCGATCCCCAGCCCGTTGCCGGCGCCACGCCCGCGGCCGCGCGCAGCCGCGCCCTCGCCGCCCCGATCGCCTCCATCCGCGCGCGAAACCCCGGCTCCTGTGCCCGGTGCAGCGTCACCCAGCTGCGCGACACCTTGGCCCGCTCCGCCGCGATCGTCTGGTTGCCGGTCTCGGTCGGCGCGCGGAAGAACGCCTCCCGTCGCGTCATGCTGGTCTTTCTGGACATGCCTGCCTCCCGCAAGAATTCGAATGGATGGAGGCAAAGGAAATATGCCCAGCCCGGTGCTGTAGGACAGCAGAAAATTGACGGCTTCCGTCCGCGCCTTGCCGGCCCGGTCGCCCCCCGAAGCTGCCGTCGGGCGACACCGCCGGAACGAGGCTGGGGCGTCCGCAAATCCGCGCTGCGGTTCGTCGGGCCTCGGTGGGTGCACGGGCCGCTGCAAAGGCGGCCCGCACTTCTGCTTCACAAATGGAAGTCGTTCGAGACCAGCGCGACGTTGCCGGTCAGCGCGATCGCGAAATCGGCAACGCCGTTGCCGTCGAGATCGCCATAGACCATCGTCCGCGTGCCCGAAAATTCGTAGCGCAGCTGTCCCGCCACGCCGGTGAAGGCGCCGGTGCCGAGGAAAGCGAATGCGTCGTCGGCACCGCCGGCGACAGCGTCGATCGCGCTCAGGTCGATCCAGTCGGCTTCGGCCTGACTGAAGTCGCTGATCAGATCGGCGGTGGTGGTCGTGAGCCCGGCGAAATCGCCCGAAGCGAAGCGGAACCCGTCGGCACCGCTGCCGCCCCACAGCTGGTCGCGCCCGGCGCCGCCGGTCAGGACGTCGGCGCCGTCGGCGCCGTCGAGCACGTCAGCGCCGGCGAGTCCTTGGAGGATATTGGCGCCCGAATTGCCGGTAAGTCGGTTGTCGAGCGCATTGCCCGTCCCGTTGAGCGCGGCGGTTCCGGTCAGCGTGAGCTGCTCGAGTTCGCTGCCGAGCGTGTAGCTGATGCTCGCGTTGACCGAATCGATCCCGCCGCCGGCGCCCTCGACGATGACGTCGCCAAGGCTGTCCACCGAATAGATGTCGCCGCCCGCGCCACCGGTCATCACGTCGTCACCGCTGCCGCCATCGAGGACATTGGCGGCGGCGTTGCCCGTCAATATGTCGTTACCGCCATAGCCGTAGAGCGCGGTGCTGCCCCACGGGCTGCCGCCATACGCATCGGCGCTGGCATCGAACACATCGTCCCAGGCCGAGCCGAGCACGGTCTGGATATGCTCGATGCTGGTGAGCGTGATGCCGCCGATCGTCGCGGTGCTGCCGCCGAGCACTGCCGTGAAATTGCCGGCGACACCCGTGGTGGCGGCGCTGAAATCAAGGCGAACCGAATCGATGCCGTTGCCGCCGTCCAGCGTGTCGTTGACGCCGCCGCCGAGCAGATCGTCGCCGTCGAGACCATACAGGAGATCGGTCTCGCTGTCGGCGTTGCCGGCATAGGATGCGCCTTCGAGCCAGTCGCGCCCGGCACCCCCGATCAGCACGTCGGCGCCGCCCCAGCCGAACAGCGAGGCGCTCGCCCCGGCGAGGCTGCCGCTCGTGAATGTGTCGTTGTAGACGGAGCCATAGATGGTGCCGAGCAGCTCCATATTGGTGATCGCGCCGCCCGCGACCGTGATCGCCCCGCCGCTCCAGATCGTGCTGAAGTCTATCGTCAGCCCTGCGGCGGCGTTTTGATAATTGCCGTTGAGCCGATCGATGCCCGAGCCGCCGTCGACGAGGTCGCCGGCGCCGCCGGTGATCGTATCGTCGCCATTGTCGCCATAGAGCCGGTCGTAATCGTTCTCGTAGGTCGGACCGGAGACGATGGTGTCGTTGCCGTCACCGCCGCGAACCACGTCGGCACCGGCGCCGCCATCGAGCCAATCGTTACCGCCCAGGCCATATATCGTGTCGTTGCTGCCCGATCCGGTGATGTAAGCGGCGGCGCTGGTGCCAGTATAGGTGGGCATTGCCGTTCCCCTCTTTTATCGCGGCGCGCGAATACCGCGCAGGCTTCGCGACAAAAAAGATCGACCCAAAAGATGAACCGATGATTACAGCGGGAATTGGCCAATAAGGGCGGAGACACATAAAAGCGGACCGGCTGGAAGCATCATGATTGCAGACGCTCATGAAACGAGTACGTTGCTTTCGTGAAACTGGCCGCCCTTCTCTCGATCTTGTTGGTGAGCTGCGGCCCGGCGCCTCATCCGGAGGAGACCAGACCTGAGATAATACGAGGGCTGTCGGATCAATCCGGGGAGGGAACGGCGCAACTCACGAGGCGCGCCCAGGCGGCGTTTCCCCTCGGATCTTCGGAAGAAATGCTGATGGACGGGCTAAGACGTCAACGGTTTACCGAGTTCTCCAGCAGTTCTGATGAGCGTGGCGTTTGGCACATTGCCGATTACGAGGAAGAAGGCTTTCCGTGCATGATGCGCTGGTCGATCCGCTGGCGAAGCAAGGGCAAGCGAATAACAGAAATCTGGGCTGTTTCAGGGACCGCCTGCCTCTGATTGCTTCAGCCACCATTTGTCGACGTACATGGAAGCGTCGCACCGACTGCTTCCCACCAATTGCGGACGTTCGACCCTCGCGCCGAAAGCGATCGCTTATGGGTTCACGAGCGAGGTTGAGAACGCAAGCAGGTCGTTGATCCAATTGCCGTCATTCCCGCCTTGAGCCGGGATCCCGCTGCCTTTCGGACGAGCAGAAGAGCCGGGGTGTCGGCAAGGGGGTTCGCGATGGGCGGCATGCAGCCACCGCTTATATGGCCTCTCCCCCTACCGCCCCCGCGGCTGCGTAGCCGCTCGCACCGCGATCGCACCGAGCAAATCGTTCTCCAGCTTCACCCGATCGCGCAGCCGCGGCAGCATCGCGCGGCTGGCGGCGATGAAGCCGTCGCGGTCGGCGGCGATCGCCTCGGGCGTCCAGCAGGTCAGATAGCCGCCCCAATCGGCCTTGAGCTGCTCGAATGCGTCGCGCATACGCTCCGCGCTGCCGGCGTCAGCCCCCGGCAGCGCCTGCTCGGCAAGCGCATAGATCATCGAATCTTCGAGCGAGAGGTGATCGGCGACGGTCTCGACCAGATGCTCCAGCGTCGTCGCGAGCTCCTCCGCCCCGGCACCGCGGTCGATAACGCCGCCAGCCGCGCCGACAGCCATTCGATCGCGGCATGGTCGCGCAGCAAATCGACTGAATTGAGTTCCGACATGATCACCCCCGAAGGCGCCCCATAGCGCAACCGCGGACAAATGCGTGTTACGTAACATTGCGGACCAACAAAAAGGCCTCGGTCTCCCGGGGCCTTCTTCGTTTCAGCGGAAGCCCCCGGAGGGCTATCCCGAACGCGGCCCGATCGCATGATGCACCAGATCGTAGCGGACTTGCCCATCCTGCTCGCTGCCGCTGAACACCCGCATTCCGGGCCCTTTCGGCTCGGAGAGCCGCGAACCGACCGCAGCCAGCGCTGCGATCATGTCGTCATACCCCGCCTGCCACCGCATCCCTGCCGAGCGCGGAGAGAAATCGAACGCCTTGCCGCTGACCTCGCGCTGGTGATCGGAATAGGCGATATGGAGGAGCGTGATCGGGCGCGTGTCGCCCGCCCTCGTGCGGGCATCGAAAATCGCCTGCCACGCAGCGATGGCGCGGCGGCTCTGCGTTGCGAACAACAGATCCTGCATCCGGAGGACGGTCTCGCCGAGCGTTGCCGGTCGGGCGCCGTGCAAGGGGAGCAGGTCGACCGCAATACAGAGCAGCGGACCGTCGCCCGGCTCCCGCAAGACCACGTCGAGCGGCAGGTTCACCGAAATCCCGGCATCGCCGAGCAGCCGGCCGTCTATTTCCACCGGGGAGAAAGCCGGCAGCAGCGCGCTGCTCGCGCGAACATGCTCTGGTCCCAGCGCGTGCGTCCGGGTGTCGAACACGATGTCCTCACCGGTTTCGATATCCACCGCCGTCGCCGAGAAGCGCGGCTGGCCCTGGTTGAGAAGCGTGAAGTCGACGAGCCGCTCCAGCGTCTCGCGCAACGGAGACGCGTCGTAGAGGCTCGCCGGCTCGGGGTTGCCGAGCGGGTTCCACCATGGGCCATAGATGGAGCGCGGCGCGAACAGGCCCGGCTGCCCCATCGCCATGGTCAAAGCCGCCGCGCCGGTGCGACGCGCTTCCTCGAACGCGACTGGTACCTGTGCGCTCTCGCCGTCGGCCGGGCGCCAGAACGCCTGCAATCGCTCGATGCGGCGTTCCACGGGGTTGCCGCCGATCAACGCGCCATTCACTGCGCCGGCCGACGCGCCTGCGATCCAGTCCGGGAGCCAGTTCGCCTCATGCAGCGCCTGATAGGCTCCGCCGTGATAGGCGCCGAGCGCGTTGCCGCCACTCAGAACGAGCGCGAATGGCATATCGGGGCGCGGCGGAATGCTGGTCATCAGCCTGCCCAACGCGCGCGCAACGCATTTGCCTCAGCAGCGCGCCCGGAAACTCGTCTGATACCGATCTCGGCACCCGGACGAAAAAAGGCCCCGGTCTCCCGGGGCCTTCTTCGTGTCAGGCATGTGCCGCCGGCGATCAGTCGTCGCCGCCGGTCAGGAACGCCGGCAGGCCGATATCGTCGCCGCCCTTGTCGCCATTGTCGCCGCCTTCGGAGCGCTCGCGGCGCGGCCCGCGGTCACGGTCGCCACGGCCTTCGCCACGCGGACCGCGATCGCCGTCGCGACGCGGGCCCCGGTCGCCACGTCCGCCGCGCTGGCGGTCGCCGCGGTCGCCACGATCACCGCGCGGACCGCGATCGCCGCCTTCGCGGGGCTCGCGCGCCGGACGGGTGTCCTCGAGCTCTTCGCCGGTCTCCTGGTCGACGACGCGCATCGACAGGCGGACCTTGCCGCGCGGATCGATCTCGAGGACCTTGACCTTGACTTCCTGGCCTTCGCTCAGGACGTCCGAGACCTTCTCGACGCGCTCGTTCTTGATCTCCGAGACGTGGACGAGGCCGTCCTTGCCGCCCATGAAGTTCACGAACGCGCCGAAATCGACGAGATTGACGACCTTGCCGGTGTAGATCTTGCCGACCTCGGCCTCTTCGACGAGGCCTTTGATCCACTTGATCGCGGCCTCAATCTGCGCCGGATCCGACGAGCTGACCTTGATCACGCCCTCGTCGTCGATGTCGACCTTGGCGCCGGTGGTGGCGACGATCTCGCGGATCACCTTGCCGCCGGTGCCGATCACTTCGCGAATCTTCGACTTGTCGATCGTGAAGGTCTCGATCCGCGGGGCGTGCGCCGACAGCTCGGTGCGGGTCTCGCCCAGCGCCTTGGCCATTTCGCCGAGGATGTGGGCGCGGCCTTCGCGGGCCTGCATCAGCGCGGTCTTGAAGATCTCCTCGGTGATGCCGGCGATCTTGATGTCCATCTGCATCGTGGTGATGCCTTCGGACGTGCCCGCCACCTTGAAGTCCATGTCGCCGAGATGGTCCTCGTCGCCGAGAATGTCCGACAGAACCGCGAATTCCTTGCCCTCGAGGATCAGGCCCATCGCGATGCCCGAGACCGGACGCTTGATCGGCACGCCGGCGTCCATCAGGCTGAGCGAGCCGCCGCATACCGACGCCATCGACGACGAGCCGTTCGACTCGGTGATGTCGCTGGTCAGGCGGATCGTGTAGGGGAATTCCTCCTTCGACGGCAGCACCGGGTGCAGCGCGCGCCAGGCCAGCTTGCCATGGCCGACTTCGCGACGGCCCGGGGCGCCGAAGCGGCCGACTTCGCCGACCGAGTAAGGCGGGAAGTTATAGTGCAGCATGAAGTGCTGGTAGGAGAGACCGCCGAGACCGTCGATCATCTGCTCGGCGTCGCGGGTGCCGAGCGTGCAGGTCGCGATGGTCTGGGTCTCTCCGCGGGTGAACAGCGCCGAGCCGTGCGCGCGCGGCAGGAAGTGGACTTCCGCCTCGATCGGACGGATCTGGGTGGTCGAGCGGCCGTCGATGCGCTTGCCGGTCTTGAGGATCGCCGAGCGGACGATGTCGGCCTCGAGCTTCTTCACCAGCTTGAGGCTGGCGAGATAGGCCTGGGGATCGCTGTCCTTGAGGTCGGCGAGGCCGTCGCGGGCCTTGGTGCGGGCCTCGTTGATCGCGGTCTGGCGGGCCTGTTTGTCGGTGAGCTTGTAGGCGGCCTCGAGGTCCTTGCCGATCAGCTTCTTGAGCTTGGCCTTGACGTCGGCCTTGTCGTCCTGGACCTTGAGCTCCCACGGCTCCTTCGCGGCCTGTTCGGCGAGCTTGATGATCGCCTCGATGACCTTCTGGCTCTCGCGATGCGCGAACATCACGGCGCCGAGCATGACGTCTTCCGAAAGCTCCTTGGCTTCCGATTCGACCATCATCACGGCGTCGTGCGTGGCGGCGACGACGAGGTCGAGCTCGCCGGCCTCGACCTGCGCGTCGGTCGGGTTGAGGATGTATTCGCCGTCCTGGTAGCCGACGCGGGCGGCGCCGATCGGGCCCATGAAGGGCACGCCCGACAGGGTCATCGCGGCGGACGCGGCGACCATCGCGAGAATGTCCGGCTCGTTCTCGCCGTCGTAGCTAAGTACTTGGCAAATAGCGTTAATTTCGTTATAGAACCCCTCGGGGAAGAGAGGACGAAGCGGGCGGTCGATGAGGCGGGAAACCAGAGTTTCCTTCTCGGTCGCGCCGCGTTCGCGCTTGAAGAAGCCGCCGGGGATGCGACCCGCGGCAGAGAACTTCTCCTGATAGTGAACGGTCAGCGGGAAGAAGTCCTGGCCTTCCTTCACGCTCTTGGCCGCGGTCACTGCGCACAGCACCACGGTTTCGCCGAGCGTCGCGATCACCGCGCCGTCGGCCTGGCGGGCAACCTTGCCCGTTTCGAGAGTCAGCGTCTTGCCGCCCCACTCGATCGATACAGTCTTCTTGTCGAACATTTCATTTCCTTCACTCCCGCTGCCCGATGCGGCGGGGGCCTATGTCCGGGCTATCCGGCCCGGGCGGTTCGGGATGGTCTTCATCCCTGCCGGAACCGCGGGCCGGATTGCCTGCGGCTCGAATGTCAAAAGGGCGCCGCGAGGGCGCCCTTTCAAGTTACTTGCGAAGCCCGAGCTTCGCGATGAGGTCGGTGTAGCGGCCCTCGTCCTTCTTGCGAAGATAGTCGAGGAGGCTGCGACGCTTGTTGACCATCAGCAGCAGACCGCGGCGCGAGTGATTGTCCTTCGCATGGGTCTTGAAGTGCTCGGTCAGATTGGTGATCCGCTCGGTGAGGATCGCGATCTGGACTTCGGGGCTGCCGGTGTCGCCGCTTTCGCGGCCATGTTCCTTGACGAGCGCGTCCTTGCGCTCCTGCGTGATCGACATGCTTTTTCCTTCGACATCTGCTTACAGATTAAAGCCACGGATGACCCGGACGAGTCCGGCCTGAGCCTCTACCAGCGCAACCGGAGTTTCCTCGAGCAGCGCGAAATATTGGCCATCATCGGCGGCGATCCCGGCCAGAACCTGCCCCTGTCGGAGCAGCCCTGCCTGGTCGGGGGTGAGGATCAGAGCCGGGATGTCGTCCAGCCCCGCCCTCAGCGGCAGGAGGCATTGTTCAAGGGTGCGGGCCTTAGCGGCATCGGCCAATTTGTCCAGCGAAATCGCGGAGTCGAGGGTGAACGGCCCGGCCTTGGTCCGGCGGAGCATGGTGACATGACCGACGGTGCCGAGCGCGAGCGCAATGTCGCGGGCGAGGCTGCGGATGTACGTGCCCTTGGAGACGTCTGCCGTGAGGGTGATTTCGTAAACCTCATCCTCCCCCGCAAGGGGGAGGGGGACCGCCGAAGGCGGTGGAGGGGGAGGAAGCACCTCGCTGGCGAGCGTGCTTCCTCCCCCTCCGTCAGGCTGCGCCTGCCACCTCCCCCTTGCGGGGGAGGATAAAGCAAGCTCGCGGATCACCACGGCGCGCTTCGCCAGCACGACCGCTTCGCCAGCCCGAGCGAGATCATAAGCGCGTTCGCCATCGATCTTCAGCGCCGAATAGGCCGGCGGAACCTGCTCGATCGGGCCGGTGAAGCAAGGCAGCACGGCCTCAATCTGCGCGAGAGTGGGCCGCACATCGGAGTGCGCAATCGCTTTGCCCTCGAGGTCGAGCGTGTCGGTCTGCACGCCAAAGCTGATCGTGAATGCGTAGACCTTGTCGCTGTCGAGCATTCGCCCCGCGAGCTTGGTCGCCTCGCCCACCGCGATCGGCAGCACACCGGTGGCGAGCGGATCGAGTGTACCCCCGTGCCCGACCTTGAGCTTGCCATAGCCGCCGTCGCGAAGCGCGCGCTTGACGGCGCTGACGCCTTGGGTCGAGCCGAGCCCCAGCGGCTTGTCGAGGATGATCCAGCCGTGCACCGGTCAGCCCGCCGCCCCGGTGCGCTGCATGAAGTGCCGACGACACAGTGCCACATAGCGCTCGTTGCCGCCGATCTGCTTCTGCTCGCCCTGTTTGACCGCCTTGCCGAATGCATCGACGCGCAGGTTCATCGTCGCCTTGCGGCCGCATTCACAGACAGATTTGATCTCGACCAGCGAATCGGCGAGCGCGAGCAACTCGGCCGAGCCGGCGAAGAGCTTGCCCTGAAAATCGGTGCGAAGACCGTAAGCGAGCACCGGAATGTCGTCCTCGTCGCAAAGCGCGGCGAGCTGGCGGACCTGCGCGGCGGACAGGAACTGCGCCTCATCGACAAGCACGCAGGCGAGCGGCGCCTCGAAATGCGCATCTTCGGCGATCTGCTGGAGATCGGTCCCGGCTTCGAACGGGATCGCAGTCGCGCTGATCCCCAGCCGCGAGTCGATCACACCCTTGCCGCCGCGATCGTGCACGCCGGCGGTGAACAGCAAGGTGCGCATGCCGCGCTCGCGATAGTTGAAATCGGCCTGGAGCAGGGTGGTCGATTTCCCCGCGTTCATCGAGGCGTAGTAGAAATAGAGCTTTGCCATGCAGCGGCGCTAGCGCAGCTCAGAGGCGCGCGTAAGGGCCGTCGGCAGGAAGCGGGGCGCGACCGCGCCGCAGCCTTATGGATTGCGGGTCGATTTGGCCGGTTCGTGCATCGCCGATCATCCACAGCAGCTGCCAGTTGCCGGTGCCGGCGCAGCCCTCGCGGCGGGCATAGACGAGCAAGGCAATGCTCCGACCGTCGCGGCTCCAGCGCAGGCCCGATACGGCGACGTCGTTATCGGTGAGGCAAGGGCGGCGGGTCCGCAGCACCTCGCGCGCCGCGTCATCGAGCGCCTGGCTCTCGACGACCCGATCGCGGCGCATTTCGAACAGGTGGAAACGCTCGCGGCCGCTTTGCGGTCTTTGGTTGGCGAAGAAGCGATATCCGACCGGCGACCAGAACAGCGTGAAGGGCGCACCGGTGTCGAGCGGCCCGAGATCGGCGAGCGACTCGCCGGTGCCGCCGCGCACCACTCCGACGCCGGTGCCGAGTCCGGCGTTCTTGACGACGTAATAGCGGCGGTCGAACGACGGTGCCTGCCCGCGGCAAAGCGACGTGAAGCTATAACCACCCCGCCCCACCCGCTGCTCGCCGCATTGCGACGCGTCCCCAGGCGCTGCGTAGCGTGCGCCTGCGCTGGCAGCGGCGTCGCTCCGCATCAAGCCGATTCCGGGCAGCATAGGCCGCCACGCGAGCACCGCGAACAGGCCACCGGTGACGATCGCCAGCGAAAGGAACAGCGCGACGAAGTTCGGGCGCGCCACCGCGATGCTCAGTCCTGCGCCTCGCCGCCGCCATCGAGATCGCGTGCGACGCCGGGCGCGCGGAGCAGCGCGTCGATATGGCTGCCCTCGTCGAAGCTCTCGTCGGCGAGGAATTTGAGCCTGGCCGCGTATTTCATTTTCACCCGGTGGGCGACCTCGCGCTGGAGATAAGCGGTGTTGGTGCGCAGCGCCTTGAGCACCGCCTCCTCGTCCTTGCCGAGCAGCGGCTTCACGAACACCGTGGCGTGGCGCAGATCGGGCGACATCCGCACCTCGGTGACGGAGACCATATGGCTGGCGAGCGTCTCGTCATGAACATCGCCACGCTGGAGGATCTCGGAAAGGACGTGACGCACCTGCTCGCCGACGCGGAGGGTACGAACGGAACGGTCTTCGGTCTGGTTGTGCTTCATGCCTGTTCCCGGCGCGCCATCGCGCCTTCCATGACACGGCCCGTGAAGGTGCCGCGGGCGACCAGATTGCCGCCTTCGTCGAACAATTCGGCCTCGGTCACGGCGATCGTCTTGCCAAGGCTGACCACCCTGCCCTTGCCGGTAAAGCGCCCGGGCCTGGCCGGTTTCAGGCAGACGACGTGGAAGTCGATCGTCGGCGCGTAGACTGCGCCTTCGGTCGCCGAGAACAGGGCCGGCCCCTGCGTGTCGTCGAGCATCGCCGCGAGAAACCCGCCCTGCACCGTGCCCGCCGGATTGAGGAAGCGCTCGTCAGCCACGAAGCCGATCTCGATCGACTTCGCCGCCACGTCTGCCGCCTTCACTTCCCAGCCGAGCAGGCGCGCGGATGAGGGAACGGGGAAATCGTCGAATATCGCAGTCATCGCTCCCTCTCCCCTTCAGGGGAGAGGGCCGGGGAGAGGGGCAGTGCGGCGCACCCTCGATAGCCCCCTCTCCCCGCCCCTCTCCCCGCAAGCGGAGAGAGGGAGGCTGTTACAGCGTCCGTTCGCGCAGCTCGACCTCGAAGGTTTCAAGATAGTCGCCGGCCTTGATGTCGGTGAAGTTCTGGCTGAACGTCACACCGCATTCGAGGCCCGCGCGCACTTCGGCGACATCGTCCTTGAAGCGCCGCAGCGACGCGATCTCGCCCGTGTAGATGATGACATCGTCGCGGGTGATACGCGCCTTGAGCGCCTTGCGGATGACGCCGTCGGTGACGAGCAGACCCGCCGCCTTGCCGTGCTTGCCCGCGCTGAACACTTCCTTGATCTCGGCGCGGCCGACCACGGTCTCGAACGCTTCCGGACCGAGCTCGCCCGCCATGCCGGCGCGGATCTCGTCGGTGAGATCGTAGATCACGTCATAATATTTCAACGCGACCTTGTTGCGCTCTGCGATCTCGCGCGCCTTCGCATTGGGACGTACGTTGAAGCCGATGATCGGCGCCCCCGAAGCCGCACCGACATTGACGTCGCTCTCGGTGATGCCGCCGACGCCCGAGTGCAGGATGCGCACCTTGATGTCCGCGGTCGAGATCTTGTTGAGCGCCCCGACGATCGCCTCGACCGACCCTTGCGTGTCGGCCTTGACCACCAAAGGATATTCGATCGCCTGCTTGTCCTTGAGCGCCGAGAACATGCTCTCGAGGCTCGCGGGAGCATTGGTCGTGCGCTTCTGGAGCGCGACGCCCGAACGATATTCGGCGACCTCGCGGGCGCGTGCCTCATTCTCGACGACCTGGAGCGGGTCGCCCGACATCGGCACGCCCGACAGGCCGAGCACCTCGACCGGCATGGACGGCCCGGCTTCCTTCACCTGACGGCCCTTGTCGTCGATCAGCGCGCGGACCTTGCCGCTCTCGGCGCCGACGACGAAGACGTCGCCGACCTTGAGCGTGCCGCGGCTGACGAGGATCGTCGCGACGGGGCCGCGGCCCTTGTCGAGCTTGGCCTCGATCACCGTGCCCTCGGCCTGACGGTCGGGATTCGCTTTGAGGTCGAGCAATTCGGCCTGGAGCTGGATCTTCTCGATCAGATCGTCGAGGCCGATCTTCTTGAGCGCCGAGACTTCGACGTCCTGGGTCTCGCCGCCCATCTGCTCGACCATCACCTCATGCTCGAGCAGACGCTCGCGCACGCGCTGCGGGTTGGCGCTGTCGAGGTCGACCTTGTTGATCGCTACGATCATCGGCACGCCGGCCGCCTTGGTGTGATTGATCGCCTCGATCGTCTGCGGCATCAGCCCGTCATTCGCGGCGACCACGAGCACGACGATGTCGGTGACGTTCGCGCCGCGGGCGCGCATCTCCGAGAACGCCTCGTGACCCGGCGTGTCGAGGAAGGTGATCTTCGACTTGTCCTTCAGCGTGACCTGATAGGCGCCGATATGCTGGGTAATGCCGCCGGCCTCGCCCTTGACCACGTCGGTGCCGCGCAGGGCATCGAGCAGCGAGGTCTTGCCGTGATCGACGTGACCCATGATCGTCACCACCGGCGCGCGGGGCTGCAGCGAATCTTCGCTGTCCGCCTCGGTCTCGACCAGGTCGACGTCGCTCTCGCTGACGCGCTGGATGTTGTGACCGAATTCGGTGACGAGCAGCTCGGCAGTGTCCTGGTCGATCGTCGCGTTGAGCGTGACGGGCATGCCCATCTTGAACAGCGCCTTGACCAGGTCCGCACCCTTCTCGGCCATGCGGTTGGCCAGTTCGGCGACCGTGATCGCCTCCGGCACGACGACGTCGCGGACCTGCTTGGCCTGCGGCTCGCGCGATCCGCCATAGGAACGGCGATGCTCCTTTTCGCGGGCACGCTTGAGCGCTGCCAGCGACCGGGCACGCGCGCCATCGTCGCCGCCGAGCGCACGCGTGACGGTGAGTTTGCCGGCCTGACGGCGATCGTCGCCCTTACGGTCGCGCTGCTGCGGACGTGCGGGCTCCGCCGGGCGGCGCGGCGCGAGGCCGCCGCCCGACGCGGGCGGACGCGGTGCCGCCGATCCGGCGGATGCGCCCGCAGGACGATCCTGCTGCTGCGCGGGTGCCGGCGCCTGCGGCTCCGGCTTGGGCTGCGGCTTCGGGATCTCGGGGCGCTGCACCGGCGTGAAAATACGCGGCGCCGGACGGCTCGGGTCGAGCTGGATCGCGACCGGCTGCGGCGCCGGGGCGGGTGCCGGCGTAGGAGCCGGCGCGGGCGCGGGCGCGGGTGCCGGTTCCGGAGCCGCAGCAGCGGCCGGCTCGGGCTCGGGCGCGGCTTCGACCTTCGGCGCACTCGCGGCCTCGGCTTCGGCGCGGGCGCGCTCCTCGGCACGGCGGGCTTCTGCCTCGGCAGCCTCGGCACGCTCGCGCTCCTCGCGACGACGCGCTTCCTCGAGCGCGTGCATGCGCTGGTCCTCGGCCTCGCGCAGCAAGCGCGCCTGGCGCTCCTGCGCAGTCTCGTTCGAGACGGGCGGGCGTGGTGCGGGCGCGGGCGGACGCGGCGCCTGCGGGGCCGGGGCCTCTGCAGCGGGTGCCGGTGCCGGCGTCTGCTCTTCCTGCGGCGCGCCCTGCGGACCGAGGACGCGGCGGCGCTTGACCTCAACCACGACCGTGTTCGAGCGGCCATGGCTGAAGCTCTGCTTCACCTTGCCCGTCTCGACGGTGCGCTTCAGCCCCAGCGGCGCGCGCATGCCCAGTTTCGGCTTTTCGTTCTCAGTATCGCTCATGCGCGTGCTCAAAGTCCTTCAGTCGAGTTCGTCGTATTCTGCGACCCACCCGGCGGAAACGCCGATGCGCCCTGCGAGCCTGTTTCGCAAGGCCGGGGAGCGGGGTCAGGTCCGATAAAGTGCAGCCAGCGGTCGAGCGCTTCGCTCACCCGCTTCGCTGCTTTGGCGTCGATCAAGCCGGCATGTACCACATTTTCGCGGCCCAGCGCCAAGGACAATATGGTGCGCGGGACAGGCAATGTTAACCCCCTGCGGCCGCTGCCTTCCATATCCGAGCCGACGCGCCAGGCCTGGGCGAGCTTGCCGGCACCGTCCTCGCCCGCGTCCGAAGCATGGAGCAGCAGATGGAGCTTGCCCGAGCGCGCCGCCTTGTCGAGCTTCTCGCCGCCGATGGTGACGAACCCCGCCTTGGCTTCGAGGCCGAGCCGATCGAGCAGGTTGCGCTCGAGCTGAGACGCGATGCGCGCGCCGAGATCCTCGGGAATGCGAAGATCCTGCGTCTTGAACGCACGCGCCAACGCGCCGCGAAGCTTGCCCTTGGCCTGCGCCGCTTCGAGCTCGGCGCGAGGAACGCCGATCCACGCGCCGCGGCCGGGGGCCTTGGCGCGGACGTCGGGGAGCACTTCGCCATCGGGCGAGAGCGCGAGTCTAATCAGCCCTTCGCGCGGAGCTTCCTCGCGCGACAGGATGCAGGTGCGAATCGGGTCTGCACTCATTTTAGCCCCTCCCCTTCAAGGGAGGGGTTGGGGGTGGGTGCGCGCGTCTGCGCGCCCAAAAGAATCCGGGCAACATGCAGCGCCACCGGAGGCATCGAGCCTCCGGCGCCGCTAACCCACCCCTTGCCCCTCCCTTGAAAGGGAGGGGTGAAGAAGGTCTCTCGCGTTAGCCTCGGGGTATCATTGTTCGGAGTCCGCAACAGCGTCCTCCGCACCGGACGTAGCCGGCTCTTCTTCGTCCGCGAACCAGTGGGCGCGGGCGGCCATGATGATCTCGTTGCCCTGCTCGTCGCTCAGGCCATATTCGGCGAGAATTCCGCCCTTGTCCTCGGCACGCTCGGAAGCCTTGGCGTTCTCGGCGCGGCGACGCGGTTCCTGGCGCTTCTTCTGGACCAGTTCGTCGGTGGCGAGATCGGCCAGATCGTCGAGCGTCTTGATGCCTGCCTTGCCGAGCGTGACGAGCATCGCCTCGGTCAGATAGGGCATGGTCGCGAGGTCGTCCTCGACGCCGAGCGCGCGGCGCTCCTCGCGATTGGCCTGTTCGCGGCGCTCGAGTGCTTCCTGCGCGCGGCTCTGCAATTCCTGCGCAAGGTCCTCGTCGAACCCTTCGATCGAGGCGAGCTCGTCGAGCTCGACATAGGCCACTTCCTCGAGCGCGCTGAAGCCTTCGGCGACGAGCAGCTGGGCAAGCGTTTCGTCGACGTCGAGCTCGTTCTGGAACAG
This sequence comes from Sphingomonas psychrotolerans, assembly GCA_032334595.1. Classification (GTDB taxonomy): domain Bacteria; phylum Pseudomonadota; class Alphaproteobacteria; order Sphingomonadales; family Sphingomonadaceae; genus Sphingomonas; species Sphingomonas psychrotolerans_A. The sequence goes on along the minus strand of JALMLT010000005.1, from coordinate 302,593 downwards.
CTCGCTGTTCTGGACGAATTCCTTCTGGCGCTTCTCGCTGGCATCGGCCTCGGTGAGGATGTCGATCGCCTTGCCGGTGAGCTGCGAGGCGAGGCGGACATTCTGGCCGCGGCGGCCGATCGCGAGGCTGAGCTGATCGTCGGGGACGACGACCTCGATCCGGTCATCCTCTTCGTCGATCACCACGCGGCTGACATTCGCCGGCTGGAGCGCGTTGACCACGAAGGTCGCGGTGTCGGGCGACCAGGGGATGATGTCGATCTTCTCGCCCTGCATTTCCTGGACGACCGCCTGGACGCGGCTGCCCTTCATGCCGACGCAGGCGCCGACCGGATCGATCGACGAGTCATGCGAGATGACGCCGATCTTGGCGCGCGAGCCGGGGTCGCGCGCGGCGGCCTTGATCTCGATGATGCCGTCGTAAATCTCGGGCACTTCCTGCGCGAACAGCTTCTTCATGAAGTCGGGGTGCGCGCGGCTGAGGAAGATCTGCGGCCCGCGATTCTCGCGGCGGACGTTGAGGATGATCGAGCGGACGCGATCGCCGACACGGACCACCTCGCGGGGAATCTGCGCATCGCGGCGGATCACGCCTTCGGCGCGGCCGAGATCGACGACGACATGGCCGAACTCGACGCGCTTGACCACGCCGGTGATGATCTCACCCATGCGGTCCTTGAATTCCTCGAACTGGCGTTCGCGCTCGGCGTCGCGGACCTTCTGGAAGATGATCTGCTTCGAAGCCTGCGCCTGAATGCGGCCGAATTCGATCGGGGGCAGCGGATCGACAATGAAGTCGCCGATCTTGGCATCCTTCTGAAGCTTCTGCGCACCCTTCAGATCGACCTGCTTGAAATAATCGTCGACCTGCTCGACCACTTCGACGACGCGCCACAGGCGGAGATCGCCCGACACAGGGTCGAGCTTGGCGCGAATGTCATTCTCGCTGCCATAGCGATTCTTCGCCGCACGCTGGATCGCGTCTTCCATCGCTTCGATCACGATCGCCTTGTCGATCAGCTTCTCGCGCGCGACCGAATCGGCGATCGCGATCAGCTCGGCGCGGTTGGCGGAAATGGCAGTGGCCATCAGTCTTGTTCCTCTGCTTCGAATTCTTCTGCACCCTCGGCCGAGAGCGGCGCGGTGGCGGCGATGAGTTTGTCGGTCATCAGCAACTTGGCGTCGGCGATCTGCGCGAACGGCACCGTGACCTCACGGAATTTATGAACGTCGATGCTGACCTGCTCGCCCTCGATGCCAAGCAGGTTGCCGGTCAGCTGCTTGCGACCGTCCCCGGTCGGTTCGGCGAGGTTGATGCGAGCCTCATGGCCCTTCCAGTCCTCGAAATCCTGCAGACGGGTAAGCGGCCGATCGATGCCGGGCGAGCTGACTTCCAGCCGATACGCATAGTCGATCGGGTCGCGGCCCGCCGCCTCGAGTTCGTCGAGCCGGTCGGAAATGCGGCGCGACAGATCGGCGCAATCGTCGATCGTCAGCTGGCGCGTGTCGGGACGTTCGGCCATGACCTGCAAGGTCGGATCGGACTTGCCGCCGAACATCTTGACGCGCACGAGCGCGAGCCCGAGCGCCTTCGCTTCGGGTTCGATCAGGCTGGTCAGTGCGGCGATGTCCGCCATTCGGTCTCCGGCAATCAGATAAGCAGCTTCAGCGCCGGAGCCCTGCGGGCCCCGACCTCGGCATGTTTGACGATGTCGAGAAAGCACGTGCGATATACGCGCTCACCGCGCCGGGGGCAAGTGGGCCTGAGCGGGGTTGTGCGCGTCGAGGAATTTGCCGACGCGTGTGAGGAAATCCACATTGTCCGCTGGCCCCTCCAGCGTATGCCCCTGCCTCTCATAAGCGACATAATCATGCGCGCGGCCGAGGCGCGACAAGGCGGCGTGGAGCCGGACCGACTGGTCGGCCGGCACGGTCTCGTCCGCAGTGCCGTGCGCGATCAGGATCGGCATGTGCAGCGCGTCGACCCGGGCGATCGGCGAGAGCGCGTCGAGCGACGGCGCCTTGCCCTGGATGCGCTGCTTCCACGCGCGATAGTCGCGTTCCTCGAAGGTCTTGTGGTCGTAGGCGAGCTGCGCCGCGACGTCGGAAATGCCGGCAAAGCTGATCGCACAGCGATAGCGCGGCGACGGCTGCGTTGCGGCCCACATGGCTGCATAGCCCCCATAGGAAGCGCCCATGATGCAGACGCGGCGCGGATCGGCGACGCCCTGCGCGGCCAGCCAGTCGACTCCGTCGTCGACATCGTCCTGCATCCCGCGACCCCATTCGCCATTGCCTTTCTCGACGAAGCTGCGGCCGAAGCCGGTCGAGCCGCGATAATTGGGCTGGAGGACGGCGTAGCCGCGGCCGGCAAGATACTGAACCCAGGGATCATAGCCCCAATCGTCGCGCGCGAAGGGGCCGCCATGCGGCATAACGATCAGCGGCAGGCCTTTGGCCTCACGCCCGGCGGGCAAGGTCAGGTAGCCCGTGATCTCGAGACCGTCGCGTGCGGTATAGCGGACCGCCTTCATTTCGGCGCCGCCCACGCGGGTCAGCGCGGGACTGACCGCCGCCACCAGAGTCGCGCGTCCGTCGGCATAGAGATAGAAGGCGCCCGGGTCGGCCGCGGACTCGCTGAAGATCAGCGAACGCGCCTTGTCGGTGCTCGAGGCGATCACGCGATTGGCGCGGCCGGGCAGCGCCGAATCGATCCGCGCCTGCCGGTTCGCCAGCGCGGGGTCGAGCCAGAGCGTCGCCGGGCGGTCGGCCGACAGGTCGACGCCGATCAGCCGCCCCTCGGCATCGGTTCTAAAGCCGTCGAGATCGACGTGGCGATCCTCGTAGAGCAATGCGCCGAGACGGCCTTTTCCGAAATCATACGCATAGAGTCCGACGCGCCCCGCCCCGGTCTGGGCGAGCGCATAGCCGCGGTCGGTGCCGCGGATCGGTACGAAGCGATCGGTTCCGGCGCCGATGTCGCTCGCGCCGCGCATCGAGCGATTGAACGCGTCGTGCTCGCTCTTTCGATAGAGCAGCCACGAGCGCTTGCCCTGCGTCGCCAGCCCCGCCCGCACGACGCCGGCCGAATCGGCATACCAGTCCCAGACATGGTCCTGCGGCGCAACGGCGAGCGTGGTGGCGCCGCTGGCCAGATCGAGCCGGTACACGCCGGGCGTCGGCTTCCCCGGCACCGCGGACCTGAGCAACAGGAACGCGCCGTCGGGCGCGATATAAAGCACTTCGTCGCCCGGTTCGCGCGACGCCCCGAGTTGCTGGAGCCTGCCGGTGTCGAGATCGACCGCCACGAAGCGGACGCTGGGAGCGGCTCCCTGTCGAAGCAGGCTGACGAGCAGCCGCCTCGGACCGAGCCAGCCATGCCATTCGAGTCGCTCGTCCTCAGGCAAAGCGACGGGATGCAATGTCGGAACGGTGCCAGAGAAATCATAGACGGCAAGCCGCGGTTCGCCGCCGACCAGCGCACGTGCAGCGACACGCCGCCCATCCGGCGAGAGCGCGGCATCCTCAATGGTGGGGCGGGCAAAATAGACGTCGACCGGCACCGGGTCGGCCGCCGCCGCCGACGCACCGCCGGCCTGAATACAAGCGAGCGCCAGCAAAGCCCCCGGATACCGCCACTTCATTCGACTTGCCCCCAAGCCCGTTAGCGGCTGCAGCATGTCCCATGGAATAAAGTTGCGCAATACCGGGTTAACACGCAACTATTCGATACGCTCTCGAAATGAAGGCGCCGGACCCTCGACAGCGGAGCGCAACTGTCGGATGCGCGTTGCACAACAAACCGCAAGGGGTGGATGATGCGTACCATTCGATCGATCCTGCCGGCCGCAGCCCTGTTGGCCGCGTGCAATCCGCCATCCGGCGCCATCGCGCAGAACGGTGCGACGACGCCGACCGCGGAAGTGCCGTTCCGGGTAACGCCGGTCGCCGATTTCGACGCGCCCTGGGCGATGACTTTCCTGCCCGACGGATCGATGCTGGTGACCGAGAAGGCCGGAACGCTCCTGCACGTAACGGGCGACGGCAAGCAGCGGCACGCGGTTGCAACGCTGCCGGTCGATTCGGCCGGTCAGGGCGGGTTGATGGACGTGGTCCTCGCGCCAGATTTCACCACCAGCAAGCGCGTGTATCTCAGCTATTCGGCGGCGGGGGACGGCGGCAAGGGTGTCGTACTCGTACGCGGCGTGCTCGGTTCGCAAGCCGGCCAGCCGACCCTGACCGGGATCACCGAGCTTTTCCGCGCCACGCCCTTCGTCGAAGGCAACGGCCATTATTCGGGCCGGATCGCCTTCTCGCCCGACGGCAAGTATTTGTTCTTCACCAATGGCGAGCGCCAGAAATTCGATCCCGCGCAGGATCCGAAGGCGACGCTCGGCAAGGTGCTGCGGCTGACGCTCGACGGCAAGCCAGCCCCGGGCAATCCGCTGGCGGCGAAAGGCTTTCACCCGGCGGTGTGGTCGTACGGCCATCGCAACCTGCTCGGCATCACTTTCGACGCCAAAGGCAATCTCTGGGAGCAGGAGATGGGGCCGAAGGGGGGAGACGAAGTCAATCTCATCCTGCCCGGCCGCAACTACGGCTATCCTCTGGCATCCAACGGCAGCCATTATGATGGGCGCGACATCCCCGACCATCGTCCCGGTGATGGCTTCGAGGCGCCCAAAGTCTGGTGGAATCCGGTGATCAGCCCCGGAGGACTCATGGCCTATTCGGGGAAGATGTTCCCTGCGTGGCGCGGCGACCTGTTCATCGGCGGGCTGTCGAGCAATTCGCTGGTGCGAGTCCATCTCAACGGCACCACTGCCAGCAAGGGCGACCAATGGCCGATGGGGGCACGGATCCGTGAAGTCGAGCAGGGCCCCGATGGCGCGATCTGGCTGCTCGAGGACGGCGGCAATGGCTCCCAAGGACGTTTGCTGCGTTTGACCCCCGCCGGCTGAGCAAATGCGCCGGCGGAGGAACGTGTCATGCGGTACAACCTCTGGCTGGCGAGCGTAGCGCTGGCGACTCTTTCGGCGTGCGGTGGCGGCGATGGTGGCGTCGTCACGCCCACGCCAACACCCTCGGCCAGCCCGTCGCCGACTCCTTCGCCATCGCCGGCCCCCACCCCCGCACCGACGCCGATTACATCGGTCCGCTCGACCGCGGTCGCCAGCTTCTCCTGGCCCTGGGCAATGGTGTTCATGCCCGACGGACGGCTGCTGGTCACCGAAAAGCCGGGGACTTTGCGCATCGTCGCGCAGAACGGCACCAAATCGGCAGCGCTCGGTGGCGTGCCGACCGTCGCCTATGCCGAGCAAGGCGGGCTGCTCGACGTTGCGCTCCATCCGAATTTCGCGACGAACAAGCTGGTCTATCTGAGCTTCGCCGAGCCGGGCACCGGCGGTGCGGGGCTCGCCGTTGCCCGCGGCACCTTGGTCGAGGATGCCTCGGGTGCACGGCTCACCGGCACGACGGTGATCTGGCGGCAGACGCCCAAGGTCTCCGACACCGGCCAATATGGCGGCCGGATGGCGTTCGCGCCCGACGGCAAGCTGTTCGTCACCGCAGGAGACCGGCGCGCGATCTCGAGGGTGCAGGACAAAAGCACCACGATCGGCAAGATCGTCCGGCTCAACGACGACGGCACCGTGCCTGCGGGCAACCCCTTCGCCACGACCGCCGGCGCGAAGCCGGAGATCTGGACGCTTGGGCATCGCAATCCTTATGGGCTCGCCTTCGATTCCGCCGGGCGGCTCTGGGAACATGAGATGGGCCCCGCGGGCGGCGACGAATTCAATCTGATCGTCGCGGGACAGAATTATGGCTGGCCGAACGTCTCGAACGGCAACAATTACGACGGCAGCAACATTCCCGATCACGCGCCGGGAGACGGCTATGCCGCGCCCTTCGTTTCCTGGACGCCGGTGATCGCGCCTGGCGGGATGATCATTTACGGCGGCACCCTGTTCGGCGCGTGGCAGGGCGATGCGATCATCGCCGGACTGGTGAGCCAAGGGCTGGTCCGCGTGCGCTTCACCGCAACCAGCGCCGGCGAGGCGCAACGCATCGGCCTCAGCCAGCGCATCCGTGAGGTCGAGCAGGGCCCCGACGGCGCAATCTGGGTGCTCGAGGACGCCTCGAACGGGCGCCTGCTCAAACTGACTCCGGGCTAACGCGCGATCAGATAGTTCATCCGGGCGGCGGCGATCGGCCGGTCGGGCGTGTCCTGCCACGCCACTGCCTCGACATTGGCGACGCGCGTGCCGAGCCGGGTGACGGTGCCGCGCGCCCGCGTCGGCTTGTCGCGGCCGCCGCGCATGTAATCGACGGTCAGGTTGATCGGCTTGATCCGCACTTCGCCTTCGGCAGCGAGCGCCTGTTTAAGCGCGCCGACCGCCGCCATTTCGAGCAGCCCGCCGATCGCGCCGCCATGGAGAAAGCCCGGCCGCCCGACGACGTCGACCGCGAAGGGCATGACATAGGTCGGCGCGACCTCGCCGGGCTCGACCTCGAGTCCCAGCAACCTGGCATAAGGGATCACCAATAGCCCTCCACGGCCATGAACGTGCCGGCGACATGAGCGAGCGGATCGTTCGGGTCGCCGTCATGCGCCTGGCCGCGAACGAACGCGATCGAGCGCGTGATGCGATAGCATTCGCCCCGGCCGATCACTGTCTGGCCCGGCCGGGCAGGCCGCAGATAATCGATACGCAGATCGAGCGTGGCATGGCCCTTGAAGGCGTCGAGCTTGCGCCACACGCCGACGCTGGTCGCCATGTCCATCAAGGCGAGGATCGGCCCCGAGGCGATCACCCCGGTGCTCTCGTCGCCGATCAGATCGGGATGCCAGGGCAGCGCGAGCTCGGCCCAGTCGTCGCCGTGATCGTGATAGACGATCCCCAGCCTGCCGCCATGCCCGCCGAAGCGGCCGCCGAACAGCAATTTGGGATCAAAGCCAGGCGCGCTGTCGGTCATCGCGCCTGCCCTAGCGCGGCGGGCGGGGCCGCGCAAATCCGGGGAATCGCTACATTACAAGGATGTAACGTGCGCTGACGGCAAGCTTGAGACAGTCTCGCCGGACACTCAGGGAGGGCCAGATGAAGCTGGTGCAGATCGATCCGGCGGAGATCGTCGAATTGGATACGCGTGTGGCGATCCACGGTGCAGTCGGCACAGAGGAGACGGCAATCGACGACCTCTTTGAGTTGCTCGTCGGCATCGCCGTGCTGATCTACGAAATGGCGCCGGGCTGACCGTGCCGGAGATATCCGATGTGACGCGGACGGCGATTGTGGCGGCGCGCGCCCGGTCCGGCGAGACGATGCGGAACTGGCGTGCGAGCGCCGCACATCGAGCGGCGACCGCGGTGTTCGCCGACTGTGCGGAATGCCCCGAAAGGGCGGCCGCGTGCGCCGAACGGCTCCTTGCTGATGCGGGATGGGCCGAGATGCTGCTGGCGCCTTTGATCCACGCGCTTGAGGTTGATCCATTGTTCGAGCCGTTGCTCAGGTTCCACCGCGACGCCTGCAGAACGGGCGCCGTGCTGTTCGATGCTCCCGCTGCCTCGATCGCAGCGCGGGTGACCAGCTCCGCCGCCATGGCGGCAATGCCCCGGCCGCAAACGATCGTCTTTACCGGCAGGATCTCCGTGACTCGCATCGTCAAGGCAGGCGGGGCATGGCTGCGGCGATGGCAAGAGGTGCCGGACGCGCCGCGGTCATGGGCGGAAAGGAGCGTCCAGCCTGCCGGGTTGCGGCGTCTCGATGACGGCGCCGTGTACCGCACAGACGGACGGGTTGAGGCGCAAAGGATCGGCGACGCAGCGAGCGACGTAGTCACGCTGGTCGCGACGATCCGCACCGGAGCCGCACCGCTGATACGCGAATATGACGTGGCGAGCGGCGCGTTGGTGCGCATCACCGACGCCGACGATCGGCCGTCACGGACGGCGATGCTGCTGCGCTTCCTGCGCGTCGCGGGCCGGATCGAGGCCGGCACGTGTTTCGAGGCGGCGAGCCATGCACCCGACTTCCATTTGCGCTGGGCGGCGATGCGCGAATGGCTCGCGCTCGATGCGAACGCCGCCGCGCCGCGACTCATGACGATGGCCGCGTCAGATCCCAGCGACGAGGTGCGGCGCGCTGCCGCGCGCATGTTGCCCCTCGTCACGGTACGGCTTGCCGAGGCGCGATGCCCCGCCTGATCGATCCTGGCGACGGCCGGGCGATCGGCCTCGACGAGCTGGTCGACGCGCTCGATGCGGCCGACTTCGATTCCCGCGACGAAGACAGCTTCGCCGCGCTTGGGCCGCTGCTTGCCCGCCTCGGACGCAATCCCGACTTCCTCGCCGAGCTCGCGATTGAGGAGCTCAAAGGGCGGTGCGAGGATCAGCACCGGCGCAACGGCTATGGCCCACAAGTGTTCCTGCTGCGGCCGCCCGGCCGCACGGTGCTGCGTGCCAACTTCTGGCCAGCGCGCGAGGATCCGCTGGTGCGCGCCAGCGGCCCCGCCGCCTTTTATTACGACTTGCCGCACGACCATAATTTCCCGTTCCTGACCTATGGCTATCTCGGCCCCGGTTATTGGAGCGACTATTTCGAATATGACGTCCACGCTCTCGCCGGGCTGCCCGGCGAGGATGCGGAACTGCGATTCGTCGAGCGCTCGCGGCTCGAGCCTGGCAAGCTCATGCTCTACCGGATGCGACGCGACATTCACGTCCAGTTGCCCCCCGATGCATTTTCGGTTTCGCTCAACATCCTCGGTGCCGATCCGGCCCAGCCCTGGCTTGACCAATATCGCTTCGACATAAGCCGCGGCGTCATCGCCGAGGGGCTGACCTGCACCGGCGCGGAGGCGCTGCTGGCAGTGGCCGTCCATATCGCCAATGGCGCGGACCTCGCAGCAGCATTCGCTCGGCAACACCCGTGCGAGCGGATGCGAGTCACAGCGCTCGACGCACTTGCCTCGGCACTGCCGGACAGCGCCGAGGCGCTCCTCGAAGCAGCGGCTGGCGACTCGAGCCGCTATGTCGCGGGGCATGCGCGCGCGCGGCTGGCCAGACGAGTTGCTCCGTAACGGAGAGGTTTTGATCCGATCCGGAGTAAATGCGCGCTAGGCTCGCCCCGTGGCCGGACTCGTCGCATGCGCGCTCAAAATTCCGCGGCTCCGCGAAGCGGCCTGTGCGCGCGGACTGGCAATCGTTCCGGTCGCCTCGGCCGCCTTGTCAGCGAGCGGTGCACAGGCGGCGATTCTCGGCCTGGAGGGGCGCGACCCCGCGACGTGCATTGCAGAAGTGCGCGCGCAGGGTTGGCACGGCGCGTTGATGCTGGTGCTGCCAGACCGCTGCGAGACAAGCGTCGCCGGGGCACTCGACGCGGGCGCGGACGACGCCGTCGCGCTTCCTGTCAGCGCCAGTGAGATCGCCGCGCGGCTGGCGGCACGCCTGCGCTACCATGCGCCGGTCATAACCGTTGGCCAGCTGCGAATCGACACCGTCGAGCGGCGCGTCGAACGCGAAGGCCGGCCCGTGCCGCTGCTGCCGCGCGAATATGCACTGCTGCTCCACCTTGCCCGATCCGCCGGACGCAGCGTCGCGCGCCACGAATTGCTCGCGGCCGTCTGGGGGCTTCGCTTCGATCCCGGAACCAATGTCGTCGAGGTCCACGTCTCCCGGCTCCGCGCCAGGCTTGACCGGGGCTTCGCGACGCCGCTGCTGGTGACCGACAGGGGACGCGGCTATCGGCTCGCCACGGGCTGACCCGCATGCTCGATTGGCGTAGCGTGGCCGCGAAGAGGAGCCGAAATGACAGAGCAGCGAGTCACCGTCGCCATCGAGGAGCATGTTGCCGACGTAAAGCTGGCGCGGCCGGACAAGCTCAATGCACTCGATCCCGCGATGTTCGCGGCGTTGATCGAGGCGATCGCGCGACTCTCGGACACGCCCGGGCTGCGGGCAGTAGTGCTCTCCGGCGAGGGCCGGGGCTTTTGCGCCGGGCTCGACATGGCAAGCATGGCCAGCGGTGGATCGGGCACCGATCTGGCGACGCGCACCCACGGCGTCGCGAATGATTTCCAGCAGGTAGCATGGGGCTGGCGGACTCTGCCGGTGCCGGTGATTGCGGCCGTGCACGGCGTCGCTTTCGGCGGCGGACTGCAGATCGCCAGCGGCGCAGACGTGCGGATCGCCGCGCCTGACGCGCGGTTGTCGGTGATGGAGCTCAAATGGGGGATCGTCCCCGACATGGCCGGCTTCGCGCTCTGGCGCGGCACCGTGCGCGACGATGTGCTGCGCGAACTGGTCTATACCGCCCGCGAGTTCCATGCGGAGGAGGCGCTGGCGCTCGGGCTCGTCACGCGAATCGCAGCGGATCCGCATGCCGAGGCGCTGGCGCTCGCCCGCGCGATCGCCGGTCGCAATCCGCAGGCGATCCGGGCAGCCAAACGGCTCGCCAATCTTGAGGCCGGGGCCGCGGAAATTCTCGCTGCCGAAAGTGCCGAACAGGCGGCGCTGCTCCGGTCGCCGAACCAGGTCGAGGCAGTCATGGCCAATATGCAGAAGCGGCCACCGAACTTTACCGACTGACTCTTGCAATCGGAGCAGCCGCCGCTAGAGCCAAACTCCATACCCGAAACTCGAAAAGCGAGTCATTCGATGCGAGAGGCTGCCATTGTTTCCACCGCGCGCACCGGCGTCGGCAAGGCCGGGCGTGGCTATTTCAATGATACCGAGGCGCCGGTTCTCGCCGCCCATGTGATGAACGCCGCAATCGAACGCGCCGGCATTGACCCCGCCCGGATCGACGACGTCTTCTACGGCATTGGCAATCAATGGGGGACGCAGGGCGGCAACATGGCGCGGCTCGCCTTGTTCGCCGCGGGCATTCCGCACAGCGTCCCCGCGTTCAGCCTTGACCGCAAATGCGGCTCGGGGCTGACGGCGATCGCGCTGGCGGCGCGCTCGATCATGACCGACGAGATCGACGTCGCGCTGGCCGGCGGCATGGAGTCGATCAGCCTGACGATGAAGAACGCACCGCGCGTGGTGAACCAGTCGGTGATCGGCAAAGTGCCCGCCGCCTACATTCCCATGATCGAGACCGCCGAGATCGTCGCGGAGCGCTATGGGATCAGCCGCGCGGCGCAGGACGCGTTCGGCGCCGAGAGCCAGCAGCGCGCCGCCGCAGGACTGGCACGCGGCGCCTTTGCCGAGGAGATCGTACCGATCACCGTCGAGAAGGCGCTGTACGACAAGGAAGGCAACCGCACCGGCAGCGAGACGGTGACGGTGACGCAGGACGAAGGGATTCGGCCGGGCACCACATCCGAGGCGCTCGCGGGACTCAGGACCGTCTGGAAAGACGGCGACTTCGTCAAGGAGGGACGCCACGTCACTGCCGGCAATGCCAGCCAGCTCTCCGACGGCGCCGCCGCGCAAGTGCTGATGGACCGCAAGACCGCCGAAGCCGAAGGCAGGCAGATCCTCGGCATTTATCGCGGCTTCCAGGTTGCCGGATGCGAACCCGACGAAATGGGGATCGGCCCGGTCTTCGCGGTCCCCAAATTGCTCGCCCGCGCCGGGCTGAAGGTCGAGGATATCGGCCTCTGGGAGATCAACGAGGCGTTCGCGAGCCAGTGCCTCTATTGCCGCGACACGCTCGGCATCGACCCCGCCAGGCTCAACGTCAATGGCGGCGCGATCGCGATCGGGCATCCGTTCGGGATGACCGGCTCGCGCCTCGTCGGCCATGCGCTGATCGAGGGACGCAAGCGCGGCGTGCGCTACGTCGTCGTTTCGATGTGCACCGCCGGCGGCATGGGCGCCGCCGGCCTGTTCGAGATCCCCTAACTCTCGAGCCCGAGCGCGCGCGCCGCGGCCGCTTCGGCCTGGGCATGCAGCGCCCAGAAGCTGGCAATATGCCTGCCCTCAAGCCGCCGCTCGAGCACGGCAAGATGCGCCCCCCAGCCGCCGCCGAAGTTGCGGGCGTCGTCGGGACCGCGCAGGCCCGAATGGACGAGCACGAGCCGCGTGCGATCGGGTCCGATCCGGGCAAGCTCGATCGTCACGGTGCCGGCATCGCCACCCGACCAGGTGAAAGCGATCAAATGCGGGGGATCGAGCCGGGTGATCGTCTCGTGCCACGCCTTGCCGTCATAGGGCGCATAGCGTTCGGGCATCGGATCGGCATCGTCGGCGAGATTGCCGTGGCGCATCGTCAGCCCGAGCGCACCGCCCTCGCGTAGCTCGGTCGGCCCGCCCATGAACCAGCGCGCGCGCAGTTCAGGATCCACCAGATACTGCCAGACCGTCTCGACCGGAGCCGCGAGCTCGCGTTCGAAGCGCAGCGTCTCCGCCGTGATCGTGTCAGCCATTTCGATTCTCCAATATCCGGGCGAGGCTTTCGAGTATCGTCGTCCAGCCCTTGCGGGTCTGCGCCTCATACGCCGCCCATCGCGGGTCCATTTCGTGAGTGAGCGTAAGCGTGCATCCCCCAGGCGCCGCGGCGATCTCGATCGTCACTCGGGTCCATGCACCTTCCCCGGCCGGATCGGCAGAAAAAAGAAAGACGAGGCGGTGCGGCCGCTCGATTTCGACATAGCGGCCGCGATGCTCGGCATCTCCGGCGGGGCGGCGCTCGGTAAGCGTGAATTCCCCGCCGACGCGCGCGTCGATGTCGCAGCGGATCATCTCGCCATCCGGCGTGGCGAACAGAAAGCGCGCGGCGTCGGCCGGATCGAGCCACGCGTCGAACACGCGCGCGGCCGGGACCGCGAAGCTGCGCGTCACCGTGAGAATCACCGGCGCGCTCATCCCTTCGGCTTCTCGTAGAGCATGATCCAGTTGCCGACCGTGTCGTCGAAGGTGGCCATTGACGGCATGGCGGCATCGCCCTGGCTGGGCGGCCCCTTGAAAACCACGCCCGCAGCCGACAATCGCGCATGTTCGGTCGCGATGTCATCGACCTCGAATGCCGTCAGCGGGACGCCATTCTCCTTGAGCGCTGCCTGATAGGTTTTCACATAAGGGAAGAAATTGGGCTCGAGCGAAATGCATGCGCCGTCGAGCCGATCGGGCGCAGCAAGTGTGATCCAGTGCGGCGCACCCGGCGGGCCGGTCGGCACGTCCTGCTTGACCACGAAGCCGAGCACGTCGCGGTAGAATGCAAGCGCCTTTGGCTGATCGTCGACGATGATGCTGAGCAGCGTGATTCTCATTCGCTTCTCTCCTTGTCGGCATCGATGAGCGCCTCGAGCCGATCAAGCCGCAGCGTCCAGAACTGCTCCCATTGGCGCAGCCATTGGTCGGCCTCGGCAAGCGGCGCGGGGTTCAGGCGGCAGAGCTGGTTGCGACCGACCTTTCGCCGCGCGACCAGCCCGGCGCCTTCGAGCACTTTCACATGCTTGGCGGCCCCGGCGAAACTCATCGAGAAAGGTTCGGCGAGTTCGCCGATCGATTTCTCGCCCAGCGCGAGCGTCGCGAGCATGCCCCGCCGCGTCGGGTCGGCGAGAGCGTGGAACGTCGTATCGAGGCGTTGTTCAACCATATGGTTGAACATGCCGCGGGCGCTGACCTCAGTCAACCACCTGGTTGAATATTATTCCATGGCCTGAGCTGTGGCGCGAACCGCCCTGACAGCGTCGAAGGCGTACAGCGCGCACCCGGTCCAGATCAGCGGAAAGGCGACGAGGTGAACGGTGTGCACCGGCTCGCCGAACAGCAGCACCGCCTCGGCGAACTGAAGCGAGGGCGCGATATATTGGAGCAGGCCGAGCGTCGCGAGCGGCAGCCGGCGCGCCGCTGCCGCGAAGAGCAGCAGCGGGGCAGTCGTGACCACCCCGGCCAATGCGAGCAGCAGATCGAGATGCCCGGACTGGCCGAAGGCACCGGTGCCCGACTGGCCGGCATGGACCAGCAGCGCGATGCTGAACGGCGCGAGCAGCAATGTCTCGACGGTGAGGCCGCCGAGCGCGTCGATCGCCGCGACCTTCCGCAACAGCCCGTAGAGCCCGAAGCTCATCGCCAGCAGCAGCGACAGCCACAAGGCGCCGCCGCCGCTGACTGCAAGGACGATCACGCCGATTGCGGCAATGGAAATCGCCGCCATCTGAAGTCGCCGCAGCCGTTCGCCGAGGAAGGCGAAACCGAGCGCGACATTGACCAGCGGATTGATGAAATAGCCGAGGCTCGCCTCGAGCACATGCCCGTTCTGGACTGCCCAGATGTAGACGATCCAGTTGATCGCGATCATCAACGCGCTGCCGACGAGGAGCAGCAGCGTGCGGCCGCGTGCCGCCGCGACGATGCCGCGCACGCGCCCGAGGATTGCGATGAGCACTGCGAGCAATGCCAGCGACCAGAGCACACGATGCGCGAGGACCTGGAGCGCCGGCACGGCCCTCAGCAAATGAAGATAGAGCGGCAGCACGCCCCAGAGTGTGTAGGCGCCGACGCCGAATAGCAGACCCGCGGCACCGGGTGAGGACGAACTACGCATGGCTACCCCTTCGCCGCTCCCCGGCGGCACGGCAAGTGCGCCGCAGCTTTGCGCGGGACAAGCCGGGCTACGCTCTTGCCAGCACAGGAGGGGGCGCTAGGTCTCGCTGCAAAGGGGGAACTGCATGGAAGAACTCGACGAATCAGGTCGCACGAAGCCGTACGACCATCCCGTGATCGCGACTCTGGCAGGCGCGGCGGTGCTGGTGCTCGGCGCGCTGCTGCTGCCGCGTCTCGCGTCACCACAACCACTGGCGGTGTTGCTCTGCGCAGGCGCGGGTTTTGCGCTGTTGCTGTGGGCGATCGGCTTCGCGGTGACGACCCGCTATTCGATACTTGCCTGGAAACTAGGCTCGCTGGCACTGCTGGTGATCGCCGGGCTGGGCGCGGCGGTGATCGCACATGGCCAGTATGAGACAATTGCCCGCGCCGACGCGAGCAGCTTTGCCGAAGTCGAGTTCGGCCCTGGTGGAGCGGCGCAGGTTCCTGCGGGGGCCGCCTCACGCGGGCCGCTGTCGCGGCTGTTCGTCGAAAGCGTGACCGCCGACGCGCAGGCATTGCGCGATTTCGGCGCGGCCTTCGGCAAACTGGGCGCGGCGAACCTGACCAGTCCCTATCTGCTCGAACAGGATCCGCGCCCGCTGACGCAGTGCGCCGCGATCGCCGGCCTGCAGTCGCGGGCGAAGGCGCAGGCCACGGCGCGCAGCGACCGGGCGAAGGCCATGGCCCATGCGCTCGACGCAGCGAATCTGCCGGCCAAGGCGAAGGAAGGCATCGCCATCATGGCGGGTGCACGGCCTGCCGATACGGCGAGCGATCCGCTGCTCGCCAACCAGCTCGCGATGACGGACGCGACGGCGGAGCTCTGCCAGCTGCTCGCCAAACGCAGCTGGTTCAACAATGGCAGCTATTTCGGCTTCCGCAACGGCGACGACGACGCGCAGTTTCGTGCACTGGCGAAGCGACGGATCACTCTAGCCGGTGAGGCGGAGCGTATCCAGCGCGACCGCCAGCAGCAGATCGCCGCGGGCCGCGAAGTGGTCCGCGACGTGCTGAGCAAATCGATCTTCGTTGGCAGCTGAGCGCGTCAGGCCGCGGGTCTGACCGGACTCGCGGCCTCGGCACCAACGACTGTCGCCCAGGGCGCGACGCTCCAGCGGATCACCAGGCCTTGAGTGACATAGGGATCGACCTCCGCGAACCGGTGCGCGGCGTCCGCATCGGTAAACAACAACAGCGCCGATTCGACCGGATCGCCTACCGCGCCGCCGAGCAGCAACTCGCCGCACTCTACCGCCTCGCAGGCAAGACCGAGATGCGCGTCACGAAAGGCGGCGCGGCGGTCGAGATAGTCGGCCGCCAGTTCGTAGCGGAGCAGGAAGTGCGCCATCTCAATCGGCGAACAGCAGCACGGGCGTCTCGAGCAGCTTCCTGAGCGCCTGGACGAAGCTTGCCGCGTCATGGCCGTCGACGACGCGGTGATCGCAGCTGATCGACAGGTTCATCAATTTGGCGCGGACGATATCGTCGCCGCGGAACACCGGCCGCTCGACGATCTTGTTCGGCCCGATGATCGCCACTTCAGGGCGGTTGATCACCGGCGTGGTGGCGATGCCGCCGAGCGGCCCGAGCGACGTGACGGTGAGCGTCGAGCCGCTGAGCTCCTCGCTCTTCGCCTTACCGGTGCGCGCAGCCTCGGCCAGGCGGGTGATCTCGGCCGCAAGCTGCCAGACATTCTTGTCCTGCGCGTCGCGGATCACCGGCACCATCAACCCGGCATCGGTCTGCGCCGCCATGCCGAGATGGACGCGGCCGTGACGCGTGACCACGCCGGCCTCGTCGTCGTAGCGCGCATTGATCATCGGGAAATCGGGAAGCGTCCGGCAGATCGCGACGATCAGGAACGGCAGCATCGTCAGCTTGGGACGACTGCCGCGATTGGCGTTGAGGTCAGCGCGCATGTGCTCGAGCGCGGTGACGTCGATCTCGTCGACATAAGTGAAGTGCGGAATCGCGCGCTTCGATGCGGCCATGTTCTCGGCGATGCGGCGCCGCATCCCGATGACCTTGACGGGCTCGTCTGCGCGCGCGCGGGTGGCGTGCGGAGCGTGATAGCCCTGCCCTTGGCCGTAGCGAAGATAAGCGTCGAGATCGGAGTGGCGCAGGCGATCGCCTTCGGCCTTCACGTCGGCGAGATCGATGCCGAGGTCCTTGGCGCGGGCGCGGACGGCGGGGGAAGCGAGGACGTGCTTAGTCTCCCTCTCCCCGCTTGCGGGGAGAGGGTCGGGGAGAGGGGCCTGAGCCGCTGGCGATTCGCCAGGAGAAGCCCGGGCCCCCCCCCCCCCCCCCCCCCGGCGGGGCGGGGGGGCGGGGGGGCGGGGGGGGCGGGGGGGCCGGGGGGGGGGCGGGGGGGGGGGGGGGGGGGGGGGGCCGCCCCCCCGCCGGGGGGGGGGGGGGGGGGGGGGGGGGGGCCCCCCCGAGCCGCTGGCGATTCGCCAGGAGAAGCCCGCCCCTCTCCCAACCCTCTCCCCTGAAGGGGAGAGGGCTTTTCCTCCACCACTTCCTCGACGCCCGGATTCTCCGCCTCGACCTGTTCCTCGACTTCCTCGGAAACGGGCGCGTCAGCGCCGTCACCATCGGTCTCGACCACCATCAGCGCCGAGCCGATCGCCACCTGATCGCCGACCTCGCCGGCCAGCTCGATCACCACGCCCGATACCGGCGATTCCATTTCGACGGTCGCCTTGTCGGTCATCATGTCGGCGACCTGCTGGTCCTCCTCGACACGCTCGCCGACACGCACGTGCCAGGCGACGATCTCGGCCTCGGCGATGCCTTCGCCGATGTCCGGCAGGCGGAAAGTGAAGCGGGCCATCGCGGTCAGTCCTTCAGGAGTTTCTTGAGCGCCTCGCCGATCCGGACCGGGCCGGGGAAATAGGCCCATTCGAGGCTGTGGGGATAAGGCGTGTCGAAGCCGGTGACGCGCTCGATCGGCGCTTCGAGATGATAGAAGCAGCGCTCTTGCACCAGTGCCGAGAGTTCGGCGCCGAAGCCGCCGGTGCGGGTCGCCTCATGGACGATCATGCAGCGGCCGGTCTTCTTCACCGACTCCTCGATCGCCCGAATGTCGAGCGGAACCAGTGTGCGCAGATCGATGATCTCGGCGTCGACGCCCATCTCTTCGATCGTGTTGGCGACGACATGAACCATCGTGCCGTAGCAGAGGATCGTCACGGCCTCGCCCGAGCGTACGGTCGTCGCCTTACCTAGTTCGACCCGGTAGTGGCCCTCGGGAACGAGCGCCGCGGGATGATCCGACCAGTTCTTCGCGGGCCGGTCGTAATGGCCATGGAACGGGCCATTGTAGATTCGCTTGGGCTCGAGGAAGAGCACCGGATCATTGTCTTCGATCGCGGCGATCAGCAGCCCCTTGGCGTCATAGGGCGTCGACGGGATCACCGTCTTGATCCCCGAGACGTGCGTGAAGATTCCCTCGGGCGACTGGCTGTGCGTCTGCCCGCCGAAAATGCCGCCGCCATAAGGCGACCGCACCGTGATCGGCGCGATGAAATCGCCGTTTGAGCGATAACGCAGCCGTGCCGCCTCGGAGACGAGCTGGTCGAGCGCCGGATAGATGTAATCTGCGAACTGGATCTCGGGAACCGGACGCAGGCCATAGGCGCCCATGCCGATCGCCACGCCGATGATGCCGATCTCGGTGATCGGCGTGTCGAACGCGCGGGTCTTGCCATATTTGGCCTGCAGCCCCGCGGTCGCGCGGAACACGCCGCCGAAATAGCCGACATCTTCTCCCATCACCACGACGTTGGGGTCGCGCGCCATCATCACATCCATGGCGGAATTGATCGCCTGGATCATGTTCATGCGGGTGGTGGCGGCCACTTCGTCCACTTCGCTCATATCCCCGCCGCCTTGCGCTCGGCGATCATCTGTTCGGACTGTTCCTTGAGGTGCCACGGCATCTCCTCGAACACGCCCTCGAACATCGTCTCGAACGGCTGGTGCATGCCATGGCCGAGGATACCGTTCTTCTCGGCGTCCTTCTGCGCGCGCTTCACTTCCTCGGCGAGTTCGAGATCCTGCGCCGCGTGACGCTCCTCATCCCATTCGCCGAGCGCGATCAGATGGTCCTTCAGGCGCCGGATCGGGTCGCCGAGCGGCCATGCGTTAGGCTCACCTGCCGACCGATAAGCCGTGGGATCGTCGGAAGTCGAGTGCCCCTCGGCGCGATAGGTGAAATGCTCGATCAGGGTCGGCCCCTGATTGGTCCGCGCGCGCTCCGCCGCCCATTGCGTCGCCGCATAGACCGCGAGCGCATCATTGCCGTCGACGCGCAGCCCGGCGATGCCGTAGCCGACCGCGCGCGCGGCGAAGGTCGTCGCCTCCGCGCCGGCGAATCCCGAAAAGCTGCTGATCGCCCATTGGTTGTTGACGACGTTCAGGATCACCGGCGCCTTGTAGACCGTCGCGAAAGTCATCGCCGAGTGGAAGTCGCCTTCCGCCGTCGAGCCCTCGCCGCACCACGTCGCGGCGATCCGGGTATCGCCCTTGGCCGCGCTCGCCATCGCCCAGCCCACCGCCTGCGGATATTGCGTCGCGAGATTGCCGGAGATCGAGAAGAACCCGGTCTCTTTCGACGAATACATGATCGGCAGCTGACGACCCTGCAGCGGGTCGCCCTTGTTCGAATAGATCTGGTTCATCATCGTGACCAAAGGATAGCCACGCGTGATCAGAATCCCCTGCTGGCGATAGGAGGGGAAGCACATGTCGTCGCTGGCAAGCGCCATCGCCGCGGCGACCGAGACGGCCTCCTCGCCGGTCGATTTCATGTAAAAGCTGGTCTTGCCCTGCCGCTGGGCGCGGAACATGCGCTCGTCGAACGCGCGGGTCAGCGCCATGGCGCGCAGCATCTTCCGCAACACTCCCGGGTCAAGCCGCGGGTTCCACGGACCTACTGCCTGCCCCGTTTCGTCGAGCACACGGACGAGGGAGTAAGCGAGTTCGTGAAAGCCGGAAGCAGGTTCGGCAGTGTCGGGCCGTCGTGCGGCACCGGCGGGCGGCACGTCGATGTCACTGAAATCGGCTTCGTCGCCAGGCCGGAACTTCGGCTCGGGGACATGCAGCGAAAGCGGCGGCAAATTGGCGCGCGGGGCGTCCATGATCTCTCCGAATTGCGGACCGTATCGCCCCGGAGAACGCACGGACTCGGTTTCCGGGCGCTTGTTATAAAATTTCAACGGCCTTGTCGAGAAGGGTCAGCAGGGCTGACCTGAAATTGGTAACATCAGTGACGGAAATGCCGCATCCCGGTGAACACCATTGCGAGCCCCGCGTCGTCCGCCGCAGCGATGACTTCGTCGTCGCGGATCGAGCCGCCGGGCTGGATCACCGCAGTCGCACCTGCCTCCACCGCCGCAAGCAGGCCGTCAGCGAAGGGAAAGAATGCGTCTGACGCGACTGCCGAGCCGATCGTGCGCGGCTGCGCCCAGCCCGCCTTTTCGGCGGCGTCCTTGGCTTTCCACGCGGCGATGCGCGCGGATTCGAGCCGGTTCATCTGGCCCGCGCCGATCCCGGCGGTGCTGCCGCCCTGCGCATAGACGATCGCATTCGACTTGACGTGCTTGGCGACGGTCCAGGCGAAGCGGCAATCGGCGAGCTCCTGCGCCGTCGGTGCGCGCTTGGTGACCACCTTGAGGTCGGCCTCGGTGATCATGCCGTTGTCGCGTGACTGGATCAGGAAGCCGCCGGCGATCGACTTCATCGCGCGGCCGCGACGCGCGGGATCGGGAAGGTCGCCGGTCAGAAGCAGGCGCAGATTTTTCTTCCGCGCAAACACCTCGCGCGCCGCTTCGTCGGCATCGGGTGCGGCGACGACTTCGGTGAAGATCCCCGAAATCGCCTCGGCAGTGGGGCCGTCGAGCGGCCGGTTGACCGCGATGATCCCACCGAACGCCGATACCGTGTCGCACGCGAATGCCGCCTGATAGGCCTGAATGAGCGTATCGGCCGAGGCGACGCCGCACGGATTGGCGTGCTTGACGATCACCACCGTCGGCGGTCCGTCGCGGAATTCGCTAACCAGCTCGAGCGCGGCGTCGGCGTCGTTGTAATTATTGTATGACAGCTCCTTGCCCTGCACCTGCCGAGCCTGGGCAATGCCGTTCACGCCGCCCGCCGCCTGGGTGTAGAGCGCGGCGATCTGGTGCGGGTTCTCGCCATAGCGCAATTCGGCCTGCTTGATCATCGGCACCGCGACCCGATCGGGGAAGCGTTCGCCCTGATCGACATGCGCGAACCAGCCGGCGATCGCGGCGTCGTAGGCCGCAGTGGCGGCATAGGCCTTGGCAGCAAACTTCCGGCGCTGCTCCAGCGTCGTGCTGCCGCCATGGACCAGCGGATAGTCGGCCGGATCGGTCAAGATCGCGACCGATCCATGGTTCTTCGCTGCCGATCGCACCATCGAGGGGCCGCCGATATCGATGTTCTCGATAATCTCCTCGCGCCCCGCACCCCGCGCCACCGTCTCGGCGAACGGATAGAGATTGACCACAACGAGATCGATCGCGCCGATGTTGTGCTCGGCCATCGAGGCGACATGCTCTGGATTGTCGCGCACGGCGAGCAGCCCGCCATGCACATTGGGGTGCAGTGTCTTGACCCGCCCGTCCATCATCTCGGGAAAGCCTGTGAGATCGGAGATGTCGCGAACGTCGAGCCCGGCGTCTCGCAATGCCTTGGCGGTGCCGCCGGTGGAGACCAGTTCGACTCCCTGAGCGGCAAGCGCCTGGCCGAGTTCGACGATGCCGGTCTTGTCCGAGACCGAGAGAAGCGCGCGCTTGATGCTGACCTGATCCATGGCCCGCCCCTCTAAGGATCGCGCCTCGCCCCGCAACCCCTAATCGGCCTCAGCGCGCGCGGTGGAACAGCCAGCTGACATTGGCGCCGCCGGCAGGCGCCGCACCGGTGACGACGAGCTGCTGGCTGGCGAGCGGGCGGCCGTTGGCATTGACCCAAACGCTGTCCTCGATCGCGAGGCTGCCGCCCTTGCAGCGGAACTGCCAGAGATGTCCCGAAGCGGTACGCAGGATCGCGGCGAGACCGTCGGCGGTCGGCGTCACCTCGACCTGCGGGTGCAGATGGAAGCGCGCCGCGAAAACCGTCGGGGCCTTGTGCTTGCGCCGGTCGGCCGGGAGCAACATGTCCTCGCCGCGAACGTCGCGGCCGTCGGGCGACATCGCCAGCACCCGGCGATGGAGATATCCGTAGCGGCGGACATAGCCGTCATGGCTCGCCTCGATCCGGCTGGCGGTATCCGTCTCATGGCGGACCAGTTCGACCTCGACGACGCCGCGGCCGAGCGTGCCGTCGGCATGAATCGCGGTGGAATTGCTGTTGCTCAGCACCAGGGTGGAATGCGCCGCAGTGGTCCGCAGCCCTTCGCTGAGCGCCGCCGGTACCTTGGCATGCGCCGCGCGTGCGCCGCCGCAATTGACCACGATGCGGTCGGGTCCGTCGGACAGCTCGAAGGCCAGGGTCGAGGCGCAGCCGCCCTCAACCAGCCGGGCGAGCGGCGGCGGCGCCACGTCCATGATCAGCACGCTCTGCCCCTGCGACAGGCGCTGATAGCCCCATTCCTTCGCCTGTTTGAGCGGCCGGGTGCGCACCCCGGTGGCCTCGACCAATTGCTCGATGACCTCGCCCGGCACGGGGCCCGAACCCTGCCAGCTCGAAAGTCCCTTGTCGCCGTGACAGAGGCCGAGCAAGGCCGTGACCATGCGGCTGCGCGCGGCCTCAATGAAGCCGGGCACTTCGATCCGGCGTGCGGCATAGGCTTCGCCCAGAATCGTGAGAAACTGGATCGACTCGATCTGCGCGGCGGGCGAGCGCGTGACGCTGCCGCCATCCTCGAACACCGATTGCTCGAGTGCGCGCCTGAGCCCGTTCTCGCCATAGGCCCGGCGCGGATCGCCTCCCGGCATCGACAAGCCGGCCACCAGCACGCCCGCCCATGCAGCGATCAGCCCCGCGCCCGGCTGGACGCGGTTGGCGGTACGATCGAGATGGCGTGCACCGCGCGCCAGCGCATGGAGCACGCTCGAACGATAGACCAGATCGGTCGAGGAGAGGATCAACGGCGCGTGCGCGGTCCAGAACAGGGCGCGGCGGCCCCAGAGGTCTGCCCGCCATGCCGGTTCGGACACCTTCTCGCCGTGCGCAGCCAGCCAGCGACGCATGATCTCCTCGGCGATCGGCACGCCCCGCGCCCGCGTCGTGACGCTGGAGAGGTCGCGCAACCAGGCGAAGCTCTGGAGATAGTCGCCGCATGCGGGCGACCAGTCCGGCTTCAGGAAGTCGAGCGTCTCGATCGCATGATCTTCGCCGCGGAAGCGGATCATCCCGTCGAGCAAAGCATTGCCGCGCTGGGCGTCACCGAAGAACGGATCATCGGGAATCGCGATGAGCTTGAGCGGATGCCGCCCGCGCAGCCGCATAGCATGGAGCGGCGTGCCCCAGGTCAGCCGCTGGAAACGCTCGGAGATCCGTTCGGCGAGGCTCAGGCCGCGATCGCCGCCGGTGCGGATCAGCCTCTTGCCCTCCTCGACTCCGTCGGCATCGGCTTGGGGCAGCGAATGTTTCATCCGCTTCTCAATGCAGTGATGTTGGCGGCATAATGATCGGGGCCGCCGGTGAAGGTCGCGGTGCCTGCGACCAGCGCGTCGGCGCCTGCGGCGATCACCCGCGGCGCGGTTTCGCGGTCTACGCCGCCATCCACCTCGAGATCGATCGCGCGTCCCGATGCGGTGATACGGCGGCGCAGCTCGCTGATCTTGGGCAATTGGCTCTCGATGAACTTCTGCCCGCCGAAGCCCGGATTGACGCTCATCACGAGGATCAGATCGATCATGTCCATGACATGGTCGACAACGTCAACCGGGGTCGCCGGGTTCAGCACCACGCCGGCGCGCTTGCCGAGCGCCTTGATCGTCTGAAGCGTGCGGTGAAGGTGCGGGCCCGACTCTGGGTGAACCGAGATCGTGTCGGCACCGGCATCGGCGAAGGCGGCGAGCAAAGGATCGACCGGGGCAATCATCAAATGGACGTCGAACGGCTTGGCGGTGTGCGGGCGCAGCGCCTTGATCACCGCCGGCCCGATCGTGATGTTGGGCACGAAATGGCCGTCCATGACGTCGACATGGATCCAGTCGGCACCCGCCGCGTCGATCGCGCGGATCTCCTCGCCGAGCCTGGCGAAGTCTGCGGAAAGGATCGAGGGAGCGATGCGAACGGGCATGGCGGATTCCTTAGCATGGCCCGATTCGCGCGCAACCGGGCTTCATGCACGTGAAGCTATCGCGAGGCGCGCCGCAGCCGGGCGATGAAGAACCCGTCGAGCCCGCCGGCCTCGGCCAGCGCGCCGGGAAGCAGGCGCAGCGTGCCGTCGGCCCGCGGTGACACGCCCTCGGGAAGCTCGTCGACAATTACCGGATCGATCGCGAATTCGGGGTGGTTGCCGAGAAAGCCTTCGAGCTGCGCCTCGCCTTCCTGCGGCTCGAGCGAACAGGTCGAGAAGACGAGGGTTCCGCCCGGCTTCACCCAGCCCGCCGCTCGTGCGAGCAAACGCGACTGGAGCGTGGCCATCTCGACGATCAGCGACGGGCGGACGCGGTGGAGCACGTCAGGATGACGTCGGAAGATGCCGGTAGCGCTGCACGGTGCGTCGAGCAGAACCGCTTCGACGGGGCCCGCTGGTCTCCATTCGAGCAAATCTGCGGCGACCACCTCCGCGCTGAGGCCAGTGCGTTCGAGATTCTCGTGAAGTCGCGCAAGACGACTTTCCGAGACGTCGACCGCGGTCACCTGCCAGCCGGCCGCGGCGAGCTGGAGCGTCTTGCCGCCCGGCGCGGCGCACAGATCGAGCGCAGTGCCGCTGCCTTTGCCGATCAGTCGCGCCGGCATCGAGGCGGCGAGGTCCTGCACCCACCAGTCGCCCTCGGCATAGCCATGGATCCCGGTCACCGACGTCTTCTCATCGAGCCGGAGATGCCCGGGAAGCAGGCTTCGCCCGGACAGATCGGGGACACGGGCGGGATCGCGCAAGGTCAGGTCGAGCGGCGGCGGTACCGCGATCGCGCGTTCGGCATCCTCGATCATCTGGTCGCCCCACGCGGCGTGCCAGCGCAGCGCCACCGGATCCGGCAGCGTCGGCGGCTCGGGCAAGGTGGCGCCCTGCCGCAGCAGAGTGCCGAACACGCCGTGCACCAGTTTGCGCGGGCCGCCATCGACCAGAGGCAGCACGGTGGAAATCGCGGCATGGCCCGGCGTGCCGAGCGAAAGCGCCTGGACCAGGGCGATGCGCAACGCGAACCGCGCCTTGGCATCATCGGGCAAGTCGCGCTGGGTGGCCGAATCGATCAGCGCGTCGAGGTCGGGAAGCCGACGCAGCGCCTCGCCGGCGATCGCGTGCGCGAGACCGCGATCATTCGGGGCGAGCCCCTGCGCCGCCGAGTCGAGCGCCTGCTCGAGCGCAAGGCCACGGCGAAGCACCGCATCGAGCAATTTGAGGGCGGCACGGCGTGCGGGCACGCCGGGAGCGTCGGGCTCTTGACCGCGCGGGCGGCGGGTACGATGGGAAGGCTTGTTCATTGGAGCCAGTGCCATGGGCCAGCGCCCGAGCCATGTGAAGCCCCCGCAGCATCTCTCGAAGAGCCCGCCGGTGCCCAAACCCGCTGCTGCGGAACCGGCGAAGGACCCGCTCGATCCGACACGCTACGGCGATTGGGAGCGCAACGGCATCGCGGTCGACTTCTAGTCGCCAAGCGCGGCGAGCAGCTTCTGCACGGTATTCCAGTTACGGCCGGTATTGGCCTGCGCCAGCTTCGCCTTCTGCATCGCGGGGATCAGGTTCGAACGGCCCTGACCGTCGGGAAAATCGGTGAACAATTCGCGGCCGACCACGACCATTCGTTCCGGCCCGTCATAACTCGCGGCGAGCCGATCGATCGCCGCCTTGTCAACGGGAACATGGTGGAAGCTGACGACAAGAAAGCTCGGCCGTTCCCGCGCTGCAGCGGGAAACGGGTTGGCTTCGGTCATCGCCGCCAGCTCAGCGTGGTTTCGGACAAAGACTTCGGACTTGAGCCGGGTCTCCCTTTCTAGTGCGGCATGCAGATCGTGTTCGAGCGCTTCCGGTTCGGCATCGCCGGCTTCGAATACGACGTTCCCGGAGGCGAGGATCGTCTTGACGTCGGTGAAGCCCATCCCTTCGACCACGGCTTTCAACTCGGCCGATTTGAGCTGGCGTTTGCCGAGATTGATCCCGCGCAGCATCGCCGCCCATTTCATCGCGCTTCCTCCCGCAACGGGCGCGCGAGCAGTGCCTCGACCACGCCCTGCACCGCAGCGCCCTCCAGCAATGCGTTGACCGCTTCGGTCACCGGCATGTCGACGCCCGCCTCGGCGGCGGCCTCGCGAAGCACGGGTGCCGTGAAAGCGCCTTCGGCAACGGTCTTGCGATCGGCCATCAGCTCGGCGGCGCTCCTGCCCTGCCCCAGCCCTACACCGAGCGAGAAATTGCGCGAATTGGTCGAGCTGCAGGTTAGAACGAGGTCGCCAAGACCTGAGAGCCCGGTGAGGGTCTCGGCCTCCCCTCCACGTGCGAGGCCGAAGCGAGTCATTTCGGCGAAGCCGCGCGCGATCAGCGCGGCACGCGCATTGAGCCCCAGCCCTGCTCCCTCGACCACCCCGCAGGCGATTGCGAGGACGTTCTTGACCGCACCGCCGATCTCGGCGCCGATCACGTCGGCCGAGCCATAGGTGCGGAAAGCCGGACCCGCGAGCCGCTCAGCCAGGCGGGCGCGCAGCGCCTCGTCTTCGCAAGCGAGGGTGACTGCAGTGGGTTTGCCGGCGGCGACTTCGTGCGCGAAGGTCGGGCCCGAGAGCACCGCGATCGGCGCGTCGGGCGCAGCTTGGTGCGCCACTTCGCCGACCAGCAGGCGCGTGCCCGCCTCAATCCCCTTGGCGCAAAGCACCAGCGGCGTGCTGCCGACCGGTACCGCGCTGAGCACCGCGCGGACATGCTGGGCCGGGGCGACGACGAGCAAAGCGTCGTGTCCGGCGAGCTCGGCGAGGTCGCCGGTCGCATGAATCGAGTTCGAGAGCGGCATGCCGGCGAGGAACTGACGATTCTCGTGCGCGGCGTTGACACTCTCGACGACTTCGGGCTCACGCGCCCACAAGGTCACCGGCGCACCGCCGCGCGCCGCCACCTGCGCCAGCGCGGTGCCCCATGCGCCGCCGCCGATCACGCCGATCCTCATGCCTTCACTCCCGCGCCGCGTACCTTTTCCGCATCCGGATCCAGCGGCCAGCGCGGCCGTGCCGGGAAATCGAGCGGATCGGTGAGGCCCGCGCCAAAGCGCTCGGCACCGGCCCAGGCTATCATCGCGGCATTGTCGGTGCACAGCCACAGCGGCGGGGCGACGAAGCGCAAGCTATGTTCGCCGGCCAGAGTCTCAAGCGCGCTGCGGACGCTGGTATTCGCTGCGACGCCGCCGGCGACGACGAGCGCCGTCACGTCGACAGCAGCAAGCGCCCGGCGGGTGCGATCGAGCAGGCAATCGACCACCGCCTGCTGGAACGACGCGGCAACATCCTCGGTGCTATATTGCCCGACGACTCGTGCAACCGCGCTCTTCAGCCCGGCGAACGAGAAATGCGGCTCGGGCGAACCCAATAACGGGCGCGGCAGCGGCACCGCCTTGGCGTCACCCTGCATTGCCGCCTTTTCCACCGCAGGTCCGCCGGGGAAGCCGAGCCCGAGCAGCTTGGCCGTCTTGTCGAAGGCCTCGCCGGCGGCGTCGTCGATCGTCGTGGCGAGCCGGCGATAGCGTCCCGCACCCTCGACCAGCAGCAGCTGACAATGCCCGCCCGAGACGAGCAAAAGCAAATAGGGGAAAGCGAGATCGGGATCGGTGAGCCGCGGCGACAGGCCGTGCCCTTCGAGATGATTGACCGCCACCAGCGGCTTGCCGCTCGCCAGCGCCAGCGCCTTGCCGGTGACCAGCCCGACCATGACTCCGCCGATCAAGCCCGGTCCTGCGGTTGCGGCGATCGCATCCACGTCGGCCAGAGTCACTCCCGCTTCGGTGAGCGCGGCCTCGACCAGGGGCGCCATGACTTCGACATGCGCACGCGCCGCTATTTCGGGAACCACGCCACCATAAGGGCGATGTGCCGCCTCCTGCCCGGCGAGCTTGTGCGCGAGAATCTGCCGGTCACTGGTCACCAGTGCGGCGGCGGTTTCGTCGCAGCTAGATTCTAGGCCAAGGATCAGTGCCATTGCATCCAATTAGTCCATGGGGGCATTAGCGCAACCATGCCCATCTTCCGTCTCGGCAGCCGCGGCTCGCCGCTTGCCCTTACCCAGGCCAATCTCGTGCGCGACGCGCTGCTGGCCGCACAAGCGCTTGCGCCCGAAGCCATCGAGATCGTCCCGATCCGCACCACCGGCGACAAGGTACAGGATCGCGCGCTCGCCGAGATCGGCGGCAAGGCGCTTTGGACCAAGGAGCTGGACCGGGCATTGCTCGATGGCGAGATCGACGCCGCAGTGCATTCGATGAAGGATGTCGAGACGATCCGGCCTGCGGAGATCACCATCGCCGCGATGCTGCCGCGCGCCGATGTTTGCGACCGGCTGGTCGGCGCGGAGTCGATCGAGTCGCTGCGCGACGGCGCCATTGTCGGAACCAGTTCGCCCCGCCGTGCAGCACAGTTGCGCAAGCTCAGGCCCGACCTCCAGATCATCCTGTTCCGCGGCAACGTCGATACGCGACTCGCCAAGCTCGGCTCGGGCGAGGCCCACGCAACTCTCCTCGCCGCCGCCGGTCTCGATCGGCTTGGGCGTCATGACGTCGGCACACCGATCCCGATCAACGTGATGCTGCCGGCCCCGGCACAGGGTGCTGTAGGAATCGAATGCCGCACCGGCGACGACCATGCTCGGGCGATGCTCGCCAGGATCGACCATCCCGAAACGCACGCATGCGTCCTTGCCGAGCGCGCTTTGCTCGCCGCGCTCAAGGCCGATTGCCATTCGCCGGTCGCGGCGCTGGCGACGATCGAGGGCGCGATCATGACCCTGCGCGCCGAATTGCTATCCGAGGACGGCAGCGTCCATGTCTCTGCGCAAGAGGCCGGTGCGCCGACCGACCCGGTGTTGCCGATCGCCGTGGCGCGCGACTTGCTGATCGGGGCGCCCGAGGCAATCCGGCGGCTGTTCGGCGGATGAGCCGCCCGATTGCGGTGCTGCGGCCCGAGCCCGGCAACCGTGTGACCGCAGCGGCGATCGAGGCACGCGGACGCACGGCGATTCGCATGCCGCTGTTCGAGGTCCGGCCGGTGCAATGGCAGCCTCCCGCTCCTGAGGCATTTGACGCGCTCATCCTGACCAGCGGTAATGCGCTTCGTCACGCCGGCCCTGACCTTACGACGCTGAACCGCCTGCCGGTATATGCCGTGGGCAAGGCGACTGCGGACGCGGCGCTGCGTCGCGGCTTTCACGTCGCCTGTGTCGGCGACGCAGACGCCGCTTCCCTGCTCGCCAGGGCCGAAGCGACCGGAGTCCGGCGGGCGCTGCACCTGGCCGGCCGGGAGCGGACCGTCGAAGCAGGCGGAATTGTTGCCAGGGTAATCACCGTCTATGCCAGCGAGCGGCGCACCCCGATCGATGTCGCGCGTTTCGCCGGCAGCATCGTGCTGGTGCAATCCGCCCGGAGCGGCGCATGGCTGGGCGAACTGATCGACGCGCAGGGTCTCGATCGCTCTCGCATCGTGCTGGTGGCGGTGAGCGATCCGGCGGCCGCGGCGGCCGGGAGCGGCTGGGAACAGGTCATGGTGCCGAATTGCAAGACCAGCGAGGCACTGATCGAAGCGGCGCTCGCGCTCGCCGATTGACCGCGGGGACAGGGCAGCGAATAAGGGGGCATGAGCGACGAGCCCCTCGCGGCGGAGCCGATCCGCGGCCCCGAGACGCGGTCCCCCTATCTTATTGGCGGCCTTGCCTTTGCTGGCGGCATCGCCGTGACCGCAGCCGCCTTCCAGCTTGCCGGCGGAATCGGTGCGCCCCATCCCGACCCTGCACCGGCACCGATCGAGGCACCGCAGCCGCAGCAAAATCCCGCCGCGCCACTGCCTCCCGGAACCGACATGGCGACGCTCGGCGCGCGTGAGCAGGAGCTCGCCGGCAAACTCGACCAGCTCGAACTACGGCTTCGCGACATCAAAGGCAGCGCGCGCAATGCCTCCTCCTACGCCAGTCGCGCCGAACGGCTGCTGATTGCTGCGGCGGTGCGCCGGGCGATCGAGCGCGGCCAGCCGCTGGGGCCGCTCGAAGCGCAATTGCGCCAGCGTTTTGCCGAGACGCGTGGCGAAGCGGTAGGGATGATCCTGCGGGCCTCTGCCGAACCGGTGACCTTGGGCGATCTGCGACTCGCGCTCGAAACGATCGCGCCGCGGCTGACCAGCGGCGCCGACGACAGCATGTGGATGAGCGTGCGCCGGCTGTTGAGCGACCTCGTCGTGCTGCGGCAGGCCGCCTCGCCGAGTCCGCGCACCGCCGATCGGCTGCGGCGTGCCCGGCTGGCGCTCGATCATGGCGACGTCGAGGCGGCGCTCGCGGAAGTCGTGCACATGCCCGGTGTGGCCAGTGCCGAGAGCTGGATCGTCGCCGCACGCCGCTACATCGCGGCCCGACAGGGGCTGCTCGAGATCGAAAGGGATGCGCTCGATACGCCGTCCCCCGTGCCGCCAGCCGCGGGATCGCCCGCGGGTTCGGCAGCGACCTGAAGGAAGAGATATGGCAGAGATGGGCCGGTTCGACTGGCAGGATCCGTTCGCGCTGGACGGGCAGCTGAGCGATGAAGAGAGGATGGTGCAAGGTGCTGCGCGCGACTATGCGCAAGGCGAATTGCTGCCGCGGGTGACCAGCGCTTTTCTCGACGAACGCTTCGATCGCGAGATCATGGCCGAGATGGGCGCGCTGGGGCTGCTCGGCCCGACCATTCCCGAAACCTATGGCGGCGCCGGCCTCGGCTATGTCGCCTACGGCCTGGTCGCGCGCGAGGTCGAGCGAGTCGATTCGGGCTATCGCTCGGCGATGAGCGTGCAGAGTTCGCTCGTGATGCACCCGATCCATGCCTATGGCACCGAGGCGCAGAAGCGGAAATACCTCCCCAAACTCGCCACCGGCGAATGGGTCGGCTGCTTCGGGCTGACCGAGCCCGATGCCGGCTCGGATCCCGGCGGCATGCGCACTCGCGCCGAGCAAATCGACGGCGGCTATCGGCTGACCGGGACCAAGATGTGGATCACCAATTCGCCGATCGCCGACGTGATGGTCGTCTGGGCCAAATCCGACGCGCATGGCGGCGGGATCAAGGGCTTCGTGCTCGAACGGGGGATGAAGGGCCTGTCGACGCCCAAGATCGAAGGCAAGCTGTCGCTGCGCGCCTCGGTGACCGGCGAGATCGTGATGGACGGCGTCGAGGTCAGCGAGGACGCGCTGCTTCCCGAGGTGCAGGGGCTGAAGGGACCGTTCGGCTGCCTCAACCGGGCGCGCTACGGCATCGCATGGGGTTCGATGGGCGCCGCCGAGGCCTGCATGCACGCGGCGCGGCAATATACGCTCGACCGCGCCCAGTTCGGCAAGCCGCTCGCGGCGAACCAGCTGGTCCAATTGAAGCTCGCCAATATGGAGACCGAGATCGCGCTCGGCCTGCAGGCGGCGTTGCGCGCCGGCCGGATGTTCGACGAAGGCACGCTGAGCCCCGAGGCGATCAGCATCATCAAGCGCAACAATTGCGGCAAGGCGCTCGATATCGCCCGCGTCGCGCGCGACATGCATGGCGGCAACGGCATTTCGGCCGAGTTCCATGTGATGCGCCACGCGATCAACCTCGAGACGGTCAACACCTATGAGGGCACCCACGACGTGCACGGGCTGATCCTCGGCCGGGCGATCACCGGAATCGCGGCGTTCTGACCTTCACCGTTCGGGCTGAGCTTGTCGAAGCCCGGTTCTTCTTTGTTGAGGACGGCTGGAAAAATGGACGGCGCTTCGACAGGCTCAGCGCGAACGGAAAGGGAGTAGGCGACGTTGGAAGGCCCGATTGATCGGCAACCCATCCTCACCGGTGAGCGCGCAATGTTGCGTCCCAGCACGCCGGACGATTGGGACGCCCTGTTCGCCGTCGCGTCCGATCCGCTGATCTGGGAAGTCCATCCTGCGCACGATCGCTGGCAAGAGCCGGTGTTCCGCGCCTATTTCGACGCGGGTATCGCCAGCGGCGGCGCACTGACCATCGTCGATCGCGCCACCGGCGAGGTGATCGGATCCTCGCGCTACGACAATTGGAAGCCCGAAACCGACGAGATCGAGATCGGCTGGACCTATCTCAAGCGCGATTATTGGGGCGGCAGCTATAATCGCGAGATCAAGCGGCTGATGCTCGATCACATCCACCGCTATGTCGGCACGGTCGTGTTCACCGTCGGTGAAGGCAATATCCGATCGCGCAAGGCAATGGCGAAGATCGGCGGCGTACTCCGCCCGGGCACCGAGATGCGGCTGATGGCCGGCGAAATGAAGCCGCACGTGATCTACGAGATCCGCAGGCCGTGAAGCCGCTCGAAGGACTGCGCGTCGTGGAATTGGCGCGGATCCTCGCCGGTCCATGGTGCGGCCAATTGCTCGCCGATCTCGGTGCCGAGGTCATCAAGGTCGAGCGGCCGGGCGAAGGCGACGACACCCGCCACTGGGGCCCGCCCTTCCTGCACGGCCCGGATGGCGAAAATCTCGACGCTGCCTATTTCCACGCCTGCAACCGCGGCAAGACGAGCCGCGCGATCGACATCGCCACGCCCGAGGGCCAGGCCGAGGTCCGCGCACTGATCGCGGACGCCGACATCGTGATCGAGAATTACAAGGCCGGCGGGCTGGTCAAATACGGGCTCGACCCCGCCGCCCTGCGTGCGGCCGATCCGCGGCTGGTGGTCTGCTCGATCACCGGATTCGGGCAGGACGGGCCCTATGCGCACCGCGCCGGCTACGACTTCATCATTCAGGCGATGGGCGGGATCATGTCGCTGACCGGCGAACCGGAAGGGGCGCCGCAAAAGGCGGGCGTGGCCTATGCGGACATCTTCACCGGCGTCTATTCGGCGGTCGCGATCCTCGCGGCACTTCGACGTCGTGACGTCACGGGCGAAGGCGCGCATATCGATATGGCCCTGCTCGACACGCAGGTGGGAGTGCTCGCCAACCAGGCGCTCAACTGGATGGCAAACCCCGCAAAGGTGCCGCACCGGATGGGCAACGGCCACGCCAATCTGGTGCCCTATCAGGCGTTCGAGACGAAAGACGGTGCACTGATCGTCGCGGTCGGCAATGATTCGCAGTTCCGCAAATTGTGCAGGGTACTCGGGCTCGATCTCGCCGGCGACCCGCGCTTCGCCACCAACCCGTCGCGCGTGACGAACCGTGCGATGCTGGTCCCGCTGCTCGATGCGGCGATCCGGACATGGGCCAAAGCCGATCTCTACGAGGCGCTCGAAGCCGCAGGGGTGCCGGCGGGACCGATCAACGCGATGGACGAGGTTTTCGCCGACCCGCAGGTGCGCGCCCGGGGCATGCGGATCGAGCGGGAGGGCGTGCCGGGGCTGGCGAGCCCGATCGTCATCGACGGCGAACGCATGGTGTCGGACCGGCCGAGCCCGAAGCGACCCGCGGACTGACATTGGCGCCGTTGGAAATAGCCGTCGCGGGCTGCGGTCCCGCCGGGCTCGCCGCCGCGCTGCTGCTCCACCGCGACGGGCATCAGGTTACGTTGTTCGAGCGATTCGAAGCGCCGCGCCCGATCGGTTCCGGGCTGATGCTCCAGCCGACCGGCCTCGCGGTGCTCCGCGCGCTCGAACTCGAGCAGCGAATCCGCGCCCATGGCGCGCGGATCGCCCGGCTGACTGGACAAGCCGGCGGCAGGACCATTCTTGATGTCCATTATGCAGCGCTGAACGGCGACCGGTTCGGCCTCGGCGTCCATCGCGCCAGCCTTTTCGACGTGCTGCACGACGCCGTGACTGCGGCGGGAATAAAGATTCACACCGGTTGCGAGATCATCGGTTCGTCAATGGAAGGCTCACGGCGCCGGCTGTTGATGCCGCGGGACCGATCGGCTGCTTTCGATCTCATCGTCGATGCCCTCGGCGCCCGCAGCCAATTGGCGACCGGTCCCGCACGCGTGCTGCCCTACGGCGCGTTATGGGCCAGCCTGCCATGGCAGCCGGGCTTCGACCCCTCGGCCCTCCAGCAGCGCTATCGCCGCGCCAGCGTCATGGCCGGCATACTCCCCACCGGCTGCCGGCCCGGTAGCGACACGCCGCAGGCCGCATTCTTCTGGTCGCTGCGGGCGGACAGCCTCGACGCCTGGCGTGAAGGCGGGCTCGGGTCGTGGAAAGCGGAGGTGGCGGCGCTATGGCCCGACACTGCCCCCCTGATCGACACGATCACCGATGCGGACCAGCTCACCTTCGCCCGCTACGCCCATCGCACGCTCGGCGCGCCGGTCGAGCCCGGCCTGATCCATATCGGCGATTCGTGGCACTCGACCAGCCCGCAACTGGGCCAAGGCGCCAACATGGCGCTGCTCGACGCTTGGGCGCTCGCGCTGGCACTCCGAACGGAAGACACCGTCGCGACGGCACTGGAAAAGGCGATCGCGCTGCGCCACCGGCACGTCCGCCTCTATCAGGCGATGAGCCTTTTGCTCACGCCAGTTTACCAGTCTGACGGTAGGCTGGTGCCGATGGTTCGAGATCGATTGATCGGGCCGGTTTCGAAGTTTGCGCCCGTGATGCGGCTGCAGGCCGCGATGGTGAGCGGACTCGTCGGCGCGCCGCTGCGCCCGCTGGGGCTAGGCTAGTCGCCGGATAAGCTCCTGCGCGGCGGCCGGGGCGCGGATCTTGCCGCCATGGATGAAGAAAACGAACGTCTCGCGCGGTTGCTTCGGCGGGTCGACTTGCTCGACATAAGGCAGTCCTTCCGGACGCCCGCCGCTGGCCCAGATCCTGGCCGCTTCGGTCCAGCGCGGGAAATCGGCTTCGGGATAGCAAAGCGGATTGTCGTCCTCGCCGGCCTCGAGCCGCGCATAGACGAAGTCCCCGGTCACGTCGGCGATCGCGGGATATTGCGGCGAATCGGCGTAGACGATCGCCACCCCTGCCTCGCGGCACATCGCGACAAACTCGGGCACATGGAAGCTGTCGTGCCGCACCTGGATGGCGTGGCGGAGCTTCACCCCGGCTTCCTCTCGGGGAAGCAAGGCGAGAAAGGCGCGGAAATCCTCGGCTTCGAACTTCTTGGTCGCCATGAACTGCCAGAAGATCGGGCCGAGGCGGTCGCCGAGCTCGACCAGCCCTTGCGACACGAATCGCCGGACCGATTCGCCTGCATCGGCGAGCACCTTGCGATTCGTGCAGAAGCGCGAGCCCTTGACCGTGAAGACGAAGCCGTCGGGCACCGTCTTCGCCCAGCCTTCGAACGTCGCCGGCTTGAACGTCGAATAATAGGTCCCGTTGATTTCGATCGCGCTCAGCTGGCGGGACGCGAATTCGAGTTCTTTCTTCTGCGTCAGCCCTTCCGGATAGAAGGTCCCGCGCCACGGCTCGAAGGTCCAGCCGCCAATGCCGATTCGAATGGGTGCGCTTGCCATGGCGCAGCTCTAGCCGAGAAAGCGCGTCCGGTCAGTCCCGGAAGCTGCGCCCGAAGTCAGGCGATTCGCTTCCACGTTTGCGATTTGCAGATCACGCCGAACAGCACGCAGCCCTTGCCGACCATGGTGTTCGGATCGGCAAAACTGATCGTCCCCGAAAAGGTCCTGCGGATGTCGGGCACGAACACCTTGCCGCGCCATTTGCCGACGCCCGCGGGCTCGAGATCGCGGAACAGCCGGGTGCCGATCAGATTCTGCGTTCCGCCCTTGCGCGCATCGGCCTGGGCCTTGGCGCTCGCCCAGGTCACCGTGCCGCACAGCCGGCCGTCGCACCGGTCGATCCGGACATGGACGCTGTTGCTCGGGTTGCGCCACTCGGTGGCGATCGGTGGTGCGGCAGGCTCGTCGGCAAATGCGGGAGCGGCAACCGGCGCTGCGACGAGCAGGATCACCAGCAATTTGGACAAAACAGACTTCATCAGACCCTCTTTCGAACACCGACGATGGCTCTCCGGTGAACGACACCGAATCTGGAAATTCGAAATGTGCCCGACAAGGCGCGGATATGGAAACGGAAAGGTTCCCGCGGGCGTCGCGGCAAAGCCGCGTCGTCGGACACGGCTTTGCCGTGCCGGCCGCGCTGCCGATCAAGTGCGAGATTTAGCTGGCTAAATCCCGCGCGGCAGCGCTGGAGCGGGCGAAGGGATTCGAACCCTCGACCCCGACCTTGGCAAGGTCGTGCTCTACCCCTGAGCTACGCCCGCTCTGGCGTTCTGCCCCGTGCGATGAACGCTTCGGGGCGGGTGAGGCGCGGCCACTAGCAGCGGGATTCGGACAGCGCAAGCCCCTTGAAGCGATTCGGGAAAAGGCTTGGCGCGGCGAGCGCGAACGCCCACATAGCGGCGCGACCCGACATCACGCCCAGGAGCATCCACTTGGCCACGCTTGGACTGTCCCCGCAAGAGAAGGAAGCCGTCGAGGCCTTCCGCCGCGACGTCGTCGAGCCGTCGATGACCAGCCTCGTCGTCATCGATTTCTGGGCCGAATGGTGTGGGCCGTGCAAGGCGCTGACTCCGGTGCTCGAAAAGGTGACCAGCGACTATGCCGGCAAGGGCGTCGTGCTCGCCAAGGTCGATGTCGACAAGAACCAGTTCATCGCGGCGCAATTTCAGGTGCGCTCGATTCCGACGGTCTATGCGATGTTCCAGGGCCAGCTCGTTGCCGATCTGACCAGCGCACGGACCGAGACCCAGCTGCGCACGATGCTCGACCAGATATTGCGCCAGCTGCCGGTGCAGAGCGCCGAAGCGGCGGTGGAGGCCGAGCTCGAGCCGTTGATCGCGATGGGCGAGCAGGTGCTGGCCGAGGGCGACAACGAGCGCGCGCTGTCGATCTTCGAGCAGATCGCCGAGATGGCGCCCGATCATCCGCAGGTCGCCGCCGGCCGCGCGCGTGCGCTGGTCGCATTGGGCCATGCAGACGAGGCCGAGGCGGTGCTGGCGGCGCTTCCCGAAGAGGTGGCCAAAGGCGCCGAAATCGAGCAGGCGCGCGCCGCGGTTGCGCTCGCCCGCGAGGCGACGCCGGTCGAGGATCTGTCGGAGCTCGAAGCGAAGGCCGCAACCGGCGACATGGAGGCGCGCTACGAGCTGGCCGGGGCGCGGATGGCCAGCGATCGCGATGCCGCTGCCGCGACCCTGCTCGCGATGATCGCCGAGGACCGCGAATGGAACGACGGTGCCGCGCGCGCCCGGCTGCTCAAGCTGTTCGAGGCCGTCGGGCTCGAGGATCCTTGGGTGTCGGCCCAGCGACGGAAACTCTCGGCGATCCTGTTCGGATGACCGTGACGCGGCTCTCGGTGTTTCCGCTTGCCGGGGCGCTCCTGTTTCCGCGGATGCACCTGCCGCTGCACATCTTCGAGCCGCGCTATCGGGCGATGATCTCCGATTCGCTCGCACGCGACCGGCGGATCGGCATGATCCAGCCGCGCGACGCGAAGGATCCGCCGGCATTGTTCGATGTGGGCTGCGTCGGCCGGATCGCCGAAGTCGAGGCGCTGCCCGACGGGCGGTACGACATCGTGCTGGAGGGGCTGACCCGGTTCACCGTGGTGCGCGAACTCGACGTCACGACGCCGTTCCGTCAGGTCGAGGCCGAGCTCGAGCCGGCCGGCGAGGAGGAAGCGCTCGCAATGGCAGAACGCGCCTCGCTCGAAATCGAATCGCGCCGGTTCGCCGACGGGCTCGGCTACGCGGTCGACTGGGAAGCGGTGACGCGGCTCGACGACGAATCTCTGGTCAACGGCATCGCGCAGATCGCACCGTTCGACGTCGCCTCGAAACAGGCATTGCTGGAGGTCGACGGCCTGTCGAATCGCGCCGAACTGATCATCCAGCTGATGCAGTTCTTCGGCCGCCACGGCGAGGAAGGCGGAGTGACGCTGCAATGAGATCGCACGCCCCCACCCTTCCCGTTCGCCCTGAGCCTGTCGAAGGGCGGCTCCCGGCAAATTCGTTGTACGCGGCACTTGCCCTTCGACAAGCTCAGGGCGAACGATGACAGCTATCGATCCATGGCTTCTGCAACGGCTGGTTTGTCCCGCAACGCGTACGCCGCTGCGCTATGATGAGGCACGACAGGAGCTCGTCTCCGACGAAGCGCGGCTCGCTTATCCGGTGCGGGAGGGCGTGCCGGTGTTGCTGATCGAGGCGGCGCGGCGGCTAGACTAGCGCGCGGGCGAGCACGACGTCGTCATAGAGGCGATCGCCGACCGCGAATTGGCGCTCCCCGACCGGCTCGAAACCCTGCCGGCGATAAAAGGCAATGGCGCGGGCGTTCCGGGCATAGACCCCCAGCAGCAATCGGTGCGCCTGCTGCGTCGCGGCTTGCTCGATAGCCGCCCGCATCAATGCGGCGCCGAGCCCGGTGCCGTGGAACCGCGAAAGGCAATAGATTCGCTTGAGCTCGAGGTCGCCCGGCTGGACCAGCGACGCCGGCAGCGCCGGCCGGGTCATCAACGCGAAGCCGATCGGCGCGCCGTTCGCCGATTCGCCGAGCCACGCAGCCCCGCCCGATGCGAGATAACTGGCGTAAGCCTCTGCGGTATGTGCCGTGCGACAATGGGCGATCACCGCGTCTCCATCGAGCACGTCGGCGAACGTCTCGAGAAAGGTCGCGGCCCCGACAAGCGCGAGCGCGGACACGTCGTCCGCCCCGGCGAGACGCACGCGCCAGGCGGCTTCGCTCAAACGGTGAGTCCCTGCAGCAGCCTGGGCACGTCACCCGATTCGCCGCGCGCCTCCGCCATGAACCAGTTCTTGAGCGGCGGCAGCTTGTCGACGGCCGACAGGCCGAACCGGCGGACGCGGGCGGCGGTCTTGCCGGGCACTCCGAACAAACGGGTCAGCCCGTCGGTGGCGGCGGCGACCATGAACGTGTCGAGACCGCGCCAGCGCTGATAGCGCGCAAGCAATTGCGGGTCGCCTAAATCCATGCCGAGGCGCTTGCCCTCGACGAGCACCTCGACCAGGGTCGCGACATCGCGAAAGCCGACATTGACCCCCTGCCCCGCGATCGGATGGATGCCGTGCGCCGCATCGCCGACGAGCGCGAGCCGGTTCGACGTGATCCACGCCGCATGGTGGAAGCCGAGCGGGTGGCTGAAGCGCGACGAAAGCGGACCCAATTTGCCGAGAAAGCCGCCCATGCGCTTCTCGGCTTCGGCGAGATAAGCGCGGTCGGAGATCTTGTTCATCCCCGCGGCGTCGCGCGCATTGACCGTCCAGACCACCGCCGAGCGATGGCCATGTTCGTCGTCGAGCAGCGGCAGGATCGCGAACGGCCCCTCGGGATAGAAGATCTCGAAGGCGATGTTCTCGTGGCTGCGCTCGTGGCCGAGCGTCGCGACCATCGCGGCATGCTCGTAGGTCCAGCGCGCGGTCTTGAGCCCCGCCGCATCCCGCGTCGGCGAGTTGCGGCCCTCGGCGGCAACCAGCAGCGGCGCGCGGACGACTGCCCCGGTGTCGAGGGTGGCAGTGACGCCGAACTCGCCGCGTTCGACCGAGACCGCGCGCGTCTGCATCCGGAGATCGGCGCCGGGTGCCGCCTGCGCCGATTCGAACAAGGCCGTGCGCAAGATCCGATTCTCGAACATATGGCCGAGCGCGTCTTCCGTCGTGTCAGGCGCGAAGTCGAGCTTGCCGGGCTCGAGCCCGTCGCTGACTCGGATGCCCTCGATCGGGCATCCTTTGCCGGCGAGCCGCGGCGCGACGCCGATCGCTTCGAACATCCGCATCGGCGCGCTGGCGATCGCCGAAGCGCGGCCGTCATAGCCGGCGGCGAGGATCGTCCCGGGATCGGCCGGATCCACGACGATCGAAGTGAGGCCATGCGCATCGAGCGCCGTCGCCAGCGCACTGCCGACCAGTCCG
This sequence comes from Sphingomonas psychrotolerans, assembly GCA_032334595.1. Taxonomy (GTDB): domain Bacteria; phylum Pseudomonadota; class Alphaproteobacteria; order Sphingomonadales; family Sphingomonadaceae; genus Sphingomonas; species Sphingomonas psychrotolerans_A. Next base: position 262,880 of record JALMLT010000005.1, on the reverse strand, counting down.
CCACCGAGGATGAGTACGTCCGCGCTATCCATGAATCTGCCCTAACCGCATGGCTGCGTGAGAGGAAGCAGTAAGCGCCGCTTTCACGCGCGACACTGGGCGGCGCGACAGGTACAAAACAGGTCCATCTTGACGTCAGAGTCCCGGTAGGCGATGATTCTGCCCGCACCCCCTGACATTTTGGAGGCTGGGCCATGGCGTCCCGGGCACAACCGTCGCTGTTGCGCGACACGATGAAGGCCGGCGTGCGCCGCAGCGGCGCATTGATCGCGGGAACCCTGCTGTTCCTCGCGACGCTCGGCGTCGTGCTGGCGCTGCTCACCTACAATTCGCAGGATCCGTCGCTCAACACCGCTTCCGGCGGCCCCGCGCGCAACCTGCTCGGGCTCCCGGGCGCGTGGATCGCCGATCTGCTGCTCGCCACCCTTGGCCTGCCGGTGGCGCTGATCGCGCCGGCGGGACTGATCGTCACCAACCGGCTGTGGCTCGATCGCCCGCTTGGCGACTGGAAGCGGATGCTCCGCGGCGTGGTGATTGGCGTCGTGCTGATGTCGACCGCGCTGGCCTTCTTCTCGAGCGATTCCGTTTTGTGGCTGGTCGGCGGCTGGGGCGGCGTGGTCGGGCTGTCGATCGCTGGCCTGTTCGGCTGGATGATCGGGTTCATCGGCGATCCGGTGATCATCTTCTGGATGAGCCGCGGTCTGGGGCTGATCTTCGCGCTTGCCGGTCTGTGGATCTGGTGGCGCAGCCTCGACTTCACGCTCCCCGAGCGCGTCGGAATCGGGATCGGCATGCCGCGGCTGTTCGGCCCGGGCAAGACGCCGCTGCTGCGCGCGCCCGAGCCCGAAGAACTGCGCGAGCCGCGTGAACCCCGCGAAGTGCGCGAGCCCCGCAAGCTCGTGGTCCCCGACAACCGCCCGGGACCGGTGATCGCCGAGCCGAGCCTTTCGCCGTCGCCCGCGCGGCCCAAGCCGCCGGTGCAAAGCAGCCTCGACTTCAAGGACAGCTACAAATTGCCGCCGCTCGACTTGCTCAAGCCGGCGCCGCCCAACCAGAATGCCGGGATCGACAAGCTCGCGCTCGAACGCAACGCGCGGCTGCTCGAAAGCGTGCTCGACGACTTCCATGTGAAGGGCCAGATCGTCGAAGTGAAGCCCGGCCCCGTGGTGACAATGTACGAGCTCGAACCCGCGAGCGGCATCAAGGCCAGCCGGGTGATCCAGCTCGCCGACGACATCGCGCGCAACATGAGCGCGATCTCGGCGCGGGTCGCGACAATCCCGGGCCGCAGCGTGATCGGCATCGAATTGCCGAACGTGAAGCGCGAGGCAGTCAATCTCCACGAACTGATCGGCAGCGAGGCGTTCGAGGCGCAGGGCGCGACCTTGCCTCTTGTGCTCGGCAAGAACATCGCCGGCGATCCGGTGATCGGCGATCTCGCGCCGATGCCGCATCTGCTCGTCGCCGGCACCACCGGGTCGGGCAAGTCGGTCGGGCTGAACGCAATGATCCTGTCTTTGCTGTACCGGCTCACGCCCGATCAGTGCCGTATGATCATGATCGATCCGAAGATGCTCGAACTCAGCATCTACAAGGACATCCCGCATTTGCTCGCCGATGTGGTGACCGATCCGCCCAAGGCGGTGCGCGCGCTCAAATGGGCCGTCGAGCAGATGGAGGACCGCTATCGGATGATGGCCTCGGTCAATGTCCGCAGTCTCGCCAGCTTCAACGACAAGGTCCGTCAAGCGAAAGCCAAGGGGCAGAAGCTTGGGCGGAAAGTCCAGGTTGGCTACGATCCCGATACGGGAAGGCCGATCTATGAAGAGGAAACCCTCGATCTGCAGGCGCTGCCGCAGATCGTCGTGATCGTCGACGAGCTCGCCGATCTGATGATGACCGCGGGCAAGGAAGTCGAGTTCCTGATCCAGCGGCTCGCGCAAAAGGCGCGCGCCGCGGGTATCCACCTGATCATGGCGACCCAGCGTCCCTCGGTCGACGTCATCACCGGCGTGATCAAGGCGAACCTGCCCACACGGATCAGCTTCCACGTCACCTCGAAGATCGATTCACGCACGATCCTCGGCGAACAGGGCGCCGAGCAGCTGCTCGGCAAGGGCGACATGCTCTATATGCCCGGCGGCAAGCAGATCGTCCGCGTCCACGGCCCGTTCGTCAGCGACGAGGAAGTCCAGGCGGTCGCCGATTTCTGGCGTGCGCAAGGCGCGCCCGACTACATCACCGCCGTGACCGAGGAGCCCGAGGATGGCGGATTCGCACTCGAGGGCAGTCCGGACGGCGACGATTCGCCCGAGGACCAGCTCTATCGCCGCGCCACCCAGTTGGTCGCCGAGAGCCAGAAGGCGTCGACGTCATGGCTGCAGCGCCAGCTGCGCGTCGGCTATAATTCGGCGGCCCGGCTGATCGAGCGGATGGAGAAAGACGGTCTCGTCTCCCGCCCCGACCATGTCGGCCGCCGCGAAGTGCTGATGGACACCGACGGCCGGCCGCTTTGAGGATCGTTTCCCCGGCCCGAAGGTTCAGGGGGCATTCAAACCGCGCTGCCTAGCGTCCTGCCAGACTTTTCGGAGAAGATAGACGTGTTTGCACGGCCCCTCGCTTTCACCCTGCTCGCTGCCCCGGCGCTGATCGCCGCGGCGCCGGCGAACGAACTCGGCCAGGTGCAGCAGCACCTCGCCGGGGTGAGCAGCATGACGGCGAATTTCAGCCAGACCGATCGCAACGGCCGGGTGCTGACCGGAACGATGACGCTCAAGCGCCCCGGCAAGATCCGCTTCCAATATCAAAAAGGCGTGCCGCAGCTGATCGTCGCCGACGGCAGCAGCCTCTATTTCATCGACTATCAGGTGCGCCAGGTCGATCGCTGGCCGATCGGCAACTCGCCGCTCGCGGTGTTGCTCAACCCGAAGCGCGACATCACCAAATTCGCCAAGCTCAACCCGACCGGCGATCCGCGCGTCGTCTCGATTGAGGTGCACGACCCCGCCCACCCCGAATATGGCCGGATCACGATGATCTTCCAGAAGAACGCCGCCGGCCCGGCGGGGCTGATGCTGCAGGGCTGGGTCGCGCTCGATTCGCAGAACAACCGCACGACGATCAGGCTGTCGAACCAGCAGATCAACGGCAATGTGTCCGACGGAACGTTCCGCTGGAACGACCCGCGGAGTAAAGGCCCGCGGAATCGCTGAGTTTTCTGAACATCGTTCATGCTGGCGACAGGTTGTCGGCCGTAGAAACGATCTTGCGGATGTGGGGCGGTACCCGGGATTTTCCCCCTGTTGCTCGGGATCAAACCATTTCCCGCCTGCGTGACGAACGCTAGGTCGGCCCTCGCTCCATTGCCCCCGGAGCGGGGGCCTTTCCGTATCCGCCGGACCTGCTTACATCGCCCCCGATGAAAATCGCCTCCTGGAACATCAATTCGGTCCGCTTCCGCATCGGCATCGTCGAGCAATTCCTTCGCGAGGAGACGCCCGACATATTGTGCCTGCAGGAAACCAAGGTGATCGACGGCGACTTCCCCGAGGCGCCGTTCCGCGCGCTCGGCTATGACCATATCATCAAGCATGGTCAGCGCATGCACCACGGCGTCGCGATCATCAGCCGCGTGCCCGTGGCCGAGGACGACCGCTTCGACTGGCAGGCCAATCAGGAAGCGCGCCACGTCGGCGTCCGGCTCCCCAACGGCGTACGGCTCGAAAATGTCTATGTCCCCGCCGGCGGCGACGTGCCCGATCGCGAGGTGAACCCGAAGTTCGGCCAGAAGCTCGATTTCGTCGAGCGGATGACGCAATGGGCCGCGCAACTCGACGTTCCCACCATTCTTACCGGCGACTTCAACATCGCACCGCTCGAATGCGACGTGTGGAGCCACAAGCAATTGCTCGACGTGGTCAGCCACACGCCGATCGAGGTCGAGGCGCTGGGCCGGCTGCAGGCGGCGCATGACTGGGTCGATCTCGGCCGCCGCTTCATTCCCGCGCCCGAGCGCTGCTTCACCTGGTGGAGCTATCGCTCGAAGGACTGGACGGCGAACGATCGCGGGCGCCGGCTCGACCACATGTGGGCCAGCCGCGAGGTCGCCGACAAAGCGATCAGCCACAAGGTGTGCGAGCCGTGCCGCAGCTGGCTCAAGCCGTCGGACCATGTCCCGCTCGTCACCGAGTTCGACTTTTGAGCGATCCGCGCGCCGTCGCCCGCACCGTGGATGCGCTGCGCCGCGGCTGGCCGGTTGCCATCCGCGGCGTCAACGGCACGTTAAAGCTGCTCGCGGTCGAAACCGCGGATTCGGAGCGGCTCGCGGCGTTCGATCCGGCGGCTGCAGCGCCGGTGCTGCTCTCGGCCGGCCGGGCGGCGACGCTCAAGCTCGCCAATCAGCGCGAAGCGGCCGCTCCAGATGGTCCGGTGCTCGTAGAGCGCGCCCCTTGGCTCGACTTCGACACCGCAACCGCGCTCGCCGATCCGCAGCTCGATCTTGCCACCCCGCTCAAAGGACCGTTCCGCGCGATCGAGGTAGAGGCGGTCGATGCCGCGGTAGCGGCACTCCAGCTTGCGCGGGTCGCAGGGCTGCTGCCCGCCTTTTTCGCGATTCGCGGCGAGGACGATCAGGCGATCACGCCCGCCGATATCGACGCGCACGAAGATGCCGATCGCCTGCGCATCGTCGGTCGGGCGCGGCTGCCGGTGGAAGCCGCCGAGGACAGCGAGATCGTCGCCTTTCGCACCGACGAGATGCCCGGCGAGCATATCGCATTGCTGATCGGCCAGCCCGACGGCAGCCCTCCCCTTGTCCGGCTGCACAGCGAATGCCTGACCGGCGACATGCTCGGCAGCCTCAAATGCGACTGCGGGCCGCAGCTCAAGGCAGCGATCGCGGCGATGGCGGCGAATGGCTGGGGCATCCTGCTCTATCTGCGGCAGGAAGGCCGCGGGATCGGGCTGATCAACAAGCTCAGGGCCTATGCGCTGCAGGACCAGGGGTTCGACACCGTCGACGCCAATACCCGGCTCGGCTTCGCCGTCGACGCGCGCAATTTCGCCGTGGCGGGCCGCATGCTCGAATTGCTGGGCCAAAAGACCGTGCGGCTGCTGACCAACAACCCCGACAAGGTGGCTGCACTGGAAGCGGCGGGCATCTCGGTCGCCGAACGCGTGCCGCACAAATTGCCGTCCAACCCGCACAACGAACGCTATCTCGCCACGAAGCGCGATCGCACCGGGCATCAGCTCTGAGGCTTCGCCTGGTCGCCGCTTACGCGATCAGCCGGGCCACTTCGTCGAAATCGTTGGCGATCGCGTCGACGCCGAGCGCGCGGAGGCGATCGGCATGATCGGGTGCGCAGTGGCTGCCGGCGCACAGACCGATCACATACGCGCCCGAGGCGACCGCACCGGTGACGCCCACCGGAGAATCCTCGAGGATCACGCAGCGGCGAATATCGACCCCGAGCGCCTGGGCGGCGTGCAGATAGATATCGGGTTCGGGCTTGCCACGGGCGACATGCTCATGGCCGCTGAAGATCCGGTCGCCGAAGGCGTGCCGTACGCCGAGATGATCGAGGTGGCGGGTGATCCATTCGGTGCTGCTCGACGACGCGATCGCGCGGGGAAGCGTCTCGGGCAGGTTCTCGATGAACCGAATCGCGCCGGCCACGGCGGGCAACCCCTCTTCCAGAACGCGGCGATCCTCTTCGCGGCGTACGGCGTGGAAGTCGTCGGGGATCGCCCGGCCGATCCAGCTCTCAATTGCGCCGAGGAAATCGGCGCCCGCCAGCCCCATGAAGTTCGCCATCGAATCCTCGGGCGACGTGGGATGGCCGATGCTGGTGAGATATTCGGCGATCTGGCGATTTCCGGCATATTCGCTCTCGAGCAGCACGCCGTCGAAATCGAAGATCATCGCATCGAACTTCACGCACGCTCTCCAAACAATGCGGTACCGACGCGAACGTGCGTCGCGCCGATCGTGACTGCAGTCTCGTAATCGGAGGACATTCCCATGCTCAGGCCGCCAATGCCGTGATCGCGGGCGAGCTTGGCGAGCAACGCGAAATAGGGCGCGGGCTCGACTTGCGCCGGGGGAATGCACATCAGCCCCGGAACCGGCAGGTCCGCGACACGCGCCTCGGCGAGCAGCGCGGGAAGATCGGCGAGAGGGCAGCCGCCCTTCTGGGGTTCGTCGCCGATATTGACCTGCACGAAGCAGGCGGGACGGCGGTCAGCCTTGTCCATCGCTCTGGCAAGCGCCGCCACCAGCGACGCGCGATCGACCGAATGGATCGCATCGAACAGCGCCACCGCTTCCTCCGCCTTGTTCGACTGGAGCTGGCCGATCAGGTGAAGCGCGACGCCCGAAGTCGTCTCGCGCAACTCAGGCCACTTGGCCGCAGCCTCCTGCACCCGGTTCTCACCGAACACACGCTGACCGGCGTGGAGCAGCGGCCGGATCGCCGCCGCGTCGTGGGTCTTGGACACGGCGATCAGCTCGACCGATTCCGGCGTGCGACCGGCGAGATGGGCGGCGCGGGCAATCTTCTCGCGAACGTCGGCGAGCCGGGCTGAGACGTCGTCTATGGGCATGCGGCGCGCTATAGGCGGAGCGATGCGCCCCCGCCACCCTCTCCCGCACACCTGGTTGATGACCGATGAGCGAATGGGCGAATCGCTGTGGGACGCGCTCGAACGGCTGCCGCGCGGGAGCGGGGTGGTGTTTCGGCATTACGGTCTTTCGCCGGGGGAGCGGCGAGCGCTGTTCGGCAGAGTAGCCAAGGTGGCGCGGCGACGGGGCCTGGTGTTGATCCGCGCTGGCAGCGAGCGGCTCGGTCGCGACGAGGCGGGTAGCCACGGGCGTCGCGGCCCGGGGCTGCGCACATGGCCGGCACATAACCGGCGCGAGGCCATCGCCGGAATTCGCGCGAGGGCGGATTTGCTGTTTCTGTCGCCCGTGTTCCCGACGCGCTCGCACCCCGGTGCACGGGCGTTGGGGCGGGCGCGGCTGGGATTGCTGATGCGCGGACTCCCGGTTCCGGTGATTGCGCTCGGCGGAATGGATGCGCGCCGGGCGGAGAGCCTGCGGCCGCTCGGCGTGTACGGCTGGGCCGCGATCGATGCCTGGACGGCGGATCGATGACTAGCCACGCCGTTCGCCCTGAGCTTGTCGAAGGGCCGCAGTTCTTCAGGGGCTAATGAAGGACGGTGCTTCGACAAGCTCAGCACGAACGGAGATAAACCTTGAGCTGAGAAGGCGGAATCCTGCCCCGCCGGAACAGCAGCCGTGGTTCAGAAGCGGAAGGCAGTGCCCACATAGACCGCCTGGCTGTCGCGCCGATTGTCGGTCATCTTGGGCAAGCGGTCCTGCTCGCTCTTGTAGCGCACGCCTGCCGTCACATCGAGGTTGCGAGTCAGCGAATAGCTGCCGCCGACGTCGATAGAATAGCTCGGCTTGTCGCCGATCAGGACGGGCGTGTTGGCCAGCGGACGCTCGGCCGCTGCCTGGACACGGCCGGTGACGCGATTGCCCGAATAGCTGACACCGACATTGGCGCGCTCGGTGCTGCCCGGCTGGGTCACCAGCTCGACGCGAGTCACGTCGCCGGCGACGGCGAAGCGCTTCCAGCCGACCGACACGCCGAGATTATACGCGATCGGCGCGAGGCTGACCGGCGTCGCGGCGATCACGTCGCTGCGATTGGCAATCGCCGCCGTGCGTGTCGAGCGGGCGCGGACCGCGACGGTCACAGCGCGGCCGCCGCGGCGCGATTCGGACGGGGTGAAGCGGAAGCCGGCTTCGGGTAGCCCACTCCGCGCAAGGATCGCGGCGAGCTTGGGATCGGCGGCAGCCGGCGTGAACGTGCCGATGCCGCTCCGCAGCGCCGTAGCCGGACGCTTGGCATAACCGCGATCGAGCCGGCCATTTTCCTGCGCCTGAAGCGCGGGCGCGACGAGAGCACCGGCGGCACAGATCGCCCCCAGTCCCATGATCGTCGCCAGCCGTGCCAAACGCATTTTCATCCCCTTTTATATGGAGGTGCGTACCATGATTCGAAAGCAAGGTTCCACAGGCCACTGAAATTTCGTGCCAGTGTTGCCCGATCCCCACAGATTCGGCAGCGAATCGACCGCTTTGGTCGAGAATCCTCGATGTGCTGCCGCCTTGCTCCCGCCACATCAGCCCCTATAGATGCTTCCGCTTACTCCTTTCGGGCTTAGGAATGTGTCGATGAACCGCCTGTTGCGCACCGCGATCCTGGGGTCGCTCGCTCTCTCGATCACCGCGTGCGGCGGCAACAAGCGTCCCGAGGCGGATCTCGCCGCGTCGAAGGTGACGACGATCGGCGTCAATTCCTATTTGTGGCGCGCCAGCCTCGACACGCTGAGCTTCATGCCGCTGCTCCAGACCGATTCGAACGGCGGCGTGATCGTCACCGACTGGTATGTGAACCCTAACACGCCGAGCGAGCGGATGAAGGTGACGGTCACCGTGCTCGATCAGGATCTTCGCGCCGATGCCCTGCGCGTCGCAGCGCTTCGCGAGGTCAACCGCACCGGCCAGTGGGTCGCCGCACCGGTTCAGGCTGCGACAGTGCAGAAGCTCGAGGATATCATCCTCACCCGCGCCCGCGACCTGCGCCGCGCTGCCATCGCCAAGGACTGATCGGAGACGATCTCCTTCATTGCAGGCTTGCTATGGTTGCCCGGGATGCCGGGGAACAGGGTTGATCGCGCCTGCGCCGCTTCGTAGTGCCGGGGCGAAGATTTGAAGGAAATCCCTACGTGTCGCGGTTCAATGCGCTGAAGTCCGATTCGCACTGGCAAAAGGTGTGGGAAGAACGCTGCACCTTTGCCGCGCGCGACGACAGCCCCAAGCCCAAGAGCTTCGTCCTCGAGATGTTCCCCTATCCCTCGGGGCGCATCCATATGGGCCATGTCCGCAACTACACGATGGGGGACGTGCTCGCGCGCTTCCGGCGGATGAAGGGCATGGAAGTGCTCCATCCGATGGGCTGGGACGCGTTCGGCATGCCGGCCGAGAATGCCGCGATGGAAAAGAAGGTCCATCCCGGCAACTGGACCCGCCAGAACATCGCGACGATGAAGGCACAGCTCAAGCGCCTCGGCTTCGCGCTCGACTGGACGCGCGAACTGGCGACCTGCGAGCCAGATTATTACGGCCACGAACAGGCGCTGTTCCTCGACTTTTTCGAGAACGGGCTGGTCTATCGCAAAGAATCGGCGGTCAATTGGGATCCGGTCGACATGACCGTGCTCGCCAACGAGCAGGTGATCGACGGGCGCGGCTGGCGGTCGGGCGCTCTGGTCGAGCGCAAGAAGCTCAGCCAGTGGTTCCTCAAGATCACCCAGTTCGCCGACGACCTGCTCGAAGGCGTGCGCGCGCTCGAGCATTGGCCCGACAAGGTCAAGCTGATGCAGGAGAACTGGATCGGCAAGTCCGAGGGGCTGCGATTCCGCTTCGCACTCAGCGACGGAGGCGAAGTAGAGGTCTTCACCACTCGTCCCGACACGATCTTCGGATCGAGCTTCGTCGCGATCGCCGCCGATCACCCGATCGCGCAGGCCTTGGCAGCGGGCAATCCCGAAGTGCAGGCATTCATCGAGCGCTGCAAGCAAGGCGGCACCACCGCGGCCGAGCTGGAGACGCAGGAGAAACTGGGTCTCGACACCGGGTTGCGCGCGACGCATCCCTTTGATCCGGAGTGGAAACTTCCGGTCTACATCGCCAATTTCGTGCTGATGGACTATGGCACCGGCGCGGTGTTCGGCGTGCCCGCGCACGACCAGCGCGATTTCGAGTTCGCGAGCAAGTACGCACTGCCGATCCGTCGTGTCGTCTCCGACGGCGACAAGACCGCGCCCGAATTTCGCGAAAACGAGGCCTATACCGGCCCCGGCACGCTGGTGAACTCGCACTTTCTCGACGGTATGGACGTCGCCGATGCCAAACGCGCGGTGATCCAGCGTGCGGAGGATGGCGGCTGGGGCACCGGCACCACGGTCTGGCGCCTGCGAGACTGGGGGGTGAGCCGCCAGCGTTACTGGGGGACGCCGATCCCGATCATCCATTGCGAAAGCTGCGGTCCGGTCGGCGTGCCGCGCGAGCAGCTTCCCGTGGTGCTGCCCGAGGACGTCAGCTTCGACATTCCCGGCAATCCGCTCGATCGTCACCCGATATGGAAGCATGTCGACTGCCCGAAATGCGGTGCAGCGGCGCGGCGCGAGACCGACACGCTCGACACTTTCGTCGATTCGTCGTGGTATTTCATTCGGTTCGCCAGCCAGCCTCAAGACAAGCCGTTCGACAAGGCGGTTGCCGAGCAATGGCTCCCGGTCGGCCAATATATCGGCGGTGTCGAGCATGCGATCCTCCACTTGCTCTACGCCCGCTTCTTCACCCGGGCGCTCCGGCATATCGGCAAACTCGACGTCGCCGAACCTTTCTCCGGCCTGTTCACGCAGGGAATGGTGACGCACGAGACCTACAAGGCACAGGACGGGCGCTGGCTCTCTCCCGAGGAAGTCCGCAAGGACAGCGCCGGCGTAGTCGAAATCGCATCGGGCGACGTCGCCGAGGTCGGCCGCATCGAGAAGATGTCCAAGTCGAAGAAGAACACCGTCGATCCCGAACCCATCGTCGACCAGTATGGCGCCGACGCGGTGCGCTGGTTCATGCTCTCCGACAGCCCGCCCGAGCGCGATCTTGAGTGGAGCGAGAACGGCATCGAGGGCGCGTGGCGGTTCGTGCAGCGACTGTGGCGGCTGTTCGACGGACTCGCGGAAGCGGAGGGCACCGACAAGGAGGTCGATCGCAAGCTGCACCGCACCATTGCCGGAGTGGCGGGCGACATCGAGGCGCTGACCTTCAACAAGTCGGTCGCGCGCCTCTACGAACTGGTCAATGCAATCGAGAAGGCCGCGCCTTCCGCCTCGCGGACCAATGCGATCCGCACATTGGTCCGCATCGTCGCGCCGATGGTGCCGCATATCGCCGAGGAGGCGTGGGCGGCGCTGGGTCAGGACGGTCTCGTCGCTGATGCGGCCTGGCCGGAGGTCGACCCCGCTTTGCTCGTCGACGACGAGGTGACGATCGCCGTCCAGGTCAATGGCAAGCTGCGCGATACGCTGGTATTGCCCAAGGGCGCACCGAAGGACGAAATCGAGGCCGCGGCACTCGCCGCCGACAAGATCGTGCGGGCGCTCGAGGGCAAGCCGCCCAGAAAGGTGATCGTCGTGCCCGACCGACTGGTGAACATCGTCATATGAGGGCCGTGATTCTCCTCAGTGCAGGAGCGCTGGCGCTCTCGAGCTGCGGCCTCCGTCCGCTTTACGGCGGCGGCAGCAACGGCACCGTGCCGGCGATGCTCGCCTCGGTGCAGGTCGCCCCGATCGAGGGTCAGTCCGGCTGGCTCGTCTCGAACGCCCTCCGCGACCGCCTCGGTGCTGGGGATACCAGCCCGCGCTACCGGCTCGAGATTCAGCTCGACGACTCGATTGCAGGACTGGGCGTGCGTCGCGACGACAGCGTCGCGCGCGAACGCCGCACGTTGCGCGCACGCTATCAGCTGGTCGATCTGGCGAGCGGCGCCGTGGTGCTCGACGCCACTGCCGGATCCGACGCCGGGATCGACGTGGTCGGGTCCGAATATGCCACGATTGCGGCTGAGAACACTGCGCTCGAGCGGCTTTCGGGAATCGTCGCCGACCAGATCGTCGCGCGCGTCGCCCGCTATGCGCATTCGGGAGCGCCTGCGAGCCCTGCAGGCGCTGCCGGTCAATGAAGGCCAGCGCGGGGCAGATCCGCGCTGCCGTCGACAAGCCAGACCCCGCGGTTCGGCTCTATCTGTTCCACGGTCCCGACGAAGCGGGTGCTTCCGAACTCGCTGAGCGATTGGCACGCGCGCTGGGACCTGAGGTCGAGCGCATCGATCTCGACATGAAGGCACTTCGCGAACAGCCCGGACGACTGGCTGACGAAGCGGCATCACTCTCGCTGTTCGGCGGTGCGCGCTATGTGCGGCTTTCCGGTGTCGAGGAAGCGGCGGGGGAGGCCATCTCGCTGCTGCTCGGGGCCGAGCGCGCCGGCAATCCGGTGATTGCGATCGGGCCGGGGCTCAAGGCGAGCGGGAAACTGGTCAAACAGGCGATCGCCGCCCCGGCCGCCCTGTCCTTCGCCTGCTATGTGCCCGAGGGCATCGATGCCACCCGGCTGGCCACGACGGTGGCACGCGAGCATGGCCTGCGCCTCACCGGCGACGTGCCGCAGCGGCTTGCGGCGGCCACCGGCGGCGACCGTGCGATTCTCGCTCGCGAGATCGAAAAACTTGCCCTTTATCTCGACGCCGCCCCCGATCGGCCCCGCGATGCCGATGGCGCCGCGCTCGATGCGATCGGCGCCGATCTGGGGGACACCGAGCTGTTCCACGCGATCGATGCCGTGCTGGACGGGCGAGTCGCCGATATCGGCGCCGAGCTCGCCGGCCTCGGCGACGGCATTGCCGTGCCGCTGATGCGCCAATTGTCGCGTCGGCTGATGACCTTGGCCGAGTTGCGCAGCGACATGGACAAGGGCGCTTCCGTCGACGACGTGCTCGAAAAGCACCGTGTGTTCTTTCGCGAGAAGGCGTCGACCGGGCGAGCGCTACGCCGCTGGAATGCCGCCCAGATTGCCCGTGCGATCCAGCGTGTACGCGAGACCGAGCGGGCATTGATGCACTCGGGAAGCGCCGGCGAAATCCTCGCCCAGGCGGAATGTACTGCGATCGCCCGGGCAGCAGCCCGCGCGCGGGGCTAGTTCATCGGGAGGGGTACGCGTCCGGGCGTCAGATGCGTTCGCCGGTGAGACGCTGGCACACCATGTCGAGCTGGTCGAGCGTCGAATAGCCCAGCGTCAGCGTCCCGCCCTTGGCGCCATGCGCGATGCGGACATGCAGGCCAAGCACGTCGCCCAATTGCCGCTCGAGCGCAGCTATGTCGGCATTGCGGGCGGGCGCCTCGCCATTCTTGCGTTGCGCATTGGGCTTGGCCTCGCGGGCGAGCTTTTCGGTCTCCCGGACCGACAGGCCCTTCTCCGCGACCATATGGGCGAGCCGTTCGGCATCCGGCGCGCCGATCAGCGCGCGGGCATGCCCCATCTCGATCGCGCCATTGACCACCATCTCGCGGACAGGCTGCGGAAGGTCCAACAATCTCAATAGGTTAGCTACGTGGCTGCGCGACTTGTGGACCAGCCGCGCCAGCGCCTCCTGGGTATGGCCAAACTCGCCGATCAGCCTCGAATAGGCTTCCGCCTCTTCGATGGCGTTGAGATCCTCGCGCTGGATGTTCTCGACCAGCGCGATTTCCATCGTCTCGGCGTCGCTCAGCTCGCGAACGAGCACGGGCACCTCGTGAAGCCGCGCGCGCTGCGCCGCACGCCAGCGCCGCTCGCCGGCGACGATCTGATAGCTGTGGCCGTGCGGACGAACGACGATCGGCTGGATCAGACCACGCGCCGAAATCGACTGGGCGAGATCGTCGAGCGCCGCCTCGTCGAAATGCCGGCGCGGCTGCCCCGGATGCGGCGCCATCGCGCTGACCGGCAGCATCCGGACACCCGATCCACCGCCGCGCTCGGAAGAGCCCGATACCGGCGCCTCGGCGACGCTGTCCCCGAGCAATGCACTAAGGCCCCGGCCGAGACCGTGTCTGCGAGGTGCGGGATCGTTCATGCGGCTTTCCTGAGCTTGGGCAGGCGTTCGATCACTTCACGCGCGAGCGCGATATATGCTTCGGAGCCGGCACAGCGATAATCGTAGATGAGCGCCGGCATCCCGTGGCTCGGCGCCTCGGACAGGCGGACATTGCGCGGGATCACTGTGTCGAACACCACTTTCCCGAGCACCGCGCGGACATCGTCGGCGACCTGGTCGGTCAGCCGATTGCGGCGGTCGTACATGGTCAGCGCCACACCGAGGATCGAGAGCCCGGGATTGAACCGGCTGCGAATCCGGTCGATCGTGCTGAGCAGCTGGCTCAACCCCTCCAGCGCAAAGAACTCGCACTGCAGCGGAACGAGCAAAGCGTGTGCCGCAACCATCGCGTTGATCGTGAGCAGGCCGAGCGATGGAGGACAGTCGATCAGAACCACGTCCCAACGACCGGCGGCGTGTCGCGCAAGTGCCGCGTCGAGCCGATGCGTCCGCGCTTCGAACTCGATCAATTCGATCTCCGCGCCGGACAGGTCCTGCGTCGCCGGCACGATATCGAGCCGCGGCACCTTCGTTGCAATCGCCACTTCGTCGACGCTGGCACTGCCGACCAGCAGATCATAAGTCGAATGCTGGTCGCGCTCGGCCCTGCCGATACCCAGCCCCGTCGAGGCATTGCCCTGCGGATCCAGGTCGAGAAGCAACACACGCTTGCCCGTTGCGGCGAGCGCCGTGCCGACATTGATTGCAGTGGTGGTCTTCCCCACGCCGCCCTTTTGGTTGGCGATCGCTATGCAGATCATCTGGGCCGCACCCCTCGGGCTATGACGATGCCGGACTCCGGCTCGGTCACGCTTGGTTCCACGTGGAACGTACCTTGCCATTTCCGCTTGGCTGCTTCCACCTCCGAGTGCGCATTTCGACCCTTGGGAAGTACCCAGATTGTGGATAGATCGGTGCAATGTGCTGTGGATTGCAGCAATGACGGTAGAGCGGCGACCGCCCTCGCCGAGACCACGCCCACTGGAGCGATCGGCCGGTAGTTCTCAATTTTCGATCCCTGCACGGCCACCCGCGACGTGAGGCTCAACGCTTGGACGACCTGATTGAGAAACTCGATTCTGCGGGCCCGCGGCTCGCACAATGTGACCTGGCGGTCGGTGAGTATTGCAACCACCAGGCCCGGAAGGCCTGCGCCGCTCCCGACATCGAGCCACGCCCTTTGATTGTCGTCGCCCGCCCAATCTATAAGCTGCGCGGAGTCGAGCATGTGCCGGGACCAAAGACTACTCAGCGTGGATGAGGCTATCAGGTTCTGCTCGCTTGCCTCGGCCACCAGCATCTCGGCGTAGCGGCTGAGCAGCGTTTCACGTGAAACACCAAATCGCTCACGAATTCGGTCGCGTGCTTCCTCTTCCGTCACGCCGTCGCCTTTCGGGCGTGAAGCAGAATTGCGGACAGCGCCGCCGGTGTTATCCCTCGGATGCGCGATGCGGCGCCCAGCGTTTCCGGTCGCGCTGCGTTGAGCTTCTCCACCATCTCGTTCGAGAGGCCCGGGATCGCGCCGAAGTCGATCTGCTCCCCGAGGCGCACCTTGTCATTTATCCGGAGCTGCTCGACCTCTGCCTCCTGCCGCTCGAGATAGGGCGCGTAACGGGCGTCCTCGACGAACTCTTCGAGCATCTGCGGATCCGCATTGATGCCGTCCGACACATGGTCGATCTCGACTCCGGGGAAGCGCAGCCATTCCTTGGCCGAGCGGCGCGCGCCGTCCAGGCCCACCGGAGCTCCGCGCGCATGGAGAGCCGACGCGGTCAGTGAAACCTGGAAATGCCGCTCCAGCAGCGCGCGTGCTTCCGCCCGGGCGCGATGGCGACCGCGCCGGTCAGGTTGCAACAGCCCCAGCCTCGCCGCTGTCTCGCCCAGCCGGGTCTCCGCATTGTCAGCACGCAGCCTCAGTCTGAATTCCGCGCGGGCGGTCAGCATCCGATAGGGTTCGGTAACGCCCTGCAGGACAAGATCGTCCACCATTACGCCCAGGTAACTGGTGGCACGGTCGAGTATCAGCGACTCCAGCTCTCGGGCAAAGGCGGCAGCATTGGCGCCCGCAACAAGTCCCTGCCCCGCAGCTTCCTCGTACCCGGTCGTACCGTTGATCTGTCCCGCGCAATACAGGCCTGCGACCTCTGGCAGCCCCAATGTGGCACCCAGTGCGCGGGGATCGATATAGTCATACTCCACGGCATAGCCCGGGGTGACGATCCGCGCGCGCTCGAGACCGGGCACCGATCTGACCATCGCCTCCTGAATATCGACCGGCAGCGAAGTCGACATGCCGTTTGGGTAGATCAGGTGGGTGTCGAGACCTTCGGGCTCGAGAAAGATCTGGTGCCCGTCACGGTCGCCGAAGCGATGGATCTTGTCCTCTATCGACGGACAATAACGTGGCCCCTGCGCATCGATCGCGCCGGTGAACAGCGGCGACCGATCAAGCCCGGCGCGGATAGCATCATGCGTTGCCGGTGTCGTTCGCGTCACGCCGCAATGCAGCTGCGGGAGCAAGCGCCGCGGAGTGACGGGAGACATCGTCCACGAGTCCTCGTCCGAGGGTTGCTCCGCCACGCGCGTCCAGTCGACCGTACGCCCGTCGAGTCGCGGCGGCGTACCCGTTTTGAGCCGCGCCATTGGCAAGGCGAGCTCGCGCAATTGCTCGGCGAGGCGAGTCGCAGCTGCCTCCCCGACCCGGCCGCCAGTCTCGCGCTCCTCACCTCTGAAAATACGGCCGCCGAGAAAGGTACCCGTCGCCAGCACCACCGCGGTCGACCCTAGCAGCACGCCATTGGCGAGACGGACACCGGCGATGTGTCCGCCAGCGATTTCCAGCGCGTTGGCTTCACCCTCGATCAAGGTAAGATCGGATCGCGCCGCCAGCATTGCCTGAATGGCGGCGGCATAGCGGATCCGGTCGGCCTGAACCCGCGGCCCCTGCACCGCAGTGCCCTTGCTGCGGTTGAGCATCCGATAATGGATGCCGGCAGCATCGGCGGCCCGCCCGATCAGCCCGTCGAACGCGTCGACCTCTCGAACGAGATGTCCCTTCCCCAGCCCTCCGATTGCCGGATTGCAGGACATGGCGCCGAGCTTGGTCAGGTCGAAGCTGAGCAGCGCAGTCCGCGCGCCACGCCGCGCAGACGCGGCCGCGGCCTCGGTGCCGGCATGGCCCCCGCCAATGACAATGACGTCGAAATGCATGACCCGCTCGCTACTGCGTCCCGCGCCCGGCGTCAAAAGCGTTTCACGTGAAACATCTATTTGCCGATGCAGAATCGCGAGAACAGCGCATCCAGCATCGCCTCCACGTCCACCCGCCCGGTAATTGCATCGAACGATCGTCGCGCCGATCGGAACTCCTCCGCCACGAGCAACAGATCTTGCTGCAGCGCAACACGATGCAGCGCCGCTGCGGCATCTGTGGCAAGTTCGCGTTGTCGTCGATTAAGCGCGAGCTGATCGGCAGGCGGCAACAGATCGCGCGCCAAGCTTTCGAGGCGCGCCCACAGCGCGTCGATCCCTTCGCCGGTCCTCGCCGATACGCCCACACGGTCTCCCGTTGCGCCACGCGCTCGCTCGGGAAGGTCGGCGCGAGGCTGCAGCCACAATACCGCAGCGTGCGGCGGTGGCGGATCGTCACCGAGCCACAACAGGATATCGGCTTCTTCCAGTGCTGCACGGGCACGGCCGATTCCGATCGCCTCGATCGGGTCGGCAGTCGCTTCGGCGAGGCCCGCAGTGTCGATCAGCAGCCAGGCGATTCCGCCGCGCACGACCGGCGCCTCGATGCGGTCGCGAGTCGTTCCCGCAATTGCCGAGACGATTGCCGCCTCGCGCTCTGCGAGAACGTTGAACAGGGTCGACTTGCCGGCGTTTGGCGGCCCGGCGAGCACAACGCGCAATCCGTCACGAAGCCGCTCAACCGGCGGTCGGGCGGTGATGTCGGCTATTTGACGCGCCAGCGCGGCGGCACTGGCGCGGATATGCGTGACCGAACCGCCGCTTTCCGCAACATCATCCTCGTCGCTATGGTCGAGTTGCGCCTCCACTAGCGCCGCGAGATTCAGCAGCTCGCGTGTCCACGCCTCGATCTGGCGCCGGATGCCGCCCTCGGCGGCACGAACGGCCATACGGCGCTGCGCCTCTGTCTCGGCCATCAGCAGGTCGCCCAAGCCTTCGGCCTCGCTGAGATCGAGGCGACCGTTGATCAGCGCCCGCCGCGTGAACTCTCCCGGCTCTGCCGCACGCAAGCCATGGATGCCGGCAAGCGCTTCCTCGACCGCACGCAGCACCGCACGACCACCATGGAGATGCAGCTCGACCAGATCCTCGCCGCTGGCGCTGTTCGGCCCCGGGAAGGTGAGGACAAGCGCCCGATCAAGAAGCTCAGCGGACTCCGGGTGGTGGAGCGCACGAAGCCCGGCGCGGCGTGGCTCGGGAAGCGTTCCCGCCAGCGATTCCGCCGCCTCGAAGGCACGGGAACCGCTCAGGCGCAACACGGCGATAGCGGCAGGCGGTGCGCCGCTCGAAACCGCAAAGATCGTGTCCATCTCAGCCGCTTTTGTTGCCGCTCTCGAGCATCGTCCGCCAGAAGCTCATCGTCCCCTCGCCCATCGGACCCCAGTTCCGGATCATATCGGCAAACCCCTCGGGTGTTCCTTGTTTTTCAATGGCTTCCACCATCATCTGGACGTAGCGGTCGTGCACCGGCGAGAGATCCGGCAGGCCCATTGCGCGGCGCGCTTCCTCGGGCGTGCAATCCACTTCGACATTGATCTTCACTGCCCATCTCTCCGTTGCGCCCGCCGCGGAGCGGCTGCTAGGTCTCCTGCCATGTATGCGCGCGACCATGCCCTGATCGCAACGCCCATCGGAAACATCCGGATCGAGGGCGACGATGCGACGCTGATCGGGATCCGGATCGGCGGGGAAGGTGCGTGCGCGAAGGGTAGCGCCGGCCCGGTCCGCGAGGCGGCCGAACAACTCGCGCAATGGTTTTCCAAGGAACGCGAAACGTTCGCCTTGCCTCTGGCCCCTGCCGGCACGGCACGTGGCGAGGCCTTGCGCTCGGGTCTGATCGCGCTCGGCTATGGCGAGACGCTGAGCTACGGGGCGCTGGCGCAGAGACTCGGATCGAGTCCGCGCGCGATCGGTCAGCTCTGCGCGCGCAATCCTTTTCCGATCGTCGTGCCGTGCCACCGCGTGCTCGGCAGCGGCGGCGCGCTCGGCGCCTATTCGGCGGGCGAAGGACCCAGAACCAAAGCATGGCTGCTCGAGCACGAGCGGCGGAATTCGGGAGGAACTCTGTTATGACGATCCGCATCGACGCGAGCGACGGCAGCGGAAGCTTCGCCGCCTATGTCGCCGAACCCGAAGGCACACCCCGTGGCGCCATCGTGGTGATCCAGGAAATTTTCGGGGTGAACCCGGGCATTCGCAAGAAATGCGACACCTGGGCCGCGGACGGCTATCTCGCCGTGGCGCCGGATCTGTTCTGGCGGCTCGAGCCGGGAATCGAGCTCGATCCGGATGTCCCCGAACAGATGCAGCAGGCCTTTGCCTGGATGAATCAGTTCGATCAGGGCAAGGGCATCGAGGATATCGAAGCGACGATCAAGGCCGCGCGCAAGCAGATCGGCGGCGGCAAGGTCGGAGTCGTCGGCTATTGCCTCGGCGGCCGCCTCGCCTTCATGTGCGCGACCCGAACCGATTCAGATGCAAGCGTCGGCTATTACGGCGTCGGCATCGATAATCTGCTCGGCGAGAAGCACGCGATCGCCAATCCGGTGCTCCTCCACATCGCCGGTGCCGACCATTTCGTCACACCCGACATCCAGGCGCGCATGCATGAAGGGCTCGACGACCACCCCAAGGTAACGCTGTACGACTATCCCGGCGAGGATCACGGCTTCGCGGCCGAAATGGGCAACCGGCGCTCCGACGCGGCAGCGCGGCTGGCGGACGAGCGAACTGCGGCGTTCTTCGCGGAGCATCTGGGCTGACTTCCGTTCGCCCTGAGCCTGTCGAAGGGCGTTTCACCGCGAGCGCGACGATCGTGGAGACCCGTGCTTCGACAAGCTCAGCACGAACGGAATGATTCAGGTCAGCCGAAGAAGCTGGTGATCCCGGGCGTCTCGTGGGTACCGATCCAGCCTTCGTAGATCATCCGGAAGGCGACGAAGACGATCACCGCAAGCCCGATATAGGCGATCCAGCGATAGCGATCGATCAGCTTGGCAATCAGGTTCGCAGCGAGACCCATCAATGCGACCGAGAGCAGCAGGCCGACGACGAGGATTCCTGGATGCTCGCGCGCCGCGCCGGCCACGGCGAGGACATTGTCGAGGCTCATCGACACATCGGCGATCGCGACGGCCCATGCCGCGCCGGCGAAGCTGCGGGCGGGCTTGAGGCCCGAATGCTCGTCGCCGCCGATCTCCTCCGAGCCTTGGCTGTGGCTGCCCGCGCGGATTTCGCGCCAGAACTTCCAGCTGACCCAGAGCAGGAGCAAACCGCCGGCGAAGATCAGCCCGACGATGCCCATCAGCCAGCTGACCACGAGGGCAAAGGCGATGCGGAGGACGAGCGCCGCGCCGATGCCGATCAGGATGACCTTCTTGCGCTGGTCCGCCGGTAAACCCGCTGCCAGCGCACCGACCACGATCGCATTGTCGCCCGCCAGCACCAGATCGATCATCAGCACCGATCCGAACGCGGCAAGCCGCGCCGGATCGCCCAGATTCGAGAAATCGGCGACGATGTGGTGCCAGATGTCGAGCGGGGAACCGATGCCGGATGCGGCGGCGCTGAGGATCAGGTCGAGCATGGCTTCGTCCTAGCGAGCGGGGCGGGCCGTGCAAGCAGAACCGGCCAACTACGAGGCGTGGGCAAAGCCCGCGCCGTCGGCCGGCCGTCCTTGCGCGAGTCCTGCGGCAACGTGCCGCAGGACTCGCTACGGATTACTGGTTCATGCTGTCGAAGAAGTCCTCGTTGGTCTTCGAGTCCTTCATCTTGTCGAGCAGGAATTCCATCGCGTCGATCGTGCCCATCTGCATCAGGATGCGGCGCAGCACCCACATCTTGGTGAGCTTGGCCTTGTCGACGAGCAGCTCCTCCTTGCGGGTGCCCGACTTGCCGACGTCGAGCGCCGGGAAGATGCGCTTGTCCGCCACCTTGCGGTCGAGGACGATTTCCGAATTGCCGGTGCCCTTGAACTCTTCGAAGATGACTTCGTCCATGCGGCTGCCGGTGTCGATCAGCGCCGTGGCGATAATCGAGAGGCTGCCGCCTTCCTCGATGTTCCGCGCGGCGCCGAAGAAGCGCTTCGGACGCTGGAGCGCATTGGCGTCGACACCGCCGGTCAGCACCTTGCCCGAGCTCGGCACGACGGTGTTGTAGGCGCGGCCAAGACGGGTGATCGAATCGAGCAGGATCACCACGTCCTTCTTGTGCTCGACGAGACGCTTGGCCTTTTCGATCACCATTTCGGAGACCTGGACGTGGCGCTGCGCCGGCTCGTCGAAGGTCGAGCTGATCACCTCACCCTTCACGCTGCGCTGCATGTCGGTGACTTCCTCGGGGCGCTCGTCGATGAGCAGCACGATCAGGAAGACTTCGGGATGGTTGTCGGTGATCGCCTTGGCGATATTCTGGAGCAGCACCGTCTTGCCGACCCGCGGCGGCGCGACGATCAGCGCGCGCTGGCCCTTGCCCTGCGGCGCGACGATGTCGATCACCCGTGCCGACTTGTCCTTGACGGTCGGATCGAGGCTGTCGAGCGTCAGCTTCTGCTCGGGATAAAGCGGGGTAAGGTTATCGAAATTGACCCGGTGACGGACCGCGTCGGGATCGTCAAAATTGACCGAGACCAGCCGGGTCAGCGCGAAATAACGCTCGCCGTCCTTGGGACCGCGGATCTCGCCCTCGACGGTGTCGCCGGTGCGCAGGCCGAACTTCCGCACCTGATTGGGCGAGACGTAAATGTCGTCGGGGCCGGCGAGGTAATTTGCCTCGGGGCTGCGCAGGAAGCCGAACCCGTCGGGAAGCACTTCGATCGTGCCTTCGCCCATGATCTGGTCGCCATTCTCGGCCTGGGCCTTGAGGATCGCAAACAGCAGGTCCTGCTTGCGCAGGGTCGACGCGCTCTCGACACCGAGCTCCTCGGCCATGCTGACCAGTTCGGCGGGCGGGGTCTTCTTGAGTTCCTTGAGGTGCATGGGGAGTCCGGGTGCTGGGAAGCTATGGGGAGAGCGTCGGTCGGCGGATGCGCACGATTGGCGATGCTGGAAGGAAGGAGCCGCCGCCCGGTTGGGCGTTCGACCTGCCTTGCGAATTAGGTGTCGCCCTCTGCCAAGTCAACGCCCATCGCAACGATTAGCGCGCAGCAAAATTGCGTCAGTCGCAGAAGCAACGCAAAATCAGAACGGTTTGACGACCGCCAGGATCACCACGACGATCACGACCAGCGCCGGGACCTCGCCGATCAGCCGCAGACGCCGCGCCGGGATGGCTCCCTGACCCTTGGCCAGCTTCTTCGAATAGCCGACGGCCCATCCCTGATAGCCGCTGAGTGCGAGCACGAAGAGCAATTTGGCGTGGAGCCAGCCAAGCCCGGGCTGACCATCGAACAGTCCGACATTCGCCGCCAGCGCGACTCCGAGCCCCCAGACGATCCCGATCGAAGGGCTGAGGATCATCCGGCGAAGCAGTGCCTCGCGCTTCTCCCACGCCGCCGCCTCCGGCGTGCCGAGCGCCTCCTGATGATGGACGAGATAGCGCGGAAACAGGAACAGCCCCGCCATCCAGAAGATCACGAAGATGATGTGGAATGCCTTGACCCACAAATAGGCACTGCCCAGCCAGCCGGTCATCGCCCCCTCCGCACCCGTGCGAGCAATTGCTCGACATGCGCGATCGGCGTGTCGGGCAAAATGCCGTGCCCCAGATTGAACACATGCGGCCGCCCGGCGAAAGCGGAAAGGATGCGATCGATCGCCGTGTCGAGCGTGGCGCCCCCCGCGATCAGCGCCAGCGGATCGAGATTGCCTTGTACCGGCATGTTTTCGGGAAGCGCGCCATGCGCCCAGACAGGGTCGACGGTCTCGTCCACGCCGATCGCATCGGCACCTGTCTCGCGAGCATAGGCCGGAAGCTTGCCGCCGGCGCCCTTAGGGAAGCCGATCACCGGCACATGCGGCGCACGCTCGTGGAGCGCCGCGACGATCCGGGCAGTGGGCGCGATCACCCATTGTTCGAATTGTGCCGGGCTCAGGCTGCCCGACCAGCTGTCGAACAATTGCACAGCCTCGACCCCCGCGGCGATCTGCCCGAGCAGATAGTCGATCGTGCAATCGGCGATGCGATCGACCAGCGCCTGCATCAATGCCGGATCACGATAGGCGAGGCGCCGCGCCTCGGCTTGCTCGCGGCTGCCTTGTCCGGCGATCATGTAGGTCGCCACCGTCCAGGGACTGCCGGCAAAGCCCAGAAAGGCGGTCTGTGGCGGCAATTGGGCTGCTACCCTGCGGACGGTGCCATAGACCGGCTCGAGCGCCTCAGGCGCGCTCTGCAGGCCGTCCAGCACGTCGCGCGCCTGCACAGTCGGCGCCAGCCGCGGCCCCTCGCCGGTCTCGAACCACAGATCCTGCCCCAGCGCCATCGGCACCATGAGGATGTCCGAGAACAGGATCGCCCCGTCCATCCCGAAGCGGCGGATCGGCTGGAGGGTGATCTCGGCCGCCGCGTCGCTGTCCATTGCCAGCGCGAGAAATCCGCCTTTTTCCTCTCGGAGCGCACGATATTCCGGAAGATAACGCCCCGCCTGGCGCATCAGCCAGATCGGCGGGATCGATTGCCGCTCACCCTTCAGAGTCGCGAGCAGGGGCTTGTGAACGGGATCGGCGTGCATGTGGCCCCTCTGCACCGTTGCACGGATCGACGGCAAGCTAATCCTCCCCCGCCAGGGGGAGGTGTCGCCACAGGCGACGGAGGGGTAGGACTCACTACGCTTGGTGCTTCCTCCCTCTCCGTCATGCTTCGCATGCCACCTCCCCCTGGCGGGGGAGGATTGGAAGGCCGAACCGACGTCCTGGCTCGACTCCCAATATCTATAAGAAAGAGAATCTAGGGGTTGTTGGAGTCTGTTGGCGCGTGGATGTCGGGAGTTGTGGATTCGCCCGGATCTTGCCCACAGATTGACTCTTCCACCCCCGCGCGGGCCCTTCGATTCGGATTCACCCTCCACGCTTTCCACAGCCTGTGGGCCGGAACGCGAGGCTGGGGACGGGGTTGTGGAAGAATCACCAGCCGGAGTCCCGATTCCGGCGGCTTGGCCGTTGCGCCCGGTTGCGCTAGCGGCTGTCCGGCATGTTTTCCACAGAGTCCCCCACGGCCTGAATGCGGCTCCATCTCCACCTCCTCTCCGACTCCACCGGCGAGACGCTGGAGAACATCGCCAAGGCGGCCCTGGCGCAGTTCGACGACGTCGAGACGCTGCGCCATTTCTGGCCGATGGTGCGCAGCGAGGCGCATCTCGAGCGTATTCTCCAGGAGATCGCCCAGAATCCTGGCCTCGTGATCTTCACGCTGGTCAACGCCGATGTCCGCCGCACGCTCGAGAGCCGCTGCCGGGCAATGGGGCTGCCGGCGATCGCCCCGCTCGATCCGGTCAGCCACGCCCTGTCGGGGCTGCTCGGCCAGGAAGCCAAGGCCCGCCCTGGCCGGCAGCACACGCTCGACGCCGCCTATTTCGCGCGGGTCGACGCGATCCAGTTCACCATCGCGCATGACGACGGCATCGGCGCCGACGATTGGGAGGAATGCGACATCGTCCTCGCCGGCGTCTCGCGTTCGTCCAAGACGCCGACCTCGATCTATCTCGCCAATCGCGGCTACAAGACGGCGAACATTCCGATCGTGGTCGAATCACCGCCGCCGCCGCAATTGTTCAACCTCAAGCACCCGCTCGTCGTCGGCCTGACCACCAGCGCCGATCGGCTCGTCCAGATCCGGCGCAACCGGCTGTTGTCGCTCAACCAGAGCCCCGAAACTTCTTATGTCGACCAGGAATCGGTGCAGCGCGAGATCGCCTTCGCCCGGCGGATGTTCGCCGACAATGGCTGGCCGGTGATCGACGTCACCCGCCGCTCGATCGAGGAGACTGCCGCCGCGATCATCCAATTGTGCAACGAGCGCACCTTGCAGGCCAAAGGCGCATGAACCCTTCGTCTTCGCTCAGGGCAGGCCTGATCCTCGCCTCGCAAAGCGTGTCGCGCCGGGCGATGCTCGACGCAGCCGGTGTCCCGTACGAAGCCGTCGCCGCGCAGGTCGACGAGGCGACGGCCAAGAGCTCGCTGATCGCCGGCGGCATCTCCGCGCGCGACCTCTCCGATGCGCTTGCCGAACTGAAGGCACTCAAGATCTCGCGGATGGCGCAGGGCGCCCTGGTGCTTGGCTGCGACTCAGTCGTCGCACTCGACGACGGCACCTTGCTCGACAAGCCGGTCAGCCGCGAGGACGCTGCCGAGCATCTTCGGCTGATGTCCGGCCGGCATCACGATCTCTACAGCGCCGCGGTGATCGCGGAGGGCGGTCGTGCGGTCTGGCGGCATGTCGATCGTGCCCGGATGCACGTGCGGCGGTTGTCCGAGGCATTCATTGCCGAATATCTCGATCGCGAGTGGCCGGCGATCGGCGGCTGCGTCGGCTGCTATCGGATGGAGGGGCCCGGCGTGCAGCTGTTCAGCAGGACCGAGGGAAGCCATTTCACTATTCTCGGCATGCCCATGCTGCCCCTTTTGGACTATCTGCGCGTCCGCGGGATTCTGACGTCATGACCCCATATGCGGAAGTCATCGGCGACCCGATCGCGCATTCCAAATCGCCGCTGATTCACGGCTTCTGGCTCGAGGCACTCGGCATCGAGGCCGAATATCGCGCGACGCATGTCACCCCGGAAGCGCTCGCCGACTATTTCGCGTCGCGTCGCGGAGATCCGGCCTGGCGGGGCTGCAACGTCACGATACCGCACAAGCAGGCGGCGCTCGATCATGTCGAGGATCGCGGCGGCCTTCGCCAGTCGATCGGAGCGATCAATACCGTGATCCGTGGCGAGGACGGCGCCCTGATCGGCACCAATACCGATGCCGGCGGCTTTTACGCGCCGATTGCGGGGCTGGACCTCGAGGGGCGCCATGCGGTGGTGATCGGGGCCGGCGGCGGGGCACGTGCAATCCTGTTCGCGCTGTCGCGCGTCGGTATCGCCCGGGTGACGATCCTCAATCGCAACGTGCTCAAGGCTGCCGCCCTGCTGTCGAGCTTCGGGATCAAGGGCGACGCGGTGCCGCTCGGCTCGCCGCTGCCGCCCGCCGATTTGCTGGTCAACGCGAGCGCCCTCGGAATGGCTGGCCAGCCGCCGCTCGACATCGACCTGTCGCCGCTCCCGGAGGACGCGGTGGTCTACGACATCGTCTATGCCCCGCTCGAGACGCCATTGCTCGCCCAGGCGCGCGATCGCGAACTCGACACGGTCGATGGCCTCGACATGCTGATCGGCCAGGCCGCCCTCGCCTTCGAATTGTTCTTCGGCGCTGAACCGCCGCGCGATCGCGACGAGGCGCTGCGCGCGCTGCTGACGCGATGATCACCATCGGCCTCACCGGGTCGATCGGCATGGGCAAATCGACCGTCGCGCAGATGTTCGCAGACGAGGGCGTGCCGGTGTTCGACGCCGACGAGATGGTGCATCATTTGCAGGGCCCCGGCGGAGCGCTGGTCGAAGCAATCGAGGCGGCCTTTCCCGATACCACGGGCGCGCAAGGCGTTGACCGGACCGCGCTCCGCGAGGCGGTATTCGGGAACGAAGCGGCGTTCGCGCGGCTAGAGGCGCTGGTCCACCCTGCGGTAGCACGCGAACGCGACGCGTTTCTGAAGGCGCATGCGGATGCGCCCGTCGTCGTGCTCGACGTGCCTTTGCTGTTCGAGGCGGGAGGTTGGGCGAAAGTCGACAAGATCGCGGTCGTGTCGGCGCCGCCTGAAGTGCAGCGCGCGCGCGTGCTCGCGCGACCCGGCATGACCATCGAGCGGTTCGAGGCGATCCTCGCGCGGCAGATGACCGATGCCGAGAAGCGCGAACGCGCTGATTTCGTCATTTCGACCGATTGCCCGCTGGACGAGACGCGAGCGCAAGTGCGTGCAGTCCTTACTTGCCTGTCAGCTCCGGCGGGAGGATAAGGCGTCGATGCGCGAAATAGTGTTCGATACCGAAACGACGGGGCTCAGCTTCGCGGGCGGAGACCGGCTGGTCGAGATCGGCTGCATCGAACTGGTCAATCGCGTGCCGACCGGCAGGCATTTCCATCAATATATCAATCCGCAGCGCGACATGCCGCCCGAGGCCGAACGGGTCCACGGGCTGAGCGCACGCTTTCTCTCCGACAAGCCGCTGTTCCACGACGTCGTCGAGGATCTGATCGCGTTTCTCGGCGATTGTCCGCTGGTCGCGCACAATGCCGGCTTCGACTTTTCGTTTCTGAACGGTGAGCTCGGCCGCTGCGGCCGGCCGGTGATCTGCACGAGCCGGATGGTCGACACGCTGGCGATCGCCCGGGTCAAACATCCCGGCGCCAAGCACACGCTCGACGCCTTGTGCTCGCGCTACGGAATCGATCTCAGCGCGCGCCAGCTTCACGGCGCGTTGCTCGACGCGCAGCTTCTGGCGCAGGTCTATGTCGAACTAACCGGCGGACGGCAGATCACCCTGGGTCTCGCCGTCGATACGCCGGTGATGCGGGAGACGCCGGCGGAGGCGCCGACTCGCGTGCATGTGCGGCCTGCGCGGCATTTTGCGGCATCAGCCGTGGAACTTGAGCGCCACGCAGCCTTTGTCCAGGGATTGGAGGACCCGCTCTGGGCCCTGGCCGCGACCGGTTGATCCGGATGCGGCGCCGGGCTCCGTCGGGCGGCCTCATATTGAAGCGGAGGTAAAGTCATGGATATCCGAGTCTCTGGCCATCAGGTCGAAACGGGCGATGCGCTCAAGACGCTGGTCACCGAACGGCTCCAGGGTATCGCTGACAAATATTTCTCGCGCGCCATCTCGTCGCAGGTCACCTTCGGCAAGGGGCCGCACGACAATGGCTTCACCTGCGACATCATCATGCACGTGATGCAGGGTTTGGTGCTCAAGGCGGCCAATAGCGGGATGGAAGCCAATGGCGCGTTCGACGGTGCCGCCGACCGCATCGACAAGCAGCTTCGCCGCTATACCCGCCGGCTCAAGGACCGGCAGAACGGCACGATCACTGCGCTTGCCGAGAACGGCGCGTACGACAATGCCGGCTATACCCTGTTCCAGGAGCCGGCCGAGGAGGAAGAGCCTGCCGACGCACCTTTGATCATCGCCGAGACGCGCGTCGACGTGCCCGAGGCGACGGTTTCGGATGCCGTTATGATGCTCGACTTGCGGCACACCAATGCATTGCTCTTCCGCAACACGGCGACCGGCACGCACAACATGGTCTATCGCCGCGGCGACGGGACGATCGGGTGGGTTGAGCCCAACCGCACACAGGCCTAGGGGGAGGCCGCCCGGGGCGGCACATTTTGGACGATCGATGACCGAACTCAGCGATTTGCTGACGCCTGAGGCGGTACTTGCCTCGCTCGGCGCAGCAAACAAGAAGACACTGTTCCAGCAACTCGGCACCGCCGCGGCCCGCGCTTATGGCGTCGACGCCAAGCTGGTGACCGAGCGGCTGGCAGGGCGCGAGAAGCTCGGGTCGACGGGTTTCGGCGGCGGCATCGCGATTCCGCACGGCAAGCTGGAGGGGTTGAAGCGAGTCGCGGGGGTGTTCGTGCGGCTCGATCATCCGGTCGATTTTGCGGCGATCGACGACCTGCCGGTCGATCTGGTGTTCATGCTGCTGTCGCCGGCCGGCGCGGGTGCGGAGCATCTCAAGGCGCTCGCCTGCGTGTCGCGCAAGTTGCGCGACCGCAGCTTCGCGGCCAAGCTTCGCGGTGCAGGCTCGCCCGACGCGCTGTTTGCATTGCTTGCTGGCGTGGAGACGCGTGACGCCGCCTGAACCCCGTGGTGCCGAAGCGCATTTCCGTGCGCTCGAGTCGCTCTATGCGGCGGCCCCGATCAATCGCCTGTTCGAATCGACGCTCGAAATCTCCGAGGGCGGGCTGGCCCGCATTCATTTCGAGATCGACTCACGCTATTTCCATGCCGCTGGTGCCGCACATGGGACGAGCTATTTCAAGATGCTCGACGATGCGGCTTTCTATGCGGCCAACAGCCTCGTCACTGATCGTTTCCTGCTCACCACGGCTTTCAACCTCCTGTTCACCAAGCCGCTCAGCGCGGGTCCGGTAATCGCGGAGGGACGCTGGGTGAGCGGACAGCGCCGGGTGTTTGTCGCCGAGGCACGGCTGATCGACGCGAGCGGCGAGGAAGCGGCGCGCGGCACGGGAACCTTCATGCGCTCGCGCATCCCGCTCGCCTCTTTACCCGGATACCGCGCGGCGTGACGCCGCGGCTGACCAGCGCGATGCTGGTGAGCGCACTGGTTCGCCGGGCAGATCAGCAGGGCGGATCGGCGATGATCCTCGCCCGAGGAGATGAAACAGCGGGCGGGATCCTGCTGATAACGTACTATAAAGGCACGGATCCGCGGCTGTTCGAGCGAGGCCTGGGACCACAGGGTGTGCCAGCCCTGATTGCATCCGGACCACAAGATATTGAGGACGAACAAGCAGTTAGCGACTATTGGCAGCGTCGCCGCCGCTTCGATCGCGATCTGTGGGTCGTTGAACTGGATATCGCAGACGCCGAACGCTTCGCCGCTGAAACGATGAACCTTGGTTGACTTGGCACCCGCGTGCGGGCCAAGGGCAAGCTTCGTTCAATAGCGTTGTGCCGGTCGGGGTGTGAAGCCGGGCGGTTACGCAGTCGGGGGGACGTCCGGCAGCCCATATCTTCACGGGGCTGGCCGCACACCACCGCATAGTATCGAAGTTTGATGAAGTTCATGCCACGCGCCGCGACCTTCGCGGCTGTGACTTTTTGCGCTGGCGCACTTGCGAATGCAGCCACGCTCGACGCCGGTCTGGTGAGCCAGGAAGCTCCGGTTCAGGCAGTCAACACTCAGGAACACCATGTTGTTCCGGCGCCCCAGATTGCGGCGCAGCCGGTCCTGAAGCAGGATGGCGAAATCGTGCAGCCGCTTCCGCAGGCAGCACTTCAGGAAGATCAGGATTTCGCGACTCTCTCCGCCGCGGTCGCCGCGCACGAGGATGATGCAGTCGCCGATACCGAACTCAATTGCCTCGCCGTTGGTGTCTATTACGAAGCCAAGAGCGAGCCGCTCGCCGGGCAGCTCGCCGTGGCGGACGTCATCCTCAATCGCACCAAATCGGGCCGCTTTCCCAAGTCGGTCTGCTCGGTGATCACCCAGCGCGGCCAGTTTTCGTTCGTGCGTGGCGGCAAGCTGCCGACCCCGCCGGCCAACAGCCAGTGGCGCAAGGCGCTTGCGGTGGCCAAAGTGGCACAGAAGGATCTGTGGGACAGCCCCGCCGGCAACGCGCTCTATTTTCACGCGCGTTATGCCAAGCCGAGCTGGAATCGCGCGCAGGTCGCGACCGTCGGCAATCATATTTTCTATCGCTGAGACCATTGCGCGTCTAGCGCGGGGGCTTTTCGGCGTTCGCTGAATGTTCTAACAGCCGGGGATGACTTCCCCGGCTGTTTTGCCATCTGATGCACCGCTCGTGGCGGGCGACGTCGCCCGCGGAGTGACCCGGATGCTGCTTCGTCACGATATCGCCGCGATCGGCGAAGTGCCACTCGACGGCGGCCGTCGTGCCGACCTGATGGCGCTCGATGGTCGCGGCAACATCGTGATCGTCGAGATCAAGGTGTCGCGCGCCGATCTTCTCGGCGACGCCAAATGGACCGACTATCTCGCGCATTGCGACCGCTTCTTCTGGGCAGTGCCCCAAGGCTTCGACTTGCGGCCGTTCGATCAGGAAGGGTTTCTGCCGGCCCGCGCCGGGCTGATCGTCGCCGATCGCTATGACGCGGCAGTGGTGCGCGAAGCGGCGACGGTGCCGCTCGGCAGTGCGATGCGCAAGAAGTGCACGCTTGCTTTCGCCAGACGCGCGGCACGACGCGTGACGCATCTGCTTGACCCCGAGGCCGAGCAGATCTTCCAGCGCTAGAGCTTGGGTCCGGTCGCCGCCGCCTTGGAGCCCGGCTTGGGCGCATCGGCGAGCAGCTTCGCTATGATCGGATATCGGGTGTTCTCACGGGCGTAATCACGCGCCGACTTGCCGCTGCCGAAGTCGGCGCGATCGGGGTCGGCCTTGGCATCGAGCAATTGGCGGACAATGTCGGCATTGTGCATCTGCACGGCGCGGATCAGCGGCGTCTCGCCGCCGCTGTTGGCGAGGTTCACATTGGCGCGGTACTTGATCAGGATCCCGACGCCCTCGTTCCAGTTCTGCTCGACGGCGATCATCAAAGCCGTGTTGCCGCGCGCGTCCTGCAGGTTCGGGTTGATGTCGTCGGCCTGAAGCAGCACGCGCAGATAGAGCGCGTCCGAGCGCCGCGCCACGATGTGCAACGCCCCCTCGCCGCTGCCGCGTTCCTTGGTGTTTACGATGCGCAGCGAGCGATCGAGCATAAACTTGTTGACCTTGGCCCCATCAGAATCGCGGATCGCCTTTAGGAACTCATAGCCGTCCGAAAATTGCTGCGCGGCGGCGGGCATTGAGGCGAGCGCCAATGCGGCGACGGCGGCTACGCGGAACACACGAAAACCCATGATGCGGCTAGACCTTTTGCTGAACCCCGTTCTTGCAAGCATTCGCCTAACAGATCATGGCTGATCGCGCCATGTACAGGATGTTTCCAGCCGCCGCGCTGCTCGCCGCTTTGCCCCTCGCCGGCTGCGGCGCGAGCAAGCGCGAAGAGCCGCCGCTCGCGGGCGCGCGCATCGGCGGGCCGTTCGCCCTCACCGACCAGAATGGCAAGACAGTACGCGATACGGACTTCGCCGGCCGCTATCGCATCGTCTATTTCGGCTACACCTATTGCCCCGACGTCTGCCCGACCGACATGGCCAAGATCGGCCAGGCAATGACGCTGCTCGACAAGCAGGCGCCGCGGGTGGCGGATAAAGTCGTACCGATCTTCATCACCGTCGATCCCGAGCGCGATACGCCCGCGGTGATCAAGCAGTTCGTCGCGAACTTCCACCCCCGGATCGTCGGCCTGACCGGCAGTCCGCAGGCGATTGCCGCAGTGGCGAAGAGCTACGCGGTCTATTTCAAGAAGCAGCCGCCGGGCCCCGGCGGCGGCTATATGGTCGATCATCTCGCCGTCGCGTTCCTGATGGAACCCGATGGCGCACCGATCGCGTCGCTGCCGATCGACAAGGACGGCGCCGCGATCGCCGAACAAGTGCAGCATTGGGTCCGATGAGCGGCCGCTTCTGGGAAGATACGCCGCTTGCCAAGCTCGACCGGGGGCAGTGGGAGGCGCTTTGCGACGGTTGCGGAAAGTGCTGCGTCCACAAGCTGGAAGATGAGGAGACGGGCGAGCTGCTGGCGACAAATGTCGCGTGTCGCCTGCTCGACCGCCGCATGGGGCGCTGCAGCGACTATCGCCACCGCCACGCCTATGTCAGCGAATGCGTGCGGCTCAACGCCAACAACGTGGCCGGGATCGAGTGGCTGCCCTCGACCTGCGCCTACCGGCTTCGCGCCGAGGGCAGGCCGCTGCCCGACTGGCATTATCTGGTGAGCGGAGACCCCGAATCGGTCCACAAGGCCGGCCAGTCGACTCGCGGCTGGACGATCTCCGAGGACGATGCCGGCGATTTCGAGCACCATCTCGTGGATCGGGAGCTTTGACTCCCGACATCGAAATCGTCCGCCACGCCCGTGCCCGCCGCATGCGCCTCGCCGTCGATCCGCGCAACGGCAAGGTCCGGCTCACCCTTCCCCCGCGCGCCTCGCTCAAAAAGGGTCTCGCCTGGGCGGAGGAGCATCGCGGCTGGATCGCGGCGCAGCAGGCGCGGCTTCCGGAGGGTTCGCCGCTCACGCCCGGAGCGCGCTTCCCCTTTGCCGGGCGCGAGATCGAGGTGGCGCATGTCTCCGCCGCCCCGCGCGCGCCGCGCCTCGACGGCGAGCGGCTGATCTGCGGTGGCCCGCGCGCGGGGCTCGAGCGCCGCGTCGAGCGCTGGCTTCGTGCCGAGGCGCTGCGGGTGCTGAGCGACGAGACCGCCGAATATGCCGCTCGGGCCGGGGTGAACGTCACGCGCGTATCGATCGGCGACCCGCGCGGGCGCTGGGGCAGCTGCGCCTCCTCCGGTGCGATCCGCTATAGCTGGCGGCTGATCCTCGCGCCCGACCATGTTCGCCGCGCGACGGTTGCGCACGAAGTCGCGCACCGCATCCATATGAACCATTCGCCGGCGTTTCACCGCCTGGTCGAGACCCTGTTCGAGGCCGATCCGACCCCGTCGCGACAATGGCTGCGGCGAAACGGCGCGGCTTTGCACTGGGTGGGGCGCGGGGAGCGCGCAGCGCCCTAACGCGTCCGCCCACGCACTTTCCACCGACAATGTGAAGAGCTTCGCCTCTCCCCGTTCGTGCTGAGCTTGTCGAAGCACCGTTCTTCTTTCGACGAAAGAAAGAACAGCCCTTCGACAAGCTCAGCACGAACGGGGAAGGAATGAAAAGCCCGTCGGCGGCCAGGCCAGGGCCGGACTCGGGACCTAGAACCCGTCCTGGTTCTCACGCGGCGGCGTCCGATCCTGTGGCGGCTGACGCGGTGCGTCACGCGGCGGCGGCGCGCGGCCGGGATCCTGCCGGGGGGCGGGCGGACGATTGCCGGTCATCCGGTCGATCCAGTCCTGGTCGAGCTGCTCGTCGCCCTGCACCGGCTGGTCCTCGCTGCCGTCGCTGCGCGGCTGCTGATCCTCGGGCAGCGGATTGCCGTCGGCATCGACGAACATGCCGTTGTCGGGCTGGGTGTAATAGGCATTGTCCTCGGGCTCGAGCTGCCACTCGGGCAAGGTCACCTGCGTCTCGAACTGCTCGACGGGGCGATTGGCGACGGCCTTGCTCATGAACGAGGCGAACGCCCGCGCCGGCGCGGTACCGCCCTGCAGGCCAGGCACCACCTTGGCATCGTCGCGTCCCATCCACACGCCGGTGGTGAGGCCGCTGGAGAAGCCGATGAACCAGCCGTCCTTGTTCGACGTGGTCGTTCCCGTCTTGCCCGCGACCGGCCGGCCGATCTGCGCGGCGCGACCGGTGCCGGTCGCCACCGCGGTCTGGAGCAGATCGGTCATCTGCGCGGCGACATAAGGCGCGACCAGTACATGGCTGGTATCGACTTCGTGCTGGTAGATCACGTTGCCGTTCGCCGTCACCCGGGTGATCCCGTACGGCGTGACCGCCACGCCCTTCTGACCGACCGATGCGAAAGCACGGGTCATGTCGATCAGCCGCACGTTGGAGGTGCCGAGCACCATCGCCGGCTGGGTGTTGATCGGAGTGGTGATGCCGAAGCGCCGTGCCATGTCGGCGACGGTGCCGAAGCCGACTTCCTGGCCCAGCTTCGCCGCAATCGTGTTGATCGAATAGGCGAAGGCGGTGCGGATCGTGATCTGCCCCGAATTGCGCCCCGAATTGTTGCGCGGCGACCAGCCGTTGATCGTCACCGGCTCGTCGACGACGATGTCGTCGACCTTGTGCCCGGCCTCGAGTGCCGAGAGATAGACGAACAGCTTGAACGCCGATCCCGGCTGGCGCGTCGCCTGAGTCGCGCGATTGTAGATCGATGCGACATAATCCTTGCCGCCGACCATTGCGCGGACCGCGCCGTCGCGGTCGAGGCTGATCAGGGCGCCTTGCGCGTTGCCGGGTGCGTTCTTGCGAATCGCCTCGTCGGCGGCGCGCTGCATGCCGAGGTCGAGCGTCGTCCAGACCTCGAGCGGCGCCTCGGTCTCGTCGATCAACGCCTCGAGCTGGGGCAATGCCCAGTCGGTGAAATAGCGCACGCTGTTCTGGCGCGGCTCGGGGGCGAGCTTCACCGTGCGCGGATCGGTCGCCGATGCCGTCGCCTGGCTGATCTTGCCGGTCTCGGCCATCACGTCGAGCACGACGCTGGCACGGCTGACCGCGGCCTCGGCATCGGCAGTCGGCGAATAATGCGACGGCGCCTTGACGAGTCCGGCGATCACGGCGGCCTCGGCCAGGCTCAGATTGGTCGCCGGATGCCCGAAGAATTTTCGGCTCGCCGCGTCGATGCCATAGGCGCCGCCGCCGAAATAGACCTTGTTGAGATAGAGCTCGAGAATCTGGTCCTTGGAGAATTTGCGCTCCATCGCCAACGCGAGCACGGCCTCGCGCATCTTGCGGCCGAAATCATATTTGTTCGACAGGAAGATCGTGCGCGCGACCTGCTGGGTGATCGTCGAGGCGCCCTGCAGCCGGCGTCCGGTGCCGCGATTGGCGATGCCGGTGCGCACCGCGCGGGCGAGGCCGAGCGGGTCGACTCCCCAATGGCTTTCGAAGCGGCGATCCTCGACTGCGACGATCGCGTCCTTCATCACCTGCGGGATCTGATCGTATTTGATCCACTCGCCATAGCTCGGCCCGAGCGAGACGAGCACGGTGCCGTCGGCGGCGTGGACGCGGACCATCTGGCCGTTGGGCGAAGATTTGAGCTCATCATAGCTCGGCAGCGACGAGCGCGTCGAATAGACGGCGACCAGCAGCGCGACCAATGCGATCATCCCGACGCTGGCGCCGGCGATAAAGGTCCACAGGGCGAATTTGCGCCAGCCCGCGCCGGTACGCCACCAGGATTTGCGAGCGGAGGTTTGCGGTTTTCTGGAAGCCATCGGAAGCGGTGGTTAAGCCCTAAACCGGCCGCTCACAAGAATCAGCCGACGGACGCGTCGCTAGCCGTGTTTGCGTTTCCGCCGCGTGAACGGAAATCGAGGCTCACCGAGTTCATGCAATAGCGCAGACCCGTAGGCGGTGGGCCATCGGGAAAGACATGGCCGAGATGGCCATCGCAGCGCGCGCAACGGACCTCGACCCGGCGCATGCCGTGGCTGGTGTCGGAATGTTCGACGACATGGTCTGCCGCGATTGGCCGGGTGAAGCTCGGCCAGCCCGAACCAGAATCATATTTGTCGACGCTGTCGAACAATTCGAGCTGGCACGCCGCGCAGCGATAGATGCCGTCGGCCTTGTTGTCGTTGTAGCGGCCCGAAAACGCCCGTTCGGTGCCGGCTTCGCGCAGCACATGATATTGCTCGGGCGTGAGTCGCTTCCGCCACTCGGCCTCGGACAGGTTGAGCTGTTCCATGGTTAATGCATGTGTGCGCGAGGGGGCTGCGCGTCAATCCGGGTCGGCACTAACCCGGATCAGTCCGCCGCGACTCTTGAGCTGGCGCTTGAGCCGGTCGGCAGGCGGCGCCCACAAAAAGCCGAAGCTCACCGTGCCGTGTTTCGACTCGACAGCGTGGTGGAGCCGGTGGGCCTGGACGATCCGCTTCATGTAGCGTGACCGGGCGACATAGCGGTGCGGGAGGCGACGGTGAACGATGACGTCATGAAAGCCGAAATAGATCGCGCCATACGCTGCAATCCCTGCCCCGATCCAGGCAGAGCCCGGCCACCAGCCGAGCTGGACGCCGCCGAGCAGCAGTACGATCGAGGGTATCGCGAAGATCGCGGCATAGAGATCGTTGAGCTCGAACGCTCCGGCGCGCGCGACATGATGGCTCTTGTGAAGGAACCAGCCGGGGCCGTGCATCACCCAGCGATGCGCGGCATAGGCGAAGCCTTCCATCGCAGCGACGGTGCCGACGAACAGCAGGATGCCGAGCCAGAGGTTCATCGCCGGTAGATAGGGTGGCTTCCGGTGCGCGTCACGCTCTCAGAAGGCGAATGGCGTGTCGCCGCATGCGACGGGGCTGAGTTGATAGGAAGCGAATGGCTTCTCGCTGCCGTCCGGCTTGCGTTCGACGATGGTCCAGCGCCAGCCTTTGCCGTGGGGCACGAAGCGATTGGCGTAGATCGCGTCGGGATAGGCATAATCGACGAGGATCGCACCTTGCTTGACCTCGCCCTCCCCGCTCGCGCCATAGCCGGCGCCGAAGCTGTCCATCCACGTGCTGTGGACCTTCGTCTTGTCATGGTCGCCGAGGATGATCGCCGCGTCATAGGGATCGGCGGGATCGAGGCCGTGCGACTCGAGCAGCAGATAGCGCGCGCCGAGTCGCCATGCGCCGCGAACGCGGGTCCGGACCGGCTTGCCCATCACGTCTCCCGGCGCATCCCAGCAGCCGGTGAGCCGATCGAGCGCGGCATGTGCGGGGTCGGCGGGGGCGAGGAAAGCCAGCATGGTTGCGAGGAGCATTTCCGGCCGATAGCGAAGCAGCATGACCAGGACCATCGCCCTTTTGCCGCTGGCTGCCGCGTTGCTCGTCGGCTGCGCCGTTCCCGAGGCGCGCCTGCGCTCGGGGCTGATCAATGCCGGGCTGCCCGAGCCTTTGTCGGCCTGCATGGCCGAGCGGATGGTCGACCGTCTGTCGCTCAAGCAATTAATGCGGATCGCCGATCTGCCCAAGGCCCGCGGCGCCGAGTCGGTCGATCAATTTCTCCACCGGGTGCGGGCACTCGGCGACGCCGAGATCGTTGGTGTCGCGTCGAGCTCGGCGGCGCTCTGTGCCACCGGGCTCGCCGGCTAGCAGGACCATTATCCTACCCCGCAAGGGGGACGTGGCAGCGAAGCTGACGGAGGGGGAGAAAGCCCGACGGCATGTGTCGCTTACCTCCCCCTCCGTCGCCTGCGGCGACACCTCCCCTGGCAGCGGAGGATCAGGAGCGTACCGAATATAGGAAAGATATTGCGAGAGCGTCGCAATCGCAATTAGACCGAAATGATTTGGATTCCTGCGCGCGCCGTGCTTAAGGCCTCCGCAAACCCGATCCCGCCAGCAACACGAGGCGCGCCCCATGAACATCCATGAATATCAGGCCAAGGAACTGCTCGCCAAATTCGGCGCGCCGATCGCTGCGGGCCATGCCGCCTTCACCGTGGAAGAAGCCGTCGCCGCGGCGAAGCAGCTGCCCGGGCCGCTTTATGTCGTGAAGTCGCAGATCCATGCTGGCGGCCGCGGCAAGGGCAAGTTCAAGGAGCTGGGTCCAGATGCCAAGGGCGGCGTCAGGCTGGCGAAGACGCTCGAGGAAGTCGAGGCGCACGCCAAGGACATGCTCGGCAACACGCTGGTGACGATCCAGACCGGCGAGGCCGGCAAGCAGGTCAACCGGCTCTACATCACCGACGGCGCCGACATCGCCAAGGAATTCTATCTCGCGCTGCTCGTGGATCGCGCCACCGGCCGCGTCGCTTTCGTCGTGTCGACCGAGGGCGGCATGGACATCGAGGAAGTCGCGCATTCGACTCCCGAGAAGATCCACACCTTCGACGTCGATCCCGCGACCGGCTTCATGCCGCATCACGGCCGCTCGGTCGCCGCCGCGCTCGGGCTGACGGGCGATCAGGGCAAGCAGGCCGCCAAGGTCGCCGCGTCGCTCTACGCCGCCTTTGTCGGCACCGACGCCTCGCAGATCGAAGTCAATCCGCTGGCGCTGACCGAGCAGGGCAACCTCCTCGTGCTCGACGCCAAGGTCGGCTTCGACTCGAACGCAATGTTCCGTCACAAGGATCTCGCCGCGCTCCGCGACGAGACCGAAGAGGATCCGATGGAGCTCGAGGCGTCGAAATACGACCTCGCCTACATCAAGCTCGACGGCGATATCGGCTGCATGGTCAACGGCGCCGGCCTCGCCATGGCGACGATGGACATCATCAAGCTGAACGGCATGTTCCCGGCCAACTTCCTCGACGTCGGCGGCGGCGCGAGCAAGGAGAAGGTCACCGCGGCGTTCAAGATCATCCTGAGCGATCCGGCGGTGAAGGGCATCCTCGTCAACATCTTCGGCGGGATCATGCGCTGCGACATCATCGCCGAGGGCATCGTCGCCGCGGCGAAGGAAGTGAACCTGCAGGTGCCATTGGTCGTTCGCCTCGAGGGCACCAACGTCCAGCAGGGCAAGGACATCCTCGCCAATTCGGGTCTCGCCATCGTTCCGGCGAACGATCTCGGCGATGCCGCGCGCAAGATCGTGGCGGAGGTCCAGAAGGCGGCATGACCGACGCGCCCGGCACGGCGGAAGGCGGATGCCGCTGCGGGCGGGTCCGCTTCCGCGTGTCGGGCGCGCCGATCTTCACCGGCGCCTGCCATTGCCGCGGCTGCCAGCGGATGACCGGCAGCGCCTATTCGGTGAGCGGCGCGTGGCCGGCCGAACAGTTCGAAGTGACCAGGGGCGAGCCGGTGATCGGCGGGCTCCACGGCGCGACGCGGCATTATTTCTGCGGGCACTGCATGAGCTGGATGTTCACCCGGCCCGAAGGCTTCGACGGGTTCGTCAACGTTCGCACGACCTTGCTCGACGTGCCGCCGGCAGACCTGCCCTTCCTCGAGACCTTCACGTCCGAGGCGCTGCCCTGGGCGCAGACCGGCGCCGCGCACAGCTTCGAAGCCTTTCCGCCGCCCGAGAGTTTCCAGCCGCTTGTCGCGGCGTTCGCCCGCTCGCGCACAGGTTGACGTTCGCGTAAACGTAAGCCAGTGAGATTTTGTTCGAGGCTCGGCCTTTCCTCCCCGGGACAGGAGTGAGCCAGAGGAGAGAAGCAGATGAAGGTCCTGGTGCCGGTCAAGCGGGTGCTTGACTATAATGTGAAGCCTCGCGTGAAGGCGGACGGGACGGGGGTCGACCTCGCCAACGTCAAGATGAGCATGAATCCGTTCGACGAGATCGCCATCGAAGAGGCGGTGCGTCTGAAGGAAAAGGGTGCCGCGACCGAAGTGGTCGTGGTCACGATCGGGGTCGCCAAGGCGGAGACCGACGTGCTGCTCACTGCGCGCGCCATGGGCGCGGATCGCGCGATCCTGATCCAGACCGATGACGAGGTCGAGCCGCTGGCGGTCGCCAAATTGCTCGCCAAGGTCGCAGAGGAAGAACAGCCCGGGCTGGTCATCCTCGGCAAGCAGGCGATCGACGACGACGCCAACCAGACCGGCCAGATGCTCGCGGCCTTGCTCGGCTGGGCGCAGGGCACTTTCGCCTCGAAGGTCGAGGTCGCGGGCGAGCGCGTCAAGGTCACCCGCGAAGTCGATGGCGGGCTCGAGACCGTCGATCTCAAGCTGCCGGCGATCGTCACCACCGATCTGCGTCTCAACGAGCCGCGCTATGCGACCCTGCCCAACATCATGAAGGCCAAGTCGAAGCCGGTCGCGAAGAAGACCGTCGCCGATTACGGCGTCGACGTCGCGCCGCGGCTGAAGACGATTCGGGTGGCCGAGCCGGGCAAGCGCCAGGCAGGGGTGAAGGTCGGCAGCGTCGACGAACTGGTCGAGCGCCTCAAGGGTCTGGGAGTCGGCAAATGAAGACGTTGGTCTGGGTCGAACACGACAACAAGAGCGTCAAGGATGCGACGCTCGCCACGGTCACTGCTGCGTCGAAGCTCGGCGAAGTGCATCTGCTCGTCGCCGGCGCCGGCTGCGCAGCGGTTGCCGACGAGGCCGCGAAGATCGCCGGCGTGGGCAAGGTCCATCTTGCCGACGATCCGGCGTTCGAACACGCGCTCGCCGAGAATGTCGCGCCGCTGATCGCGACACTGATGCAGGATCACGACGCGGTGCTGTTCCCGTCGACCACGACCGGCAAGAACATCGCGCCGCGTGTCGCTGCATTGCTCGACGTGATGCAGATCTCCGACATCCTCTCGGTCGAGGGTCCGGATACCTTTACCCGGCCGATCTATGCCGGCAACGCGATCGCGACGGTGCAGACCAGCGACAGGAAGCTGGTGATCACCGTCCGCGGCACGGCGTTCGAAAAGGCCGCGACCAGCGGCGGCAGCGGCACCGTTGAGCCGCTGAGCGGCAGCGGCGACGCGGGCCTCTCCACCTTCGCCGGTGCCGAAATCGCCGAGTCGGTGCGGCCCGAGCTGACCAGCGCCAAGATCATCGTCTCGGGCGGTCGCGCGCTGCAGAACAGCGAGAACTTTCACGCACTGATCGAGCCGCTCGCCGACAAGATCGGCGCCGCGGTCGGCGCCTCGCGCGCTGCGGTCGACGCGGGCTATGTCCCGAACGACTATCAGGTCGGCCAGACTGGCAAGATCGTCGCGCCGGAAGTCTATATCGCGGTCGGCATCTCGGGCGCGATCCAGCACCTCGCCGGCATGAAGGATTCGAAGACGATCATCGCGATCAACAAGGACGAGGACGCACCTATCTTCCAGGTCGCGGACATCGGCCTCGTCGGCGACCTGTTCAAGATCGTCCCGGAGCTGACCGAGAAGCTCTGAAGTCTTGGCAGTTCGAAGTAACGCGAAGGGGCGCTCTTGCAGGGCGCCCTTTTTGTTTGCGAGGACGCCCGGTTTTCACCTAGCCTCGACGTATGACGCACAGCCTCTTCGTGGCGGCGGTCGGTGCTACCATGCTCGTCGCTGCCCCGACCAATGCACAGTCAATCGGCGAGGCCCAGGCCGCCGCTGCCGAGGCCACGCATGTCGCGCACCGGCTGGACGGGATGGATCAGGCGCTGATGCGCGAAGTCGCACAGATTCTTCCCGATCGCCGGGGCGATGATTTCCCCGCTGGTGCCATCAGCGCGCTGCTCAAAGGGTGGCGCAAATATGTTGTCCTCGAATGTGGGCTGATCGGTAGTGTAACGGGCGCGAACGGTCCCTCGAGAGACAGCTTTGCGGCAATCTGCGAAGCCCGGCGCTATACCGCTCGCATCGCGGTGCTACGAAAGGTGACTATGTGCCTGAAGCAGGCCCGTGAAAAGGAACGGGGTGACGTCGCCCCTTGCATGGAGCCGCTCGTCCCTCTCAAGGCGACCGGCGATTTCGACGCTTAGTCCGCGCCCATCGGTCGCGGCGGCGTGACTTCGGGGAGCGGCAGCGGCGGGATCGTGGCGAGCTTCGCGGCGATCGCGAGCGCGATCAGGGTGAGCACGCCGCAATACAGCGCGACTCCGTTCCACGCCCAGCGCGTCCAGGCGATGCCGCCCGCCGAACCGAGCACGCTCGACCCGAGATAATAGAAGAAAAGATAGAAGGCCGCGGCCTGTCCCCGGCCTTCGCGCGCCCGGCGGCCGACCCAGCTCGACGCAATCGAGTGCGCCCCGAAGAATCCGATCGTGACGACGCCGATCCCGGCGATGATCAGCGGCAGCCATGCCGCGGCGGTGAAGGCCGTGCCGATCAGCAGGAGTCCGGTGGGCACCCAGAAGACCAGCCGTCGCCCCTTGCGTTCGGCCAGCCCGCCGAACCAGGTCGAGCTCACCGAGCCGAGCAGATAGAGCAGGAAGATCGCCCCGATCGCCGCGTGGCTCAGGCTGAACGGCGCAGCGATCAGCCGGAAGCCGATATAATTGTAGATCGTCACGAACACGCCCATCAGCAGGAAGGCTTCGGCGTAGAGCAGCGGCATCGCACGGTCGCGGAACAACGTCTTGCCGGACTGGAAAACCGCCGCGGGATGCACCGGGCGCGGAGTAAAGCGGCGAGACGGGGGTGCCAGCCGACGAAAGGCCTCCGCCATCGCCAGCCCCGTCAGCCCGGCCAGCGCGAGTGCCCAGCGCCAGTCGGCGAGCTCGGTCATCAGGCTGACGCCAAGCCGTCCCGCCATCCCGCCGATTCCACTACCGGCGATGTACAAGCCCATTGCGGGTCCCACTGAGTGGGGATCGATTTCCTCGCTGACATAGGCCATCGCCACTGCGGGCATCCCCGCCAGCGCGAGCCCGGTAAGCAGCCGCAGCGCGAGCAAGGCTTCCCAGCTCGGCGCGAAACCGGTGAAGATGGTGAGCAATCCGGCGCCGAACATCGCAA
Source organism: Sphingomonas psychrotolerans (assembly GCA_032334595.1). GTDB lineage: Bacteria > Pseudomonadota > Alphaproteobacteria > Sphingomonadales > Sphingomonadaceae > Sphingomonas > Sphingomonas psychrotolerans_A. Next base: position 220,109 of record JALMLT010000005.1, on the reverse strand, counting down.
ACACCATCAGGGGTCGCCGCCCATAACGGTCGGACAGTAATCCCGCGAAGACGATCGCTACGGCGAGCGGTCCCGTTGCCAGCGAGATGGCGAAGCTCGATTGCTCGGCGCTCAGCCCGAACTCGCGGGCGAACAGCGGCAGCAGCGGCTGGACCGAATAAAGCAGCGAAAAGGTCGAAAAGCCGGCGAACAGCATCGCCAAGGTCAATCGCCGATAGCCGCGGCTCCCTTTTTCCAAACCGCGCCTCATCATCCTATTGTAAACGCCGGGAGAGCCGTGCGGGCGTAGGTCTCGAAAAAAAGCCTGCGCTGCCAGCGCCCTCCGCTGCTCTGCTAAGCCGCGGCGGCTTAGAGCCGCGCCCGCGATACGATTTCGCGCGCTGCATTCGTATGTGCAGCGCACACCGGTTGACGCTGCGGTGCAGCATAGCCACCTCCTGCGTCATGCATGTACCTCATCCCCGCAAGACCCCCGTCGCGCTTGTCCATTTCGCGCTGGCGATGGGCGGCTTCGCGATCGGCACGACCGAATTCGCGACGATGAGCCTGCTGCCCTATTTCGCACAGGGGCTGCATGTCGACGAGCCGACCGCAGGGCATGTGATCAGCGCCTATGCGCTCGGCGTGGTGGTCGGCGCGCCGCTACTGGCCGTGCTCGGGGCGAAGATGGCCCGGCGGACCCTGCTGATCCTGCTGATGGCGAGCTTCGGACTGTTCAACGGGCTGAGCGCGCTGGCGCCCACCTATGGCTGGATGTTGGCGTTCCGCTTCCTCAGCGGTCTGCCGCACGGCGCCTATTTCGGCGTGGCCGCCCTCGTCGCCGCATCGCTCGTGCCGGACAACAAGCGCTCGCAGGCAGTCGGGCGGGTGTTGCTCGGGCTGACCATCGCGACCGTGATCGGCGTGCCGCTGGCGAACTGGATGGGACAGGCGATCGGCTGGCGCTGGGGCTTTGCGGTGGTGGCGGTGCTTGCGCTGCTGACCATGGCGCTCGTTTATTGGCTGGCGCCGCAGGACAAGCCGGCGAGCGACGCCAGTCCTTTGCGCGAACTCGGCGCGCTCGCGAACGGGCAGGTCTGGCTGACGCTCGGCATCGGCGCGATCGGCTTTGGCGGCCTGTTCTGCGTCTACACCTATGTCGCTTCCACGTTGCTCGAAGTCACGCGCGTACCGGCCGGCATGATCCCGGTCGCGCTGGCGATCTTCGGGGCGGGGATGACCGCGGGCAACATCATCATCCCGAAATTCGCCGATCGTGCGCTGATGCCGACGGCGGCGGTGCTGCTGCTCGGCAGCGCGGCGGCGCTAGCCATATATCCGCTGGCGGCTACGCAATTCTGGTCGATCTGCCTCGCCGTGTTCGCGATCGGCTTTGCCGGCGCGCTCGGCGCCATTCTCCAGACACGCCTGATGGATGTCGCCGGCAACGCGCAGATGCTCGCGGCCGCGCTCAACCACTCGGCGTTCAACACCGCTAATGCACTCGGGCCGTGGCTCGGTGGGATGGCGATCGCCGTAGGCTGGGGCTGGACCTCGACCGGCTATGTGGGCGCGGCATTGGCAGTCGGCGGCTTTGTGGTGTGGTGCATCGCAATGCTCGCCGAGCGCCGTGCGCTCAGCGCGCCCGCCGTCTTGCGATCAGCTTGACCGCAAGCGCCCGGCGCGGCGGCGCGAGCCGAAGCACCAGATAGCCGGCGACTGCCGAGAGCACCGAGCCGGCGAGCACGCCGATCTTAACTTCATTGGCCAATAGTTCGTTGCCCGGGAAGGCCAGTCCGCCGATGAACAGGCTCATCGTGAAACCGATCCCGGCGAGCAGCGAAACGCCGTAGATTTGCAGCCAGCTCGACCAGCCCGGTTTGGCCGCGAAGCCGGTCCTGTGGGCGATCCAGATGCTGCCGAAAATGCCGAGCTGCTTGCCGAGGAAAAGCCCCAGCGCAATGGCGAGCGGCAAGGGCGCGAACAGGATCGCCGGCGACATGCCGGCCAGCGACACGCCGGCATTGGCGAATCCGAACAGCGGCACGATCAGAAATGCCGACCAGGGATGCAGCGCATGCTCGATCCGGTGGAGCGGCGACTCCGAATTGTCCGGAGCAGCGGGCGAACGCGTGATCGGGATGGTCATCGCCGCGGCGACTCCGGCGACGGTCGCGTGGACACCCGACAGGAAGACCAAATACCAAAGCATCAGCGTCAGCGGCAGATAGACGGCCAGCCGCTTCACGCCGGCGCGGTTGAGCGCGAACATCGCGAGCATCACCCCTGCGGCGGCGGCGAGCGCCGTCAGGTCGAGCCCTGCCGTGTAGAACAGGGCGATGATCGCCACGGCGCCGAGATCGTCGACGATCGCCACGGTGGTCAGGAACAGCTTGAGCGAAGTCGGCGCGCGCTTGCCGAGGATCGCGAGCACGCCGATCGCAAAGGCGATATCGGTTGCGGCGGGGATCGCCCAGCCGCTGGTCAGCCCGCCCTGTCCGCGGGTCACCAAAACATAGAGCGCAGCGGGCGCCGCCATTCCGGCCGCCGCGGCGAGCACCGGCAACCGACGCCGCTCCCAGCTCGCCAGCCGGCCGTCGACGAACTCGCGCTTGATCTCGAGCCCCACCAGCAGGAAGAACAGCGCCATCAGGGCATCGTTGATCCACAGATGCACCGTCATCGGCCCGTAACGGGGGCTGATCACCGGGCCGGTTTCGAGGTGCAGCGCGTGGAAATAGGCTTCCCGCCATCCTGGAACGTTCGCCGCAAGCATCGCCAGCGCCGCCGCGCCGATCAGCACGATACCGCCCGCCGCCTCGCTATGCAGGAAATCGCGCGTCGCGGAGCGGATGCCCCTTTTCCGTTCGTGCTGAGCTTGTCGAAGCACTGCAGTTCTTCTCCCGCGAATGAAGGTCAGAACGGCGCTTCGACAAGCTTAGCGCGAACGGCTCAGGCGTTTCGGGCGAGCGCCTCGGCAATCAGCTTGCGGCTGTTCTCCACGCCGTACAGCGCGATGAAGCTGCCCATGCGTGGCCCCTGCTCGGACCCGAGGAGGGTCTCGTACAGCGCCTTGAACCAGTCGCGCAGATTGTCGAATCCGCTCGTCTTGCCGATTTCATAGACGATGTTCTGGATGTCCTCGGCCGACGCCTCGCCGGGCAGTGCGGCCAGCTCTGAGTCGAGCCGCTGCAGCGCCTCGATCTCGACGCCGGCGGGCGCGCGCTTGCGCAGCGTCGGCGTGACGAAGTCGCGCGCATAAGCCAGCGCATAGCCGATCAGCGAATCGAGTGCCGGATAGGTCTCGGGCGTGGCGTCAGGCACGTAATTGGCGAGATAGCCCCAGACCTGTTCCTTGCTCGCCTCGCCCATCACCCCGACGAGATTGAGCAGCAGCCCGAAGGTGACCGGCAGCGTCTCGGCGGGCGGCGGGCCGTTATGGATATGGTGGACCGGATTGCCGAGCTTCTGCTCGATCGGCTGCGCGGCATAATTGCCGCGGAACTGCCAATAATCGTCGACTGCGCGCGGGATCAGCCCGAGGTGCAGCGCCTTGGCCTTTTTCGGCTCGCGATAGATATAGAAAGCGAGGCTCTCGTCGGGGCCATAGGTGAGCCATTGCTCGAGGCTGAGGCCGTTGCCCTTGGACTTGGAGATCTTCTCGCCTTTCTCGTCGAGGAACATCTCATAGTTGAAGCCTTCGGGCGGGCGGCCGCCGAGCACGCGGGCGATCTTGCCCGACTGGATCACCGAATCGATCAGATCCTTGCCGGCCATTTCGTAATCGACGCCGAGCGCCACCCAACGCATCGCCCAGTCGACCTTCCATTGCAGCTTCGACCTGCCGCCAAGGATCGACTGTTCGATTCGCTCGCCATCGTCCTCGAATGCGATCATCCCGGTCTCGGGGTCGAGCACCTCGATCGGCACCTGCAGCACGATCCCCGACTTGGGGCTGACCGGCAGCACCGGCGAATAGGTGGCCTGACGCTCCTTGCGCAGCGTCGGGAGCATCACGTCCATGATGCCCTGATAGTGGCGCAAGACGTTGCGCAGTGCCTCGTCGAACTTGCCGCCCTCGTAATAATCGGTCGACGAAACGAACTCGTAATCGAAGCCGAATCGGTCGAGAAATTCGCGGAGCAGCGCATTATTGTGATGCGCGAAACTCTCATGCGTGCCGAACGGATCGGGGATGCGGGTCAGCGGCTTGCCGAGATGCTCGGCAAGCATCTCCTTGTTGGGGACATTGTCGGGCACTTTCCGAAGCCCGTCCATGTCGTCGCTGAACGCGATCAGGCGGGTGGGTACGTCCGACAGCGTCTCGAACGCGCGCCGGACCATCGTCGTGCGCAGCACTTCGTTGAACGTGCCGATATGCGGCAGTCCTGAGGGACCGTATCCCGTCTCGAACAGCACATGGCCCTTCGCCGGCGCGCCGTCGGGATAGCGTTTGAGCAGCTTGCGGGCCTCTTCATAAGGCCAGGCTTTGGATTCGAGCGCCGCGGCGCGCAGGGTCTGCTTGTCGGTCATGATCACCGCGCGTCTAGCGAAGCGCGGCGGCGGGTGCCACCCCGGCGACTCGAACTCGAGCTGCCGGGGCGGCATGCGCGTCACGCGATGCTGAGCCCCACGTCGACATTGCCGCGGGTGGCGTTCGAGTAAGGGCAAATCTGGTGCGCCGCTTCGACCAGCTTCTCCGCGTCGGCGCGATCGATCCCCGGCAGGCTGACTTCGAGATCGGCGGTGATGCCGAACCCGCCCGCTGCCCGCGGGCCGATGCCGACCGTGGCGGTCACTGCCGTCTCGGCAGGCACCTTGAGCTTGAGCTGCTGTCCGGCGACCTTGAGCGCGCCGATGAAGCAGGCAGAATAGCCCGCGGCGAAAAGCTGTTCGGGATTGGTGCCGTCGCCCCCGGCGCCGCCGAGTTCCTTCGGTGTCGAAAGCTTCGCGACGAAGCGGCCGTCCTCGGAGCGGGCTTCGCCGTCGCGGCCGCCGGTCGAGGTGGCGCGGGTGCGATATTTGACGTCTACGGACATGCTATCCTCCTGATTGCCGCGATATCAATTATCGCGATAAACATCTGCTACAATCGCTCGGATGCCTTGTCCAGCAAAATCGTTATCGCGATATGAGATTTTGTGATAATGACTGTGGTAAAGGAGAAAACCGGTGGCTGCCGCGCTTCCACTCGACGATCAGCTTTGCTTCTCGCTCTATGCGACGAGCATGGCGATAACCCGCGCCTATAAACCGATGCTCGACACACTCGGCATCACCTATCCGCAATATCTCGTGCTCCACGCCCTCTGGGAGCAGGACGGCCGCACCGTAGGTGCGATCGCCGAGCGACTCGCGCTCGAATCGAGCACGGTAACGCCGTTGGTGAAGCGGCTAGAGGCCGCAGGGTTCGTCACGCGGCAACGCAATCCCATAGACGAACGGCAGGTCCAGGTGCGCCTGACCGAACGCGGCGTCGAAATGCGCGAGGCGTGCGGCTGCCTCGCCGAGACCCTGCTCGACCGCGCCGGCATGGACGCCGAGTCGCTCGGCATCCTCAATCGCGGCGTACAGCGGCTGTGGAAGGCGCTGCGGGAGTCGCAGCCGGGCTGAAGCGCGACGAATGGCGCCGAAAGCGGCTGGCCAGTCGGAACGAAAAGCGTACAGAGTGACCGGGTGACATCGGCTTTGCCCTACCCCGCGCTCCATGCCAGCCATGGCGGCATCTGGATCGCCACTGCGGAAGAGACGCGTGCAGTGAGCCGGGGAGAGGCGATCCGGTTCGCGGCCGATACGCCGGTGATCCTGCTCAATGCCCCGCTGGTCGGCCAGCGCCTCGGCCATCCCGAGCTCAACGGGCTCGACCTGCTCGAACTGTACGCCTTTCTCCACCCGGCGCGGTTCATGGTGCCGACTCCCAAGGGGCTCGCACGGGCGGCAGGGCTCGACGCGCCGGCGAGCGATGCCGAGGTGGCCGGCTTCCTGCGCGAGGCCGCCGCGGCTTTGCTGGCGGTGCCGGCCGGCCAATGGGCCGAGCGCGAAGGCGCGTGGAACTCTCTCCAGTCCCTGTATCGGCTGCGCTGGCCGTGGGCACCGGCGCTGAGCCCCGCGGTCGCCAAACCCGCCCAGGCCGAACGCTGGCTGTTCTCCAAGCTGCCCGAATGGGAGGAACGCCCGGCGCGGCCGGCGCCGCGCACTGTGACGCTGTCCGATTCGGACGTCGCGGAACGGCTCACCCGCCTCACCGGCAGCGGGGCCGAGCAGCGGCAGGGCCAGCGCGACTATGCCGCCGCAGCAGCAGGCGCCTTCGCGCCGCGAGACGTGCGCGATTCGCCCAATCTCGTCCTCGCCGAGGCGGGTACCGGGATCGGCAAGACGCTCGGCTACCTCGCGCCCGCCTCGCTCTGGGCCGAGCGCGCCGAGGGGCCGGTCTGGGTGTCGACCTTCACCAAGGCACTCCAGCGCCAGCTCGCGCACGAGGGCGAACGGCTGTTCGCCGATCCCGATACGCGCAAACGCCGCATCGTCACCCGCAAGGGGCGCGAGAACTATCTCTGCCTGCTCAATCTCGAGGACGCGCTGCAGGGGGGCTTCGCCGGCCGTGCGGCAATTCTCGCGCAGCTGGTGGCACGCTGGGCGGCCTATAGCGCCGACGGCGACATGGTCGGCGGCGACTTGCCCGGCTGGCTGCCCACCCTGTTCCGCCGCAACGGCTCGACGGCGCTGACCGACCGGCGCGGCGAGTGCATCTACGCCGGCTGCCCGCATTACCGGAAATGCTTCATCGAGCGTGCCGCGCGCGTCAGCGCCGAGGCCGACATCGTCATCGCCAATCACGCATTGGTGATGGTCAACGCTGCGCGCGGGCGCGAGTCGGCGACCCGGCCGACGCGTTACGTGTTCGACGAAGGCCACCATCTGTTCGATGCCGCCGACGCGATGTTCTCGGCCGCGCTCACCGGGCAGGAGGCGATCGAGATCCGCCGCTGGATCACCGGACCCGAATCGGGCTCGCGCGGGCGCCGTCGCGGACTCGCGGCGCGGCTTTCCGACGTCGCCAGCTATGACGAGGAAGGTGGCATGGCGATTGTCGAGGCAGTCGATGCCGCCCGCGCCTTGCCCAGCGACGGGTGGCTGCAGCGTCTCAGCGAAGGCGAGCCCTTCGGCCCGGTCGAGGCGCTTCTCGCCGCGGTACGCGGGCTGGTCTATGCACGTGACGTCAACGGTTCCGGCGATGCCGGCTACGGGCTCGAGACCGAACTCGCCGAGCCCGACGGCGCGCTGGTCGAAGCGGCAGGGCCAGCGGGCGCAGCGCTCGACGCGCTCGTTCGCCCGCTGGTCAAGCTCGGCCGCCGTCTCGAGGCGGTGCTCGCTGACGCGCCGGACTGGATGGATGGCCCGGCGCGCGCGCGGATCGAAGGCGCGATCGCCTCGCTCGGCTGGCGCACCGAGACGGTCGGCGCGTGGCTCGCATTGATTGCCCGGATCGGCGGTCCGGCGGATCCCGAATATGTCGACTGGCTAGCGGTCGATCGCGTCGAGGGCCGCGAATATGACGTGGGCCTTCATCGCCACTGGCTCGACCCGTCCAAGCCGTTCGCCAAAACCGTGCTCGAGCCGGCGCATGGCGCGGTGATCACCTCTGCGACGCTGCGCGCCGGCGGCGGCTGGGACGTCGCCGAGGCACGGTCGGGGGCGACGCATCTGCTGCGTCCTGCCCAGCGCTTTGAGGCGCGCAGCCCGTTCGATTATCCCGGCCAGGCCGAAGTGCTGATCGTCACTGACGTCAAGCGCGGTGACTTGCCGGCGCTCGCCAATGCCTATGCCCGGCTGATCGTCGCGGCCGAGGGCGGCACGCTTGGGCTGTTCACGGCGATTCGCCGGCTGCGTGCGGTCCATGCGCGGATTGCTGATCGCCTCGCGCGCGAAGGGCTGCCGTTGCTCGCCCAGCATGTCGATCCGATCGACACCGGAACGCTGGTCGACATCTTCCGCGACGATCCCCGCACCTCGCTGATCGGCACCGATGCGCTGCGCGATGGAGTCGATGTCCCCGGCCATTCGTTGCGGCTGGTGGTGATGGAAGGCGTGCCGTGGCCCAAGCCGAGCGTGCTCCACGCCGCGCGGCGCCTGGCGGGCGGCGGTACTGCCTATGATGACCGTATCGTCCGCGCCCGACTGGCACAGGCGTTCGGCCGCCTGATTCGCCGCGCCGACGATCGCGGCACCTTCGTCCTGCTCTCCGCCGCGAGCCCCTCGCGATTGCTAGACGCGTTCCCGCCCGGCACGCCGGTTGCGCGGGTGTCGCTCGACGAGGCAGTGGCGCGCGTCCGGCTTTCCCTCGAGAGCCGATTGCGGCATGAGGCGCCCGCGAACGCCTGACGGGGAAGTGATGAAGACGCTCACGCTGCTGCGCCACGCCAAATCGGGCTGGGACGATCCCGTCGCGCGCGATTTCGATCGCCCGCTCAATCCGAAGGGCCAGCGCGCCGCGGCGATGGTCGGCCGGCACATGAAGTCGCTTGGCCTCGTCTTCGACCATGTCGTCGCCTCGCCGGCGGTGCGCGTGGTCGAGACGCTCGAGCGGGTCGGGCAAGGCTATGGCAGCGATCTCGCGCCTGCCTGGGACCAGCGAATCTATCTCGCTTCCGCGGCGACGCTTCTCGACGTCGTGCGCGATCTTCCCGCCGGCGCCGGCAATGTCCTGCTTGCCGGGCACAATCCGGGGCTCGAGGAGCTGGTGCTGCTGCTGGTGCCCGACGGCGGCGCGTTGCGCGACGAAGTCGAGATCAAGTTCCCGACGGCGACGCTTGCGGAGATGACCTTCGAGGCCGAGCGGTGGAGCGATGTTCAGGCAGGGGGCGCCGTGCTCACCCGCTTCGTCCGGCCGCGCGACCTCGATCCGTCGCTGGGTCCGGACGCGCCTTGAAATACGCCGTTCGTGCTGAGCTTGTCGAAGCACCGTTCTTCTTCCGTTGCGAAGAAAAGGACGGCCCTTCGACAAGCTCAGGGCGAACGGGTGAGCTCAGCGCCCCTCATCCTCCTCGAGCGCCTTGATCAGCGTATCGCGGATCGCGCGGAAAGCCTCTGCGCTGTTCTTGCCCGGCCTGTTTGCTTTCTCCTCGGCGAGCAGCTTCTGCACGCCGCGGATCGTATAGCCTTCATCGGCAAGCAGATGGTGAATGCGCCGCACCAGGGCGACGTCGTCCGGGCGGTAATAACGGCGGTTTCCCGCGCGGGTCAGCGGCCGCAGCTGCGGAAAGCGCGTCTCCCAGTATCTTAATATATGTTGGGGTCGGCCGATTTCTTGCGCGAGTTCGCCGATCGTGCGGAGGGCGCCTGCCGCCTTTTCGGCGGGGGGCATTTCGCCCCTCAGCTGCCTGCCACGATGCGGTCACGCATCATCTGGCTGGCTCTGAAAGTGAGCACCCTGCGGGGCGCGATCGGAACTTCGACTCCGGTCTTGGGATTGCGGCCGACCCGCTCGCCCTTGTCGCGCAGGATGAAGCTGCCGAAGCCCGAGATCTTGACGTTCTCGCCTTTCGAGAGGGCTTCGCACATGTGCGAGAGGATCTGCTCGACGAGGCGCGCAGCGTCGGCGCGTGAAAGACCGACCTCGCGGTGCAGCGATTCGGCCAAATCTGCCCTGGTCAGCGTGCCCGCAGCCGGCATGTCGGCAAGTCCCCCAAGTTAACGCATGTTGAAACTTGATCGTATCAGATTGTGTTTGCGCCGCAAACCACAACATTCCGTAACGGTAACGACTCGATGCTCATTCTGACACATATCAGAAACGTACGACCGCTGCACCCCATGTAAATCCGCCGCCCATCGCTTCGAGCACGACGAGGTCGCCCCGCTTGATTCGGCCGTCGCGAACCGCGGTGTCGAGCGCGAGCGGAACCGAGGCTGCCGAGGTATTGGCGTGCTGATCGACCGTGACGACGACCTTTTCCGGCGCGAGCCCGAGCTTGCGTGCCGTCGCATCGAGGATGCGCGCGTTGGCCTGATGGGGCACGACCCAGTCGACCTGCTCGGACGACAGGCCCGCGGCCTCGAGCGATTCGGACATCACCGCGGCGAGGTTGACCACGGCGTGGCGAAACACCTCGCGACCCTTCATCCGCAGCTTGCCGACAGTTCCGGTAGTCGACGGACCGCCATCGACATAGAGCAGGTCGTTGTGGCGGCCGTCTGCGTGGAGTCGAGTCGCGAGAATGCCGCGGCCGTCCTGCTCCGCGCTTTCCTGCGCCTCGAGCACGATCGCGCCGGCGCCGTCGCCGAACAGCACACAGGTGGCGCGATCTTCCCAGTCGAGGATCCGGCTGAACGTCTCGGCGCCGATCACCAGCGCCCGCTTGTGCGCCCCGGCCCGAATCATCGAATCGGCGACCTGCACCGCGTAGAGGAAACCCGAACACACCGCGGCGACGTCGAACGCGACGCAATCGTTGATGCCGAGCGCAGTCTGCACGCGCGTTGCGGTGGCGGGGAAGGTCTGGTCGGGCGTCGCGGTCGCCAGCACGATCAGGTCGATGGCGTCGGCTGCGACTCCGGCCGATTCGAGCGCGGCACGCGCGGCATTGGTCGCCAGCGTGCCCGTCGTCTCATCCTCGCCGGCGATGTGGCGGAATCGGATTCCGGTGCGCTCGACGATCCACTCGTCCGAGGTGTCGACGCGCTCCGCCAGTTCCGCATTCGAAACGCGATTTTCCGGCAGGAACGCGCCGGTACCGATAATCACCGAACGAAGAGTCACGCAGCCTTTGCCTCGAAATTCCCGAGATCCTCGGCGATTCGCCGATTGAGGTCGTCCCGCAGCATCTTCGCCGCGAAGCCGATGGCGGTATCTACGCCCACTTCGTTCGCGCTGCCATGGCTCTTCACGACGATGCCGTTGAGACCGAGGAAAATCGCGCCGTTGTGATTGTTCGGATCGAGATGGGTGCGCAGCAGCTCGGTGGCGGGACGCGAGATCAGGAAACCGATCTTCGAACGCGTCGAGCTCGAGAAAGCGCGCTTGAGCAGGTCGGCGACGAAGCGCGCGGTGCCTTCGATCGTCTTGAGCGCGATATTGCCCGAAAAGCCGTCGCAGACGATCACGTCGACTTCGCCGCGCGACAGCTTGTTGCCCTCAATGAAGCCCTTGAAGTCGAGCCGCAAATGCTTGGCGGCGCGCAGTTCGGCAGCCGCGTCCCGGATATTGTCGGTACCCTTCATCTCCTCGGTGCCGATGTTGAGGAGGGCGACGCGGGGATTTTCGAGGTCGAGCGCGATTCGCGCATAGGCTGCGCCCATCACCGCGAACTGGATGAGGTTCTGCGCGTCGACTTCGGTATTGGCGCCGAGATCGAGCATCACCGTGTCATTTTCGCCGAGCGTCGGCATCAGGGCAGCGAGCGCCGGCCGGTCGATCCCGGGCATGGTACGGAGCGACAGTTTGGCCATCGCCATCAACGCACCGGTATTGCCCGATGAGACCGCCGCGCCGGCGCGGCCCTTCTTCACCATGTCGATGGCGATTCCCATCGAGGTGGTCTTGGCACGGCGAATCGCCGTGCTCGGCTTTTCGTCGGACGCGACGATGCCGTCCGCGTGGACGATCTCCGACGCGGCGGTGAGGTTCGGGTGATTCTTCAGACCCTCGCGGATCTGCGTCTCGTCGCCGACGAGGATGAACTCCATCCCCTCGAAGCGGCGGCGCGCGCGTGCCACCCCGGCGAGCATGACCGCGATCCCCTCATCGCCGCCCATGGCGTCGACGGCGATTCGCATGGAATTGGTCATGCCGGCAGGTTCCCGGTGGCGTGCGTGGCTCAGCCCTCGGCGGAGACGATTTCGCGGCCGTTATAATGGCCGCACGCCGTGCACAGATTGTGCGGGCGCTTCAGTTCGCCGCAGTTCGAGCATTCCTGGAACGCTGCGACGGTGAGCGCGTCGTGCGCCCGGCGCATGCCGCGCCGCGAGGGCGAGGTCTTTCTCTTGGGAACGGCCATCAGGCACCTTTACATCGAAGAACACGTGAATCAGGTCGCGATACGCCCGCGTTTGGGTCCGGGCAAGCGACGGTTGGAGCCGGCTGCCCGCCGGACCAACGGGGCAGGTCACGAAGCGAGGCCGCGCGTATACCGATTCTTGCCCGACTTGCAAGGGCGTGGCAGGTGTCGCGGCGAAGGGGACCCCATTATGATCGTTCTGCCCGTCACGCTGAGCGCCGCCGGCGCCGCGGCTTTGCTCAATTTCTGGCTCGGCGCGCGAATCGTGCGAATCCGCCTGTCCGACAAGATCCTCCATGGGGAGGGACCGGAGGGAAGGCTCGCGACGCGGATGCGCGCGCATCTGAACTTCACCGAATATACGCCGCTCACGCTGATTCTGGTCGCGCTGATCGAGCTCGCGACCGGTTCGACGATCTGGCTATGGGGAGTTACCGCCGCCTTCCTGCTCGGGCGCGTGCTCCACGCGATCGGCATGGTCGGGCCGATCTGGGCACGCCAGGCGGGGATGCTGCTCACCTTCGCGCCGATGCTGCTGCTCGCCGGTGCCGCCATCTATTTCGGCGCCCAGGCCCCCGCCGCGGCGCCGACGACTGTCTTCAAGGTCCGGCACGTCAGTTAGGCGCGGGCGAGCACCGAATCTGCCACGAACGGATTCGTCCGACGCTCGTGGCCGAAATTGCTCGGCTGACCGTGGCCGGGGACGAACACCGTGTCGTCGCCCAGCGGCCAGAGCTTGCCGGTGATCGCCGCGATCAGATCCTGGTGATTGCCGCGCGGGAAATCGGTGCGGCCGATTGAGCCCTGGAACAGCACGTCGCCGACCAGCGCCAGCTTTGACGGCGCATGGTGGAAGACGACATGCCCGGGCGTGTGTCCGGGGCAGTGATAGACCTGAAGCACCAGCTCGCCGACGGTTACCGCGTCGCCGTCGACCAGCCAGCGGTCGGGCTCGAACGGGATGCCGCGTACGCCGTATTTGCGCCCGTCCTCGGCGAGCCGGTCGATCCAGAAGCGGTCGGCTTCCTGCGGTCCCTCGATCGGCACGCCAAGCTCCGCTGCAAACTCGCCGGCAAGACCGCAATGGTCGATATGGCCATGCGTGACGAGGATCTTCTCGATCGTGACCTGATGCTGCTGCGCCGCGCTGCGCAGCCGCTCGAGATCGCCGCCGGGATCGACGAAGGCGCCGCGCATGGTCTGCGTGCACCAGAGCAGGCTGCAATTCTGCTGGAGCGGCGTGACCGGAACGATCGCCACCCGCATCGGGGGATTGGACATGCTCCGGCAGATAGAGACGGGCGCCGGCCGCGGCAACACGGGGTTGCCGTCGCGCGTCCATGGCGCCATTCGCGGCGGGATGGCGCTGCCGGTTTCTCCTTTCGTGCTGCTCGACGATGCCCGTCCGGAAGGCGCGGCGTCGCGGCTCTATGCCGATCCGGTCGAGATCGTCCGCGCCGATACGACCGAGGCGGTGCGGCCCGCGCTGGAGACGCTGCGCGCCGCCCGGGCACGCGGCCTCGATGCGGCAGGCTATCTCCGCTACGAAGCGGCGGCCGGTCTCGAGCCGAAGCTTGCGGATCTTGCCGCGCCCGGTCCTTTGCTCTGGTTCGGGCTGTTCCGCGGCTATCGCGAGGTCGATCCAGTCGCTTTTCTGCCCGATCCGGCCGGGGCATGGGCCGGTGCGCCGCGGCCGGCGATTGCGCGATCGGCCTATGCCGAGCGGTTCGCCCGCGTCGCCGAGTGGATCGCGGCGGGCGACATCTATCAAGCCAACCTCACCTTCCGCGCTGAAGTAGCGACCGCGGGGTCCCCGGCCGCGGTCTACGCGCTGCTGCGCCGTCGGGCAGCCGCCGGCTATGGCGCATTGGTAGCCACCGGCGACGAGTGGCTGCTGTCTCTTTCCCCCGAACTGTTCTTTGCTCTCGACGGCGGAGCGCTCTCGGCCCGCCCGATGAAGGGAACCGCCGTGCGCGATTCCGATCCCGCGCAGGATGCCGCCAATGCCGAGGCACTGCGGACCGACCCGAAGCAGCGTGCCGAGAATCTGATGATCGTCGATCTGCTGCGCAACGATCTCAGCCGCGTCGCCCGCCCCGGCAGCGTCGCGGTGCCGCAGCTGTTCCACGTCGAACAATATCCTACCGTCCACCAGATGGTGTCGGAAATCACCGCGGCTCTCGATCCCGAGCGCGATGCGATCGATGCGCTGGCAGCATTGTTTCCGTGCGGCTCGATCACCGGCGCGCCCAAGCTGCGCGCGATGGAGATCATCGCCGAAACCGAGGATGCGCCGCGCGGCGTCTATACCGGCGCGATCGGCCGGCTCGACGCCAATGGCGACGCGATGTTCAACGTCGCGATCCGAACCCTGACGCTTGCCGGGGGCGACTCGAGGGCGCTTTTGGGGCTAGGGTCGGGCGTGGTTGCCGATTCGGACCCGGAGCAGGAATGGCAGGAATGCCTCGCCAAAGGCGCGTTCGTGACGGCGGGTGAGCGCAATTTCGACCTGATCGAGACGATGCGCTTCGATCCGCTCGACGGCATGCCGTTTCTGGAGCGCCATCTCACGCGAATGAAGGAGAGCGCCGCCGCATTCGGTTTCGTGTTCGATCGCCACTCGGTGCGCAACGAACTCCAGGCCGCGACCTTCCGGCTGCGCGGGGCGTCGAAGGTACGGTTGCTGCTCGGACCCTCGGGCGCGATTTCGGTCGGGATCAGTCCCCTGCCCGACGCCCCGGAGCAGCCGGTGCAGGTCGCGGTACGCCCGCTCGAAGTCGCGCCGGACGACTTTCGCCTGCGCCACAAGACCAGCCGGCGCGGCTTCTACGACCGTGCGCGCACCGCGGCAGGGGCATGGGAAGTGGTGTTCACCGACCCCGACGGGTTCCTCACCGAAGGTAGCTTCACCAATATATTCGTGGAGCGCGGCGGCGTCCTGCTGACTCCGCCGCTCACGCGCGGGCTGCTGCCGGGGGTGCTCCGCGCCGAACTGATCGAGAGCGGCCGCGCCGTCGAGCAGGATCTGCGCGCCGAGGATCTCGCGGACGGTTTCCTGCTCGGCAATGCGCTGCGCGGACTCGTATCTGCCGTTACAGTTGCGGAACGCGCGAACGCCAACGTATAGGCGCGCGCATCCCCTCCCGGAGAAGGCGCACCTCATGCAGACTTCCGCCGCGCTTCAGCGCATCCAGCCCTCGGCCACGCTCGCCATGACGAGCCGCGTCTTCGAGCTGAAGCGGCAGGGCATCGACGTGATCGGCCTCGGCGCGGGCGAGCCCGATTTCGACACCCCCGACTTCGTCAAGGAAGCGGCGATCGAGGCGATCCGCGCCGGCAAGACCAAATATACCAATGTCGACGGCACGCCCGAATTGAAGCAGGCGATCATCGCCAAGTTCGCGCGGGACAACGGCCTGACCTATGCCGAGAACCAGATCAGCGTGAATTCGGGCGGCAAGCACACCTTGTTCAATGCCTTTTGCGCGACGATCGACGCCGGTGACGAAGTCGTGATCCCGGCGCCTTATTGGGTGAGCTATCCCGACGTCGTCGAATTCGCCGGCGGCACTCCGGTGTTCATCGCCGCAGGCGCCGACCAGAATTACAAGATCAAGCCCGAGCAGCTCGACGCCGCGATCACCGCGAAGACCAAATGGGTGGTGCTCAATTCGCCGTCCAACCCCACTGGTGCCGCCTATAGCGCGGCCGAGCTGAAGGCGCTCGGCGAAGTGCTTCTGCGCCACCCGCACGTGCTGATCTACGCCGACGACATGTACGAGCACATCCTCTATGACGGCTTCGAATTCGCGACGATCGCGCAGGTCGTCCCGCAGCTCTACGACCGCACCCTGACCGCCAATGGCGTGTCCAAGGCCTATGCGATGACCGGATGGCGGATCGGCTATGCCGGCGGCCCGGCGTGGCTGATCAAGGCGATCGGCAAGCTCCAGTCGCAATCGACCTCGAACCCGTGCAGCATCTCGCAGGCGGCTTCGGTCGCCGCGCTCAACGGCGATCAGAGCTTCCTCAAGGAGCGCGTCGCTGCCTTCCAGGGCCGCCGCGACCTCGTCGTGTCGATGCTCAACCAGGTGAACGGCATGACCTGCCCGCGCCCTGAGGGCGCCTTCTACGTCTATCCCGAGTTCTCGGGACTGATCGGCAAGACCACGCCCAAGGGTCTAAAGATCGAGACCGACGAGCAGATGGTCGGCTATCTGCTCGACGAGGCACGCGTCGCCGCGGTGCATGGCGCCGCGTTCGGCTTCTCGCCGGCGCTGCGGATCAGCTATGCGACGTCGGACGATCTGCTGCGCGAAGCCTGCGAGCGCATCCAGACCGCCTGCGCGGCCTTGCGCTGAGCCGCACGAAGGACGATCTTGCGCCCATGCTGAAATGGGTCCTTCCCGCTGGTCTCGCCGGAGCGGCATTGCTGCTTCCGGCAATCGCTGCCCCAGTCGCCGAACGCGCGGTGCCGATCCCGCCGCCTGCGCAGGACGTCACCGGCGGCGGCAAGGAGCAGGTCGCGGTGCTCGCCGGCGGCTGCTTCTGGGGAATGGAGGCGGTGTTTCAGTCGGTGAAAGGCGTGCATTCGGTAACCAGCGGCTTCGCCGGGGGCACGCGCCAGACTGCCAATTACGACAATGTCTCGACCGAGCGCACCGGCCATGCCGAGGCGGTGCGGATCGTCTATGATCCGCGGCGGGTCAGCTACGGCACCTTGCTGCGCATCTATTTCTCGGTCGCGCACGATCCCACCCAGCTCAATCGGCAGGGACCCGATACGGGCCCGAGCTATCGTTCGGCGATTTTCCCGCAGGACGATTCGCAGCGCCGCGTCGCTGCGGCATACATCGCGCAACTAGGCCGGACCGGCGCGTGGAAGAAGCCGATCGTCACGCGGATCGAGAGCGGCGCCTTCTATCCCGCCGAAGCCTATCACCAGGACTTCTTCTGGCGGCACCCGACGCACCCATACATCGTGCGCTGGGACAAGCCCAAGGTCGCCGCCTTCCGCAACGCCTTCCCGCAACTGGCGAACTAGGCCGCGTAAACTCCCCTCCCTGCAAGGGAGGGGCCGGGGGTGGGTGCGAGCCGCAGGCGAGCCCATCGAGCTGCTCCGGAAAAGAGAAAAGGCCGGGCATCGAGCCCGACCTTCTCTCACCCACCCCTAGCCCCTCCCTTGCAGGGAGGGGAACTGCCGACTCAGATCAGCCCCATGGCCGCCAATTCGCCGACCAAGGCTGGCGGCAGCTCGGAAATCCCCGCGCCCGCCTCGCCGAGGTCCGGCGGCGCGTCGGCCCCTTCGAGATAGCGCCAGCCCTGATGCGCGCGCTTGGGCCGCGCTTGGACGAGGACCAGCTTCGGCTCGAGATAGATCGCCACGCGTCCGCCCTCGGCCTCGCCGAATCCGATGATCGGCGAGCGTCCGATCAATTGATGCTTGATGATCCAGAACAGCGACCCGCCGGCGATCTCTTCGTGGCGCTTCGGCAGATAGCGCGTGGTGAGGAACGCCGGCAGATGCGCGGCCTTGAGCGCGAGGCGTTCCTGCAGATAGTCGATGCTGTCGCAGCCATAGGCGACTTTGGTCAAATGTAGCGGCACGCGCTCAATCTGGGGCGGCGATCGGGATCGGACAAGCGGCGAGGTGCGGGTCCTGGCGCACTTTCAATGTAGGATTCCCCGTGCGAGACTCCGGTCCCCGCTCTTTGAACCCGTTGAACCTTCCCCACCCCGGTCTGCAATTTTGTTACTCCGCCGCGCAACGAAATTAGTCAAACCACGTGAAAAATGCGAAGTTAAGCGCCGCGAATCCTACAGTCAGCCGACCAGCCCGCTGGCCGTCGCCAGCCCGAGAAAGGCGAGGAATCCCATCGAATCGGTGACCATCGTCACGAATACCGACGATGCGACCGCCGGGTCCTGCTCGAAGCGCTCGAGCGTCACCGGTACGAGCACCCCGGCGAACCCGGCGATGAGGATGTTGGCGAGCATCGCCGCAGCGATCACGCCGCCGAGCCCCGCGTCCTGGAAGCCGAGCCCGATCCCCAGCCCGATCACCGCCGCAACGGTGACCCCGTTGAGCAAAGCGATCGAGATTTCGCGGCGGATTGCGCGCAAGGTATTCGATTGCGTCAGCTGGTTGGTGGCGAGCGCGCGCACCGTGACTGCCAGCGTCTGCGTCCCGGCATTGCCGCCGACGCCCGCGACGATCGGCATGAGCGCGGCGAGCACGGCCTTCTGGGCGATCGTCGCATCGAAGAAGAACACGATCGTCGCCGGCACGAGCGCGGTGAGCAGATTGGTCAGCAGCCAGCGCACCCGACCTTTGAAGCTGTCGAACACCGGCTCGTTGATGTCGCCTTCGCCCGCGCCCGACAGGCGGAGAATGTCCTCGCCCGCTTCCTCGGAGATGATGTGGACGACGTCGTCGACGGTGATCATCCCGACCAGCCGGCCGCTGCTGTCGACCACCGCGGCGGAAATCAGTGCGTATTTCTGGAAGCGCAGCGCGACTTCTTCCTGGTCCATATCGGCCGGGATCAAGGTCTGCTCGCGCTTCATCACATCGGCCATCGACACCGAGCGCGGCGTCCGCAGGATCCATGACAGCGCGCAGGTGCCGACCGGGTGATGCGCGGGATCGACGACGAAGATCTCCCAGAAGTCGGTCGCCAGCTCCTCGTGCCCACGCAAATAATCGAGCACGTCGCCGACCGTCCAATGCTCGGGCACCGCGATCAGCTCGCGCTGCATCAGGCGACCGGCGGTCTCCTCGGGATAGGAAAGCGCTTCCTCGATCGCGGCGCGGTCGTCGGGGTCGAGCGCGCGGAGCACCTCGCGCTGATCCTCGACGTCCATGTCCTCGATGATCGCGACAGCGTCGTCGGTATCGAGCTCGGCCGCGATATCGGCGACCTGGTGCGGCTCGAGCGCGTCGACCAAAGCCTCGCGCACCCAGTCGTTCATCTCGGCGAGCACGTCGCCGTCGATCAGGTCGGAGATCGCGGCGACCAGCGCCGGCCGCAGTTCGGCCGGAGTCAGCTCGACCAGATCGGCGATGTCGGCGGGATGGAGCGGCGCGACGCGCATCCGGGCGGTTTCGGCGTCGCCGGCCTCTACTGCCTCGAGCACCGCGCTGACGAATTCGGGCTTGAGCCGGTCGTCCTCGTCGAGTTCGCTCTCGGTCGGCTGCGGCTCGGGATGAAGTTCGGTCTCGCTCATCGTCCGACCTCCCTGTTGCGCCCGGTCGCGCCGCTAGTGCCAATGCCGGGAGCGTGTTGCAAGTCACTCGCGAGCCTGCCAAGGCCGCGGGCAATCGTTTAGGGAGTCACCCCATGTCCGAACCCAGCACGCTCGTACTCACGCTCGATACCGGCGACGTCCGCATCAAGCTGCGCCCCGATCTCGCGCCGAAGCATGTCGAGCGGATCACCAAGCTCGCCAATGACGGCTTCTATGACGGCGTCGTCTTCCACCGCGTGATCGACGGCTTCATGGCGCAGGGCGGCGACCCCTCGGGCACCGGCATGGGCGGCTCGAAGGAGCCCAATCTGCCGCAGGAATTCAGCGCCGAGCCGCATGTCCGCGGCGTCTGCTCGATGGCGCGGACCAACGATCCGAACAGCGCCAATTCGCAATTCTTCATCTGCCTCGACGACGCGACCTTCCTCGACCGCCAGTATACGGTGTGGGGCGAAGTGATCGAAGGCATGGACCATGTCGACGCGCTCCCCAAGGGCGAGCCGCCGCGCAACCCGGGCAAGATCGTCAAGGCGCGCACGGAGGCCTGATCTCAAACCCCCGTCACCCCGGCCTTGTGCCGGAGACCACCAAGCCGCACGCGATGCAATCGGCGGTCGCGCCCTGCGTGTGCCGGCACCTGATAGACTAAAATGCGGGTCGCATTCTCTGTGCGCGGTGGACCCCGGAACAAGTCCGGGGTGACGAATTAGAGGGCGTCGCTCACGCCTGTTCCGCGCCGATCGCTTCGATCAGCCAGTCGTGGAAGATCTTGACCGGGCGCTGACCCAGCGCGCGCGGGCGGCAGACGAACCAATAGCTGTAATGGCTCTCGACCGTGAGGTCGAACAGCTGGACGAGCCGGTCGTCGCGCGCTGCCTCGAAATGCGATTCGAGCATGAAGGCGACGCCGAGCCCCTGGGCGGCCGCCTCGAGCATCAGATTGCCCGAATCGAAATGGTCGATCGCCAGCGGCTCGAGGTCGGGGAACCCCGCCGCGGCGCGCCATGCGGTGAAGGTCTCGGGCATGTCGCGATGGACGAGCGCGGTGAGCCTGGTCAGCTGTTCGGGCCGGGTGACCGGGTCGGGCCCCTCGAGCAACGCCCGCGCGCCGATCACATGGACGCGGTTGCGGTCGAGCCGCTTCGAATAGAAGCCCGGATCGATGTCGCGGGCGATCACGATCGCGGCGTCGAGCCCGTCGCCGAGGCGGGCGAGGCCGTAGCCTGCGGTGTCAACATCGAGATGAAATTCGGGGTGGCGGCGCTTGAGCTCGGGAAGGCGCGGCAGCAATTGCTGGGTGGCGTAGAGCGGCAGCACGCCGAGGCGCAGTCGTAGCAATTCGCCGCCGCTGGTCATCGCCTCTACCGCGTCGGTCATCGCGTCGAGCGCCGGCGCGATCATCCCGAGCAGGCGATCGCCGTCGTCGTTGAGCCGCAGCGCCTGATGGCGCCGCTCGAACAAGGGCTTGCCGATGAACCGCTCGAGCGCCTGCACGCGGCGGCTGAGCGCCGGCGACGACAAAGCGAGTTCCTCGGCCGCCGCCTTGATCGAGCCGAGCCGCGCCACCTGCACGAATGCCTCGATCGCCGTGAGTGGAGGTAACCTTCGCATTCCTGATCTTGTGCAGTGCGTCACACGCTTTGTCGAGCGCTGTCACGCCTTCCAGCGCG
The DNA here is from genome assembly GCA_032334595.1 of Sphingomonas psychrotolerans. Lineage (GTDB taxonomy): Bacteria > Pseudomonadota > Alphaproteobacteria > Sphingomonadales > Sphingomonadaceae > Sphingomonas > Sphingomonas psychrotolerans_A. Next base: position 199,216 of record JALMLT010000005.1, on the reverse strand, counting down.
CATCCGCCATAGCTGGTCTGATTATCTGAATGGCTATGGCGGTTGCAATTCGTGCAATTCACTTAGGTATATTTCGCACTTGCACAAAAGTTCGCCGCACTGCACATAGGGCGTGCCTTTCAGGCATCCTCTCCTAAAACTTTCAAAGGCGGGCTTCGGCCCGCCATTTTTTTTGCCCCCCTCGTGGCACGCAATCCGCCTTCCTATGTTCCGCCTTCACACGTGAAGGAAACGCATAGTGGCAGACGACGAAAGCAGAGGGCGCAAGCTCCAGGTTGCCAACAGCCGGCCCGAAGACAGCGGGCGCGGCCTCGCGCATATCCCGCGCACCTTGATGGGGGTGCTCGGTATCACCGAAGGCGACGTGATCGAGATCGTCGGCAAGCGCGCCACGCCGGCGCGTGCGGTGTTGCCCTATACCGAGGACGAAGGCCTTGAATTGCTCCGCATCGACGGGCTCCAGCGTGCCAATGCCGGCGTCGGCTCGGGCGATTTCGTCGAAGTGCGCAAGGCGGCGTCGAAGCCCGCGACGCGCGTCGTGTTCGCGCCCGCACAGGCCAATCTCCGGCTGCAGGGCTCGGCCCAGGCGCTCCAGCGCACATTCTACGGCCGGCCGCTCGCGCAGGGCGACATCGTCGCGACCGCAGGGCATCACCGCGTCGTCGATCCCAATGTCCAGCGCTGGGTCAATGCCCCGGCCTATGCGCTGCAGGAGATCCGCCTCGCCGTGGTCTCCGCGACTCCCAAGGGCATCGTCCATATCGACGAGAATACCGAAGTCGAATTGCGCCCCGAATATGAGGAAGCTTCGGAGAGCCGCCGTGCCGACGTCACCTATGACGATATCGGCGGCATGGCCGGTACGATCGACCAGCTGCGCGAGATGGTCGAATTGCCGCTGCGCTATCCCGAATTGTTCCAGCGGCTCGGCGTCGATCCGCCCAAGGGGGTTTTGCTCCACGGCCCGCCCGGAACCGGCAAGACGCGGCTCGCCCGCGCGGTCGCCAACGAGAGCGACGCCAATTTCCATTTGATCAACGGCCCCGAGATCATGGGCTCGGCCTATGGCGAGTCCGAATCGCGTCTGCGCCAGGTGTTCGAGGAAGCCGCCAAGTCGGCGCCGTCGATCGTATTCATCGACGAGATCGACTCGATTGCGCCCAAGCGCGGTCAGGTCTCGGGAGAAGCAGAGAAGCGGCTCGTCGCCCAGCTGCTGACCTTGATGGACGGGCTCGAGGCGAGGGCGAACATCGTCGTGATCGCGGCGACCAATCGGCCCGAGGCGATCGACGAGGCACTGCGCCGTCCCGGCCGCTTCGATCGCGAGATCGTCGTCGGCGTGCCCGACGATCGCGGCCGCCGCGAGATCCTCGGCATCCACACCCGCGGCATGCCGTTGGCCGAGGATGTCGACCTGCCCGAGCTCGCGCGCACGACCTACGGCTTTGTCGGCGCCGATCTCGCGGCGCTCACTCGCGAGGCGGCGATCGAATCGGTGCGCAGGATCATGCCGCGGCTCAATCTCGAGGATGGCAGCATCCCCGCCGAGGTGCTCGACACCCTGTCGGTCACCCGCGACGATTTCGTCGAGGCGATGAAGCGCGTCCAGCCCTCGGCGATGCGCGAAGTCATGGTGCAGGCGCCGCAGGTCCGCTGGGACGATGTCGGTGGACTGGACGGCGCCCAGATGCGACTCAAGGAAGGAGTCGAGCTCCCGCTCAAGGACCCCGACGCCTTCCGCCGGCTCGGTATCCGTCCCGCCAAGGGTTTCCTGCTCTACGGTCCGCCCGGCACCGGCAAGACTTTGCTCGCCAAGGCAGTCGCGCGCGAGGCGGAGGCGAACTTCATCGCCACCAAGTCAAGCGACCTGCTCTCCAAATGGTATGGCGAGAGCGAGCAGCAGATTGCGCGGCTGTTCGCCCGCGCCCGCCAGGTCGCGCCCTGTGTGATCTTCATCGACGAGCTCGACTCGCTGGTGCCTGCTCGCGGCGGCGGGCTCGGCGAGCCGCAGGCGACCGAGCGGGTGGTCAACACCATCCTGTCCGAGATGGACGGGCTTGAAGAGCTGCAGTCGGTGGTGGTGATCGGCGCGACCAACCGGCCCAACCTGATCGATCCCGCGCTGCTGCGTCCGGGCCGCTTCGACGAATTGGTCTATGTCGGCGTGCCCGACAAGGCGGGCCGTGAGCGCATCCTGCGCATTCAGACCGAGAAGATGCCGCTCGCCAGCGACGTCGATCTCGGCTCGATCGCCGAACAGACGCCGCGTTATACCGGCGCCGATCTCGAGGATGTCGTTCGCCGCGCCGGTCTCGTGGCGTTGCGCCAATCGCTGGCCACGCGCGAAGTCACCATGGCGCATTTCGAGACGGCACTCGCCGATTCGCGCGCGACGGTGACGATCGAGATGGAGCAGGAATACGAGGCGATGTCCGGCCGGCTCAAGCAGCAGGCCTCGGCGATCCAGCCGCTCGGCTTCATCGCCCCCGGAATGCTCCGCGGCCGGGGTCCGAAGGGCGAAGACTGAGCCAGGCGTAGACGAGCAGACAGGCGAGCGCGGCGGCCGCTGTCAGATAGGGCAGCGGCCGCCACAGCTCGTACAGGCCGACGCCGATCGATGGCCCGAGCACGAAGGCGGCGCCGTTGATCGACGTCACCTTGCCCGCCACCGAGCCCTGCGCGTCGGGACCCACGGCTAGCGAGGCCCCGGCGGTGAAGCCCGGCCGCGCGAGGCCGATGCCGAGCGACGCCAGCGCGTAGCCGAGCGCAATACCGTAGAGCGATGTCGCGCTGCCGGTTGCGATGCATCCGGCGGCGCCGAGAGCCGCGCCGGCGAGCACCAAAGCGCGCGGCTTGAGGTCGAGCAGCGGAATCAGTCCCCATTGCGCGAGCAGCGAGGATCCGGCGCCCATCATCAGCACGAGGCCGGTGGGCTGGAGCGCGTCGACCGGCGCGACCGCCAGACGATCGATGATCAGGAAGCCGATCGCCTGCCCGGTCATCGCCTGGGCATGACCGACCACCAGCCCGCTGATGATCCAGCCGCGCACCCGCCGATCGAAATAGCCGATCTTCTCGCTCGTCGCGCCGGTGGCAGCGGTCACCGTGGCGCCGGTCGCCTGCCCGCCGATCGAGGGATAGCTTGCCGCCGCGCCGTGCTCGGCGCCTTCGTCGCGCGGGAGCAACCGGATCACGGCGAGCCAGATGGTCCCGCCCGCCACCGCTGCGACAAAGGCGGGGCCGGCGAGGCCGATCTCCGGCCCGCCGCTCCAGAGATGGCCGAGCACCAGATAGGGCGCGAGCGCGGGCCCGAGGATCGTTCCCAGTCCGAACGCCGAAGCAAGCAGGGTGAGCGCCCGCGTCCGCTCCTCCCGGGTGGTGCGCCCGGCGACGATCGCCTGCACCGCCGGCGGCGCCGCCGATCCGAACAGGCCATAGATCACCCGCGCGGCGATGAACGCGATGAAGGTGGCGAGCGGACCGAGCACGCCGTTGATGCCGAGCGCGAGAAAGACCCCGCACAGCAGCAGGGACAGCGTAAATCCCGCGACGCCGAGCAAGACCATTGCGCGCCGCCCGTGCCGGTCCGAGCGATTCGCCCAGAAAGGCGCGGCGATCACCCAGAGCAAGGCCGAGACCGAGAACACCGCCGCCACCGCGCTGTCGGCCGCGCCGAGCGACCGGCCGAGTGCCGGCAGCACCGATTGCAACGCGGTGTTCCCCGCCGCGATCGCCAGCATCACGGTGAACAGCAGTGCGAAGGTGCGATCAACCTTCATTCGCGCGTCCAAGAATAGCTGCGGCTGATGTCGGCGACGTGGAGCCGGTACCATTTATACCAGCGCCCGCGTCCGGCTTCGCGCGTTTCGGTATGTTCGGGATGCTTGCGCCATGCGACGGCGCTTGCCTCGTCGGCCCAATAGCTGAGCGTGATGCCGAGTCCGCCTGCCGAGACGCTGTCGACACCGCGATAGCCGGGCTGTTGCGCCGCCAGCGCATCCATTGCCGCCGCGGCGGCGGCATAGCCCTCGGCGTCGTCGCCGGTGCGCTCGGACACGAACGCCACCACCACCTGCCCCGTGCGATCGTCAGCCATGCGCACCTCCCACGTTGCAGGCCGGATAGGCAGTTTCTTCTTATGCGTCACCCCGGCCTTGTGTCGGGGCCACCGTGCCGCACGTGAAAACAAGGAGCCGACAGTGCAGCGCGCGCAGCGCAGTGGACCCCGGAACAAGTCCGAGGTGACGGCAGGCGTGCAGGCTTCGCTTTCCCCTACCTCCCGATGGTCCTAGCTGGGCGCATGATTACCGACTGGCTTTTCTACGCGCTCGCCATCCCCGCCGTGATCCTGCTCGGCCTCGCCAAGGGCGGGTTCGCGGGCATGGGCGCACTGTCGCTGCCGATGCTGACCTTCGCGGTGGATCCGGTGCAGGCGGCGGCAATCCTGCTGCCGATCCTGATCGCGCAGGACGTGGTTGGCGTCTGGGCGTTCCGCCGCACCGTCGAATGGCGGCTGCTCGGCTGGATGATGCCGGGGGCCGTGCTCGGGATCTGGCTGGGCTATGCCTTTGCCGCCAGCGTCTCGCCGCTTGGCGTCATGGCGGCAGTCGGCGTGATTTCGATGCTGTTCGGCGGCTATCGCCTCTGGGCCGCGCGCCACGCGGCGGCGCCCGACGATGCCGCGGGCTGGCCCTTATGGGTGGGGTCGCTGTTCGGGATCGCCTCGGGCTTTACCAGCCAGATCGCGCATGCCGGCCAGCCGCCGTTCCAGCTCTGGGTATTGCCGCGCAAGCTCGGCCGCGATCTCTTGATCGGCACCACCGCGGTGTTCTTCGCCGTGCTCAACTGGATCAAGGTGCCGGCCTATGCCGCGCTCGGCCAGTTCACGCCCGCCAATCTGCTGACTGCCGCCGCGCTGCTGCCGCTGGCGCTCGCGTCGACCGTCGCCGGAGTCTGGCTGGTCCGCCGCATCGCGCCTGAGCGCTTCTACACCGCGATCTACGTGCTGATGATCCTCGTCGGCGCGGCGCTGATCTGGGAGGCGGCGATCTGACTCCCCTCCCTGCAAGGGAGGGGCTGGGGGTGGGTGGCGAGCGCAGCGAGCCTCGCTAGCTCTCCCCAACAGAAAAGGCCGGGCATCGAGCCGACCTTTTCTCACCCCTAACCCCTCCCTGGAAGGGAGGGGGGCTGCCTTAGTCGAACAGCGACGACACCGAGCTCTCGTCGGCGATCCGCTTGATCGCCTCGGCGAGCAGCGGCGCGATGGTGAGGTGCCGGGTCTTGGCGCTTTCGGCGATCACCGCGTGATTGCCGATCGAATCGGTGATCACCAGCTCGCGCAGCGCCGAGGCATCGACCCGCGCGACGGCGCCGCCCGACAGCACGCCGTGCGTACAATATGCCACCACGTCCTCCGCCCCCGCTGCCTTGAGCGCCGCGGCGGCGTTGCATAGGGTTCCCGCCGAATCGACGATGTCGTCGATCAGGATGCAGAAGCGTCCCTCGACCTGGCCGATGATGTTCATCACTTCGGATTCGCCCGGACGCTCGCGGCGCTTGTCGACGATCGCCAGCGGCGCGTTCTCGAGCCTCTTGGCGAGGGCGCGGGCGCGAACCACGCCGCCCACGTCGGGCGAGACCACCATCCATTGCTTGCCCGGAAAGCGGGTATGGATGTCAGCCGACATCACCGGCGCGGCGAACAGATTATCGGTCGGGATATCGAAAAAGCCCTGAATCTGCCCTGCGTGCAGATCGACCGACAACACGCGATTGGCGCCGGCGGTGGTGATCAGATTGGCGACGAGCTTGGCCGAGATCGGCGTGCGGGGCCCGGGCTTACGGTCCTGGCGGGCATAGCCGAAATAGGGAAGCACTGCGGTGATGCGCTTGGCCGATGCGCGGCGGAGCGCATCGATCATGATCAGCAGCTCCATCAGATTGTCGTTCGCCGGATAGCTGGTCGACTGGAGCACGAACACGTCCTCGCCGCGGACATTCTCGAGAATCTCGACGAAGATCTCCTCGTCGGCGAAGCGGCGGACATTGGCCTGGGTCAGCGGAATCTCGAGATAGTCCGCAATCGCGCTGGCGAGCGGCAGATTCGAATTGCCGGCCATCAATTTCATATGCGCGCGCTCCGTTCGCTGGTCCCTGCGCTCCCCTTAGGACGGTGTGCGGCGGAGGCAAAGGGGCATTGCCGCCTGCCTGTGCCCGGCCTAGTCCGCGGGCATGACCGTCACCACCCGCTTCGCTCCCAGCCCCACCGGCACGCTGCATGTCGGCAATTTGCGCACGGCGCTCCACAACTGGATGTTTGCAAGGGCGCACGACGGCCGCTTCCTGCTGCGCATCGACGATACCGATCGGGCGCGCTCGGAGGAGCGGCATGTCGAGTCGATTCGCAGTGATCTGGCATGGCTCGGGCTCGCACCCGATGGCGAGGAACGCCAGTCGGCGCGCTTCGATCGCTACGAGGCGCGTTTCGCCGAGCTGGCCGCTGCGGGTTGCATATACCCCGCTTATGAAACGGCGCAGGAGCTCGAACTCAAGCGCAAGGTGCTGCTCGGGCGCGGGCTGCCGCCGGTCTATGATCGCGCCGCGCTGGCGCTGACCGATGCCGAAAAGGCGAAGCTCGAGGCAAAGGGGGTGCGCCCGCACTGGCGCTTCCGGCTCGACCATGAGGCCCCGATTGCATGGGACGATCTGGTCCGTGGGCCCCAGCGTTTCGATCCGAAGACGATGAGCGACCCGGTGATCCGCCGCGCCGACGGCTCGTGGCTCTATCTGTTCCCGTCGGTGGTCGACGATATCGACATGGGCATCACCCATGTCGTGCGCGGCGAGGATCATGTCTCGAACACCGCGACCCAGCTCCAGATGTTCGCAGCGCTGGGGAGCGAACCGCCGGCCTTTGCGCACGAGGCGTTGCTCACCGGCACCGAGGGCAAGCTCTCCAAGCGGCTCGGCTCGTTGGGCGTCGACCATTTCCGCGATACCGGTATCGAGCCGCAGGCGCTCGTCGCATTGCTCGCGCGTATCGGCACCAGCGATCCGGTCGAGCCGTTCGTCGATCCGGCGCCGCTGATCGCCGGCTTCGATTTCGCCCGGTTCGGCCGCGCGCCGGCACGGTTCGACGAGGTCGAGCTCGCCCAGCTCAATGCGCGGATCGTCCACCAGCTCGGCTTCGACGCGGTCGCCGGACGCCTGCCGGATGGCATGACGGCAGCCGCCTGGGAAGCGATCCGTCCTAATCTCTCGACCGTCGCGGAGGCCGCAGACTGGTGGCGGGTGATCGAGGGACCCGTCGATCCGGCCGACGTGTCGAGCGAGGACCGGGCCTATCTCGCTCAGGCCGCGGAGGCGGCGACGACGATCGACTGGTCGGCCGATCCGTGGCACGCGCTCACTGGCGCGCTCAAGGAAGCGACTGGCCGCAAGGGCAAGGCACTTTTCCTGCCGCTACGGCTGGCGCTCACCGGGCGTGAGCACGGTCCCGACATGGCCGCCCTGCTCCCGCTGATCGGCAAGGATCGTGCGCTGTCGCGTCTCAGGTCAGCCGAATAAACAACCTATTTACCTCCTGTATGTTACGTTGTATCATCACTAAAGCCGGCTTGAGACCGGCCTAACGGATGGAGAGCAACGTCATGTATGCTGAGCATCGCTACGCACCGCCCAAATCGCGCACCGTCAGCCTTGGGGCGGCTCTACTGATTAACGGCGCGCTGATCGCGGGGCTGGCCTTTTCGGTTCCCGATTTCATCAAGCAGAAGGCTCCGACGACGTTGACGCTTCGGGACTATCGCGACCCTCCCGTCCCGCCGCTCGAAGAACCGAAGCCCGAGCCCAAAGCGGATCCGCGTGTGGCACAAATGCCCGAGCCCACGGCGCCGAAGCCGACGATCGAGAGCGAGTCCCCCAACACCACCCGAACCACGACGGACATCAATCCGCCGGTTCCGCCGCTGCCCCCCGTCCCGAATGCGGGCCCGACCTATGTCCCGGAAACGCTGCCTCCGCCGTTGCCTCCGCTGGTGGCAGCGGAGCAGGATCCGCGCTTCGCCCGGGACTTCCAGCCCGCTTATCCTTCGAGCGAGCTACGCGCCCAGCGCGACGGCGCGGTCCGGATCCGCATCCTGATCGGCACCGACGGACGCGTGAAGGCCGCCGAACCGGTCAGCGCCACCAGCGACGCCTTTTTCGAGGCGACCCGGCGCCAGGCCCTGGCGAAATGGCGGTTCAAGCCCGCCACCCGCGGCGGCGTGCCGCAGGAGAGCTGGAAAATCATGAACGTGCGATTCGAGATCGCGAACCAGTGATCGGCTGGCCGGTCGCGGCCGGCCGGCGGCGCGGGGGTTTGCCCTGGAGCCCCCGCGTCCTTATCTTGTCGGCAAGATGGCCTTTCTCAAGAAAATGTCGCCTGTCGCCGCGCTGCGCGACCTGCGTTTCTTCCTGGCAACGCGCAGGCGGCACGAGCTGTGGTTCATGGCGCTGGCGCTTGCGGTGACGCTGCTCGTCCTCTTCGTCTTCTTCAAGGACACAGCACGGGGAGTCGAAAAGCCCTACGAGCGCAACATCATCTATGTCGAGCAATGGCCGATCACGCGCACCGACGAACAGATCAAGGCGCAACAGAAGATCGACCAGGCCAAAAAGGCGATCCAGCAGGCCGAGCTCGAAAAGCGGCGCAAGGCGAAGCAGGCCGAGTTCAAGCGACTCGACGACAAGCTCGAATCGTGGGGCTTCTGAGCGACGCACGCTGGATGGGTGCGGCACTGGCGCTCTCCGGGCGCAGCCGTGGCCGCACCGCTCCGAATCCCAATGTCGGCTGCGTGCTGGTGAAGCACGGCCGGGTCGTCGGGCGCGGCTGGACTCAGCCCGGCGGCCGTCCCCATGCCGAGGCGATGGCATTGACCGAGGCCGGCGAAAAGTCGCGCGGCGCGACTTGTTACGTGACGCTCGAGCCGTGCGCCCATGTGTCGCCGCGCGGACCGGCTTGTGCCGATCTGCTGGTGGAAGCGGGAATCGGCCGAGTGGTGATCGCGCTGGGCGACCCTGATCCGCGCACCAACGGACAAGGTGTGGCCAGACTGCGGGCTGCCCGAATCGAAGTTGTCGAAGGCCTTGCCGAAGACTCCGCACGTGCCGCAATGGCGGGGTTCCTGACCCGGCAGGCGAAGGGTCGCCCCTTCGTCACGCTCAAGCTCGCGACATCGCTCGACGGCCGCATCGCGCTGCCGTCCGGCGAGAGCCGCTGGATCACCGGGCCCGAGGCGCGTGCGCATGCGCATCTCGAGCGCGCGCGGCACGAGGCGATCCTCGTCGGACGCCGCACCTGGGAGATCGACCATCCCAAACTCGACGTCCGGCTTGCCGGGCTCGAGTCGCGTTCGCCGCGCCGCATCGTCCTTTCGGCAAGCGGTGACCTCGCGCGGCCGTCGGACATCGCGCATCTCGAAGGCGTCGATCACCTCCTCGTCGAGGGGGGCGCCGAGACCGCGGCAGCCTTTCTGCGCGAGGGGCTGGTCGATCGCCTGTTGCTCTATCGCGCGCCGATCCTGATCGGCAGCGGCAAGCCGGCGCTCGGCGATATCGGCCTGACCGATCTTGCCGCCGCGCATGGCCGCTGGCGCCTGGCCGACACGCGCATGCTTGGCAGCGACCGGCTCGAAGTCTACGCGAGCAGCTGATGTTTACGGGAATCGTCTCCGATATCGGCACCATCGCCGCCGCCACGCAGCAGGGCGACCTGCGCGTCGAGGTCACCACCCATTACGACGTCGACACGATCGATCTCGGCGCGTCGATCTCCTGCTCGGGCGTGTGCCTGACAGTCGTCGACAAGGCGCCGGGCCGCGTCGCCTTCGATGTCTCGGCCGAGACCGTGTCGCGCACTGCCGCCGACATGTGGACCGAAGGGCGGCGCCTCAATCTCGAACGCGCACTCCGGCTCGGCGACGAGCTCGGCGGGCACATCGTCACCGGCCATGTCGACGGCATTGGCACGGTTGCCGAATGGCGCGAGGAGGGCGGCTCGCACCGCCTGACCATTGCCGCCGACAAGTCGCTCGCGCCCTATGTCGCGGCCAAGGGCTCGATCACCGTCGACGGCGTCTCGCTCACCGTCAATGCGGTCGAGGACACCGCCGAGGGCGTAAATTTGCACCTCAACATCATTCCCCACACCGCTGCCGTCACTACATTCGGGACATTGCAACCCGGACAGGCAGTCAATCTCGAGATCGACGTGCTTGCCCGTTATCTCCAACGCATGGAATCGCTCCGTGGCAAAGCCTGAACTCGCCCGATTGAAGCACGGTTTCCTGTCCTCGCCCGAGGAACTGATCGACGAGGCCCGCAACGGCCGCATGTTCATCCTCGTCGATGACGAGGACCGCGAGAATGAAGGCGATCTCGTCATTCCCGCCCAGATGGCGACTCCCGACGCGATCAACTTCATGGCGCGGTTCGGCCGCGGGCTGATCTGCCTCGCAATGACCAAGGAGCGGGTCGACCAGCTCGGGCTCGACCTGATGTCGCGCAACAACGGCACCCGGCATGAAACGGCGTTCACCGTGTCGATCGAGGCGCGCGAGGGCGTCACCACCGGCATTTCGGCCGCCGACCGCGCGCGCACGATCTCGGTCGCGATCGACGCGTCGAAGGGCCGCGACGCGATCGTCACCCCCGGTCACGTCTTTCCGCTCGTCGCGCGCGACGGCGGCGTGCTCGTCCGCACCGGCCATACCGAGGCCGCCGTCGACGTCGCGCGGCTCGCCGGACTCAATCCCTCGGGCGTGATCTGCGAGATCATGAAGGACGACGGCACGATGGCGCGGATGGACGACCTCGTCTCGTTCGCGCAGTTCCACAATCTCAAGATCGGTACGATCCGCGATCTGATCGCCTATCGCCGCCGCCATGACCATCTCGTCGAGAAGCGCTCCGAAGCCCGCTTCACCAGCGACTGGGGCGGCGAGTGGACCGCACTCACCTTCTGGAACAGGGCAACCGAGAGCGAGCAGGTCGCGCTCGTCAAGGGCAAGATCGATCCTTCGAAGCCGACGCTGGTGCGGATGCACGCGCTGTCGCCGTTCAGCGACATCTTCGGCGAGGACGGCTGCCGCGGCGGGCTGCTGCGCCGATCGATGGAGATCATCGGCGCGGAAGGCGCGGGCGTCGTGGTGGTGATCAACAAGCTGCGGCCCGACCAGTTCAGCGTCGCGCTCCAGGCCAAGGCCGGGACGCTCGCGCCCAAGGACATGGACGAACTGCGCGATTACGGCGTCGGCGCGACGATCCTCAACGAACTCGGCGTGCACGACATGATCCTGCTCACCAACACTCACCACACGCTCATCGGGCTCGACGGCTATGGCCTGTCGATCGTCGGCGAGCGCGCAATCGATCTGGAGAATTGATGGCCCGCGTCCTTATCGTCGAAGCCCGTTTCTATGCGCATCTGAACGACCTGCTGCTCGATGGTGCGCGCACCGCGCTGCAGGAGGCGGGGCACGACTACGAGATCGTCACCGTTCCCGGCGCGCTCGAGATCCCCGGCGCGGTCGCGCTCGCCGACCAGACCGGCGACTATGACGCCTATGTCGCGCTCGGCGTGGTGATCCGGGGCGAGACCTACCATTTCGAGATCGTCGCCGGCGAGAGCGCGCGGGGCCTGATGGCGCTGGCGCTCGACGGCGTCCCGATCGGCAACGGCATCCTCACCGTCGAGAATGAGGAGCAGGCGCTGGTCCGCGCCGATCCCGAGCAGAAGAACAAGGGCGGCGAGGCGGCACAGGCCGCACTCGCGATGCTCGCGCTCAAGAGCCGGTTCGGCTGAACCATGCGGCCGCCGCCCTCCCGCTACAAGGTGGTGGAGCGCGGACGACGGCTGGAAGTGATCGACACCCGCACCGGACAACCGGCGTCACGCCCTCCCGAACCCGGCATGCGGTCGAGCTCGGGCGGAAAGGGTGGCGCCGGCATCGATTCGGACGTCTTCGTCACGAAGCGCTGGTTCGACGACAAGGCGCCGCGGTCGATCCGCTTGAACTATGCCGTACGCGCCCGGTTGCTCAACTTGCGCTGGGCGGTCGCGCTGGCGACAGTCCTGTTCGTCACCTTGCTGTTCTGGTTCTGGCCGCTGGCGATCCTGCTGGTCGGCGCCCTGGCGTTCGGCCCGAAGCTGCGCGCCCAGCTCCGCGCCGCCAGCACAAGCTGGCTCGACGGACTGGAGCGAGGCTGAATCCAATCCTCCCCCGCCAGGGGGAGGTGGCGCCGAAGGCGACGGAGGGGGAGGAAGCACTGCGCGCAGTGAGTCCTCCCCCTCGGTCAGGCTGCGCCTGACATCTCCCCCTTGCGGGGGAGGATCATCGGTGCATCACGCCGCCTGCGCGTCGTCCCAGCGGGGATAGTCGGTGTAGCCCTCGACCCCGCCGATATAGAACAGCTCCTCGCGCTGCGGATTGAGCGGCAGCTTTTCGGCGAGCCGCACCGGCAGATCGGGATTCGCGAGGAAGGGCCGGCCAAAAGCGATCGCATCGGCCTCGCCCGCGTCGAGCGCGGCCTGGGCATCGTCGGCATGATAGTCCGAATTGAGCACCAGCGGTCCCTTGAATACCTTGCGCATCACCGGATGCACCGGCGGATGATCGGGGACTCCGCGAGTCCCGCTCGGCCGCGGCTCGCGCATCTCGAGAAAGGCGATGCCGATCTCGTCGAGCCGTGCCGCCGCCGCCTCGAACAGCGGATGCGGATTGCTGTCGTTGACGCCCTGCACCTCGCCATTGGGCGAGAGCCGCACGCCGGTGCGGTCGCCGCCGATCGTGTCGACGACGCGGCGAGTCACCTGATCGAGCAGGCGAATGCGGTTCTCGATCGAGCCGCCATATTCGTCGTCGCGGAAGTTCGAATTGTCGCGGAGGAAGGCGTCGATCAGATAGCCGTTCGCGGCGTGGACCTGCACGCCGTCGAAACCGGCGCGGATCGCATTCTTCGCGGCATTCTCGTAATCGTCGAGCAGCCCCGGAATCTCGTCAGTGCGCAGCGGACGCGCCTGTTCATAGGGCTTTTTGGTCACGCCGCTGTCTTCGCCGACATAGGTGCGGACATGCCCCGGCGCCGTGTTCGCCGATGCCGAGACGGGCGCCTCGCCGCCGAGGAAGTCGGGATGGACCAGCCGGCCCATGTGCCAGAGCTGTGCGACGATCCGCCCGCCAGCGTCGTGTACCGCCGCGACCACCGGCTTCCACGCCTCGACCTGTTCCTCGGTCCACAGACCCGGCGCATAGGCCCAGCCGAGCCCCTGCCGGCTGATGCCCGTCGCTTCCGAGATGATCAGCCCCGCGCCGGCGCGCTGCGCATAATAGTCGGCCATGATCGGCGTCGGCACATGCGCGCGGGTCGCGCGGCCGCGCGTCAGCGGCGCCATCAGGATACGGTTCTTCGCGTGGATCGCGCCGAGCTGGATGGGATCGAACAGGCTGGGCATTGGAACAGAAACCCTTTGTTGTGGTCGTGGCCAGATAGGGCGTTACAGGGCCGCATGCAGGACGCACGCAGCCCAAGGAAAACTTTGCTCCCGAAAAGCCACGCCGCGATGGCGCTCGTCGCGCTGGTCGTCGCCAATGTCGCCCTCGCGTTCGGCCCGCTGTTCGTGCGCGTCTCCGATGTCGGGCCGGTGGCGGCGGGGTTCTGGCGGATCGCACTGGCGACTCCGGTGCTGCTCCTCGCCTCGGTGGCGACGGGCGACCGGCCGTTCACGGCATCGCGTGGGCTCTGGGGCGTGCTCGCGCTGGCGGGGCTCGCCTTCGCCGCCGATCTGGCGAGCTGGCACATCGGCATCGGCTACACCACCCTCGCCAACTCGACGCTGTTCGGCAATTCGGCGACGTTGATCTTCCCCATCTACGGGTTCGTCGCCGCACGCCGGTGGCCGACCAAGGTGCAGGGTCTCGCCTTGCTGTTCGCCGCGGTCGGCGCGGGGCTGCTGATGGGGCGCTCGGCCAGCCTGTCGCGCGAGCATCTGATCGGCGACCTGTTCTGCCTGCTCGCCGGGGCGCTCTACGCCGTTTATTTCGTATTGATGGCGCGCGCGCGCGAACGGCTTGCCCCGATCCCGGCGCTCGCGCTGTCGTCGCTTGCCTCGGTCCCCCCGCTGCTGCTTCTCGCCCTTGGATTGGGCGAGCAGATCTGGCCGGGCAATTGGTGGCCGCTACTCGCGCTCGCGGTGGTCAGTCAGCTGATCGGGCAGGGCTGCATGATCTATGCGCTCGGTCACCTCACCCCGCTCGTCGTCGGGATCGGCCTGCTGATCCAGCCGGTGGTTGCAGCGGCGCTCGGCTGGATCGTATTCGACGAGAAGCTCGCGACAGGCGATGCGGTGGGCGCTGTGCTGGTCGCGGTCGCACTCGTGCTGGTCCGCGGGAGCAACAAGCCCGAGCGGCTTGCGCCCGGCGCCGGGGAGCCTAAATCGCTCTGATGGATCTTGCAGACGCCACGCTCGACGAACTGCGCGACGCGCTCGCGCCCGCGATTGCTGCCAATGCCGCGTTCGACGGCTGGAACGCCGCCGCGCTGGATGCCGCCGCCGACAGCCGCGGGGTGGATCAGGACGTCGCGCGGCTCGCTTTTTCGGGCGGGGCCGTCGCGATGATCGACGCGTGGTTCGCCAGCGTCGATCGCGCGATGGCGGCGCGCTTCACCCCCGAGACGCTCGCCGCGATGAAGATCCGGGCCCGGATCACGGCTTTGGTCGAGGCGCGGCTCGAGGTGCTCGCCACCAATCGCGAGGCGTTGCGCCGGGCGATCGCCATCCTCGCCATGCCACAAAATGCCGTTCGGGCGGCGAAGCTCGGCTGGCGCTCGGCCGATGTCATGTGGCGGCTCGCCGGCGACACCGCGACCGACTACAACCATTATACCAAGCGCACCTTGCTCGGCGGCATCTATGCGGCGACGATCGCCGTGTTCCTGCAGGACGACAGCGAAGGCCATGTCGATACCCGCGCATTCCTGGCTCGCCGGATCGAGGACATCATGAAGTTCGAGAAGGCCAAGGCGGGCTTCCTCGCCCGCACGTCGAACCGGCCGAGCCTGTCGCGCTTCATCGGGCGGCTGCGTTATCCGGTCGCCTGAGGCGTCCGGCATATCCCCTATAGCGCTTTCCACAGGTTATTGATAATGACTCGCAGCATGAACATCGCCGCTGCGATTCCCCACCCTGTCCGCCTTGCCCAATTGCCGCGCCTCGCCCCCGGCACGGTGGCCGGGGTCGACTGGCATGCGCTGTCGGAGCCGGAGGGGCGCCGGTTGCGCGAGCTGGGGCTCGACGAGGGCGTCGAAGTCGAGCTGCTGCATCGTTCCGGATTTCTCGGCAAGGGACCGGTCGCCTGCCGGATCGGCCGGATGACGGTGGCGCTGCGTCGCCACGTCGCCGCCGCGATTCACGTGCTCCCGAATCCGGCATCATGAACCAGGCACCTTTGGTCGCGCTGGTCGGCAATCCCAATGCCGGCAAGAGCGCGCTGTTCAATGCGCTGACCGGCGCGCGGCAGAAGGTGGGCAATTATCCCGGGGTCACCGTCGAGCGCCACGCCGGCCGGATGGCGCTGCCCGACGGCCGCCCGGTCGAATTGCTCGATCTGCCCGGCGCCTACAGCCTCGATCCCTCCTCGCCCGACGAGCAGGTCACGCGCGACGTGCTGGTCGGCCGACAGGCGGGCGAACGGCTGCCCGACGCGATCCTCACCGTCGTCGACGCGTCGAATCTCGACAACCATCTCCGCTTCACGCTCCAGTTGATCGCCCTGGGACTGCCGATCGTGGTGGCGCTCAATATGGTCGACCTTGCCGAGCGCGACGGGCTCAGGCTCGATCCGGAAGCGCTCGAGCGCGAACTGGGCGTGCCGGTGGTGGCCACCGTCGCGGTGCGCAAGCGCGGGCTCGATGCGCTCAAGGAGCGGCTCGGCGAAGTCGTGCGCAACGTTCATGCGGTGCGGCCCGGTGCCGGCGTCCAGCACGACATCGTCGTGCTCCAGCGCCGCGCCCGTCAGATCGCCACTGCCGTCACCATCTCGGAAACGGCGGCGCGGCGCTGGACGCATCGGCTCGATGCCATTGCCTTGCACCCGGTTTCGGGGCCGGTCCTGCTGCTCGGGCTGATGTTCGTGATGTTCCAGGCGGTGTTCGCCTGGTCCGAGGCGCCGATCGGCTGGATCGAGGCGCTGATGAAGATGCTCGGCGGCGCGGTGGGCGACGCGCTGCCGCAGGGCGTCCTGCGCTCGCTGCTGGTCGACGGGGTGATCGCCGGCGTCGGCGCGGTGGTGGTGTTCCTGCCGCAGATCCTGATCCTGTTCGCCTTCATCCTCGTGCTCGAGGCGACCGGCTATATGGTGCGCGCCGCCTTCCTGATGGACCGGGTGATGGCGAGCGTCGGCTTGTCGGGCCGCGCCTTCATTCCCCTGCTGTCGAGCTTCGCCTGCGCGGTGCCCGGGATCATGGCGACGCGGACGATCTCGGACGAGAAGGACCGGCTCACCACCATCCTGATCGCGCCGCTGATGACCTGCTCGGCGCGGCTGCCGGTCTACACGATCATCATTGGCGCACTCATCCCCGATCGGGCGGTGCTGCCGGGCGTCGGGTTGCAGGGGCTGGTCCTGTTCGGCCTCTATGTGATGGGCGTGATCGGCGCGTTCTGCGCGGCACTGGTGCTCCGCCGCACCGTGACCAGGGGCGCGACTTCGGGTTTCATGATGGAGATGCCCAAATACCAGCTGCCGCGGCTGCGCGACATTGGGCTCGGGCTGTGGCAGCGCGCCCAGATCTTCCTCAAGCGTGCCGGCACGATCATCCTGCTGACCACGATCGTGCTCTGGGCTTTGCTCAGTTTCCCCAAGCCGCCCGAGGGAAGCGGGATCTCGAAAGTCGATTATTCGATCGCCGGCCGGATCGGCAACGGGCTCGAGACCCTCGTCGCGCCGATCGGGTTCAATCGCGACATCGCGCTGGCGCTGATTCCCGCCATGGCCGCGCGCGAAGTCGCGGTCGCCGCGATCGGCACGGTCTATGCGGTCGACAATCCCGACGATGCCGCCGGCGAGGCGACGATCCGCGAAAATCTGCGGGCCAACTGGACCTTGCCGACAGCTTTGGCCTTCCTCATGTGGTTCGTCTTCGCCCCGCAATGCATCTCGACCATCGCGGTCACCCGGCGCGAGACCAATGGCTGGAAATGGCCGGGCTTCATGATCGGCTATCTCTTCACCCTCGCTTATGTTGCGGCGGGAATCACCTATTGGAGCGCCGTCGCACTGGGGCTCTAGGTTGCAATAATCCTCCCCGCCATGGGGAGGCGGCGCCCGAAGGGCGTCGGAGGGAGGGTAAGCGACTCACCCGCTGGCCTGTTTCCTCCCCCTCCGTCAGCTTCGCTGCTACCTCCCCCTTTGCGGGGGAGGATCAGGAAGGTCGTGGGCCGGTTTCGAAGCGCTCTAGTCGCGCTTCGAGTCGTCGAGCGTCTTGGCGATGCGCGCCTTCTCGGCCGCCTCGGCTGCCTTTTCGGCGCGGGTCCGCCCGAAGCGGACGCGATTTTCCTGTGCACGGATGGGCTTGTCGGCCCGTGCTTTCGCCTTGCGCGCCTTGTTCAGGTTGATGATCTCGGCCATATCGTCGGGTCACACGGATAGAGAAAAAGAAGCGGAGTTTCCATGGCCGGCAGCGTCAACAAGGTCATCCTCGTCGGCAATCTTGGGCGCGACCCTGAATCGCGCTCGTTCCAGAATGGCGGCAAGGTGGTCGAGCTCCGCATCGCCACGTCCGAGAGCTGGAAGGACCGCAATTCGGGCGAGCGCAAGGAAAAGACCGAGTGGCACACGGTCAAGGTGTTCAACGAAGGTCTCGCCAACGTCGCCGAGCGATTCCTGCGCAAGGGCAGCAAGGTCTATATCGAAGGCGCGCTGCAGACGCGTAAGTGGCAGGACCAATCAGGCGCGGACCGCTATTCGACCGAGATCGTGCTGCAGGGCTTCAATTCGGTGCTCACCATGCTGGACGGTGCGCCGGGGCAGGGCGGCGGCGCGGGCCGCAGCAGCGGCGGCGGCGACGATTGGGGTTCGGGCGGCGACGAATTCTCCGGCCAGTCGTCGAGCCGCGGCGGCGGCAACTTCAACAGCGGCGGCCAGCGGAGCGGCGGTGGAGGCGGCGGCAATTACGGCGGCGGCTTCCCCGACGATCTCGACGACGACGTGCCGTTCTGAGCAACTTGTCCGCCGGCGCGTCGTTAGAATCGGCAAAGGGGATTGCGATGCGCCATCTGTTGCTCTCTGTCGCTCTGCTGACCGGCGCCTGCGGTGGCGGCGTGACTTCGGAAACGACGAGCGATCCGACCGGCCAGAATGTCGCGGAGGCGGCCGCCAAGGGCACGCCGGCGGCGATCGCCGCAGCGGTTGATTGCTCGAACAAGCCCGATTTCGTGCCCGTCTACGAAGACGCGCAGATCACCACCTGCGTGTCGAGCGCCGACGGCACGCCGCGGCACGTCAGCGGGACGATCGTCTATCTTGTCAGGGAAGAGCCCGCCAAGGTGCTCGGCTGGTCGCGCGAACAGGCCAATGCCTCGGGACTCGGCCAGCGGCTGTCGACCGCGACGCAATATTCGGCCGGTGAGCAGTCGAAGCGGAGCCTGATGATTCTTGTCGAGCCGATGAACGGCGGCACGCGCGCGACGGTCAACTGGGGCAGCGGCATCTAGCCGCGGACTTGTTTGACCCACTCGGCGGGGGGCATTGTCGGAGATGAGGCGTCCGGGCTTTATCCGAAAGCCAAACGGATGACGTAGATCAACGTACGCTTTCCGCCCGCTCCTTGCCGTTGCAGCTCATTCAGGCAAGCGGAGATTCCTCCGTTCACCGCTTAGGAAGCGCGCACGCTCGCCCACGCCCCCGCGATTTCCTCAAGGCTTGTCGCCGCGTCGCGGAAAGGCTCAGGGTCGGTGTCGAGGCTGGCCTGCAACACCTGCTGGCGAAGCCCGTGATAAAATGTCGCAAGCGTCCGCGAGACTTCGCCGCCCTGCTCGAAATCGAGCCCCGCCTCGAGTGCGAACAGGATCGCGGTGGCGCGCGCCACGCGCTCGCTCTTGATCGCCAGCTGGCGCGTCTCGGCGGCACAGGCGGCGGCACGGAGCGCGGCGACGCCCTCTTCGTAGAGCAGGCCCACCAGCCGGTGCGGGTCGGCGCCGGTGGTCCGGCCGGCGAGATCGACCTGGCGGTACGTCGCGGCGGGATTGGCGAGGGCAGTGGCGTAGCGCATCAGCGGTCGGCGTTCCATGCGGCGATCTGCTGGGTCAGGAAACTCTGGGTCGACTTGTACGCCGCGACCTTGGAGTCCATCGCCGCGAATTGCTGCGTCATCCGCGTCCGCAATTTCTCGGCTGCGGCGAGCGCATTCTCCTGATCTTCTTCGACCTTGCCCTGTGCCTTGCCGTAGTTGAGCAGGCTGGCGGTGAGGCCGGTCGCCTCGCCGATCCCCTTGGCCGAGGTTTTGCCGACGGCGCTCTCGGCGACTTTGGACAACGCCGCGGCCAGTCCGGCGCCGCTGGCGAACATCGCCTCGATCTGATCGGGCCAGGTGGTCAGCACCTTGGCCAGCCGCGTCGAGTCGACGCGCAGCGTGCCGTCGCGCTGGGTTGCGACGCCGACGTCGGCCAGCGTGGTCGGCGTTTCGTCGGATGTGGCGGGGATCAATCCGGCGAGGGTCATGCCCTTGAGCTGGCGCAGCAGGTCCTTGGCGGCGGGATCGCCGCGCAGCGGACCGGTCGCCGGATCGACGGCGTCCTTCACCAGCTTGTACACCTGATTGTAGGTATCGACGAAGTTGGTGACTGCCTGGCCGATCGCCTCACCTGGCCGCGTCGCACCGATCGCCACCTTGGTACCGGGCAGGGCGGCGACGAGATCGAGCCGCACGCCGGGGATCAGGTTCGAGATGCTGTTGACCGGATAGGAGACTTCGACGCCGTCGAGCGCGACCAACGCATTCTGCGCGGCGGCGTTGATCGTTGAGCCGCTCGCCCCGCGCCCGATGTTCAGGCTTTCGAGTCCGGCACTGCCGGTAAGCTCAAAGGCCTGCGAGGCACCGGTGGCGCTCTTGACCATCAGCCGCGCGCCATTGCTGTCGGTGATCACCGAAGCGGTGACGCCGGCCGTGGCGGCGTTGATCGCGTTCGCCACGCCCTGCAGCGTATTGTCCGATGGACTGATCGTTATCGTCACCGGTGCCGCCGCGCCGGGGACGAAGTCGGTCATCGTGCCGCCGGTCACCGTCGCGGTCCCGAAGGACAAGGTCAGGGTGCCGGTACCGATCGTCGTCGTGGCGCCGCCGGCGAAGGCGGGGGTGCTCGCCACCTGTCCCTGTGCGATCTGGCGGACCTCGACGCTTGCGTTGAGCGCCGCGAGGCCGGCGCCGGCCAGTCTGGTCGCCTTGACGATCCCGGTGTTCGCGCTGGTCGGCTGGGTGGCGAGCGTGCCGCCGGCGGCAAGCTGCGAAAGCGCCGTGGCGAAGTCGCTGATGCCGCTCTTGAGCTCGCTCGCTTTCGAGATCTGCGCGGTGAGCTTGTCGTCCCTGGCAGTCAGCGCGGCGTTCTTGTTGGCGAAGGAAGCCTGGACGAGGCCATCGACCAGCGACGCGATGTCGATCCCCGATCCGGTGCCCAATGTCTTTGCGATCGATTCCACGGCCATTCCCCCTGTTCCTGATAGCGGCAGCGCGGTCGTGCGCTTTAGGCCGGATGTTCGATTTTCTGCCCGTTCTCGTCGAACAGGGCGCCTGCGGGCACGCTGACCGGGGGCGGCGTCGCCCCTGCCCGCGCATTGATGCCGAACACGAAGGCAAGCACGGTCGCGATGCCAAGATAGAGGTCGTCGCGGACCTCCTGCCCTTCGCGGCTGGTATAATAGACGGCGCGGGCGAGCTGCGGATATTCGAGCACCGGCACCTCGAACTCGCCGGCCAACTCGCGGATCGCCAGCGCGGTCTGGCCGCGACCCTTGGCGACCACCACCGGCACCTGGTCCTTGCCCTGGTCGTAGCGGAGCGCGACCGAGAAGTGCGTCGGATTGGTGAGCACGACGTGCGCGGTGGCGACGCTCTTGCGATAGCCGCCCTTCAATATTTCGCGCTGCCGCTGACGCTGCTGCGCCTTCGCTTCGGGCGAGCCTTCGGTTTCCTTATGCTCGTCCTTGACCTCCTGCTTCGTCATGCGCAGCTGGCGGAAGTGCCGGAGCATCTGCACCGGCAGGTCGACGCCCGCGATGATCAGCAGCCCCGCCGCCATGACGAACATCAGGGTGAGGAACTGGCTGCCGAGGGAGCCGACCGCGCCGGGCAGGTCGGTGGCGACCTGCCCGAGCGAGCGATGGGTGATCGCGCGTAGCATCCACCAGCCCATCACGCCGAGCAGCAGCACCTTGAGCAGCGACTTGCCGAGCTCGATCCAACCGGTCGGGCCGAACATCCGCTTCAGGCCGGCGGCGGGATTGATCCGCGACGCCTTCGGGGCGAACAATTTGTTGTTCCAGCCGAGTCCGCCGAGGCCCGCCTGACTGAGGACCGCGCCCACCAGCGCGAGGACGAACAAGGCCGCAAGCGACGGCGCCAGCTTCCAGCCGGCGGCTGCGAGCGGCCGCCAAGGCTCGAAATGCTCGACATCCCCCCGGCCGAACGAGAAGCTCGCGGTCATCACTTCCTTGCACGCGCCGATCAGGGAGGGGCCGAAGAACGCCATCCACGCGCAGCCGAGCAGGATCACGAGGGCGGTGCCGAAATCCTTCGACTTGAGGAGCTGGCCTTCCTCCGCCGCCTTGCGCTTGCGGCGGGCTGTCGGGGCTTCCGTCTTCTCGCCGAAGCTCTCCGCCATCAGCCGAGCACCAGCCGGGGCGCGGCGTCGAGCGCCTCGCGGATGATCACCAGCAGATAGTCACCCATCGCCGGCAGCGCGAGCAGGATCGCGACGACGCCCACCGCGAGGCTGGCGGGCAGGCCGACCGCGAACAGATTGAGCGCGGGCGCCGCCCGGCTGAGCATGCCGACTACGACGTTGAGGCACAGCAGCAGGAAGCCGACCGGCAGCGCGAGCAGCAGGCCGGCGAGGAAGACATAACCGCCGAATATCGCGATGCCGAGCAGCCGGTCGGGCGAGATCCAGGTGCCGGGCGGGAGCGCGGTGTAGCTGCGCACGACGAGGTCGACGAGAACGAGGTGGCCGTCGACCGCGAGGAACAGCAGGGTCAGCAGCAGCGACAGGAACTGGCCGAGCGCGGGGGTCGAATGGCCGCTATTCGGATCGACGGCATTGGCGAAACCCAGCCCGATCGACATGCCGATCACTTCGCTCGCGACCATCGGCGCGGCGAAGGCGATCTGCAGGACGAAGCCGAGCGCGAGGCCGACCAATGCCTCGGCGGCCACCGCGAGCATCGTCGTCAGTGAAAAAATCTCGGCGGGCGGTGTGATGTGCGTGGTGTTGAGCACCAGCACGCCGATTGCCCCGGTGAGCGCGATCCGCGCGGGCAGGGGAATCGCGACGGCGCTGAACACCGGCGCCGCGATAAACGCCGCGCCCACGCGCACCATCGCGAACAGCAGCGTCCAGAGCTGCGGCTCGATCGCGAGGCCGAAGCCCATCATGCGAGATGGTCCGCTGCACCGCGCCCGTTCGTGCTGAGCTTGTCGAAGCACCGTCCTTCTTCTCGGCCTGAGAAAGAAGAACTGCCCTTCGACAAGCTCAGGGCGAACGGAAGTTTGTCGATTTGCACGAGCTATCTCACCAGATCCGGAATGCGCTCGAAGATGCTGGTGGTGAAATCGCCGATCAGCCCGAGGATCATGCCGCCGAAGATCACGAGGCTCACCGCCACGACGATCAATTTGGGCACGAAACTCAGCGTCTGCTCCTGGATCGAAGTCGCCGCCTGGACCATGCCGAGGATCAGCCCGGAGAGAAGCGCGGGGATCAGGATCGGTGCCGAAGCGAGCGCGAGAATCCACATAGCCTCGCGTGCCGCGGTGAGAAAATAGTCGGCGTCCATGTCAGGTCCCGAAGCTCGCGGCGAGGCTGCCCATCGTCAGCGCCCAGCCGTCGACGAGGACGAACAGCAAAAGCTTGAACGGCAGCGAGATGATCGTCGGCGACATCATCATCATGCCGAGGCTCATCAGCACCGTCGCGACGACGAGATCGATCACGATGAACGGCAGGAAGATCAGGAAGCCGATCTGAAAGGCGGTCTTCAATTCGCTGGTGACGAAGGCGGGGAGCAGCACCGAGAAGGGCACGTCGGCTGGCTTTGCATAGGGGCCGCTCTTCGCCATGTCGGCGAACATCTTCACGTCGCGGTTGCGCGTCTGCTTGAGCATGAAGCCGTGCAGTGCCTCGCCGGTGCCGGCGATCATCTGCGTGGCGCTGATCTGGCCGGCGGCATAAGGCTGGATCGCAGTCGTATTGGCCTGGTTGATCACCGGCGCCATGACAAAGAAGCTGAGGAACAGCGACAGGCCGATCAGCACCTGATTGGGTGGCGTCTGCTGGAGACCCAGCGCCTGGCGCAGCACCGACAGCACGATGATGATCCGGGTGAAGCTGGTCATCATCAGCAGAATGCCCGGCAGTACCGTGAGCAGGCCCATGATGATGAGGACCTGCAGCGACAGGCTGAGCGGCGCATTACCGCCGCCGAGATCACCCAATGCGCGATCAACTGCATCACCGACGCCGGGTGTCGCCACCGGTGCGGGTACCGCCTGTGCGAAGGCAGGTGCGGTGAACAGGATCAGGAAGGCGAGCAACCCGACGAACAGGGCTGCGCGCCCGCCCACCGAGCGGGGGGGCGAAAGCCGCGCCAGCATCAGCCTTGCGCCTTGTCGACCAGAGTGACGCCGCTGCGGCTGACCGAGACGAGCAGTTTCTGCCCCTCGAACTCGACGACGGCGAGGCGCAGGCCGGGCGAGAGCAGCATCGTCTCCCTGACCTGCACCATGCGCGTGCCCTGGTTCTTCGGCAACCGCGCCTCGAGCTTGCGCCACGCATAGAGGCAGCCGATCAGCAGCCCGCAGACCAAGGGCAGCAGAATCACCAGCTTGAGGATGTACGACCACATCATGCGCGGGCAGTCCGCTTCTCCGGGCTCACCAGCTCAGTCATCCGCACGCCGAACTTCTCGCCGACGGTGACCACTTCGCCGCGCCCGATCAGCGTGCCGTTGACGAAGATGTCGAGCAATTCATTGGCGTCGCGGTCGAGCTCGATGACGCTTTCCTCACCGAGCGCGAGCAATTCGCGCAGCGACAGCGAAGTCGAGCCGATCTCGACGGTCAGCTTGACGTCGACATCCTGGAGCAGCCGGAAATTGGCGGCCACCGAAGTGTCGACGGGGAAGCCCCCTGCCATGTCGTTCATCGGAAATCCTCTTCGCTGAGCGGTTCGAGTTGGGTGAGCCGGACGGCGGCGCGTCCGTTGGCGGTGCCGACGAGGCCGGTGCCGAGGCGGCGCGACGCGACCATCACCGGGACCTCGGGGCCGAAATTGATCGGGATCACGTCGCCCTGCTTGAGTTCCAGCAGCAGCCCGAGCGGGACCACCGGCTCGGCGAGCACCGAGCGCACCGGAAATTTGACGCCCATTACCGCGCGGGTGAGGCCGCTGCGCCATTCGGGCTCGACCTCGGCGGGAGCCCCGTGGACCTTGACCGCGAGCGCGGCGCCGTGCGGCTTGAGCGCCGCCACCGGGTAGAGAATGTCGACGAACGCCGGCTTGCGTTCGCCGACCGCGATGCCGAACCGGGTGACGATCACCGGATCGTCCCCGGCGAGTTCGGGCAGAGCGGCAAGATGGGCTGTCTCGGCCGCGCGGAAGGCGACGCGGGTGAGCGGCTCCCAGGCGGTTTCGAGCGGCGCCGTGAGCGCATCGGCGAGACGCGCCACTAGGGCTTCGGCCGCGGGCGTGAATTCGACCGGCAGCGGATCGGGCGCTTCGCCGTCGCCGCCGAAAAAGGCATCGAGCATCTCGAGCACCAGCTTCGCGTCGAGCGCCAGCTGGACCCGCGCGCGGGCATTGCCCATCACCAGCGGCTGCCACGCTGTGAGGCCATGCCCGCGTTCGGCGCGGTAATCGGCCCAGCGCTGCACCGAGAGCGGCTCGGCCCAGCAGCGCAGATCGGCGCGCAGCAGGCCGTCGAACACCGGCTTCAGTGCCTTGCTCAGCCGCGCACAGAGATGCTGCAGCGTGACGAGGTCGCCGAACGGATTGAGCTTCGCGCCGCCCAAAACCGGCGCATGCTCCGCGCCGGCGCGGGGGCGTTCCCGCCGTTCGGCTGTGCCACGGTCTGAAGGGGCGTTAACCATGCCCGTTCACTGAACAATGAAATTGGTAAAGTAGACGTTACTTACGCCTCCGAAACCTTCCTTTTCCTTCAGCACCGCATTGATCGCCTTGACCAGCCGGTCCTGGATGTGGCGCTTGCCCTCGGCGGTGAAGGCCTCTTCCTCGCTGGTCTCGCCGAGCGCCATCAGCACCTGCGAGCGGATCGCGATCTCGTGCGTCTTGATGTTCTCCAGGACGCGCTCGTCATAGGGCGTCGAGACGGCGACGCCGACCTGGATGAAGTGGACGCTGTCCTGGAGATTGGACGTGAACTCCTTCTCCAGCGGGTAATAGCTCGAGGCATATTTGTCGCCGCCTTCGCCCTTGGGCGTCGGCTTGCCGTGACCGCCTTCCGCGGCGCCTTCGTCGCCATGATCGCCGCCCTCACCCTTCAATGCGGCGCGCTTCTCCTCGTCCTTGGGGAGGAGTCGCGGCGCGCTCCCTTGCGCCGCGGCGGGCGTCACGCTGAACCACCCCGCCTGCATCCCGTACACCGCGGCTGCGCCACCGGTGCCGAGCAGCACGATCGGCAGACCCAGCAGAATGATCAGTTTCTTGCCTCCGCCCTTGGCGGGCGCCGGGGGTAAGTCTGTCTTGTCGGCCATCACGGTCTCCGTTGATTTCAGGCGATGCGGTCGTCGGCAGCGGCGCCGGCGGACTCAGGATTGGCTGGTCGCGGCCGGAGCGATTGTTGCGGAGCCGGATTGTCGCGACTGTCGCGATTGCTGCCCTGCCCCATTGTGCCGCTTTCGAAGCTGGTCTGGCCGAGCTTCAGTCCGCGCGCCTCGGCGAGTTCGGCCAACCGCGGCTGGGCGTCGGCGATCAGCTGGCGCGCAGCCGGCGTTTCGGTGGCGAAATGGACATGGACGCGTTCGCCTTCGTGGCGGATCGCGATCTCGACCTTGCCCAAAGCCTCGGGAGCGAGGCTGAGCCGCGTCTCGCGCACCGGAGCGGCGTCGCGCAGCGCCTCGATATGCTCGACCATCTTGCCGACCCATTCCTGCCGGCGGGTATCGAGCGCGCCCTGCTGCGCGCCGGCCGGAGCGGACACTGGCTGCGGCTGCACAGCCCCGCCAGTCGGTAGCTGCACCGCTGCCGCCAACGGCTCGCGGTCCGCAGCGCGACGCAGCGGCGCTGGCGCGATCGACACGGCCTCCGCGATCAGAGCTGCCTGTGGATCCCCGGATGAATCACCGGGGAGCGGGACAATGGCGGGCAAGGGGGCGGGGGCGGACACCGCGTTCGGCTGCGCGGCCTCGCCAGCCGGGAGCTGCAAGGCGGCTGCCAGCGGCTTGAGGTCCGCAGTGCGGCGCAACGGCGGCGGCGCGATCGCCACGGCCTCCACGATCGGAGCTGCAAGTGGCGACCCGGATGGGCCAGCGGGGAGTGCGACCACCATGGGCACGACGGCGGGGGCGGGCGCCGCCCGCGTCTGATCTGACACCCGCTGACCAAGTGTCGCAGATGCTTTGCTGGACGGCACTGGTGCCGGCGGGATTATGGGCTCGACCGGGCGAGCAGGCGCTTCGACTGGTTGGACAATCGATTTGTCTGCGGGGAAAGGCGCCGAACGAACGGCAGTCGCGGCTGGGACGGTCGGCCTTGGGCCCGCCCCGATCTGTCGGTCCGGACGCGCAGTCGCGGAAGTCTTGGGAGCCCCGCGTCCCAGCTGGTCGATCGGGACCTCCAGCCGACCCGCGGGCTCGACCGATTCGCTCGACGGCAGCAGCGGCGGCTTCGCGGGAATAGCCTCGGGCACCGCGGGCGTGACCCCCGTGTCGACCGGCGGCGCGATCGCTACACTGTCCCCGCTCCGCTGCAGCGAGGGGACGGGCGCTGAGTCGCGAGATGTACCGCCTTCGGGGTTCAGCGCTTCGGGCCGGGCCCTCGTCCCCACAGGCGCGGCTACCGGCGATGGTGCGACGGCGAACCATGCGAAGGCGATGCCGGCACCGTCATTCGCCTCGTTCTCGGCTTCTTCGTCACCGTCGGTCACCGGGGCCGGCAAATCCTTGCCGCCCTCTGCCGGCATTTGCCGGCTGGGAAGCAGGATTTCGCCCTCGCTGTCCCCGGGCAGAGCGATAGCGTCGTCGGCGACCGCTACGCGCGCCGGCGAGGCCAGCGCCCCTAGCGCGAGCGCGAAGCTGCTGGCGCCCTGCGATGCGAGCAGCGTCGGACGCACCGGCGCCTGCGGCGAGGCGGGAAGAAGAAGCGAAAACTGGATCAAGTGCGAACCCCGGTGAAACTGGTCACCCGGCGGTTCAGCAAATATCATGCCGTTTTCGGGTGGCAGGCAGGGTTTCGAGTTCGCGCAGCGCCGCGAGCGCGGCTTTGGCCTGCTCGCGCTCGATCAGCTTTTCGATCGCACTTTGGTCGCGGTGCGCCTCACGAGTTGCGGCGCGTGCCGACTCGAGCCCCTGTTGCGCGACCGCGACCCGGCGCTCCGCGGCAAAAGCCGACTGATGAAGCCGGTCGCGATAATGCGCCGCGGCGATCAGTGACGTGGCGAACGTCGGCGCCGGCGTCGCGGCGGGCGCGACATTGTCGGCGAGGGCGGCGATGCGTTCACGAAGCGTGGTTTCCTGGTCGACCTTGCTGCGGGCCTGCACCTCGGCGGCGCGAACCTGATCGAGCTGGAGCGTGCGGACACGCAGCAGCCGTTCGAGCTTCTTCGCACTTCTAGCCATCGCCGAACACGCCGGTCAGCTCGGCGACGGCGTCGGGCAACGGGACGACTTCGTCAGCGCTCTGGCGGATATATTCCATCACCGCAGGGTGGCAGGCGATCGCCGCGTCGATCTCCGGATCCGCGCCGGGGCGATAAGCCCCCATCAGCACGAGATCGCGATTTTCCTCATAGGTGGCGAGATGCCGGCGCAGCACGCGCGCGGCGCGGACATGGTCCTTCGCGGCAATGTCGGTCATCACCCTGCTCACCGACGGGCCGAGATCGATCGCGGGATAGACGCCGCGTTCGGCCAGTGCCCGGCTGAGCACGATATGGCCGTCGAGGATCGAGCGCGCGCTGTCGACCACCGGATCATTGCCGTCGTCGCCATCGGCGAGAACGGTGTAGATCGCAGTGATCGATCCGCCCGACGAGACGCAGGTGCCTGCGCGTTCGATCAGGCTGGGGAGCATGGCGATTGCCGACGGCGGATAGCCGCGCGCGCTGGCCGGCTCGCCGAGCGCGAGGCCGATCTCGCGGCCGGCATGCGCGACGCGAGTCAGCGAATCCATGATCAGCAGCACCTTCTTGCCTTCGGCGCGGAAGGATTCGGCAATCGCAGTGGCGCGCAATGCGCCCCGGATGCGGAGCACCGGCGAGTGGTTTGCGGGGACGGCGACCACCACCGAGCGTGCCCGGGCGGCGCCGAACACCTTGGTCTCGAGAAAGTCGGCGACTTCGCGGCTGCGCTCGCCGATCAGCCCCACCACCACGACATCGGCTTCGGCCGCACGGACAATCATCCCGAGCAGCACCGACTTGCCTACGCCCGATCCCGCCATGATGCCGACGCGCTGCCCCTGGCCGATGGTGAGCAGCCCGTTGATGGCGCGTACCCCGACGTCGAGCGGCTGCAGCACCCTGCCCCGATCCAGCGGCGACTGGAGCTTGCCCGCAAGCGGCCATTTGCCCGCGCCGCGGATCGCGCCGAGCCCGTCGATCGGCTTGCCGGCGCCATCGACGACGCGGCCGAGCAGCGCGGCGCCGACCTCGGCCTCGCCCGGCGGGCCGATCGGGCGCACCGGCGCATTGGGCAGCAAGGCGGCGGGACCGCCGAGATTCATCAGCAGGGTGCGGCCGGCGCGGAAGCCGATCACCTCGGCCTCGATCCGGCCGGCGCCGTCGCCGACGGCGCAGACGGTGCCGACCGGGAGTGACAGCCCGACCGCTTCCATCAGCAGCCCGTCGTAGGACGAGAGGCGGCCCGATACCTTGGCGCGCGGGGCGAAATCGCGGCAGCCGAGGCCGTCGAGATAATCGTCGGTGAACTTGTTCAGCATGCCGGCGGGATCGGAACGCGATCGATGGCCTGGGCGAGCTGCTCGAGCCAGATTTCGGGGCCGTCCTCGACGATCGT
Source organism: Sphingomonas psychrotolerans (assembly GCA_032334595.1). Taxonomy (GTDB): domain Bacteria; phylum Pseudomonadota; class Alphaproteobacteria; order Sphingomonadales; family Sphingomonadaceae; genus Sphingomonas; species Sphingomonas psychrotolerans_A. The sequence goes on along the minus strand of JALMLT010000005.1, from coordinate 169,717 downwards.
CGAGGCACTCTCGATGACGAAGCTGCCGCGCGCGACGTGCGGATCGCCGACCGGGAAGATCGTCGCCGGAAGCTTGCCCTCGACGAGCGGCACATCATCGGGGTGCAGCCGCAGCAGTGCCGATTCGGCACCGTCGGCGAGCAGGTCGACCGCGGCGGTGATTCGCCCCGCGAGGATATCGGGGGCGATACCGGCATCGCCGATCATGCGCTGGACGAGGTGGAGCACGGTCTGGCGGAGATGCCCGGCCATACGCTCGCGATCGAAATGCGCGCCCGCGGCGAGCGCCTGCGAGACCTGATCGAGCAAGGCTGCCTCGCGGGCGCGGGTCTCCTCGACTTCGGCGAGCGCGGCAGCGCGGCCCGCAGCAAACCCTGCCTCGTGCGCGGCGGCGATCGGGTCGATGAACGCACCGGCGCTGGCAGGCACTTCCGCCTCGAATGGGTCCCAGCCTTGCGTGGGGTTCACGCCGGGATCGGCGGGCGAGAAATGGCGTGGCGCAACCGGCGGTTCCTCGAAACCGCGTCGGCCGATGCTGCCAATGTCGGCGACCGTGAACGGCGCGCTCTCGCCGAAGGCGCGCTGTAGCACGTGCGCTGCGGCATGGATGCGGCCGGCGAAGCCGGGAGCGAATTCAGACATAATCGTCGTCGCCGCCCTTGCCCGGCATCTGGAGCGTGCCATCCTTCACGAGACCGCGGGCGATCGCGATCATCGCCTTCTGCGCCTCGAGCACCTCGGCGAGCTTCATCGGCCCGCGCGCCTCCATTTCGTCGCGAATGCCGTCGGCGGCGCGGCTCGACATGCAGCCGAGGAAGCGGTTGCGCACGTCCTCCTCGACGCCCTTCAAAGCCTTGGTGAGGGTGTCGGCATCGACGCTGCGGATCAGCGTGGAAAGGTTCTTGTCGTCGAGCTCGAGCAGATTGTCGAAGACGAACATCGCTTCCTCGATCGCCCTCGCGACCTCGCGGTCGATCTTGGCGAGCTTGGGCATGACGCGCTGCTCGGTGACTTTCCGCGCTCCCGACAGGATCTTCGCGGCCTCGCGCGTGCCACCGAACTGCAGCCCGATCGACTTGCGGCCGCCGGCGGCGCGCGTTGCCAGCATGGCCTTGAGCGTCTCGATCGCCTCGGGAGGCACCGGACCGAGCTTGGCGACGCGGCGCAGGATCTGCGGCTGGACGTCCTGTGGCAAATGGTCGAACACCTGCGCGGCGACCTCGGAATCGAGCTGCGCGAGCAGCACCGCGGCGATTTGCGGATGCTCGCCGGCGATCATCGCGGCGATCTCCTCCGGCTCGAACCATTGCAACTGCTCGAGCCCGGCACCCGCCATGGGCGGCATGATCCGCGCGAGCACGCTCTCGGCACGTTCGCTGCCGAGCGCTTTCGTCATCATTCCCGCGATCTGCGGACGCGGATCGAACACCACGCTCGACCGGCTCCGCGCCTTGAACACGAAATCGTCGAGCACCTGATCGACTTCGGCTTCGCTGACATCGGCGACGGTGAACATCGCCTTGCCGAGATCGCGGACCTCCTCGGGATCGAGCTTCTGAAGGATGGCGGCAGCCTCTTCCTCGCCGACCAGCATCATCAGCACCGCGGCGCGCTCGACGCCGTTGAAGCTGCGCACCGCGTTCATGCCGCGTCCGCCTTGATCATGTCGCGGACGGCGAGCGCCGCGCGCGCGGGGTTCTCGCGAGTGAAGCCGCGGACCAGCCCGACGCGATCGTCATAGCTGTTGCCGCGATCCTCGAGCATGTCGATCGAGACGGTGGGGACTGCCGACGGCGCGCCATCGGCATTGGGGTTGCCGATCGGGAGGCCGGGGCGCTGGATCGCGTCGTCGCGCTTCCTGAGCAATGCCTTGGCGAGCGGGCGGACGCCAAGCAGGAGCACCAGCAAGGCAATGACGATCGCGGTTGCATTGCGCGCCGCCATCGGCACCCATTCGGCTTCGTACCAGGCGGGCCCAGTCTTGCCCGCGTCGGCGGCGGCGCTGAACTTGCGGCTGATCACGGTGACCTGATCCTGTCGCGCGGCATTGTAGCCGACCGCGGCACGGACCAGTTCGTTCAGCTGGTTGATCTCGGCGACGCCGCGCGGCTTGCCGGGCTCCTCGCGCAGGACCACCGCGACCGATAGCCGGCGGACATTGCCGGGCGTCGCGCGTGTGACCGAGATCTCCTTGCCGGTCTCGTAGGTGCGGGTGAAACTGTCGCTCTGCTTGGCCTGCGGCTGCGGCGCAGGGGTGGCCGGCGCGGCGGGCGCAGTGGTGCCGCCGGCATTAGGCGCGACCAGCGTGCTTGCGGGCGGCGGGGTGTTGGAAAGCGTGCCCGGGATGCCGCCGGGGGTGGCATTGTCCTTCGAGGTGCCGGTCCACGCGCCTTGCTCGGCGCGCATGACCTGTCCGGCTTTGTCATAGCTTTCGCGCGTCGCCTGGCTCTCGTCGAGATCGACATCGGCCTGGACCTCGGCCGTGAAATTGCCCGCGCCGACCAGCGGCGTGAGCAATTGGGCGACCTGCTCGCGATATTTGTCCTCGACGCGGCGCTGGAAATCGATCCGCGCATCGCCTGCCGAGGCGCCTGGATCCTTGCCGCCCGATTTGGACAGGAGCGCGCCCATCTGGTCGACGATCGTCACGGAATCGGGCTGCATGCCGGGCACCGACGAGGCGACCAGATTGACGATCGCGCGGATCTGCGCCTCGCCGAGCGCGCGGCCCGGCTGCAGCTTGACGATGACGCTGGCCGAAGGCGCGGCGCGATCGCGGACGAAGGCAGAGGCCTCGGGCGTGGCGAGATGGACCCGCGCCTCGGCGACCGCGTCGATCTCTTCGATCGAGCGGGCAAGCTCGGTCTCGCGCGCCTGGCGGAGGCGCTCGCCCTCGACCGCGCGGCTGACTCCCATCGGCAGATTGTCGAGGATCGCATAGCCGCCGGGCGCCGCCTTGGGCAGGCCCTGGCTGGCGAGCAGCATCCGCGCCTTGTGATAATCGTCCTCGGCCACCGTGATCGAGCCCGAGCCGTCGATGTTGCTCGCGATGTTGACACCCTGCAGCGCAGACGAGATCGCCGCCTTGTCGGCGTCGGACGCGTTGGCGAACAGGATGCGCTGGGGCGAGGTCGCGACCATCGACCAGGCGAGCAGGCCGGCGAGGACCAGCCCGACGAGAAAGACGAACGGCAGGCTGCGCCGAATCGCGGGGTGGCCGAGCAGACCGGTGACCTGCTTCAGCGGTTCGAAGCGGGCCGGCGTGGCGGCAGCATCGGCGGGTGCGAGTGCGTTGCTCATCGGATCAGACCGGCATGCTCATGATGTCCTTGTATGCGGACAGGAGTTTGTTGCGGACCTGCAGGGTCGCCTCGAAACCGACCGACGCCTGCTGGCGGGCCAGCATCACCTTGGCGATGTCGATCGTCTCGCCGCGCTCATACGCCTCGGACAATGCGCCGGCCTGGGCCTGCGCTTGGTTGACCGTCTTGAACGCGTCCTGGAACGTGTCGACGAAGCTCGCCGGCTTGCTCTCGGTTGGCGCGGTCGGCACCGGCACCTGCTGCGCGCGGCCGAGCGCGGCATTGCGCTCGAGGATCTGCGCGCGGAGCGCCAGCACGCGATCGACGCTCATCGGGGCGGTGACGCTGCTCATGCCGAGATTGCCTGGACGATGTCGTCACCCTGCTCGCGCGCCTTGGCGAGGCGGTAGCGCAAGGTCCGCTCGGAGATGCCGAGCCGCTTCGCGGTCTCGACCCGGCTGCCGTTGCACTCGGCCAGGGTCTCGCGGATCGCCTGGAATTCGTGCATCTGGACGATGTTGCTGAGCGTTTCGGGGCGCTCCTGCTGGCGCATCTCGGGACGGCGATCGAAGATCAGATGCTCAGGCGTGATCACGTCGCCCGGGGCGAGCAACAATGCGCGCTGGAGGACATTCTCGAGTTCGCGGACATTGCCCGGCCAATCATGATCGGCGAGGACCTCGAGTGCCTCGGATGTGATCCATGGCAGCGTGGAGCGGGGGGCGGCGTGGCGGAGGACCAGTGCTGCGGAAAGCGCTGCAATGTCGCCCGGGCGCTCGGCGAGCGCGCGCGTGGCGAGCGGGAAAACGGCGAGACGGTAATAGAGATCGGCGCGGAAACGACCGGCGGTGACTTCGCCCTGCAGATCGCGATTGGCGCAGGCGATGACGCGGACGTCGATCTTTTCCGGGCTCGTGCCGCCGATCGGAACGACTTCGCGCTCCTGCAGCGCACGCAGCAACTTGGCCTGCAGCCCGAGCGGCATTTCGGCGATTTCGTCGAGCAGCAAGGTGCCGCCATTGGCAGCGCGAAAAAAGCCCTGCCCGCCCGACGACGCGCCGGTGAACGATCCCTTGTGATGCCCGAACAGCATCGCCTCGAGCATCGTCTCGGGCAAAGCCGCGCAATTGATCGCGACGAACGGCCCGTCGCGGCGGCTCGAGCCCATGTGGATCGCCTTGGCGAGGACTTCCTTGCCGGTGCCGGTGGGCCCGTTGATCAGCACGGTGATGTCCGACGCGGCGACGCGCTCGGCGAGCGCGAGCAGGGCGAGGCTCTCGGGATCGGCGGCGACGGGTTCGTGGGGCCCACGCGCCATCGCGCTGGCGAAGCCGGCGCCGATCGCGGCGTCCGCGCTGCCATAGCACAGCCGCGCGGGATTGCCGTCGCGGAACGGGATTGCGGCCGGTTCGCCTTCGCCGAGGATCAGGGTCCGTGCAGGCGCAGGCGGAACCTCGCCCTCGGCGACGAGGAACAGATCCTGTGCACCGGGCTTGCCATCCTCGCACGATCCGATCGCGAAACCCTGCGCCCGGAGCGCGGAGACCAGCGCGTATTTCTGCCGGAGAACTGCTGCCGAAGGAACGATCGAGCGCATGTGTGACCCCCTGTTGTGCGGGTCTTCTGGAGCCAGGTTGGTTAATTCGCCGTAAAACTACGTAACGGCGCACTTCTGCGGTCCCCGCCCGTCTACGCGCGCGCGTGATGGACGATTTTTTGCTTAAGCGGGGATTTGACCTGCCGTTCCTTGGCTTGGCGGCTCCGGGCTCCCGTTCAGGGGGGACGCGGGAAGCCGGCAAGGATGGAGATCAATCATGACGGTTATCGGAACCAACACTGCGGCGTTTCGCGCAGGCAATGCCTCGAACGCCGCCAACAAGCTGCTCAGCACCGCGATGGAGCGCCTTTCGACCGGCAAGCGCATCAACAGCGCCAAGGACGACGCCGCCGGCCTCGCCATCGCCTCGTCGATGACCTCGTCGATCCGCGGCATGAGCCAGGCAGTGCGCAACGCCAATGACGGCATTTCGCTCGCCCAGACCGCCGAAGGCGCGCTGGAAGAAGTGACCAACATGCTGCAGCGTGTGCGCGAACTGGCCGTCCAGTCCGCCTCGGGCACCTACGACTCGACCGACCGCACCAACATGGACGCGGAAGTCGATCAGCTGCAGGCCCAGATCGACGACATTCTGACCAACACCAAGTTCAACGGCGTGACGCTGTTCGACAAGACCGCGGCCGGCAAGGTCGACGTGGCGATCCAGGTCGGCAGCAACTCGGGCGAGACCGTGACCCTGTCGATCAAGGGCATCGACGGCACCAAGCTGACCGCGACCGCCCTCGACGTCACCGACGTCACCAAGGCCGGCACCACGCTGACCAACGTCGACGCCGCGATCAAGGCAGTCAACACGACCCGCGCCTCGCTCGGCGCCGGCCAGAGCCGCCTCGAATCGGTGGTCAACAACCTGACCACGAACGTCACCAATCTGACCGACGCACGCAGCCGGATCGAGGACGCCGACTTCTCGGCCGAGACCGCGGCGCTCGCCAAGGCGCAGATCCTGAGCCAGGCTTCGACGGCAATGCTCGCCCAGGCGAACCAGAGCCAGCAGACGGTGCTTTCGCTGCTTCGGTAACCGCGTGCCGGTCGGGGTGTCACCCCCCTGACAAGGCATCGCGGCCGGTCACCTCTCCTTGTCGGAGAGGGCGCAAGGGGAACCCCGGTGGTCCGCGTGGCCACCGGGGTTTTCCTTTGTGCATGCCGGGTACTGGTAGCGCTAACAGAATTGCGCTAGCCTCGACTCAAACACGGATGGAGAGGCTGAAGGTGACCAGGAAGCTGAGTATCGCGCTTGCTCTGATGGCAACGAGCGCATGGGCGCCGCTGGCGAGTGCGCAAACGGCTGCGCCCGGCAAGCTCGGCGACCCTTCGGTAACGCCTGAAGCGCGCGCAGCCGACGTGATCGCGCGGATGACGCTCGAGGAAAAGGCGCACCAGCTCGGCCATACCGCCCCGGCGATATCGCGCCTAGGCGTGCCGCAATATAATTGGTGGAACGAAGGTCTCCACGGCGTCGCCCGCGCCGGGATCGCCACGGTCTTCCCCCAGGCGATCGGCATGGCGGCATCGTGGGACACGCCGCTGCTCCGCGAGGTCGGCGACACGATCGCGACCGAGTTCCGCGCCAAATATCTCGAACGCCGCCATCCCGACGGCGGCAGCGACTTTTATCGGGGCCTGACCGTCTGGTCGCCCAACATCAACATCTTCCGCGACCCCCGCTGGGGACGCGGTCAGGAAACCTATGGCGAGGACCCCTATCTGTCGGGGCGCCTCGGCATCGCCTTCATCAGCGGGCTTCAGGGGAATGACCCGAAATTCCTCAAGACGGTGGCGACCTCCAAGCATTTCGCGGTGCACAGCGGGCCGGAGAGCAACCGCCATCGCGAGGACGTGCATCCGAGCCCGCACGACCTCGAGGACACCTATTTGCCCGCGTTTCGCGCGACGGTGACCGAGGGCAAGGTCGAATCGATCATGTGCGTGTACAACGCGGTCAACGGCGTGCCGGGCTGCGCCAACAGCTTCCTGATGGAAGACACGCTTCGCAAGAGCTGGGGATTCAAGGGCTATGTCGTGTCGGATTGCGGCGCGGCGGCGAACATCTACCGCGAGGACGCGCTCCATTACACCAAAACCGCGGCGGAGGGTGTCGCGCTCGGCTTCAAGGCAGGCATGGACCTGATCTGCGGCGACTATCGCAACAACATGACGACCGAGCCCGAGAACATCGTCGCGGCGGTGAAGTCGGGGCAGTTGCCCGAAGCCGTGATCGACCGTTCGCTGCAGCGTCTGTTCGAAGCGCGGATCCGGCTGGGGCTGTTCGACCCGAAACTCCCCTTCGCCGACATCACCGCGAAGGATTACGACACGCCCGAACATCGCGCGCTCTCGCGCAAGATGGCCGAAGCGTCGATGGTATTGCTCAAGAACCAGGGCGACCTGCTGCCGATCAAAGGCACGCCGAAGATGATCGCGGTGATCGGCCCCAATGCCGACAGCTTCGACGCGCTGGTCGGCAATTATTATGGCACCCCGTCGAAGCCGGTGACGGTGCTCGACGGCATCCGGGCGCGCTATCCGCAGACCAAGATCCTCCACGTCCCCGGCACCGGATTGATCGGGCGCGCCGAGGTGCCGGTGCCGGACGACATGCTGTGCGTCGATGCCGGCTGCACCACGCACGGGCTCAAGGTCGAGTTCTTCAAGGGCACCAATCTCGAAGGGGCGGTCACCGAGACGAAGACCGTGCCGAATGCGCGGTTCGAGTGGCTCGGCGACCGCGAGACCTCGGCCCGCTGGACCGGCACGCTCGTGGCACCCGAGACCGGCGACTATGGCTTCCGCTTCGCCAGCGAGAATGGCTATCGCGTGTGGGTCGGCGACAAGCTCGTCGTCGACGAATGGGGCGTCGGTGACGCGCCGTCGATCCTGTCAGGCAACATCACTCTCGAAAAAGGCCGTAAGTATCCCCTGCGGGTGGAGGGCTTCCAGCGCGGGCAGCGCAGCGACCAGCAGCTCCTGTGGAGCCCGCCGGGCGCGGGTGGCGATCAGGCAGTCGCCGCGGCGAAACAGGCGGATCTCGTCGTCTTCGTCGGCGGGCTCTCGGCGCGGATCGAGGGCGAGGAAATGAAGGTCAAGGCGCCGGGCTTTGCCGGCGGCGACCGCACCAGCCTCGACCTGCCGGCGCCGCAGCAGCAATTGCTCGAACGCGTTACCGCGACCGGCAAGCCGGTGGTGCTCGTGTTGATGAACGGCAGCGCGCTCGGCGTGAACTGGGCCGATGCCCATGTCCCGGCGATCGTCGAGGCCTGGTATCCGGGCGGCGAAGGCGGACATGCGGTGGCCGGGCTGCTCGCCGGGGACTATAGCCCGGCGGGGCGGCTGCCGGTGACCTTCTACAAATCAGCCGAACAGCTGCCGCCTTTCTCCGATTATCGGATGGCCGGCCGCACCTATCGCTACTTCACCGGCGAGCCGCTCTACCCGTTCGGACACGGGCTCAGCTACACCCGCTTCCGGTACGGCAAGCCGATTCTGAGCAGCGCAAGCGTCGGGGCCGACGGCAAGGTCGACGTGTCGGTAGACGTGAGCAATGTCGGGGCGCGCGACGGCGACGAGGTGGCCCAGCTCTATGTCTCGCATCCGGGCACCGCAGGCGCACCGATCCGCGCATTGACGCGGTTCGAGCGCCTGCATCTGAAGCAGGGCGAGACGCGCCGGGTGAACTTCGCGCTCGATGCGCGGGCGCTGAGCGTGGTGGATGCGAAGGGCGTGCGCCGGCTGGTGCCGGGTCGGGTCGACCTGTGGATCGGCGGCGGCCAGCCGGTGACGCGGCCGGGTCTGCCGGCGGCGGCAGGCGTGGCGGCACAGCTGGAGGTCACGGCAGGCGCAGTACTGCCGAGATAGCTGGGGCGGAATTCAGTCGCCTTCTCCAGTCCTCCGTTCGCCCTGAGCTTGTCGAAGGCGCCGTGCCGCGCGCGGTCCGCCCGTGGAGAGCCGCCCTTCGACAGGCTCAGGGCGAACCGGAAGGGGCTAGCCGAGACGCCGCTGGAGCGCACGCCTGAGCCGGGCGTGCGCCGAGGCCTTGATCTGGCACACCCGGGCAGCGCCGACGCCGAGCACCTGACCGATCTCCTCGAGGTTAAGCTCCTCGACATAATAAAGCTGGACGACCTGCGCTTCGCGGGTCGGCAGTTCGCCGATCGCCGCGATCAGCGCCGCCCGCTGGTCGCCTTCGGCGAGCTGGTCGAAGGCATCGGGCTCGTCGGACATGAACCACGGCGATTCGTCCGAATACATCTCGTCGATGGAATCGAAGCGGACGGCCTCGGCGCCGGCATAATCGGCGCGCAGCTTCTCGGGCGTCACGCCGAGCTTGCCGGCGACCTGCGCATCGGTCGGTGCATGGCCGAGCTCGGCAGTGAGTGCGGAGACCGCTTCCTGATAGGCCTTGCGCCGGCGCATCGCGCCGCGGGTGAGCGTCGCCTGGCGGCGGAGCTCGTCGATCATCGCGCCGCGCACGCGCGTCACCAGATATTGTTCGAAGCTGACCTGCCCGCGATCCTCGAATCCGCTGACCGCCTCGATCAGCGCGACCATGCCGATCTGGATCAGATCCTCGACCTCGACGATCGAACTCATCGCGCCATGGACGTGCCATGCGATGCGGCGGACCAGCGGCAGATGCTTGCGCGCCATCGCCGCGGCATCGCGCTTCGGCGCGCGTTCATAGGTCAGCGGCGCATTTGCCAAAGAAGCCATGTCTTCGAGGTTCCTGGGAGAATAGGCGTTCATGCGGGAAGCGCCTCCGGCGCGCCGATCACCGCGACGACTTCGACGGCCTTGTCCTCGGGCACTTCGAAGAAGCTCATCACCGGCGTGTCGGGCAGGATCGACTTGACCAGTTTGCGGATCGCAACGCGGATCGCCGGCTGGACGACGAGCGCGAAGGGCTTGGCCTCGGCGATCAGCGGCCCGGCCGCGCGCTGCAGCGCATCGGCGATGCGGCGACCGAGATCCGGCTCGATCGTGTGCCGGCGCGACGGATCCGAGCGGACCGCCTGGCCGAGCAATGCCTCGAGCTGGCCTTCAAGGGTCATCACCCGAAGCGGCTCGCGCACCCCGCACAGCCGCTGGATGATCAGCGGGCCGAGATCGGGGCGGATCAGCTCGAGAATCTCCTCGGCATCGAGCGTCTTCTGCGCGGCCACGGCGATCGCCGCGGCGATCCGGCGGAATTCCTTGAGCGGAATATTCTCCTGCAGCAGGCCGCGCAGCACGCTGGTGAGCGTGGTGAGCGGCACCGGCTGCGGACAGAGCGAGGCGACCAGCGAGGCGGCGCGCTCTTTCAGACCGTCGAGCAGCGACTGGACTTCATCCGGCCCGAGCAGATCGGCGGCGTTCTGGATCAGGACATGGTTGAGGTGCGTCGCGACCACCGTCCCGGGATCGACGACGAGATAGCCCGCGCCGGTGGCAGCATCGGCATCGCCGCTGGCGATCCACACTGCGTCGAGCCCGAAGGTCGGGTCGCGAACCGGCTTGCCCGGCAGCTTTCCCACTGCCTGACCGGTATCGAGCGCAAGCATCTCGTCGGGCGAGACATTGTCTTCGCCGACCACGACACCGCCGATGACGATGCGATAGGTGAACGGCGCGAGATTGATGTCGTCGCGGACGCGCACCTGCGGCACGACGAAGCCGAGCTCCTTCGACAGCTGGCGCCGCACTCCGGTGATCCGCCCCATCAGCGGCCCGCCGCGGCGCTCGTCGACGAGCGGCACCAGCCCGTAACCGATGTCGAGCATCACCTGCAGATTGTCGGTCACTTCGTCCCAGCCGATCTTCGACAGATCGACCGGCTCGGCGGCGGGTTCGGGCGGGGGCGGGCGATTGGCGTGCGCGCGCAACTTCCACGCGACGAAGCCGGCAGCGGCGGCGGCAGGCAGGATGACGAGATGCGGCATTCCGGGCATCACGCCGAGCAGTGCGAGGATCACCGCGACCGGAGTCCAGGTCTTGTGGCTGCCGAACTGGCTGCCGATTTGGCCGGCGAGGTCGTGCTTCGAATTGACCCGGGTGACGATCGCGGCGGCGGCGATCGACAGTACGAGCGCCGGCAGCTGCGCGACCAAGGCATCGCCGATAGCGAGCATGATATAGCTTTGCGCGGCGTCGCCGACCGCCATCTGGTGACTGACCACGCCGAGGATCAGCCCGCCGATGATGTTGATCGCGAGGATCAGCAGCCCGGCGATCGCGTCGCCCTTCACGAACTTGGACGAGCCGTCCATCGCGCCGTAGAAATCGGCCTCGGTCGAGACCTCGACACGCCGCGCGCGCGCCTCGTCGGGCGTGATCAGCCCGGCGTTGAGATCGGCGTCGATCGCCATCTGCTTGCCGGGGAGCGCATCGAGGGTGAAGCGCGCGCTGACTTCGGAGACGCGGCCGGCGCCCTTGGTGACGACGATCATGTTGATGATCATCAGCACCGCGAACACGACGATCCCGACGACATAGTCGCCGCCGATCAGGAACGTGCCGAACGCCTCGATGACATGACCCGCGGCGGCACCGCCCTCGTGCCCGTTGACCAGCACGACCCGGGTGGAGGCAACGTTGAGGCCGAGCCGGAACAGGGTGGCGAACAGCAGGACGGTTGGGAAGGCCGAGAAATCGAGCGGCTTCTGTGCGTTCAATGCCACCATCAGCACCGCGAGGCTGATCATGATGTTCATGATGAAGAACAGGTCGAGCAGGACGGCCGGGATCGGCACGACCAGCAAGGCGACGAGCAACAGGATCGCGCCGGGAAGCGCGAAGCTGCGGAGCGCGGGGCCGGCGCCGGCGGGGAGAGTCAGACCGTTCACGCGAGTCACGCTCCCAGCCTCGCGAGCATCAGATAAGCGAGCTTCGCGGTCTCCGGGGTCGGGCGGAACGGATTGAGCCGTTCGCCGCTCGCCGTTCCGGTAGGACCGCGGGTGGCTTCGAGCTGGGCAAGGGTGGTCTCGATCCAGTGCCGGTCGCCGTCGACGGCGTCGTTGCCGAGCAGGACTTCGGTGTCGCTGAAGTCGTCGAGGCCGGTGGCAAACGCGTTGACTGCATCCGAGGCGAGACCCGTCGCGCCGACGGCGGCAGCGCCCTGATCGAGCTTGCCGGCGAAGCGCGCATAGATTTCGCCCAGCGTGCGCGGCTGGCCGTCGCCGGCATAGAAGACGCCGCGATTGGCCCGCGCGGCGGCGGGGAACAGCGCCGCCCCGGTTTGCCCGGGATTGCGCTCCATTGCGCCGAGGAATTTCGCCGCCCCGGCCCGGCCGAGGAAATGCGCCATATAGAGATCGGTGCCGGTCGCCGGACGGTCGAGCCGTTGCTCGAGTGCGGCCTTGTTATCCGAGGCATGCTCGGCGGCCATCAGCGCCGCAGTGCCGGGATCGCGCCGCATATCGAGGATCGCGCGGCGGGTGGTGGGATCGCTGACGATATAGCGGCCGCTCGCCGTCTGGCGGATCGAGTCGGCTGCCCAGCCGAGGCCATGTTCGGCGCCGTGGTCCTTGATCACGCCGAGCCAGCTCTGCTCGATGAACTGGTAGAGCCCGGTGGCGCTCGAGGTGGCGGCGCGTGCATCGGCGCGCAGACCGCTCTCGACCTGCGCCTGGCCGAGCAGATAATTGAAGTCGATTCCGGTCTTGCGGCTGGCCGCGGCGATCGCCGTCTGAATGCCCGCCCTTGAAGTGACCGATGCGATGCTCATCGCTTTGTGATCCGATTGCCCTTGGGTGCGGGCGGATCAGCAAGGAGCGTGCCAGCCGGCCGTCAGGCGAGGGCGTAGCCTCCGGGGCGATAAGCCGGCGCGGTATCGCCGGAAAGAAGTTGCAGGCGGCGGCGAACATTTGCCGCCATCAGATTGACGTAGATCCGGCAGGTCTCGTTGAGCCGGTGCGCCTCGGCGGCGAGTTCCTTGATCTCGGGCGACGGCGCCTCGCCGTCGAACAACGCGACGGTGTCGATCGCCGACAGCTTGGCCGTGGTCGCCGCCTCGAGCGCGGCAACGTCGTTTGCCTTCAGCGCCTCGATCTCGGCGTGCAGCGCCTCGATAACCGCGATCAAAGCGTCACGCCGGGTCATTGGGGCTCCATTCGAGCTTGAGCGCGAGCAGCCGGTCGGCGATCGTAGTCGGATAGATCGGGAACTTGCCGTCCTCGATCGCCTTGCGAATCTTCGCGACGCGCTCGGCATCGACCGGCGGTTTGGCCGCCATCGAACTCGACAGCGCCGTGGCGGTCGATTCGACCGGCGCGACGTCATTCGACACGGACTTCGCCACTTCCACCGGAGCGGCGGGGGCGACCGGCGCAATGCGGCGGTCAGCGACCGCGCCTGCCTTGTTGCCGATGGGATCCACCATTGCTGCTTCCTCGGAGCTATTCCTGCAGCGTTAGGAACGGCCGGTTCATCAAGGCCTTTAGAAGAAATTTCACGGCAGGCGGGCGCGGCCCGGTTCGAGCGCCACTGCCTGGATTGGCGGCTTCCTGTCGTCGACCTTGACCAGCAGCCGCGCGCCCGCCGCGGCATCGCCCATCGCGACTCCTTCGCGGCTGATCGAGAAGCCCGGCGCGCCTGCCTCTACGGTGATCGGATCGCCGCGGCGGATCACCGGTTCGGCCTTCACCGCCACGGCCGGTGCCCGTGCCGGTGCCGGCGGCACTGCCTTCGGCTGGGGGACTGCATTGACCGGCACGAAGATCCGCCACGCCGGCGCCATGCAACGGACAACCACTGCATCCTTTGCCTCGCTGCGCCATTCGAGCTGCGGCGCCGGGCAAGGCTGCAGCTTGAGCCTTTGGTCGACCGGTGCACGCGCACCGCCCTGCTCGCCGATGCGCGCGCCGGTGAATTGCGCGACGATCGTGTCGAGCACGGGCGTCGACTGAAAATCCTGTGCGGCGACGGGGGTGGCAACGGCGAGTGCGAGCGACAGCAGCATGGAAATCTCCCTGAGCGCGGGGCGGCAAGGCGGGGTTGCCGGGCGGCAAGTCATTGCCGGCCTCCGTCATAGCCGAGCGAAAGAACCGCGCGGCGCTGACCGCGCGCAGTGGCAATGGCGATGCGCCCGGGGGCGACGGCGCCCGAGCGGACGAGAGACGCCGCTACCGCGCGGGCGCGATCCGCGGCGAGGATCGCGCCGCTGCCGGTCAGCGGATCGACGTCGAGGGCGCTGCCGTCGACTTCGCCGATGATCCGCAGGCGGGTGCGCGGATCGGCGGCAGCGGTGCGCGCCCAGGCGCGCGCGCCGGCGGCATCGGGCAGCTGCGCCGAGCCCGGCGCGAAGCCGGTGACTGCTGCGACGTCGACCGGCATCGCCGGCGCCTGCTCCCTGACGCCGAAGCCCGCGCGAAAGCCGGCGGCAAGCGTGTCCGGATTCACCTGATCGGCCTGGAGCAACACGAAGAAGCCGACCAGCAGCAAGGCGAGGTCGGCGAGCGTCGTCAGCCAGATCGGCCGCGCCGGAGGATCGTCTTCCAAGATCATGCCGCGAGCTCGCGTGCGCCGAGCCGCGGCTGGAGTGTGGCGAGCTCGGCAAGCGGCGCCAACAGTCGGGCGCGCTCCTGCGCCTCATGACGCGCGTGCCGCTTGAGCCGCGCCGCCACCGGCGTGGCGATCAGGCATGCGACGATCGCGCCGTACAATGTGGTGAGCAAGGCGACCGCCATCGCCGCGCCGATCGTCTTCGGGTCGCGCATCGCGGTGAACATCTGGACGAGCCCGATCAGCGTGCCGATCATCCCCATTGCCGGGGCGATCTCGGCCATGCCGGTCCACATCTCGGCGGCGGCGCGGTGGCGCTCGAAACGCGCGAGATGGCGCTGATCGAGCAAGGCGGTCACCTGTTCGGGCGAGGCGCCATCGACGATTGCCGCGACGGCTGCGGCGAGGTCGGGATCGGCGATCACCGAGCGATCGAGCGCGATCACGCCGTGACGCCGCACGATCCGGTGAAATGCGCTGATCTGTTCGAGCAGCGGTGCGGCATCGAAGCGGCGGCGGCCCAGCGTGCGCAATGCGGCGAGTCCGCGGGCGAGATCGGCCAGCGGCGTCCGCAGCAGGACGGCGGCGACCGTCCCGCCCAGCACGATGGCGAGCGCGACCGGATCGAGGAAAGGCGCGACATTCATGCGCTCACGGGTGCAAGGCCCGGGCCAATTGTGAATAGGGCAATCGGCGACGGTTCCGTTTCGATCCTCCCCCGCAAGGGGGAGGTGGCAGCGAAGCTGACGGAGGGGGAGGAAGCACGTCGCTGGATTGGAGAAGGCATTGCTTACCTCCCCCTCCGACGCCCTCCGGGCGCCACCTCCCCCTTGCGGGGGAGGATTATTTACGGTCGCTGCAGTGCGAGGGTGAAGCGATGCGGCACGCCATTGCCGCCGGACCGGCAAGGCTTTGCCGCCCATCCCGCAAGTAGACGCGAATCGAGCGGCCGCCCGACCCACTGCCCAAACTGGCACGGCCATTGCAGCGACACGCCCGAACTTTTGTGCGGGAGACGTGCAATGCAGAGTGACAGCCTGTTCGGCGTACACGGCGCGGCGCTGACCGTGCGCTCGCAGCGCATGGGCGTGCTCGCGTCGAACATCGCCAATGCCTCGACCCCCGGGTACAAGGCGAAGGACATCGACTTTCGCTCGGCGCTCGCCGCGGCCGAGACTCCGGGCGGGTCGATCGACGCCGCGACGCTCTATCGCGTGCCGCTCCAGCCGAGCCAGGACGGCAACACCGTCGAGCTGGCCACCGAACAGACCGCCTTTGCCGAGAATGCCGTCGCCTATCAGACGACCCTGTCGTTCCTGAACGGCCGCATCTCGACGATCACCCGCGCGCTCAGGGGAGAATGAGCATGGCCGATCAGCCGCTCTCGATCTTCCAGGTCTCCGGCCGCGCGATGAGCGCGCAGTTGCTGCGGATGAACACCACCGCGTCGAACCTCGCCAATGTCGGCACGGTCGCTTCGAGCCCCGAGGCCGCGTACCGCACGATCAAGCCGGTGTTCCGCAGTGCCTTCGACGAGGCTTCGGGCCTCGCGACCGTGGATGTCGAGCAGATCGTCACCGCCGGCTCCGAGCCGACCAGGCGCTACGATCCGGGCAATCCGCTCGCCGACAAGGACGGCAATGTCTGGGAAAGCGCGGTCGATGAGACCCGCGAGCTCGTCGACATGCTCGAATCGTCGCGCACCTATCAGAACAATGTCGAGGTCATGCAGACTGCCAAGCAGCTCATCGTCGACACCCTCAAGCTGGGCCGCTGATCATGGACTTCGACAGCACGCTGCAGACGCTCGGGATCAATCGCTTCGGCGGTTCGAATTCGACCTCGAATACGGGCACGAAAGACACGTCGCGGCTCGGCAAGACCGAGATGGACCAAGGCGACTTCCTCGCGCTGATGACCGCGCAGCTCAAGAACCAGGATCCGTTCGAGCCGGTCGACAACACCCAGATGGTCGCCCAGATGGCGCAATTCTCGTCGCTCTCGGGAATCACCGAGATGAGCAGCACATTGAAGGCGATCGCGGCGAAGCTGGGCAGCACCTCGCTCGGCGATGCGCTCGGCTATGTCGGCAAGACCGTCCTCACCGAAGGTTCGACCGCATATCCGCGCGAGAGCGGCGGGATCGCCGGCGCGGTCGCGCTCGCCAAGGACGCCACCGACGTCAACGTCACGATCAGCGATGCCGACGGCAAGCCGCTCAAGACCATCGCCCTCGGCAAGCAGGCCGCCGGCGCGGTCGCGTTCGACTGGGACGGCAAGCTCGACAATGGCGAGGCGGCCGGGCCCGGCCCCTACACCGTCGAGGTCGCCGCACTGAACGCAGGCGCCAAAGTCGACGCCAGCCCGCTCGTCTGGGCGCCGGTCTCGACCGTGTCGCTCGGCGCCGACGGCAAGCCCGCGCTCACCCTGCCTGGCATCGGCCAGATCTCTCTCGACGCCGTCTGGCAAGTCGGCTGACCTCAAGGAGCAACGACCATGTCCTTCTTCACCTCATTGAGCGGGCTCCAGGCCGCCCAGACCGAGATGGCGACGATCTCGCACAATCTCGCCAACGTCTCGACCAACGGCTTCAAGCGCTCGACCACGCAGTTCGCCGACGTGATCGCCTCGACTTCGAACTCGAACCCGACCCAGATGGTCGGCTCGGGCACGGTGGTGAAGTCGGTCCGCCAGCAATTCAGCCAGGGCGGCTTCACGCAATCCTCTTCGGCGCTCGACGTGGCGATCTCGGGCGAGGGCTTCTTCATCGTCAAGGGCAGCGACGCGAGCAACAACGTGTCGTTCACCCGCAACGGCAGCTTCCTCGTCGATTCCGACCGCTATGTCGTCGACGCGCAGGGCAACAAATTGCAGGTCTATCCGGTCGACGGCTCGGGCGCGGTGGTCGCGACCGGCATCGCCTCGACCGTGAGTCTCCGCCTGCCGCAGATCAGCGGCAAGCCCGAGGCGACCGAGGACGTGACTCTGTCGCTCAACCTCAACGCCAATTCGGTCATCCCTTCGGACGACGATCGCTGGACCGACGTGCCTTACGCGTTCGACCGGTTCGATCCTGCGACCTACAACCATTCGGCGCAGACGACGATCTACGACGCCAACGGCAATGCGCTGACGCTGACCACCTATTTCGTCCGCGAGACCACGCCGACCGGCACCGACCCGACCAGCGAGTGGACGGCCTATTCGTTCGTCGGCGACAAGCAGCTCAATTCTGGCACCGATCCCGACGTGATCGAGCCGATCCACATGACCTTCGACTCGACCGGCAAGCTGACCGCGCCGGCCGGCCCGACCCAGTTCCAGGGCTTCCTCGCTCCGGGCGCGACGACCGAGCAGATGATCACGCTCGATTTCGGCGACGCGACCACGCAGGTCTATTCGCCGTTCAGCATCGACGCGAGCTCGCAGGACGGCTCGCCGGTCGGCCAGCTCGAGGGCGTCACGATCGGCGACGACGGTACCGTCCGCGCCAGCTTCTCGAACGGCGACAGCCAGGCGCTGGGCAAGGTCGTGCTCGCCAGCTTCTCCAATCCGACCGGGCTGCGCCAGCTCGGCAGCAGCACCTGGTCGGCATCGGGCCTGTCGGGCGAACCGCGGCTCGGCGAGCCCGGCGCGAACGGCTTCGGCGGGCTGATGTCGGGCGCGATCGAGCGCTCGAACGTCGACATCACCGAGGAACTGGTCGGGCTGATCGCTGCGCAGCGCAACTTCCAGGCGAACGCCAAGGCGCTCGATACCGCGAGCCAGATCTCGCAGACGATTTTCAACATCCGCAGCTGACGAAAGGCTGAGGGAGACACCGCATGGACCGGCTGGTCTACACTGCAATGTCGGGGCTGCGCAGCCAGATGGCGGCGCAGTCGACGATCGCGAACAACATCGCGAACGCGTCGACGATCGGGTTCCGCGCCGAGCGCGTCGATTTCGACCGGCTGGTGCTGCGCGGGCAGGGGCTCGAGACGCGCCAGCTCGCCGCAGAAGAAGTCAACGACATCGACCGGCGCGCGGGGACGATCGTCCAGACGGCGCGGCCGCTCGACGTGGCGGTGACGAGCGATTCGTGGATCGCGGTGCAGGCCGCGGACGGCAGCGAAGCCTATACGAGGCGCGGCGACTTGTCCGTCGCGGCCTCGGGCGTGCTGGAAACCGGCGACGGTTTCCCGGTGATGGGGTCGGGGGGCCCCATCACCGTGCCGCCCCACCAGTCGATCAGCATCGCCGAGGACGGCACCGTGTCGATCGTGCCGCTCGGCGGCGACCCGACCCAGCCGCAGGCGATCGACAGGATCAAGCTGGCCAGCCCCGCCGGCAGCCAGACCGCCAAGGGGCTCGACAATCTGCTCCATGTGAAGGGCGGCGGCGTGCTGCCGGAGGATCTCGACGGCAAGCTCGCCTCGGGATCGCTCGAGCAGTCGAACGTCAATCTGACGCAAGCGCTGGTCGACATGATCGAGAACCAGCGCAGCTACGAAGTGCAGGCGAGCCTGCTCAAGGAAGCCAAGACCATGGACGAGAGCGCCGCATCTTTGATGCGGATGCCCGCCTGAACGCAAAGGATTTAGACGATGGGTTCCTCGGCAATGCACATCGCGCGCACCGGGCTCGACGCCCAGGACATGCGCATGCGGGTGATCTCGAACAACCTCGCCAACGTCAACACGACGGCATTCAAGCGCGACCGGGCCTCGTTCCAGACGCTCGCCTATCAGGTGGTGACGGCGCCCGGCGCGCAGAGCACCGCGGAGACGAAATACGCCACCGGGCTCAATCTCGGCACCGGCGTGCGCATCCAGGGCACTGCCCGGGTGGAGACGCAGGGCACGTTCCAGAACACCGGCGGATCGCTCGATCTCGCGCTCGAAGGCGAGGGCTATTTCCAGGTCCAGCTGCCCGGCGGCCAGCTCGGCTATACCCGCGCGGGCAATTTCTCGCGCTCGGCCGAGGGCATGCTGGTGACCAGCGACGGCTATCAGGTGATGCCGGGGATCACGATCCCCGAAGGCACCACCGGGATCACGATCGGCGCCGACGGCACGGTGTCGGCGCAGATCGCCGGCCAGACCGAGGCGAGCCAGCTCGGCCAGATCCAGGTCGCGACCTTCCCCAATCCGGGCGGGCTGCAGGCGACCGGCGACAATTTCCTGATCGAGACCACCGCCAGCGGCGCGGCGAGCCTCGGCGCACCCGCGGAGGCCGGCCGCGCCAAGATCCGCCAGGGCGCGCTCGAGGCGTCGAACGTCAATGTCGTCGAGGAGCTGGTCGACATGATCGAGACGCAGCGCGCCTATGAGGTCAATTCGAAGATGATCTCGGCGACCGACGAGATGCTCAAATATGTCAACCAGAACATCTGAGGGCGCGCTGATGAAGTTCCTCACCGGCCTCGCCGTCGGCGCGCTCGCCGTCGCCGCGCTCGGTCTGGGCGCGACGCCCGCCAAGGCGCAGTTCCTCGGGCTGGGCAAGAAGAAGGCGAAGGAGGATTTCTCCGCCACGCTTCCCGCTCCGGTGCCTGTTGCCACGCCGGCGAACGGCAGCATCTTCCAGCCCGAGGAGGGCTATGCGGCGCTTTACGAGGGTCAGCGCGCGCGGCGGGTCGGCGATCCGCTGACGATCGTGCTGGTCGAGCGGACCAGCGCCTCCAAGTCCGCGGGCACCAAGCTCGACAGCGGAGGCGGCTTCTCGCTGACGCCGCCGACCACCGGCGCGCTCAACCTGTTCGACAAGAGCGACGCGACCGTCAGCGGCGGCCGCAACTTCACCGGCACCGGCACCGCCGATCAGGCCAATGCACTGTCGGGCGAGATCAGCGTCACGGTGGCAGAGGTCTATCGCAACGGCACGATGCTGGTGCAGGGCCAGAAGCGAGTCACGCTCAATCGCGGCGACGAGTTCGTCCAGATCAAGGGAATCGTCCGCACCGCCGACATCGACGCGAACAACCGCGTCGCCTCGACCCGCGTCGCCGATGCCCGCATCGCCTATACCGGCAAGGGCGACATCGCCCGCGCCAGCCGCCAGGGCTGGCTGAGCCGGTTCTTCCAGATGATCAGTCCGTTCTGAGGGGAGCCGCAGCATGATCCACTCACTCCTGCAGAGCCTCCGCTCCCATCCGTTCGTGCTGAGCCTGTCGAAGCACGGCTCTCCACAACCGTCCCGCACGCGGCTCTCGCCCTTCGACAAGCTCAGGGCGAACGGGTGGGTAGTTCTCACCCTTCTCGCCGCGCTGTCCGCAACCGCCCCCGCCCACGCCCAGCGCGTCAAGGATCTCGGCGGGTTCCAGGGGATCCGCACCAACCAGCTCACCGGCTATGGCATGGTGGTCGGCCTGCCTGGCACTGGCGACGACAATCTCGAATATACCGTCCAGTCGATGAAGGGCGTCGCCTCCCGCTTCGGGCTCCAGCTGCCGCCGGGGGTGAGCCCCGCGCTGAAGAACGCGGCGGTGGTGATGATCACCGCCGAGCTGCCGCCCTTCGCCAAGCCGGGGCAGAAGCTCGACATCACCGTCTCGTCGATGGGCAAGGCCAAGTCGTTGCGCGGCGGCACCTTGATCCTCACCCCGCTGCAGGGCGCCGACGGCCAGATCTACGCGATGGCGCAGGGCAATCTCGCAGTCGGCGGGCTCGGCGCGGACGGCGCCGACGGCTCGAAGATCGTGGTCAACACGCCCTCGAGCGGGCGCATCCCCGAGGGCGCCACCGTCGAGCGCCTGGTCGACACCGGGTTCGACCGCACCCCGTTCCTCACCTTCAACCTCGCCCGCGCCGATTTCACCACCGCACAGCGCGTGCAGGACGCAATCAACAGCCGCTTCGGCGGCAGCCGGGCCCGCGCCATCGACGGCGTGTCGATCGCAGTGCAGGCGCCCGCCGGCGCCGATGTCCGCGCCGAACTGATGGCCGAGATCGAGAATCTCACTGTCGACGCCGCGGAGGCCGCGGCCAAGGTGATCGTCAATGCGCGCACCGGCACGGTGGTGATCAACTCCGCCGTTCGGGTCAGCCCCGCCGCGGTGACGCATGGTAAACTCACCGTTCGGATCGATGAGGCCCAAAACATCGTCCAGCCCCTGCCGTTTAGCAAGGGCGAGACCGCGCTGGAGCAGCACAGCAGCGTGAACGTGGAGGAGGAGAAGAAGCCGATGTTCCTGATGCAGCCCGGGCCCAAGCTGGCCGACGTGGTGAAGGCGGTAAACGCGATCGGCGCTTCGCCGGCGGACCTCGTCGCGATCCTCGAGGCACTCAAGGAAGCCGGCGCGCTCAAGGCTGAACTGGTGATCCTGTGAGCACCCCGCTCGCTCCGGTCGCCGGCAATGGCGCTACGTCGATCGACACTTCGCGGCTGGCCTCGAAGGACAATCTCGATGCCGCGGGCGAGCGCTTCGAGGCGATCTTCACCGGCATGATGCTCAAGTCGATGCGCGCGGCCAGGCTCGGCGACGGGCTGTTCGACAGCAAGGCGAGCGAACAGTTTCGCGACATGCAGGACCAGCAGCTCGCCCAGGCGATGGCGGCACACGCGCCGATCGGCATCGGCAAGGCGATGACAGAGTTCCTCGCCAAGTCCGCGCCGGTGGAGACCGCGTCCCCTTCGCCGGGGAACAGCATTGCAGAAGGTAGTGGGAGCGATACGCCATGAGCGATATGCTCTCGATCGGTCTGTCCAGCCTCAAGGCGTATCAGACCGCGCTCACCACCGTGTCCGAGAACATCGCGAGCGCCGGCACCGCCGGCTATTCGCGGCGGACCACCGACATTCGCGAAGTCGTCGCGCCCGCCGGGATCACCACCGGCACCGCGCAGGGCATGGGCGTGGTCGCGCGCGGGCTAACCCGCGCCGCCGATGTCTACAAGACCGCCGAAGTGCGCACCGCCACCGCCGACCTCGCGAGGACCGAGGCCGGCGCGACCTGGCTCCAGCGCGTCGAGGAATCGCTTACCGGCAGCAAATTGGGCGACCGCCTGACCGGCTTCTTCAACTCGGCCAAGGCAGTCGCCGCCGATCCCGCCTCCCTCGCGCCGCGGGCGGCGATGCTCGAGGCCGCGTCCAGTATCGCCTCGTCCTTTGCTGCAACCGGTGCCGCGCTCGACGGGGCGATGGACGATCTCGACAAGAGCGCCGAGGCCGCGACCACCCAGCTCAATTCGCTCGCCCGATCGCTCGGCCGGGTCAATGCCGGGCTCGGCCGCCAGCAGGACGGCACCAGCGGCCAGGCGGCCCTGCTCGACGAACGCGACCGGCTTCTCGAGCAAATGAGCGCGCTCACTGACGTCTCGGTGATGACCGATCCCGCCGGGCGCGCGGTCGTCCGCGTCGGCGGCGTGGCCGGGCCGATCCTCGTCCAGGGCGAGAATAGCGGCGCGATCACCTACAAACGCAGCGACGAAGGCCTTGTCGCCTATACCCTCCACTTCCAGGGCGAGAGCAATGCAGTGTTCCCGGGCGGCGGCGCGCTGGCTGGCTTCGCCGAAGGCGCCGATCGCATCGCGGGCGCGCTGGACGAGGTGAACCAGCTGGCCGCTGCGTTCGCCGATGGCGTCAATGCGGTGCAGGCCGCGGGGGACGATCTCGACGGCAATCCTGGCGCGCCGATGTTCGCGACGGGCGATCCGGCTTATAAGCTTACGCTCGTGCTGGACGATCCGCGCGGAATCGCCGCCGCGGCGTCCGGCGCCGGGATTCGCGACAACGCCAACCTCGCCGGGCTGAGCGCGCTGCGCACCAGCGGGCGCTTCGAGGACACGATCGCAAGCGTTACTTCCGCCAACGCCGCCGCGCTGTCGGCGCGCAAGGCAGTCGCCGAGGCGCAGACCGCAATGCGCGATTCCGCGATCGCCGAGCGGACCGCGGCGACGGGAGTCAATGTCGACGAGGAAGCGGTCGACCTGATCCGCTTCCAGCAGGCCTATCAGGCGTCGAGCCGTGTGATCCAGATCGCGCGCGAGACGCTCAATTCCATCCTCGATATCCGCTGAGGCAGCCATGCGCGTCGCAACTTCGCAGCTCTACAACCGGCCCGCATCGCTGATGACGCGGCTGACCACCGAGGCGGACCGAACGCAGCTTCAGATCGCGACCGGCAAGAAGCTGCTCGCGCCTTCCGATGATGCCGGTGCCTATCTGCGGCTGCAGGGGATCAGCCGGCAGACCGCCGACGACAGTGCCTGGGCAGCCAATATCGATATGGCGCAGGGGTTGCTCGCCCAGACCGACACCACGCTCGAAAGCGTCGAGGCGCAGCTCACCCGCGCCCTCGAACTCGCCACCCAGGCATCGAACGGCACCCTGTCGGACACCAACCGGGCGGCAATCGGCAAGGAGCTCGAATCGATCCGCGATACGCTGTTCGGCCTGGCCAACACGAAGGACGTGCGCGGCCAGCCCCTGTTCGGCGGCGCGACCGGGGATGTCGCCTATGTGCGCAACTCTGACGGATCGATCACCTTTGCGGGCACCGGCGAGCCCTCGGGCATCCCGATCGGCGAGGGGGTGAGCATTCAGGGGACCGTGACCGGAGCCCGTGCCTTTGCGAGCGGCGGCACCGACATGTTCGCCGTGCTCGGCGACTTTGCCGCCGCACTCGCGGCCGGAGGCGACGTCAAGGCGGCAGGCAATGCTGCACTGACCGGGATCAAGGGCGCGCAGGACAGCGTAACGCTGGCGCGCGCCTCAGCGGGCGCGCGCTCGGCACGGCTCGAGCTCGATACGGATCGACTGACCACCGCGAGCGAAGCGCGCGAGGACGTGCGTTCGGCGCTCGAAGACACCGACATCACGACGGCGGTCACCGAGCTCCAGAAGACGCTGACGATCCTGCAGGCGACCCAGGCGAGCTTCTCCAAACTCTCCGGCCTGTCGCTGTTCGATTATCTCTGACCGCGCGATTTTCCGCTCAAACGCACGGCGAAGCGGTCGTTTACCAAAGCAAGGGCCGAATGACGGCGCAGGGGGAAGTTTAGTCGCATGTTCGTGCTGATCGGCTTTGTCGTCCTGATCGCAATGGTGTTCGGCGGGTTCGTCATCACCGGCGGCGCGCTCGGGCCGGTGCTCCACGCCCTCCCCCACGAGATGTTGATCATCGGCGGTGCCGCGATCGGGGCGCTGATCATCGGCAATTCGATGCAGGAGCTGAAGGCGCTGGGCAGCGGCTTCATGAAAGTCGTCAAGGGGCCGAAATACGGGAAGCAGGACTATCTCGACACGATCTTCCTCGTCTCGAAGCTGATGAAGATGCTGCGGACCGAGGGGCCGATCGCGCTCGAGCCGCATGTCGAGGATCCGCGCTCCTCGGCGCTGTTCGCCGAATATCCGCGGCTGCTCGCCGATCACACCTTGATCAACCTGATCACCGATACGCTGCGCCTCGTCGTCGTCTCGTCGGGCACGCTCGACGTTCACGCCGTCGAGGACGTGATGGACAATGCGATCCGGACCCACCACCACGAGGTGCAGGGGCCGCAGACGACGCTGCAGAGCCTCGCCGACGCATTGCCGGCGCTCGGCATCGTCGCGGCGGTGCTCGGGGTGGTCAAGACGATGGGCTCGATCGACAAGCCGCCGAGCATTCTCGGCGGGATGATCGGCTCGGCGCTGGTCGGCACCTTTCTCGGCGTTTTGCTCGCCTACGGCATCGTCGGGCCGCTCGCGACCCGGCTGAAGCAGGTGATCGACGCCGATGCCGCGATCTACCACACGGTCAAGCAGATCATCATCGCCTCGCTCCACGGCCACCCGCAGCCTTTGGTGATCGAGGCGGCCCGCTCCGGCATCGCGCATCACAACCAGCCGAATTTCGGCGAAGTGTTCGACGGGCTCCGGGGCCGGTGAGCATCGCTCTTCTTCATTCCCCTCCCTGCAAGGGAGGGGTTAGGGGTGGGTGGCGAGCGCAGCGAGCCATCGTCCCGTGCGACTGGGCCGACGCCTTCGGCGCCGGCACCCACCCCTGCCCCCTCCCTTGCAGGGAGGGGAGTCTCTGATGGCAGCGCGCGCACCGCACGGATCGAACCAGCCGGCGAAGATCATCGTCAGGAAGATCTTCGTCGAGGGCCATGGCGGCCATCACGGCGGCGCGTGGAAGGTCGCCTATGCCGATTTCGTCACCGCGATGATGGCGTTCTTCCTGCTGCTCTGGCTGCTCGGCGCGACCACCGAGAAGCAGCGCAAGGCGCTCGCCGATTATTTCGCGCCCACACTGGTGGAGCTGCGCCAGAACAGCGCCGGATCGAACGGGCTGTTCGGCGGCGACGCGCTCAATGCCAGGGACAATTATCCCGCCAAGGCGTCGCAGACCGGCACCAAGTCGCTGACCGTGCCGGTCGGCGGGGTGGGCGGCAGGGATGTCGGCACCGGCGAGAAGGGCACGCTCAAGGACCAGCGTGCGCTGACCGAGCAGGACCAGAAGAACTTCAACCAGACCGCGAAGGCGATCCAGAACAAGATGCGGGCGCGGCCGCAGCTCGCCAAGCTCGCCAAGCATATCCGCTTCGTCGCGACCCGCGACGGGATGCGGATCGACCTGCTCGACGACGCCAATTATTCGATGTTCGATCTCGGCACGACCGCGCTGGTGCCGGACGCCAGCGCGCTGATCGGCACGATCGCCGAGAGCATCTCGGGCATGGAGAACCCGATCATGATCCGCGGCCATACCGACAGCCTCGGCTATGGCGATCCCAGGAACATGAACAACTGGATGCTCTCCAGTGGCCGCGCCGAAGCGACGCGGCGGCGATTGTTCGCCGGCGGTGTGCCCGAGATGCGCTTCGAACGAATAGAAGGCGTCGCCGATCGCGAGCCTTTGATCGTCGAGACGCCGACCGATCCGCGCAACCGCCGCGTCTCGATCACCCTGCTCTATCGGCGGATCCTGGATCAGGACAAAGGCGAACGCTTCGAGCGGCGCATCCGCCAGCCGGTGCTGGCGGCACGCTAAAGCTCCCTGCTCAGAAGAACTGCTTGCGGAAGGTCAGCCGGACGACGCGGCCGAGCGGGTCGACGAGATTGGGCGCATAGGCCGCGGGCACCTCGCCGTTCGCGTCGGTGACGCGCTGCCGCGCATCAAACAGATTCTCGACGCGCAGCTGGACCCGCGATCCGCGGAACCACGGATGCTTGTGCAGGAAATCGAAATCCTGGCCGGGATTGAACTCGGCGAGCAGCCCGACGGTAGCGAGGCTGCCGAAGTTCAACCGGGTCTCGCTGCCGATCGCGCCCGTCGTGCTCCGCCATCCGCTTTGCCATGCGCCGGTCGCCTGCAGCAGCCAGGCGTCGCGCTTGACCGCCGCCAGCGCGTCGATCTGGTGCGCGGCGGTGCCCTGCGCGCTCGTTCCGTCGAGCCGGTCGATTTCGGGGAGGCCGGGGCGGATGCGAATCTCGTCCCTGAGCGTCCAGGTGTGATTGAGCGTGAAGCGGACGACATTGCCGCCACCACCGAAGCCGCCCCGGCCACCGCCGCCGAAACCGCGCCCGCCGCCGCCGGGCCCGCGGAAGCCGCCGCCACCCGGCCCCTGCCCTTCGCGACCGGGGCCCTGCTCGGCTCCTGCCGGCCGGTCTCCCTGGGGCTGGCCTTCGCGTCGCTGTCCCTGCCCACGCTGGTTGCCGCCGAACAGGCTCTGCTGTTGACCGAGGCGCCGGAATTGCTCCTGCTGCGCGCTGAATTCCGGCGGCAGCGGCTGGCCGGTGCGGCGCGATTCGGCCAGCGCCGCCTGGAAGGCAGTCCGCCGCTCGCGCAGTCGCGTCGCCTGTGGCGAGGAGATCGGAATCGACAGATCGATTCCCCAGCGGAATTGGGACCGCTCCTGCCGGTCGACATTGATCGGGCGATAATCGACGCTCAGGAGACGCCCGTCGGTGTCGCGAACGAAGCGGTCGGGAAAGGCGGCCTCGACTTCCGCGCTGGCGCCCGGAAAGCTCAACGTCGCATTGCGGGTGCGCGCGTTGCTGTAGCTCGCATTGATGTTGAGATTGGTCTCGGTCAGCGGCCGGATGTTCACGCGCGCGTTGAACACCCGGCGATCATCGGCCCGCAGCAGGGGGTTGCCCCCGCTGATCGCCGTGATGTCGACGCTCTCGTTGCGGACGAAATCGAACACGCGCTGGTTGGGAGTAACAACCACCGGATCGCCGAGCTGGCCGGGGGCCGGCGCATTGCTGTCGTTGGCCACGCTGACATTGGCGCGGACCTGCGGGATCGGCGACCAGTTCAGCCCCCAGGTGGTGCTGGTGAGCCGGCCGAAATCCGAGAGCTGCTCGACTTCGACATTGCCGGTCACCGACAGGTCGCCGATCGCATCGAGCACGGCGTTGCGCCGGCTGGCGATGGGCAAGACGAGATTGGCGCGGATGCTGCCGGTGTCGCGCGCGATATCGCCGGTCTGGAGGCGATTCGTGCGCAACGAGACGCTGTGCTGGTCTTCGGTGCGCCCTGCCACGCGCACGGTAGCGCGCACATCGCCGGCCGGCAGCTTGAACAGCGCGCCATAGGTGGCGAAGTCCACATTGGCGCGGTTGGACTGCGATTTGGAGATCTGGTCCGGGCGGAGAATGGCGAGCGAGGAGGCGATCGGCCCGAACGGATTGAAGGCCGGATCGCCCGCATCGAGCCGCGCCTGCGCGGCGGCAGTGTCGATCCCGGTCTCGGTGACCGACTTGTTTTCGTTGTACTGATATTCGGCCTGAAGCGACCAGTTCCAGCTCGCCAGCCACGGCGAGGTCGTGCCGTTGACGCTCAGATTGGCGTTGATCGCCCGCCGGTCGCTCGAGCGCGCGAGCGGCGCGAGATTGTCGTAATAGCGATACAGCTGCACGTCGTTGGCGAAGGGCGAGAACGGATTGCCCGCGGGCAGGCGCAGCGTCGCGTTCGGCAGGCCGAGCAGCGAATCGCTATGGTTGGCGGTGAACCCGACGGTCGCGACGGCGGACACCTTGTCCGAGATCGCCGGGACATAGGTGCCGGTGATCGCGAAATTCTTCTGCGGCGTGCCGCTGAGCGGGGCGGTATTGTCGCCGAACTGGCGGCTGCGTCCGCCGCCCGAGAGCGTGCGATAGGGCGTGAGATCGGAGACGTTGGCCACGCCCGCACTCGCCGCGAACCCGGCCAGCGACGGTGCGGCGGCGCCCGCCCCCGCCGGCACCCCTGCCACGGTCACCGGGCCACCGGCGATGGCGCTCAATGCCGGATCGATTTCGCCGCCATTCAGGCCGGTGACGTTGCCGAGCGTATCGAACAAGGTCGAAGCGGCACGGGTGACGCCACGCTCGCTTTCGAGCAGGCCCGAATTCTGGCCATATTTGACGTCGAGCTCGAGCCGCTCGTTGCGGCTGATCTTCTGGAGATTGGCGTTGAAGCCCTCGCCCGCATTGCCGCCGGCGGTGGGCATCGCGCCTTCGAACACCGTGGTCAGCGCCTGGAAGCGGCGCCGCAGGACGAAATTGACGACCTTCTGGTTGGCGCCGTAGCCGAACTGGAGTGCGGCTTCCTCGGGAAGGATATCCATCCGCTCGATCGCCTCGGTCGGCAGATTGCGGATCTCGGCGAGGCTCGAGCGCCGGCCGCTGAGCAGGATCACCGGCTGCTCGTCGCCGCGGCCCGAACCGCTGCCGAGCTGCGCCGACAGCGCGTTCATCAACTCGGTGACGTTGGACGCGCCATAAGCGCGAATCTCCGCCGGCCCGAGCTGGACCTCGGGTTTGACGTCGCCCGGTACCGCGCCGCGCAGCTGGCCGGTAACGACGATGTCCTCTGCGGGCGCTTCTTCTTCCTGCGCCGCTGCGGCGGGCTGCGCCGGATCGGGCGCGGCGGTCGGGTTAACGGGCGGCGCGGATTGCGGTGCCGCGGCCGTCTGATCCTGCGCCTGCGCCGCCATAGGCAGCGCGCCGACCATCAGCGCGCCGATCGCGCATCCCCACTTCACCATTGCTTACTCCCGATACACGCAGCAACGACCCTGCACGGGCCGGCATCAACCGCCCGCTACAAGCGACTTGTCGCAAAATTGTGCCAATGCTCGGAAAAAATCGGGGCCGCGCTGCGGCGCCCGGGGGTTTCTGGTGCGGTCGAGAAGACTCGAACTTCCACGGCCTTTCGGCCACAACGACCTCAACGTTGCGCGTCTACCAGTTCCGCCACGACCGCACGTGAAACTCGCCGAGGGCTCCCGGCGTCTGGTAAGGCGCGGCCCCTAGCAAAGCGTTTCGGGGCATGCAAGCCGTCCGCGCACGCTTTCGTAAAATGACGGATGCCCCTACACGCGGCTTCCCGCGATGCTGCTCTCCCCTTCCCTCTCCGCCGAGATGCGCCGCATCCTCGCGCTCGCCTGGCCGGTGGTGCTGACCAGCCTCAACTGGACGATCCTCCACGTCACCGACGTCGCGGTGGTCGGGCTGGTAAGCACCGGCGAGGCGGCGGCCCTGGGCGCGAGCCGATCGCTGACCTTTCCGGGCATCGTCGTGGGGCTGGGCTGGCTTACCGGCATTCTCGTCTATGTGTCGCGTGCCGACGGTGCCGGCGACCTGCGCGAGACCGGCAGGGTCTTCCACCAAGGTATGCTGCTCGCATTGGTTCTCGGGCTGCTCAGCAGCGTCACATTGTTGCTCTGGCCCGAACCGATGCTGCTCGGCCTCGGCGTAGCGCCTGCCACTGCGCCCGCCGCCGCGGACGTGGTCCGGGTCATGGCGTTGGCCTACCCCTTTCAGCTCGTCATCGTGGCAGCGAGCTTCTTTCTCGAAGGCGTCAGCCGGCCGCGCCGGGTGACGGTGGTGAATCTCTCGATCCTGCCGCTCAACGCCCTGCTCGCCTGGATCCTCGCGACCGGCCAGCTCGGTCTGCCGGCGATGGGTGCGGTCGGCGCCGCGCTTGCTACGGCGATCGCGTCGGCGATCGGCGCGGTCGGCATGGTCTTCGCCGCGTGGACATTGCCGCGCGCGGGGCAGCGTGGCGTGCACGACCTGGCCGAATTGGGCAGCCATAAATCCTGGGCTGGGGCAGTCCGCCTCGCACGCTTCGGGCTGGTGCCGGCGATCGCGTCGGGGCTCGAACTGATCGGCTTCGCGATCTTGATCGCGCTCTCGACCCGGCTGGGTCCGACGACCGCGCATGCCTTCCAGATCGTCTTCTCGATCCACAACGTCACCTTTGCGGTGGCGCTGGGGCTCGGTTCGGCCGCCGGGGTGCGCGTCGGCAATGCCGTCGGCGAGGGCGTGCCGGAACAGGCGGGCCGGCGAACCGCGATCGCCGCGACACTCGCGGCGCTCGCGACGGGGGCGCTGTCGCTGCTCTTGATCGCCCTGGCGCTGCCCGTGGTCGCGATGTTTCCCGCCACCGGGCCCGTCCACCGGCTCGCGGCATCGATGCTGTTATTGTGGGCGCCGTTCATCCTGTTCGACGGGGTGCAGGTGGTGTTCGTCTATGCGCTGCGTTCGCTCGGCGATCAGATAGTCGCCGGCATCAACGGCATCGTCGCCTTTTTCGGGATCACCGGCGGCCTCGGCGTGCTGCTGGTGCACGGCAATTACGGCCCGAAGGGCCTGGTCCTCGCGTCAGGGCTGGGAATGGTCGCGGCCGCATTGCTGCACGGCCTGCGGCTCGGCTGGGTCAGCCGCCGATTTCGCTCGCGAAGCTGAGCTCGACCACCTTGGCGTTCGACGGCACGTCGAGCTTGGCGCCGGTGAAATCGAGCGCGCCCTTGGGCCCGAGCGTCCGGTTCTCCGGCGTGATACGCCAGCTGTAGACGAGCTGGTCGGCACCGTCCTTCAGTTCGACGCGGATGTCGGGGATGTGCTGCTGCTCGCCGGTCGGGTTCATCACCTTGCCGGAGACGACGAAAGCCTCGCTGCCGTTCGGCATCGGGCGCAGTTCGACGTTCTTGTCGGTGAAGCGCAGCGGCGTCTCGGCCTCGCCACCGATCCCGCCGAGGCCGAATTGCGCCGCGAAGCCGGGAGCGCCCGAATAGAGAATGGCGCCGGTCCCCAGCAGCATCGAGACTCCGGCGATCACCGCAGCGGCGGTCCAGCGCTTCGCCGGGTTGCGGCGCGGCTTGAACCGGGGCGGCGGCGCGAAAGGATCATATTCCGGCGGCGCACTGGCGAGCGGATCTTCATAGGTGCGCGGCGAAGGCGCTTCGACGCGGGCGTCACGCGGGGGCTCGACGCGGGTTTCGCGCGATGCCGGGCGAGGCGCCTCGAGCACCTCGCCGGGTGCGGGAGCAGATTTGGCAGCGGCGGCCCGCGCTATCGGGGGGCGCGCCGCCGGGGCTTGCGGCTCGGGCGCGGCAGCCGGTCGCGCTTCGGCCTGCGGCGTGCGGGTCGTGAGATCGAGCACCGCCGGCGCCTGGAACCAGCTGTGCTTGCAGCTCGCGCACCGAACCGTGCGCCCCTCGGCTCCGATCGCACTGTCGGGAACGAGGTACCGCGTCCGGCACTGGCTGCATTCGAGGATCATCTAAGCGTCTCACCCGCCCGGTTGCCCATTGACCGGGTAAGCGCGATTCTAGCTGTAACGAATCGGCCCCACAAGAGTCTCCGCGCTGCCATCGCTTGAGCCGCGAAGCCGCCTGTGCGATGCCGCACGACGACCACAGGCAAGGAGCGGCCGGCGCCGGCGAATGGCCAATATCGTCCAGTTCGAAAATGTCGGCTTGCGCTATGGCACGGGTTCCGAGACGCTCTCGGACATCAGCTTCACGCTCAAGAGCGGATCCTTTTACTTCCTGACCGGGCCCTCCGGCGCGGGCAAGACGTCGTTGCTCAAATTGCTCTACCTCGCGCAGCGGCCGTCGCGCGGCGTGATCCGGCTGTTCGGCGAGGATGCCGGCGCGCTTCCTCGCCAGCGCCTGCCTGGCTTCCGCCGCCGGATCGGCGTGGTGTTCCAGGACTTCCGCCTCGTCCCGCATCTCTCGGCCTATGACAATATCGCACTGCCGCTGCGCGTCGCCGGCGTGCAGGAGAGCGATATCGAGGCACCGGTGCGCGAGATGCTCGCCTGGGTGGGATTGACCGAGCGCGGCCGCGCCAAGCCGCCAACCCTGTCGGGCGGCGAGCAGCAGCGGATCGCCATCGCCCGCGCGGTGATCGCCCGCCCCGAACTGCTCGTCGCCGACGAGCCGACCGGCAACGTCGATCCGGAAATGGCCGAACGGCTGCTCTATCTGTTCGAATCGCTCAACCGGCTCGGCACCAGCGTGGTCGTGGCGACCCACGACT
This sequence comes from Sphingomonas psychrotolerans, assembly GCA_032334595.1. Lineage (GTDB taxonomy): Bacteria > Pseudomonadota > Alphaproteobacteria > Sphingomonadales > Sphingomonadaceae > Sphingomonas > Sphingomonas psychrotolerans_A. The sequence continues at coordinate 137,104 of JALMLT010000005.1, read as the reverse complement.
TCCATTTGCTCCACCGCATTCCCAACGCGCAGATGATGCGGATCGAGCATGGCCGGCTCAGCGATCCCACCGGCGTGCTGCGCAACCCGCCCGGCCAGCCATGATCCTCGGTCTCCATCCGCACGCGTCCGAGCGGCGGCTGCTCGACGAGGGCGCACCGACCCGCGCTATGACGTGGATCATGGCGATCATGCTGTTCCTCACCGTGCTCGCCGGCGCGCTGGGGCTGGGCATGTTCGGCGCGACCGCACAGCTCGACCGCGAGCTGTCGGGCCGGCTGACCGTGCAGATCGTCGAGCCGATCGCGAGCCTGCGCGACAGCCAGGCCGCCGCGACGGTCGCGACGCTCGGCAAATTGCCGGGGGTGACGCGCACGCGCGAAGTCGACCGTGCCCATCTCGCCCAGTTGCTCAAGCCTTGGCTCGGCGACGCCGGGCTCGATCCCGATCTGCCGATGCCGGCGATGATCGACGTCGAGGCACCGGGGGGCGATTTCGCGGCGATTGAGCAAGCGGCGCGGCGGATCGCCCCGGGCGCGCGGGTCGATCGGCATGCGCAATGGCTGTCGCCCGTGCGCAGCTTCCTCTCCTCGATGAGCTGGCTTGCGGTGGGCCTGATGCTGCTGATCGCGGGTGCGACCGCCGCGGTGGTGCTGCTCGCGGCGCGTGCGGGGCTGGACACGCATCGCGACACGATCGATGTGCTCCACATGCTGGGTTCCACCGACGTCCAGATCGCCCGCCTGTTTCAGCGGCGGATCGCCCTAGACACGCTGCTCGGCGGCGCGGCCGGCACTGCGGCTGCCCTCGTGCTGGTCTGGTTCCTGCAGGCGCGGCTGACTGCGGTCGGCTCGGAGATGCTCGGCGGCGTCGCGCTCCAGCAGCGCGACTGGTTCCTGCTGCTGCTTCTGCCGCTCGGCTTCGCATTGCTCTCGACGATCGCCGCGCGCGTCGCGGTGCTGCGTACCCTGGGCAAGCGCCTGTGATCTGGCGCACCTGCCTGTTCTTGCTGCTCGCCTGGGCGCTCGGCTTTGCGGTGTTCCTGCTCTCGCTTGGCAAGCCGCTCGACAATCGCAAGACCGACGCGATCGTCGTGCTGACCGGCGGCGGCGGGCGGATCGACCGCGGGATTGCGGTGCTGCGCTCGGGGGATGCGAAGCGGATGCTGGTGAGCGGTGTCGATCCGGACGTCCGCCCGAACGAGCTGGCGGTGCAGTTCAGGATCGACCGCCGGCTGATGGCCTGCTGCATCGATCTCGGCTGGCAGGCCGTCGACACGCGCTCGAACGCCGACGAGACCGCCAAATGGGTGCAGCGCCACGGCTTCCGATCGGTGCGGCTGGTGACCACCGACTGGCACATGCCGCGCGCCCGTATGGAGCTGGCGAGCGCATTGGGCAGCGGGGTCGAAGTGGTCGGCGACGCCGTGCGCAGCCCGCCGAACAGCCCGGGCTGGCGGGTGCTGCTGCGCGAATATCACAAATTCCTGGTGCGGCGGATCGCGCTGTGGGTCGGTGCGGGATGATGCGCGGCCTGCTGTTCAAAATCGCTTTTTACGGGCTGTCGGTGCCGTTCGTGTTGCTTGCCCCGCTGATGGCATTGTTCGGGCAACGCGTGTTCCGCGGCTGGGTGATCACCTGGACGCGCTACCATGCGTGGTGTGCGCGGACATTTGTGGGCATTCGCACGCGGGTGGAAGGCACGCCCGCGGCCGGTCCGGCGCTCTATGCGGCCAAGCACCAGTCCTTCTTCGAGACCTTCGAGCTGGTGCGGATGCTCGGCGCGCCGGCGGTGGTGATGCGGCAGGAGTTCGCCCGCATCCCGATCTGGGGCTGGGCGGCGCGGCGCTACGGCGTCATCATCATCGATCGCAGCGGCGCGGCCGCGGCGCTCCGCCAGATGATGCGCGAGGCCAAGACTGCGGTGGCCGAGGGCCGATCGGTGGTGCTGTTTCCGGAGGGGACCCGCTCGCCGATGGGGGCACGGCCGCCGCTGCAGGCGGGCCTGACGGGCCTGTATCGCGCGATGGGACTGCCGGTGGTGCCGGTCGCGCTCGACAGCGCACGGGTTTGGCCGAAGGACGGTCCGATGCGACCCGGCGTCGTCACCTTCCGGTTCGGCGAACCGATACCGCCGGGGCTCAAGCGCGAGGGGATAGAGGAGCGCGTTCAGCGCGAGATTAACGCATTGAACGCGCCGGCGGCGCTGTAGGGAAACCGAGGCTTAACTTCGCATTTTTCACGCGAGTCGTGAACAAAAGTTTCCCGGCTGTGTAACGATATTACGCAGCGTCGGTGATTGCAGACGATGTGAAAGAGCGGCGCTCCCCCTGAACGCGGGTGCGCCAGTCCAGCAGGCGAAATCCTACATTACAAGCGGCAGCCTCAATCGTGCGAGCGGCCGAAATCGGGCCGCGCATCGTCCTGGCCGGAATCGATGATCGAGCGGCGGACGGCGCGGGTGCGGCTGAACAGGTCGAACAATTCGTCGCCCTTGCCCCAGCGGATCGCACGCTGGAGCGCGGTCAAATCCTCGGAGAAGCGCTGGAGCATGTCGAGCACCGCCTCGCGATTGGCGAGGAAGACGTCGCGCCACATCGTCGGGTCCGAAGCGGCGATGCGGGTGAAGTCGCGGAAGCCGCCGGCCGAATATTTGATCACTTCGGACGCCGTCACTTCCTCGAGGTCCGAGGCGGTGCCGACGATGGTATAGGCGATCAGATGCGGCAAATGGCTGGTGACCGCGAGCACACGGTCGTGATGCGCCGGCTCCATCGTCTCGACTTCGGCGCCGAGCCGGCGCCAGAATTCGAGTACCCGCTCGATCGCGACGCCATGGGTCCCCGCGGGCGGGGTGACGATGCACCAGCGATGGTGGAACAGCGAGGCGAAGCCGGCCTCGGGGCCGCTATTCTCGGTGCCCGCCACCGGATGCGCGGGGACGAAGGTCGCCTCGGGCAACGCCGCGCGGACCGCCTCGATCACGCTTTCCTTGCACGACCCGACATCGCTGAGGATCGCGTCGGCGGGGAGATCGGCAGCGATGTCGGCAGCGGCCTGGCCCATCGCGCCGACCGGCACGCACAGCACCACCAGATCGGCATCGATAACTGCAGTGCCTGCCGTGTCGGCGACGTCGTCGCACAGCTGGATACGCACCGCGGTCTCGCGCACCGCCGGATCGGCGTCATAGCCGGTGACGCGCACGCTCGGCATGTGCTGCCGGACCGCGCGCGCGATCGACGAGCCGATCAGCCCGAGTCCGATCACCGTGACCCGCGCGAAGGGCAGCATCAGGCCCCCACGATCTCGCGGATCGCCGCGGCGACGCCCTGGATCTCGTCCTCGGTGCCGATGGTGATGCGCAGCCCGTGCGGCAGTCCCTGCCCCGGCAGCCAGCGGACGATATAGCCGCGCTCCATCAGCGCCTTGTACGCCGTCTCGGCAGTGACTTCGCCTTCGAACAGGACGAGCTGGAAATTGGCCTTGGACGGGACCGCACGCAGGCCCTTGTTGCCCATCGCGCCGATCTGGTCGGCGAACCAGCCGCGCCACTGGCGATTGTGGCGATAGCTGCGCTCGACGAAGGCGTGATCGCCGAGTGCCGCCACTGCCGCGTTCTGCGCCGCGGTGCTGAAGTTGAACGGTGCGCGGATGCGATGCATCGCCCCGATCATCTCCGCCGCGCCATAGCCCCAGCCGACCCGCTCCGAGGCAAGGCCGAAGATCTTCGAGAAGGTGCGGGTGACCAGCACGTTGTTCGTTGTCCGCGCGAGATCGAGCCCGCCGTCATCGTCCTCGGGATCGAGATACTCGGTATAGGCCTGGTCGATGACCAGCAATACGTGCGGCGGCAGCGCGGCATGGAGCCGGGCGATCTCCGCGCGCGAGGTGTAGGTACCCGTAGGGTTGTTCGGATTGGCGATGAAGACGAGCTTCGTACGCTCGGTGACGCAGGCGAGGATCGCGTCGACGTCGCTGGCATAGTCCTTGTCGGGCGCCACCACCGGTGTCGCGCCGACCCGGCGCGCGGCGATGTCGTATACCGAGAAGCCGTAGCGGACATAGATGACTTCGTCGCCGACGCCGGCATAGGCGCCTGCTGCGAGATGGAGCACTTCGTCCGATCCGGTCCCGTAGATGATCCGCGCCGGATCGAGATCGTAATGCGCGGCGATCGCCTCGCGCAATTCGGCGGCGCTGGCATCGGGATAGCGCTCGAGCTGCGAAGCGGCCGCCGCAAAGGCGTCGCGCGCGACCTGCGGAGTGCCGAACGGATTCTCGTTCGACGAGAGCTTGATTGCCTTGCTGCCGGAATCGGTGGTCGAGCGCCCCGGTACATAGGGGGCGATTTCCATGACCCAGCGATTGGGAATTGGTGCATCCATGGTCGCGCGGCTTGGCGGAATGGCCGCGCAATGGCAAGGTCCGCCCGGGCAGAGCAGGAGGGGGCGATGCGGGGAAGCAGCACAGTGTGGCGGGCGCTGGCGGCGGCGCGCGCGCGAAATGCGATCGCAGCGGGCGAGGCCGCGCCGGTTCCGGCTCCCCCCGGCGCCACCCGACGCGCGCTGATCAAGGGCATTGCCGCGGCCGGTCTGGCGCCGATGCTGCCGCGGCCCGCTTATGCCTTTGCCGGCGGCCGCGTCGCGATCATCGGCGGCGGCATCGCGGGGCTCAGCGCGCTGCATCACCTGCGCGAAGCGGGCGTGGACGCCCAACTCTACGAAGGGCGCACCCGCACCGGCGGACGCATGTACACCCATCGCCCGACGAGCGGGCCGTGGTTCGAGGTCGGCGGGCAGCTGGTCAACACCGATCATGACGACATGCAGAAGCTCTGCGCGCGCTTCGGCGTGACGCTGGTCGACCGCAAGGCCGAACCGCACCGCACGCTGATCCTCGGCGACGGGCGGCTGCTGGGCGAGGCCGAGCTGGCCGAGGCTCTGCGCCCGATCGCCGCGCAGATCGATCGCGACTCGGCGCGGCTCGACAAGGATTTCGACCGCGTCGCCGCCGAAATCGACCACATGTCGATCGCCGGATATCTCGACAAACATGCCGGCCTGATCGAGAAGTCCTGGATTCGCGAACTGCTCGAGGCGACCAGCCGCACCGAATATGGCGTCGAGCCGGCGCATGCTTCGGCGGTCGAACTCGTGTTCAACCTGCCGACCGTCGACGGCGCGCGAATCGAAGTGCTCGGCGAATCGGACGAGCGCTATGTGATGCAGGGCGGCAGCTCGAGCCTGATCGAGGCGATGACGGCGCATTACGCCGACCGGATTACCACCGGGAAAAGGCTGGCGCGCATCGAGTCGGCGCATGGCGGGATGCGGATGGGCTTCCTCGACGGATCGAGTGCCGAGGCCGAGACCGTGATCGTCGCAGTGCCGGCACCGTTGCTCCGCCAGATCGAGTGGCGGTTGCCGCTGCCTGCGATCTGGCGTGAATTCATCGCCGAGGTCGCGCTGGGGCATAACGAGAAGGTGCAGGCGGCGATGGGCGGCACGCCGTGGAAGGCGCCGATGGGGGTCGGCGGCGAGCTATGGCAGACCAGCGCCGAGGCCGGCTGGGCGCTCGGCTGGGACGGCAGCGTCCACCGCGCGGACGGCGTTGCGCCGGTCTGGACGTGGTTTCTCGGCGGCGAAGAGGTGACGCGCGCCGCCGACGAGGCGCCCTCGCTTTCGTCGGCGCGCTATGCCGGCACCGCCGCGCCGGCGATCCCCGGGCTCGCGGCCTCCGCAACCGGTCCGTTCGGGCGGACCAACTGGCATGCCCAGGCGCTGACCCTCGGCGCCTATGTCAATTACCGCCCGGGTCAGATCACCCGCTTTGCACGGCTGCTATGCGTGGATTCGGACGATCCGGCCGAGCGGCGGGTGCCCTCGGCAGGGCGGGTCTTCTTCGCCGGCGAGCATCTCTCCGAGGCGTATCCGGGCTATATGAACGGCGGTGCGGAGACGGGACGGGTCGCGGCACAGGCGATCAGCGGAACGCGAAAAGCGCTAAAGGCGGCGTGATCTTGCTGCGCTATCGTCGGCGTGCTCAGAACCGGTTGGATGGTTGATGCCGTTTGGGAGATTGCGATGTACGGCTTGCTGGCACCTGTCATGATGCTGCTCTCGACCGGCGCTACGCCGACCGCAACCTCCATGGCAGATGCCGCACCGATCGACGGACGCTTCGATGTCGGCGGAAGATCGATCCGGCTCTCCTGTACCGGGAGCGGAAGTCCGACCGTAGTGGTGGATGCGGGCATGGGAACCGCGCCGGTCGAGGATCCGGGCTGGCAAGGCATCGCGGCCAAAATCGCGCCGGTGACGCGGATATGTCTCTACGACCGGGCCGGCCTTGGCGGCAGCGATCCGGCGTCGACGGCGCCGCGCACCAGCCTCGATGCGGCGGCCGACCTGCATGCCGCATTGGCCAAAGCGGGTGTACCCGGCCCCTATCTGATCGCCGCCCACTCGATCGGTGGATTGCACGCGCAGGTTTTCGCCAGCCGCTACCCCGCCGATACCGCAGGGCTGGTGCTGATCTCCTCGACTCACCCGGACCAGATCGCGACTTGGCTGTCGCTTTTGCCGCCGGAAACGGCAGGCGAGGAAAAGGCGATCACCGAAGCTCGCAACTTCCTCACTGCGATGTCGACCGATCCGACGCGCAACGAAGAGAAGCTCGACTTCGCCGCCAGCGCGGCGCAGGCGCATGCGCTGAAGAACCTCGGCGCGAGGCCGGTGGTGATCGCGACACATAGCCCACGCTTTCGCATGGTGCCGGGATTGTCCGAGCCGATGGCGATCAAGCTCGAGACGGCGACCCAGCAGATGCAGAAGCAGTTCCTGTTGCTATCTTCGAACGCACGGCAGAATATCGCCGCCACTGCCGGGCATGGCCTGCCGCACGAAGCGCCCGATTTCGTGGTCGACAATATCCTGCAAGGCGTGGCGATGGTGCGGGGCAAGTCGCGCTAGACCGTGCATGTTGCCACTGCGTTGATCACCCCCTAACCGGTCCGCATGCCTGACGACGCTCGCTTCGGCCTGAGCCGCACCGTCACGCTGTCCGGGCCGCTCAGGCTGGACGGCGGCGTGCTGCTGTCGCCGGTGGACATCGCCTACGAGACCTATGGCAATCTTGCGCCGGACGCAGGCAACGCTATCCTCGTCTGCCACGCGCTGACTGGCGACCATCATGTCGCATCGGAGCATCCGGTGACCGGCAAGCCCGGCTGGTGGGCACGCATGGTCGGGCCGGGCAAGCCGATCGACACCGATCGCTATTTCGTGATCTGCGCCAATGTGCTCGGCTCTTGCCTCGGCTCGTCGGGGCCGGCGAGCATCAACCCCGCCACCGGCAAGCCGTGGGCGATGGCCTTCCCCGTGATCACCATCCGCGACATGGTCCGCGCACAGGCGATGCTGCTCGATCATCTTGGCATCGAAAGGCTGTTTGCCGTGGTCGGCGGGTCGATGGGCGGCATGCAGGCTTTGAGCTGGGCGGCGACCTTTCCCGGGCGGGTGGCTTCCGCGGTGGTGATCGCCAGCGCAGCGCGGCATTCGGCGCAGAATATCGCGTTTCACGAAGTCGGGCGGCAGGCGATCATGGCCGATCATCGCTGGCGCGGCGGCGATTATTATGCCGACAACGATCCCCCCGCCTCAGGCCTCGCGGTGGCGCGGATGGCGGCGCACATCACCTACCTCTCCGAAGCGGGGCTCACCGCCAAGTTCGGGCGCAAGCTGCAGAGCCGCGACGCCAAGACGTTCGGCTTCGACGCCGATTTCCAGGTCGAAAGCTATCTGCGGCATCAGGGGCTGAGCTTCGTCGACCGGTTCGACGCCAACTCCTATCTCTATATCACCCGCGCACTCGACTATTTCGACCTTGCCGAGGAGCATGGCGGTACGCTCGCCAACGCCTTCAAGGGCAATACCCGCTTCTGCCTCGTCAGCTTCGACACCGACTGGCTCTATCCGACCAGCGAATCGCGGACCATCGTCCACGCGCTCAACGCCGCGGGCGCGCCGGTGAGCTTCGTCGAACTCCGGTCGCCGTTCGGACACGACGCCTTCCTGCTCGAAAACCCCGAACTCGATCGGGTGATCTCGGGCTTCCTCGGCGCGGGGGACGCATGATGGCGTATCGCATTTCGTTCGATCCCGCCGACCAGCAGCTCGACGTCATCCACGGCTATCTCGCGCGCTCTTACTGGGCGGAGGGCATTCCGCGCGCGACCGTCGAGAAGTCGGTCGCGAACAGCCTGTGCGTCGGCGCGTTCGACGGCGATGCGCAGATCGGCTTTGCGCGGCTGATCACCGATCGGGCGACCTTCGCCTATCTGGCCGACGTGTTCGTGCTCGAAACCCATCGCGGGCAGGGAGTCGCCCGTGCAATGCTAGAGGCCCTCGACGCGCATCCCGAACTGCAGGGGCTGCGTCGCTGGGCCCTGTTCACGCGCGACATGCAGCCGCTCTATGCGAAGCTGGGCTGGGAGGCCTATCCGCACCCCGAGCGGCTGATGGTGCGCGACACACCGGACATCTACACGCGATGAGCCTGCGTCCCGATCTCGCGATCATCGCCGCCAACGTCCAGCCGGTGACGCGCGTGCTCGACGTCGGCTGCGGCGACGGTGCGCTGATGGCGGCACTCCGCGACACGCGCGGCTGCGACGCGCGCGGGCTCGAGCTCGATCCGCGCGACGTGGCGGCGGCGATGGCGCGGGGACTGTCGGTAGTGCAGGGCGACGCGGACAGCGATCTTGCCGACTATCCCGACGCCAGCTTCGACTATGCGATCCTCAGCCAGACGCTGCAGACGACGCGGCGGCCCGATTGGGTGCTCGATCAATTGCTCCGGATCGGACGGCGCGCCTTCGTCTCCTTCCCCAATTTCGCGCATTGGCGGGTGCGCGCGTCGCTGCTGTTCGGCGGGCGGATGCCGGTGACGCGGCTGCTGCCGATCGCCTGGTACGCCACGCCCAACATCCACCACGTCACCGTCGACGATTTCCGGGCACTGGTGCGCGAGCGCGGGATCATTGTCGAGGAAAGCTGGTTTCTGTCCGGAGACCAAAGCACCGGTTCGGGCTTCGCCAATCTGTTTGCCGAACATGCGGTGTTCCTGCTGCGGAAGGATCGATGAGCGCACGTAGCATCACTGCCGTCCGCCCGGCGTATCGCGACGATATCGGCGATCTCGTCACGCGCCGGCCGGTGCCGGGGCCCGGCATCGAGAATGTCGGTGCGTTCCTGTTCCTCAACCATCACGGCCCGCAGACCTACCCGCCGAACAATCGCGGGCTGCCGTTCGGCCCGCACCCGCATCGCGGCTTCGAGACGGTGACCTTCATTCTCGACGGCGAGCTCGCGCACACCGATTCGGCGGGGCATGAGAGCATCATCCGCGCCGGCGGCGTGCAATGGATGACCGCCGGCCGCGGCATCGTCCACGCCGAAGTCTCGCCCGCGGCGTTCAAGCGCGACGGCGGGGAGATGGAGATCCTGCAGCTCTGGCTGAACTTGCCGGCGCGGCTCAAGATGACGGCGCCGCGCTATGTCGGCGTGCAGGTCGACGGCATTCCCGCGGTCGAGGCGGAGGGGGCGAGAGTGCACCTCGTCTCCGGCGACTGGCAGGGCCGGCAAGGCGCTGTCGAGTCGCTGACCGGCGTCTTCCTGAGCTGGGTGGAGGCGCAGCCGGGCGCCAGCCTGACTTTCGAGGGCCTGAGCGGCCGCGACGTGTTCCTCTATGCGGCGCGCGGCACCATCGAAGTCGCCGGGCGGCAGGTGCCGCAATTCAACCTCGCCCAGCTCTCCGAAGGCGACAGCGTGACGATCATCGCGCCCGGGCCCGCGCTGTTCCTGTTCGGCCATGCCGAGCCGATCAACGAGCCGATCGTCGCGCATGGACCGTTCGTGATGAACAGCATCGAGGAAATCCGGCAGGCCTTCGCCGATTATCAGGCCGGCAAGTTCGGCGTGGCGGAGATCGTCGCGGGCTAGAGGGAACGTCCGCGTGCGGGACCGAAGCGGATGACCGCTTGATGGGGCACGCCGTGGCGCGACCCCGAATGTGAGTTCGGATCAGTCGAGCGGCTTCACTGCGATGTTGCGAAACTCGACCTGGTGGCCCTCGCTCTGCAGCGCGATATAGCCGCGACGCAGCGCCAGCTTGCCGCCGGCGGCGGCGATCAGCGGCTGGGCGTCCCTGTCCTCGGGGTCGAGTTCGGCGGCGGCATAATGCAGCACCGGCTTGCCATCGACGAAATGGGTGATCTCGCCGTTCGGCAGCACTTCCAGCTCCACCCGCGTCCAGCGGCCCGCCGGCACCAGCGGGCCGGACCCCGGGATGCAGTGCCGCGGGTCGCGCTTGCCCTCGAACACCACCGTCGTGCCCGGCGTGCAAAGATTGGCGGTCGGTTCGCGCGTCGGGCGGGGCACGGCGAGTAGCTGGAGTTCGAGGCTCACCGGGAATTGCTGATCGCGCCGCATCGTCGCTGGCGCCTGCGCATGGAACATCAATCCCGAGTTGCTCACCTGCCAGCTCTGCACGTCCGGCAAGGGCTCGCCGAGCATGCGATAATCGAAGCGGATGCGGTAGGAGCTGAACGGCGCCTTCCAGAACAGATGTCCGAACCGGCCCTCGAACTTGCCATAGCGGGCATAGGAGACGTGGATGGCGCCGTCGCGCACGCTGAACGTGCCGAGGGGATCCTCGCCCAAGGCATTGCCGGTGATCTTGGGAGTCCAGCCGGCGAGCGTCTTGCCGTCGAAGATGTGCTGCCATTGCGGCGCCGGGGCGGCGCCGAGCAACAGGGTGAGTGCGGGAATCAGCCAGTATCGCATGTGTCGAACGTCTCCCCTTGTCGCTGCACGCCGTGCCCGTCGATCAGAGATCGAGCTTCTCGTAATCGGCCGGCGGCGCGATTCCTTCCATCCGCTCGGTAAGCAAGGGGCGGAAGCTCGGCCGGCTCTTCATCCGGACGTACCAACCCTTCGCCTGTTCGTGGCTCTTCCAGTCGATCCCGCCGAGATAGTCGGCGACCGAGACCTGCGCCGCGGCGGCGAGATCGGCGAGGCTCATCGTCGCGCCGGCCAGCCAGGTGCGGTGATCGAGCAGATAATCGATGTAATCGAGGTGCGCGACCGCGGCTTTCATCGCCTCGCGCAGCGCCTTGGCGTCGGGCGCCATCTTGTGGACCACGCGCTTGATCATCCGCTCGTGGAGCAGGGGGGCCGTGATGTCGCCGTAGAAATGATGATCGAACCATACGACCAGCCGTCGGATCTCGGCGCGGTCGGTGGCGGTGCCGTTGATCATCGCATTCTTGCTGACCGTCTCCTCGAAAAACTCGCAGATCACCATCGAGTCGATCAGGGTCACGCCGCGCTCGGTGTCGACCATTACCGGGACCTGGCCGGTCGGGTTCAGATCGAGGAACTCGTCACGCCGCAGCCAAGGCGATTCACGCACCGGCTCATAGCCGACGCCTTTCTCGCCGAGCAGCAAGCGGACTTTCCGGGAAAACGGACAGAGCGGGAATTGGAGGAGCTGCCACATGCAGCCCGTATCTACTGCGGAGGCCCGGCGCGTCCAGCCGATGCGTCAATTATCGTCGGAATAAGCCTCGGCGGCGCCCTGCAGCGAACCCAGCGCCTCGCGGAGCCGGTCGGCGGTGCGCGCCAGTTCGCCGCTCATCGCAAGCGTGTCGTTGGCGACCGCGCCGACCGCGCCGACTGCGCGGCGGGTCCGGTCGTGCAGCTTCGCCTCGAAATGCGGATCGCGGCGGCGCTCGACGTCGCGCAACGTGTCCGACGGGCGGATATCCGCTTCGGGATCGGCATAATGGGCGAGCGGCCCGACTTTTGTGTCGAGCACGATTCCGGCGAGCGCACTCATCGCCATCGCCACGCCTTCCTGCACCATCGGGTCGTTGAGCCGACGCACGGCCTCGGCCTGATCGCGCGACTGGGCAGCGGCGGGAAGGGCGATGGCGCACAACAGGGCGGCAGTGGAGACCAGACGCATGACATTCTCCCGAGTCGTCAGGAACGCCTTATATATCATTCCCAACAGCTTAGCACGAGCTGAACGGCGCCGCAGCAATGGAGCGCAAGAGAGAATGCAGCCACCCGGTGCCCCTGCGAAAGCAGGGGCCCAGAGCCGCGAGCGATGCCTTTCTAATCCTGGGCTCCTGCTTTCGCAGGCGCACTGAGGTTGCATAAGACAGCGCTCACTCAGCGGCGACTGCCTCCACGCTATCGTCGAGCGGATGCGACAGCCGGGTGAGCATCTCCTTCGGCACGACCTGCCAGAAACGGCCTACCGCCCGATCCCATTCCTCGAGAATGCCGCGCGACCATTTGCTGTCGGTCGCGTCGGCATGGGCCGCGACGAGGCCGCGGAGCTTGTCCTCCCAATGCGCCGAGGACAGCCGCTGCCAGACGATGCTCTCGGGATTGGCGCGGGCAGCGAAGCTGCCGTCCGCGTCATAGACGAAGGCCATGCCGCCGGTCATGCCGGCTCCGAAGTTCATGCCGACCTTGCCGAGCACCACCGCGGTGCCGCCGGTCATATACTCGCAGCCATTGGCGCCGCAGCCCTCGACCACCACTTCGGCACCCGAATTGCGCACCGCGAAGCGCTCGCCGGCCTGCCCCGCCGCGAACAGACGGCCCGAGGTGGCGCCGTAGAGCACGGTGTTGCCGATGATCGTGTTGTCCTGGCTGGCGAGCGGCGAGCTTACCATCGGACGGACGACGATCGTGCCGCCGGAGAGGCCCTTGCCGACATAGTCGTTGGCGTCGCCGAACACTTCGAGGGTGATGCCCTTGCACAGGAACGCGCCGAGCGACTGGCCGGCGCTGCCGCGCAGCCGCACCTGGATATGATTGTCGTTGAGCGCCGTCATGCCGAAGGTGCGGGTGACCTCCGAGGAGAGCCGCGTCCCCACGGCACGGTGTGTATTCCGCACGCTATAGGTCAGCTGCATCTTCTCGCCGCGCGAGAACACCGCCGCCGCATCCTTGATCATCTGCGCGTCGAGGCTGTCGGGCACTTCGTTGCGGAAGGTGTTGAGGCTGAAGCGCCGGTTGGCATCGTCGGCATCGACCTTGGCGAGGATCGGGTTGAGGTCGAGATCGTCGAGATGCTCGGCGCCGCGGCTGACCTGGCGAAGCAGTTCGGTGCGGCCGATGATCTCGTCGAGGCTCGAGAAGCCAAGCTTGGCGAGGATCTCGCGCACTTCCTCCGCGATGAAGGTCATCAAATTGATCACCTTCTCGGGCGTGCCGACGAACTTGGCGCGCAGCCTTTCGTCCTGCGTGCAGACGCCGACGGGGCAGGTGTTCGAATGGCACTGACGCACCATGATGCAGCCCATCGCGACGAGGCTCAGCGTGCCGATGCCGAACTCCTCGGCGCCGAGGATCGCGGCGATGACGATGTCGCGGCCGGTCTTGAGCCCGCCATCGGTGCGCAAGGTCACCCGGCCGCGCAGACCGTTGAGGGTGAGCGTCTGGTTGACTTCGGTCAGCCCCATTTCCCACGGCGTGCCGGCATATTTGACCGAGGTCTGGGGTGACGCACCGGTGCCGCCGACATGGCCGGCGACGAGGATCACGTCGGCATGCGCCTTGGCGACGCCGGCCGCGACCGTGCCGATTCCCGCGGACGAGACGAGCTTGACGCAGACCCGCGCGCGTGGGTTGATCATCTTGAGGTCGTAGATGAGCTGCGCCAGGTCCTCGATCGAGTAGATATCGTGGTGCGGCGGCGGGCTGATCAAGGTCACGCCCGGCGTCGCGTGGCGCAGCCTGGCGATGAACTCGGTCACCTTGAAGCCGGGCAGCTGTCCGCCCTCGCCGGGCTTGGCGCCCTGGGCCACCTTGATCTCGATCTCGTCGCAGGCGTTGAGATATTCGGCGGTGACGCCGAACCGGCCCGAGGCGATCTGCTTGATCACCGAATTGGCGTTGTCGCCATTTTCGTACGGCGTGTAGCGGAGCTTGTCCTCGCCGCCTTCGCCCGACACCGCCTTTGCGCCGATCCGGTTCATCGCGATCGCCAGCGTCTCGTGCGCCTCGGGGCTGAGCGCGCCGAGCGACATGCCCGGCGTCACGAAGCGCTTGCGGATCTCGGTGATCGCCTCGACCTGATCGATCGCGATGCCCTCGTTCGGGAAATTGAACTCGAGCAGGTCGCGCAGATAGACCGGCGGCATGTCGCGCACCCCGCGCGAGAATTGCAGGTAGGACGAATAGCTGTCGGTCGAGACCGCGGTCTGCAGCAAGTGCATTAGCTGCGCCGAATAAGCGTGCGTCTCGCCGCCGTGGCGCTGGCGATAGAAGCCGCCGATCGGCAGCGCCGCCACCGCGCGGTCGAAGGCCGCCTCGTGCCGCATGATCGCGCTGAGGTGAAGCGACGCATAGCCTTCACCCGAGATTTTGGCCGGCATGCCCGGGAACAGATCGTTGACCAGCGCGCGGCTGAGGCCGACCGCCTCGAAATTATAGCCGCCGCGGTAGGACGAGATTACCGCGATGCCCATCTTCGACAGGATCTTGAGCAATCCCTCGTCGATGGCCTTGCGGTGGCGCTTGAGGCATTCGGCGAGGCTGAGATCGCCGAACAGCCCGCGCGCCTGGCGATCGGCGATCGAGGCTTCGGCGAGATAGGCGTTCACCGTGGTCGCACCGACGCCGATCAGCACGGCGTAATAATGCGTGTCGAGGCATTCGGCGGTGCGGACGTTGACGCTGGCATAGGAACGCAAGCCGCGGCGAACGAGGTGCGTATGCACCGCGGCGGCGGCGAGCACCCCGGCGATCGCGACCTTGTCGGGCCCGATATGCTCGTCGGTCAGGAACAGTTCGGTGCAGCCGGCGCGGACTGCCTGCTCGGCCTCGTAGCGGATCCGTGCGATCGCCGACCGCAGCGCATCGGGGCCACCGTTCGCCTCGAAGGTGCAGTCGATCTCGGCGCACTGGCCGCCGAAATGCGCGCGCAGGCGGTGCCAGTCGGCATTGGTCAGCACCGGGCTTTCGAGCACCAGCACCGGGCTCTTGCTGCCCTCGACATCGAGGATGTTGGCGAGATTGCCGAAGCGGGTCTTGAGCGTCATCACCTGCCGCTCGCGCAAGGAGTCGATCGGCGGGTTGGTAACCTGGCTGAAATTCTGGCGGAAGAACTGGCTGATCAGCCGCGGCTTGTCGGAAATGACAGCGAGCGGGGTATCGTCGCCCATTGAGCCGACCGCTTCCTTGGCCGTCTCGACCATCGGCGACAGGATCAGCTCCATGTCCTCAAGCGTCTGCCCTGCCGCAACCTGACGGCGGGTGAGCTCGGCCCGGTCGTAATATTCCCCCGAGTCGGCAGCGGGCAGATCGTCGAGCGTGACGAACTCGCCGATCATCGCGGCATAATTCGCCTCGCCGGCGATGCGGTCCTTGATCGCGGTATCGTCGAGCAGCACGCCATTCTCGAGATCGACGGCGATCATCTGGCCTGGGCCCATCCGGCCCTTGGCGAGCACGGAGGATTCGGAGATCTGC
Source organism: Sphingomonas psychrotolerans (assembly GCA_032334595.1). Lineage (GTDB taxonomy): Bacteria > Pseudomonadota > Alphaproteobacteria > Sphingomonadales > Sphingomonadaceae > Sphingomonas > Sphingomonas psychrotolerans_A. The sequence continues at coordinate 121,552 of JALMLT010000005.1, read as the reverse complement.
ACCATTCCGGTTTCCGAACCGACGATCAGAAGGCCGTCCGACGTCTGGGTGTAGCGCAGCGGACGCAGCGCATTGCGGTCGACGCCGGCAACCGCCCAGCGGCCGTCGGTCATCGCCAGCGCGGCGGGGCCGTCCCATGGTTCCATCACCGAGGCGAGATACTTGTACATCGACAGGTGGCTCGCGGGCGTGTTCTCGTCCCACGCCTCGGGCACCAGCATCAGCTTGGCGGTCGGCGCGTCGCGTCCCGAGCGGCAGATCGCCTCGAACACAGCATCGAGCGCGGCGGTGTCGGAGGCGCCCGCCGGGATCACCGGCTTGATGTCCTCGCTCTGCTCGCCGAACGCGATGCTCGCCATCTTGATCTCGTGGCTGAGCATCCAGTTCTTGTTGCCGCGGATCGTGTTGATCTCGCCATTGTGCGCGAGGCAGCGGAACGGCTGCGCCAGCCACCATTGCGGGAAAGTGTTGGTCGAATAACGCTGGTGGAAGATCGCGACGCGGCTGGTGAAGCGCTCGTCCTTGAGGTCCGGATAGAATTCGGACAGCGATTCGGCGAGGAACAGGCCCTTGTAGATGATCGAGCGCGTCGACAGCGAGCAGATGTAGAAACCGCTGATCTGCGCCGCGATCACGCGCTTCTCGATCCGCCGGCGGATCAGATAGAGGTTTTTCTCGAACTCGGCGGCGTCGACCGCGTCGGGCATCGGCCCCGCGATCATGATCTGTTCGATCTCGGGGCGGGTCGCCTGTGCCTTGAGTCCGATCACGCGGACGTCGACCGGCACCTGGCGCCAGCCATAAATGGTATAGCCGGCGTCGATGATCTCCGATTCGACGATCGTCCGGCACGCCTCCTGCGCGCCCAGATCCGTGCGCGGCAGGAAGATCATCCCCACGGCGAGCCGGTTCGGCAGCACCCGATGCCCACCGGCGGCGATCGCATCGTCGAAGAAGCGCACCGGCAGGTCGACATGGATGCCGGCGCCGTCGCCGGTCTTGCCGTCGGCATCGACGGCGCCGCGGTGCCACACCGCCTTGAGCGCATCGATCGCCGACTGGACGACGCGGCGCGACGGCTGCCCGTCGGTCGCCGCAACCAGTCCGACGCCACAGGCGTCGCCTTCGAATTCGGGGCGGTACATGCCTTCGTTCGCAAGGCGGGCGCGTTCGGTTTCGTTGGTCATTGTTCGGTCTCGGACTTGGGCGGCGGCGGCAGATGCGCCGTCTCTTTCTCGACGCGCTGCATGATCGCGGGCATCGCGCGCATCATCTCGGGCGTGAATGCGGACATTTCCTGGATCATCTCGGGATCCATGAAGGTCAGCAAGTAATCCTTCGCGAAGGCTGCCCCGGAGGGGGTGGCGAAGAAGGCGTCGAGATCGGTAAGCTGCTGCAGGGTGAAGCGCCGCGCAAAGGCCTTGCCCAGCGCGACCCGGACGCGCGGCTCGAGCCGGTCCATCAGCATACCCAGCTCCTCGCCCATCACGCGCGTCATGATCGTCATGCGTTCGCGAAAAGCGGGGTCCTTCTCGGCCGCGAGTTGCGCGACCGACTTGCCGCTCTTGTCCTTCTCGCCGAGATCCGCGGCAGTCAGCCCGCTCATCTGGCCGATCATCGCGTCCATCATCTTCGGGAAATTGTCCCGCATCATGCGCAGATAAGTGCCTTGCGGCACGAGCTTCGCGACCACCTTGTCTGCGATGGTCAGCCGTGCCGCATCCGGCGTCGCTGTCGGCGCGGCGGTCTGCGCGATCGCGGCACCGGGGACGGCGAACGCCAGGGTGAACGCAGCACCAAGGGCTTTCGCCCCCGCCATTTGAAGGCGCGAGGCAGCGCCGGCAACGTATCGGCGATCTCGCGAGCTCATTTGGGCGTGTCCTTGCCGATGAACTTTTCAATCACCTCGGTCATCGCCTTTTCCATCCGGGCATCCGTTTCCGGACTGGTCTGGTTGGACCAGGCGGTCAGGACCGGCAGGATCCGTTTTTTGGTCGCTGCCAGCTTGGCACCCGCGGGGGTCCAGCCGAAAGCGGCGACCGCCTTGCGGTCCTCCTCGCTGAGTTTGCGGACGGCCTTCACTGCACCCGCCGCAAGACCTGTCCGCATCGCCGTCTCGCTGATGTCGTTCTGCTCGCTGGCGAGCATCGCCTGGAGCTCGGCGCCGAAGGTCACCTCCCGAGCCATGTTCTCGATCACGCGCCCGCCCGCGGGGGAGCGGAAGAAGGCAAGTACTTCGTTGAGCTCGCCCTCGGTAAATTCTTCGGCATAGATGGCGCCGAGGCTGTTCCAGAGCGTGGGCAGCCCCTTGACGACTTCCGCAGTCACAATGGGCCGCATCGCATCGAGCGTGGCCCTCGAAATGCCAGGATAGTCCTTCTCCAGTTCCTTGAACGCCGCGTCCGCCGCGAGAGCAGCCGGGAAAGTCTCGCTCAGCATGTGATCGATCTGCGCGCGCGACATGGCTTCGCTGTTGAGCAGCTGCGCCAGTTCGAGGCCAAGGCTCCTCCGCGCAGGATCGATCGCCACGGCGACGGCGGGTGTCGGTGCCCCCGCTTGCCCCGGAGCGGCAAGCGCAAATGCGAGTGCGGAAGCGAACAGCATCACGCCGCCACCTTCTCTCCGGCGACTCTGGCGTGCGCCTTCATCCATGCATGCATGTGTGCCGCGACGTCGCGGCCGTCGCGGATCGCCCAGACCACGAGACTGGCGCCGCGGACGATGTCCCCCGCGGCGAACACGCCCTCGAGGCTGGTCATCATCGACTTGCCATCGGTGCGCAGCGTCCCCCAGCGGGTGACGCCCAGTGCCTCGGCGCCGAACATCTTCGGCAGGTCCTCGGCTTCGAATCCCAGCGCCTTGATCACCAGATCGGCCGGCAGCTGAAACGCCCCGCCGGGATCGACCTCGGGCGCGCGGCGCCCGGAGGCGTCGGGTGCGCCGAGCCGCATCTTCGACGCGCGCACGCCGGTCACCTTGCCGCTGCCGTCGCTGTCGAATGCCTCGGGGCCGGAAAGCCAGACGAATTCCACGCCTTCCTCTTCGGCGTTGGCGACTTCGCGCTGCGATCCCGGCATGTTGGCCCGGTCGCGGCGATAGAGGCACTTCACCGAGGCTGCGCCCTGGCGAATGGCGGTGCGCACGCAGTCCATCGCGGTGTCGCCGCCGCCGACGACGACGACGTTCTTGCCTGCGGCGTTGAGGCTGCCGTCTTCGAATGCGGGCACGCTGTCGCCGAAGCTCTTGCGGTTCGACGCAGTCAGATAGTCGAGCGCCTCGACCACGCCGGAGGCGCCGATGCCCGGCGCCTTGATTCCGCGCGCCTTGTAGACGCCGGTGGCGATCAGGATCGTGTCATGCTTCGCCCGCAGTTCGTCGAGGCTCGCCTCGCGACCGACCTCGAAGCTGGTGTGGAAGACGATTCCCGCTTCTTCGAGCCGCGCGACCCGCCGCATCACCACATGCTTTTCGAGCTTGAACCCGGGAATGCCATAGGTCAGCAGCCCGCCGGCGCGATCGTGGCGATCGTAGATGTGCACCTCATAACCCATTTCGCGCAGATATTCGGCAGCGCTCAGCCCGGCCGGACCGGCGCCGATCACGCCAACCGACTGGCCGCGCGCCGGGCCGACGCGGACCGGCTCGACCCAGCCCTCATCCCAGGCCTTGTCGGTGATGAATTTCTCGACCGAGCCGATCGTCACGGCGCCGTGGCCGGAGAATTCAATGACGCAATTGCCTTCGCAGAGCCGGTCCTGCGGGCAGATCCGGCCGCAGATCTCGGGCATCGTCGACGTGGCGTTCGACAGCTCATAGGCTTCACGCAGCCGGCCCTCGGCAGTCAGCCGAAGCCAGTCGGGGATATGGTTGTGCAACGGGCAATGCACCGAGCAATAGGGTACGCCGCATTGCGAGCAGCGCCCCGCCTGTGCCTCGGCATCGGGCACGGCATAGCGGTCTGCGATCTCGCGGAAGTCCTCGGCGCGGAGTTCGGCCTCGCGCTTGGCGGGATATTGCTGCCCGCGCGCCACGAATTTGAGCATTGCATTGTCTGCCATGCCCGCGCCCTAGCCGAAGGCGCAGCCGAGATAAAGCAGCTTTACTGACCTATTTGCCGAATAGATGATGGGCGAGCTTGAAAATGAACGAACATCAGCAATAATTTAGGTCCGAAGTGGTACTTACCGCAGGCTGAGCCACACCAGGGCTGCCCCGCCCGCAATGATCCGGTACCACGCGAAGGGCGCGAAGCCATGCTTCGTTACGACGGCGAGGAACGCCTTCACCACAGCAAGCGCGACGACGAACGACACGACGAAGCCGACCGCGATCAGCTCGAGACCGTCGGCGGTGATCGCGTCGCGATGCTTATAGAGCTGGAGCACGGTCGCGCCGGTCAGGGTCGGCAGCGCGAGGAAGAAGCTGAAGTCTGCGGCGGTGCGGCGGTCGATGCCGAGCGCCATCGCCCCCATGATCGTCGCCCCCGAACGGCTCACGCCGGGGATCATCGCGAGGCACTGGACGAGGCCGATCTTGATCGACTGCCCCGTCGACACGCCGGCGATTCCCAGCACATTTTCGGTGCGCGCGAGCCGCTCGATGACGAGTATCGCGACGCCGCCGGCGATCAGCGCCCAGGCGACGACCGTGGCGTTCTCAAGCAAAGCGTCGATCTGGTCGCCAAAGGCGAGGCCGAGTGCGACCGCCGGAACGAACGCGATCAGCAGATTGCGCACGAACGCAACTGCGCCCCGCTCCCATTTGAGCAGGCCTTTGAACACCGCGAGGAAGGTTCTCCAGTAAAGCACGACGATCGCGAGGATCGCGCCGGGCTGGATCGCGATGTTGAACACCGCCCATTGCGCGGCGTCATAGCCCAGCAGTTCGCTGGCGAGGATCAGATGCCCCGTCGACGAGACCGGAAGGAATTCGGTGACGCCTTCGACGATACCAAGCAGGATCGCGACGAGAAATTCGGTCATGGGAAAGAAGGTCTCTCGCTCAGGCGGCGCCAGCCCCGTGCCGGCGCGCTGGTCAGGCGGATCTTTTCATGCGAGCCGAATCAGGCCCCGGCGGCGAGCTGTCCGAATCGGCCGTGCCGGCGAAAGCGTACCAGCCATTGCGGGGCGACGGTTGCGAGCGGCGTCGGTGTGATGCCGAACTGTCGCAGCCCTTCGGCGCCGGGCGCGACGACATTGTCCCGCTGGAGCATCCGCCATTGGTCGCTGGTGAGCGGCGCGCCCGGAAGCGCGCCGAACATGGCGACGAGCCCGCCAATGGCATCAGGCAGCTCAACGAATCGCGCATCGCGGCCGATCGCCTCGGCGATCCAGCGATACAGGGCCCGCATCGTCAGCACGTCGGGCCCCCCGAGCTCATAGGTGTGGCCGCCGTGCCGATTCGGGTCGACCAGCGCCGCCACCGCCGCCGTGGCCACGTCCGTGACGTAAACCGGCTGGAAGCGCGTCTCCGCCCGCAGCACCGGCACCACCGGCGCCATTGCGATCATCGCCGCGAAGCGATTCACGAAAGCATCCTCGCGCCCGAACACCACTGCCGGTCGCAGGATCGTGGCATTGGGAAAGGCCTCGCGCACCGCGCGCTCGCCTTGTGCCTTCGAGCGGCCATAAGCGGCGGGGGAGTCGGCGTCCGCGCCGAGCGCGGAGAGATGGACCAGCGCCGCGGCGCCGCCCCGCCGAGCCGCCTCGGCAACCGCGCCCGCGCCGTCCACATGAACCTTCTGCATGGCGCTGCCGAAGGTGCCGGCGAGGTTGACCACCAGATCAGATCCCTCGACGGCGCGCGCGACAGTGTCGGGGCGGGTCACGTCCGCTGCGACGAACTGCGTCTGGCCGAGTCCGCCGAGCGGCTTGAGGAACCACGCGTCGCGCGGTCGCTTCTGCGCGATCCGCACGCGCGCGCCGGTCCGATAGAGTTCCTGTGCGACATAGCGCCCCAGAAACCCGCCACCGCCGATCAGCGTTACCAGCCTGTCCTTCATGCCTGCCTCTTGAGCCTCGTGCGAGCCGCCCCCATGCCGTGTGGCCGCGGAAACGGCAAGCCGCACGGGATCGATTGCGCACGAGCGGAGGCCGGCGGTGTTGACAGCCGCCCGACCCTCCAATAGAGCGCGCCGCCTACCCCGTGCCCAGATGGCGGAATTGGTAGACGCACCAGCTTCAGGTGCTGGCGCTCGCAAGGGCGTGGAGGTTCGAGTCCTCTTCTGGGCACCATTTTCCCCATCCGCAGGCATCCGCTGACGTCGCGTAAGTGGCTGGGGAAACAGCGTTTTTTCGAATATCATTTCCGACGAAATTTGGGCGGGTTCGCCGAGATACCAACGCTTTTGTTGGTCTATTTCGGCCGCGGATTCGCCCGTTTTCGGACGGAGATACCAACATGGCTCTTACCGCACTGGCGATCAGGAACGCCCGGCCCCGGGCCAAGGCGTACAAGCTCAGCGACGAGCGGTCCCTCTACCTGCTGGTGATGCCCAACGGCTCGAAATACTGGCGCTTCAGCTATCGATTCCTCGGCAAGCAACGATCTCTCGCTATCGGCGTCTGGCCGGAAGTCAGCCTCGCCGAGGCACGCGAGAAACGTGATGCCGCCCGCAAGCTGGTGGCGGATGGCACCGATCCCTTCGTCGAGAAGAAGCGCCGGAAGCTGCGCGCGCAAGTCGATGCCAATGTCACCTTCCGCGCGGTTGGCGAGGAATGGTTCGTCAAGATCACCCGCGAGGAGCTGGCGGATGTGACGCTGCGCAAGGTGCGCTGGCTGCTCGACATGGTCTACCCGTTCCTCGGCGACCTCCCCCTCCACGAGATCGAGGTGCAGGAAGTGCTGGCCGTGCTGCGCAAGATCGAGGCGACTGGCCGCTACGAGAGCGCACGGCGCATGCGCAGCGTGATCAGCCGCGTCTTCCGCTACGGCATCGCCACAGGACGAGCGAAGGTCGACGTCGCTCGCGACCTGCGCGGCGCGATCATCGTTCCCAAGACCAGGCATTTCGCCGCGATCACCCGTCCGAAGGAGGTAGGGCTGCTGCTTCGTGCGATCGACGGCTGCTCGTGCCATGCCATCACGAAATTCGCCCTGCGGATGACGCCGCATGTCTTCGTCCGCCCGGGAGAATTGCGCCGGGCCGAGTGGAGCGAGTTCGACCTCGAGCGTGCCGTCTGGTCGATCCCTGCCGAGAAGATGAAGATGCGCTGGCCGCATCAGGTGCCGCTGTCGCGTCAGGTTCTGGACCTGCTCGACGAGATACGGCCGCTGACCGGGCACAGCCCGTACGTCTTTCCGGCGATGCACACGTGGAAAAGGCCGATGTCGGAAAACACCGTCACCTTCGCGCTCCGCCGGATGGGCTACAGCGGCGACGAGATGACCGCGCACGGCTTCCGGGCGACGGCGGCGACACTGCTCAACGAGATGGGGCTGTGGAACCCGGATGCGATCGAGCGCCAGCTCGCGCACATGGAGAATAATGGCGTGCGGCGCGCCTACGCCCGCGGCCAGTATTGGGAGGAACGCGTGCGCATGATGCAGCACTGGTCCGATTATCTCGACCAGCTCCGTGGCGGAGGCGACACCGGCAAGGCACCCAGCGACGGAAAGGTGGTCACGGTCGACTTTGCCCGGCGCGGCGCCCGATCGCGGTGATCGGGGCGTCTGCAAGGTGACTCGGCGGTCCTGCCGTCTTGCAAGACCGCCGGTGCTCGAGCCCATCCGGAGAACCCATGTCCACACCAATTGCAGCGCCCGCCGCAGGGGGCATCGCTGTCGCGAGCCTCGGTCAGGCAAGAAAACACAAGCGCCGGTTTGATGCCGTCATCACGGTGGAGGACCCGGCTTGCCGCCCCGCGGCGCAGTTGCGCTTCTTCACGCAGCCGCGGCCAGCTCACCTGGTGCTGCAGTTCGAGGACGTCGACGATGACACCCTCGGCATCCGCGTGGCCACGCGAGAACAGGTGGTTGAGGCGATCGCTTTCGCCGAAGCCCGGGGGACGGAATCGCTGCTCGTCCATTGCTTTCACGGAGTGGGCAGATCCGCAGGAATCGCGCTTGCGATCCTGGCTTCACGCCGCGGCGCCGGGCAGGAAGAACAGGCCCTGGACGATCTGCTGAAAATCCGTCCTGAGGCCACGCCGAACCTCGTCGTCGTGAAGCTCGCAGACCAGATTCTTGACAGACGCGGGGCGCTCAAGGCCGTGGTCGCCCAATGGGAAGCGCGAACCCCGCACGTCCAGATGGCACGACGGGCTCGCCGCGACTTCGTGCGACGATATCCACAGCTCTACGCGCACGTATCTGACGGCGCCCCGCGGGCGTAGCACGCCATCCCCTGCAAGGTATTTCCAGGAGGCTTACCCTGCAGGGGATGCGCGGCAGAGCCATCAGCTCCGTACGAACAGCCGTTTCAGGCTGGGATAGAGGATGAAGGTCGATCGCCCGATCTTCACCGTCTCGAGCGTCCCGTCGCCGATCAGCTCGTAGATTGTCGAGCGGCAGATCCCGGTCAGCTTGACCGCGGTGGCGATCCGCACGCTGATCGGCTCCAGCGTGTGAGCGACAGGTTGCCCCTGTCCCTCCCGACCACCTTCAATCCTATTCATGTCGTTCTCCATCACGCTATCCTCCGTGCGAGCCAGTTTTCGATGTCGGTTTGCCGGCGGGCGCGCTCGACCGGCGGCAAGGCAGCTGCGAAGCGGGAGACGCCGGAGCCGTCGAAGCTGTCGGCGCCGGCCGCCATGCAGAGGCGGACGCGGCGGGCACTGTTGACGCGCCCGACATGGCAGATCGCGCCGCGCGCATGTGCAAGGCGCGCCCAGCGACCCATGGTCGCGAGCTTCCACGAGGTGTCGCCACCCACGAAGATGCCGACCCGGGGACCCAGCAGGGGACGCACCGCCTCGGGGTGCATCCCGTTCTGCACGGCGATCAGGAAGGTCTGGTCGACCAGTGCGCTGCGGTGCCGGAGCCGCTCGAGCCATTTCTGCGAGAAGCGCAGGGATGCGAGGCCGCCCATGACGATGTCCGGAAGGACGATCCAGTCGGCACCGGGCCCCAGCAGGGCGACCGCGCGCTCGAAAGCCGCCTCGTCGAAGGGCTCCTTCCGCTGGAAGGACGTCCATGCGCCGTTGTCGAGCGCGTACCGGAAGCCTTCGGTGCGCAGCACGCCGCGGGCAGAGACCATCAGTCGCCATCCGGCGGCGCGCAGTGCGTCGAGATTGCGACGCGTGCCGGTGCGCGATGCATAAGCGAGCATCATCGGCCGCCCCCGGTTGTTCCGGCCGGTGGGCGCCGCGAGAGGGCGAACGCCTTGTCGCTATTGAGAAAGGCGGCGAGCATTGCCGGGATCAGCTCAGCGACCGGCTCCTCCCGGCCATAGGTCTGCGCATAGAGCGCCGCATAGTCGTTGAGCGCCTGGTGGAGGTCCGGCGTCACCGAGATGCCGAGCTTGACCGGGGTGCGGTCCGGCAGTTGTGCGAGCTTGAGGTTCGGCATGCTATCGCTCCTGTCCGGGCCACGGCGCGAGGACGATGTCCTTGTGGACGACCACGCGCAGCGGCCAGCCCGGCCGCACCTCGAGGGTCGGCTGGACGTTGATGTTCCTGGTGACGATCTGGTCGCCGGCACGCGACGTTCCCTGCTGCGCCGACTCCCGGATGGCGCGGATGAGGTCGCTTTCGTTGTCGTCCAGGCTCAGCTCGGTGCCGACCCCGAGCAGCGTCGACAGCGCCACGCCCTTGAGCAACTGCCAGGTGTGTGCATCGACCTTGTCGGAGAGCCCGGCATAACCCGCCATGTCGGTTGCCGGCACATTGTCGATACGGACCGAGCTGCCGTCGGGCAGGATGATGCGCTGCCATACGACCAGCGCACGCTTTTGCCCGAACGCGACGACGCTGTCGTAGCTGCCGATCAGGCGAGACCCTTGCGGCACCAGGAGAGTGCGGCCGGTGACGCTGTCATAGGCGTTCTCGGTAACCTGCGCGGTGACGAGCCCCGGCAGGTCGGAGTTGAGCCCCGTGATCAGGCTCGCGGCGATGATGCTGCCTGCGGTCAGCGTATAAGGTGAGACAGGGGTCACCAGCCTGTGCGGATTGATGTCGGCCGTCGGGTCCTTGCTTGCGAGAAAGTCGGCCTTCCGTTGCTGGTTGCCCGGATCGCGTGCGGGATCGACGGCGATCGTCGCCGGCTGCGCTTCCTGCGCCGGAGTCGCGGCCGGCGCAGCGGTGGCAGGACCAGCGCCGGTTGCGTGCCCGGCAGTGCCGAGCTGCATCATGATGCCGGACTCGCGGGCCGACTTGCGCTCGGCGAGAAGTCGCTGTCGCTCGGCCTCGGCGGCCTGTGCGGCCTGATCCGAAGGGCCGGGAGGCGGCAATCCGCCGAGCGCCTCCTGCCGACGCAGGATCGGACGCCCGAGGTCCCCGGGGAGCGGCGGGCCGAGCCTGGGCACGTCGCTATAGCTTTTCGGCGCGCCGGCCAGGGCGTCGTCCGGCGCCCGGCTTGCGATATCCTTCTGGTCCCCGGCGCCGGCGACGATCCGGAAGGTCGCAGGCTTGAGCGCGATCCAGGTCACGCCGACGATCGCCGTCGATCCGAGCGCTGCGATCGCGATGATCGCGCCGCGACGAAAGCGGATGATCCGGCTCGGGCGGCCGCGCAGCACCAGCGTCTCGGGGTCGACCTTCGGAGCGGCCGCCGCAGCAGGCACGGCCTCGCTCATGACGTCCTCCGGTGCCGGCGCCGGTCGACGCCTGTGCGGCTGATGCGCACCACCGCCTGCTTCTTCGAGCCCAGCCGCAGCTCGGCGGCATCGAACAGCCGGTCGACGACATAGAAGCGGCCGGCCACGCGGTAGTTGACGAGCTGGGCATCGCCGAGGTCGCCGATGACGAACAGCGGCGGTGCCTCGCCGACGCCCACGCTCGCCGGGAACTCGATGAACGTCTGCCGCCCGTCGTCGAACGCACGCAACGGCCGCCAGGCCGGCCTGTCGCCGGTCACCGCATAACCGAAGTTGAGTTGCTCGACGGCGAGCCCCGCCGCGACCGGCCTTGCCGCTTCCGCCGCCGCCTGCTGGCGGCGGATCGCGATCAGCTCGTCCTGAGGATAAGTCCAGGACAGCGCAGCCATCGCGGTGGCCGGCGTGCTTTCGAGCTGCAGATGATAGGCGCGCCGATCGGTGGTGATGACGAGATTGGTCGACAGCCCGGCAGCGAACGGCTTGACCAGGATATGAACGCGCTTGCTCTCGCCGGTGCCGCTGGTCGTGTCGCCAACCGTCCAGCGCGCGGTGTCGCCCGCCGCCACCGAGACGATCGATTCGCCGGCTTGCAGCGCGATGTCGGTTACGCGCTCGGGCGCCGCAAACAGGCGGTACAGGACGCCCTCGCCATAGGGATAGACCTGCACGGCATTTACGAAGGCCGGAGTGACAGGCTCCTGGGTTGCCCTCGCATTCGCGGTGCGAACCCGAAGCTCGGCCCGCGATGGCTTGTGGCGGCGAAGCGCGGTGGGGCGCGCTACCGACGGGGGATGAACGGGGCTAGTCGCGGCCGGCGGTGGCTGGGAGGGACTTGCCGTGGAGGCCTGCGCCAGCGCAGATGGCGAGGTATGCGCGAAAGCGGGCATCGCGACGAGGGCGGTCGCCGCAAGCAGGAAGCGGTTCATGGGCGGTTCTCCGGTTGGGCTTGGGAAGGCTGATCGAGGCGGGGATCGAGCGGCGATCCGCTGGACACGCCGGGATCCGGCACGGGAGTCGCCGCCGCTCCCGGTGCATGGTCGGGCGGCGTATCGAGCTCCCGGCTCCAGTCGATCGCGTCGACATAGAGGCCCAGCGGGTTCCTGCGGAGCGTCTCGGCGTCGCGCGGCGGCTTGAGCAGGATGGTGACGATCGCCGTCCAGCGCGACGTGCCCGCGAGGCTTCCGCGGTCATAGGCCCGCTCGACCCATTTCACCTGGAAGCTCGATGCGGACGCGCGGACCACGCTGGTCACCTGAACCGACACGGTCCTGTCGCCGACATCGGCGAACGGATTCGCCGAGCGGGCATATTCGCCGAGGAAGATGGCGCCGCGCTTCGAGGCGAAGTCATAGGCCTGGAGCCAGTTCTCCCGCATCAGCACCGGGTCGAGCGAGCGCGAGCGGATATCGGTGATGAAGCGCGCCAGGAACCAGGCGATCTGGGGATCGGTCGGCCGGTATTCGCTGGCGGCTGGCGCCACGGCCTGTGCCTGGCCGAGGCTGTCGACCGCGACAACGTAAGGAACGACCCGGCTCTGCATCGACTGCCATACGAGTGCGGCCGACAGCCCGGTAGTGAGCACAAGCCCGCCGAACGCCATCAGCCGCCAGTTGCTCGCCTGGGCCCGGGCGGAGCCGATCCGCTCGTCCCAGAGCTGGCCGGCACGCTGGTACGGGGTCTCGGGTTCGTCCGTGCGCCCGTAGCGCTGGACGGCACGTTTGAAGCGCATCAGTCCTTCTCCTTGATGTCGGGAGCCGCCCCGCCGCCGCCGCGATCTGCGCCCTGGAGAGCGTGGATCGCCATCTGGCGGTGGTGACGGCGGGATTGCGTGTTCTGGAGGTCGCGCGCCCAACCCGGCATGGCGTCAGACGCAGGAGCCGACCGATCCCCGGGGCGCGCTTGCGCGCTCGCCGTGCCGGCATTCCAGGCAGCGCGCTGGCCTTCGCCGGCCGCCGCGCGAAACCCGAGGCCGTCGCTCATGCGCTGCGCCAGCGCGCCGCGAGCGGCGGTTGCGATGCCGCCCATGCCGGTCGCGACCGATTTCGAGCCCGAGGTCTCCTGGCCGAGCTTCCATGCGGTCGACGCGGCCGATCCCATCGAGGTGCCCGCGCGAATCGCGCCGAGCCCGGCACCGGCAAGGCCCTTTGCCACGGCCATGCCCGCACCGCCGGCGACCGCGAAACCGCCGGCCGCGAGCGCCGTGGTGGCAACCGCGGAGCCGGCGCCGAGCTGCGGCGCGCCGGACACGAGGCCGGAGGCGATGCCCGGCCCGAAGATGCCGAGGCCGAACAGGGCGAGGCTGGCGAGCACGAGGCTCATCGCCTGGCCGATATCGGGCTCCTTGCCCTGGAGCGCGGAGGCGAACTCGGTGAAGAAGCCCGAGCCGATGCCGACGATCACCGCCAGCACCATCACCTTGATGCCCGACGAGATCACGTTGCCGAGCACGCGCTCGGCGAGGAAGCTGGTGCGGTTCCACAGCGCGAACGGCACGAGGATGAAGCCGGCGAGCGTCGTCAGCTTGAACTCGAGGATGCAGACGAACATCTGCACCGCGAGGATGAAGAAGGCGACGATCACGATCGCCCATGCGATCAGGAGCACCATGATCGTCAGGAAGTTGTCGAAGAAGGTCGTGAAGCCGAGCAGGTCGCTCGCCTGGTCGAGCAGCGGCCACGCGGCCTGGAAGCCGGTGCCCGCAAGCCGGCCCGGGCGCAGCAGGTCGTCGGCCGAGAGCGTTCCCCCGCCGGCGGTCAGGCCGGCTTGGGCAAACGAGCGATAGATGATGTCGGCAAGCGTCGAGAAGCGATTCAGGATCAGCGCGAACACGCCGATGTAGAGGATCTTCTTGAGGAAGCGGCCGATGATGTCGTCCTCGCCGCCCATCGCCCAGAACAGGCCGGCAAGCGTGATGTCGATGCCGATCAGCACCGATGTCAGGAAGCCGACATCGGGCCCCAGCAGGCCGAACCCGCTATCGATGTAGCGGATGAAGTCGGCCATGAACCGGTCGATCACGTTGAGGTCGTTCACTTGTCTGTCCTTCGGACCTTGGGTGCCGCGGGGCCCGGCCAGGGGGAGCGGGTGGCCGGGCCCCGCGGGCTGCGACCGCGGCGGCAGGGGGCTTGATCCGCCGCGGCCGGTCTCGCTATTGCCGGGGAGTGTAGGCGGTGCCGGTGCCGAGGAACCTGCGCGTCGCGGCGCGCGACGCCTCCGATTCCGTTAGCTGGCGCTGCTTCTCGAGCGCGTCGGCGCGGAACTGCGCGGCCATCATCTGCTGGAGCGCCATGCCCTGCTTGGCGGTCAGCGCGAGCAGCTGGTTGGTCGCCTGGCCGACGGCGAGCGCGCCTTCCGCGCCCTGGCTGCGTGCCGCGATCTCGGCCAGCGCCTCGGCATCCTCGCGCGCCTGCTGCACGATATCGCTCTGGACGGTCATCGTCCGATGGAGCGCATCGGTGCTCGCGTCGTAGCGCGCCCGGGCCGCCTGCAGCCGCTGGTCGCGCGTCGAGCCGGGGTCGAAGCTGCGCGGATAAAGCGCCTTCAGCCTGGCCTCGATCTGGTCCACCTCGAAGTCGACGCTCTGCGCCTGCTTCATCAGCCGGTCGATGCCGTCGAGCCTGTCGAGCAGCGCCTGGAGCTGCGGAAAGGCGATGCCCTTCAGGTTCCGGTCCAGCCGGAGCAGCATCTGCGCCTCGTTCTGGAGCGACTGGATCTGGTTGTTGACCTGCTCGAGCGTTCGCGCCGCGGTCAGGACGGTCTGGCTGTAATTGCTGGGGTCAAACACCGTGATCTGCGCGCGAGCCGAGGTGGCGAAGCCCATCGTCAGCGAGCCCAGGGCGCCGAGGCCCAGCGCCGTCGCGATCAGGTTCTTGCGGTTGAGGATAGGCATCAGGTCTACTCCTTCGCTTGGGGATCGGGGAATTGGGCGAGCAGCGCCGCGGCCCAGTCGAGCCCGGCGTCCTCGAGGAAGCGCGCGGCGAATCCGGCCGGGCCGTGCGCGGCGAGCAGCGCGTCGATGCGCGCCTGCGTCGACGGATCGGAGGAACCGCACAGCGCGAGTGCGACGGGCCCGAGGCCCAGCTCGAAGAGGCGGTTGCCGGCCGCGGACTGGAGGTAATAATGCCGCTTGGGCGTCGCGCGGCTGACGAGTTCGATCTGCCGGTCGTTGAGCCCAAACCGCTGATAGGCCGCGCGTCCCTGCGGCTCGATCGCCGCGGCATTGGGCAGCAGGATACGCTGCGGGCAGCTCTCGATGATGGCGGGCGCGATGCCGCTGTCGGCGATGTCGGCGAGGCTCTGGCTCGCGAAGATCACGGCGACATTCTTCTTGCGCAGCGTCTTCAGCCACTCGCGGATGCGCGCGGCGAACAGCGGATGGTCGAGGAACTTCCAGGCTTCGTCGAGGATCAGCAATGTCGGGCGCCCGGTGAACCGCGCCTCGAGCCGGTGGAAGAGATAGGTCAGGACCGGCGCCACCACGCTGCCGGCGCCCATCAGCGCCTCGGTCTCGAAGCACTGGACATCCGCCATGCGCAGATCGTCCTCGGCCGCGTCGAGCAGCCGGCCGAACGGACCTTCGAGCGTATAGGGCGCGAGCGTCGAGCGGAGCGCCATGGACTGGAGCAGCAGCGACAGGCCGGTGAGCGTCCGCTCCTCGATCGGCGCGCTCGCCAGACTGGTCAGCGCCGACCAGACGGCTTCCTTCACCTCCGGCGTGACCACGACCGTCTCGTGCGCGAGCAGCGCGGCGATCCATTCGGCCGCCCAGGCACGCTCCCCGGCGTCACCGATCCCGGCAAGCGGCTGGAACGCGATCGTCTCGCCGGCGTCGCCGCCGAGCCCGAGGCCGTGATGCGCGCCGCCTATCGCGAGCACCGCCGCGCGTGCCGAGCGGCCCATATCGAAGAGGTAGAGCTGGCTGCCCGGATAGCGGCGGAACTGGAGTGCGATCAGCGCGAGCAGAACCGATTTGCCGGCACCCGTCGGCCCAACGATCATCATGTGCCCGACATCGCCGACATGGGTCGACAGCCGGAACGGAGTCGATCCGCTGGTCTCGGCATAGAAGAGCGGCGGCCCGTCCAGATGCCGGTTGCGCTCCGGCCCTGCCCAGACGCTCGACAGCGGCATCAGGTGCGCGAGGTTGAGCGTATGGACGAGCGGCTGCCGGACATTGGCATAGGCCTGCCCGGGCAGGCTCGAGAGCCATGCCTCGACCGCGTTCAGCCCCTCGCGGATGCAGGTGAAGCCGAGCCCGTTGACGATCCGCTCGACCGCGCGGACCTTGTCCTCGACGCGGGCGCGATCCGCGTCGGTAATGGTGATCGTCGTGGTGAGGTAGCCGAAGGCGACATGGTCGCCGCCGAGCGCCTGGAGTGCCAGATCGGCATCGGCGGTCTTGTTGTCGGCGTCGCTATCGAGCAGCTGGACCGGCTGGTTGTAGATCACCTCGCGCAGCATCGCGGTAACCGACTTGCGCTTGTTGAACCATTGGCGGCGCAGCCGCGTCAGCGCTCTGGTTGCTTCGGTCTTGTCGAGCGCGATGAACCGCGTGACCCAGCGATAGCCGAAGTCCTGGTGGTTGAGCGCGTCGAGGATCCCGGGCCCACTGAGGCCGGGGAAGCCGAGGATGGTCAGCGTGCGCAGGTGCAACGACCCGAGCATCGGCTCGAGCCCACCGGTCAGCGGCGTGTCGGCGAGCAGCCCGTCGAGATACATCGGCGTCTCCGGCACGCCCACGCCATGGTGCCGCGTCGAGATCGTGCCGTGGAGGAAGGTGAGGGTCTCTGCATCATCAAGCGCGGCGATCTCCGGCATGAAGCCCGCGAACAGGTCGAGCGCGCGATCGGTCTCCGCGACGAACCCCGCAAGCGCCTGGCGCCAGTCGCGGCCCTGCAGCGCATCGGCGCGCTCGACCAGCGCGCGGCCAGCGCTGTCCGCCCGGTCAGGCGGCGGCAGGAAGGTCAAGGTGAGATGGTAGCGGCTCTCGAAATGGGCGCCCGCCGCCTCGAACGACGCGCGGCGCTCCTCGTCGACGAGCCAGGATGCCGCGTCCGGGAAGCTGCTCGCCGGATAGCCCGGCGCCTCGCGGCGCTCGGCCTCGATATGCAGCGCCCAGCCCGAGCCGAAGCGCTTGAGCACATTGTTGGCGCGCGCGCAGGCGGAGACCAGCTCGGCCTCGGTCGCCGATTCGAGGTCGGGACCGCGGAAGCGCAGCGTGCGCTGGAAGCTGCCGTCCTTGTTGAGCACCACGCCGGGCGCGACCAGCGCGGCCCAAGGGAGATGATCGGCCAGCCGATCGGCGCGGCTGCGATATTCGCGCAGGTTCAGCATGCGAGATATCCGCGCTGCCGCAGGTGGCGCGCGAGCACCGGAGCGAAGTCCGGATCGCGCTTCGCGGCGAACACCGCGATGGTGTGCCCGACGGCCCAGACCAGCACGCCCGCGATCCATTGCTGGAGCCCGAGGCCCAGCGCGGCGGCGACGGTGCCGTTGACGATCGCGATGGCGCGCGGCGCGCCGCCGAGCAGGATCGGCTCGGTGAGCGACCGGTGGAGCGGCGCCTCGAATCCGTCGAGATGCTGGCCGTCTCCGATCATGCCAGCAGCGCCCCGCCGCCGAACGAGAAGAAGGACAGGAAGAAGCTCGACGCCGCAAAGGCGATGCTCAGCCCGAAGATGATCTGGATGAGCCGGCGGAAGCCGCCGGCCGTCTCGCCGAAGGCCAGCGTCAGACCTGTCACGATGATGATGATCACCGCGACGATCTTGGCGACCGGGCCTTGGACCGACTCCAGCACCTGCTGGAGCGGCTCCTCCCACGGCATGCCGGTTCCGGACGCCCAGGCCTGGCCGGCGGCGAGGACGGCAAGGGCGGCGCCGGCCAGCAGGCGCGGCTTGGTGGGCAAGGCAATAGTCTTCATGGTCAGGCTCCTTGGCCGGTGGGGAGGTGGAAAGGGGCGAGCGCGTAGGCGCCGGTGTCGGGATCGACGCCGACGACGCGCGCGATCGCGTCGACCGAGCGGTGGGCGCCGCGTCCGGCGATGAAGACGACAAGGTCGATCGCCTCGGCGACGAGGCGGCGGGGCACGGTGACGACCGCTTCCTGGACGAGCTGCTCGACGCGGTAGAGCGCGGCCTCGGCCGAGTTGGCGTGGACGGTCGCGATCCCGCCGGGGTGGCCGGTGTTCCAGGCCTTGAGCATGTCGAGCGCCTCGGGCCCGCGGACCTCGCCGACGATGATCCGGTCCGGTCGGAGGCGCAGCGTCGAGCGCACCAGGTCGGTCATCGACACGACGCCCGGGCGGGTGCGGAGCGCCACGGTATCGGGCGCGGGACTCTGCAGCTCGCGCGTGTCCTCGATCAGGATGACGCGGGCGTCCACCCAGCGCATCTCGGCAAGGAGCGCGTTGGCGAGCGTCGTCTTGCCCGAGCTCGTCCCGCCCGCGATGAGGATGTTGAACCGCTGGGTGACCGCCGCCCGCAGCGCGTCCGCTATCGCCGCGGACATGATCCCGTCCGCGGCATAATCGTCCAGCTTATAGAGGCGCTGGGCGGGCTTGCGGATCGAGAAGCAGGGGCCGGTCGAGACCGGCGGTAGCACGCCTTCGAAGCGCTCCCCGGCCCGGCCATCGCGATGCGTCGGCAGCTCGGCCGAGATGATCGGCTGCCCGGCATGGACCTCGGCGCGGGCATGGCTCGCGACCAGCCGGACGATCCGTTCGACCTGCGGCGCTTCGAGGACGACGCCCGTGTCGATCCGGCCTTCGCCGAGCCGGTCGAGGCGCAGCGAGCCGTCCGGGTTGACCATCACCTCGATCACTTGACTATCGGCGAGCGCCGACGCGATGTCGGGCCCCATCGCGGTGCGCAGCATCGCGCGCCGGCGATCGGCAGAAAGGATCTCGCTCATCGCTCCTCCTCCGTCGGAAGGAGCGTGCGCCTGCCGGTTGCGACGGCGCGGCCGACCTGCTTCACGAACGCCTCGAAGCGCTCCCGCGCGAGCGCCCGACCCGCCGCGTCGTTCTCGGCGAGCGGCGCCTGGATCGCGAGCTCGAAGCGGATGAACAGGGCAAGGGTCTCGAGCACGACATGGCCGTCACGCTCGATGCGGCCGAGCGCATTGGACATCCGGTCGAGCCGCAGCGCGAAGTGATCCTCAAGCTCGGACGCGCCGCGGCGGTTGAGCCAGGCAGTCACGGCGTCAGCGAGGATCGCTGACTTGGTCGCGCCGGGTGCGGCGGCAAGCGCCTCGAGCCGGTCGCTGGTCGCTTTCGGCAGGAACAGCTGGTAGCGGACGCGCTCGGCCATCTCAGAAGTCCAGCTCGAGATTGCCGGGCCGCCCGTCGGCCATGTCCAGGGCATAGGCGCATCGCGCGGTACGGGCCGTGGCCTGGTCCATGGCCCGCTTGTCGGCGGCGGGGTCGCCTTCGTCCTCGCCCAGACCGAGCGGGTCGGCGGGCGCGAGATCGACAGGTGTCGCGACGACGATTTCCTGGGCGGGATGACGCGCCTGCTCGAGGCCGCCGGCCTCCTCCTCGTCTTCGGCCGCAGCCTCGGCGAGCCGCCCGTCGATGGGGCGGACACGGTCCTGCCAGTCATGGGCACGGTGGGGCGGCCGGTCGGCTGCCCCGCCGCATCCGAGGGCGGGAGGAGGCAGCACGCGCGCCTTGAACTGCGCATCCTCGAAGTAGCGCAGCTTCCGCGCGCGGACCGGCGGATAACCCGCGACCAGCACCAGCTCCTCGGTCGGCGGCAGCTGCATGACCTCGCCAGGCGTCAGCAAGGCGCGGGCGGTCTCCTGACGGCTGACCATGACGTGCGCGAGCCAGGGCGAGAGGCGATGGCCGGCATAGTTGCGCATGGCGCGCTGCTCGGTCGCGGTGCCGAGCGCATCGGAGATGCGCTTCGCGGTCCGCTCGTCGTTGGTCGCGAACGCGACCCGGACATGACAATTGTCGAGGATGGCGTTGTGCTCGCCATAGGCCTTCTCGATCTGGTTCAGGCTCTGCGCGATCAGGAAGGCACGCACCCCGTAGCCGGCGAGGAAGGCGAGGCTCGTCTCGAAGAAGTCGAGGCGGCCGAGCGCCGGGAACTCGTCGAGCATCATCAGTAGCTTGTGGCGCCCGGGCACGCCTGCGGCATGCAGCTGCTCGGTCAGGCGTCGGCCGATCTGGTTGAGCACGAGCCGGATCAGCGGCTTGGTGCGGCTGATGTCCGAGGGCGGTACGACCAGGTAGAGCGACACCGGATGCGGTGCGGCGACCAGGTCCTCGACCCGCCAGTCGGACGCGGCCGTGACCGCGGCGACGGTCGGATCGCGGTAGAGGCCGAGGAACGACATGGCGGTCGACAGCACGCCCGAGCGCTCGTTGTCGGACTTGTTGAGTACCTCGCGCGCCGCAGACGCAACGACCGGATGCACCAGCGGCATCTCCTCGGTGCCGAGGTGGTTGGTCGTCATCATCGCGCGCAGCGTGGCAACGAACGGGCGCCCGGGATCGGACAGGAAGGTCGCGACCCGGGCGAGCGTCTTCTCCTCCTCGGCGTAGAGGATATGGAGGATCGCGCCGACCAGCAGCGAATGACTGGTCTTCTCCCAATGGTTGCGCCGTTCGAGCGCGCCCTCGGGATCGACCAGGATGTCGGCGATGTTCTGGACGTCGCGGACCTCATCGGGGCCGCGGCGCACCTCGAGCAGCGGGTTGTACCGCACCGAGCGCACATCGGTCGGGTTGAAGAGCAGGCAGTGCGAGAAGCGTGACCGCCAGCCGGCGGTCAGCTGCCAGTTCTCGCCCTTAATGTCGTGGACGACCGTCGAACCAGTCCAGCTCAGCAGGGTCGGCACTACGAGGCCGACGCCCTTGCCCGAGCGCGTCGGCGCGAACGCCATGACATGCTCCGGCCCGTCATGCCGCACATAGCGCGTAGCGGCCCGGCCGAGAAACACGCCGGCCTCTGCCGCGAGGCCCGCAGCGCGGATGTCGCGAGAGTTCGCCCAGCGCGCGGACCCATAGGTGGTGACGTTGCGCCGCTGCCGGGCTCGCCAGACCGAGCCGGCAACCGCCGCTGCGCAGCCCAGCAGCCCGCCAGCGGCGGCGATCGCGCCCGCCTCGTCGAAGACGACCGGGGCATAAGCGTCGAAATGGAACCACCAGGGAAAAAGCGACCAGGGCGCGTAGACGGGCGTACCGCCGAGCCTGAACCACGGCGTGCCAAGCTCGGGCTGGTACGCGAGGGATGCCGCTGCCCATTGGGTCGCGAACCAGATGCCGGCAACGACGATCGCGGCGACAACCAGCATCTGGCCAAGGAGAAGCTTCGTCGGTGTCATGCGGGCCTCCGCCCGCGCGACTCAGCGTCCCGGGCTCAGCCTCAAGGGTCGCCGGATTTCGATCGGTGCGTCAGGCGCTCGCTGGTGACACAGAGTACATGCTTGGGGACCGCTTGGCGGAACGGCGGAATTTGGGCCGGTAGCAGACTGGCGGCATTCACGAACCCAAGCTGTCAAAGCTGCCGACAGCCGAGCCATTGCCACACCGCAAATCGTCGCGGCTAAAATCGAAACGCGGCCGTCAACCGCGCGGCATGATAGTCGAAGCGCGGCTGGCTGCGGCTGAATTCCGTTCCGGGCTGGCCGTTAAGGACAAACGGGTTGCTCGCGAGCGCATTGCCGGGCAGCGCGCGAACGCGGTAATCGTCGTCTTCATATCGGCTGTAGAGATATTCTAGGCCGATGGAGAAGTTGCGGCCCAGCGACTGTTCGACGCCGCCGCCGACCACATAGCCCCAGCTCTTCGACTTGCCGTTGTCGGCAAACGCATTGACGGTGTTGCTGGTCGTGAAGCTGTTCCGGATCTGGGCATAGGCGCCGCCGCCAGTCACGTAGAACAGGGATTTTCCGCCGAACGCATAGCCGGCGCGGGCGCGGAGATTGGCATCCCAGTCGATCTCGCGGGTCATGGTATAGAATGCCGGCGTGGTGCTGAACGACGAGACGCTATCGCGGACCTTGCTCTTGCCGAACTCGCCCACCACACCAACGACGACATTGTTGAACTGCAGGTCCCAACCCGCGCGGACGTGATACTCGATATCGTCGCGGTCGTTGGTGCAGCCGGTCGCCGGCCGCGGGCTGGTCGCCGCGCCGTTGCAGAACCCGGGCGAGAAGGCGTTGCCGCCTGTGGTGGTGGTGATAGTGTCGAAACTGCCGTCGAAACCGCGGTCGAAGCGCTGGAACTCGCCGACGTCGTTGTTCTGGAAACCATAGCCGATTGCGCCGCCGACATAGGGCCCGTCGAACGCCGGATCCTCTTGCGCCAGCGCCGGCGTGATGGACAGCGCGCATGCCGCGACGGCAGCAAAGGTTAGGATTCGCATGAATTCACTCCCTCGAGATGGTGGGTTGTTTGCGGCTGATCCGGCCTCACGGCAGGTAGCTCAGCATGAGCAGATTGAGGCCGATGATCGTCGCGGTGACCGCGAAGGCCGTCCATTTGATCCAGCCGCGATTGGCGAAGCTTCCCATGCGGGCGGGATCGCTGGTGAAGCGGACAAGCGGTACGACCGCGAAGGGAAGCTGGAGACTGAGCACGACCTGGCTGAACACCAGCAGCCGCGCCGCGCCGCCGTCGCCCCACAGGCCGACGGCGATCACCGCCGGCACGATCGCGAACGACCGGGTGATGGTGCGGCGCAGCCATGCCGGCAGCCGGATGTTGAGGAACCCCTCCATCACGATCTGCCCGGCGAGCGTACCGGTGATCGTGGAGTTCTGCCCCGCAGCGAGCAGCGCGATGCCGAACAGGGTGCTTGCAATGCCGGCGCCGAGCAGGGGCGCGAGCAAATGATAGGCATCTTGGATTTCGGCAACGTCGCTGCGGCCGTTGCCGTGAAAGGCAGATGCGGCGAGGACGAGGATCGCGGCGTTGACGAAGAAGGCGAGGCCGAGCGCCACCGTGCTGTCGATCGTCGCGAACTTGACGGCCTCGCGCTTGCCGCGATCGGTCCGCTCGAACCGCCGGGTCTGGACCACCGCCGAATGCAGATAGAGATTGTGCGGCATCACCGTCGCACCGAGAATGCCGATCGCGATGTAGAGCATCGCGGGATTGGTCAGTATCTGGCTCGTCGGGACCAGCCCGGCGCCGACCGCGGCGAGGCTCGGCTGGGCGAGCGCAAGCTCTATGCCGAAGCACAGGGTGATGACGATCAGCAGCGCGATGATGAACGCCTCGAGCTTGCGGAAGCCATGGCGCTGCAGCGCAAGGATCAGCAGCACGTCGAGCGCGGTGATCGTGACGCCCAGCACGAGCGGCAGGCCGAACAGCAATTTGAACGCGATCGCCGTCCCGAGCACTTCGGCCAGATCGCAGGCGATGATCGCTATCTCGCAGAACACCCAGAGCACATGCCGCGTGACCGGTCCGTAGCTGTCGCGGCAGGCCTGGGCGAGATCACGCCCGGTGACGATGCCCAGCTTCGCAGACAGCGACTGCAGCAGCATCGCCATCAGGTTGGAGAGCAGGACGACCGACAGCAAGGTATATCCGAACGCCGAGCCGCCGGCGATGTCGGTCGCCCAATTACCCGGATCCATATAGCCGACCGCGACCAGATAGCCCGGCCCCGCGAACGCGAGCATCTTGCGCCAGAAGCCGGCGGACGCATCCGGCACCGCGACGCTGCGGAACATGCCCTGCAGGCTGGGCTGTGCCGGTGGTGCGGGCGCCGTTCCCGCGACACCCGCCTCTGCCACGAAGGGCGGCATCGTCAGTTCGCCGCGCTGAGACGGATCGACCCGTTGACCCCTGCAGGGAAGAAGCCGCCGCGATCGGTGGCGAGCTTGTTCAGATAGGCGATGTTGAGCACTTGCGCCGCCGAACGGCTGAACGCGACCCCGCTGCTGTCGGTCGGAACGATGTTGGACGCGCTGCCGATCGCCCGGATGCCCTGATCGATGTCGGACGCGCCGTCGAGGCTGTCCCTCGCGTTCGAGATCGCCTCGGTGGCGTCGACGAGCGCCGGGGTGGCGATGCCCTTGCGGTACAGCACGGTGCGGACCAGACCCGCATGATAGGCCTCGGCGGCAAGGATGCCGGCGGCCGCCTCAAGGAAGGTCTTGTTGGTGATCAGCGGCGACGCGCCCTTATAGGCGGTCACGCCGACATCCTCGAAGATATAGGCGCCGAGCAGGAAGTTCTCGTCGCTCGAATAGGGATCGAAAGACGCGCCGGCGCCGATCAGCCCCGCGGCGCGCGCCGCAGAGGAAAAGGCTCCGGTCGAGGACGTGCCGATGTCGATCGCGGGCTGCGCCACCGCGGTGGCGCCGATCGCGCGCCGAAGGAACAGGACGTGCGCGAGTTCGTCGGCGGCGATCTCGCGGGCATATTGGCGGACGAGCGGATCGACAAAGGCGACCTGACGGCCGCCGGTGACGGTTCCCTGCGTGCCGGCTCCGCCGAGCGCGCTGGCGGGCAGTCCGGTGCCGGTGGCGGCATAGGCATAGAATTGCGCCTCGAGATATTCGAGGTTGAGTGCGAAGTTCAGGACATCCGCGTCGGTGATCGGCGCGGCACTCGGCGTCGGCGACGGCGTGATAATCTCCTTGAATTCGCCATCGCTGCCGCTGCTGCACGCGGCGAGCATCGACGCCCCGGCGGTTGCGGCCATCGCCGTGCCGGCGACCTTGATGAAGCGGCGGCGATCGGCGCGGCGGGCGTCGCACGCGTCGAGAATTTCGAGGGTCAGGTCGTTCTGCGTCATGGTCTTCCTCCCGTAAAGCAGTCGGTTCGCGTCAGTTGGCGGTGCTCATGCGAAGCGCGCCGTTCACGCCGTTGGGGAAGAAGCCACCGCCGGTGACCGCCGTCCGGTTGAGGTAGACGATGTTGAGGACCTGCCCTGCCGAGCGGCTATAGGCGAGGCCGTCGCCGTCGAGCGGGGCGATGTTGCTGGTGGTGTTCAGCCCCGAGCCGCTGGCTCGAATCCCCTGATCGAGGTCCGAAACGCCGTCTAGGCTGTCGCGTGCGTTGGAGATCGCTTCGGTGGCATCGATCAGCGACGGCGCGGCGAGCCCTTTGGCGTACAGCGTCGTGCGCACCAATGCGGCGTGATAGGCCTCGACCGCGAGAATGCCGGCCGCCGCCTCCACAAAAACCTTGCTCGAAAGCAGCGGCGAGGCGCCCTTATAGGCAGTCACCCCGACATCCTCGAAGATGAATGCGGCGAGCAGGAAATTCTCGTCATTGGCATAGGGATCGAAGGCCACTCCCGGGCCCACCAGACCTGCTGCGCGTGCCGCGTTGGAAAAGGCTCCGTTGGCATCGGCGCTGATGTCGATCGCAGGCTGGGCTACGGCCGTGGCACCGATCGCCGTCCGCAGGAAATCGACGTGCGCGCGCTCGTCGGCTGCGATCTCGCGCGCATATTGCGCAACAATCTGGTCGGTGAAAGTGACCTGGCGCCCCCCGGTTGCGGCTCCGGGGGTGCCGGTGCCGCCGAGACTGCCGGCGGGCAGTCCCGCGCCGGTGGCTGCGAAGGCGTAGAATTGCGCCTCGAGATATTCGAGATTGAGCGCGAAATTCAGAATGTCGCCGTCGCTAGGAGCCGCCTGCCCGAATGCCGGCGGAACCTGGCTGGCGAGTGTGAAACCGCCGGCGATCGCTGAGGCCGTGCCGAATGCCTTGAAGAAGTTTCGTCGATCGGCGCGGCGTTCCGCACGCGCGTCGAATGCTTCGATCAGATCGCTTGTCTCGGCCATTTTGGAGATCTCCCTGAACTCAGGGCCGAGAACCGAAGCGTCACGCAGCCGTTCCGGAACGCCTGCTTCGGGGTACGCTGGCGTACGCAGTGCATCCGCATCGCTCCAATGCCCGTATCTCTCCTGCGCACGGCTTTGGGACGATCGATGCACGGTGGGAATGGCGACCCGTGGCGCGGAATGCGCGGCAATCTGCTCCTGCGCGGGTTGCCGGCCCGTGAGGCACTTCTCGTCGCACCGCTGCTGCAGAGAGTTGAGCTCGCAAACGGCGCGCAGCTGACCGGAGACGGTTCAGCGGGCAATCTGGTCTACTTCCCCGAAACGGCGATCGCATGTCTGCGCTTTCCGGCAATCGACGAAAGCGGGCTTGGCATCGGCATCGTCGGGCGCGAAGGGGCGCTGGGGTGGTCGCGACTGATCGGCAGCGAGCATGGCGGACCGGAAGGCATCGTGCAGCTCGAGGGCGGTACGGCGGTGGCGGTGGAGGCGGGCCGGCTCGCCACGCTTTGCGCGACCAATCCGGCGCTGCTGCAGGCGCTGCTGCGATTCTCCTATCTGCTGTCGCTGCAATTGGCGGGAACGCTGGTCTCGAACTTGCGCGACTCGCTCGAGGCGCGGCTCTGCCGGTGGATCCTGATGTACCACGATCGATTGGCGGGCGACGCGCTCGCGATCACGCACGACGCGCTCGGGCGCCTGCTTGCGGTTCGCCGGGCCACCGTCACCGACACGCTGCACGTCCTCGAAGGCGAACGGCTGGTCCGCTGCACGCGCGCGCGGATCGTGGTGCGGAACCGCGCCGGGCTGGAACAGCGCGCCGGCAGTGCATATGGCGCCGCGGAAGAAGCATACCGGGCGCTGCAGGCGCCTTTCGGCAAAAATTCGCCTAAGTGAGATGCCCCTGAGGGTGCACTGAGGCCCGCGCCGCCGATCTCGACGGGCGACGCGAGCCCAGGCGGAGCGTCAGGGCATCAGCACCTTGTCGATGACGTGGATGACGCCGTTCGACTGATTGACATCGGCGATCGTGATCTTCGCCTTGCCGCCCTTGGCATCGCCAACCCACCAGCCGCCGTCCGGCCCCTTGGACACCGACAATTTTTCGCCCTGCACGGTGGTCAGCACCGCGACGCCGCCATGTTGCGCGGCATCCGCGGCGAGATCGCCGGCGCTGATCCGGCCGGGAACGACGTGATAGGTCAGCACCGACGTCAGCATGGCCTTGTTCTCGGGCTTGAGCAGCGTATCGACGGTGCCCGCCGGCAGTTTCGCGAACGCCGCGTTGACCGGCGCGAACACCGTGAAGGGGCCAGCCCCCGACAGCGTCTCGACCAGACCGGCGGCCTTCACCGCGGCGACAAGCGTGGTGTGATCCTTCGAATTGACGGCATTCTCGACGATGGTTTTGGTCGGATACATCGCTGCGCCGCCGACCATGGGATATTGCTGCGCGCCGGCCCAGGCGCCTGCGGAGAGCAGGGCAGCGCCTGCCAATGCCAGCGATAGCTTCACGGATCCGTGCTTCATCGAAAGTTTCCTTCTCTCGTCGCACCCCTGACGGGTGCCGGACAGAGCTACGGAAACAGGCGCGCCGCGGATGCAGCGGGGCTTAAAGCGTCGATATGGTTCCTGCCGCGATCGGCGCGCTGCTCGGCCTGTCGTGGGGCGCCCCGGCGGCCGGCTCGAGCGTGATCGCGAGCGTGGCGCCTTCGCGGATCAGCGCGCGGTGCGTCTCGCTGACGGCGACGTTGGTAGTCCCCTGCGCCGCGATCAGGCCCAGCGACCTTGGAACGCCGTCTGCCGGGATCACCCAGAGTTCGGGTGCCAGCGTGCTTGGCGCCAACTCGACGGCGCGGATCCGCATCTGCCCCTGCGCGGGATCGTAATTCGCCGCGAAGAGCGCGCCATTGGCTTCGCCGGCGAGCCGGGCGATCGAGACCTGATCGGGCGCACGGACGATCTCGATCGGCGGCGGCGCGGGCCGAACCACGAGGAAGACGGCCAGCGCCGCAGCGACTACGCCGCTCGCGAGCGCACCCGCGCGCCACGCCCGCAGCCGGCGTTGCAAGATACGAACCGGAACAGCTCCGGCGTCCGGCAGCCGCCGCTCGATTGCTGGCCAGAGATCCGGTGGCGGCGCGTCCGCGAACCCTTCGTGGAGCGGGCCGAGGCGCTCGCGCCATTCCATCACCATTGCGGCAAAGTCGGGATCTTCGAGCTGCAGGCGCAGGGCGCGGGCACGCGCATCCCCCTCCAGCACGCCGAGTGCGAGTTCCCCCGCCAGAGCGGCACGCTCCTCGTGCGGAAGGTGGGGATCAGCCATCGAGGCATCCCCTCAGTTGAATCAATCCGCGACGAATCCAGCTCTTCATCGTGCCGACCGGAACGCGCATCACGTCGGCGATCTGGCCGTAGCTGAGGCCGTCGAAGAACGCAGTACGGATTGCGCGTCCTTGGCGTTCGTCGAGGCCCTCGAGGCATTCGAAGATCTTCGCGCGCTGCTCCCGGTCCTCGATTACCGCGATCGCATCCGGACGTTCGTCCGCGACGGCCTGCGCAGCTTCGAGACCTGAATGAGCGGCCGGCGCGGCGCTGCGCCGCCAGTCGATCGCGCTGTTGCGCGCGATCGCGCACAGCCAGGTGATCGCACTCGCCCGGCTCGCATCGAAGCGCCCCGCGCTCCGCCATACCTTGAGATAGACTTCCTGCAGCACGTCCTCCGCCGCTTCCCTTTCGCTGCAGATACGCAGGCAGACGCCGAAAAGCTTCGCAGAGGTCAGTTCATACACTTCCCGCAAGGCGGTCCGCTCGCCTGCGGCTACCCGGCGAAGGGCTGCTTCCAGCTGCGCACGAGCTGTCGCCGAAGATTTGTCGCCCGCCACCCCCGCCGTTTAGCCGAGGCAGACCGGCTTGTCTGCCATGAAGAGATTATTCGGAATCAGACCGCACCGCGATCGGGCGGCGTTGCAATCTGGCCGAGGCGCAGGCGCATCACCGCTCCACGACATCCCGGCGCATCGGCGCGAGCTTGGAGAGGAAGCGGTTCTGTGCGGCGAAGGAAACCTTGCCGGCGGCCATCGCCGCCTGCAGGTTCTCGACCAGCCGGTTCATGTCGCCCTGCTGCACGCCCATATTCTTGTGCGCGGCGCGCATGTCGCGCCCGGTATAGGTGCAGCCGGCGTTGAGGATGAAGCAGAACTGCTCGAATAGCACCCGCTTCAGCCGCACCTTGTCCTGGTTCATGAAGATCTCGCCGATGCGCGGGTCCGCGAAATTGGCGTCGACGAACCGGTCGACGATGCGGCGGATGCCAGGCTGACCACCGAAGGCGCGGGCCATCGCATCGCCTTTGAACGGCCTGGCGCCGGCATTGGCGGGATCCACCTTGTACGGGTCGACCGGCTCCTCGCCGGGCATCGCATGCGGCGGGTTCGGATCGGCCTGCGTGTCCTGCAGCGCTGGCGAAAGCATCAGAGCGAATGCGGCAAGAATCATGTCGGTCTCCGGAAAGGCGCTCAGAAGCCGCCCTGCAACTGGAACAACACGCCCCGCTGCTTTTCGAACGTCGCGATCGAGCCGAGATCGGTATAGGCAATCGTCGCAGTCAGATGACGATTGATGCCGTAGGCGACGAAGACATCCCACCAATCATCCTCGCGCGCGATCGCGAGATTGCTCGGCTTGGTGCGGTATTCGCCCCCGACCACGAAGCGGCGCGAGAATTGATAGGCGGCCGATCCCTCAACCTGCACGCTATGGCTGCCGCCCAGCGCACCGCCATGCCCGAGAAGGCCGAGCTGGTTCGCCTTGGTCGCGCGGACGGTGACGTTGGCGAGCAATGAGTGTCTCAGGAAGAGCCTGGTTGCCGTGACATAATAGTCGGTGCCGCCGCTCTCCGCCGCGCCAACGGCTTTCACGATCGGCGCGTCGAGGCTCTTCTTGTATTGGGCACCTACCGCGATCGCCGGCATCCATTCCGGGCCATAAACCAGGTCGCCCGCCAGCTTGAGCTTCACGCCCCATACGTCCTGGTCGAACTTGAAATCGTTGCCGAGACCCAGCGCGCCACCGACCTTGTTGGTGTCGAAAATCTGGCGCGCATAGCTCAGTTCGACACGGTCCCAGGCGCCCACTGCAACGGCGAAGCTCCTGAAATCATAATCGGGCAGTTCGGCCACTGTGGCGCTGGCCTGCGCACCTACGCCGTCACGGGTGGCATTGCCGGCGATCACTGCCCACGGCGCGAGCCCGCCACCGGCCGCGCCTTCGACGGTGCTGACGCCGTTGGTCAGCAGCAGCTTTCCCGGTTCACCGATCTGCTGCGCCCATACGGGCGAGGCAAGAAAGAGGGCGAACATGGTGCCGCCGACATGGAATAGGTGCCGTGCCATGCTGCCCTCCATGGCGCGGGCATGCTTAAGACGCGGTTAGCGTAATCCGGCTCGGGCGCGTTTACCGGAGTTTGACGCATTCGTCTCATACGGGCGCGATGAAGCCGACAATCTCGATCGCGCTCGGCGGCCTGTTCGTCGCGATTCCCGCGCAGGCAGGAGATGTCGCGGTCCGCGTCGTCGATGCCTCGGGCAATCCCGTGAAAGATGCGGTGGTGACCATCCATCCCGCTGCCGGCGTGCGGGGGCCAATCCGTTTTCCCTGGCCGACGGCGATGGTTCAGAAGAACATCGCCTTCAATCCGGGCACGCTGATCGTGCCGGTCGGTGCCACCGTCGCCTTTCCCAACGAGGACAAGGTGCGGCACCATGTCTACAGCTTCTCGAAGCCGGCGCGCTTCGAGCTCAAATTGTTCGGCAAGGACCAGACCCGCAGCTATACCTTCCGGACCGCGGGCGCCGTTGCGCTCGGTTGCAACATCCACGATTCGATGTCCGGTTTCATTAAGGTCGTCGATACGCCCTTCGCCAACAAGACGGCCGACGACGGCGCGACGCGGCTGACCGGCGTGACCGGCGGCAGCGCGCAGATCACGGTCTGGCATCCGCGGATGCGCGGCAAGGACAATGAAGTCTCATTCGCGATCGAGGTACCTGCTCAGGGCAATATCGCCCGGCGGATCCAGATCGTGATGCGCTGATCGCCATGCGGTGCCTGCCCCCTTCTCTCGCAGCGATTGCCGATCGCCTCGCCAGCTCGCTATCCGCCAAGCTGACGCTTTTCTATGCCGCCCTGTTCACAGTCGCGCTGGCTCTGATCCTGATAACCGCAAAGACCGGGATCAGCGGCTATGCGGAGCGGATGGTCCGAAGCGAGATGACTGTCGGCGCGAAGGTCTTCGATCGCGTGGCCGCGATGCGCTACGATCAGCTCGGAGATGCCGGCAAGGTACTGGCCGCCGATTTCGGCTTTCGCTCCGCAGTGGCGACCGGCGACGCGCCGACGATCGCCTCCGCGCTGGATTCGCTCCGCAGCCGGCTTGCACTTGACCAGGCATTTCTGGTGACCACGACCGGGGAGGTCGTCGGCTATCGCGGCAGCATTGCGGAAGACGATGCCGACCAACTGCGCGCCGCGCTGGAAAATGGCGCCAATCATGGCGTCCTGCGAATTGGCGAAACCCGCTTCAACGCTGCTGCCGCGCCGGTCAAGGCTCCGATCACCGTCGGATGGGTCGTGTTCGGCAACGCGCTTGATGGGGGCGAGATGGCGCGGCTCGCAAAATTGTCGCCGATAAATCTGTCCCCCAAAGTCGTTCCCGCGACGGTGCTGCGCGGTGACGCGCTGTCGGGGATCGCCGTGGAGCAGCAGCACGCCGGCGAGCGGATGCTCGTTCAGGCATCGCCAATCGCATCCTTCCGCGCCGACGAGCCACAGGTACTTTTGCTCCAATACAGCCTCACGCGGGCGCTGGCCGATTACGCGCCGATGCTGTGGCTTTTGCTGGCCTGCGGTGTCGCGGGGGTCGGTCTGGCAGGTTTGGGCAGCTGGGCGCTGGCGCGTCGCATCACCCGGCCGATCGCGGCGCTGGATGCCGCAGCCCGGCGCGCCGCCAAAGGTGATTACGACCGGGTCGCGGTAGAGACACGCGACGAACTCGGAACGCTTGCCGACAGCTTTAACCGAATGGTCCATGATATCGCCGAGCGCGAGCGGCAGATCACACACATGGCATTGCACGACACCCTGACTGGTCTGGCAAATCGAGCGCTGCTCCGCGAGCAACTCTCCATGACGCGCGCGGTCGCGGGGCGGCAGCAAGCGCTGTTCTGCATTGATCTCGACAACTTCAAAGTCGTGAATGACACGCTTGGCCACCCAACGGGCGATGCGCTGTTATGCGAGATCGCGCGTCGCCTCGTCACCTTCGCCGGGGATGGCTTTGTCGCGCGCACGGGCGGAGACGAGTTCGCGCTCCTGATCGACGATGTGCATCGGCCGCTCGATCGCACCGCCCACGATCTGATCCTTGCCATCGCGCAACCCTGTGTCGTGAACGGCCACCGGATCGTGCCCGGGACCAGCGTCGGCATTGCCATATTCGGTGCGGACGGCGGCGACCCCGTGACCTTGGCAAAGAACGCGGACCTCGCGCTTTATCGGGCCAAGAACGACGGCCGTGGAAGTTATCGCTTCTTCGAAGCCGCAATGGACGCGGAGGCGCAGCGCCGCCGCCAGATGGAGCTCGACCTTCACGACGCAATTCAAGAGGGGCAACTCTCCTTGATGTTTCAGCCGCTGTTCAATCTGGCAGAGGCGCGCGTTTCGGCCTTCGAGGCGCTTCTGCGCTGGAATCATCCCGAACGGGGACTTGTCGCCCCGCTGGATTTCATTCCCCTGGCTGAAGACACCGGCCTTATAATTCCGATCGGAGAGTGGGTTATCCGCGAGGCATGCCGTGTCGCGCGAGGCTGGCCCGATCACGTCAGGGTCGCCGTAAACGTTTCGCCGGTTCAGTTCCGCAGTCCGGGCCTCAGCGCGATAATCCTGCAGGCGCTGTCCGAGAGCGGACTGGCACCGCAGCGGCTGGAACTTGAAATCACCGAAAGCCTGTTCATCGACAATCCGGAGACCACTCTCGCCTCGCTCCACAGCCTCAGGGCACTCGGCGTCCGCGTCGCCCTGGACGATTTCGGGACCGGCTACTCATCGCTCAGCTATCTGCGCGCCTTTCCGTTCGACAAGATCAAGATCGACCGCAGCTTCATCATCGACCTCATGAAGAACGATGGCGCGACCGCGATCATCAAATCGATCACGACGCTGGCCGAAGCGCTCGGGATGGAAACGACCGCCGAAGGCGTGGAGAATGCCGGCCAGCTGGACATTCTGCGCGAGCAGGGATGCAGCCATATCCAAGGCTTCTATTTCAGCAAGCCCGTCCTCGAATCCGAAGTCGAGAAGATGATCGGCCTCTCCGGAACGGAGAAGATGCGGCGCCGCGCCGGGTGAAACTATCGTGCCGGAGGCCTGTCGCCTCGTCCGGCGATATTTGGCCGAACCTAGGGCAGCTTTCGAGGCCCGACGCTAACGGTCCGAATGACTGAAACTGGGCGCATAGCTGTCTCCAGGAACCCACCGCTACGCGAACAACGAGAACGAGTTGCCGAAGTTGTGGAGCAGGACCGGCAGGAGCAGGCTTCCTGTGCGCAGACGCAGCCAGACAGCAATGAATGCAGGAAGTCCGGTCAGCGCCATGGTCATAGCATCGAAGGAGAAGCTACCGTTCGAAAAGCCGAAGGCATGCGCCATCCCGAAGAGGAAGCATGACAGAACGGCACCCCACCCCCAATCAACCCCGAGGAGCCGCTTCCTGCCGGCGAACGCCTGATCGAGCGCGAACAGCAGGATGCCTCGATAGAAGGGCTCCTCCTCCAAGCCCGGCATAGTCAATTGGAAGGCGATCTCCTCACCGCTGGATCGGCCTCCAGGAAAGACGATGGCGATGACGACGAAGAAGGCGCAGTAGGGTGCCGCAATTGGCAATGCGGCTCTCAAGCTGCCCGGCTCTTGCGCCACGGTGAGGCCGGTGCGGCGAAAGCCGAACGCTGGCGATGCGGCGATGACCAGCGTGCCCGCCAGCGCCAGGAGCTTGCCTTGCCAGTTCCACGCTCCTCCGATCAGGTCGGGCATCAATCCGTAAAGCCCAGTCAGAAGCGCGTCGTTGATCGCGACCAACAACGTCGCGATCAGCAACCACCGTAGGGAGAATCGTTTGCGATCGGCGAATCCCGCCACCACCCCGAGGGCGAGGAGGAGCGCCAGTGTTCCGCCCAATCCGATCAGTCCGTTCACGCGCCCGCCTTCTTCCTGCCCAAAGGCGACTGCGCTACCTTCGAAGGTGCCCTGTGGCTCCTCAGAAGCCGGCTTTTCGCTCCTCAAAACTCTGCTTATCCGGTGAAGGCGGATTCATCTGCCCGTGTCGGACGGCGGCTCGATACTCGCTGGGCGTGCATCCCTCGATCGCACGAAAAGCCCGGTTGAAGCTGGCAAGCGAAGCGAAACCGCTGTCCAGCGCGACGGCGATGAGCTTGTCGGCTCGATCCCGCTCCCCCAGCAGGCGACGCGCCTCCGCGACTCTGTAATGGTTCAGGAAGGTCCGGAAATGATCGTGCCCCAGCTCGTGATTGATCAGCGTCCGCACGGCACGTTCCGGGGCTCCCATGCGCGCGACAAATCCCGCGAAGGTCAGCTCGGGATCGAGGAACACCCGCTCCGTTTCCATCAGGACTGACAGCCGGCCGTGCAACTCTGTGTTCGGTCGATGACCGGACTTTGGTGCCGCCTCGGCCGGCATTGGGGCTGCTTGTGCAACGCCGAAGGTGAGCATGGCGGGATTGACCATCAATATCCTTCGCGCCAGCCATAGGCCGAATGCGAGGATCATCGCGTTCTGGGTCATGGCGAAGGCAATCGGGCGCCATGCGAAGCCGAACAGTGCGTCAGCCGCCAGGTCGATGAACAGCATGCCCCCGAGCAGGACCGCCACCATGATACGCGCATCGTGGCGTTGCTGGATCAGATCTCCCTCGCATCCTTCCAGCAGGCGCCAGACTAGATGGCCGACGATCGCGAAGCCCAACGGCACGAGCAGGCGCGATAGCCCCTTGCCCGCGAAGGCGTCGCCGAGCAGCCCGCGATCGAGCGCGGCAATCGCGGCCCATAAAAGGCCGACGCCCAGCACGCCGCCCTTCAACCGGAACCGGCTGTCGAAACATGACAGGCAGAACCACCACAGGAAGACGACGGCGAAGCCGCTGACTGTGTGGGCTACGGTGCCGACGAACCCAGTCGGGGCTAGTGACGTCAGCGGGGTGTTGCCGATGACGAAGCCGGCGAGACACAGCGCCAGGGGTGCGAACAGAGCGACGGGCAAGCCGATCTTCCGACGTTGGCCGAGCATAAGCCACGCCAGCAGGAGGATCGTGCTTACAGCCCCTCCCCGGATGGCGGCGTCGAGTTGCCCAATAAGCATTTTGTCACGATACGGGGGGAAGCGGCGTCGGACCACCTTGCCCCGCAAGTCGCGGGTCAGCTGACTCGTGGCTTCCGACCGAAGCTGGGTTTCGAGAGCGGCAGCTATTGACCTCGATGTGCCCGATAGCTGCTGGGGAGCAAAGTCCCCAACGCCATTCGAGCGAGGTAGATGGAATGGCAGGTTGCGGATTCACTCCGGGTTCGGTCTAACCGCCGATGTTGAGGCGCTTTTCTGCGGGGGGCTCTCGACCCAACAAGGACCCTGAAAGCACGGGTGTAGGCGCTCAGGTGGCAGGGAATCATTGCGGTTCACCGTCCTTTGCGCTAACCGCGGCGTGTCGGAAAAGGCAGCCTTGGTTTGGTAAGCCCAAGGCCTTTCGGTAACGAAAGCTCTGGTCTTTGGCCTCGTGCTCGAGATCCCCGCGACGAACATCAGCCATCATCCCGGTGGCTGCGCGTTCGTCGAAGCGGGGCTCCAGCCTGGGAAACGCTCCGGTCGAACGTCGACAAGGAGCCAACCCATGCAGCAACCTTCCAGTCCGTCCCCCGTCGCCCTCATCACCGGCGTGAGCCGACGCCTCGGCCTCGGCTATGCCGTAGCGCAGGAGCTCGCAGAACGAGGGTACTACGTCCTTCTGACCGCGAGGGACGTAGGCCAAGCCCAAGAACTCGCCGCCGACATCTGCCATCAGAAGTTCGCGGCGGACGCGCTGGCCCTCGACCTCGCCGACCAATCGAGCATCCGCGCGCTGGCCGATCGGCTCGGCCGGGACATCGATCGGCTCGACGTGCTCGTGAACAATGCGAGCGCGATGCCGGACTTCCAGGTCAGATCGCCGCTCAGTGCCAATATGGATGTGGTGCGGTCGATCTTCGCGGTCAGCGTGTTCGGCACCTGGGAGCTGACCCAGGCGCTGCTCCCCCTTCTCCGGCAGGCGCCGGCAGCCCGCATCGTGAACGTGTCGAGCGCGGCGGCGATGCAGATCATGAAGCCTCCGCACGGGCCGATATTCTCGCCGGCCTATTCGCTCGCCAAATATGCGCTCAATGGCCTGACGACGATGCTGGCCACGTCGCTGGCCGACACGCCGATCCTGGTGAATGCCGTCGATCCCGGTTCGGTCGCCACCCACCCCGAGCGCGGCGACGACGCAGGCGATCGCTCCCCGGCTGAGGCGGCAAAGGGCGTGGTCTGGGCGGCGACGCTCGGACCTGATGGACCGACGGGCGGGTTCTTCCACGACGGCCAGCCGGTGGTCGTGCGATGAACCGGCCTCTTGTCGTCATCTTCGCCGCGATCGGGCTGGACGCTGTCGGGATCGGGCTGATCTTCCCGATCCTGCCGCGTCTGGTCGAGGATGTGACCCATGCCCGGAATGTCGCGGCCTATATCGGCATCCTCACCGCGCTCTACGCGGCGATGCAGTTCGTCTTCGCGCCGGTGCTCGGCGCCTTGAGCGACCGCGTCGGCCGACGGCCCGTGCTGCTGATCTCGCTGGGCGGTGCCGCGGTCAACTATGTGCTGATGGCGCTGGCGCCGTCGCTCTGGCTGCTGATCCTCGGCCGCGGCATCGCCGGGTTGACGAGCGCCAACGTCTCGGTCGCCACGGCCTATATCACCGACATCTCGCTCGAAGATACGAGAGCGAAGCGCTTCGGCGTTTTCAACGCCATGTTCGGGATCGGCTTCATCCTGGGCCCGGTGCTGGGAGGCGTGCTCGGCGACTACTGGCTACGGCTTCCGTTCATTGCCGCGGCGGTGCTGAACGCGGCCAACCTGCTTCTCGCGCTGTTCGTCCTGCCCGAATCCCGCAAGCCCAACCGGGAAAAGATCAAGTTCGGCTCACTCAACCCGCTGCGGCCAATGCGCTGGGCCATCTCGATGCCGAGCCTGGCGCCCGTTGTCGCTACCTTCTTTGCCTTGAGCGCTACGGGCGAGGTCTACGGCACCTGCTGGGCACTCTGGGGCCACGACATGTTCGGCTGGAACGGCCTGTGGATCGGCTTGTCGCTCGGGGTCTTCGGCGTGTGCCAGTCGTTGGCGCAGGCGTTCCTGCCCGGGCCGGCCGTCAGGCTGCTCGGTGAGCGGGGGGCAGTTGTCGCGGGCATTGCCGGGGGCTGCGTCGCACTCGTGACGATGGCATTCGTCACGCGGGGCTGGATGGTGTTCGCGATCATGCCGATCGTCGCGCTGGCAGGGATAGGTACGCCGGCATTGCAGTCGCTCGCCACGCGCCTTGTCGACGAGAGTCGCCAAGGCCAGTTCCAGGGGGTGCTGGCGTCTGCCATGAGCATGGCGTCGATCGTCGGCCCGCTGGCTTTTTCGAGCTTCTACTTTGTCGTTCGCGACCAATGGCCCGGTGCCGTCTGGCTCTCGGCGATGGTGGTCAATGCGCTGGCGGTGCCGCTCGTGCTCAGCCTGCGATTTCGCCAGAGTGAATGAGGTCGGTTCGTCGGAATGCCGAGCGCAAGCTGCCAGAGACATAGGTCCTCAAGGCGTTCTGAGTTACCGATCCAGCCGATAATGAATGGCAGGTTGCGCAGCGACGATGTCTACGCTGAACATCGGGGCGCATCGCCGCTCCGGACTTTTCCCGCGGCGACTGCCATGCAACTCAGCTGCCTTGGAGCTGCGTGGGAAGAGAGGATCGTAGGAGAGAACGGGCTCGCCAGATGGCGAGCCCGTCCTTTTGATCAGTAATCCATCGCCGGCATCGGCGCGGGCTTCTCCTCCTTGGGAAGCTCGGCAACCAGCGCCTCGGTGGTGATCAGCAGCGAAGCGACCGACGCCGCGTCCTGCAATGCGGTGCGCACCACCTTGGCGGGATCGATTACGCCTGCCTTCACCAGGTCCTCATAGGTGCCGGTCGCGGCGTTGAAGCCCCAGTTATAGTCCGAGTTCTCGAGCAGCTTGCCGA
The DNA here is from genome assembly GCA_032334595.1 of Sphingomonas psychrotolerans. Lineage (GTDB taxonomy): Bacteria > Pseudomonadota > Alphaproteobacteria > Sphingomonadales > Sphingomonadaceae > Sphingomonas > Sphingomonas psychrotolerans_A. The sequence continues at coordinate 83,695 of JALMLT010000005.1, read as the reverse complement.
CGATCCAGGCGCCGTCCTCGCCTGCGTTCTCGGCGATCTGGCGCGCCGGCGCGCGCAGCGCGCGGCGGACGATGTCGATGCCCGACTGCTGGTCGTCGTTCGCGGTCTTGAGCCCGTCGAGTGCCTTCAGCGCGCGCAGCAGCGCGATGCCGCCGCCGGGAAGGATGCCTTCCTCGACCGCGGCGCGGGTGGCGTGCAGCGCGTCGTCGACGCGGTCCTTCTTCTCCTTGACCTCGACCTCGGTCGACCCGCCGACGCGGATCACCGCGACGCCGCCTGCAAGCTTGGCGAGCCGCTCCTGGAGCTTCTCGCGGTCATAGTCGCTGGTGGTGGTGTCGATCTGCTGGCGGATCTGCGCGACGCGGCCGTCGATGTCGGCCCTCGTGCCGACCCCGTCGATGATCGTGGTGTTGTCCTTGTCGATCACCACCTTCTTGGCGCGGCCGAGCATGCCGACCGTGACATTCTCGAGCTTGGTGCCGAGTTCCTCGCTCACGACGTTGCCGCCGGTCAGGATGGCGATGTCCTCGAGCATCGCCTTGCGGCGATCACCGAAGCCCGGCGCCTTGACCGCGGCCACCTTGAGGCCGCCGCGCAGCTTGTTGACCACCAGCGTGGCGAGCGCCTCGCCCTCGACGTCCTCGGCGATGATGAGCAGCGGACGGCCGGACTGCACCACCTTCTCGAGCAGCGGCACCAGCGCCTGCAGGTTCGAGAGCTTCTTCTCGTGGATCAGGATGTAGGGATCATCCAGCTCGACCTTGAGCTTCTCGGTGTTGGTGATGAAATAGGGCGAGAGATAGCCGCGATCGAACTGCATGCCCTCGACCGTCTCAAGCTCGGTCTCGAGGCTCTTGGCCTCCTCGACCGTGATCACGCCCTCGTTGCCGACCTTCTCCATCGCCTCGGCGAGGATGCGGCCGATCTCGGCGTCGCCATTGGCGGAGATGGTCGCGACCTGCGCGATCTCGCTGTTGGCGCTGACCTTCTTCGCGTGCGCCTCCAGGTCCTTGACCACCGCGCCCACGGCCAGGTCGATGCCGCGCTTGACGTCCATCGGGTTCATGCCCGCGGCGACGGCCTTGGAGCCCTCGCGGACGATCGCCTGGGCGAGCACGGTCGCGGTGGTGGTGCCGTCGCCGGCCTGGTCGTTCTGCTTGTTGGCGACCTCGCGCAGCATCTGCGCGCCCATGTTCTCGAACTTGTCGGCGAGCTCGATCTCCTTGGCGACAGTCACGCCGTCCTTGGTGATGCGCGGCGCGCCGAAGCTCTTCTCGATGACGACATTGCGGCCCTTGGGGCCCAGCGTCACCTTCACTGCGTTCGCAAGCGTATCCACGCCGCGCAGCATCCGATCACGCGCGTCCGACGCAAACTTCACTTCCTTGGCAGCCATACTGGCTAACTCCTTTCATTCCTTCCTGAATTATGGGTGGAGGGCTCAGGCCGCCTGCTTCAGCGGCACGGCCTGCTCGATCACGCCGAGGATGTCGCTCTCCTTCATGATGAGCAGTTCCTCGCCGTCGATCCTGACCTCGGTTCCCGACCATTTGCCGAACAGCACGCGGTCGCCGGCCTTGACGGTCAGCTCGACCAGCTTGCCGCTGTCGTCACGGGCGCCCTGGCCGACGGCGACGACTTCGCCTTCCTGCGGCTTCTCCTTGGCGGTGTCGGGGATGATGATGCCGCCCGAGGTCTTCTCCTCGGCTTCGATGCGGCGGACGACCACACGGTCGTGCAAGGGGCGGAAATGCATGCATAACCTCCGGTTGCAAAACATAGCTGTGATGTCCCTGCCCTCTGCTGAGCGACAGGCGTCGGCAAATTGGGAAGCGCGGCTTTTTCGTTCAAGCGCCGGAACGAGAATTTTTGGCGCTCGTTGGCACAAAGTGCCAAAGGCCCCTGATCCGGGGTTTGGGAAAGAGGTGCAGCGGCCTTGACCACGCGGCTCCTCCGACCAAATCTTGTGCAGGGCCAGTCGGCCCCACGAGAGGAGCGACATCCAGGAAAGGAGGACAGCCGTGTCGCAGCCAGTCTCCCGCTTTCTCCATCCGTTCGACATCGCGCGCCATCCCAGCCTCGAGCCCGAGGTCAAGCGCGCCATTCTCGCCCGCTGGGCATCCGACCGCTCGGCAGTCGCAGGCAAGCCGGCTTTGCGCAAGCCGCCGGGCGCGCGTCGCGCCGTGCCGGTCGATCATGTCCTAGCCGCCCTGCGCTCCCTCGACGAGGCGCAGGGAACGAACGCGGCGACGCGGCAATGACCGACCGCGCCCTGCTCGCGCAGCTGGACGGTTATGGGCTGACCTTCGCCGAGATCCACTATTATCGGCCCGATGCGCCGTCGCTGCTCCAGCTGTTCGTCTGGCAGGAATATGACCTCGCGCCGGACTTTCCGGTGCTGCTCGGCTTCCTCGACCATTGGCGCCGCGAGATCGAGGCTGCGCTGCATTCGGTCCGGATCGCGCACGAGCGATTGATCCGGCCGGCGGAGTGGCGGGCGGTCGACGGCGTCCTGTCGATCCGGTGAGCCGCGGTCCGATCCGGCGCTGGCGCGAGCGCGGCGGCAGGACGGTGCGCCTCGTCCTGCCGTTCGACGATATCATGGAGTTCGCGCTTGCGCTGCTCTCGGTGCGCCCCGCCGAGCTTGAGGCGCTCGGCTGGACCTTCGCCGACCGCAAGCGCCTGCTCGACCACTTCCTCGCCGCCGGAAAGGTGGCCCAGGGTACGGCTCCCGACCTGCTTCCCCGCCTTCCCGTCGAGCTGGCGATCCCGCAGCGCGACGTCGAACGGCTCCAGCGCTTCGCGCGTCGGGAGCTGCCGAAGGCAGCGAGCAACGCGGCAATGCTGGACCGCGTGCTGGCCGCGCTGGACGTCGCGTCGCATCGGGGTCGCGTGCCGAGGGACTGAGCGTGATCCCGGAGAAAACGGGCGGTCGGACGGTGCAGGGTCATGGCGTTCCTCGGCCGTGTTTTCTCATCGACCGACGGCCCTTGAAAACCCGAAGCCGTGAACCAGATAGGCTATCGCCGGATGCCGGCATGGATCCGGCATGGAGAGCGTCCGCTCTCTCGGACGCATCTTCATAGACTCGTTGCTCATAGGAGGACTTGGATATGAGGACCAACTACGACTTCACGCCGTTCCGGCGCTCGACCGTCGGCTTCGACCGGCTGTTCGATCTGCTCGAGAACGGCCTCACCACCCAGATCACCGACGGCTATCCGCCGTTCGACCTCGTCCGCGACGGTGAGGATCGCTACCGCATCAACATGGCGGTGGCCGGCTTCCGTCCCGACGAGATCGACGTGACCGCGCAGCAGAACATGCTCGTCGTTAGCGGCCGCAAGCAGGACAGCGACGAAGGCCGCTACATCCATCGCGGCATCGCCGCGCGCGACTTCGAGCGCCGCTTCGGCCTGGCGGATTATGTCCAGGTGAAGAACGCCGAGCTTGCCGACGGCATGCTCTCGATCGAGCTGGTGCGCGAGATTCCCGAGGCGATGAAGCCTCGCAAGATCGCGATCGGCTCGGGCGGCGACAATGCCCGCCGCATCGAGGATGCCTCCGACAAGGAAGGCAGCAAGCAGCTCGAGGCTGCCTGATGTCCACCGGGTCCGCCGCGCCGCTCAGGGCGGCGGGCCCGCTTTGCCAGCAACCAAGGAGGTGAATCATGGCAATGCGTGATCTGATCCCGTGGCGCCGGCAGGAGAACACGGCGCCCGCGCTCCTCCAGAACGAGGAGCGCAGCCCCTTCGTACAGTTCCGCCGCGAGATGGACCGGCTGTTCGACGACTTCTTTCGCGCGCCCCTGTTCAGCGGCGGCGCGTTCGGCAACGCCAGTCTCGGTTGGCCGAGCCTGGAGGTGAAGGAAGCCGATGACCAGGTGACCATCACCGCCGAGCTGCCCGGCCTCAACGAGAAGGACGTCGAGCTGACGGTCCATGACGGCGTGCTGACGCTGCGCGGCGAGAAGAAGAGCGAGCACCAGGACAAGGACCGCGGCTGGTCGGAGCGCTATTACGGCCGCTTCGAACGCTCGATCGCGCTTCCCGACGGCGCCGACGAGTCGAAGTGCGAAGCCGACTTCCGCGACGGCGTGCTGACCGTCCGCATGCCGAAGTCGCAGGAAGCGAGCCGCGGCCGCAAGATCCCGATCGGGACCCGCGGCACGCGCCACTAGCCACCGCTGGGCGCGCCACCTGACGGGGCGCGCCCTTGATCACTTGCGAACAAATGGGTCGCCAGCGGCCGAAGCTGCCGCTGGCGGTCCGCATCGGAGGAACCGTGTCGATGCCCTCTGTGAAACCGTTGCTGCGCCCGGCATTGGCCATCGCCCTCACGCTCGCCGGCGGCGTCGTGGGCGGCGCGACTGCGAACTGGCTGTCGAGCGCCGAGCCGGCGCGCGCCGAGAGCGCTCAGCCGGTTGCGGCCGACGCGGTACCGCTCAACCGGCTTACCCTCGCCCCGCTAGTCGAGCGGGTCGCGCCGGCGGTGGTCAACATCGCCGTGCTCCAGCCCTCGCCCTATGCGCAGAACCCGCTGCTGCGCGATCCCTATTACCGCTACTTCCTGGGCGTGCCCGACGAGGCGCTCGCGCCGCGCATCTCGGCGGGTTCCGGCTTCGTCGTCGACGCCGCCCGGGGACTGGTCGTCACCAACCATCATGTCGTCGCCGACGCACGCGCGATCGCGGTCGGCATCGGCGAGCGCCAGGTCGAGGCCGAGCTGCTCGGCAGCGATCCGCGCACCGACATCGCCGTGCTCCGCATCCCGGCGCGGGGCCTGAAGGCGCTGCCGCTCGGCGATTCCGCGAAGGCCCGCGTCGGCGACTATGTCGTCGCGATCGGCAATCCGTTCGAAGTGGGCCAGACCGTCACCGCCGGCATCGTCAGCGCGCTGCGCGGTCCCTCCGACGGCGGCCCGCGCTACGTCCAGACGGACGCGCCGATCAACCCCGGCAACTCGGGCGGGCCGCTGATCAACATGCGCGGCGAGGCGATCGGCGTGAACAGCGCGATCATCGCGCCGGGCGGCGGCAATGTCGGCATCGGCCTCGCCGTGCCTTCGGACGTGGTGCGACGCGTGGTCGAGCGGATCGCCGGCACCAGGCTGCCGACGGCTTCCTGAGGTTCGTGCGCCGGGCCTCGGGTACTGATCGTTTGTCCGATGCAAGCGGCCGAACGCAGTCCGGCGGCTCACGATATCTGGGGGCCGGCACGAGCGCGCCCGATCTGCCAGCTGATCCCGTCGGGCCGCATCACGCCCGCCACCGGCTTGCCCAATTGCCGTTCCAGGACCGGCCGCCACGGCACCAGGCTGAACTCGCGACTGCGCTCGATCAGGCCGTAGCGCCCGCCCGCAAGCTCGACCTTCCGGGTCAACCGCCCCTCGATCCTCGTACCCTGGCCGGGCTCGACGAACGCCTTGCCGAGCTCCTCGCGCAATCCGCTCGCGACGCGGAGCAGCTCGCGCCGCCGGAGTATCGTGAGCATTCCCCGTTTCAACCTGATCGCGCCGTCGGTGTCGACCTCGGCGAGCCCCTGCTCAACCAGCCACTGCCGCCGCGCGGCGAGCGCGCCCCGGACCTCACGCCCGAACCCGGCGTCGCGCGCAACCATCGGCTCGTCGCCGGCGAGCGCCCGGTCAAGCCAGGTGGCGGCCTCGGCGACGGGCAGCTGGTCGAGCGGCACCGCGGACAGCGTCTCGATCGCGACGGGCCGGTCGCGAAGCTGGCGCGCCTCATAGGCGGCCGCCCGCGCGAGATGGTCGTCCGGAATGGCCCAGCTGCCATCCGTCAGCCGCTCGACCCCGCCGGTACGCCGCATGGCTTCGAGGCGGCGAACATGCGCCTCGGCAAACGCCCGGCTGGCTTTCGGGTCGTGCTCGAGATGAAGCTCCACCGAATATCGTCCGCCATGCGATGCGGCCACCGCGGCGATGGTGCGATCGACCTCGTGGACCGCTGCCGTTCGCGGCGACACGCGGACAATGGCGCCCTCGGGCGTGGGCTCGGCAGCGGCGGCGCCGCCGACGTCGAGATAATGCACCCGGCCGTCGACTCCGTCGACGATCAGATAGTGGCGGTCGCGGTGCTCGTCGGAGAAGCCACGCTTGATGACGCGCCCGATCACAGGCTCGTGCAGGTCGCCTTCGATGACGCGGTCGGCCTGTGCCCGCTCGAGCCGGCATGCGGTCAGCTCGCGCTGCATCAGCCGGATGATGTCGCCGCGCTCGCCCATGCGGCGGAGCGTCTCTTCCAGACCGTCGGCGAGCCGCCAGCGCCCTTGCCCCAGGTCCTCAGCCAGGCCCATCGCGGAAAGCTTGCGCAGACGCCCCGTGGCGACGGCCTGCTGGAACGGATCGTTGTGCGCCGGGCCGGCGATCCGGTCGGCGTCCATCCTGCGAAGCAGCCGGCGATCGATCGCGGTCAGCCGCTCCTGGTCGACATCGCGGCGCAGCCGATCCTGGATCTCGCGATCGGTGCGGGGCCCAAGATCGAGCGTGGCGAGCTCGGCGGCGCGTTCGCGCAGGCCATGCGCGATATATTCGCGGGCGATGACGAGGTTCTGCCCCTGGTCGTCGACGCCGCGCAGCATGATGTGGGTGTGCGGCTGGTCGGTGTTGAAATGATCGACCGCGACCCAGTCGAGCCGGGTGCCCAAGTTGTGCTCGGCCTGCGCCATCAGCCGGCGGACATAGGGCTTGAGGTCGGGATATTCGGCGCCGTCCTCGGCCGAGACGATGAAGCGGAACTGGTGGCGGTCGCCGGCACAGCGATCGAGGAACGCCTTGCCGTCGGCGGTGTCGACGTCGCGCCCGTAGAGCTCGCCGGGATTGCCGTCGCGCGTCACCCCGTCGCGCTGGATGTAGCGCAGGTGGGCGCGTGCCGCCGCGAAGCCGCTGCCGGCCATCCGCACCAGCCGCACCTTGACCATCGCGCGCCGCGCCCGCGTGTCGGCGAACCGGTCGCGGCTCGACAGCAGCCGGCCGATGCTCGCGCCGCGGCCGATCCGGCTGCCATCGAACCGCCGCGCCCGCACCCCTGTCTTGTTGCCCGCCAAGCGCGCCGCGGCAAGCACGCGGCCGCCGTAGCTGGCGAGGCGCTTGCCGTCCCTGGCGCCGGGCTTGCCAAGCTTCGGCGTGAACTCGTCCTCGCTCACCGCCGGCCTCACGGAATCTCGCGGAAAAGCGCAGGAAAGCACGGATTTCCGCCATTCCCGCGCAGCCTGTCTCGCGCGCCCGACCAGGAGTCTCGCCGAAAAGGGATGTGCAGACAGATATTTATGCAGGGTCGCGAGACACTGCCTTTATCTTGTTTTCCCTTATCCCCCTTCTGGCTTCTGTCCCGGAGCAAAAAGAAAGCCGGGACACGCTGCCGATCCGACAGCGCATCCCGGCTTCGACAGGCGCGACCTTCACGCATCCGCGAACGCCGCGCGCGCCCGTTTCGCGGACCTGAAGCTGCGCTTGCCGAGCATGCCATGCGCATTGCCGTCGCCGTCGACGACCATCACCGCGACGAACCAGCGCCCGTCAATTCGACCGAGCACCTGCACGCGATCGAGCTCGAATTCGGCTTCGTCGCTCCCAGGATAGCTGCCGAGCCAGCGCTCCTGGAGCCGCGCATCCCAGTGGAAATCGACTTCCTCGGCTTCCAGAAAGCGTGCCGCCAGTGCCGCGCCCGCCTGCCTTCCGAACTCGATCTCGAGCCCCGAGATGAGCGATGCCATCACGCGATTTGCCGCGTCCGAGATAGTTTGTACCTGTGCCATGACCTGTCTCCGCTTGCGGTCCTCAACATCGAGGACGCCCTCTTGGGGACGGTCGGCGGAGCGGCGGTCAGGGCCGCCGGAGCGCAAGCGGAGGCGCCGCGGAGCGGACATGGGGGGAGCCGATTTGCGCAGCAAATCGGGGGGTACCCATGGGCCTTGAGGGCCGCTTTGCCGTCCGTCATGCTGGGACTTCACGACGAGCCCTTCCGCCCTCGCCATGTCACGGAACCTCGCGACGGAGCACGAACAGGCTTGCCGCCGTCGCCTGCGGGCGCGCCTCCGGCGGTCGCGCGGGCGCGTCGCGCCGCACGACGAAAAGCGGATCGCGTGGTGCCGTTAGCGCCAACGGCACCGCGGGCGCCGGCGCGCCAACCGCGCGCAGATAGGCCGCGGTCTCACCCGGCAAGCGCGTTCCGCCCGCGAGCCAGGCGGCATAGCGCGCGGGTCCCGCATTGTACGCGCCGAACAGCCCGGGATAGCCGAAGCGATCGTACATGCGCCTGAGATAGCAGGCGCCAGCGACGATATTGTCGGCCGGCAGGTCGGGATCGTCGCCGAGCGCGAGGTCGCGGCGCAGCTCGGCCCAAGTCGTCAGCATCAGCTGCATCAGCCCGATCGCGCCCTTGCGGCTGCGGATCGGGCGCCCGCCAAGCATCGTGCGGCCACCGCTCTCGGCCTGCATCACCCGCGCGATCCACTCGCCCGGGATGCCGCAGCGCAGCGCCGCGGCGTTGATCTCGGCCGACCAGCGTGCGACATCGCCCGGCGGCGAAACGGCCAGCGTCAGCGCAATCAGGCTCAGCGCGACCATATAAGCCTCGCCCGCCCGACGAGATCGCCCGCTCGGCTGATCCCGAAATAGCGCCCGTCGAACGAGCCCTGCGCGTCCATCAGCAGCAGATACTCGCCCCGTTCGAGCCGCCGGCAACCCTGCCACCAGGGCAGCGGTCGACCGGCGGGATCATGGGTCAGCCGCGTCGCCGCGAGCTTCCCGTCGATCAGGATCCGGGGTCCGGAGGCGCAGACCAGGCTGCCTGCCGTGGCTGCTACGCGCTTCACCAGCGGCACGTTGGCGGGAAGGTAATGGCGCGCTGCGGCGAGCGCGCGCCAACGCTCGGGCACGCGCGCGATGACCATCTCGCCGCGCTTCGGCCGGTCGCCGGGCCATAGCCAATAGAGCCCTATGGGCGCGCTCGCACTCGCGTTCCAGACCAGACGGGGCGCAGGCGAATAGACGCGGGCTGCTACCAGCAGCACCAGCCCGGCACTCCCAAGGATGGCCAGCCGTAGCCGGTGGAGCTTGCGCTGGCGGTGCGCGTGGCGGGCCTCGCCCCAGGCGAGCAGCGGCGTCGCGCCGGGCGACTTCCGCGCGCTCATTCGGCGATCCCGCGCGCGCTTTGCTCGCGGCTCCACGCGTCGAGATCGTCGATATGATATTGGACGAAGCGGCAGTGGCGGCGGAACACCGGGCCCTGCCCGCACACACGCAGCCGCTTCAGCGACCGCGCGGAGAGCTTCAGCCAGGCCGCCGCCTGCTCGGTGTTGAGGAAGGGCGAGCCGCGCTTCGCGCGCGCCGCCCGGTCGATGTCGTCGCCGTCCATGTTCGATGCATCCCGTTGCCTCGGTCGGCACCGGGGATCGCAGGACGGGCACCGCGCGAAGAGTGTCGAAAAGGGCAGGGTGCGATTTCGACACCCCTGGTGGGGTGCGCCCCGCGCCGGGGAGGCGCGGGGCGCTTGCCGCTCAGCGCGACCAGATCAGGTTGTGCGTGCCGCCCTCGCCCTCGACCAGGGTCGCGTAGATCGGTGCGGGAAGCGACGGGTCGTCGAGCTTGACCGACACATAGGGCCGGTCCTCGCGCGAGGTCTTGGTCCAGCCGGCGCCGAACTCGACGCCCGCCGAGGTCGTGACCCGGTAGTCGGGCGCCTTGTCGTGATCCTTGCTCGAGGGCTTGATGCTCGCCTTGGCGTTGAGCGTCAGGGTCCGGATGGTGCCGGTGAACACGCCGTTGTCGTCACGTGCGAAGCTGCCGATGGTGGCCATGATGCGTCTCCTTGTGCCTCGAAGCCGCGCCAGTGCGGCCTCGATGGCGTCGATCCGGCACCGCCAGCGGCCGGCATGCACCCGACCCGCAGGGTCGGGCCGCAGCGCGAGCGGAGGACGGCCAAAGCCGGCTTTCTTGCCTCGCGAGGAAGGCGCGGGGTGCGCAGCGCCCAAGCCGGGGAAGAAAGCCGGCGACGCCGTTGCTGGCCTCAGGCCGCGCGGTGCCAGACGGCCATCGTGAAGGAGGCCGCATGCGGCTGCTCGAAGAGGAGGAGATGCCCGAACGCGCCCATCGGCACGGCTCACCGCGACATTCTCGGCTCGCCGCACCCGGGCTGCACCACGCGAACGCGCGCGCTACAAGGGCCGGTTCAGGGGGAATGACATGACGGTATCGGACCAGGTGCGAGCACTGATCGAGCGGCTTTCGCCCGAGCCGGTGTGCGACGACTGCATCACCGAGCGGCTGGGCCTCAGCGTCCGGCAGCACGCCAACATCAAGACCCGCGAGCTCGCCGGCCAGGGCGGGTTCGAGCGCAGGATCGACCCCTGCTCGCTCTGCGGCGCTACCAAGAAGGTCATCGGGCGTGCCGCGCACTGAGTTGCTGGCGCCCCTGTTGCTGATCCTCGCCGGCGCCGCGCCGGCGCCGCACTCGGGCGTGGTTGCGTGGGTCACCGATGGCGACACCTTCCGGCTGAAAAGCGGCGAACGCATCCGCATCGCCGGGATCGACGCGCCCGAGACGCAGCCGGGCAACGCCCGGTGTCGCGCCGAGCTGGCGCGCGGCAAGGCCGCGACGCGGGCGGCGATCGCACTGCTCAAGGGGCGCGGGGTCGAGATCGAGCGGGTCGGGCGCAGCTATGACCGGACCGTTGCGCGCATACGGCTGAACGGGCGCGACGTGGCGGCGCTGCTGGTCGAGAAAGGAGCGGCGCGCTGGTGGCCGCGCGGCAAGCCCAAGCCGAGCTGGTGCGGCAGATGAAGAAGAAGCGGGGCGGCGACGCCGCCCCGCGTCAAGTTCAGGCGGCGAGCGCCTGCGGTTCGGGTGTGATTTCGGGAGCGGGATCCGGCTCTGGCACGGGCCGCGCCGCTTCGGCCTTCGCATGGGCACTGACCGTACCGACGCCACCGCGCGCCGTATAGGCAGCGGGCGGGAACGCCATCCAGCGCGGCACCCAGTTGTCGACTCTGGTCCGGCCACCCGCCCCGGCAAGATGGTCGGTGACGATCTTCTTGAGCGTCGCGCCTTTCTCGCCGGCATTGGCATTGGCGACGGTGTTGCCTGCCACCTCGGCGACGATCAGCTGCAGGACCTCCTTGTCGCGAACGAGGTCGAACAGCGCCGCGTCGGCCTGCCACCAGCGCGCCATGTCGAGGCCCAGCTCCAGCCCGACCGCCTCGACCGTCGGGCTCCCGGCCGCGAGCGTCTCGCCGATCAGCACCGCGATGACGTCCATGACCTTCGCGTCGGACAGGTCGAGCAAGCGGAAGAAGATCGCCGTCAGCCGATCCCCGTCCGCACCCTCGACGCGCCCGCCGCGCACGGTCGGCGTCTCGGGATCGAAGCCGAGTGTGCCAAGTACCGCGCGGCGCTTGGCGTCGAACACCGTCTCGCCTCGACAGGTCTCGACCGACTCTCGAATCGCGTCGCTGCGCGCTTCCTGCGGTTCGGCATCCACCCGCCACAGATGCGAGCCGGCGATGGCGTGGGCGACCATCAGCCGCAGCGCGAGCTTGGGGCGCGACAGCAAGGCGGCGCGCACGGCAGCGTGGCGATGCAGGTCGATATAGGTCTGCATCGGCCCGGTGATCTCGGGACGCACGGCCCTGGGCTGCACGCTCTCGACCGCCTCGCCGCGCGCGAGCCGCTTCGCTTCCTTGCGGCTCACATAGCCTTCGTGGAACACGACCTCGCCGCTCGCGCGCACGTCGATATAGACGCGCCCGCCCTTGCGCTTGGGCGCCTTCTCATATTCCCAATGCTGGAAATGTTCGGTCGCGGGGCTCACCTCGACGCCGGTCCAGCCCGCCTCCAGATAGGCGGCGCGCCGCGCCTCGATCGCCGCATGCTGCGCCGTCCAGAACGCGTCGGCATCGGCGACATAGCGTTCCTCGTTGAACAGGTCGGTGACCAGCGCCACGCCGCTGGCCTCCACGTCGAACAGGGCATAGCGGGCGCAGAGCGCCTGCCCGCCGAGCAGCCAGCCGCGCAGCTGCCAGCCTGTCGGGCAATGCGCTTGGGGATCATCCCACAGCGCCAGCCAGTCGCGCTGCCGGGCCTTGCTGGCAAGGGTGAGGTGGCGCACGGTCGCCGCGTCGATCTTCTCGTGCCGGTAGAGGTCGCGGATGCGGGGGAGCAGGTTGCCGAGCGCGAGCGTGCGCCGCACGGCGAGCACCGGCAGCGCGAAGGTATCGGCAATCTCCTCCGGCGACTGGCCTTCCCTGACCAGCCTTACGAAGGTTTCCCAGCGCGTCACCTCGTCGGGGTCGAGTCGCGCCATATTCTCGATCAGCGACGCCTCGACGGCGGCGGCATCATCGCCCGCCTCGAGGATCGCGCAGGGAAACTGAAATGGCTCGGCCTGGGCCTCGCCGTTCCCGGCGCGCTCCTCCGCGATCAGTTGCCCGGCGCGGAAGCGGCGGGAACCGGCGAGAATGCCGAAGCGGTCTTCCTCGCCGGGCCGTACGATCAGGGTCTGGAGGATCCCGCGTTTGCGCACGCTCGGCAGGATGTCCGAGACATCGGGCGGGCGTTTGGCGAAGCGCATGTTCGCCTTGTCGACATAGAGCTTGTCGAGTTCGATGAATTGGAGTTTCATGGGTGTCGCTCCTTGTGAGCGCCGGCCCCGTGTATCATGAGAAGTGCGCGGGACCGGCTTCGGGATTGCGGCGAAAGGCGCGCCGCGCGCCTTTCCCGCCGTCACCCGGACGGCGGAAACCGGTCGGCAATGTCGGTTGCGGTGTCGCGCGCCCGGCGCAACAGCGCCTCGTCCCAGAGGATCGACCCCGCCTTGCGCGCCCAATCGGCCCAGACCGACAGGGGCAGATCGGTCGCGAAAATCAGGTCGCGCTCGATGCGCAGCCCGAAGGGCAGGCGCAGCGACTTGATCTCCCGAAGCGAGAAATAGCCCAGTTCCGGACAGCCTAGCCCCAAATCGGCGAGGCCGAACAGCGTATCGCCGTCCTCGGCCAGCTCGCTCGCCAGCCATGTCGCGGCGGAGAGCGGGTTGAACAGCTTGACCAGCGGGCGCTTGTCGGTGGCCTCGCTGTCAAACTGCGCGCGGAGCGCGGCGCGAAGCTCGGGGGTGAGGCGGATCATGCCGCCACCTCCATCGCCGGGGCTCCGGACTGAAAGGCGAGCAGATAGTCGGCGGCCTTGCTGGCAAGGCTCGCGGCGCGGAAGATCGCGCGATTGTCGGCGCGCAGCACCGCCAGCCACGATCCGAGATAGTCGGCATGGCGAACGGTCGGCTGAATGCCGAGCGCGGCGCAGAGGAAGGCCGAGGCGAGTTCGGCGACCAGTTCCTCGCGCGCATAGCCCGCGCTACCGAACGGGTTGGACAGGTCACGGCCCAACCGGCTGGCGTGGCCGGTCCAGTGGCCAAGCTCGTGGAGCGCGGTGCGATAATAGTCGATCTGGTGCCGGAATGCGGGCTGCGGCGGCACCTGCACATAGTCGCCGCCCGGAGAATAGAATGCCTCGGCCCCGCCGATCCGGAAGTCGGCGCCGCTCGCCGAAATCAGCGCCTCGGCGACGGGCATTAGCTCGCGCGGCGGCAGCGGCGCGGCCCCTGCCAGCATCTGCTCGGGCAGGCCGTCGCACTGCGCCACGTTGAACACGGTGAAGCGCTTGAGGAACGGCACGGCGCGCGCCTCGCCGCCGTCGGCGGCGGCGCGCTCCTTTTCCGCCTCAGGGGTGAACCGGTCGGCATAGACCACGCCGACGCCATGCTCGCCCTTGCGCACGCACCCGCCCGCCTCCAGCGCCTGCCGGAACGTCAGCCAGCCCTGCGAGGCATAACCGCGCATAATGACCTCGCCCCAGAGGATCAGCACGTTGATCCCCGAATAGCTCCGCCCCGATCCCGCGTTGCGCGGCAGCCCGGGCACGGCGGCGGCACTGTCCCATGGCTGCACCCATGGGAAGCGCCCGGCCTCCAGTTCGGCGACGATGCGTCCCGTCACCTCGTCATAGAGCGAGGCGCGTGCCTCGCGCCCGTCACCCTCGCCACGCACCCGACGTCCGCCATTCCTGCCCATGACCCGGCCTCCTCGTCCCAAAATCCGCACCCGACCCCGGAAAGCGGGGTGGGCGGCGAGGAAGCCCGGACGGGCCCGCGGCCATAAGGGCGGGGCGCACCGTGAGGCCGGAACGAGAGTGGAGGACCCGGGGCGAAGCCGCGGGTTGCGCCCCGCCCGAGCGGGCCCAGAAGGGCGCGCCGGCCATCCCGCGCATCCGGGATCGGCCACACCAACGCCGGCGCGCGAAGCGCACCGACCGCAGCACAAGCGCCAGCGATCGTCACCGCCAGGCCGGGACGCACCGCGGCCCGGCGGCGCGGAGCGCCGTAGAGCGCGGTCGCGGCAACGCGATGCAAAGCAAAGAACGCACTCTTGCCGACACCGCCGGCGCGGCGGCGTGCGCGCGGGCCAGGGGGCCAGCCGCCGCCGTGCCCCAGGTCCAAGGCAAGTGTGCTGCGCGGCCCAACAAAGACGCGCGAACCCTGTGGCTGCCTGTCAGCCCCAGTGTGCGCCCCTCAGACCGCCGCGCCCCCAGAAGGATCGCGCCGCGAGGCGCTCCTCCTGACCAAAGGAGCGTCCCCCCGCCCGCTTCATCGAGTCGGAAACCCCAGGAGGTATCATGGACACCGCCCCGCCCACGCCGATCGAACGCATTGCCCGGGTACTCGCCGTCCATGCGCTGGACAGGAACGGCCAAGGCGACACGGACTCGGCGGTAAAGGCGGTCGATGTGCCCTGACCCGACCATGCCGACGCCGCGTTGGCGGTGCTCAAGGGGCTACGAGACCCCAGCATCAGGATGGCCGAAGCCCGCGACCTGGCCATGTGGGAGCGGATCGTGCCCGCGATCGAGGACGAGCTTCGAGAGTTTGCCGACGCAACAGAGCGCGCAAAGATGGCGGTACCGAGCTCTGGGCCAGCCATGCCTATCGGGCCGATCGCTCAGCGGAGGCGTCAGGATCTCGCTATCTCGCCGCCCTACCGAGCGCGTTGAATATTCTCCCTGCGTGGTCGCCGTTGGTATGGGCCCGGATATGGCCGTGCTCAGATTCACCTGCCGAGGGTGCTTTTGGCATTGTTTCTCTACGGCGCGCCGGCCAAGCTACCTATTCAACGACGAGTACTTGGCGCGGTTGAGTAATTGGGCTCGGGGGGGGGGACTTGATGGCTTGTGAGGTGAGATACCTCAGCAGTGCTGGAATCCAGCACCGCGAGGTGAAGGGGCTTGATGCTCTCGCAAAGACGTTTCCTGGCAATTGGATCGTCTATGCTTCGCTGAATGCATTTCCTCGCAATAGCCCACCCATTGAAATCGACGTTTTCGTCGTCATGGACGATCGCATCGTGCTGCTCGAGCTAAAAGATTGGAATGGTCCGCTAACATATAAAAAGGACAAGTGGCACCACGCGGGGCGCTTCCACCGCTCTCCAGTCGTTCTCGGTAACGAGAAGGCGAAAAAGATCAAAGGAATGGTGTCCTCCCAAATACCGTCGATCCGGGACGTTTATGTTGACTCGCGCGTCGTGCTAACCGCCACATCGACGCGAGACCTTCTCCACCCCGACGAACAGCCGTACGTCCTGACGTTGGAGGAGGCGCGCCGCCTCGGGGACAGGAAGGATCGCAATAAGCTTCTTGGAACGGTTCGGCTGACCAGGCAGCCGAACATGTACACCAAGGATTTTGAGAAATTCTTCGAAGGAGGAACGTACTTCCAACCGCTGAAGATGAGCTGGGACGGGTACGAAGTCACCGACCAGGACTTCTACGTCCATCGTCGTGATGTCTGGCGTGAGCACCGGGCCGAGCTCAAGCGCGAGGAGCGAATGAAGGCGCTGCTGAGGCTTTTCCGCTTCGACAAGCTACCCGTGGGCCTGAACGAGCCGGGTGGACGGCAGATGATCGCCGACCGAGAACTCAAGACCGTCGCTTATCTCGGGGACCAGGGGAGCTGGATGGCCGAGAACGGGATTCTCGGGCAAATCGGAACCCCGGCGGAGGAAATCCTCACCGAACATTATCAGCTGATATCGGTTCCGAGTGGCTGGACTACGCTCCGGCGCTTCCTGGCGCGGAGCGGCGAGGACCTTCTCGGCGAGCATCGGCTAGACATCGTTCACAAGCTGGCATCGATGGTTGCTGAGCTGCACACCCATGGCGTGGCACATAGGGACATCGGCGGCGACGCGGTATGGATGGGGTCGCCAACCACCATGTCCATGACCGGATTTTTCTCCGCTACCATCCCTGACGACCAGTCGGTTTCGGACTATCTGGAGGACTTGCGGACCTACGCCGATGACGAGCCCGAGTGGGACGGCGTCCCGGTTACGGGGAAGGAGCGCGACGTCTACAGTATCGGGACGGTCATGCGTGACCTGTCTGAACTGAAGGGCGATATCGGTTCGTTTCCGCCCGGTTGGAATGAAGTAATGGGCAAGGCCCTGGCACGCCCGGGTGAACGCTACTCCGATGCACGCGGGCTTGCCGATGCCCTTGGTGAACTTCGCACACCGTCAGGCCCGACCGTCGACCAATCAAGGCTGGACGGCTTCGAGACCAGCGTAATTCCGTACGTTTCATATCCGATGACGGGGGAGATGCACGCAAGTGGCGGCTCCAGCCGGTATGATAGCGGGTCCGGTAGCGACAGGAAGGTCGTGAAGGTATGGAATGGTCTCAGCCGCGGCGACGCGCGCCGAGATCACACGATGCTTTCGATGCTGGAAGCGGCGGCGTCGCTGATCGCCGTACCGCTTGCGGGAACTGCGCCGGTACTTGCTTGCGGCCTCTCACCCGTCGGGCCATTCGTCGTCACGTCGTGGGTCGAGGGAGGAACATTTGCGGAGGTTTTGCCCGATGAGCCTTCTCTGCTCGACATCTTCGATGGTCTGATCCAGGCCATCGATACGGTTCATGCCCGCGGTCTGTCACATGGGGATCTCCACCCAAGCAACATAGTTGTCGCAGCCGACATGTCTGTGCGGCTGATAGACATGTTCGATGTCTCGGCTGTAGGTGAGGGGAGAGTCCGAAGCCTATCTTGGGCGCCCGAGGATCACGAGCGTCGATCCGACCAGCAGATCGATCGCTTTGCCGTCTGCCGGATGGTCGCCTTGCGCGCGGAGGCCGCCGGCTCGGCCTCGATGGTGCGGATCGCGTTGGCCGCGAAAGCCGAGCTCGAGCGAGTTTCGATCGAGACGCTCGCGCCATTGCTTGAAGCCATCGCGCTTGAGCGCCGACGGCTGCTGCAGCCACCCATACGAGAGTTCAAAGTGGCCGCGACGACACTGCCCCCGGGATTGCTGAAGGGCGACGAGGACCATTTGTGGATAAAGGCATTCCGCCAGCCCGCCGGGCGGGAGGTATTTTGGGTTACCGGCCTGAACGGACGCCTATTGCTGCGCCTGAAGAATGGCGAAGTGGATGCGGTCGAATTCACCGAAGCGAAGCTCTCCGACCTCGGGCAAGGGGAGCGGATACCCATCCGGATCGAGCTCGATCAAGGGAAGGAGGCGGGGGTCCTCGCGCTCGCCGAATACCTCCGCTCGGTAGTCACGCCGGAAGAGTACATCGCACCAGCGCCGGTGGAAGACACACCGGCCTGGGAAGGTGAGGAAGCCGACCTCATCGGCGATGATGTCGAGACCGATGTTGGCGCCGAGGGTGCGGTCGACGTCTCCCCACTTAGAGCGTTCAACGTGGCACGGATGTGGCTTCGCTCGGCCGAGATCGAAGAGGAGACCGTTCTGCGCGTCCGCCTCGATCGCCGCATGGCTGACGAGGGCAATACCGCCTTCTACGAATACCAGACGCCTCAGCCGCTGGAATTTGAGGATGAGGACACTGTTGAGGTTCGATTGGGTGGCGTGACCGGACGGCTCATGGGCCTTCTCGACGTGCCACGGAGTGATGATCGCCAGCTGGCCGTGCGGGATCAACGGTTCCCGATCCTGGAAGGGGAATTCGTGTCGCTTGTCGACAGGCGTGATCGGGTTTCGAAGGAGCGGCGGCGTCGCGCCGTTGATCGCATAACGAAGCGCGCGAGCGTGATCCCGTCGCTCATAGACTATTTCGACCCTGGGATAGACGCACCAGAATCAAGCTATCCGACCGATGTGCCGGAGGAGACCTTGTTGGCCTACGGGCTTAACACGGGGCAGCGACGCGCTTTTCGCGCACTCCTCGCGACCGGCCCACTCGGCATGCTCCAGGGGCCTCCGGGATCTGGAAAGACGAGGTTCATCGCGTCACTCGCGCACTGGCTCCTTAGCGAAGGTGGGGCACGCCGGGTCCTCGTGGCGAGCCAGTCGCACGAGGCGGTCAACAACGTGCTCGAGGAACTACTCAAGACGTACCGTGAACACGGCGGCGTTGCCGATATGCTGCGGGTTGGCTCACGCGGCGCTACGGAGCGCGTGCGACCGTACCAGGCACGTTCGTTGCGCGATCGCTACCGGCTGCGCTTCGAAAATGGCTTGAAGACCCGAGTGGCCCACGCGGCGGCAGCGGCTGGCATCCCGAGGGCGCTGGTTCATGAGGTAGTGGACGTCGACCAGCGGCTAGGAGTGCTGCACCGGTCGATGATGCTCATAGTCGTATCGTCAGACGGTGAGATCACGCGGGAGGAGAAGATCCGCTCCGAGCGGCGCGTCGCGAGCTTAGCGGCGGCTTTCTCCCGTGAGGCCAGCCAAATTCTCGGAAGGGATATCGAGGCTGCGGTCGGCGAGGCTGGTGCGATCCTCGATGAGGCATTTGAAGAGGCGCTTGCGCGGCATCCGAAGGTGAGCCCCGGCGACCTTGTGACAGTGCGGAAGCTACTGAACCTAGCCAATGACTGGCAGAACACGCTCGCGACAGGCCAGCGCAATTTCGATGAGTTTTTGGCCAAGACCCGCCGCGTTGTCGCTGGGACCTGCGTAGGCCTTGGACAGTCCCAGATTCGTCTCGATGAAGGTGCGTTCGACTGGGTGATCGTCGACGAGGCTGCGCGGTGCACCAGTGGTGAGCTGGCTGTGCCGCTTCAACTCGGTAGTCGCGTGATTCTCGTTGGCGACCAGCGACAGCTCAGGCCGATGATCGACCGCGCCGTGCAGATCGGCCTGAGGCGGGAGTTCAGGGGGTTCGGAAGCGTCCTAGCGAAATCTGATTTCGAACGCGCCTTCGACTCGCCATATGGCCATCGCAACGCCCTAGTGCTTGACGAGCAGTACCGAATGGCGCCCGACATCAGCAATCTGGTGTCGGAGATTTTCTACGCGCCGCACGGCGTGAAGCTGAACCCGTCCAAGGACCGGAAGCCGGACGGGGCTTTTTTGCAATTACCCGCCGATCTCTCAGATGCGCTGGTTTGGTTCGACACCAGGGGAATGCCGGACGCCGAGGAGCTGTCGCACAGCGACGGTCGCGACATCTGGAACGAGGCCGAGATCGTTACGGTCATTAATATTCTCCAACGGCTGGCCAACGAGACGACGCTCGTCGAGGAGCTCGCAAGAAGAAACGAACCTGCCATCGGCGTGATCTGCATGTACAGCGAGCAGAAGCGCCGGATCGAGCGCGAATGGTCCCAGCTCCCTTTCCCAGAAGCGTTCCGACGCCTCGTCACGATCGACACGGTCGACGCTTACCAGGGGAAGGAGAACTCGATCGTGATTGTCACCCTAGTGCGCTCCAACCCCGACCACATGCCGGGGCACGTTGGGCGAGAGAACCGATGCAATGTGGCGCTGTCCCGCGCAAAGGAGCGCCTCTACATCGTCGGTGACAGCGAGATGTGGTCAAGCCCGGAAACCCCATCCCCGATGCGCAAGGTCTTCCTGAGCATCAGGGCAATGAAGCGGAACGGCAAGGTCGTTCCGGCCCGGGAGATCACGAAGTGAGCGCCGAGGGCAACCGCATTGAGATCGATGCGATCGATTTCCAGATCTCATGTCGCCGTTTCATGGTTCGTGCGACGATCACGCGCGACCGGCACATGCCCTTGGTCGACGAGTATGTGCTAAGGCTTCTCGCAATCCTAGACCGTATGCAGGTCAGCAGGATGCGGGCATGGTTTGGTTTCAGCGAAGCCGAAATCGAGGCCGTCCTCGTCGACATGGGTAGGCAGAAGCTGATCGAGTTCGACGGGGACGATGTCGTGCTGGCGCCAGCAGGGCGCGAACTGTTCAAGACCGTCGGGGAGGATGGTGCGCCGCGCGTCGTGGAGGTGGTACCGCTCGTCGGAGACGTCTGGTTTGATCTCGTCAGCCGGAACATGGTTCCCCGCTCCCGAGCGCCGAACGCCGACTATCTCGTCCGCTTGACGGAGCAACAGAGTGCCCGCGAACTTCCTGAGACGTTCGCAAGGCAAGCTTTCGAGCAGAATTTCAGGGACTACGCCCGCAGGATACGCAAGCTTCCTGACCCGGACGCGGTTAACCTCTACTCGATCTCCGAAGTGGAGGGTGGGGCCTATGGCCACCAGTTGCTGCCCGCGAAGCTCGTCCTCGACACCGACAAGCTGACAGTCAGGAACACGTTTACGGAGCTGGGCTCGAATGCTCCAGCATTTGCCAAGCTCACCGTTGCCGCGAACGACGCTTGGCAAACGAACACGGCACCGGAGACAACTTCGACGGCCGCCGCCGAGTTTGATCGGATGACCGGCCCCTCGGTGATCCTGCCGGTCATTGAGGATCCTACCGACGCAGAGGCCTGGGTGTCCTTGATCGTGGGCATCGGTCGGGAGGAAGGCACATTCATACCGTCGATAGGAGCGACATACCTGCCCGCGAACATATCCCGGCTCTTGGAGACGCTCCAGAAGGATGGTCGTGGCGAAGAAACGCTCGAGCTTACCTGGCTGAGGCCGAACGGGTCGACCTGGGGCAGGACGACCCGGGTACCCGATGCCTTGCAACAGATTCGAGCCACGGCGAGGAACGTCGGGCGTCATGAGATCCATACAACGCTGGCGATGCCGAGGTCGACATCGAAGCCAGTGCGAAAGATCCACCGCCGGCTTTTCGACACCGGTTTGCTGCTACCGCAGCGTCACCTGCCCGCAAACCTTGAGGTTTTGCTCGTCCCAGGCGTCGCAGCACTTGTTAATGTGCACGTACCGGTGGGCATGCATTCGGTCCCGATCGGCGGATTGACGAAGGATCCTCGTCGCCTTGCCCGTATCGCTGAGCGCCTGAAGGCCGGCTCCGCGGAAGGGTGGGAGGAAATCTGGCGACCCTCCAAGCAGGAGCACAAACGGCCTGAGCGATAGAGTGAGCAGGATGGGAAGTTTGTTCGAGGGCAGGCAATTGCGAGCGGGCGGTCTGTGCTATATGCGACCATCCAGCAGGCCCCGCCAACCCCCCGCGGCCATCCGCCGTGCTTCGGCGGCGCGCCGGCGAACCCGCGACGTCAAGAAATCGGAGCCTCCCTTCCACTCCGCTTGGACGGTCTCTGCGCCGTACAAGGCAACCGCCATCTCGCGGTACGATGCGCCGTCCACGACCGCGTCCCCGACCCGAAGAGTCTCCAGCCGTCGGGGCAACCCGGGCTCGGGCGGATAAAGCGTCCGCGTGAAGCGCCCGGTGCGCCACAACCCCAGCATGCGACGCAAGGTCAGCACATGCGCATCGACCCGGGTCATTCCCGACAGCAGATAGTCAAGCCGGGCGGGGCCCTCCTCGACCAGCGTCCCCTCGACCACATCGATGCGGATGCGATGCCAACCATCGGACAAGGCGACATGCTCGCGGTCGCCGCCGCGCACGATCGTCATCCAGCGGGCCAGACGGGCGAGGTCGATCGCCTCGGGATCCGAGCCCTCTGCCGGCACGGCGCGGACCTGGAGCACGAAGGGATCGAGGTCCGCATGCCATAACAGACGCGCGGAAGGCGCAGGCCGCCCCGCATCCTCGGCGAAAGCACAGCCCGAATGCCCGGGCGTCGGCCTCCATCTCGAGATGGGCTGCAACGCCAACGCCAGTCCGGCGCAACCGCGCGCTCAGCTGCGCATAGGTCGGATCGCGGCGCAGCCATTCCCAGGCAAGCCCGGCGCGATCGATGCCGATCAGCGCGCGATAGGGCGCGCTGTCCCGCCAGTCCGGACGGCCCTCAGGCGCCGGCCCCATCGCCGGCCCGCCGGGGCAATGTCCATGGATGACAGACGTCTGGTCTCCACTTCTGACATGCAAGTTTGCGCGACGCCCGTGAACAGATTATCTGAAACGATCTTTCGATCCGGTCGCGGCGCCGATGGAAAAGCGGCGTGCGCGGGCACGGCATGGCTGGGGCAAGGACGCTGCGGCTTGGGGCGCGTGCAGCATCGGTATGGCGTCGCCTATGGTCATCGCAACCGCGCAACAATTCGCATTTGCAGTCGAGGCTGCCGAAAGCATCGACGAGCTCGCCCATCTGCTCGACGCGATCGCGCGCGAAATGGGCGGCCAGTATTTCGCGCTGTCGCACCATGTCGACGTACCCAGAGCGCCGCAGCCGGCGATCCGCATCCACAATTATCCCGGCGGATGGGAAGAATTCTTCGACGCCGAACGGCTCGGTCCCTCGGACCCGGTGCACCGGGCAAGCCACCTCACGAATGTCGGATTCGCCTGGTCGAAACTGCCGCAACTGATCATGCTGACCCGTCGCGACGAGGAGATCCTCGCGAAATCCAGACGCGTCGGCCTCGCCGACGGGTTAACCGTGCCGGCCCATATCCCCGGCGAGTCCGCAGGCTCCTGTTCGTTCGCGACGGCGCACGGGCGGAGCCTCCACTCGGAATGGCTGCCGCTGGCGCAGTTCGTCGGGGCGACCGCGTTCGAGGGTGCGCGCCGACTGTCGGGTATCCGCCGCATCGATCCCGAGCGGCCAAGAATCAGCGACCGCCAGCGCGACTGCATCTACTGGGCGGCGCGGGGCAAATCGGACTGGGAGACCTCGCAGATCCTCGGCATCGGGCATGACACGGCGTCCCAACACATGAAGGAGGCCCGGAAGCGCTACGGAGTCACCAACCGGACCCAGCTCGCGATCCACGCCCTCCATGACGGCGTGCTCACCTTCACCGATGCGCTGAGGCGGTAAACTCCCCAGTTCTGGGGAGTGGCCATCGCCGGCCCCCAGGCACAGCATCCGGGCTCCACCACGGGAGCCCTGTCATGCTGTTCACACAGAACGAGTCCAGCGCAGCCGGCGACGCAGTGATGCGCGCGATGTTCGAGGCGCGGAAGCGCGTTTTCGTCGATCTGCTCGGCTGGGACGTGCCGGTGCTCGCCGGCAAATATGAACTCGACCAGTTCGACGACACGCACGCCCGGTATCTGATCCTCGCCGACAGCGACCAGAACCACCTGGCTTCGGCACGGCTGCTGCCGACGACCAGGCCGCACATCCTCGACACGCTGTACGCAGAGCTCAGCGACAGCCTGCCACCCACAGGTCCCGCCACCTGGGAGATCACGCGCTTCTGCCTCGACCGCAGCCTGCGCGCCGCCGAGCGCCGGCGCTGGCGCGACGCGCTGGTCACCGGCCTCGCGCACTATGCGCTCGATCATCACATCACGACCTACACCGGCGTCGCCGAGCAGGGTTGGCTCGAGCAGATCCTCGCGTTCGGCTGGAACGCCCGGCTCCTGGGCACTCCCAAGGCGATCGACGGGATGAAACTCGGCGCGCTCAGGATCGACATTGAGCCCGAGACGCCCGCGTTGCTCGCCGCGAACGGCATCCTGCCAGCCACCCAAATTCCGCAAGCGGAGGCAGCGTGATGGCCACCCAGCCCAAGTCCCCGGCGCCACAAGCCGACGTGGCGAGCGATGCCATCCGGCAGCTTCGCGAGCATGGCTACGCCGTCATCAAGCAGGCCATCCCGACAGATACCATCCACGCGCTCGATGGCGACCTTGCCTACCCCTTCGCGCAAACGCCCTTCTGCCGGGGCGGCTTCTATGGCGAACGGACGAAGCGCTTCGGCCGGCTGCTCGCGCGCAGCCAGCATGCCGCGGCGTTGGTCATGCACCCCGATGTCCTCACGACCGCGAACGGTATCCTTGGTCCATGGTGCGACTGCCTGCAGCTCAACCTCACCCAGGCCATCGCGCTCCACCCCGGCGCGCTGCCGCAACTGCCCCACCGCGATCAGGATATGTGGCGCGGCGCGATCGGCGAAACCGAGTATCTGCTCAACGTGATGTGGCCGTTTACGCCCTACCGCGAGCTCAACGGCACCACGCTCGTCTGGCCCGATAGCCACGGCTCCAAGGCGCTCGAGCCCATCCCAGACACAGCACCGATCGCGGTCGAGATGGATCCCGGCGATGCGCTCATCTTCCTCGGCTCGACGCGGCACGGCGCCGGCGGCAACCGCAGCTTCACGATCCGCCGCGGCGCGATCGTCAGCTACTGCCTCGGCTGGCTCAAGCCCTACGAGAACCAGTGGCTGGCCTATCCGCCCCACACGGCGCGGCACTTCCCGCCCGAGCTCGCGCAGCTCGTCGGCTACCGCCAGCACCGTCCCAACTTGGGCAATTACGAAGGGCAATGCCCATCGATCTTGCTGAAGGACCGCCAAGACCAACCGGTTGGCGCAATCGACGCTTTGCGACCGGACCAGCAAGCGCTGATCGACGCGCATATCGCCGGACAGCGCGGCTGAAAGGAAATCATGAGTCCCGGTGCCACCTTCGAGCGTGTATATCAGGAGCTCAAGCGCATGCTGTCCGAAGGCGAACTGCCGCCTGGCGCCCCGATCGAGCCGGCCCTAATCGGCAAGCGGATCGCCTCGAGCATAACACCTATTCGTGACGCGCTGCACCGGCTCACTGGCGAGCGACTGGTCGAAGCGCCGAACCACAATGGCTTCCGCGTACCGTCGCCGACGGAGGCGGCGTTGCGGGATCTGTATCAATGGAACGGGCGGCTGCTTGGCTTAGCGGTGAAATCGATGCGCTCCGGCGTAGATCGTAGTAGGCTGGCAACCACCGCGCCTCCGCATTACGTTGCCGCTGCCGCCGCTGAACTCTTCCTTCGCATCGCACGGGAGACCGGCAGCAGTGAACACGTCGATGCTATCGTCCGGGCGAATGATCGTCTGGCGCCTTATCGCCGGGTAGAAGTCGAGGTGCTCGACGAACTGCCGTCGGAACTCGAGGATCTCGCTGCAGCGGTCGGGAGCCCGACAGAGCTTGCCAAGGGGCTGGCAGCCTACCACCGACGGCGGATCAGGGCCGTGCCCGACATACTGACGCATGAGCGCTAGGCTCATCCGCACGCGCGATCGAGTACATAGCGTTCAGACCCGCCTTGCCGTACTAAGCCGACGACGGTCATGCCGAACACGCAACGACGGCGCGCTCCGCCCATCTCGACGACGAGCATGTTGTCGACTCCGCGGAGCCGACCAGCGCGGCGACTAAAGGATGTTGGGATGAGAGGCGCCTAGGTTAACGGATCGCGAGATTCACATCGCAAGCCTGACGACCGGTGCCCGCCGCTGCCGGACGATCTCCCAGAGACAGCGCGGGACAGGGATAAGTCCGGCGGCAATCCGCGTATCATGCCGTCGCGGTCGGGACTGGGCCTGGAGGCACAATACCGAGATTGAGCGCGACCGATGACGGTTAGGTACGCCTTATGAAAACGCCGCGGAACAGCCTTTACCTGTGAGTCAAAACGATGCAATTTGCTGCAATATGAATCACGTTCCCGCTACGTGAACGATAAGGGAACAAAGGGAACACAAGGGGGCCTACCATGAGTGACCGGTCAAGAAAACTAGGTCCCCGGGTCACCGTCAGCGTCGCGCCGGTAGACTACGACACGCTGAACACGCTCGCCGAGAAGGATGATGTATCGGTGTCCTGGATCGTTCGGCGCGCCATCCACGAATATTTGCGGCGGCACCAGCAGCCCGAGCGCGCGGTACGGCGGTCGACTTTGGAGAAGCGCTCGGCGGCACCAGAGCGGCCATGAAACCAATGAAAGTGAACGGGGGAACCGAACAGATGCTTCGCATCGGGACCAGGCCACGCAAGGCAGCGCCCACCATGCCCGCCAGGTCTCTAGATGCCCTTTACCGCCAACCGCTGGCGGCAAAGCGCACCGGTGCCCTTTATGGGGCTTTCCCCTACCCGACAAAAATTTCGCCGGAGGCGATCGCCCTGTATATCGCCGCTCATACCAAGCCCGGCGACACGGTGTTTGACGGGTTCGGGGGTAGCGGGACGACCGGCTTAGCCGCGCTGCTTTGCGAGCGGCCGACCGAGGAACTGCGCGCCGAAGCGATCCGCCTGGGTCTCGACGTGCAATGGGGCGCCCGCAATGCCGTCCTCTATGAATTGGGCGCGCTCGGTTCGTTCGTCGGTCGGACCTTGACCAATCCGCCCCATCCTGCTGCGTTCAGGAAAGCCGCCGAGGATGTCTTAGCCGCCGGGGAGAGCGAAGATGGCTGGATGTATGAGGCGTGTGATCCCTCCGGCGCGAAGGGTACCCTCCGTCATCTGATCTGGAGCGACAAGCTGTGTTGCCCCGGTTGCCGCAACTCTGTCACCTTTTGGGATGCCTGCGTTTCGCTCGATCCTGCGGAGATATCCTCCACCTTCGTCTGCCCGAGATGCCGCCATGAAGCGCCGCTGGATGACGTGCAGAGGGTGACGGTTCAGGAACAGGATGACGTGGTGGGCGAGCAGCGCGCCCTGCGAGGGCGCGAGATGGCGCGCGTCTATGGTTCGACCGGTAAAAAACGTTGGTCGCGGCCGGCAACAGCCGCCGACCTGACTCTTATCAAGAAGATTGAAGCGGAATCGATCCCGACCTGCGTCCCCCAGGCGCTGATCCCTTGGGGCGACCTCTACCGGAAGGGTTACCATCAGGGCATCACACACGTTCATCACTTCTATACGCGGCGCAATCTCATCGTCTTTGCCCGCATGTGGGAGCGCGTGGAATCCTATCGCGGCGCGCTCCGCGAGGGGCTGCGTTTCTGGCTGCTCAGCTATAACGCGGCGCACGGGACGATCATGACGCGCGTTGTGGCAAAGTCGGGCCAGAAAGACCTAGTCGTCACCAGCGCCCAGCCCGGCGTGCTGTATGTCAGTGGCCTTCCTGTCGAGAAGAATTTTTTTGCAGGTCTGCGGCGCAAGCTGACAACGATTTCGCAGGCATTCGGGATAATCCACGGCGGCAGCGGCAAGGTCGAAGTCGTCCACGGTTCCAGCTGCGACGTCGCGCTGCCGTCCGGGAGCATCGATTATGTGTTCACGGACCCGCCCTTCGGGGCCAACATCCCCTATGCAGAACTCAGTTTCATAAACGAAGCGTGGCTCAACACGTTCACCGACCGCACCGATGAGGCCATCGTCAGTCCGGACCAAGGTAAAGCCATCGACGAGTACCGGGAATTGCTCACTCGGTCACTCAGCGAGGCCCGCCGGATATTGAAGCCATCAGGCAAAGCCACGATGGTGTTTCATTCCGCGTCCGCTGAAGTCTGGAACGCGCTACAGCGCGCCTACCAAGATGCGGGTTTCGATGTGGAATATGCGGGAGTTCTCGACAAGAAGCAGGGTAGCTTCAAGCAGGTCACGACTGAAGGGGCAGTGCGCGGTGACCCCGTGCTTTTGTTGGGCCCGCGTCGCGAGGCCGAAGCCATAGTCGAAAGCAAGACCGGCGCGGACGAATGTGTGTGGACTGTCGCGACGGCTCTTCATCGCGCGGCGGCTGCCGCGCATGATCCAGCTGAAGCGACAGCGCAGAGGCTATATTCCCGCCTCGTAACGCACTTCCTCAGCCATCATCAGCAAGTCCCGCTCGACGCTGATGTCTTCTATCGCTGGTTTGCGAAACAAGCGCTGCCGGGAGTCTTATGCAGTGCCGGCGACTGATGCCGTAGGCGCGGTTAGATCTTTAGCGCGATCGTTTGAGGAAAGCCTACCCCCCGCTCAGCGGAAACGGCTGGGGCAGTTCTTCACCGGGTTGCCGCTGGGGTCGCTCCTGGCGCACATCGCGCTTAATCCTAGCGCGCGCGCCGTAATTGATCCAATGGCCGGTCACGGCGACCTGCTCGACGCGGCCGCATTGGCGGCGCGGGCGCGGGGTGCCCGGCTCGGCCGGCTAGACGGTATCGAGCTCGACCCTGCGACGGCCGCATTCTGCGGCCGAAGGACGGCCGCGTTGCAGGCGGACGGTGCCGCCGCGGCGGGCCGCATCGTTACGGGCAGCGCCTTTGATCCGGCGATCGTCGCCGCGCTGGATGCGCCCGGCTACGATCTTGTCATTACTAACCCTCCGTATGTGAGATACCAGTCGCAAAGGGGGAACGGTGTCGGAGTCGGTGACGTGCGCCGAGGCCTATCTGCGATCGTGGACGCGCGCGTAACCGGCGGCGAACGTGCGCTCTGGCGGGGACTGGTTGATGGCTATTCGGGCCTTGCCGATCTTTCCGTACCGGCTTGGCTCCTGTCCGGCCTGCTGACGCGGCCGGGCGGCCGCTTGGCTTTGATCGTTCCCGCCACCTGGCGTTCCCGCGACTATGCCGATGTCGTACGTTACCTGCTTCTGCGCGCGTTTCGCCTTGAATATATCGTCGCTGATACGCAGCCCGGCTGGTTTTCGGACGCGCTGGTGCGCACCCATCTTGTGATCGCGCGGCGGCTTTCATGGGACGAGGCGCAAGCGCCTTTGTCAGGCCGAACGTCCCTGCCGGCCGCCACCTGGCTGCAAGTTACGCCGGCGGCGGCGGGCGGAGATTCCTTGGTGGGGAGCGCCTTTCCCGGACCGGAACCGGAGCGGGATTTTGCAGCCTGGGTCGGCACAGCCGGCCGGAAGGTGTCGGGCATTGAGAGCCGCTCGTTTGCGCTGAATGAAGAATGGCGAACGCTGGAGCAACGTCTTGGACGCAAGAGCTGGTTTCAGAGCGTCGAAAACAGGCGCGATGCGCTGCCGCTTTTCTCAGTCAGGGACGCTAGCCCGGCGGCGATACCCGAGGGATTGCGCGACATGCTGCCGCCCGGCGCGGCGCCGTCCCGTCTCCAGACGCTTGAACAGGCGGGCATCCGGGTGAGCCAGGGTCTGCGCTCTGGCTGCAATCGATTCTTCTATGTAACGCTTGCCGGTGACGATGAGGGCAAAACCGTCACCGTCGAAGCGTCGGACAGCTTTCAGAACATGCGTTTCCGTGTTCCGGCGGAGGCGCTGCGGCCGGTTCTCCACCGCCAGATCGATATGCAGGCATTTGCAAGCGGCCACCTTCCGGCCACACGCGCGCTCGATCTGTCGGATTGGGTCCTGCCGGAAGACCAGCCGGCGGTCACCGAAGCGGCGGAGGCTTACCGCAGGCGGGGCATGTCCGTGCCTCGCGTTATGCCGCCCGAACTCGCATCATTCGTGCGGCTGGCGGCCCGGTATGCGCCGGACCCCAAAGAGCCGGCGCGGTTCATTCCTGACCTTTCGGCGGTGCGCACCAATGTCCGCCGGCCGGCCAACGGCCGCGACGTTCCGCGCTTCTGGTACATGTTGCCGGCCTTCACCGCGCGCCACCTGCCCTCGATCTTCACGCCGCGGATTAATCACGGGATACCGGCCGTCGCGATGAATACCCAGCCGCCAGTCCTGATCGATGCCAACTTCTCAACCCTGTGGGCGGATAAGAATGGATGGACAGCGTATGCGTTCTACGCCCTCTTCCATAGCAGCTGGTGCCGGGCGGCCATGGAAGCCGCCGGCACACCGCTCGGCGGCGGCGCGCTCAAACTCGAAGCGACGCATATCCGTCAGGTGCCGATTCCTGCTTTATCGGACCGCGACTGCGAAAGCCTCACCAGGCTCGGACAGCGGCTGGCTGCGGGCGAGGCGTCAGCCCGTCACCAGGTCGATATGTTTATCCTAGCCGCTTCATTGCCCGGAACCGAGGAAAGCGACCTCAAAGAAATAGCGCGCCATATCGACAGTCGTCTCGAGGCCGTGTGCGCCGCCCGTCGAAGGACCGTCCATGAAGGCTGATATAGCCCGCATTCGTGAAACTATCGCCCGCTGCCGCATGCTGCGGGACGCCGGTCATGTCGAGGCGGTGCTGCGCAGCGAGTTCCAGGGCCGGTTGCGGCTGATGTTTCCGGACACCGCGCATGAAACTTGGATCAACAACTACACCGAAGGAACGGAGGCCCATACCAGGGTGGGCACGGGATCAGGCAAGGCCGCGTCCCGGTTCATCGACAATCTCGTGGGATCGACCACGATCGAATACGAATCCGACCTGCGCAACACCGCCAAGCACAACACCGGCTACGCGCAGGTGCAGGAGCAGGCGGCGGGACTTGTCCGCGCGGGCATGCCTGTTTCCACGGTCCGAGGCGTACTGTCCGACACGGTCGAATGGTACGCCTACGATGCCGTACTTGCAGGGGGAGTGGAACCATCCGCCTGCACCGCTGCCGACATCACGCTCGTTGTCGTCGACCAACTCAAGCTGCCCGATGACAGCGTCCTGTCTGCCGAGCAGCTCGGCGCATTCATCAGGAAGCATCTGGCCCGTGAGCAGTCGCGGCCGTTGCGCGCCGAGTTCCTCGCCTCCGACCTCGGCATGCACTCGGCCGCATATAAGAGCGGCGCGGGGCCTTTATCGTCGCTGGTGGATGAGGGGCGCAAGGCTAATCTGTCGGCAAGCCTCGCCACTGACCTCTGGTCGCAGTTCGTCGATCATCTGGAGGGGCCGGCAGGCACCTTCCGCACCGCTGAATATGTCGATGAAGCTTACGTCACCCTTCTCGCGCGGCTGCTGAGCGCGAATGTGCTGACGGGCAAGGCGCTGCTGAGCACGAACGACGAGCTGAAGGCTATCCTAAACGGGGAATTGTTCCGCAACAATTTCCAGTTGGAGAACGTGGTTGAGCAGGACTATTTCGGCTGGCTTCTCAGCCCGTCATATATCGACCGGCTTGTTGCGGTGGCCCGCGACCTCCAGCGCGATCTCTATGCTTACGATTTCAGCTGGTATCCCGAAGAGGATTTGTTCGGCCGCTTTATGGCGCAGCTCGCGCGCCGCAGCCAGCGCAAGCTGCTCGGCCAGGAATGGACCCCGCACTGGCTCGCCCGTCTGCTTGCTGACCGTTGCATCGACGGCCTCCCGAATGGGGAAAGCCCCCGGATCGTCGATATGTGCTGCGGGTCCGGCACGATGCTCGCGGAGATCATAAAGGCCACACGAGTCCGGTTCGGCTTTTCCACCATCGAACAGCTTGAAGACGTAGCGACCGGCTTCGACATCGACCCGCTGGCCGTAAGTCTTGCCAAGACAACTTGGGTCGTCAGCCTCTCGGCTGAGATCAAGGCGGCGACAAAGCCCATTGTCATCCCAGTCTATCATGCGGACTCGCTGTTCGCCGTCACGCCGGTTTCCGCGTCAGTTCCGCTGGTCGGCGAAAGCGATACCATTCCGGTATCGCTTGACGGGACGACCGTACATTTACCGACAGCGTTGGTGCAGCCAACGTACCGGGAGTTTTTCGACCGCATCGTGGACTGGGCCTATGACGAGGCGCGTGATGCGCAGCGGCGCGGAACCGTTGCGGGTTTTACAAAGATGGACGCAGACAATTTTCTCGACGGCACGATCGCGGCGTTCGGGATCACGTTGTCGCCGGAGCTTTACAAACAGCTTTCCGATGCGCTGTTCCCGCTCGCGCATCGCATGGCTGAACTGGCTGTTGCCGGGCGCAACGGCATCTGGGCGTTCATCCTGCGCAATACCTACAGGCCGGGCCTTCTTACCGGCCACTTCAATGGGCTTGTGTCCAATCCGCCATGGCTCGCCATGAGCGGGCTGGCCGACAATCCGTACCGGGACTTGCTGAACGGCCGGGCGAAACTCTACGGCATTCAGCCCGCAGGACAGTCTTTTCTCCATCTTGAGCTGGGCACGATGCACCTGCTTCATGCCATCGACCGTTATTTGGGACCGGATGCCTGCGTGGCCTGCCTTGTACCCGGCACGGTGCTGAACGGCACCCATCACGAAAGGCTCAGGCAGCATGATTTCCTGACAAGCGACCGTCCGGTGCCGTTCGACATCGCCGAAATCTGGCAGGTCGCGCCCGGAACGTTCAAATATCCCGGCGCGGCGCTGGTCGGTCACAAAAAAGCGAATACGACCGGGCTTCCACAAAGCACGTTTAGCGGCTTTGTGGCGACCGACAGGGGTCTGGATGCCGCAGGCTTTTCGGTTCGCACCATCGGTTCGGCGCGCAGCGCCTGGGTGCTCGAAACGGGCGGCGGTTCAGCTGTGGCCGGCGGTGGCGGCGACCTGCCGCAGCAGGGGGCCGACCTTATGCCGCGCACGGCTGTCTGCGTGGACATCGTCCAGAATGCGGGAGCGGAGTATCGCGTCGATACGCCGACCCGCGCTTCTGCGTGGGGGTTTACGATCAAGTCAGCCAAGGAAATGGCGACGGACCGCTTCCCCGGCCATGTCGCACCGCGCTTTATTTTCCGCATGGCCCAGTCGGAAAACCTGCTGCCGTTCGTGCTCGGTGTCCATCGCGCACCGCTTGCTCTGCCGGCGCTGCGCGCTGCGGGCGGACCGTGGACCATTCTCGACGAGGCCGAAATCCGCCGGCAGGGGTTCACCCAGACCGCGCGGCGCTTCGCCGCGATCAACCAGAAGCTCAAAACGGTGGGGAAAGGCAAATCGCTCCAACAGCGCATCGATGAACGGGGCAAGCTCTCCAAGCAAGTCTTCGGGACGACGGGGTACCTCATTCTGGCCGGTGCCGGCGGCAAGATAATATGCGCGGCGTGCGTTCCGGTTGCGCAGGCTCAGGACCTTGTCGTTGATCAAACCCTCTACTGGAAGGTCGTGGCGGACACAGACGAGGCTTGGTACCAAGTCGGCATGCTCAACAGCGTGGCCCTAACCAACGCCACCCTTGCGTTCAACCCGAAGGGAGATTTCGGCGAACGGCATCTCCACACGCTGCCGTACAGAATGATGCCGGCATACGATGCCGGAAACGGCGATCATCAGAAGATCGCGGCCCTTGCCAAGGATATTGCCTTACTAGCAGATGGCCACTGCACGACGGACCCTTATCTGGCCGATCCCGTCAAGGCACTGACGGCGCGCCGCCGCAAATTGCGCACGCTGCTTGAAGCATCACCGCTTCTGGCGCAGCTTGAAACATTGGCGCAGTCGGCGCTGGCCGGTGCATCCACCGCGCCATCCGGCGGGAGCGGCAGCGCGACGCAGGCTCCGCCATGCTGATCGTCCAGAACGCCGCGGAACCGGCGCGCCTGCGCAATGCTCTCGTTGATATGGTCGCGGCGGGAGCCATCGATATCCGCGCAGCGTCCGCATATGTCACGCTCGGCGGCGCGAATATATTGCTGTCTGCCGTCGCAAACGCAGTGGGCCCGGCCGCGTTTGCGGCGATGCCCAAAACCCTTGTGACATCTTTTGATTTCGGCCTTACTGAACCTCAAGCCTTGCAGCATTGGCGCGGGCTGGCGAACGCCACCGTTCTGGTGTCGGGCGCGCAGAAGGTGGCGCAGGGCTCGCTCATGCCGCAGCGCGCCTTTCATCCCAAACTCTACGTCTTTGGCACCGATCCCCAGACATGCAGCGCGTTGGTCGGCTCGGCGAACCTGACCAGCCGCGGGTTTAGCGTCAACACAGAGGCGGCATGGGCTCAGCAGGGTGTTGCGCGCGCCGATGCTGATGAAGCCTTTGACAAGGCCCGCTTTGAAACGACTGCTCTCACCGACGACTTGCTGGCAGCCTATACCGCCCTGCGTCAGGCCCAGCCGCCTCCCCCGGAAATCGAGCAGGAAGCGCAGCCTGTCGCAGCACCGGCACCGGTGGCGGGTGCCGCGCTGCCCTTGTTCCGCGTCGCAATTGAAACCGGCGGGATCAATCCCGCCGACTATACCGCCATGTGGGTCCATGGCGAGGCCCTACAGGGCGGATCGAGCAACCAGCTGGAGCTGCCGCGAGGTGGACACCGGTTCTTCGGCTTCGTGTTCGACCAGTACGACTATCCACATAATCTGACGATCGGTGAGCCCGTCCTTCGCAGCGGGGCGGGCGTGTGGAACGACCGGCGACTGACCTGGCATGGCAATAACAAGATGGAGCGGATGAATCTGCCGACTGCCGCACAGGGCGGGTTCGATTATGCCGACACAGCTGTCATGTTCCGCCGCCTGACCGACGGTTCCTTCGAGCTGATCGTGACCCCCTGGGAGTCCGATCTTGCCCGTTCGTGGCGGCAGGCCTCGGCGCAGCGTCAGACGCTTTTTCGTCTTGGCACGGTGGCGACCAACAGAGTCGTCGGTCTGCTGTAAAGCAGCAAATTTGACCGTCTTGTACGACTGCCTAGATTGTGGTGCCTCCGCGTGCGCGGATCGGGCTCGATGCCACCGAATATGCTGGATCTACAGAGCCACTCAAGCTGACTCCGCCTATGCGGCTGATGCTTCCTGACACGGGCGAATCAGCTCGGTCACGGCAAAGTGTCCTGCCAAGTCCTGATCGATTCCGCTCAATCCGCAAGGGTCTTGATTTCGGCAAAGATATCGTCGCGTGGCGGCAGCGCGCCATCCCGTGCGGGTGAGGGACCGTGCGCATCCGCAAGGTCCCTGCACTTTTGAAGTTCTTGGTGTGGATATGATCCCGGTGGCGGTGGCTGACCCGGCAAGGCCGACATCTTCCAGCTCGCGCTCCCACTTTGTCGCAGCCGATCATAGATTTTCACCGCAGCATCCTGGTGTCTATCCTCATCGTTTGTGTCAAAAGCTTGCGGGCCTCTCGGACCGCCTCTTCCAGCCTGTCGATCCGGTCGCGGATAGGAGCTCGCTGCTATCGCTCTAGTGCGCAAAGCTGCCGCACTGGGCTCGGGATGTTAAGCTAACCGTTTAAGCTGCGGCACTTTGTCGGAGGGCATCCAGATGCTCCTCGCAGACAACCTGAACGACACGGCCCAACTCTTCGACGTGGTCGCCGAGCCAAGCCAGCTCATCCGCGCTAATTCGATAGTGCTTCGAATAGCGCGCCTTGACGTAAGCATCCTTCAGCTTCTCGAACCGGGCCCTATCCGTGCGAGTATGGCGTGGCCAGACATCGATCAGACGCGGGTCGGTCCGTTCAGCTTGGGTGCGCAGGAATCCGAGATTGTGCACGTGCGGCGTGTAAAAGGTGCAGACCAGAAGGACGCAATGATAAAGGCTCTCCGTAGTCTGATGCAGATCAAATGCCGCCTGCTTGGAATAATCTTTCTGGATCAGAAAGCGGGCCGCTTCGAAGCGCTTCATCGCCGCGGGAAGCCACTCGTCAAAATATTCTTGCGCCATCGCCAGCGCCTGCTGCGGCGTCTTGGGCTTGGGCTCATGCAGCTCGGTACTGTCGCTCTCGTAGAGCGCGATCCCATCGCGCGCGATGTCCATGAAGAAATAGCGGCCATGCGCGAGCCCGTCGTTCACCTCGCGAAGGGTGTGAACGATGAAGTTGACCGGCGTACGCAGCGTCTTGGTCACGGCGAGCTCGCGGTTGAGCCGCTCCTCGGCCGTGGTCCAGTACTGAGCCCGGTCGGTCAACTTCTCGTTGTTGACGATGATCAGCAGGTCGAAGTCGGACTGGTATCCCTTGGCAGTGTGCGGTTCGTCGACCCAGCCGCCGCGGGCATAGCTGCCGTAGAGGATGACCTTGAGGATGCGCGCCTGGCGCTTCCATTCCGAGGTGGAGAGCGCAGTTGCGTCCCGGAACTCCTCGAACAGGATCTGCACGACGCGCTCGAGCTCGCGCTGCTTGGCGGGCGGCAGATGATCGAGATCGGTGCGCATCAGGGTAACCCTAGCCAGCGCATGAGCCGATGCAACCGGTTGGCGCGGCGCTTTGCGCCGGATTCGACCGGATTGCGGGCCCGGGACGCAACATCCAGGTGGCGATCGATCGCGAGCAAAGCCGAGGCGAGAAATCGTTCGACCTCGACCGGGCCAATGCCGAGCCGCTCGGCGATCTCCGGATAGTCGAGCCCGTCGACAGCACATAGCTGGAAGACGGCGCGCTCCAAGGGGTCCAGCTCGCGAAGCGCTGCCAGCACCGCGCGCAGGTCCGTTCTCACGCTGACATCGTCTCGTGACATGAGGTTGCTCCTCCAGGCCGGCCAGGAGGGACCGGCGGCGGCGCCACACGGGCGCGCGAGGAGCGGTGACCCGCACCGCAGGGCGAAGCGGCAGCGAAGCACCCGGCCATCGGCCGGGTTGCGGGACATCGCGGCGCGCCCGACAAGCGGCGCCCGGTCCCGGCCGGCAAGGGGAGCGGCGATCCGAGGTCTTCCGGGCAAGTGTTGCAAGCAACTGCGAAGTGTCGCAGACTCTAACGTACAGCGGGGCAATGCCGGCAGCCCGCTGCGGATTTGACCGCCAGGCATCAAGCACGCCCGCCCGTACAGGCCGGGTGCCATTCCCGAGGCATCGCCCGGCGCGAGACAGGCTCTCGTGCGATCGTTTTCCCTTGTCCGCGCCCGGCGCGGCGCCAGCTGCGCGCGGTAACGCGGCATGCGGCGGCCCGACGACGAGACCGGCGTGTCGCCAGGCGGCGGCGGCAATGGCCAATTGCGCTTCGACGACCTGTACCGCGAGCAGGCACCACGCCTGCGCCGCTGGCTCGACGCCCGGCTGCGCTCGAGCGAGGATGCCAACGACCTGGTGCAGGATGCCTTCGCTCGCTTCCTCGGATCGGGCGCCCGCGACGGTCTTCGCCAGCCCGAGGCATTCCTCAACCGCATCGTGCGCAACCTGCTGATCGACCGCTCACGGCGGCTGTCGAACCGCATGGCGCATGTGCCGATCGACGAGGCGAACGCGCCGGTCGCGCGGGCAACGCAGGACGACGGGCTCGAGCTGGAGCAGATGCGCAAGCGCTACCGCGCGGCGGTCGATGCGCTGCCGCCCCGGATGCGCGAGGTGTTCGTGCTGCATCGGGTCGAGGGACTGGGGTACAAGGAGATCGCGGGCCGACTCGGCATCAGCATCCGCACGGTCGAATGGCATTTCGGCGAGGCGCTGCTGCGGATCGGCAGGGACCTGGAGCAATGACCATCGCCGATCGAAATCCCGGGGACGGAAGCGACGCGCTCGACAGCCAGGCGGCGCACTGGTTCGCGCGGATGCGCGCACCCGATGCGGAAGCCAGCCGCGACGCATTTCAGGCGTGGCTGGCGCAAGCGCCGGAGAATCGCAGCGCCTATAGTCGCGCCGCCGAGATCTTCGCGATGGGCAAGCTGCTGGTCGAGCCCGACGCCTCCCCGCCGCCTGTCCGTAAACGCAAGCTGGTCCCTGCCGCGATGGTCGCCGTCATCGCAAGTGTGCTCGCTCTCGGCGGATGGGCGCTCTGGCATCCGGCAGGCTCGCCGCCGGTTAAGCCTGTGGTCGTGGCTTCGGCGACGGTCGACGCGCGCACGGTCACAACCGCCGGCGAGGCGCGAACGATCCGGCTCGCCGACGGCTCGACAGTGCATCTGACTGCTGACACCGCGCTCGTCATCGACATCGGCAGCGGCCGGCGAAACCTGAAGCTGCTGCGCGGGGCGGCGCGGTTCGAAGTCACCCATGAGGGCCGCCCGTTCGTCGTCCTCGCCGGCGGCGGAAGCGTGACAGCGCGCGGCACGATCTTCGAAGTAGCGCTCGCGGCCTCGGGCAAGGTCGACGTGCGGCTGCTGCAGGGCGCGATCGACGTGGCGTTGCCGCGCCAGCGAAACGAACCCGCGCAGCCGGTGCGCAAGCTCGTCGCGGGCGAAAGCGTGTCGTTTGCCGGATTGGCCGAGGCAGCATCAGCGCCCGCGGCCGGTGGCAGTGCCCCGACACCGCCCACGATCGCCGCCGCGCTCGAGTTCGAGGCGACCGCGGTTGCCGATCTGGTCGCGCT
Source organism: Sphingomonas psychrotolerans (assembly GCA_032334595.1). GTDB lineage: Bacteria > Pseudomonadota > Alphaproteobacteria > Sphingomonadales > Sphingomonadaceae > Sphingomonas > Sphingomonas psychrotolerans_A. The sequence goes on along the minus strand of JALMLT010000005.1, from coordinate 45,743 downwards.
CGCCAACCGCGGCGCCGCGCGTCCGATCCGACTGGCGGACCAGAGCCTTGGCGCCGAGCGGGTGTCGGGACGGTTCCGCATCGACGACACTGCGTTGCTCGCCCGCCGCCTCGGTGCGCTGTTCGGTAGCAGCGTGGACCTGAACGATCCGCGCGAGATCGTTCTGGCGGCTGCCGGCGGCGGACAGCCGGCCGATGCGCCTGCCTTCCATCGCTCCGAGGCAGGAAGCAGAGCCGACCAATAAAGGGCTCGACAGCGGCGCGCTGCGTCGCGATCTTCAGTCCTTTGCGGCCGCTCCCATGTAGTTGGCTCGGCATGGGGCAGCGAAGCCGGGCGGGAAAAGCATGTCTTGGTGCATGCGCCACCACCTTTAGCCGCAAGGCCTGGACATAGTGGTAGCCACCCGGCCGAGCGCATTGTCGGACAACCAGGTTTCCAGCGCGTGTATAATACGGCCCGGTGAAAACATTCGAATTATAACTGGATTATAATGTTCTCATAAGTGCGGCGCCCGCTACATTGGTGCAGGTCATGGCCATGACGTTTCCCACACACGGAGAAATGCCATGAAACGCGAACACACCATCGAGCTCGGCGTCGCGAGCGCCGACACCAGGGGCAGCACGATCGGCTTCGCCGACACCGAAGTCGGGCTGCAGCCGAAGGTCGGCCTCACCGACGACTGACCGAACCTGGCGCGTGCCCCAAGGGCGCGCGCCATTTCGCTGGCGGAATCCGACATGTCGCTCACTCTTCGCGCGGGCGTTTCCTGGTGCATCTGTGCACGTCAGGCGGTCTTCCTCGATCTGGGCCGCGACCGCTATTTCTGCCTGCCCGAGGCGCTGGACGAGGCCTTTCAGCGCTGGGTCGCGGGCGGGACGATCGACCCTGCCGCGCGGGGCGCGCTCGTTGCGGCCGGCGTCGCGGAGCCTGGCCCAGGGGAGATCTCCGCGGCCGCGGCCTATCCTGCAGCGACGCGAGATCTCGCTGCCGGCGCGCGAAGGGGGCCCATTGCCAAGACGCTGGCAGCGGTCTCGGGACAGCTGCGCGCGCGCCGCCGACTGAAGCGGCGGCCGCTGGCGAGGATCGTGAGCGAGCTCGCATCCGGCACGGTCGATGCGGGCCCCAAAGTAGACGAAGCGGTCCTGCGGAGCATCGCCAATGCTTTCGTGAGCAGCGGGCTGTTGCTGCGTGCCGCCGACCAGTGCCTGCCCCGCGCGATCGCCGCCGCCGAGCTTTGCCGGCGACATGGACAAGCCGTGGCGCTGATCTTTGGGGTGCGCCTAAACCCGTTCGCGGCGCATAGCTGGGTCCAGGCGGGCGACGCCGTCGTCGTCGGCGATCTCGAGCAGGTGCGGCTCTACACGCCGATTCTGGTCGTGCGATGAGGCCGCGATATCTCCTCCTCGTCGCCGGGGCCCCCGATTGCGTCATCGAGGCGGATCGCGTGGCGGACCGTACCGGGCTGACCTTGGCCCGTCGCGCACCGCACTTCGCGGTGCTGACGAACGAGGCCTGCAGCTGCATCGAGATCGACCCGCAGTCGCTCGTGATCGGCACGCTGTTTCATCGCCATGGCGCCCCACGCGCGATCGCTGCGCTCAGCGATACCGAGCGCGCGACCCTGTCGGTCCATGGAAACGCGGCGCTGCTCGCTACGTGGTGGGGCGGCTATATCAGCGTTCGCCACGACAATGGCGCGACGGAGATCCTGCGCGACCCGTCGGCGGCGCTCCCATGCTATCGCGCCGATTTGGGCGGGCTAAAGCTGTTCGCCTCTGATCTCACGCTGCTCGAGGCGGCGAGCGGCAAGGCCATGCCGGTCGCGTGGGAGGCGCTTGGCCGGATCCTCTACGCTGCGGGCTTGCCGACAACCGAAACGGCGCTTGCCGGCATCACCGATCTGCTGGCCGGCGAAGCGGTCACGATCGATGGACCCTCCGAGCGGGGCGCGACAGGCTGGTCGCCCTGGGACTTCGCCGAACCCGGCGACGCGGGTGGCGAGACCGTGGCGGAGCGACTGCAGCGCACGGTCGAGAACTGCGTCTCCGCCTGGGCGTCGCGCTATGAACGCCCGCTGCTCAGCCTGTCCGGCGGGCTGGACTCGTCGATCGTCGCGGCCTGCCTCGCGCCGGCGCGCAGCCGCGCCACCTGCCTCACGTTGTTTACCGACGATCCCGCGGGCGACGAACGCGGGTTCGCCCGGCTCGTGTGCGATGCGGTCGGCCTGGAGCTGGCCGAGGCGCGCTATGATCTCGATGCCGTCGATCTGGCGCGGCCGCTCGGTGCGGATTTGCCTCGACCCGCCGGGCGCATGGAAGCCCAGCCCTATGAGCGCGCGCACCGCGCTGTCGCCGAGCGGATCGGCGCCGACGCCTTCTTCACCGGCAATGGCGGGGACAATGTCTTCGGCTATTCGCAGTCGGCTGCGGCGCTGGCCGACCGGGCGTTGCACGAGGGGCCGGGCGCCGGGGCCTTCGCGACGCTCCGCGACGTCTGCCGCCAGACCGGTGCCGGGCCGCTGCGCGTGACCCGGGCGGCGGTGCGGCTCGCGCGCCAGCCGCCTGGCTATCGCTGGCGACCCAGCCCGGGCTTCCTCCACCCGGATCTTGTCGCCTCGCAGCGCGACATGCCGTTTCGCCACCCCTGGCTCGAGGCGCCGCCTTGGGCGCTCCCCGGCAAGGCGGCGCATATCGCTGCATTGATCCGCGCCCAGCTCACGCTCGAGGCGGATCGCAGCCGTCTTGCGCCGGTGATCAACCCGCTCCTGTCCCAGCCCATCCTCGAAGCCTGCCTGGCGATCCCGAGCTGGCAGTGGCGCGAGGGCGGACGGGACCGCGCGATGGCGCGTGCCGCGTTCGCCAGCCAGCTCCCCGCCGCGATCGTCGATCGCAAGGTCAAGGGCACGCCCGATCCCTTCTGCGGCGAGATCGTCCGGCGCAAGCGCGAGGAACTGCGCGCCCGGCTGCTGGACGGCCAGCTCGCCAGGCACCGAATTCTCGATCCGGGCGCGATCGAGGAAGCTCTCCGGCCGGAACGCCCGACCACGGGAGAGGAGAATGTGCGCCTGCTCGAACTGGCGAATGTCGAGGCCTGGCTAGGTGCCCGGTCCTCGCATCGATCCGGCGGCGGTGCCGCCTCCGGTTCGGGCGCAACCGACCAACCCGACAAGACAGGAGAAGAGCGATGCGTATCGAGGACATGACGGTGATCGAGCTCGGAACGGCAAGCACGGCGACGCGCGGATGCCTGTACGGCTTCGCCGATGTCGAACTGGGCCTGATGCTGATCACCGGGCTGAGCGACGACTGAGCAGCCGAGGGGGCCCGAAGATCTGCCGGGTCCCCAATCGACCAATTCAAAGCTTGGAGAAGAGCAATGGTTGCGCAAGACATGAAACCGATCGATCTCGGCGCCGCGAGCACCGCCACGCGCGGATCGATGATGGGCTTCGCCGACGGCGAGAACGGGCTGATGTGGCATGCCGGCCTGCACGACGACTGAGGCGAACGGGCGGGGGGTCCCGGCGCCCGCCCGTCATTCCTGCGACCCGCCATGCTCAGGGCGCGGCAGGCGCCACACCGGGCTTCGTCGCGAAGCCTGCCGCCCGACGCATTGCCTCCCAGCGTGCGATCTCCTCGTCGCGGCCGGGTGCCTTCACGCCGTTCAGCCAGAAGTCGAACCAGTCGATCGCGCGCCTGTAAGTCGCAAGCCGGTGCGCAGGCTGCCATTTGACGTGATGCTCGCCCGGGAAGACGAACATGTCGATCGGGCGGTCGAGCTCGCGGAGCGCGGTGAAGCTCTGGAGCGCGCTCCAATATTCGTCGTCGGCGATCTGGACGAGGATGGGCGAGCGGATGCGTTCTGCATTGGGGGTGATGGCGATCTGACGCCAGAAGGCCCGCGCCGTGTCGCTATCGTCGGTCATCCTGGGATAGCCCATCGCATGGAACTGTTTCGCCGCGCCCGGCCCGACCCGGATCGGCATGCTCGTGTCCCAGCAGCAACTGCTCGACGCATAGGCCGAGAACAGCCTGCTGTGCAGCAGCGCGAACTGGACGGTGGAGGAGCCGTCGCTCAGACCGGTGATGCCGATGCGCGCGGGGTCGGCGATGCCGCGCGCGATCGCGACGCGAACCGGATCCTCGACAGCCTCGAGCACGCTGCGCCGGTCGGCGAAATCCTTGAGGTTGATCCGGTCGCCCTCGACATAGTCGGGCGCTGCCCTGATGCCCACCGGATCGGGCTTGTCGACGCTCAGCACCGCGAAGCCGCGATTGGCGAATGCCTGGATCGGATAGTCGTCACCGGTGCCGCCGCGCAGGAAGCCGCGCGAGACATATTGGACGACCACCAGCGGGTAGCGTTTGCCCGGCTGATATCCGACCGGCAGAACGAGGTCGGCGAAGGATTCCAGGCCGAAGCTGTTGCGCGACCGCAGACGTTCGACGCGGCCCAGCGTCAGCTTCGCGAATTCAGGGTTCGGGTCGAAGAGGATGTCGCGCACCCCCGTAGCCGGATCGAGCCGCTCGAGCCGGCGCGGCTGCAGGGCACCTTCGCGCAGGCAAATGAGCGCGCCCCGGTCGGGCACGCAGCCGAGCAGCAGGTCCTCGGTCGAATAGAGGCGGCGGGGACGGGCATTGCCTGGCTTCCACTCGTAGATGGCGGTTTCGCTGTTCCGCCAGCCTTCACGGCGCAGGAAGCGCACCCGGTCGCCCACCCACCAGGGATAGCTCGCATCGCGGCATTCGGCCGCACCGCAGGAAATGGCGCGACCGTCCCTCTCGACCAACAGTTGGCCGCGCGACGCGTAGAGGCTGTCGGCAGGAACCCGGACCCGTGCCACAGCTCCCATGGGACCGGCGAACTCGGTCCAGTCGCCCTCCTGCCGTGATCGCTTGTCGAGCAGCGCGGCCTCTTCGGGTGTCGCCGCGCGGGCATTCGCGCCTCCCATTTTCCGAAACCAGATGACTCGCGAAATGGGCGCGGTAGCGAAGGGCCGATTGCTCGAGGTGGGCGAGAAGCGATCATCATAGTGGAAGCCCGACAGGCCTTCCTTGTCGATCTCGGCGAGCGCCGCGCGCAGACCCGGCTTCGTCGCATAGACCACAGCATCTCCGTCGGCGGTGATGCGAAAATCGATTACGTCGTCGATGCTGTTGGTGATCGCCTCGCTGCTGCTGCCGTCGGTGCGGGCCCGCCAAAGCTGCACCGCACCCTTGTCGCGGCGCCGGTAGACGATGCAGCGGCCATCGGGAGACCAGCGCGGCGTGATCGTGTCGGCGACGCCGCTGGGGAAGTTTGCCTTGCCGCGAAAGTCGAAGCGGTAGCGGATGAAGTCGCCGCCGCGGTCGACCATCACTGCCCTGCCGTCCGGGCGAAGCTCGGCCACAGCCATCGCCAGGCAATAGCCATTTGCGACAGGATCGCCCCGGCGGACCTGGAAGGCTGCGTATCGACCGTCGGGCGACACGGAGAACAGCCCCGCATGTTGCTGCATCGGATCGACCGGGCCGATATCGCGCAGCCGGACGAGGTCTTCCGGGACCAGCGGTCGCCCTGGCTCGGAAGCCGCGGTTTCCGGCGGCATGACGTCGGTGCAATCGGGAGGCGCCGCCGCGAAAGCGGGCGCCGCAAGCAGCAGCGCGAGCAGCGCCGCTGCGGGGACCGGGTTCACCATTGCTTCGTCACCGAAAAGCTGACGAACCGGCCGATTGCCGAATGGTTGGTCGAATCATACGGCACATAGGTCGGGTTGGAGACGCGGATCAGATCGGGTCGTTCGTCGAGCAGATTCTGCACGCTGAGGCGCAGCTCGAGATCGTCCAGAAAGCCGTGTCCTTTCCCGCTCCGATAGGATCCACTCAGGTCCAGCGTCGTGAATCCGCCGATCCGCGAAGTCGCCGGAAGGCGGTTGTCGAGCGTGCCGTCAAGATAGTTGAGCGAGGCCGAGAGCTGCACGGCGGAGGTCTCCCAGCTCAGCGACCCGCGCGTCCGGAACTTCGGCGGTGTGAAGATCAGGCCGGAGCGACCTTCCCAGGGCAGAGTGGCCGCGGACTGACGCTTCGCATCGAGCCAGGTCGCCGTGCCCGCAAGGATGAGTCGGCTGTCCGCACTGAGGCTGGCGACATAGTCGATGGAGAGGTCGACGCCGCGGATCCGCTCGCGCGCGGTATTGTGCAGGCTCGCGTCGATCACCGCCGCGACCTGCGCCGGGTCATAGGGCTGGCCGCTCTGGTTGGAGAGCCCCATCGGTGCGCCGGCGATGATCGCGTCGAGCCGGCTCGCGCCGGGCGAGAAGAGGATGAAATCCGCCGCGGCGGGGTTGGTCAGCGCCGACAGCAGGTCGCTGATCGGCGACGCGATGCGCCCGCGATAATCGATGTCGTACCAGCTCGCCTCGACCCGGAGTCCGTCGATGAAGCGCGGCCTGAACTCGACGGACAGGGTCGAGCTGGTCGCGCGCTCGGCGCGCAGATCCGGGTTGCCGCCACCGATCAGCATCACCGTGGCATCGGGCGCAAGCGGCGGGGTCGGTTGGGGCGCGAAGAAATAGCCAGGGAAAAGGACGACTTCGCGGGCCTGATTGACCTGCTGCAGCGTCGGGATCTTGAAGGAGCGCCCCCAGCTATATTTGAGCGTCACGTCCCGGTGCGGCGCATAGACCAGCCCGAGCTTGGGCGTCGCGACCGCGTCGATACCCTTGTAGCTCTCGTAGCGGGCCGCGGCACTGAGGCGCAGAGCCTCGATAAACGGCACGCGATTGCGCTCGCCGACGAGCGGCACCGACAGTTCGCCATAGCCGAACAGGCTTTCCCTGCGCTCGACCGCGTCGCGTGTGATCTGCGTCACCCCCGCGCTGGTGGTCCTGACGTCGAAGTCGAGCTGGAAGCGGCGATAGCCGCCACCCAGAGCGAGGCGGATGTCCCCGCCTGGCAGACGGGCAAGTGGTCCTTCGGCGCTCGCCTCGAAATTGGTGAGACGATTGTCATAGGCCGCACGGCTGACGAAGGGCGTGCCATTGGTGAAGCGACGCGTGTTGATGACCGTCGAACTCTCGCCGCTGGTCATCTGGAGCGTCGCTTCCCAACCGCCGCCGGGCCTGAGATGGAGCGACGGCGTCACTGCCCAGGTACGCACGACGGGCAGGTTGGTCTGGCCGTAGAAGGTGATCGGCGCCGTTAGCGAAAACGCGTTGGTCTTGCGCGACCGGCGGTCGGCCAGTTGAACGTCGAGCTCGAACCAAGCCCAGCCGGCCAGGTCCTGATGCCCGGCAAATACCCCGTTGATCTGCCGACTTCCCGTCGTCAGCATCTGCTCGGCATTGAGGTGGCGCGTATAGGGCCGATCGTCGGCATAGATCGGGGTCGTCTTGCTATAGTCGACGGCGGCCATGAAGCCGCCGCCAGCCCAGCGCGCGCCGCCCACGCCCCAATATTGCTGCTGGACGTTGCCGCCCTCGGTGGACGCCCCGACCCGTGCGCTCGCACGGACGCCGTCATAGTCGCGGCGCAGGAGGATGTTGGCGACGCCGCCGACCGCGTCCGATCCGTAGAGCGCCGACGCGCCGTCGGCGATCACCTCGACGCGCTCGAGCGCCGCCAGCGGGATGATCGAGATGTCGACGCCCTGATTGACGGCGTCGTAAGGGAGGCGGTGACCATTGATGAGCGTCAGTGTCGCGTCCGAGCCCAGCCCGCGAAGGTTGAGCGTCGTTGAGTTGTTGACGTTGTTGTAGCCGCTCTGCTCACCGCCTCCCGCGACCCCGGGGTTTTGCCCTCCGGTGAAATTCTGCGGGATGATCCGCGAAACGCTCGCCATGTCGGGGATGCCCTGCTCCTCGAGTCCGCGGCGCGTCATGACGATCACCGGCGAAGGGCCGGTCGCCCCGCGGATGCGCGTGCCCGTCACCGTGATCGCCGCTTCGGCACTCGCGTCGTCGCCCGTTTGAGGATGCACCCGAACGACAAGCGCCCCGGCCTGGTCCTCGACGATCAGGCCGCTGCCGTCGATCGCGCGGCGCACCGCCTGTTCCGCGGTCAGCCGGCCCTGCACCGCGGGAGCCTGACGACCGCGCACGTCGTCGTCGGCGAAGAGAATCTCGCGCCTGCCCTCGCGGGCGATCGCGCGCAGCGTCGTCGCGAGATCCTGCGCCGGTAGCGCATAGACGACCTGCGCCTCCTGCGCGCTTGCCGGGAGGACCCCCATGCCCGCCGGGTATGCGGCCGCAGCCAGCAGCGCCGCGCAGATTGTCTTTCGTGAAACCGTCATGTCCTTCCCTCCCAAGCCGCCGCTTTTCCTTCGGCGTTGAGCGGATTGACGCAGGGCCTCGCGGACCCCGGGGCCGGGCGTGAAAAAATTTCTGGCGAAGCTGGCATGTGTCGCCGACTCGCGGATTCTGCCTCCGCGAGGCCGGGCGGGACACGGCCGTGCCGGTTGTGCTGCGCCCGACGCTCGCCCGGGTCCGTCTTGACGCGCATAGGTACTTGGGAACAAAAAAGGAACGAATCACATCGCTCCCGAGTCCTGCATTCCATGAGGCAGCCCGCCGTCATTGCCGATCTGCGTTGCCGCATCGCCGCTATCGAGGGCGCTGGACGGATGCGCGAGACTGCGCCTTTCGGCTTGGCCGAGATCGACCGGCATCTGCCCGGCGGTGGCCTGATGACGGGCGCGCTTCACGAAGTCGCCGGCAGCGCGGAGCTGTGCGACGATGCCGCGGCGACGATCTTCCTCGCCGGAATCCTCGCGCGAATCGAGGGGCCGGTCTTCTGGTGCCTGCGCTGGCGGGACCTGTTCGCTCCCGCGCTGGACCTCGCCGGGCTGCACCCCGACCGCGTCATCCATGTCGAGGCGGGCAGCGACGCCAATGTGCTTCTCGCCATGGAGGAGTGTCTGCGCCATCCGGGCCTTGCGGGGGTGGTCGGCGAGGTCGCGAAGCTGTCGACTACGGCGTCCAAGCGCCTGCAGCTTGCTGCGGAGGGCTCGGGGGTCATGGCTTTCGTCTTCCGCCGCGCCTCGCCCGTCGACCTGCTCGCCGAAGGCACTGCGGCGGTGACGCGCTGGCGCGTGCTGGCGGCGCCGAGCGCGCCGCTCGGCATCCCGAGCCTCGGTCGCCCGCGCTGGGACGTGCGGCTCGAGCGGGTGCGCGGCGGCGAACCCAAATCCTGGATCGTGGAGGCCTGCGATGCGCAGGGTCGTCTCGCTCTACCTGCCCGCCTGGTCGACCGACCGGCTGCGGCGGAAGAGCGGCGCATCGCCAGCTGAGGCGCCGGCCCCCGACCAGCCGCTCGTCACCGCGCTTCCGGACCATGGCCGCAAGGTCGTCGCCGCGGTGGATGCGGCGGCGGGCGGTATCGGTATCGCGCCGGGCATGACGGTGACCAAGGCGCGCAGCCTCGCACCCGGGCTCGCGGTGATCGACGCCGACCCCGACGCCGACCTCGCTGCTCTCACGCGGCTCACCTTGTGGTGCGGGCGCTACTCGCCGGTCGTCGCCCCCGATCCGCCGAATGGCGTGTGGATCGACATCACCGGGTGCGCAGCCCTGTTCGGCAGCGAGCGTGCGTTGCTCAAGGACCTGCATCGCCGGGTGGCCAATGCCGGCTTCTCGCTGCAGATCGCCGTGGCCGATACGCCCGGCTGCGCGCATGCGGTCGCGCGGCATGTGCCCGCCGGCCGACCCGTCGCGATCCTGCCCGGTGATCAGCAAAAGGCCATGGTGCTGCTCCCGGTCGCCGCCCTGCGACTGGAAGCACATATCGTCGACGGTCTCCATCGGCTCGGCTTCGACCGGGTCGAACAGCTCATCGAGACGCCACGCGGGCCGCTCGCGCGCCGGTTCGGTCGCACCCTGCACCAGCGCCTCGACCAGGCACTGGGCCATGCACCCGAAGCGCTCGAGCCGATCTTCGCACCGCACGTGCCGCGAGCCAGGCGCGGCCTGCTCGAGCCGATCGTCACGCCTGAGGCCTTCGCGCAGGTGATCGACGATCTCGTTGCCGATGTCGCCGGGCAGCTCACCGCCCTGGGTCGCGGCGCGCGCCGGCTCGACTGTCATTTCCAACGTGTCGACGGGCGCGTTCAGGCGATCCGGATCGGCACCGCGGCACCGAGCCGCGATCCCTGTCATCTCGCCAGGCTGCTGACCCGGCGGACCGACCAGATCGAGCCCGGGCTCGGCATCGAGGCGATGACCCTGGTAGCGCCACTGACCGAGAAGCTCGGGTCCGCCCAGAGCGACCTGGCGGCGAGCGCGGAGAGCAAGGCCGATCTCGGCGGGCTGGTGGATGCGCTCGCCAACCGCTTCGGGCAGAAGAGCCTGTACCGCGCGGAGCCGCGCCCGGGTGGCATGCCGGAACGCTCGGTCGGGCAGACGTCGGCGCTTGCCACACCCGGCGCGGGGCACTGGGCCGACGACCTGCCACGTCCTGGAAGGCTGATCGAGCCGCCTCAACCGATCCAGGTCACCGCGATGCTGCCCGACCACCCGCCGGCGATGTTCGTCTGGGGCCGCAAACGCTACCGGGTGGTTCAGGCCGATGGTCCCGAGCGGCTGCACGGCGAATGGTGGCGCGAGTCCGGTCACGAGGCGCGCACCCCCCATGCGGTCAGGGACTATTTCCAGGTCGAGGTGGAGGGCGGCGGCCGCTACTGGCTGTTCCGGCAGGGCGATGGCGAGCATGCAGCAACGGGCGCGATGGCGTGGTTCATCCACGGCGCCTTCGCATGATCCTCAGTCTACGATCGTGATCAGCTCCCGGAACGGGATGCTCGCCAGCACCACGCCCCCGGCATCCGCGATGTCGATGCGATGGCGCAGGTTGATCGCTCGGCCCTAGGCGACATGATCGGCCATCATCCCCCGGGCACCCCGGATCGCCTCCTGCTTCGCGGCGGCAAGGTCCGGAAAATCCGTACCATCCTCGTCGAGCACATCCTCATCGTTGTAAATGTTCAGGAAATAGCGCGGCATGATACCAGAATGCTCGGCGAGCGGCCCGGTTGCGCGCGATGATCTCGATCAAGCGAGCGGCGCTGCGGCGGGCCAGCAATGCTGGCAAAGCAGTGAAGTTCCCGTTATGTTCCAGCGCTTCCGAGTCGGAGCACCGCAATGTCCATCACCCTCACTCCCGATGCCGATGCCGCCAGCCTGCGCGTCACCGGAGACATCGAGAGCAAGCTGACGATCCCCGCCGACCCCAGCTTCGAGTTCGGCGGCGAGAATTACATGCATGCCTATTACATCGCTCTGTCCGACGGCTCGCTGATCAAGGCCGTGCGCCATGATGATCCCAACTGGGACGTGATCATCGAAGGTGCGGGCGCGGTCGAGATCGACCCGTCCGGCAAGACGCTCACCCTGCACTGGGGCATCGAGTGGATCACGCTCGCCACCAACTGCAATGCGAGCGCGGTCGCGCAGAAGTCCACCCGCAATCTGCCGCTGTTCCATCCCGAGCTCGGGCACTTCAACGCCATCGGCTGAGGGCCGTACCCGGGCGCCCGCTACTGCGAACGGCCCCCGCGAGTTGACTTGCCTGACGGCCAACGACTGATGCCATGCCAGACCACGCCTCCCGATATGTCGAGCTGCAGGTAACCACCCATTTCAGCTTTCTGCGCGGCGCCTCGTCGCCCGAGGAACTGTTCGCGGCCGCAGCGCTGCTGGGCCTGCCCGCGCTCGGCGTGGTCGATCGCAATTCCGTCGCGGGGATCGTGCGTGCCTGGGATGCGCAGAAGGCAACCGGCGTCCGCTCGATTGCCGGGTGCAGGCTCGACCTGGTGGATGGCGGCGCCCTGCTGGTCTATCCGACCGACCGCCCTGCCTGGGGCAGGCTCACGCGCCTGCTGTCGGTCGGCAAGAGCCGCGCCGGCAAGGGTGCGTGCCATCTCGACTGGCGTGACGTCGAGGAATGGAACCAGGGCCTCATCGGCGTGCTCGTTCCCGGGCGGGCCGACGCGGCGGCTGAGGCCGCGCTTGCGCGGACCAGCCGGATATTCGGCGACCGGTCCTATCTGGCGCTGTCGCTGCGCCGCCGGCCGCGTGATGCGGTGCGGCTTCGCGATCTGGCGGCGATGGCAGAAGCCGCCCGGGTGGCGACCGTAGCAACGGGCGACGTGCTTTATCATTCCCCTGAGCGCCGGCTGCTGCAGGACGTCGTCACCTGCATTCGCGAGAAATGCACGATCGACACGCTCGGCGACCGACGCGAACAGGTCGCCGACCGCCATCTCAAGGCCGCCGCCGAGATGGAGCGGTTGTTCCGCCGCAATCTCGGCGACACGCGCCCGGTCGCGCGCACTCTTGAGATAGCCCAGCGCTGCACCTTCGATCTCGAGCAACTGCGCTACCAATATCCCGACGAGATCCGCGTCGCCGGTCGCACGCCACAGCAGGAACTCGAGCGGCTTACCTGGGAGAAGGCACCCGAGCGCTATCCGGACGGAATCACGCCCAAGATCAGGGCCCAGCTGGAGCATGAGCTCGGGCTCATCGCCCAACTCGATTACGCTCCCTATTTCCTGACCGTCCATTCGATCGTCGCCTTCGCGCGCTCGAAGGATATCCTCTGCCAGGGGCGGGGCTCCGCGGCCAACTCGGCCGTATGCTATTGCCTCGGAATCACATCGATCGATCCGGTCCGCTCCGAGCTTCTCTTCGAGCGCTTCGTCAGCGCCGAGAGGCGCGAGCCGCCCGACATCGACGTCGATTTCGAGCATGAGCGCCGCGAGGAAGTGATCCAGTGGATCTACGAGACTTATGGCCGCGATCGCAGCGCGCTCACGGCGGTCGTCAGCCGCTACCGCGCACGCGGCGCGGTGCGCGAGGTCGGCAAAGCGCTAGGCTTGAGCGAGGACATGACGGCCGGGCTCGCTTCGCAGGTCTGGGGCTGGGGCCGCGACGGCGTCGAGGAGCGCCATGCGGAGGAGCTTAACCTCGACATTGCCGATCCGCGGCTCGCGCTGACGCTCGAACTGGCGCGGCAGTTGATCAACACCCCGCGCCACCTCTCCCAGCATCCAGGTGGCTTCGTCCTCACCCGCGACCGGCTCGACGATCTGGTGCCGATCGAGCCCGCCGCCATGGAGGACCGCCAGGTCATCGAATGGGACAAGGACGACATCGACGCGCTCGGCTTCATGAAGGTCGATGTGCTGGCGCTCGGCATGCTGAGCTGCATGCGGCGCGCATTCGAGTTTCTCGAGGCCGACAAAGGCATCACGCTCGACCTCGCCACCATCCCGGCGGAGGATCCGGCTACATACCGCATGATCCGCAAGGCCGACACGCTCGGTGTGTTCCAGATCGAGAGCCGGGCGCAGATGGCGATGCTGCCGCGGATCAAGCCACGGACCTTCTACGACCTGGTGATCGAGGTCGCGATCGTGCGGCCCGGCCCGATCCAGGGCGACATGGTCCATCCCTATCTCAGGCGTCGCGAGGGCAAGGAGCCGGTCACCTATCCCAAGGAGGAGCTGCGCCGCGTGCTCGAGAAGACCTTGGGCGTGCCGTTATTCCAGGAACAGGCGATGCGAGTCGCGATCGAATGCGCAGGGTTCAGCCCGAGCGAAGCCGATCTGCTGCGCCGCGCGATGGCGACGTTCAAGCTGACCGGGGGCGTCAGCCATTTCCGCGACAAGCTGATCGGCGGCATGGTCGAGCGAGGCTACGCCCACGACTTCGCGGAGAAGACCTTCAAGCAGATCGAGGGGTTCGGCAGCTACGGCTTTCCCGAGAGCCATGCGGCCAGCTTCGCCCTCATCGCCTACGCCTCGAGCTGGATGAAATGCCACCATCCCGATGCCTTCTGCGCAGCCTTGCTCAATGCCCAGCCGATGGGCTTCTACGCGCCCGCACAGATCGTCCGGGACGCGCGCGAGCACGGCGTCGAGGTGCGGCCCGTCGATGTCAACGCCAGCCGCTGGGACTGCACGCTGGAGCCGACCGACGGACGATATATGGCAGTGCGCCTTGGCCTGCGCATGGTCCGCGATCTCGCCAATGCGGATGCCGCGGCGATCGTCTCTGCGCGCGGGCCGATCCCGTATCGCAGCGTCGAGGAGATCCAGCGCCGCGCACGCGTACGCGCCGGCGCACTCAACCGGATCGGCGAGGCGGACGGGTTCGGTTCGCTCGAGCAGACCCGTCGCTCGGGGCTGTGGCAGGTCAAGGGTCTGGCGGACGCACCGCTGCCATTGTTCGAAGCGGCGGACAGGCGCGAAGCGGTCTGGCGCGACGAAGCCGTCGAGCCCGAGGTCGCACTGACGCCGATGGGTGAGGGTCAGGAAGTCGTCGAGGACTATCGTGCCACCGCATTGTCGTTGCGCGCGCATCCCCTTGCTTTCCTGCGCGGCGAGTTGGCCGCGCGAAAGATCCAGCCATGCTCGGCCACCCGGACGACGAAGGATGGCCGTTGGATCGACCTCGCCGGCCTCGTGCTGGTCCGCCAGAAGCCCGGCTCGGCCAAGGGGGTGATGTTCATCACGATCGAGGACGAGACCGATATCGCCAACCTCGTCGTCTGGACGAACGTCTTCGAGAAGTACCGCCGGGTCGTCCTTGGCGCCTCGATGGTGGGCATCCGCGGCAAGGTCCAGCGGGAGGGCGAGGTCATCCATGTGATCGCGGACCGGCTCGACGATCTCTCGCCGCTGCTCGCCAGCGTTGGCAGCCGGCGCGACGTGGCCGACATCTACCGAACGGCCCGCGCCGACGTGGTGAAGCATGGCATGGGCCCCGATCCGCGAGATCCCGCCGAGCGGCCGCTCGGGAGAACGCCACGCGACATCGATATCCCCGATCTGCGGCCCGGCTCATGGATCATGCACGGGCAGGAGACCGACGGCAGTCGCACTTGGAGCAACTTAAGTACGGTACCGCGATGCCGTTGACGTCGCAGGGCAGAATTCGCCAAATAGCAGGCGACAGTACCCGGGACACCATTTGGCCAGCGCTTGGGTCCCGGCGCGCAATACGCCGGCTGCCCTCGGTGCCCTGAAGATCGCATGCACGTATCCGTCACCGGCGAGGATTTACTTCCGGATCAGTTGTAAAGGTGGCGGACCGCGGGACAGAACCGTGAAGCCCCCACACCTGTTCCTGCCAACCATCGTGAAATGTGTTGCCCCCCATCATCAACGGGATATAGTTCGTTTCTCACATGGGAGCGGGGATTGATTGGGCTTCGCTGACTTGCAGGTTAAGGGAAGGCTTTTTTTCGCTGTTTCGAGTCGGGTGCATACCGTGCCACATTGATAGGCTGGCGCTGGACGTTAACCATTTTCGCAAATCCTCGGGGTCACGTCAGCTCTTGCCTCACTGGGTCAGAATTGGGGAGCGGGGCGTGAGATCGTATCGCACGCGCCTTTTGGTTCGATTCACTTCGGCCGAGCCCGCGCACGCGCGCGTACGACGGGATGTGCCAAAGGGAACTGCAGCCCTCCATCATAAACGCTGAAGTCGACAAATCGAGTGACGCGAGAGTCGAAGGAGGCGCTGATCACTGGTGATACGAACATCAGCGCGGGCAGCCCCCAAGGATAATTAGTTGATCACCAAAAATCTCAAACAATGGCTGCAGGATAGGTCTTATGCTCAAAATGCAGCTGCCAGGGTGAGGGAGCCCGGCTTTTTGGTCGGAGGGAGGTGTCACGCCATTCGCTCCGAAGTTGGGAGACGAGGCTGATGACCTTCTCGCGTGCTCTGACCGCGGTGCCGATCATCGTGTTGGCGCTTGGTTATCTCGCATACGTTCGAAGCGAATATGTGGCGCCCTATTTCGTTTCGCCCTCCGGATGCGGCCCGGTGAAGGTTGATATCAAACGAGTGAATCTGTCGTCAGGGGCGCACGTCTTGCAGCGCTCATTTCCGGTGAACAATGGCGGCGACCCGATCGAGGAGCGATACATGAATGCCGTCGCCCTCAATCTGGTGCAGAACATCAATGGATCGGGGCTTGCAAATTCGAGGGGAAGGAAACCGTTCCGCCTGAATATTCTGTTCGTTCAAAGCGATAGCGGCTTGTCCACGGGAAGCAGATTTGACGGCTTTGGTAACAGCCCTCGCCTGACCAGCCCATGGGTGCGCATCGTCGGCAACGATTGGTCGCCGTGTACGATGGGGGCGATCTTTTTCCGGCAGGGCCGGCAAATTGCTCGCGATCAAATGGAGATGCTGGCGGGAAAACCTATCACATGGGAGGATCGGCGTGATCTGAGTGAAAGTCAGATGGCCTTTTACCGGGAAGAGTATGTTCGTGAAGTACTTTCCGTACAAAAGCCTTCGGAGCGTTTGCGCAAAATGAAGGAGATTGAAGCACGTATTCCCGCAGACGTGATATTTGCTTTTTATAACTCTCCACAGCAAACGATCGGCTATCCCGGTGTGGGATTTCATTCGTTAACGCAAACGTCCTCACAAGGATTTTCTAACCATGTCAATGCGATAGTAGATAGGTACTTTTCTGGCGGCGGTCAAAAGCTGACTATCGCCGATGTGACGCAAAGTCGTCACGAAGATACCGGATACGAGTTGTCCAACCTCCGACGTCTATAAAAGGAAAATTGCCAACATGAGCGATTTTGTTCCGCTGGCGCAGGGTCAGGGGTTTTTGCTCGCGTCCAATGTCTGGTTTTCCGTGGACTGGTCGCAAGATGAAAGGACGGAGATTATCGACGCGATAATCGACGCTTTCGAGAGATCGCAAACATTCCGGGAGTTGGTGAACAGATATCTCAGTCTGCTGTGGGGAGAGAATGCGCCCATACCGTTCGATGGAGTTCATGCAGATGGCTCCGGGTTCAAAGAAGGCGAGGAGGCAGCCGCAAGCACCGCCAGGTACAGACTGTATGTGCAGAAAGGGGCTAACTTCGATGATTTTTCAGGTGGAAGATTCTTAAATATCAGTCTGCCGTATGTAGAGAATGCAACCTATATCAATCCCCAAGGAGTCGCTGTAAAGGCAACGCTACAATCTTCCCTTCTGCATGAACTTGGGCACCTTCTCGGTGACTGGAAAGATTTCCCGCAGAACGATCAAAATGACATATTGACAAGCGAGAACGTTGCTCGTGTCAATGACATATATAGAGAGCTCGGGATTGAAGAGAGACTATTATACCAGGGCTTTGATCATGACGGTTCTGCAACTCTCATCAACAAAGATTATGTTCCGGGCGCGTCTGTCAGTGCAGCATTCGTAGCTGACGAAAGGGCGAATTTTGATGCATCGTGGGTTGATGCGACCCACAACATTTTAATGATCGGCGACGAACGGGATAACACCCTCAGCAGCGGGGACGGGTACGACTGGCTGTACGGAGCAAGGGGCTCCGACACGCTCTCGGGCGGTGGTGGCATCGACCATATCTTCGGCGAAGACGACGACGACTATCTTTACGGACAAGGTGGCGATGACATCATCGAGGGCGGCGAGGGCGTCGACCATCTCTATGGTGATTACGGGCCCCTCGGCGATCTGGTGTTCCAGGGCGGAAGCGATCAAATCAAAGGCGGCGCTGGCGCCGATATAATCGATGGCGGCGGCGGCGACGATTATCTGGAGGGAAATGCCGGCGCGGACCACGTCAAAGGTGGCGACGGCGACGATCGCCTATACGCCGACATCGATGGTGCCGACGACATCTACATCGGGGGGTCGGGAATCGATACGATCACCTATAGATGGGCGCACGGCGACACGGTCGTCCAGCTGACTCCACATAGTGGGCAAGGTCTGCAGGGTGTGAACGTCTTCGGGGCGCGCGGTGCGACCAATGAAATCAGCTTCGGCAACGATTCTCTTGACCAAATCGAGCGCACGGCGGTCGAGGGGGGCGACGGACGCGACGTGTTCGCCATCGAGGAGAACGCGGACCTTTCGCAGTTCAGCTATCTTTCCGGGGGCGCACAGCCAGTAGACCGGTACGATACCATCATGCTCGCGAGTGCGGACACAAACGGCGCGCCTACGCCTTGGTCCAAGGGCGCAACAATCGACCTCACGCGCCATGTTGTCAGCACGCAACAATCGTCTTCAGTTCTTGGCATCTCGCTGCCGGCGTATACGGCCAGCCTCGCCATCTACGGCTTTGAGGCCGCTATTGGCGGCAGTGGCAACGACACGCTGATTGGTTCAAGCGGCAAACGAAATTCTGGGGAAGGCTTCTCCGTCCTGAACGGGGGCGGCGGAGACGACACGCTCGTCGCTGCAGGCTGGCATACCAATATGACGGGCGGTGAGGGGCACGACCGCTTTCAGCTCGGCTCGGGCACCTGGATCGAAGACGGTGACTCCGGTGACCGCGTGTCCTACGGCGGCATCGATCTGTACGGCGGGGTTCAGCAGTGGTGGATGGAAGGAGGCGTTGCCTATGCCGCACAGATATCGACTCTTCTGACCGTCTTTCCGGTGATCGGGTCGGAACTTCTCTATACCGCTTCCTTCTTCATCGACCGAAACTGGATGAAGTTCGCCAGCTATACGCTTGGAGCGGATGGCGCGCTGCAGATGAACCTCGGCTGGGGACAGGCGGGCAGCGCGGCGGTGAACGACTATGATCTCAATCTTGACACTGGTTTGGGGTCGGCCGGTCTTGCGGTATTCGCAGCATCGCGAGGCGGAAAGGGCGCGGCCGGACAAATACTCGAGCATTTCGTCAATCTCGCACTGAAGGCCGCCTTCGGCCACGGTATGCCAGGTTTTGATCCTCTCGTGCTCGATCTGGGCGGGGACGGCTTTAACTTGACAACCGAAGCGAACAGCTCGGTGTTTTTCGAATTCGATTCCGATGGGTTTGGCGAGCGCACGGGCTGGGTTCAGGCCACAGACGGATTCTTGGTCCGTGACGCCAATGCGAACGGCAGAATCGACAACGTCGGTGAGATGTTCGGTAACGCCGGCGCCGGGGGCTTTGACATGCTTTCCGGTTATGACAGCAATGGCGATGGGATCATTTCTGCCAGCGACGCCCTCTACTCGTCGCTCCAGGTCTGGCAGGACCTTGATCAAGATGGCGTCACCGACGCCGGCGAACTCAAATCCCTTAGCGATCTTGGCATCGTTTCCATTTCGATCTCTCATGCGGCACCTGCTGCACCTACGGCAGTAGCCGGAAACACTATCGCCCAGATCGGCAGCTTCGTGCTCTCCAATGGGAACGCCCGCAGCATTGCCGACATCCAGCTCGCGATCAACGAAACTCAAAGTCGGTGGCTGGGCGACAGCACCATCGATCCTTCCGCCGCCGTACTGCCGGAACTTTCAGGGTTCGGCGAGGTCCGCGATCTACGCGCCACGATGACTTCCGATGCAATTCTAAAGGCGCAGGTAGCTGCCTTTGCCAACAGTAGCGCGACCAACCTCTCGGGCCTCATGGCCTCGACGGAGAACATTCTCTATCGTTGGGCTGCTGTCGACGGTGTCGCGGCAACGCCGCTGGGCAGTAACGGCTTCGATACCCGTAAACTCGCCTTTCTTGAAAAATTCTCGGGCTACGCGCTGCTGCCGCGAGACGTGGGTGGGGCGATTGAACTCGACGATCTCGGGCCGGTCGAAGCGCTATGGTTGGATCAGGTTACGCAGTTGACGCTCCGACTGGTGGTACAAGGGCCACTGGCTGAACTGTTCGACGGCATCAGCTACCACGATGACGTCGATCTTCTGGTGGCGGACGAGCCCAACGCGCTTGCAAATGTCCTGAGTCGCGTCATCGCTGACCTGCCCAATGATCCGAGTGCCGCGGCTGCCGCATGGGCCGAATGGACGCCGCTCCTCGGCGCGATGAGCCATGGCATGGTCCGCTCGGATGCCAACATTGTTCGAAGTGATTTCCTCTTCGCGCAACTTGTGCGCGCAATCGATGGTCTCGCTCAACCACTTACGCTGGAAGCGCTCGCTGGTGCTCTGGGCATCGCAGACATGCGATTGGGAAGTAGTGGAAATGATACGCTGGCGCGCGGTACGGCCGGTGACACCGCGATCTACTTTGGTGACGGCGGGAACGACACATTCAACGGCGGCGGCGGGCAAGATGTTTATGTGTTTGGGCATGAGATCGGCCACGCGACGATTAACGACAGCGAGGCTCGCCCGGCTGGCGATCGAATCCGCTTCGCGTTCCTGAATCAAGGCGATGTTACGCTCGCGCGCGACGGCAACGACCTGCTCATCACGATAAACCAGTCAGGTGAAACGGTGCGGGTGAGCGGCCAATTCGCCCCGGTGGTGCCTGTGGGCTCCGACGTCCTGCTCAGCACTGACAAGGGTGTCGAGGACATCCAGTTCGCCGACGGTACTATCATGGAGATTCCGCAAATCATGGCGGCTGTCGGAAAAGGCAGCGCTGGCGATGATCACCTGGTCGGGACCATGCACTCGGACGTCCTCACGGGCGGTCTGGGGAACGACTTGCTGGAGGGTGGCGACGACGCAGATTTGTATGTGTTCAATGGCGGCGATGGCGACGACGTGATCATCGATCAGCAGACTACGCCGCTGCTGCGCGGGGCCGATCTCCTCGTTTTCGGCGATGACATAGCGCCTGAGGATCTGGTCTGGTCGCGATCCGGCACGAATGGCGACGATCTGCAAATATCCGTGTCCGGTGGCGGCAGCATGACCATCAGCGGTCAATTCGCCTTCACGTCTCTTGGATATAACGGCGCCCTCGCACCCAACTCGCGGATCGAAGCGTTTGCTTTTCGCGAATATGGCGACAGCTTCTCGAACAAGGATGTCCAGCAGCGCCTCATCACACAAGCAACCAGCGATGGCGATGATCTGGTTCGCGGCTTCGGCGACGACGATGTTTTTGTCGCTTCCAAAGGGAATGACGTGCTGATCGGCATGGATGGCGCCGACATCTATCACTGGGGGACGGGTGCCGGGAATGACATCATTCGCGAGCAGGCGCGGTACATCGATGTGAACGTAGGATTGGGAGGAATTAGCCTCACCGTACGTGCCGACGTCGTGCAATTCGACCAGTCGATCAGCCCCACGTCGCTCGCCTTCACGCGTGCCTACGACACTGATGATCTGATGATTACTAATATTGTCACTGGCGAAACACTGACAATTGATGGCCAATTCGACAGTTTCCAGACCGGTGTCCTTGGAGCGCAATGGTTCAATCGTATCGAGTGGTTCGCCTTCGCTGACAATTCCGCCTACTCATGGCAGGATATCGAGGCAATTGTAACGACCGGCACCTCGGGCAGCGACCGGCTGCGCGGTGATATCCTCGCGGATAACATGGTGGGAGGCGAGGGCGACGACCTGCTGACGGGCGGGGGAGGCGGCGATTTCTACATATTCAACGCGGGCGACGGCCATGACACGGTGTTCGACGACAACCGCGCGCTGATCGGCGATGGCTTCGTCACCATCGATCCGGTACCCGATGTTCTTCAATTCGGTCCCGGGATCGACCCTGACGATGTGAGTTTTGTACGTACCGGAGCTGACGTAGACTTGGTCATCGGAACCAGCGGGGACAGGGTCACCCTCCGGGGCCAGAATGAGTATTTCCATACTGCCGTCTTCGGAGCGCTGTCATATAGCCGGGTTGAGCAAATTCGTTTCTCCAGTGGCGTCGTCTGGACTTGGGAGGACCTGAACAGGCGCGTCATCGCGCAACAGACCACCGCCGGCAGCGATGTCGCGGAAGGCTTTGCCATGGCGGATCGCTTCGAAGCCAGCGGGGGTGACGATATCCTGCGCGGCGGCGACAGTGGCGACACCTATGTGTTCGGCTTCGGCTCCGGGCACGACAGAATTGAGGAGAGCGTCAGCAACGTCCTCTATGGCGATGACGACGTCGTGGCATTCGGCGCCACTGTGCTGCCCGAGGATGTACTCCTGTCGCGCAACGGCAACGATCTGATCCTCACCCTTGCCGGCTCCGGCGACACGCTGACCATCGCCGGCCAGTTCGGCTACTCCGCGTGGTACAGCTGGAACGACGTCGAGCTGTTCCGCTTCGCCAACGGAGTTGAGTGGACGGCGGATGCAGTGAAGGTGCGGCTGCTCACGCCTACCGCCGGTGATGACCACCTGATTGGTTTCGACAGTGATGACGTGCTCGATGGAGCCGCCGGCAACGACACCCTCGAGGGCGGAAATGGCAATGACAGCTATCAGTTCGGACGAGGTTCGGGTCACGACACCATCATCGAGAGCCTCACCAATTCCAATCTTGGTGATGGCGACCGCCTGACCTTCAGCGCGGGCGTGTTGCCCGAGGACCTGGCCTATACGCGCGACGGCGACGATCTCGTCATCACGATCGTGGACAGCGGTGACTCGATCCGTATCGCCGGACAGTTCAACTTCGCGAACTGGTTCGCCTGGAACGACATTGAAAGCTTCGCCTTCGCAAACGGGACGGTGCTCAGCGATGTCGAGGTTGCTGCACGGATACTCGGCGGCACGGCTGGCGACGATCATCTCGTGGGAACTTTCCGCTCGGACACGCTGGACGGGCGGGCGGGCGACGACATTCTCGAGGGCGGTGACGGTTCCGATATCTACGTGTTCGGTCGGGGCTATGGCCATGACGAGATCCGCGAGAGCCTGACCACCGTAAACCTCGGCGAGGACGACGAATTGCGTTTCGGTGCCAATATCAGCGTCGCGGATCTGGGATTCGCGCGCAGCGGCAACGATCTCGTCATCACGATCCTAGACACGGGGGACACGCTTCGCCTGACGGGGCAGTTCAACAATTCGAGCTGGTTCAGCTGGAACGACGTCGAGCGCTTCGTCTTCGCGGACGGAAGCGTGCTTACGCGCCCGGACATCCAGCAGATACTGTTGACCGGCACCGCCGGCATCGACCATCTGGTCGGCTTCTTCGACGACAATACGCTAGACGGTGGCGCCGGCGATGACCTGCTCGAAGGCGGCGACGGTGCGGACACCTATATTTTCGGCCGCGCCTACGGTCACGACTATGTCCGCGAAACCAAGACTGACGGCAATCTTTCTGACTTTGACACGGTTCAGCTCGGGGAGGGGATCAGCCACACCGATGTGACGCTGAAGCGCGATGGTTATGATCTCATCATCGAGCTCGACACCGGCGACACGCTCAGGGTGGAGTCCCATTTTGCGGAGGGCTACAACGAGCTGCTCACCTACAACGACATCGACCGGATCCGCTTTGCGGACGGAACCGAGTGGTCAAAGACCGATATTCTCCTCGCGGTGCTCCGGGGCACTCCAGGCGATGACGTCCTCATCGGCGGCGCTCAGACGGACCTCCTCGACGGTGGGCCAGGTAACGACTGGTTGCAGGGAGAAGAGGGAAGTGACGAATATGTCTGGGGTGTTGGTTATGGCAACGACATCATCCAGGAGCGGTACAATCTCGTCACGCGCCCACAAGAAGATCGGCTGACCGTCCACGGCGTCCTGCCATCGGAACTCGCCGTTTCCCGTAACGGTGACGACATGATCCTGACCGCGCCCTCAGGGGAGACGCTGACCGTCAAGGGACAGCTGCATCCATGGGGTTGGACGGACATCGAGGAGATTGCCTTCGACAACGGCACTTCCTGGTCGTTCGCCGATATCCGCGCGGAGGTACTTCGTCAGCAGGCGACGCCCGGCAACGACACTATCGAGGGGTTCGCTGGCGACGACTTTATGCAGGGCGGCGCAGGCAACGACACGCTCCATGGTGCCGAGGGGAACGACACGCTTTCAGGTGGCGCGGGCGACGATGTCCTTTACGGCTTCGACGGAAACGACACGTACCGCCTCGAACTGGGCGGCGGGCATGACACCGCAGACGACAATCGCCCGGGCTATGGCTCAGGTTTCGACACGATCGAAGTTGCCGCAGGGATCACGCCGGCCGACCTCACCGCAAGCCGGGTCGGTACCGACCTGGTCCTCACCATCAACGGTACGGGCGATTCGATAACCATCCGGGGCGGTGCGCTCGAGGTCGGAGCGGTGTCGCGCGAGATCGAGCAGATCCGCTTCGCGGACGGGACGATCTGGAGCTCTGCCTATGCCCGCGATCTCGCAAGGGTCGCGACGACCGGCGACGATACCCTGATGGGAAGCAACGCCGCCGAGACGATAAATGCGCTCGAGGGCGACGATCGCATCGACGCGTTCGACGGCGCCGATACAATCACGGGCGGCGCCGGCAACGACTGGATAAGCGCCGGGAGCGGTGCGGACATTATCGCCGGCGGCACGGGCGACGACGAGATTTTTGGCGGCGGCGGCAACGACGTCTACCTGTTCGCCTCGGGCGATGGCGCGGACACGATCAGCGAATACGACCGCGGCGACGGCTTCGACCAGCTGATCTTCGGTGCAGGAATCGCCTCGAACGACGTCGCGGTCTCGCTGACGAACAATGGCTTGAGCATCGTTCTGAAAATCGTCGGCACCACGGATCAGGTCACCATTGCAATGGGCAACGCCTGGTACACCGAGTACCGCGTCGACGAAGTGCGGTTTGCCGACGGAACGAGCTGGAGCTTCGCAGACGTGATCGCGCGCGCGAGCGGCGGGACCCCGGGCAACGACACATTGTACGGCAGCATCAACGGTGAGACGATATCGGGTGGTGCCGGCAATGACTGGATAAGCGCCGGCGGCGGCAATGACGCCTTGTGGGGCGGTGTGGGCAACGACACCCTCTATGGTGGGGGTGGCGATGACGTCTACACCTTCGATCGCGGCGACGGGCAGGACGTGATCAGCGAATACGATAGCTGGGGCTTCGACCGCCTCGTCTTCGGTGCCGGCATCCTCGCGTCCGACATACAGGTGTCGCAGGCTAATGGCGGACGCGACATGGTGCTCAAGATCGTCGGCACGACTGATCAGGTCACCATCAGTATGGGTAACTCCTGGTCGTACGATTACCGAGTGGACCAGATCGCTTTCGCCGACGGCACAACCTGGACCCTGGCCGACATGATCGCGCGCATGCCGACGGCCGGCAATGACTCGATCCTCGGCACAATCGACGGCGAAACAATCGCCGGCGGCGGCGGAGACGACTGGATCGCAGGTGATTCCGGCAACGACACGCTCTCGGGAGGCACGGGCAACGACAGCGTCTATGGGGGCGGTGGCAACGATACCTTCCTGTTCAACCTCGGCGACGGGCAGGACATCATCAGCGAATTCGAGAACTGGGGATTCGACCGGCTCGTCTTCGGTGCCGGAATCCTCGCGTCCGACATCCAGGTGTCGCAGGCCAATGGCGGCCGCGACATGGTGCTCAAGATCGCCGGCACGACCGATCAGGTCACCATCGTGAGGGACAATTCGTGGTCGTACGACCACCGGGTCGACCAGGTTGTATTCGCCGACGGCACAATCTGGACCCTCGCCGACATGATCGCGCGCTTGCCGACCGCGGGCAATGACTCGATCCTCGGTACCATTGATGGCGAGACGATCAATGGCGGTGCCGGAGACGACTGGATCGCAGGCGATTCCGGAAACGACACGCTCTCGGGAGGAACGGGCAACGACAGCGTCTATGGCGGTGGCGGCGACGACACCTTCCTGTTCAACCTCGGCGACGGGCAGGACGTCATCAGCGAGTTCGAGAACTGGGGCTTCGACCAGCTCGTCTTCGGTGCCGGCATCCTCGCCTCCGACATCCAGGTGTCGCAGGCCAATGGCGGCCGCGATATGGTGCTCAAGATCGCCGGCACGACGGATCAGGTCACCATCGTTCGGGACAATTCATGGTCGTACGATCACCGGGTCGACCAGATCAAATTCGCCGACGGCACCACCTGGACCCTCGCCGACATGATCGCCCGCATGCCGACCGCGGGCAATGACTCGATCCTCGGTACCATTGATGGCGAGACGATCAATGGCGGCGCCGGAGACGACTGGATCGCAGGTGACTCCGGGAACGACACTCTCTCGGGCGGCACGGGCAACGACAGCGTCTATGGCGGCGGCGGCGACGACACCTTCCTGTTCAATCTGGGCGACGGGCAGGATGTCATCAGCGAGTTCGAGAACTGGGGCTTCGACCAACTCGTCTTCGGTGCGGGCATCCTCGCGTCCAACATCCAGGTGTCGCAGGCCAATGGCGGCCGCGACATGGTGCTCAAGATCGCCGGCACGACGGATCAGGTCACGATCGTTCGGGACAATTCATGGTCGTACGATCACCGGGTCGACCAGATCAAATTCGCCGACGGCACCACCTGGACCCTCGCCGACATGATCGCGCGCTTGCCGACCGCGGGCAATGACTCGATCCTCGGTACCATTGATGGCGAGACGATCAATGGCGGTGCCGGAGACGACTGGATCGCAGGCGATTCCGGGAACGACACGCTCTCGGGAGGAACGGGCAACGACAGCGTCTATGGCGGTGGCGGCGACGACACCTTCCTGTTCAACCTCGGCGACGGGCAGGACGTCATCAGCGAGTTCGAGAACTGGGGCTTCGACCAGCTCGTCTTCGGTGCTGGCATCCTCGCCTCCGACATCCAGGTGTCGCAAGCCAATGGCGGCCGCGACATAGTCCTCAAGATTGCGGGGACTACAGATCAGGTCACCCTCAGCATGACGAACACCTGGTCCTATGACCATCGCGTCGACCAGATCAAATTCAACGACGGCACCGTCTGGACCTTCGACGATCTCCTCGCGCGATCGCTTCCGGCTGCTTCGACGAGCAGCATCTACCGGATTCCGGAGGCTTCGGGCGGCGATGAAGAGCTGGCGATCGATGAAGCAGAAATCTCTGCTCTGGATTTTGAAAATTATCCATTGGCGACCATTGGGCTCCACGCTGCCGATGCTATCGGCGCCGAGCGTTTCTGGCTCTCGCGGGAGTTGACCGGCCGCTCAACTGAAACCGCGGTGCCATCTGGTAGCCGAGCGACGGCCGACCGGGCCATCGATTCCCATATCCATGACGTGGCGAGCACCTGGCCGGTGCGTGCCCATGCTGGATTCGAGCACCGTCTGGAGGAGAGGACGATCTGGGACGACGACAGCTTCGGGACGGATGCTTCGGGCCTGCATTTGCTTTGAGTCTGACAGGGACGCCGGACTATGGCCCCATCCGGGCGTGCTGCCGTAGGGTCCCTCGTAACCCGAGGGCGGCACGCGCATCGCAATCGGCGTAGGCCATGAGGTGCGCTGCTGGACCGAGCAGTTGGGCGTCAGCCGCGACTGACTGCACGCACCTGTCGACTTCGCGGGCAACAGCGCTGGCGTAGTCGAGGTCCATTCAAGCGCTAGGCGGGCGGCTCGCGGCGCAGGCCCGTCACCACGGCAGTTCCTCGATGAAGAGGATCAATTCCTGAAAGCTCGCGCCTTCGAACCCCACCCCACAATCCGTGCCGACGAGGTGATGGCGGGCGGCGGCCTCGATCACTGCTTGCGGATCAGACTGGCGCAACGGGTCGTGCGCGGCCGTCCATCTGGCAAGAGCCGTCACCCGGGCGTGGAGCGCCGCACCGGCGAGCGCTTCATCAGTAAACCCGGCACCTCGGGCATACGCCTGGAGTGCCTTGGCCTGCGCTCGCGGATCGACTCGCTCTATGGCGGGCAGCATTGCCAGCACCTGCAGCGCCGCGCCGAATTGAGCGGGCGTCAACGCAATCGAATTGAACTGTCCCGTCGCGCCAGAAGCGAATTCAATCGAGGCGCTGGCGGGAGACGGCTGGATAAACATGAGGCGTTCTTTTCCTTAGAGAGCCAGCATGCGCTGACGATCGGCGAGTCCGCGCTTGCCGACTTCCTCGATCTGGAAGCTGTGCTTCGGCAGCGCGCGCAGCAACTCGGTTTCCGGCTGGCTGAGGTCGAGCCATGCCATGTTCTGGCGCCGCAGCAGCACCGCCCCCTGCCGCTCCTGATAGAAGAAGATGTCGGGATTGGCCGGAATCGTGATGATCGCATAGCTGACGTCGCGCTCTCCCGAGGAGGGCCGCCAGATCCCCGCCAGATAGAAGAAGTTGCCGTCGTCGAGCGTTACCCGGAACTTGCGCTCGCCGTTGGTGACCTGGAATTCGCTCGCCGGCACGAGGCATCGCTGGTGTGGAAAGGTCCGACCCTCGGCGCGAATGAACTTGAACGGCTTGCTCTCGGGCTCCCACGCCTCCAGTCCCCAGCTCGCCTCGATTGCCTGGGGCTTGCCGGTTCGCGGACTGCGCCGGATGATGATCTTTCGGCTGCCAAAGGGTGCATCCGACTCAAAGGGACTCGCTTGCATGGTGAGAACATAATGCGAACGATGACGGCTTGCAAATCGGGGGGCGTCGATGTGCAATGATTATCGTCTCGAAGTGGACATCGCTTCGATCATGGAGGACTTTGAGGAACTCGAGATCGCCATCGATACGCCAGAGGGCAAGCCGAACGTTGCGGCTCGCGAGGACATCAAGATCACCGATGTCGCGCCGATCGTGAAGAGCGTGGAAGACGGGCGCGGCCTCGGATCGCTGGTCAACCGGCGCTGGAGCTGGCCGGGACCGACCGGCAAGCCGGTTTACAACTATCGCGCCGAAGGACGCGGATTCACCTCGAGGCGCTGCCTGATCCTGGCGGACGGCTTTTATGAGTTCACCAAATCCGATGATCCAAAACAGAAACGGCAGAACAAATGGCTGTTCACGCTTGGAGACCACCACTGGTTCGCGATCGCCGGAATATGGCGCCCACACGAGACGATAGGCGAGGCCTTCACAATGCTCACGCTCGATGCGGGACAAGATGTCGCCCCCTATCATCACCGGCAAGTTATTCCGTTAGGGCGGGATCAGTGGGCGGACTGGCTCGACCCGGGCGTTCCCGCCTCGAAAGTGCTTCGAGTTCTTCCTGCCGGCAGCCTGACCGTCAGTAAGGTTCATGGCGCACCGCCTGCCGCAGGTGTGCCACTGCTGCTGTGAGAGTCGTGCCCATCTTGGGTCTCTCGACCCGAGACTCCTAGGTTCGACGAACCTGGCTAGCCAGTAAGCGGGCGATGGCTCCATCAAGTTGCTGACGGCCCCAGCTTTGTCGACCACCGAGCAGGACGGGGTTGGGCAAGATGCCGCGATAGACCTCACGAATGAAGGCGGACTCGGACAGGTCGAGATA
Organism: Sphingomonas psychrotolerans; assembly: GCA_032334595.1. Classification (GTDB taxonomy): domain Bacteria; phylum Pseudomonadota; class Alphaproteobacteria; order Sphingomonadales; family Sphingomonadaceae; genus Sphingomonas; species Sphingomonas psychrotolerans_A. The sequence goes on along the minus strand of JALMLT010000005.1, from coordinate 16,650 downwards.
AGCCGCTGCTGTCCGCTGGCGCATCATCTCTGGCCAATCAGGGAAGCGCAGCGCGATTTCACGGTCGGAAAGAACCTCTCCGTCGGGAACCGCAAGACCGACGACCCCTGCAACCTTGGCGGCAACTTCGGCACCTTTCTCATGCGGGACGAGCGGTGGAAGCTTTTTCGTGCCCACGCGTGCGGCGGGTGGCGGTGGAGGCCTCCAGGTCTCGACCTCCGGCTCTGCTGCGATCCGCGCCTCGATCCACGATTGCACTTCGCTACTCAACCATCGCTTCGCTTTGGCGCCGAGGCTGTGACCCGGTGGGAAGGTGCCTTTTCCCATCATCCTATACATGGTCGATCTCGAAAGACCGGTGCGTTGGGCGACCTCTTTCAGACGGAGGAAGTGATCAGGATAGGGGCTCGACATATTCTGAGTTCTCCGTCGAAGGGCGGCGTGCCACAGTGGCGATGCATCTGACGCACCGCGTCGCCGCACCACGGGGCGGAACACTCTCCTTGCGACCTCCGTATGCCACACTTCTGGTCGGAGGATTGTGCCGACCCAAAGGACAGGCGGACGGTAACGCCGTGAAGTGATGACGAGGGTTTCCACTGCACGCCCGGTGCGGGATGGCGGGCTGCAGCCGCATGTCGCATAAGCGCATCATGGTGCAGGAGGAAAAGCTGCAGCGCGCCCGTGCGCTGGTCCGGGAGGCTTTGCAGCTGTGTGACGAGATGAAGCTGGCGCTTCCGGCAGGCTATCTCCACCACGGGCTCGAGTTGCTCGAGGACGTCGCGCAGCCGTTGCGTATTCATGAGATCCCCGAGGATTTCAGGCCGTCACAGTAACTGGTGCGTCCGGAAGCTGAAGTAGCTGGTCGGGGTCACGATCACATGATCGGCGAGATGCAGCTCGACGGCATGCGCGGCAACGAGGATGCGCCGCGTGATGTCCCGGTCGGCCTGGCTCGGCGTCGGGTCGCCGGAGGGATGGTTGTGCACGAGGATCATCGAGTTCGCACCGGCCTCGAGCGCCCGGCGGATCACGTCGGCGACGATGACGAAGGTCATGTCGGTCTTCCCACAGCACAATTGCTCGTCGCGGATCAGCCGCAGCTTCGCGTCGACCAGCAGCAGCCGCAATTGCTCGTAACGGTCGAAGCCGACCGACATGCTGAGATACTCGATCAAGGCAGTCGAACAGGAGAGGACGGGCTGTGCGTCGAGCTCCTGGCGGAGGGACCAGATCATCGCCTTGCTGACTGCTCGCAGCAGCGAGACCACAGGATAATTGCCGCTGCTCGCCCGGATCAGGGCGGTGGGCGGTGCGCGAAGCACCCCGCGAATCGAACCGAAATAGTCGAGAAGCCGGCGGGTCATGGCGGGCGCATCGAGTCCGCTTATGCCCGCGAGTATCTCAGTCAGGAGGCGCTCGCATCGTTCGCGCGGCTGCGGTGGTGATGCCGCCAAATGCCAGTCATCAGCGCGAGCAAAACCGGCCAGCCAGATGCGCCCTCCATCAGGCCATAGGCCAGTCTCGACAGGTCCGGCACCATCAGCCTTGAGAGGTGAGCGGTCGTCGCTATGACCTGGAACGCGCTCGCCCATATCAGCCAGCCCCGGCTCGACTTCGTGGCGGCAACCAGGAGCGCGAGCAGCACGACGCAGTCAACGGTGGCGAGGGCGATACGTGTCGATGAGAAGGGGTCGGCATAGCTTCGAAGCACCGCAGTCGTGGCGACCAGCGCCAGCAGGAAGACGAGGGACATCACGCGCTCGATGCGTCCGCCCCACAGGAACGCGGCGAGGCATGTCAGCGGCAGCGCGATCCAGAAGCCGTAGACGTAGAGGACGCCGAGCGGAGAAAGCATGGCGCCGGCGCAACCACGCCGGCGCCCGCCCGTCAAATCAGGCAGCACTCACAACTTCGAAGTGCCCTACCGGACATTGTGGGCCGAAGCCGAGATCGCCGAGCAAGCTGGCCAGTGCCTGGTGCGACTGACCGAAGCAATTGGCGGCCAGGGTCAGGTAATCCGCCCCGCGCGACGCCATTGCGATCGCCTCCGCGCCAAAGTCCGCGGCTGCGCCAGCCTTGTGCGCCTTGGTGCGCTCGTCGATCATCGTGGCGACGGCCCGGTGCGCCTGGGCTGCAGCGCCATGCGCGGCGTCCTCGAGGGGGAGCAGCGCCGCGCCAACGGTATTCACACTGGGGAGCAGGCGGTTTTTCAGGGACATGAGATTCTCCTCGCCTTGCGGCGGGGAGCCGCAAGGTCATCTGGTCGGCAGGTTGAACAGGGTGAGCCGCAGCTCGACTACCAGGCGAGCCAGCATCTGGAAGCCGTGCCCGATTGGCTCGGCCGCACTAAGCACGATCGCTAGCGCCACGCTCAGGGCGGCAATCTTGAGCAGGATCTGAAGCGGCGAGGATTCATGGGCAAGGGCTCCGGGAGTGACGGGCAGTGTGTCAGCTGATTCGGGAAGATCCGGTGTGAACTGCACCGTCACCTCCCGAAGCGCGCCGTTTGCCTGGCCCGGCGAGGGTGGTTGATAGGACGGGTTCAACATCGCCAGTTCGGCGAGCGGGGCAACAGGCTGTGGTTGAGGTCTCAAAGATGAGGGTGTGCCGAGGAGTCCCGCCCGCGCCGCGGCGTGGGCGGCCTCGAAGCGATTCTCGACGCCGAAATGGGAAATCGCGTCCCGCATGTAGGAATCTACCGTGTTCTGGGAGAGGTCGAGCTGTTTCCCGATCATCTTCGAAGATTTGCCCTCGGCGACGAGCCTGAGGCAGTCGAGATGCTTCTTGCCGAATCGCGAGGCCCCCACGATCGCGTCTCCTTTGGCCCCGAGCCTAATTAAGGGGCTTAAGGTGGGCAACTTGACGGTGTAAGCGTCGGAGCGGTGGACCGTCAGATCCGTCGTTTTGAACCGGCCTGGCCTGCGGAGCCGGAGCAAGGCACGCAGCGTCAACTGGAAAGATGCGGTGCGACCAAAGAATAAAGCATGATCGCTACCGCAAGCGCGAGAAGGACGGCGCAGCCGCCGAGGACGTAGCGGGACTCCGGGGGCGGGTCTTCGGGGCGCGGCCACTCTTTCGGCATTATCGAAGGCATACCATCCAAGTACCTACCTGGCATCTCCTTGGGAGCCCACGGACGAGCGACGAAGCTTTCTGCGCCGCTTCGTGACGGACCTATTATTCGGAGCAATGGTCCGTCGCCTGGCCCGCGCCACCTTGGCCCGCTGCCGCTGGCCGCCAGTGCGGTTCGAATGTGGAGCGCGGGGACGCCGGCTGACGAGCCAAAGCCACACGAATCGGAGCGTGGGTGAACTGCAGCGAATTCTTCTTCAACTTGAGTCGTCACCGCGCGGGCAAGGAAGTAAGTCGAACCGCGAAACAGCTTGAAATGTAGGAACATTAAGTGAACATAGCTCGACTCCGACGTATGGGAGTCTTGCAATGAACATCTGGAATGACGCTACCCTTCTTGCGATCTCGGCGATCATCACGAGCCTGGCGAGTCTCGTCTGGGCATTTCGACGCAAGGCTGACGACCAGGACTAGATGCGGCATGGCCCTGTCATTCTCCAGAGGTTATGGGCTGCGGCAGTTGTCTGGTGGTCCTGTGGTCGAAGGCGCCGGCCGCGATCTCGCGCGCCGGAGCCTTACCTCAATAGCGCTCCTCATTGCGGCCCGGGTCGGTCTGGCACGGAAAGCCGAGCAATGCGCGCTGTTGCACCCAGTCCATGGGGATGCTCGTGTTGAGCAGTTTGCGCCTCGTGAGATCCGCCGGCTGGCGACCGTCCACGATCGCGGCAATGATGTCGGGGGCAAGATAGTTGAGTCGCAATGCGCGCATCACCATGGGCTGCCGGCAATGAAGGCGCTTCGCGATCTGCTCGAAGGTCAGGCTGCGGTTCTCGTAAACGACGGTTTGCGCGCGCCTGGCGAAGGCCATCAGGTCGACCAGCCCGCGCTTGGGCTTGCCGGGTTCTGCCGCGGTGTTGATGGGGAGACGAAACTCGCGTTGGGCCCGGACGGTGAACGCCTCGCTTTCAAGCACATAGATGTGGTGATGGCGGGCATCCGGATTTGGAGCACGCCTGAACCCGCCCCTGCCGCTCCATGCGAGCAGCGCCCGAACCTGCTCGCATCGCAGAATGATTCGCACGCGCTCGCGTGAAATCTCGATGCGTTCGATGAGCGCTTCCCACGCGCGTCGCAATTTCCGCCGGTCGCAGGTTTCGAGAAAGCGGGCCACCTTTGCTCCGACATCGATCAGCTTGTCTGTATCGGCGTCGCGGTACCCGAGCTTGTGAACTGCGATGCTGACATCTTCACGGTCGCGATAGAACGCACAGATCACGGCACGGACAAGATCCTCAAGATCCGCGGCCGTCGCGCGAAGCGCTCGCGTGCCGGTCCTCGTGATGCGGTGGTTCGATGTTGAAACATAATAGCGACGCGAGGTCAGCGTACACTGACGTGTGCCGGGCCACATCACCATCTGTCGGCCAAGATCGTCGAACAAGAAGCCGAGCAGGAGGTTCGTATCTGCAGTGACCGGCGGAAGCTTGAGCTTCCTGCTTTCCTTGAGCCGGCGTGCGGCCTCCCAGGTTTCCCGATCGATGAGGGGCTCGTGGAGGGCCCGAATCACTTCGCCATCGACGTGGAATTCACCGATATAGGCGGGTCTGGCGAGAATGCCGTAGATGAACGTCCGCGTCACGGGAAAGCCGCCGCATAATCTGCCGCTGCGTCCGACCCACTGCTTGGATCGCATGCCTTCGGCCGCCATGCGGAGCGTCACCTGGTTGGAACTGCCGAGCTCGAGATAGAGCCGGTGAATCTCGCGGATTTTGGCAGCTTCCGTTTCGTTCACGACGAGCCGGCGATTCACCAGATCATAACCGTAGGGAGCGGCGCCGCCGATCCAGCGACCCGCGCGCCTGAGTGCGTGCGACTTGTCTCTTATGCGATCCGAAAGCATCTCGCGCTCGAACTGGGCGAAGGTCAGCAGGATGTTGAGCACCAGCCGTCCCAGACTGTCCTGCGTGTCGAACGACTGGGTGACGCTGACGAAGGTCACCTCGTACTGGTCGAAAAGGTCGGCCAGGCGAATGAAGTCCGACAGCGAGCGGGTGAGCCGGTCGAGCTTGTAGATGACCACGACGTCGACCAGTCCTTGCTCGATGGCATTCAGCAAGCCGGTCAAACCGGGGCGGTTCAGGTTCCCGCCGCCGAAGCCGCCGTCTTCGTAGTTTTCGGGCACCTCGCACCATCCACGGTGCCGCTGCGATCTGACGTAGGCCGAGCAGATGTCGCGCTGCACGGCCAGGCTGTTGACGTCCTTGTCGAGGCCAGTTTTCGCGCTTTTCCGGGCGTAGATCGCGCAGCGCACGGGTCGGCTTTGATTGGGAAGCGGGTGCATCGCTCGTCCTTTCGATCGAATCACCCCCCGATCATGTAGATGCCACCGCATGCGACTTGGATGCGAGCGAATCGATGGGCCGATGCCTTCGCTGGTGGGCAAAAGCGGCATGCCGAAGTGGAATTTGTGCCAGCGCGTCCAATTAAGCGCATGTGGACAATAGGACCGAAGCCAAGTATAGCATTGCAGTCGGCGAGAAATCTGAAAGGCAGTTCCCGAAGAACCCGAAACAGATGCACGTAACATATTGTCGGTGCATTCTGTGGTATATAGAGCATATTGAGTTTTCATTAGGAGCATCTAATCAGAATGATGCTGTCAATTGTCTCGTCCTCTTCTGGCACCATTTCCTCCATCCGCCATCGGCTTCGCGTGAGTGGCTGGGGAAAAGGCCCTTTTCGATTATCTTTCCGACGAGGGTCGGGTGGGTTCGCCCATTTACCTCCGCTTTTGGGGGCATATTTCGGCCGTGGATTCACCCGTTTTTTGCCGGAGAGACCCTTGGACCTTACCGCACTCGCGATCCGGAACGCCAAGCAGCCAGCCAAGCCGTACAAGCTCTTCGACGAGCGCTCGCTCTTCCTCCTCATAAGGCCGAACGGCTCCAAAATACTGGCGGCTGCGGAGGAGGGGCCGGTAAAGGTGACGCGGGAGGGGCGGGCCGATGTCACATTCCGCTGGTCAAATGGCTGCTGGAGATAGTCTAGCCATTCCTGGGCAGCCTTCCGCTCAGCGAGATCGAAGTGCAGGAAGTGCTCGCCGTGCTGGCAAGGTCGAGGCCACCGGCAGATATGAAAGTGCCCGAAGGATGACCCCGCACATATTCGTGCGTCCGGGCGAGCTGCGCCGGGCCGAATGGAGCGAGGTCGACGCGGAGCGCGCGGTGTGGTCGATCCCGACGGAAGATGCGCAGGCCCAATCAGATGCCGCTGTCGCGGCAGGTGCTCGACCTGATCGACAAGATACGGCCGCTGACCGGCCACAGGCCCTATGCCTTTCCGGTCTCGCATAACTGGAAGCGTCAATGTTGGAGAACAATGTCGCCGGCTCGCTCCACCGGCGGGGGTACCTTCATTTCGTTCCTGGACGCGATGCCGCGGCAGTGCTGGAGGAGTTCTCGAGCGGTCTGGGGGCCGGGAAACCGTTCGCGAGCCCGAGCTGTTAAATCTGGTTGTTGCATTGGGTGGATCGTCCGGCTGACGAGGTGGGCAGCTATGCTGCGCGGAGGCTTGCTCCGGAGCTGCCTTGCTCACTCGTCGAATACACTGGCGGCCGTGAGGGAAGGACGATGCGGTTGCGTAATTCAGATGTTGGCGATCTTGCCGATACGAGGAGTTAGATTTCCCATGCGTTCAGCCTTGTCGTTGCTCGCTGCTGCGGGCGTGCTCATTGCAACGTCTGCGGCAGCCCATCCCAAGCTCGTCGCTTCCACTCCGGCCGCCAATGCAGTGGTCAACCCGCTCGCCAAACTGACGCTCAGCTTCTCCGAGCGCCTCGTGGCGCGCATGTCGAGCGCCCAAGTGGTGATGACGGGCATGCCTGGCATGGCCGAGCACGCGCCGATGCCGGTACAGGGCCGCGCTGCGATCGCGCCGGACGGCAAGACGCTGGTGGTGAGCTTCTCGCATCCGCTCGCTCGCGGCAGCTACAAGGTGACATGGCAGGTGGTGTCGGCGGACACGCACAGGGTTGAGGGAAGCTTCGACTTCAAGGTGCGCTGACTCGTGGCGGACCTGACCATCATGGTCCGCTTCCTGCTGTATCTCGATCTGATGCTGCTGTTCGGCATCGTCGCGTTCAGCCTCTATGCGCTGCGCGACGGGGAGCGCGTCTCGGGGGCTGTCATTCCACTCCGGTCGTTGACCACCGTCGCATCGCTTCTCGGTGCGCTGCTCTCCCTGCTCGGGCTCGCGGCGCTCTCCGCGGGACTCGCGAGGACCAGCCTGTTCGCGCTCGACCGCGAGACGCTGGACATCCTGCTGTTCGGCATGCCTGCCGGCGCGGCGTGGCAGCTGCGCATCATCGCATTGGCAGTCGCGTTCCTGGCAGCCTGGCCGCTCGGGCGCCCCGGTACAGCAGCGGCCGGGGCAACCGTCGTCACCGTTGCGGGGGGCGCGGCGCTGGGGAGTCTCGCCTGGGGCGGCCATGGCGTGGCGGGGGAAGGCAGTTTCGGCTGGGTGCAACTCGCGTCGGACATCCTGCACCTGCTCGCCGCGGGCCTCTGGGTCGGCGCGCTCGCGGCGATGGTGATGCTGGTGTGGCGACCTGCCGGGTTGATCGACCGCGATCATCTCCTTGTCTCGCAGCGCGCGCTCGCCGGATTTTCGACGATGGGCACCATCGTGGTCGCGACGCTCATCGTGACCGGCACCGTAAACCTGCTCGGCACCGCCGGATGGACCGGCATCCCGACGCTTGCCACTGGTCGGTACGGGCAATTGCTGCTGGCGAAGCTGGTGTTGTTCGCGGCCATGCTAGCGCTTGCCGCGGGCAACCGGTTCCGACTCGTGCCGCGCTTCAAGGCGGCGATGATCGGGGAGGATTGCCGCACCGCGATTGGCGTGCTGCGCTTCAGCCTTGCGGCGGAGACCGGCTGCGCCCTGCTGATCCTGGCATTCGTGGCGTGGCTCGGCACCTTGGACCCTGCCGGGGCTGGTTGAGGTTCAGCTATCCTTTGACGCCAAGGTGTCGAGAATCGGGCATTCGGGCCTGCCATCGCCATGGCATTGCTCCGCCAGCTGGACGAGGGTGCGCCGCATCGCGTCGAGCGCTCCAGCCTTGCGCTGCAATTCGTCCGCCCTTGCCAAAGCCAGCGCCTTGACCTCGGCGCTGGAGCGGCTGCGATCATGCCAAAGATCCAGAAGCTTGCCGATCTCCTCGATCGGGAAACCCAGATCACGGGCGTTAGCGATAAAGCGCAAGCGGTGCACATCTTTCGCGGAATAGTCCCGGTAGCCGCTGCCGCGGCGCGAGGCCTGCGGGATCAGGCCGATCTTTTCATAATGCCGAATCATGCGCTGGGAGACGCCGCTCGCCTGGGAAGCCTGACCGATGTTCATACCTACTCCGCTCCTGCACGGCCCTTCACCCCGTGGCGCCTTCGCTCACGTCCGACATTGGCCCCGCCGAATGGCTCCTCATTCGGAACGTTACCAGTCGCCACTACGCCGCCTTCGGAGCAATCCTGCCAGCAGGAAGAGGAGGAAACGATGGCAACAGGACAAACTGCCAGTGCCGTATCCTGTGCGGACGTCGCAACTGCAGGTTTTGGCGTCATACGGTCGGCCGCGACCGGAGCAATCGTCGCCAGCATATTCTTCGCCCTTTGCCGGATCGGTGCGCACCTGCCGATCGGCCTCGCCACGCACATGTATCTGCGCCTGTTCACGTCGGCAGAGATCGCGTCCGGAACGGCGCTGGCCGAAGGGGTGTGTTGGTCGATCCTGTTCGGGGCGATAGCCGGCGCGCTGATCGCGGTCGTCTACAATTCGCTGGCGCCGATCCGGCGGCGCTGAGAGCCGGACGGAAGCACGCTCGGGTCAGCGCCGTTGCGCTTCACAGCCGGACGACCCGCAGCCGCAACGCGTTGGCGATCACGCTGAACGAAGACAAGGCCATTGCCGCCGCGGCGATTGCCGGCGACAGCAGCCAGCCGAACAACGGGTAGAGAGCGCCTGCCGCAATGGGCACGCCTGCGACGTTATAGGCGAAGGCAAAGACGAGGTTCTGACGGATGTTGCGCATCACTGCGCGGGACAGCCGCCTCGCCCGAACCAGCCCGCCGAGATCGCCCTGAAGCAGGGTAACGCCCGCGCTTTCGATCGCGACATCGGCGCCGGCGCCCATCGCCACACCCACCTCAGCGGCGGCAAGCGCCGGCGCATCGTTCACCCCGTCGCCGGCCATCGCGACGGCGCGGCCCTGCTCCCGGAGCTTCTTAACCACCGCCGCCTTGTCCTCCGGAAGCACTTCGGCCTCGACTTCGTCGATGCCGATCTGCGCCGCGACGGCGAGCGCGGTGGTGCGGTTGTCGCCGGTCATCATCACCACGCGGATACCCTCTGCCTTGAGCGCACGAACGGCGTCGGGGGTACTCGGCTTGATCGGATCGGCCACGCCGATCAGGCCGGCGAGCGCCCCGTCGATCACGATGAAGATCGCGGTGCCGCCCTGGCTGCGCAGCGCCTCGGCCTCGTCGCCCAGCGCCGCGACATCAATACCGCCCTCGCGCATCAGCCGCGGTCCGCCGAGCAGCAGCCGGCGGCCATCGACGATGCCGGTGACACCCCGGCCGACGGGCGCATCGAAATCCTGGACTTCGGCAAGCGTTAGGCCGCGATCGGTCGCGGCGCGGACGATCGCCTCGCCGAGGGGGTGCTGGCTGGCGCGCTCGACGCTCGCGGCGAGGCGCAGCAGTTCGGGTTCGTCTTGGGCCGCTGCGGGCCGGATCAGCGTCACTGCCGGGCGGCCCTCCGTCAACGTGCCGGTCTTGTCTACGATGAGCGTGTCGATCTTCTCGAACCGCTCGAGCGCCTCGGCATTCTTGATCAGCACGCCGGCCTGGGCGCTGCGGCCGACGCCGACCATGATCGACATCGGCGTGGCGAGCCCGAGCGCGCAGGGGCAGGCGATGATCAGCACCGAGACGGCGGCGACGAGCGCGTAGCCGAGCCGTGGCTCGGGCCCGACGAGCGCCCAGGCAGCTGCGGCGGCCAGCGCCACCAGGATCACTGCCGGTACGAACCAGGCCGAAACCTTGTCCGCCATGCGCTGGATCGGCGCGCGGCTGCGCTGCGCCTCCGCGACCATCTGGACGATGCGCGCGAGCAGCGTGTCCGTGCCGACCTTGTCGGCCCGCATCACGAAGGCGCCGGTCTTGTTAAGCGAGCCGGCGATCACCTGCGCGCCCGGCTCCTTGGTGACCGGCATGGACTCGCCGGTCACGAGCGACTCGTCGATCGCGACGCGACCTTCGAGCAGCTCGCCATCGACCGGGACCTTCTCGCCCGGGCGCACGCGCAGCCGGTCGCCGACCTGGACAAGGTCGAGCGTGACTTCCTCGTCGCTGCCGTCGTCGCGCAGCCGCCGCGCGGTCTTTGGCGCGAGGTCGAGCAGCGCCTTGATCGCGCCGGAGGTACGTTCGCGTGCCCGAAGCTCGAGCACCTGGCCGAGCAGGACCAGCACGGTGATCACCGCCGCCGCCTCGAAATAGACCGGAACCGCGCCGTCATGGCCGCGGAAGGCTGCCGGGAAGATTCCCGGCGCGAGCACCGCGGCGACGCTATAGGCGAAGGCGACGCCCACCCCCATCGCGATCAGCGTGAACATGTTGAGGTTGCGCGACTTGAGCGACGTCCAGCCGCGTTCGAAGAAGGGCCAGCCGGCCCAGAGCACCACCGGCGTCGCCAGCGCGAACTGGAGCCAGTTGGAGAGTCGCTGCCCCACGACCCCGCTCAGCCCGGTCAAGTGGCCGCCCATCTCAAGCGCGAACACCGGGACAGTCAGAGCCAGACCGATCCAGAACCGCCGGATCATGTCGGCGAGTTCGGGATTGGGGCCGCTGTCGAGGGTGATCGTCTCCGGCTCCAGCGCCATGCCGCAGATCGGACAGGCGCCGGGGCCGACCTGGCGAATCTGGGGATGCATCGGGCAGGTGTAGATCGTCCCGGCAGGCGCTTCGGGGGCGGGGGCGGTCGGTGCGAGGTAGCGCTCGGGGTCGGCGAGGAACTTCGACCGGCAGCCGGCGCTGCAGAAATGATATTCGTCGCCGTGGTGAAAGGCGTGGTGCGCCGTGGCCGCGGGGTCGACGGTCATCCCGCAGACCGGATCCTTGACCGGGGCTGGCGCGGGGGTGCCCGCGGCACAGCAGCCATGGGCGCCGGCGGCATCGTGATGGGCATGGTTCGTCATGGCGTTCCTCCGATGCCCGATCATGTAGGGCTTGACATCATGTCAGGGTCAAGCGGGCGATTTTGCTATCGGCCAGTACGCAGCGGCGCACCCGCCCCCTCGTGCAGGGAAGCCGCTGGCGGAGCATTGGGCGGCACGGCATGATCTCGGATGGGGACAGGGTGAGGGACGGCGCACTTGCGTGCGTAATCCAGGTGATTGGGGATGAGGCAAGATCATGACTCACGATTTGGACCAACTGCTCGGGCGGCTTTCCTGTCGCGCGCCCCATCCCGGGCTAGACGCCGTGTCTGCGACGGTGCTCGAGCGGATCGCCGTGGCGCCTTCGCCGCGCAGCGACGCCTTTCTGATGACCAGCGCGGTGGCGGCGCTGTTCGCCGTCGGGATCGGCTTCGCCGACGGGCGAATGCAGCCGGAGCAGCCGACGATGGCCGGTCTCGATGCGGGCATGGCGCTGGCGCCGTCCACGCTGCTGAGCGGCGGCTGATGCGCCCGGTTCGGATCCTTCTGATCGGGCTGATCGCGTTCGCCTCGGCACTCGCCGGCGTATTCGCTGCCCGCTGGTTCGCGCCCGTGCCGCATCCTCCCGGAGCGGAGCTCCACGCCATTCTGCATCACGGCCTCGATCTCGACGCCCGGCAGCAGGCACAGCTCGAGGCGCTGGAGCAACAGTTCGCGCTTAAGAAGCAGGCGCTTGAAATGGAACTGCGTGCCGACAACGCCCGGCTCGCGGCCGCCATCGAGGCGGAGCATGGCGCGGGACCGCGTGTGCGTGAGGCGGTCGACCGCAGCCATGCGGCAATGGGCGCACTCCAGAAGGAGACGCTCGGGCATGTCTTCGCCATGCGGGGGATCCTTCGGCCAGAGCAGGCCGCAAAGTTCGACAAGGCAGTGGTGAAGGCGCTGACCGCCGAGGCGCGGTGACTCTCGACCTCGCCATTCTCTCTGACGGGGAGCTTGCCGCGTTGAGCATCGGCGGCCGGACCGCTGCCTTTGCCGAAATCCTCAAGCGCCACCGCGACGTAATCTATCGCATCGTGGCCGCCAGCATTGGGGACTCCGAAGAGGCGCTCGATCTCGTCCAGGAGACCTTCGTCTCCGCGCACGGCGCGCTGCGGCGCTACGATCCTTCTCGCCCTATGCGGGCGTGGCTGACCGCGATCGCGCTCAATAAATGCCGAGACTGGGCCCGACGACGCGCCGTGCGGCGGCTGGTCGCCTTCGCGCTGCCCATCGACGATACGGCCGAACGTGTCGTCGAGGATCGTCCGGGGCACGACGTCGAAGCAGAGGATCGCGAGGCGCTCGCCCGGGTCCAACGTGCGATCGCCACCTTGCCGACCGCGCTGCGCGAGGTGCTCGTGCTGCGCACAGTCGAGGGCCTTTCCCAGGTCGAAGCCGCTGCGGCCCTCGGCGTCAGCGAGAAGGCAGTCGAGACGCGGCTCCGCCGGGCGCGACTGAAGCTCGCGACGCAACTCGACCGCTGAGCTTTTCGGCTATTGACCCTGACACGGTGTCAGGCCCCATCTCGGTGTCACAAGCAAATCCGGCGGTGCGGGAGGGATTAGGCAATCGCTCGCGTAACCAGAGTAAGCGCCTGAGCGCGCGCGGAGGAATAAAATGACGAGCAGGATCGATCGCCGCCAGCTGTTGCGCGGCGCGGCGATGGCAGGAGGCGGGCTCGCGCTCGCGCCATGGTTCCCGGCATGGGCGCAGACCGAGTCGGGCGGGATCGCCCGTGCGCTGCCCGAAGTCTCGGGCGAGGACATTCATCTGCGCATTGCGCACCAGATGATGACGATCGACGGCCGCGAGAGCCATGCCGTCGGGATCAACGGCACCGTCCCCGGGCCGCTGATCCGGCTGCGCGAGGGGCAGCAGGTCCGGCTGCACGTCGAGAATGCGCTGGATGAGGACAGCTCGATCCACTGGCACGGGCTGCTCCTGCCGTTCCAGATGGACGGCGTGCCCGGCATCGCCTTTCCCGGCATCAAGCCGCGCTCGACTTTCACCTACGAATTCCCGATCGTCCAGGCGGGCACCTATTGGTATCACAGCCATTCGGGGCTGCAGGAGCAGATGGGCCTTTACGGGCCGATCCTGATCGAGCCGAAGGATCCGGATCCGGTGGCCTATGACCGGCAGCACGTCGTGGTGCTGTCCGACCACAGCCCGCTCCACCCGCACGTCCTCTTCCAGAAGCTCAAGCAGCAGCCCGGCTATTTCAACCGGCAGCGGCAGACGCTCTCCGGGCTGCTTCGCGGCGCGGACATGCCGCTTAAGGAACGGCTCGCATGGGGGCGGATGCGGATGGATCCGACCGACATCTCCGACGTCACCGGCGCCACCTATAGCTATCTGGTGAACGGCCATGGCCCGAACGACAATTGGACGGCATTGTTCACCCCCGGCGAGCGGGTGCGGCTGCGGATCATAAACGCCTCGGCGATGACGCTGTTCAACGTCCGCATCCCCGGGCTCAGGCTGACGGTCGTCCAGAATGACGGCCAGAATGTCCGTCCGGTGACCGTCGACGAGTTCCAGATCACCGTCGCCGAGACCTATGACGTGATCGTCGAGCCCGAGGACCGCGCCTATACGCTGGTCGCCGAGGCCGTCGATCGTTCGGGGATGAGCCGCGCCACGCTGGCGCCACGCACCGGCATGGCCGCTGCGGTCCCGCCGCTGCGCAAGCGCCCGATCGCGACGATGAAAGACATGGGGATGGGCGACATGCCAGGCATGGATCACGGGTCGATGCCCGGCATGGGCCAGGATGTCGGCGCCGGCGCGATGCAGGGCATGGACCATGGCGGTCATTCGATGGCGGGTATGAAGATGCGCGATCCCGCCAATGCGCCGCAGGTGAAGATGGGTCTCGGCGTCCAGACGATCGCGCCGATGCCGGTCGACCGCACTGGCGACCCCGGTCAGGGACTTGAGGATGTCGGCCATAAGGTGCTGACCTATCGCGACCTCGTCGCGCTCGAGCGCAATCCCGACGTGCGGGCACCGGCTCGCGAGATCGAGATCCACCTGACCGGCAACATGGAGCGCTTCATGTGGGCGTTCGACGGCATCAAATTCTCGGAGCTCAAGGCGCCGATCCCCTTCGAGACCGGCGAGCGCGTCCGCGTCACTTTGATCAACGACACGATGATGTCGCACCCGATCCACCTGCACGGCCATTTCTTCGAGCTGGTCACCGGCCATGGCGATCATTCGCCGCGCAAGCACACGGTCAACGTCCTGCCCGGCGGTAAGGTCAGCTGGGATGTCACCGCCGAGCCCGGCGACTGGGCGTTCCACTGCCACCTGCTCTACCACATGCATGCCGGCATGATGCAGGTCGTGCAGGTGCGCCCGCTCAAGGGAGACGCGGCATGAAGGCGCTCCTCCTCCTCGGCATCGCGCCGTTCGCCTTCGCGTCTTCGGCGATCGCGCAGGACCATTCCGGCCACAACATGCCCGGAATGACGGTGCCGGCCGCGCCCGCGCAGGCCCGGCCCAAGCCCAAGCCCAAGGCCCAACCCGCGCCGCGCCGGGCACCGGCTGCAGGTCCGCACGCCGGCCAGGTCGCGCCACTGTCGGCAACTCCGCCGGCGCAGCCGCAGCCCGGCACCGACCCCCATGCCGGGCATGCCATGCCGGGAATGGCCGGCGAGCCGGAGCAGGATCCGCATGCGGGCCATGTGATGCCGGCTGCGCAGGACGGAGCCGCGGCGGCCGGCACCGACCTGCCGCCCGGCGATGCGACCGCGCCTGCTCCCGAGCCGGGGCGGGCCGCGGACCGTTATTGGGGTGCGGCGGCGATGGCCGAGGCCGAACGCCAGGTTCGTCGCGAACATGGCGGCGGCACGTTCAGCCAGGTGATGCTCGACCTGGCGGAACTGCGCATCCAGTCGGGCGAGGAGGGCTATCGCTGGAACGGCGAGGCGTGGTTCGGCGGCGACATCAACCGGGTCTGGATCAAGTCGGAAGGCGAAGGACGGTTCGGCGAGCGCATTGAGAGCGCCGAGGTGCAGGCGCTCTACAGCCGCGCGATTGATCCCTACTGGAACATGCAGGGCGGCATCCGGCAGGATCTCGGGCGGGGGCCGAGGCGCACCTGGGCGACGCTGGGGGTGGAAGGCTTGGCACCTTACCGGTTCGAAGTCGAAGGAGCCCTGTTCCTCTCCGAGAAGGGCGATCTGCGGGCTCGGGCCGAGGCGCGCTACGACCAGCGCATCACGCAGGACCTTGTGCTCCAGCCGCGCGTCGAGCTCAACCTCGCCGCGCGGGACATGCCGGCGAACCGCATCGGCGCCGGGTTGTCCGACGCTGAGCTCGGCCTGCGGCTGCGCTACGAACGCGTCCGCGAATTCGCGCCCTATCTCGGCGTGTCATGGGAGTGGCGCTTCGGCCGCACCGCCGATTTCGCGCGCGCCAGTGGCGACGACACCGGCGGCTTCAGCTTTGTCCTCGGCGTGCGCACCTGGTTCTGAGACTAGGGGGAAGAGCGGGGCACAGGGAGTGACCGAATGAAGAATCCCTATGTTAATCTGGCGGTGCAGTCGCTTGCCGGCGGCATCATCATGTATGTCGTGATGTTCGCGATGATCGACAGCCTGTCGAGCTTCTACAACAATCTGAACATGGCCTACATGGCGCTGATGATGGTTACCCCGATGGTCGTGCTGATGATCGTCGCCATGCCGCACATGTTCCCCTCGAAGCGAACGAACTTCGCGCTGCTGGGCGGGTCCATCGTCGTGTTCGTCGCAAGCTTCGCGCTGATCCGCACCCCGGCCCCGATCGGCGACACCGCCTTTCTGCGCTCGATGATCCCGCACCATTCGGGGGCGATCCTGATGTGCCGCGAGGCATCGCTGCGCGATCCCGAGGTCAAGTCGCTGTGCGAAAGCATCATCCGCTCGCAACGAGACGAGATCGACCGGATGAAGAGCATCCTGGCGCGTTAATGTGGCCACAAGCCGTGCGCGCGTTCACGGCGAGTCCGCGACCGTTCCCGGATCGGCGTGCATCCCGACGGCGCGATTCGCAGCCACAGTTCGCAGCCCGGCGTGATTCGGTCACGATAATGTCATCGGCAGACCTCGGTTGAGGTGGCGCAAAGCACGGTTTTCTGCGGGTTTCGGACGGGTGTTTCGGAAAAAAGACAGGAAATTTCAAAAGCGTGTTGACGGGCGGGAACCCCACACATATATGCCCTTTCACCGCAGCGGTGCTCCACACCGGACGCTGAGGCGGTCACCAAAAACCAGGCGCTGCAACGCCCCGCGAAAGAGGGGTGGGACACGGCGTCGGTTTTTGTCGCTCTTTGA
>JALMLT010000004.1:0-585823 GCA_032334595.1 Sphingomonas psychrotolerans | reverse complement strand
ACATCGTGGAGCGCTTCCTCCATCGCCGCGATCACTGCCGGATGCTGGCCCATCGCGAGATAGTCGTTCGAGCACCACACCGTGATCGGCTTGGGACCATTGTGCCCGGCAAAGCAGCGCGCATTCGGATAGGCGCCCTTGTTGCGCAAAATATCGATGAACACGCGGTAGCGGCCCTCGGCGTGCAGCCGGTCGATCGCCTGGTTGAACACTCGCGAGTAATCGACGGCAGTCGAGGCGCTGTCCCTGATCTCCATCGCGCTCCCCTATCGCCAAATGCCGGCCATTGCCACCCGTGCATGACAGACAAAGCGGCCAGCCGGTTATGCACGCAGTGCATTTTCTCGATCCAGGCGATCGAAAGAAAGAATCTCTTCACCGGCGTGAAGACTGATCCGCATCAGCATCGTGCCGCAATGTTCATGCTAAGTAAAACCACATCGCAGGCGACTCGGGGCACAGGAACGCACGCGACGAACTCACGGTCAGTGCTCGCGCTTGTACAATGGAGCGTCAGATGAACGGCAATCTCGACGGTCGGGACCGCGAATATTATCGTCGGCGTGAGCGTCAGGAGCGCGAACACGCCGCGCGCACCCGCGACGTGACGGCGAAACGGGTGCATGGCGAGATGGCCGAACATTATTCGACGCTGCTGGGCAGCCAGGCGACCGCGCGGGAGATCTAGAGCGCGTCGACGGCGCTCAGTCCGAATCGGGCGAGCGCCGGCAGCAATGCGGCGGTTCGCGTGTCGCAGGCGGTGAATACCGCCCGCCCGGCCACAGAGACTTCGGGCCATTGCTGCCCCTCGGTGAGATACGCCACCCGCCGCGCGATGCCGGGACCGCCATCGACGAACTGCACTGCACCGCCAGTCGCCGCGGTGAGTTCTTCGGTCAGCAACGGGAAGTGGGTGCAGGCATTGACGATCACGTCGATCGCGTCGCCCTGCGGCTGCGAGACCAGGCCGACCAGCGCCTGCCGCACCGCATCCACCGACGGGCGTTTACCGGCCAAAGCCGCTTCCGCCATCGCGACCAATTCGGCCGAGCCGTGGCGCAGCACCACGCAGTCGGCGGCGAAGCGCGCCGCGAGATCGTCGACATAAGGCTGGCGCACCGTCGCCTCGGTGCCGAGCACGCCGATCACGCGCGTCCGGCTGAGTGTGGCGGCGGGTTTGATCGCGGGGACAGTGCCGACGATCGGAATGTCGAGCGCCGCGCGGGCATGATCGAGCGCGATCGTCGAGGCGGTGTTGCAGGCGATCACGACCAGCCGGGGATCGTAGCGCTCCGCCAGCCGGGCGAGCAGAGCGGGGACCCGGTCGGCGATTTCGGCCTCGGTGCGGGTGCCATAGGGAAACCCGGCCGAATCGGCGGCATAGACCAGAGGCGCGTGCGGAAGCAGCTGCGCAGTCGGGGCGAGCACCGACAGGCCGCCCACACCGGAATCGAAGAACAGGATCGGGCGGCGATCGGCCATGGCGGGGCGCATGGCTCGCCCCCGGCGTGCCGTCAACTGCCCGGCCAGACAGTTGCGCCATGGCCGCCAGCGATTATGTTGGCCGCGACAGGGGGTCCCTTCGTGCCAAGTGAAATCGTCTGGATGCCTGCCGCTGCCGCGATCCTGCTCGGCTATCTGCTGGGCTCGATTCCGTTCGGGGTATTGCTTACCCGAATGGCCGGCGCCGGCGATCTCCGCCAGATCGGCTCGGGCAATATCGGCGCGACCAACGTGCTGCGTACCGGCCGCAAGGGTCTCGCGGCGGCGACCTTGCTGCTCGATCTCGCCAAAGGCGCGGCTGCGGTGTTGCTCGCGGCGTGGCTGCTGCCCGGCCATGCGGTGCTCGCCGGGATGGGCGCCTTTCTCGGCCATTGCTATCCGGTGTGGCTCCGCTTCCGCGGCGGCAAGGGGGTCGCGACCTTGATGGGGATCGTCGTCGCATTGCACTGGCCGTCAGGGCTCGTCTACGCGGGGGTGTGGCTCGGGCTGCTCGCCGCGCTGCGCATCTCGTCGCTCGCCGGGATCACTGCGGCGATCAGCGCGCCGGTAAGTGTTGCTTTCTGGGGCCGGATCGATCTCGTCCTGCTGCTGCTCGCGCTCGCGCTGATCGTGCTGTGGAAGCATCGCGACAATATCGACCGGCTGCTGAGCGGTACCGAGCCGCGTATCGGCAGCAAGAATGGCTGATTCGCGCGAGCCGCGGCTTCGGCTGCTGCGCTCCGCGAATATCGGACCGGTTACTTATCGGCATCTGATCGACCGCTTCGGCACCGCCGAGGCGGCGCTCGACGCGCTGCCAATGCTCGCCGCACGCGGCGGCGGCCGGACGCCGGTGATTGCCGATCCCGGCACAATCCGACGCGAAATCGCCGCGGTCGAGAAACTCGGCGCGCGCTATCTGTTTCTCGACGATCCGGATTATCCCGCTTTGCTCGCCGAGATGGAGGGGGCACCCCCCGCGTTGATCGTGCGCGGACGGATAGAGCTTGCGGCGCGCACCTGCGTGGCGATGGTCGGCGCGCGTAATGCCTCGGCGGCGGCGTGTCGTTTCGGCCGTCAGCTGGCACTCGGGCTGGCTGGGCAGGGGCATGTCGTGGTGTCGGGGCTGGCGCGCGGCATCGACACCGCCGCGCATGTCGGGTCGCTCGGCGGCGGGACGATCGGCGTGATCGCCAGCGGCATCGACATCGCCTATCCGCCCGAAAATGCCGAACTCCAGGAACGAGTCGCGCGCGAAGGGTTGCTGATCGCCGAACAGCCGCCGGGCACCGAGCCGCTCGCCCGCTTCTTCCCCTCGCGCAACCGGATCATCGCCGGGCTCGCCGCCGGCACGGTGGTAGTCGAGGCAGCGCCACGGTCGGGCTCGCTGATCACCGCGCGGATGGCAGCGGAGGCGGGCCGCGAAGTGATGGCGGTGCCGGGCTCGCCACTCGACCCGCGCGCGCAGGGCTGCAATCTGCTGATCCGCGAGGGCGCGACGCTGGTCCAGTCGGTCGACGACATTCTCGAGCTGATCCGGCCGATAGATCCGCGTGCGGTGCGTTCGCCGCCGGGCAGGTTCGAGGGACCGCCGCCCGAAGATGCGAGCGATGCGGATCGCCGCAAGGTGACGGGGCTGCTCGGCCCGGTCCCGGTCGCGGTCGACGAACTGGTGCGGCAGAGCGGCCTTTCTCCCGCGATCGTCCAGACCGTGCTGCTCGAACTCGAGCTCGCCGGCCGCCTCGAGCGCCATGCCGGCGGCAGAACGAGTTTGATCGGGTAAAGCAAAACCATCGTTACGGGTCTGGCAAGTCGCCGGCCCTCTCCTACATCGCGGCGACCAACGTCCTCTCAGGGAGACTATCATGGCCGACGCCCCCGATCCCGCTAGCAACCAGCCTGCCGGCTATGTGCCTCCGAAGGTCTGGACCTGGGAGCAGCCCAGCGGCGGCCAGTTCGCCAATATCAACCGGCCGGTGTCGGGGCCGACGCACGACAAGGAACTGCCCATCGGCAAGCACCCGCTCCAGCTCTATTCGCTCGGCACGCCCAACGGGCAGAAAGTGACGATCCTGCTCGAGGAACTGCTCGCCGCCGGTCATACGGGTGCCGAATATGATGCCTGGAAGATCGACATCGGGCAGGGTGACCAGTTCGGCAGCGGCTTCGTCTCGATCAATCCCAATTCGAAGATCCCGGCGCTCGTCGATCGCTCGGTCGAGCCGGCGCAGCGCGTGTTCGAGAGCGGCGCGATCCTGATCTATCTCGCCGAGAAGTTCGGCGCCTTCCTGCCCACCGATCCGGCGAAGCGCGCGGCGACCCTGAGCTGGCTGATGTGGCAGATGGGCTCGGCGCCGTTCCTCGGCGGCGGCTTCGGCCATTTCTACGTCTATGCGCCGTTCAAGATCCAATATGCGATCGATCGCTATGCCATGGAAGTGAAGCGCCAGTTCCACGTGCTCGACACGCATCTGGCCGAGAACCGCTATCTTGCCGGCGATGAATACACGATCGCCGACATGGCGGTGTGGCCGTGGTACGGCAACGTCGCGCGCGGCGACGCCTATCCCGGCGCCGCCGAATTCCTCAACACCGCCGAATACACCCATTTCAATCGCTGGGCCGAGGAGGTCGCGGCGCGCGAGCCGGTCCAGCGCGGCCGTCTCGTCAATCGCGGCTCGGGCCCTGAGGACCAGCGCGTCCCGGAACGCCATGATGCAAGCGACATCGATGTCGTGCGCAGCAGATCGATGGACTGACCCGCGCGGCTCGGCTGCTACGACGAAGCTGGCGCTGCCAGCCGATATCGGGCAGCTAGCAGCGCAAGGGAGCGGCGATGCACACAGGACCAGGGATTGCGGCGTTATGTGGGACTACCGGCCGTCTCGTCGCCGCATCGTGGACTGCGGTTTCGGGCTGGCTGGTGGCGTTGGCCGCAGGGGGTTGCATGCTCGACGTCGTTATCGTCGAACCGCGCGCCGATGTGTTCTACTCGCTGCTTTCGACCTTCGCGCAATTTGCGCTGACGGGCATATTACTCCGGCAGACCGGGCGACATCATGCCTGGGGCAAAGCAGGGAGAGCGGCCTCGTTCGTCGGCGCTGGCATCGTCACGGCGCTGGCCGTGCTGGTCGGAACGCTCCTGCTGGTCGTGCCGGGCATCTATCTGGCGGCGCGCTGGCTGCTGGTCTCGCCGCTGATCATCGGCGAAGGGATGACGGTAAGCGAGGCGATGCGCGCAAGCTGGCGCCGCACCGCGGGCAGTTTCCTGCCGCTCATGGCGGCGCTGGCCTTGTTGTTCGTCCCGGGATTTGGCGGGTATCTGCTGGTCGCGATGCTCGCTTATCCCGAATATGGACCGGCGGACCCGCTCGCGGCCGCGGCCGGCAACTTGTTCCTCTCCGCGGCGATGATTCTGGGCTGGTGCCTTGCGGTCGCCGCACACATCGTGCTCGGCCCGCAGGATCAACTGTCCTCCCCAGCGCTTGAGGGCGATGCGGCGACGGCTTGACGGTCGCCGCAAAGCCTCCCCACCTTACACGCGTACGCGTAAGGAATTCCTGGACCCCCATGCAGCTCGTCATCGTCGAATCGCCTGCCAAGGCGAAGACCATCGAAAAATATCTCGGCAAGGATTACCGCGTCCTCGCCTCCTACGGCCATGTCCGCGACCTGCCGCCGCGCGACGGATCGGTGAAGCCCGACGAGGCCTTCGCCATGGAATGGGAGACCTATGCCGACAAGTCGAAGCAGCTGAAGGCGATCGCCGACGAAGCGAAGAAGGCCGACCGGCTGATTCTCGCGACCGACCCTGACCGCGAAGGCGAGGCGATCAGCTGGCACGTCCAGGAAGTGCTCCGGAACAAGAAGGCGCTGCCGAAGGAAGTCGAGCGAGTCACCTTCAATGCGATCACCAAGCCCGCGATCCTCGAGGCGATGAAGGCGCCGCGCGAGCTCGATACCGATCTGATCGACGCCTATCGTGCCCGCCGCGCGCTCGATTATCTCGTCGGCTTCACGCTTTCACCGGTGCTGTGGCGCAAACTGCCCGGCGCGAAGTCGGCGGGGCGTGTCCAGTCGGTGGCGCTGCGGCTGATCGTCGAGCGCGAGCGCGAGATCGAAAGCTTCAAGCCACAGGAATATTGGTCGGTCACCGCCGACATGGAGCAGGACGGTACGCCGTTCGTGTCGCGCCTCGTCAAATATAAGGGCGACAGGCTCGACCGGCTGTCGATCGGCGACGAGGGCACGGCGCTCGCCGCGAAGAAGGCGGTCGAGGAAGGCCGCTTCTCGGTCTCGTCGGTCGAGACGAAGCCGGCGATGCGCAATCCGCCGCCGCCCTTCACCACCTCGACCTTGCAGCAGGAAGCGGCGCGCAAGCTCGGCTTCTCGGCGAGCCATACAATGCGGATCGCGCAGGGGCTCTACGAGGACGGCGCGATCACCTATATGCGGACCGACGGCGTCCAGATGGATCCGGGCGCGATCCAGGAAGCGCGCAAGGCAGTGGCGACGCGCTATGACGGCTCGTACGTGCCCGACAAGCCGCGCCAGTATCAGACCAAGGCCAAGAACGCGCAGGAAGCGCACGAGGCGATCCGCCCGACCGACTTCTCGAAGGACAAGGCCGGGAGCGGCGATCATGGCCGACTCTATGAGCTGATCTGGAAGCGCGCGCTCGCCAGCCAGATGGCGTCGGCGCGGCTCGAGCGCACCACGATCGATTTCGAGGACGGCACCGGCCAGCATGGCCTGCGCGCTACCGGTCAGGTCGTGCTCTTCCCCGGCTATCTCGCGCTCTACGAGGAAGGCCGCGATGATGAGGGTGACGAGGACAGCCGCCGCCTGCCGCGCATGTCGGCGGGCGATGCACCCGCGAAGAAGGCAGTGCATGCCGAGCAGCATTTCACCCAGCCGCCGCCGCGGTTCTCGGAAGCGTCGCTGGTTAAGCGGCTCGAGGAGCTCGGCATCGGCCGGCCGTCGACCTATGCCTCGATCATCCAGACGCTCAAGGACCGGGCCTATGTCCGCGTCGAGAAGAACCGCTTCTTCGCCGAGGAGAGCGGCCGGCTGGTGACGGCGTTCCTCGAACGCTTCTTCGAGAAATATGTCGGCTATGATTTCACCGCCGAACTCGAGGAGGAGCTCGACGATGTCTCGGGCGGTCGCGCCGAATGGCAGGCAGTGCTCGAATCCTTCTGGAAGGACTTCAAGCCGCGCACCTCTGAAGTGATGGAGCAGAAGCCGAGCGAAGTCACCGCGGCGCTCGACCAGTTTCTCGAACCCTATCTCTTCCCGGCCAAGGCCGATGGCAGCGATCCGCGGCTCTGCCCGAATTGCGGGAATGGCCGGCTGGCGCTGCGCGGCGGCAAGTTCGGGGCGTTCGTCGCCTGCTCGAACTATCCCGAGTGCAAATTTACGCGCCGCTTCGGCGAGCCGGGCGGCAATGGTGCCGAGTCGACGGGCCCCGAAGTGCTCGGGGTGGATCCGGAAACCGGCCTCAATGTCGAGCGCAAATCAGGGCGGTTCGGGCCGTATATCCAGCTCGGCGAGGGCAAGGATGCGGCGCGAGCCTCGATTCCGAAGGACGTCGATCTCGATCTCGAATGGGCACTGAAGCTGCTCAAGCTGCCGCGGACGATCGGTACGCATCCGGAGACGGGCGAGCCGATCACCGCGTCGATCGGCCGCTATGGTCCGTATCTGGCGCATGCCGGCAAATATGCCCGGCTCCAGTCGACGGCGGAGGTGTTCGAAACCGGTATGAACGCCGCGGTCGTCAAACTCGCCGAAGCGGCGGCGGGTGGCGGGCGGCCAGCGCGGGGCGCGGCACGCGAGCCGCTCAAGGTGCTCGGCAAGCATCCGCGCACCGAGGCCGAGATCAGGCTGATGGAAGGGCGGTACGGCGCCTATGTCACCGATGGCGAGACCAATGCGACTCTGCCCAAGTCGATCGATAAGGACCAGTTGACGCTCGAGGAAGCGGTGCAACTGATCGACGCGCGTGCGGCGGCGGGTCCGGCCAAGGGCAAGGGCAAGAAAAAGGCTGCGCCTAAAAAAGCGGCCGCCAAGAAGGCGCCAGCCAAGAAGGCGGCGCCGAAGAAGCCAGCGAAGAAAGACGTCTGATCGCCCGTGGACCGTACCCCCTCGGTCACTACCTCCCCGCCAACTTGGGCCGTGATCGCATGGACAATGCTGATATTCAGCCTGAGCTTCTGGGTGCGCCAGCACGCGATCGATGACGATGCCAGACGCATCGCAGTGTCGGCCGAGGCGGCGTCATCAGCCTCGCTCGCTGACGTGAGGCACTGTCTGGATGCGCGGGGCTTGGATGAGCTTGCTGTGGGCCACTGGAAAGAAGGCGGTCAGCCCCGCATGGTATTTGCGCAAAACACCGCCCGCCACCTCGTCGTCTCGATCACGGACCGGGGACAGGATCGGCTGATCCAGTTCTCGACGCGCGATCGTCGCCCCTTGCGTGCTTCGGAGCGCGAAATACTGGCGCGGTGCCGGGCGCTACCGCCCGGCTAAGATCAGGCGGCGCGGACCTCGAGCCCGCGCAGCCAAGCGCGGGCCTGCTTCTGCGCGTCGATGATTTCGCGGGCGGTCATGTCCTCGGAGATGTCGGCGCGGAACTCGGCCGCGCGCTCGCTGCCGGCGACGGCGGCGATGTTGAACCATTTGTGCGCTTCGACGAGATCGACGTCGACGCCCTCGGCGCCGCTCGAATAGACGATGCCCAGATCGAAACAGGCCTTGGCGTCACCGCGCGCTGCGTCGCGCAGGCGGCTCTCGATCAGAAAACGTGCGCTCTTGAGACTGTTGCCCATCACCGCTCACCCGATTGCGTATCCTCGATGCTGCAAGGATTGGCAGGTAAGCGGGAAACAAAAGGTTAATCGGGTTAACCGTATTCCCTCGTAGCGGGTTAGTCCGCCGTCGCGACCGGGATGTTGTCGATCAACCGGGTGCCGCCGATCCGCGCGGCCGCGAGCAGCCGCATTGGCCGGCCCTCGATCGGGTCTCCGAGAGTTTCCGCATCTGCCAGCGCGACATAATCGATCTCGAACCCGGCGGCAGTCAGCGTTTCACGCGCCTGCGCCAGCGCGGCTTCCGGGTCGCCGCCCTTGGCGATCGTACGCTCGGCAAGCCCGAGCGCGCGCGGCAGTGCGACGGCCTGGGCGCGCTCCTCCGGGATCAGATAGGCGTTGCGCGACGAGAGGGCGAGGCCGTCATCCTCGCGCTGGGTCGGGACGCCGTGGATCTCCACATCGAGGTCGAGATCGGCGACCAGCCTGCGAATCACGGCGAGCTGCTGCCAGTCTTTCTCGCCGAACAGGGAGACGTCCGGGCGGACCTGATTGAACAACTTGGTCACCACCGTCGCGACGCCATCGAAATGACCGGGGCGGTGTGCGCCGTCGAGCACCTCGCTGACGCCGCCGACCGAGATGTTGGTCGCGAAGCCGTCGGGGTACATGATTTCGACCGGCGGCAGCCACAGCAGGTCGACTCCGGCGCCGGCGAGCATCCGCGAGTCGGCGAGTTCCTTGCGCGGATATTTGGCGAGGTCCTCATTGGGCCCGAACTGCTTCGGATTGACGAAGATCGAGACCACGACGCGCTGTGCCGCGCGCTTGGCCGCTTCGACCAGGGCCATGTGCCCGTCGTGGAGCGCGCCCATCGTCGGGACGAGCGCGACGCGCTCGCCTGCCGCGCGCCAGATGGCGACGGCGCCGCGAAGGGCATCGAGCTGACGGACGGTTTGCACGCTTGGACACTTTCGATACAACAGGAGCGCGGCCTTCTATGGGGCGCGGGCGACCGGATCAATAAAGGAAGTTGTGGGCTTGACCGACGGAGCTAAGCGCTTGCACGTGCTCGTTTTTGCCAATGAAAAGGGCGGCACCGGCAAGTCGACCACGGCAGTTCACGCTGCGATCGCGCTGTCGGCCAAGGGTGCGCGGGTGGCGTGCTTCGATCTCGACCACCGCCAGCGCACCATGGGGCGCTACCTCGACAATCGCCGCGCGACGATCAAGCGGATGGGCCGCGATTTGCCGACTCCCGAATATGAGACGCATGACGGCGAGAGTATGGATTTCTTCGCCGAGACACTGGAACGGCTCGGCTCGCATGCTGACTTCCTCGTCATCGACACCCCCGGCCGCGACGACAAATTCGCCCGCATTGCCGTGACCAATGCCGACACGCTCGTCACCCCCATGAACGATAGCTTCGTCGATTTCGACCTGATCGGCCATGTCGACCCCGACACCTATAAGGTCACCCGGCCGAGCTTCTACTCGGAGCTGATCTGGGAATCGCGGAAGCGCCGCGCGAAGGCCGATGGCGAGACGATCGACTGGGTGGTGCTGCGCAATCGCATGCAGCATATCGAGGCGCGCAACATGCGCCGCGTTTCGGAGGCGATAGACCAACTCTCGAAGCGAGTCGGATTCCGGGTGATTTCGGGCCTTTCCGAACGCGTGATCTATCGTGAATTGTTCCCGCAGGGCCTGACCATGCTCGACAGCCGCGAGTTCGGTGAGATGGGGCTCAGCCATGTCGCGGCGCGGCAGGAATTGCGCGAGATGATGGCAGGGCTCGCTTTGCCCGAAGTCGCCATGCCGCTGTTCGCCTGATGGCCAAGGCAATCCTCGCGGCGCTGATCCTCGCCGCGATCTATCATCTGTTTCTCAAGCCCCGGCCCAAGCCCAAGGCGCCGCGCATGCCGGAGGACGAAGCGCGCGCGATCCTCGGCGTGGGCGCCGATGCCGACGCGGAGGCGATCCGCAGCGCGCATCGGCGGCTGGTTGCTGCAGTGCATCCCGACAAGGGGGGATCGGAGGAACTCACGCGACGGATCAACGCTGCGCGTGATACGCTGCTTCGCCGTGGCGCATAGCGGACACGAGTCGCCGCTTCGGTCTTGTTGCACCTGCGTAATTGAACTTTCGCCGCGCTTGCGAATTAGGCCGGCAAACATCTTCCCCGGGAGGCATCATGACGCACCGTTTCGACCCCACTTCCCTGCGCGAATACGATATTCGCGGAATCGTGGGGGAAGCGCTTGGACCCGACGACGCGCGCGCGATCGGGCGCGGTTTCGCGACCCTGCTCCGCCGCGCGGGCGGCACCCGGGTCGCGGTCGGCCGCGATGGCCGGCTTTCGTCGGTAGAGCTCGAAGCGGCATTGATCGAGGGGCTCACGGCGTCGGGCTGCGACGTGGTGCGGATCGGCCTCGGCCCCACGCCGATGCTATATTATGCCGAGGCAACGCTGGAGGTGGATGGCGGCATCCAGATAACCGGCAGCCATAATCCCGGCAATTACAACGGCTTCAAGATGGTGTTCCAGCACCGGCCGTTCTTCGGCGAGGACATCCAGACGCTCGGCCGGATGGCTGCCGAAGGCGATTGGGACGAAGGCGCCGGTACCGTCACCGACTATGACATCATGGATGCCTATGTCGACCGGCTGGTGGCGGGCTATGCCGGCGGCGCCTATCGCGTCGGATGGGATACGGGCAACGGCGCCGCCGGTCCGGTGATCGAGAAATTGGTCAAGCTGCTGCCGGGTGAGCATCATCTGTTGTTCACCGAAGTGGACGGCAATTTCCCCAACCATCATCCCGATCCCACCGAGGAGAAGAACCTCGCCGACCTGAAGCGGCTTGT
Source organism: Sphingomonas psychrotolerans (assembly GCA_032334595.1). Lineage (GTDB taxonomy): Bacteria > Pseudomonadota > Alphaproteobacteria > Sphingomonadales > Sphingomonadaceae > Sphingomonas > Sphingomonas psychrotolerans_A. Next base: position 574,661 of record JALMLT010000004.1, on the reverse strand, counting down.
CGCCGACAAGCAGCTCGATTTCGGACTGGCCTTTGACGGCGACGGCGACCGGCTCGGCGCGATCGACGGACAGGGACGCGTCGTCTGGGGCGACCAGATCCTGTCCATTCTGGCTGAACCTCTGCTCCGGGCCGAACCGGGCGCGACGGTGATCGCCGACGTCAAGGCGAGCCAGGCGCTGTACGACCGGATCGCCGAGCTCGGCGGCAAGCCGGTGATGTGGAAGACCGGCCACAGCCTGATCAAGACCAAGATGAAGGAGACGCATGCGCCGCTCGCTGGCGAGATGAGCGGCCATATCTTCTTCGCGGACAGCTTTTATGGCTATTACGGCTATGACGATGCGCAATTCGCTGCGGTCCAGCTGATCCGGGCGGTGCATACGATCGGCAAGTCGCTGACCGAGATCAAGGATGCGATGCCGGCGATGATCAACACGCCCGAAATGCGCTTCCAGGTCGACGAATCGCGCAAGTTCGCCGTCATCGACGAAGTGCTCGATCGGCTCGAGGCCGAGGGCGCCGATGTCGACCGGACCGACGGCGCGCGCGTGAACACGCCCGACGGCTGGTGGCTGCTGCGCGCATCGAACACCCAGGACGTGCTCGTCGCGCGCGCCGAGGCGAAGAGCCAGGAAGGGCTCGACCGGCTGATGGCGATGATCGACGCGCAGCTTGCCGCAAGCGGACTCGAGCGTGGGCCACAGGCCGCCCATTAATTCGGTCGAACCGTTCGGGCGGGTGGAACCTTGATCTGGATCAAGGGTTCATTCGCCCGAGTGGGACCCGGCCGTGAATGACAAGACGTTAACAGACATCGCAGAAATCGAGGACGCGCAGGCTGCGCTCCGCGAGAGCATCGAGGCGACGAAGGAACTGGCGGAGCGCGCCGAGGACCTGTTGCAGAAGCACAAGGCTCGTGCCGAGCGCGAGAATGCCGCCGACGCATGAGGATGCGGCCGAGCGGCCGGTCGCAAGTTTCGGCTGGTATTTCATGACGTCGCGCCCCACCTAGTCGGGATGGCCTCTCGCGCCCCTTCGCTCATCCGCGTCATCGATCTCGAAACCACCGGCCAGGCGCCGCCGACGCACGGCGTCTGCGAGATCGGCTGGCAGGACGTGGTGCTCCAGCCCGATGGCCGCTGGGAAATCTATGGCGAGGGCGGCAACCGGATGGTCAATCCGGGGCGGCAGATTCCGCCGCTCACCATGGCGGTCCACCATATCCGCGACGAAGACGTTGCCGATGCGCCTTATTGGCACGATGTCGCGCGTCCGGTGCTCGATCCCTGGCCGCGCCGCATCGCGCTCGCCGCGCACCGCGCCGATTTCGAGCAGCAATTCTGCACGGCTTCACTCACCCGCGGTGCCGACTGGATCTGCACGTGGAAGTGCGCAATGCGGCTGTGGCCGAGCTCGCCGGGCTTTTCGAACCAGATGCTGCGATACTGGCGCAAGCCCGAGGGACTGGTGCACGAGCGCGGGCTGCCCGCCCATCGTGCGTTTCCCGATGCCTATGTGACGGCGTTCCATCTCCGCGACATGCTCAACGAAGCCAGCGTCGAGCAATTGATCGCATGGTCTAAGGAGCCGGGACTGCTCCCGCGCGTCCGCTACGGTCCCGACCGCGGCAAGGAGTGGAGCGAGATCACCGACGAATCGCTGGGAACATTCCTCGGCGATCGCGACGTCGACGTGCGGCATACCGCGCTGCAGGAGCATATCCGGCGCACCGGCGGCGGCGCGGTGGGGCGCAACGCCGCGACTCAGGATCTGCTGCTCTAGCGCCGCCCGGCGATCAGCGCGCGGACGCCTTCCAACACCCAGCCATAAACGAGGTGCGATGCGCCGCCCTGGAGGTGGACGGCCAGCGGCGTCTCTCCCGGCCCCGGCGCCAGCCCCGCCGCGGGCACTGCCGCTTCGTCGACCAGCGCGGCGGTGGCGATGCCATAGGCGCTGCCGAAGCCGGCGCTTGCCTCGGGCTTATATTCGGCGATCACGCCGTAAATCGCGCCGAGCACCGCGCCGGTGATGTAATGGACCGCCTGTCCGGCCGGCTCACGCCAGGGTTCAGGTACGGGGTCGCCGATCACCGCCTCGCTCGCGACGTCGGCCGCCTTCACCGTGGCGGGATCATCGTCGCCGCCGGACTCGGGGAGCAGCTTCTGCGCCTGCGTCTGGAAGGCTGCCATTGCCGCCGACGCGACCAGTCCTGCGGCGACGCCGGCGATCAGGCCGAGAAAGGGGCGCGGTTGCTGTGCCATGGGATGCTCCGAAGATGGACTGCCCGAACGCCGGCGCGGCGCTTCGGCTCAGCGCGACCGGAAGTGCGGGGGCCCCACAGGGTCAATATACGACGCGCTTCGCGGCGAGCTTGTGCTTCGCGAGCTGCGCCTGGACGCTCTCGGCACCGGCGAGATGCCCGGCGCCGACGGCGACAAACACCGTGCCCGGCTTTTCGAGCCGCTTGTCGATCCACTCGGCCCAGCGCGCATTGCGATCGGCGAGCAGCACCTTGGCGATCTCGGGGGTTTCGGAGAGCTCCTCGTTCATCACCCGGCCGAGCGCCTCGGGATCGCCGGCCGACCAGTTCGCCACCATCTGGTCGAGAACCGTGCCCATCTTCGCATAATCGTCGATCGTCGAGACGAGGAACTTGATCTGGAGCGGCTCGGGCAGGCTGTCGAAATAGCCGAGCTGCTGCTCCGCGGTTTCGAGGCCGACCACTTGCTTGTTGGCCGTCTTGGCGGCAGCGCTCAAGGTCCGTTCGGCGCCGGTTTGGGGGTCGTAGCCGAGCTTGGGCAGGCCGGCGAGGCTGAGGGTCACTGCGGCGAACCACGGGTCGACCCGGTCGAGCGCGGCGGCGGGAATGCCAATATCGGTCAGCGCCTTGGCATAGGCCTCGCGCTTGTCGGCCGGCAGTTTCTCGGTGAGCGTCGGGCCGGTGAGGTTGACTGCGGTCTTCATGACCAAGCCCTGCATCGTCGCAGCATCGGGCTCCACCATCTCGAGCACGAGTTCGTCGCTCTTGTCGAACGCCGTCTTGACCGCCTCGTCGAACCAGCTGAGACCGGGCTTGAGGACATGGACGGTGCCGAACAGATAGATCGTGGTGTCGGCATCCTTGACCACCCACAGGGCCGGATCGGCATCCTTCGTTTCCTGCGCATGGGCAGCCGGGGCGAGCAGCAGCGCGAAGGCGGAGAGGGCGCGCGGCAGGAACTTGAACATCTGGGAGTATACTCCGGTGGATTGGACCTGAATCGTAGCAGCCCGTGCCGGTTCAGGCGAGGTCCTTGAGCGGCGTCGCGGTATCGGCGAGCCGCGCAGGATCGACCGTCGCGGCATCGAGCACGAGCTTGCGGCCCTGCACATAGTCTTTTGTCGCGTTGACGCAGTCGAGCGCGATCACCCGGCCGGCGCGCAGATAGAGGAGCGAGAAGCTGCGGCTCGCGGCGTCGCCGCGCAGCACGATGGCGTCGTGGCCGGTCGAAATGCCGACGGTCTGGAGCTTGAGATCAAATTGGTTCGACCAGAACCATGGCACCGCGTCATAAGCGGCATCGATGCCGGCGATAGTCTTCGCGGCAACGGTCGCCTGATCGTTGGCGTTCTGGACCGATTCGAGGCGGACGCAGCGATCCTCGGCAAAGCGATTGGCGTGCAGCGCGCAATCGCCTACCGCGAAGATGTCGGGCAGCGAGGTGCGGCAGTGCGCGTCGACAAGGACGCCGTTGCCGCCATTGGCGCCGGCATCAAGCAACGGCGCGACGGCGGGATCGATGCCGATTCCGACGATCGCCATGTCGGCCACGATGGTCTCGCCGCCGGCGAGCCGGACCCCGGTCACGCGTTCGCTGCCCGTGAGCGCCTCGACGGCGACGCCGAGGCGGATTTCGACGCCATGCGCGCGATGCTCGGCCTCGAAGAAGCGCGACAGCGGCTCGCCCGCCACGCGCGCGAGCACCCGGTCCTGCGCCTCCAGCACGACGACCTCGCGTCCGAGCTTGGCGAGCACCGCCGCGGCCTCGAGCCCGATATAGCCGCCGCCGATCACGGCGACGCGGCGGACCTCCGGCAATTCGGCGATCATCGCGTCGACGTCCGCGCGGGTACGGACGGTGTGGATACCGGCGAGATCGCCGCCGGCACAGGCCAGCCGCCGCGGCTTGCCGCCCGTGGCCCAGATCAGCGTTCCATAGCCGATCGTCTCGCCATCGCTCGTGGCGACCCGATGTCCGGCCGGATCGACACGAGTGACGGTGCGACCGGCGAGCAGCGTCACCTGACGCTCGTCCCAGAACGCCGCGTTGCGGATCAGCAGCCGCTCGAACGGCTTGTCGCCAGCGAGATATTCCTTGGAAAGCGGCGGGCGCTCGTAGGGCAGCTCGGGCTCGTCGCCGAGCAGGGCGATCGTGCCGGCGAATTTGTGCTGGCGCAGCGCGATCGCAGCCTGCGCGCCGGCATGGCCGGCACCGACGATCAGGACGTCGTAGTGCGTCATGCCTTCAGCCGTTCGGCATGCCAGACGATGTGATCGGCCATGAAGCTCGAGACGAAATAATAGCTGTGGTCATAGCCCGGCTGCAGCCGCAAGGTCAGCGGAATGCCCGCGGCATCGCACGCGGTGCGGAGCAGTTCGGGGCGGAGCTGGTCGTGGAGGAACTGGTCGGCATCGCCGACATCGACCAGCAACTCGCCGACCCGCGACCCGGCGAGGATCAGCGCGCAGGCGTCATAGGGCGCCCAGGCGGCGCGGTCTTTGCCGAGATAGCCGGCGAGCGCCTTCTCGCCCCAGGGCACTACGCTCGGCGCGACGATCGGCGCGAAGGCAGAGACGCTGCGGAAGCGTTCCGGATTGCGCAGCGCGACGGTGAGTGCACCGTGCCCGCCCATTGAATGGCCGGTAACGCCCTGCCGCGTCATGTCTGCGGGGAATTCCTTGGCGATCAGCTCGGGCAGCTCATGCTCGATATAGGCGCGCATGCGGAAATGGGTGGACCACGGCGCTTCGGTCGCGTCGACATAGAAGCCGGCACCCTGGCCGAAATCATAGGCGTCATCATCGGGCACGCCCTCGCCGCGCGGGCTGGTGTCGGGCGCCACGAAGATCACGCCCTGTTCGGCGCAGGCGCGGCGATACTCGCCTTTGTCGGTGACGTTGGCGTGGGTGCAGGTGAGGCCGGAAAGATACCACAGCACCGGCAGCTTCGCGCCCGGCGCGTGCGGCGGCACGTAGACCGAAAAGGTCATGTCGGTCCCGGTGGCGGCGGAGGCGTGGCGATAGACGCCCTGCACGCCGCCATGGGACTTGTTCTGGCTCAGGATTTCCATGCGTATCTCCTGATTCCTCCCCCGGAGGGGGAGGGGGAGGGGGACCGCGGAGCGGTGGAGGGGTAGTCTCCACAAGCGACATCGCTCGTGGAGACTACCCCTCCGTCAGCCTGCGGCTGCCACCTCCCCCTCCGGGGGAGGAATTTGCGGGTTTGCCCAACTGTGCTCATCGGAAGACGATCGTTCGAACGCCATTGAGGAAGACGCGGCGGGCGCCGACCCATTGCACGGCGCGGGCGAGCACCTGCGCCTCGATGTCGCGGCCGATGCGGATCATGTCGTCGACCGAGGCGCGATGGTCTATCCGCTCGACTGCCTGCTCGATGATGGGTCCCTCGTCGAGCTCGCCGGTGACAAAATGGGCAGTGGCGCCGATCAGCTTCACGCCGCGCGCATGGGCGCGGTGATAGGGTTGCGCGCCCTTGAAGCTCGGCAGGAAGCTGTGATGGATGTTGATGCAGCGCCCCGCGAGCCGATCGACCAAAGCCGGCGACAGGATCTGCATGTAGCGCGCCAGCACCAGATAGTCCGCGCCCAGCGCTTCGTATTGCGCGAGGACCGCCGCTTCCTGCGCGCTCTTGTCGGCGGGCAGCAACCTGAAGGGGAGACCGTGCCATTCGGTGAGCCCGCGCAGGGTCTCGTGGTTGGAGACCACGCCGACGATCTCGACGCCGAGCGAGCGGGTCTGCCAGCGATGGAGCAAGTCGTTCAGGCAGTGCGAGCCCTTCGATACCGCGATCAGGACACGCGGGCGCTGGGCCGCGTCGGACAGTTCCCAGTTGAGCGCGAGCCGCTCCGCGACCGATGCGAATGCGGCGCGTAATCCTTTGGTATCGAGGGGCGCTCCGACGGCCTTGAACTCGACTCGCATGAAGAAGCGCCCGGCATCGAGATCGGCATATTGCTGGCTGTCGAGGATGAACCCGTCGCGTTCCGCCAGAAAGCCGCTGACCGCCGCGACGATGCCGGGGCGGTCCGCGCAGTCGAGCGTCAGCAGCCAGGAGGTCATCCCTGCACGACCGGACGCTGGGGCGATCCCTCGCCGAGATTGTGCGTGCCGCCCGGCTCGATGTTGATCAGGCGGACCTCGCCGCGCCGCGCGACCGGGCGGTGTTCGACGCCGCGCGGGACGACGTAGAGCTCGCCCGGCCCCAGCGTTACGGTGCGATCGCGCAACTCGATGTCGAGCACGCCGTCGAGCACGAGGAAGAAGTCGTCGGTGTCGTCATGCTTGTGCCAGACGAACGCGCCTTCGACCTTCACGATGCGAATGTCATTGCCGTTATAGGTGGCGACCAGACGCGGTGCCCAATGCTCGGAGAAGGTGGCGAACTTCGCGTCGAGATTGACCGGTTCGCTCACGCCGGGACGCGCCAGACCGCGCAGAGCTTGTTGCCGTCGGGGTCACGGACATAGCTCAGATGCATCTTGCCCAAGAGCCCGCCGTCGCGCTCCCCGGGCGGATCCTCGATCGAGCGCCCGCCATTCGCGACTGCGATGTCGTGGAATTGCTGCACTTGCTCCGGCGAGCTGCACTTGAACGCGATCGTGCCGCCGTTGGCGCAGGTGGCGGGTTCGTCGTTGATCGGCTCGGAGATGCCGAGCGTATTGCCCTCGTGGCGATAGAACAGCCGCGCATGCCCGGTCGCGGCGACATGGCGGATCGGCTCGCCGGCAAAGCCGAGCGTGCCGAGCACCGCGTTGTAGAAGCGCCTCGATCGTTCGATGTCGTTCGAGCCGATGACGATGTGATTGAACATGGCCCTCCTCAGTAAACCACGACGGAGCGGATGCTCTCGCCGGCGTGCATCAGGTCGAAGCCCTTGTTGATCTCTTCGAGGCTGAGCAGATGGGTGATCATCGGATCAATCTCGATCTTGCCGTTCATGTACCAGTCGACGATCTTCGGCACGTCGGTGCGGCCCTTGGCGCCGCCGAACGCGGTGCCGCGCCAGTTGCGGCCGGTGACGAGCTGGAAGGGGCGGGTGCTGATCTCCTTGCCCGCCTCGGCCACGCCGATGATGATGCTGGTGCCCCAGCCGCGGTGGCAGGCCTCGAGCGCCGTGCGCATCACTTCGGTGTTGCCGGTGCAGTCGAAGGTGAAGTCGGCACCGCCGTCGGTGAGCGCGAGGATTTCGGCGATCGTCTCCTCGCGCGACTTGCCGCGGCCATCGATGAAATCGGTCATGCCGAAGCGGCGGCCCCAATCCTCGCGGTCGGGGTTGATGTCGACGCCGATGATCTTGTTCGCGCCGGCCATCTTGGCGCCCTGCAGCACGTTGAGCCCGATTCCGCCGAGGCCGAACACGACGACATTGTCGCCGACCTGGACCTTGGCGGTATTGACCACCGCGCCGACGCCGGTGGTGACGCCGCAGCCGATATAGCAGCTGGTCTGGAACGGCGCGTCCTCGCGGATCTTCGCGACGGCGATCTCGGGCAGCACGGTGAAATTGGAGAAGGTCGAGCAGCCCATATAATGGTAGATCGGCTGGCCCTTGTAGCTGAACCGCGTGGTGCCGTCGGGCATCAGCCCCTTGCCCTGAGTCGCGCGGATCGCCGTGCAGAGGTTGGTCTTGCCCGAGAGGCATGACTTACACTGGCGGCATTCGGGGGTGTAGAGCGGAATGACGTGGTCGCCCGGCGTCACGCTGGTCACCCCGGCGCCGACCTCGCGGACGATGCCCGCGCCTTCATGGCCGAGGACGCTCGGGAACAGCCCTTCGGAATCGAGGCCGTCGAGCGTATAGGCGTCGGTGTGGCAGATGCCGGTGGCCATGATCTCGACGAGCACTTCGCCGGCCTTGGGCCCTTCGAGGTCGAGCTCGACGATCTCGAGCGGCTGCTTCGCCTCGAATGCAACGGCGGCGCGGGTCTTCATGAGCATTCTCCCTGATCGCGCGCCTGATCGAAGATGCCAACGGCGCTGGCAAGGCGCTTAATTTGACACACGTCCCGGAAACGGCATCGATCTCGCAACATTATTACGCGGCTGCGCGTCACCGCGCCCCGGAAAGGGGAAGCGGAGATTGTCCTACATTGCAACGAGGGAAAATGGTGCTGCCGGTGAGGATTGAACTCACGACCTCAGCCTTACCAAGGATGCGCTCTACCACTGAGCTACGGCAGCACTCGCCGGTCGGGACCGGGCGGGAGGGGCCTATGTGCTTGGGGGTGCCCGATTGTCAACCCGAAGCCGGCCGGTTTATCGATACTTGCATGAACGATGCGGAAAAACAGGCCCGGCGCGCCGAGGCGCTGCGGGCCAACTTGAGGAAACGCAAGGCACAGGCGCGCGCGCAGGCGGCCGAGGCGGAGCCTCAGCGCGACTGCACCCAGAGCGCGGCGGCCTCGCCCAAATGATAGCCCTTGTCGATGATGGCGTGCGGACCCATCAGGTACATCGCCATGGTGACGGCGCCTGCCATGAACCACATCACCCGATTGGGGCGGTCTTCGCTTCCAACCATTGCCGTTCTTCCTCACCCAGTTGCGGGCCGACCACTGACAGCACCCGCGCGTGATAGCTATTAACCCACTGAAGTTCCTTTGCGGTTAACAGCGAAGGCTCGATCAGGCGGCGTTCGATCGGCGCGAAGGTGAGCGTCTCGAAGGCGAGCATCGGCTGCTCGGCGCCGGCAATCTCCGCCTCGACGATCAGCACGAGATTCTCGATGCGGATGCCATATTCGCCGGCCTTGTAGTAACCGGGCTCGTTCGAAAGGAACATGCCGGCACGCAGCGGCTCGAGGCTCTGGCCGCCCGGATAAAAAGGCTGGGCGATTCGCTGCGGCCCCTCGTGCACCGAGAGATAGGCGCCGACGCCGTGGCCGGTGCCGTGGCCGAAATCGAGCCCGACTTCCCACAAGGGCGCGCGGGCGAAGCTGTCGAGCTGCGCGCCGGTGGTGCCGTCGGGGAAGATCGCCGTGGCGATGCCGATATGGCCCTTGAGCACGCGGGTGAAGCGGTCTTTCATCTCTGCAGTGGGCTCGCCGACCGGCATGACGCGCGTCACGTCGGTGGTGCCGTCGGCATATTGGCCGCCCGAATCGACGAGGTAGAGCTGGCCCTGTTCGATCGGCAGACTCGATTCGTCGGTGACCTTGTAGTGCGGGATCGCGCCGTTGGGCCCGGTGGCGGAGATGGTGTCGAAGCTCAGATCCTTGAGCGCGCCGGTCGCGTCGCGGAATTCGCGGAGCTTCTCCGCGGCCGACATTTCGGTGAGCCCGCCGGCGGGCGCGGTCTCCTCGAACCATTTGAGGAAGCGCACCAACGCCGCGCCGTCGCGTGCCTGGGCAGCTTTGTGCCCGGCGATCTCCGCGCGATTTTTGAGCGCCTTGGCGAGCACCACCGGGTCGCGCAGGCTCAGCACTTTCGCGCCGCCGGTATCGAGCGAGTCGAAGATCGCCGCCACGGCGCGCTCGGGGTCGGCAGCGACGCGCTTGCCGGCGAAGGTCTTGAGCGCCGGCGCGAAGGCGGCGCGGTCATGGACGCGAATCGCATTGCCGAGATGCTGGCGCACCGCATCGGTGATCTTCTCGGGCGCGACGAACAGGTCGGCGGTGCCGTCGGCGTTGACGATCGCATAGGCGAGCGCGACCGGGGTGTGGCTCACGTCGTTGCCGCGGATGTTGAACGCCCAGGCGATCGAGTCGAGCGCCGAGAGCACGACGGCGTCGGCCTTGCGGGCGGACAGCCATTCGGCGATCTCCGCGCGCTTGGCGGCGGAGCTGCGGCCGGCGGCGGCATCGTCCTGCACGCTCAGCGTGGCGTCGGACGGGGCGGGGCGGTCGGGCCACACTGCGTCGACGGGGTTGGTGTCGACCGGCACCAGCTCGGCGCCCTTCTCGGCCAGCGCCTTGCGCGCTTCCTCGACCCAGGCACGGGTGTGGAGCCACGGATCATAGCCGATCCGTCCGCCATCCGGTGCATGCTCGCCGAGCCATGCGGCCATGCTCGTGCCCGGCACCGAGACATATTGCCAGTGATCGGGAGAGACCTGCTGGCGGACCTGGAGCGTGTAGCGGCCGTCGGTGAAGATCGCCGCCTCGCTCGACAGCACCACGGCGCTGCCGGCGCTGCCCTGGAAGCCGGTCAGCCAGGCGAGGCGCTGGGCATAGGCGCCGACATATTCGGACATGTGCTCGTCGGTGAGCGGCACGACGAAGCCATCGAGACGGTCGCGCTTCAATTGCTCGCGAAGGGCCTGGAGGCGGTCGGCATAGCTGGACATGGGTCACACTCTTAGCTGGAATCTATGGGCCTGCTTTGCGCGGATATTCGGCAAAAGTCACACCCTGCGCTATCGGCTGGGGGATGAGCGACTTTCCTCTGCCCCGCGCCGGCCTGCCGACTCCCGCCTTGCTGATCGACGTCGCGGCGATGGACCGCAACATCGCCGCTATGGCCGAATTCGCCAGGGCGCACGGCGTGGCGCTGCGGCCGCATGCCAAGACGCACAAGAGCGGCGAGATCGCGCGCCGTCAGATCGCTGCGGGTGCTGCGGGGATTTGCTGCGCGAAGCTGGCCGAAGCCGAGGCTTTGGCGGCGGACGGGGTCGGGGACATCCATCTCACCTCCCCGGTGGTGACGCCTTCAGCAATTGCGCGGCTCGCCGAACTCAACCGGCGAATCGCGGTGTCGGTGGTCCTGGACCATCCCGACAATGCGCGAATGCTCGCCGAAGGCGTGGACGCACCGCTCCGGGTGTTGATCGATGTCGATCCGGGGAGCCATCGCACCGGCGTCACGTCGCCCGCCGCTGCCGTGGCGCTGGCCGGCGCGATCGCCGCGACCGGGACGCTGAAGCTTGCGGGTGTGCAATATTATTGCGGCTCGCATCAGCATATCCAGAGCCTCGCCCACCGGCGGGCGGCGATTGAAGAACGGACCGACTATCTCCGCACCGTACTCGCCGCGGTGCGCGAGGCCCGATTCGAGGTCCCGGTGGTGACCGGCGGGGGCACGGGCACCTTCGCGATCGACGCCGCGCTCGGCGTGTTCACCGAGCTGCAGGTCGGCTCGTACGTTTTCCTCGACCGCGAATATCAGGATTGCGAACTGGCCGGTCCGCGCTTCGAGCCCGCCTTATTCGTCGATGCGACCGTGGTCAGCGCGAACACGCCGGGGATGGTTACGATCGATGCGGGGCTCAAGGCGTTCGCCACCGACGCCGGCGTGCCGGTGGTGCTCGCGGGGGCGCCGGCGGCTAGCCGCTATGCGTTCACCGGCGACGAGCATGGCGCCTTGCTGGGAGACGATCTGCCCGGACTTGGCGGCCGCGTGACGTTGATGCCGCCGCACTGCGACCCGACGGTCAATCTCTACGATCGCTATCATGTGCTGGAGGGCGACGTGATCACCCGCAGCTGGCGGGTGACGGCGCGCGGCTGCTCGAGCTGAGGAACCGGTTCGGCCTCCGGGCGCTTGATCGCCGACAGACGGAGAGACGAGATGGCCGAAGACCGTGTGACGATCGACCTTGCGACCCTGCTCGACAATATCGGCGACCGGCAGGTCGAATTCGCCGGCGAGGCCGGCGGCGACCGCTATGACTTCGCCGTGCAATATGATGTGCTCGAGGCGCTGAGCACGCGCGTGCCGGACGGCGACGGCGCGGCGTTGGTCCAGGTGCACGAGGACGAAATCAGCCGCGCGGCGGCGCGCGCACTGGCCCGGTTCGACGGTATCGGCCGGACCATCGTCAGCGGCAACGATCTCGAACAGCCTTGGCCCGCCGAACGGCCGCATCTCGCCGAATGAGGTGCGGGCCGGCGCTCCGCCCGCCGCGTTAATCTTGATTGTTCCGGAGATGTTGAGAGTGGCGCCGCACAGGTCTTGCCCCTCGATGTAGAGCATATGAGGGGTCATGCGCTTCTATCTGGCCAGTTCGTTCCTGTTTCCGCGCAGCTTCCGGATGCGCCTGTTCGCCGTCTGCTTCGTCGCGACCCACGTGCCGCTGCTCGCTTATGCCGGCTGGGGCGCGGCGACCGCGCAGCTCGCGCTTCCTGAATTCCTGCTGCTGCTCGCGGCGACGGTGGTCGGCATGGCAATCGCGTTGCTCGGCATCGGCGCGATGCTGGCGCCGTTGCATGTCGCGCAAGGCGCACTGGCGGCGCTCGAGCAAGGCGGCACGGTCGCGCGGCTTCCGGACGGCAGCGAAGACGTGATCGGCAGCCTGCTCGGCAGCGTTAACCGCGCCGCGACCGCTGCCGAATCGCGGATGCGCGCGCTCGATCTTGCGGCGAAGGAGGACATGCTCACCGGCGTGCGCAACCGTCGGGGCTTCGTAACCGATGTCGAGGATCTGCTGCCCGCCGAGCGGCACGGCACGATCGCCTTGCTCGATCTCGACCGGTTCAAGGCAATCAATGATCGCTTCGGGCATGACGAAGGCGACCGCGTGCTGCGCGACTTCGCGTCGCGACTTTCGTCCGAGCTGCGTCGCGGCGATCTGGTCGCGCGCTGGGGCGGCGAGGAGTTCGCGGTGCTGTTCCGTGGCGCTACCGAGGAAGATGCGGGGCGGGTGCTCGCGCGCGTCAGCCAGCGGCTCATCGCCGCGCCGATCCTCGTGCTCGACGGTCAGGCGCTGACCTTCTCGGCCGGCATCTGCCGCTTCCATGGCGAATCGCTCGACGAGGCGATCGGCTGTGCCGACAAGGCGCTCTACGAAGCCAAGGACACCGGGCGAAACCGCATCGTCCGCGCCGACCGGGCCGGGCAGCCGGCGCTGCCGCTCGGCTGAACCGGGGGCTTCGACACGCGGCCAAGCTGCGATAAGGGCGGGGAATGACCGATCTTCCCAAGCCCCCCGTCGCCGCCACCCGGCCGCACAGCTTCTCTGCCCATGGGGTTACCATCGAGGATCCCTGGGCGTGGCTGCGGGATCCCGGCTATCCCGAAGTCACCGACAAGGACGTGCTCGCCTATCTCGAGGAGGAAAACGCCTTTTTCGAGAAAGTGATGGCGCCGCTCAAGCCGCTTAGCGAGCGGCTGTTCCAGGAGATGCGCGGGCGAATCAAGGAAGACGAGTCGACCGTGCCGCAGAAGGACGGCGACTGGCTCTACTGGACCGATTACGAGACCGGCGGCGAATATCCACGCTGGTGGCGCAAGCCAGTGGGCGGCGGCGAGGACCAGTTGATCCTCGACGAGCCGGCGCTCGCGGAGGGGAAGGAATATTTTCGGCTTGGGGCGCTGAGCGTCAGCCCCGACGGGCGCTGGCTGGCCTATGCCGTCGACGACAACGGCTCGGAGCGGTTCGAGGTGCGGGTCAAGGACCTCGAAACCGGCGAACTGCTGCCCGACACGATCCCGGGCATGCTGTCTGAGATCGTCTGGACCAGCGATTCGAGGGGCTTCCTCTACGGCGTCGCCAACGAGAACTGGCGCACCGACAATGCGCGCTGGCACAGGCTCGGCGAACCGGTCGAGGCCGATGTCGAGCTCTTCAAGGAAGCCGATGAGGGGTACCGCGTCGCGGTGGGCGAGACCAGCTCGCGCAAGTGGCTGCTGGTCTCGACTGGCGACCATGTCACCAGCGAGGTCTATCTGCTCCCCGCCGATGATCCGTCCGCGCCCTTGCTGTGCGTGAGCCCGCGCCAGCAGGGTCGCGAATATGACGTCGACGAGCATGACGGCATTTTGTTCATCCACACCAACGACGTTGATCCGCAGTTCCGGCTGGTGACCGCACGCGTCGATAATCCGGGCGAATGGTCCGAACGGATCGGTCCATCGCCGCATTTCTACATGACCGGCGTTACCTGTTTCGCCGACTTCTTCATCGTCGAGGGCCGCGAGGACGGGCTCGATCAGGTAGAGCTGCACCGCTACGATCCGGCGGTGCCGCCCGTGCGGCTGCAATTCCCGGAGGCGAGCTATGTCGCCGGCCTCGGCGACAATCCCGAATATGCCGTCGACAAGCTCCGCCTGAGCTACGAATCCATGGTCACGCCCGGAACGGTGCAGGACTATCATGTCGCCACCGGCGCGCTCGAGACGCTCAAGGTGCAGGAGATTCCGAGCGGCTACGATGCCTCTAAATACCGCACCGAGCGGCTGAGGATCGCCGCGCGCGACGGGACCGAGGTCCCGGTGTCGATCGTCTATCCGAAGGACTTCCCGCGCGACGGCAGCGGCAAGCTCTATCTCTATGCCTATGGCGCCTATGGCTATGCGATACCGCCGGGCTTCTCGACCAGCCGCATGTCGTTCCTCGATCGCGGCATGGCCTTCGCGATCGCCCATATCCGCGGCGGCGACGATCTCGGCCAGGCCTGGTATCATGCCGGCAAGCTCGACCAGCGCGAGAACACCTTTAACGATTTCGTCGATGTAGCGAGGGGCCTGATCGACCGCGGCTTCACCCATGCGGGCGGGATCGCGATCGCCGGGCGCTCGGCCGGCGGCGAGCTGATGGGCGCGGTGGTCAATTCCGACCCTGAGCTGTGGGGCGCGGTGGTCGCCGACGTGCCGTTCGTCGACGTGCTCAACACGATGCTCGACGCCGAGCTGCCGCTGACCCCGGGCGAATGGCCCGAATGGGGCAATCCGATCGAGGACCCCGAAGCGTTCGAGCGGATCCGTTCCTATTCGCCGTACGACAATGTGAAGCCGCAGGCCTATCCGCCTTTGTTCATCTCGGGCGGGCTCAACGATCCGCGGGTGACCTATTGGGAGCCCGCCAAATGGGCCGCAAAGCTGCGCGCGACCAAGACCGACGACAATGTGCTGGTGCTCAAGACCAATATGGGCGCGGGGCATGGCGGCAAGTCGGGCCGCTGGGAGAGCCTCAAGGAGGCCGCCGACGAGATGGCGTTCGTGCTGTGGCAGCTGGAGGTGGAGGGGTAGGGAAGACTCTGTTGCATCCTCCCCCGCAAGGGGGAGGTGGCATGCGAAGCATGACGGAGGGGGAGGAGGCGATCAGCTTTCGAGTTGGGCTCGCCGACGTGTGGCGATCACGACAATCTGTCGAGTTACGCCATCCACATTCGCGAGCACGTCGCCCGCGCGGTAGCGGATGACGCGAACGCCTTGCGACGCAAGCCACGTATCACGAACGAGGTCGCGAAGGGGCCGATCGCCTCGCTCATGCGATTGGCCATCTACCTCGATCGCCAGCTTGGCGGGGGCGCAGTAGAAATCGAGGACATAGTCGCCGGCCGGATGTTGTTTGCGGAAGCGCAACCCCACGGCGTTTTCGCGAAGTGCCACCACAACGCGATCTCCGGAGGGGTCATCTGCTTTCTCAGCCGCTCCGCATTGTTTCGGCTACACCGCGACCCGGCGAGACGCATCGCCTGCCTCCCCCTCCGACGCCTTCGGCGCCACCTCCCCCTGGCGGGGGAGGATGACCCACCCCTTGCTCCCGCCCGCTACCGCCGCGCCCGTTCAGTCAGCCGGGTCTCGCGATGGCAGGTGTGACAGAAGGCGAAGTCGAATATTTCGCTGAGCGCCCACGCCTGGCTTTCCAGGTTCCATTCGGCCCATGCGTCGCGCGTCACCGCCACGCTGCCGCAGCGTTCGCACGCATATTCTACCCGAGGAGTGCCGCCTTCTGCCACGCACGCAGTGTGGCACGGTTCGCCTCCGCTTCGGACGAAAGTGCCTCCGAAACGGAGATGTCTCGGGCGCGGGGCCGGAGATCAGCTGCGCGGCTGCTGGTCGATCGGTACGGGGGTCAGTTCGTAGATGTCGAGCTGGCGTTCGTCGGCGCCTGCCACTGCGATCCGCCAGCGGAAGCCGCCGACGCGCTCGACCACGCCGACCATGTCGCGCGTCGGCTCGTTGCCGTAGCCGATCGAATTGTCGCCCGCGCGGCGCTGGCGGGCGCCGAGGAAGACGTAGCGCTTGCCGTCGGGGTAGAAATAGCCCGCCGCGGGATCGTTGCCGGTCTGCTTGACGAAGGCGACGCCGTCGGGCGTGTCCGAGACATAGCAATAATCACTGGTGGAGCTGCGGACGGTCGCGGGGCCGCGCCGCGCGGTGCGCAGCTTGATGATCCGGCAGTGATAGGATCCGGGGGTGACCCCGGGCATGTCGAGCGCGGCCTGCGGATCGACGAGCTTGCCCTGTGCCGTGCGGACGCGCGGCGCGAGCTTCGCGTGCAGCCCGCCCCAATTGGTGCGCAGCCCGGCGAGACGGGCTTCGTCCTCGGGCCGGATCGACGTCTTCCACGCCGGCGGTTCGTCGACCTTGACGGTGCTGACCAGCACCACCTGCGGCGGCGGGGCTTTCGCCGCACAGGCAGCGAGCGTTGCAGACAGGATAAGTGTGACGATGCGCCGATACATTGGCCACCCTCCGATCAACGTTCGGGATTGTCGAAAACCGTTGTCGAAAAATGAACCCGAAGCGTTAACGAAGCGTAAACACGACGCCTGTTTCTGCACCGCAGCAGAGGCGCGGCCGGCGAACCGACCGCGCCGCGCGATCAGAAGTGGGCGATGATTCCGGCGACCGGCTGGAAGCTGTTGAAATCGCCGAAGCTGTTTACCTCGAGACGGAACCGCACGCCCGAGCGGCTGGTGATGCCGCCAAGGCCGATATCCTTGGGACCCACCTCGACGCCGAGACCGGCAGTGATGTCGTGGAAGTCGCGGCTATCGTTGCCGAGGGCGTCGAAATTGACCCACTGGTAGCCGGCCTTGCCATAGATCAGCCCGCTGTCGCCGATGCGAAAGCCGGCACGGCCCGCGACGCCATATTCCCAGTCGATATCGCCCTTGAAGCCCTTGGTGGCATTGCCCTCGACGCCGACGAAGATCGGGCCGAGCGGCACGTTGACGCCGGCCACGCCTTGGACGATGCCGCCGTCGAAATCGCGGCCACCCGGCGCCGCCGGAATGCCTGCGACGCGATTATAGGCATTGTCGTCGAACTGCTCATAGCCGCCCATGATGCCGACATAGGGTTCGATGCCGAAGCCGCGCGAGCCGTCGGGCGCCTGGCCGGCTTCGACATTGGCGTCGGAAGCGGTGTCCTGCGCGAAGGCCGCAGTCGGAAGAGCCGCGGCGAGCGCCGCGACGGCGATGAGTGTACGCATGTGGGGAGAACCTTTGACGCTGTTAATCTACTGACCGATGCCGCATCCCGGATACGCTGGGCACAGGCGGCATCGGCGGAGACAGAAGCGACGAGCGACTCGTTTGTTGCACCGCAAACAGCGAAAAGCCGTGATCACGCCGAACTGTGGCGCAAAGGCAACGCTTGCTGAACCTCAGATAAACGAAGCTATTCGGCGGCGCGCATCTCGGGTTCGCTGTCGAGAACCTCTTCGGGCAGCGCCCAGACGAGATCGCCCTTTTGCAGCACCCGGCCGTCGTGCGCATGGACGGTGACCGGCGCGATCGGACGGCGGTCGCGCGCGTCGACCAGCACCGGGAAGGCGGGCACGCAGGTCTCCCAACGTTCGCCCCATTGCCGCAGCGCTATCATCGTCGGCAGCAGCGCATGGCCCTTGTCGGTGAGGCGATATTCGATCTTGCGGCGGTCGTCGGGGCAGGGCCGCCGCTCGAGAATGCCCTTGTCGACGAGCCGGGCAAGACGGTTGGCGAGGATGTTGCGGGCGATGCCGAGCTCCGACTGGAATTCCTCGAAATGGCGGAGCCCGTTGAACGAGCCGCGCAGGATCAGGAACGACCAGCGCTCGCCCATCGCTTCCAGCGCGGCCGGAAGGCTGCACTCTTTCGCCAGCGCTCGCAGCGACTCTCGGACCGCACCACCCATGACTGAACACCTTACTCCAAATCGCCGATACAGGGAAACGGCATAACATCTTGCAACGCAGCAATAGTTTCTGCTTGCAACTTACCTTTGTGTCAATTAGGTATCAAATCGCAACTGATGTTGCGACCAGAGGTTCCCCAGGAGGACGACATGACCCGTTATCTTGCCGTCGCGGCAGCTGCCGCGGCCACGCTGGCGCTCACCCCTGCGACCGGCTTCGCCCAGACCGCCCGCGGTTATTATGCCGCGACTCCGGTGACGTCGCCGGAGAAGAGCAGCCTCGTCACCCGCTCGACGATCTGGAAGTGCGGCGAGGGCGTCTGCGTCGCGTCGAAGGCCAATGCGCGCGACAATATCGTCTGCGAACTCGTCGCCCGCGAAGTGGGGCAGCTCCAGTCGTTCCGCGCCAACGGCGCCGACTTCGATGCGGACGCGCTCGCCAAATGCAACGCCAAGGCGCGCTAAAACCACAATTTCGTTGCATTGCCGCAGCACGCGACGCCATCTAGGCGCCGTGCTGCGTCAATATGAACTTGTAGACCGGGTCCTGTCCTACGACCCCGAGGCCGATGAAGCGCTGCTCAACCGCGCGTACGTGTTTTCGGTCAATGCCCATGGCAGCCAGAAGCGCGCCAGCGGCGATCCCTATTTCAGTCATCCGATCGAAGTCGCGGGCATCCTGACCGACCTGCATCTCGACGACGAGACGATCGCGACGGCGATCCTCCACGACACGATCGAGGACACCGTCGCCACGCCCGACGAGATCCAGCGGCTGTTCGGCGACAATGTCGCGCGGATGGTCGACGGCGTTACCAAGCTCTCGAAGATCGAGGCGCAGACCGAGAGCGAGCGCGCCGCGGAGAATCTCCGGAAATTCCTGCTGGCGATGTCGGACGACATCCGCGTGCTGCTGGTCAAGCTCGCCGACCGGCTGCACAATATGCGCACGCTCCACTTCATCAAGAACCCGGACAAGCGCAAGCGCATCGCCCGCGAGACGATGGAGATCTACGCGCCGCTCGCCGAGCGGATCGGCATGTATGAGTTCATGAAGGAGATGCAGACGCTCGCCTTCCGCGAGCTCGAGCCCGAAGCCTATGAGAGCATCACGAAGCGCCTCGAAAGCCTGCAGATCGAAGGCGAGGACCGCATCGCCAAGATCGCCTCGGGGCTGAAGCTGCTGCTGTCGCGCGGCGGGATCGATGCCGACGTCTCGGGGCGCGAGAAACATCCTTATTCGATCTGGAAGAAAATGTCCGAGCGGCACGTCTCGCTCGAACAATTGTCGGACGTCATGGCCTTCCGCGCGATCGTCGACACCGAGGAAGAATGTTACCGCGCGCTCGGGGTGATTCACCGGCGCTGGCCGATGGTGCCGGGGCGGTTCAAGGATTACATCTCGACGCCGAAACGCAACGGCTATCGCTCGCTCCACACCACGATCATGCATGCCGGCGACACCCGCGTCGAAATCCAGATCCGCACCCGCGACATGCATGCCCGCGCCGAGTTCGGCCTCGCCGCGCATTGGGCGTACAAGCAGGATTCGGTGCGCCCCGACACGCAGGTCAGCTGGATCCGCGATCTGATCGAGATCCTCGAACATGCCGAAAGCCCCGAGGAATTGCTCGAGCATACCCGGATGGCGATGTATCAGGACCGGATCTTCGCCTTCACCCCCAAGGGCGAGCTGATCCAGCTGCCCAAGGGGGCGACGCCGATCGACTTCGCCTATGCGGTGCACACCGATCTCGGCGACCAGGCAGTCGGCGCCAAGGTCAATGGCAAGGTGGTGCCGCTGCGCACCGAGATCCAGCAGGGCGATCAGGTCGCGATCCTGCGCTCCAAGGCGCAGCAGCCACAGGCCAATTGGCTCAATTTCGCGATCACCGGCAAGGCCCGCGCGGCGATCCGGCGGCACATCCGCCACAAGGAGCGCGACGAGACGGTGGCGCTCGGGCGCAAGCTTTACGACGAGATCGTCCAGCGGCTGCCGACACCGGCCGGCGAGGGGGCGCTCAAGGACGCGCTCAAGCGGCTCAAGCTGGCCGACGAGGCGGCGTTGATGGAGGCGATCGCGCGGCGCAAGCTTACCGATGCGCAGGTGATGGAAGCCGTGATGCCCGGCTCGACCGAAGGCGCCGACGCCGAAATGCCGAGCCAGGCGCGGGCGATCGACATCAAGGGACTGACGCCGGGGGTGGCGTTCAACTTCTCGGACGATTGCCGTCCCGTGCCCGGCGACCGGATCGTCGGCGTGCGCCGTCCCGGCGAGCCGATCGAGGTCCATCGTATCGACTGCGCCGGGCTCGGCGAGACCGACGAGGAGGATTGGGTCGATCTGACCTGGGGCGATCGGGCAGAAGGCGGCGTTGCGCGGATCGCCGTGACGCTCAAGAACGAGCCGGGCGCCCTCGGCGCCGTGGCGACGCTGATCGGCGGACAGAAGGCCAACATCCTCGGGCTCAGGATGGACAATCGCGACACGACTTTCCACACCAACACGATCGATCTCGAAGTGCGCAACGCGACGCATCTGGTGCGGCTGCTCGCGGCGCTGCGCGCGGCGGATGTGGTGAATTCGGCCGAGCGGGTTTGATGTTCAATCCTCCCCCGGAACCGGGGGAGGTGGCATGCGCAGCATGACGGAGGGGGAGTGTGGGGTCGAACATGCCCCGCATGTTCGAGGATCGTCCGGGGGACGATCCGACCCCGCACTTCCGCAACCGAATCGCCTGTGGAGACGCCCCCTCCGTCGCCTTCGGCGCCACCTCCCCCGCTTCGCGAGGGAGGATTTTAGATCTCACCCTCCCGCCGCCTTCGTCGCCTGGTCCATCAGCGCCTTGGCAGTGCGGATCGCGTCGGCTTCGCTCGTCTTGCCCGCCTGAAGCGCGTCGGCGATCTCGAGCACGCGGCCGCTGATCACGGTGCCGTGATCGGCTTCTTCGGTAATGCGGATGCCGCCTTTGGCTGCGGCGATGCGGTCCCATTCGGCGCGAATCGCAGCCCAATAGCCCCTGGTCGCGGCCCAATAGTCCTCGGCGGCCCTGACCTCGAAGCCGTCGTTCTTCGTGTAGCTGTTGAGGACATATTCCTGGACGATCGGCGTCAGCTTGCCGCCCACCTCGCCCATTTTGAGATTGTCCTGCCAGTGAATCCACCCGGCGGGAGACAAGGCATGGCGGTTGACCCCGAGATAGCGATCATAGACCGGCCCGCGGATCGCGTCGCGGCGGGCGAGCGGGCGCCAGCTCTGGTTCGACTGCCAGCGACGGATGCCGCCGACACTCTCCCATTTTCCCCAGCCGCCATAGCGCGGGCTGTCGTCGACCTGCCAGACGGTCTGCGACCAGACGCCCTTGCGCTGTTCGGGCGAAAGCGCGGTCCAAGTCCAGGAATCGGGCCCAGCATAGGTCAGCACGCGCGCCGGCTCATATTCCCAATCCTGCCGCCAATGCTTGATCACCATCGGCTTGCCGCCGGCGTCGACGACGAGCAGATGCTGGAGCCGGATCACCCGGCCGCTATCCTCGATCACGCGGACCGCCTCGAACCCGCCCGAGATCTTGGCCGGGATCGGCGTGTAATCGGCGCGCCACGACGTCGCCTCCTGCATGTCGAACCTGACCTTGTAGTTGCCGGCCATGCCGAGAATGTCGGCGCGGTCGGCATCGAACGACGCCGCGGGCGCCGCGGCAGGCGCGGATTGGGCGAACGTCGGCAGCGGCGCGAGCAGCGCCAGTGCGGCGGCGAAACGGAAGTGATGCATCCTTATTCCCCTGTCAGAAGCGGAAGCTGAGCGAGACGCTGCCGTTGCGGCCCGGCTGCGTGTAGGCATCCTTGACGGTGGAATTGTCGGCGAGCCCGCGCACGTCGTTCCACCACGCATATTTGCGGTCGAAGAGGTTGAAGACGCCCGCGCGCAGCGTCAGCCCCTCCGTCACCCGGACAAAGGCAGTCGCGTCGAGGATGGTGAAGGCGCCGGGGCGGAAGCAGGGGCCGGTGCACAGGCCGGTGGTCGCCTCGACTTGCTTTTGCGCGCTGTGCGTCGCGATCAACTGCCCGCCGAAGCGCCCCTCGCCGTCGCGATAGCCCAGCCCGACCACCAGCTTGAGCGGATCAACCGTGGAGAGCGGCGAGCGTCCGCCGGCGGGATCGATCACGTCGCCCTCGGCATAAGACAGCGCGATCGTACCGGTGAACCCACCGACCTTGCCCTCGAGCCGCGCCTCCATGCCCTTCACTTCGACGCGGTCGAGATTGACGAACTGGTAGATCGCCGGATCGGCAGGCGTGAAGCCGCCGCTGACCACTTCCTGCGAGATGAAGTTGTCATAGTCCGAATGGAAGCCGGTCAGGTCGATGCGGATCGGGCCGCTTTCGTAGCGCAGTCCGGCCTCGACACTCTCGCTGGTCTCGGGGCGCAGGTCGGGGTTGGGCCGCGAGGTATAGCCGAAGGCGAGATTCTCGAAGAACTGGTTGACCTGGCTCGGCTCGGGCGCCTTGAAGCCGCGGGCGTAATTAGCGAACAGCCGCACGCCCCCGCCTGTCGCGAGCACCGCGCCCAGCTTCGGCGAGACCCGCGAGCCGCTCTGCGCGGCGCCGGCGAAACGCGGCAGCAGCGGATCCTTGTCGGGCGACAGATCATAGGCGTCGAAGCGCAGCGCCGGGTAAAGAGTCAGCGGGCCGATCGCGATCTCGTCGGCGACGAACGCGCCCGCCAGGCTATAGTCGGTGGCGGGGAAGGCGCGGGTGGGGAAGACCTCGCCCGCAGGAGGCAGGACGCCGTCGCGCAGGCCCTCCTGATGGGTGCGGCTGATGTCGCCGCCGATCACCACCCGGTGCGTCAGTGCGCCAGTGGCGAAGCTCGAACGCAGCTCGACGGATGCGCCGTACACCCGGTTCTCGAACGTGTTGAGCCGCTCGCGGTCGGCGGCGGGGGTACGGTCCTCGTCGGTGAACTGGCGATCCTCGGCATTCTGCCAGAAGGCGCTGATCCGGGCATGTTCGACCAGGCCTTCGCCGCTCCACGTCCAGTCGCCGGCAATGCGGCCGCGCTTGCCGGTGTCGCGCGCCTGCAGCAGCTCGACGGTGGCGCTGCGCC
This sequence comes from Sphingomonas psychrotolerans, assembly GCA_032334595.1. Taxonomy (GTDB): domain Bacteria; phylum Pseudomonadota; class Alphaproteobacteria; order Sphingomonadales; family Sphingomonadaceae; genus Sphingomonas; species Sphingomonas psychrotolerans_A. The sequence goes on along the minus strand of JALMLT010000004.1, from coordinate 551,492 downwards.
CGGTCAGCACGTCGGTGAACAGATACGTGTCGAGATATTCGCCGGTCAGCCGAAAGCGATTGCCGTTGCCGGGTTCGTAGACGATGCGGCCGAGCAATGCGTTCGAGCGGCCGTCCTGCGGATTGGCTTCGGTGCGTGCGGCGCCGATGCCGCCGACCTCGCCCTTGTTGTCGAGCTCCGAATGGTCGCGGCGAGTGTAGGCAAGCATCGCCGACCAGTCGCCGCTGCGGCCCGCCACGATCGCGGTCTCGGCGAACTCGTTGTCCGCGGAGCTGTAGGCAGTGCGGACGAGGCCGCCGATGGCATTGTCGCCCTGCAGGAAGTCGACCGGATCGCTGGTGACGAAGCTCACCGCCCCGGCGAGCCCGTCGCTGCCGTACAGCGCCGAGGCGGGGCCGCGCAGGATCTCGACCGACTTGATCAGCCCGAGATCGACATAGTCGCCGCGCCCCGCCGCTTGCGCGCCGAACGTGAAGCCGTCGGGAACGCGCACGCCGTCGACCTGCATCAGCACCCGATTGCCGCCGATCCCGCGGATCACGAAGCCCTCATTGCCGGCGCGGCCGGTGACGCCGAGCGCCGCGCCGAAACGCGTGGGGCTGCGCGGCACGCTCACGCCCGGCTCGAAGCGGACGAGATCCTTGATGTCGGTGGCGAGCTCGTCGGCGATGCGGCGGTCGTCGATCACGGTGACGGTGGCCGGCGCATCGATCGTCGCGAGCGGCTGGCGCGTGGCGGTGACGGTGATCGGATGATCGTCGGTGACCTCTTCGGCTTGCGCGCCGGCCTGCGCCCGCTCCTGGGCGACCGCAGGCACCGCTGCTACGCACGCCATCAGGCTGACCCCCATTACTGCCCACCGCTGCATTTCCACCCTTTCGCTAGTGCGACTGACTCGCATTAGCGATTCGGGTATAGGCGTGCCGAGCTTGGGTCAACCCCGTAACGAAAGCTGCCGCGAGACGGCGGACGCCAGCGCTGCTCGACGCCGCGCCCGTGCGGCGCTAGACCGCGCGCCATGAAACGGCCCAAGCTCTCGATCGTCGTCCCTTGCTACAATGAAGAGGCGTGCCTCGAGATGCTGCACGCGCGCATCTCGGCGGCGGCGCAGGCGGCGGTGGGGCAGGATTACGAGATCGTGCTGATCAACGACGGGTCGCGCGACGCGAGCTGGAAGGTGATGCAGCGGCTGTCGGAAGGCGACCCGCGGCTCGTCGCGATCAACCTGTCGCGCAACCACGGCCATCAGCTCGCGCTCACCGCGGGGCTCGATCTGTGCGCGGGCGAGGAGATATTGATCATCGACGCCGATCTGCAGGACCCGCCCGAATTGCTCACCGATATGCGCGCGGCGATGAAGAGCCAGGGCGCCGACGTGGTCTATGCGGTGCGGCGCAAGCGCGACGGCGAGACGATCTTCAAGAAGATCACTGCGGCCTTCTTCTATCGCATGCTCGACCGGATCACCGACACGCCGATCCCGCTCGACACCGGCGACTTCCGGCTGATGACCCGCCGCGCGCTCGACGCCTTCCTGTCGCTCCCCGAGCAGGCGCGCTTCATCCGCGGGATGGTCGCGTGGATCGGGTTCAAGCAGGTGCCGTTCCCCTATGACCGGCACGAGCGGCATGCCGGCGAGAGCAAATATCCGCTCGGCAAGATGATCCGCTTCGCGCTCGACGCGATCACCGGCTTCTCGACCGCGCCTTTGCGTTTCGCCAGCCATGTCGGGCTGCTGCTGACCGGCGCATCGGCGCTGCTGGTGCTCTACATCCTCGTCGCGTGGATGATGGGCGCGGCGATCGCCGGCTGGACCTCGCTGATGCTCGTCGTGGTGGTGCTCGGCGCCGTCCAGATGTTCGTGCTCGGGATGATCGGCGAATATCTCGGCCGGCTCTATGTCGAGTCGAAGCGGCGGCCGCTTTATCTGGTGGCCGACGTCGCCGGGCCGGTGCGCGGGCATGCCTCGCTCGGCTATCGCTTCGAGGATTCCGGCGAGGTCAGCGTCTCGCCGCAGGTGGCTAGGAGCGAGGTGGACTGACCGTTCCCCTCCCGCTTGCGGGAGGGGCCAGGGGAGGGGGTGGCCTCCTCACAATGCTTCGTGAAAATGGACAGGGCCTCCCCCCGACCCCTGCCGCGAGCGGGAGGGGAGCGTGCGGTGCGAGCGTTCCGCTATTGCTTCGGTGCCGCCAGCGCGATTAGCGAGAGGCCCGGCGGCAGTGGCATGCGGCCGACCATGTGGCGCTCCAGCCGGAAAATACCCTCGAACAGCGCATTGAGCGGTTTGGCCGGCGGCGAATCGTCGCTGTCGTCCTTGCCCATCAATTTGCCGGCGAAGCGCGCCGCGACCGCTACCGGAAAGAGGAGAGAGTTGAAATAACCGAGTTTGCGGCCCTGCAGTCCGGCTTTGGCGAGCAGCGCCTCGAAACCCCGCTTCGAATAGCGGCGCTTGTGATGGTTGACGACGTCGTGCGCGCTCCACATCCATTGGTGCGCCGGCACGGTGATCAGGATCTTGCCGCCGGGCTTGAGCGCCGTCGCGATCGCCTTCAACGCCGCGACATCGTCCTCGACATGCTCGATCACGTCGAGCACCGCGACGAGGTCGTAGCTTCCGGGCTGCACGCCGTGGAGTTCGGGAAGCGGCGCGGTGCCCACCGGCTTGCCCAGACGCTCGCTGGCGAAGGCACGTGCGGTCTCGTCGATTTCGATCGCATCGATCTCGCCGAACTTCGCCAGCATCGGCAGATTGTGCCCGGTGCCGCAGCCGATCTCGAGGATGCGCGCATCCCCCGGCAGACCCGCCCAGCGCGCGAGATAGTCGGCGAGGATGTCGCGGCGGGCGCGGTACCACCAATGGGTGGTGTCGTGCGCGGCCATGCGGTCGTAGACGATGCGGTCCATTTCAGCCGAATACCCAGATGCGATTGAGCGCGAAAGTGACGAGCGGCGTGACGAACAGGATCGGAATCAGCGGCCACCACCATGCGCCGTTGAGCATCGAATCCTCGGTCAGCACCCAGACGAACAGGCTGTTGAGCCCGAGGCTGACGAGGCTGACCGCGAAGAAGCGGCCGCCGGTCTTCGCGACGTTGCCGCGTTCGCCATGCCCGCGGAAGCTCCAGTGGCTGTGCAGAAAATAGCCGGTGATCATCGCGAACAAATAGCCGGCGAGGTTGGCGATCGACGGCGTGGTGATCTCGTATTTCGCCAGCGGCGAATAGACGACCGCATAGACTCCGGTGGCGATCCCGCCGCTGATGCCGAAGCGAATCAGCTGGCCGAGCAGCCCGCTCGCCATCAGGGTTTCCACGCGTTTGATGATCGCCGCCACTTCCACCGTCCGTTCGCGCTGAGCTTGTCGAAGCGCCGTACTTCCTGCCTGTAAAAACCGCCCTTCGACAAGCTCAGGGCGAACGGATGGGATTTCCGATGTCCGCGCCGGCCACTAGAGAGGAGCCGAGCGAAGGGAAAGTCATTTTGAAGCTGAGCGATTTGCGCATCGAACGCGAACTGGACCGGCGCTGGGTCGCCGGGATGCTGATCTTCTGGGCGGGCGTGGTCGCCTGGTATCTGTGGCAGCGGCACGCCAACATCCAGTGGCTCACGCTCGGCGACACCGACGACAATATGCGGCTGATGCAGGTCCGCGCGCTGCTCGCCGGCCAGGGCTGGTACGATCTGCGCCAATATCGTCTCGACCCCGCCATGGGCGGCTTCGACATTCACTGGAGCCGCATCGTCGACTTGCCGATCGCCGGGCTGATCCTGCTGCTCAAGCCGTTCCTCGGCACCGCCGCCGCCGAGAAATGGGCATGCGGGCTCGCGCCTTTGCTGCCGCTCGCCGTGACGATGACCGGGCTCGGCCTCATCGTCCGGCGGCTGGTCGCGCCGCAGGCATGGGCGCTCGCCTTCGTCATCCTGATGGGCTGCACCTCGACCATGCTGATGTTCGCGCCGCTGCGCATCGATCATCATGGCTGGCAGCTGGCCTGCCTCGCGCTCACCGTGGCGGGGCTCGCCGATACCCGTCGCGCGCGCGGTGGCGCGACCGTCGGCCTGTCGAGCGCATTGTCGCTCACCATCGGGCTGGAAATGCTGCCTTATTGCGCGATGGCCGGCGCAATCATCGCGCTGCGCTGGGTGTGGGATGCGGGCGATGCGCGGCGGATGCAAGTCTACGGCCTCAGCCTCGCCGGGGGATCGGCGCTCGGTTTCGCGCTGTTCGCGTCGAACGCCAATCAGGTGCTGCGTTGCGATGCGCTGACGCCGGTCTGGCTCACGGTGATGGTCGCGGCGGGGACCCTGCTGTTCGCGCTTGCCTTGTTCGGCCCGGGCAATCGCTGGGTGCGGCTGGCGCTGGCGGCGGCGGCCGGCGGCGTCATCGTCGCCGGTTTCGTGCTGCTGTTCCCGCAATGCCTCGGCCGGCCCGAGCAGGTCTCGGACGAACTCGCGCGGACCTGGCTCAACAATGTCCGCGAAGCCCGGCCGATCTACCGGCACCCGTTCAAGACCGGCTTCCCGATCGCAGTGCTGCCGGTGATCGGCATCCTCGGCGCTTTGGTCGCGACATGGCGGGCGCGGCGCAGCGAGGCGGCGGTCGCCTGGGCGGCGATCGCCCTGTTCACCGCCTTCGCCGCGGCGATGCTCCTCTGGCAGATCCGCGCCGGACCCGCGGCCCAGATGCTGAGCGTCCCGGGCGCGACCGCGCTGGCGTGGCTGGTGGTGCCGTGGTTCCTCCGCCGCTCGTCGCTGCTGGTCCGGGTATTCGGCTCGGTGATTGCGTTCCTGCTCGTCTCGGGACTGTTCGCGGGCCTCGTCATGCCATGGTTGCCTTCCGGCAAGAGCAAGGGAGGCAAGGCGGCCCCCGACCGGGTAGCGCAGGCCAATGCCGCCTGCGCGCGGGTCACCTCGCTGCGCCCGCTCAATGCGATCCCGAAAGCAATCCTGTTCAGCCATGTCGACATGGGGCCGCGGCTGATCACCATCACCCATCATGACGGCGTCGCCGGCCCCTATCACCGCAACGGCAATGCGATCCTCGACGTGCACCATGCCTTCACCGGACCGGCAAGCGGCTTCCGGCCGATCGCGGCGCGGCACAAGGCGCAATATCTGCTGATCTGCCCGGACATGGCCGAGACGACGGTCTATCGCGCGCGCAGCCCGAACGGCTTCTACGCGCAACTGCATCGCGGCGAGGTGCCGCGCTGGCTCGAGCCGGTGGCGCTGCCGGAGAAGTCGCCGTTCCGGCTGTGGCGAATCCGCTACGACTTGCCGAATCCGCCCGATGTGCCGGTCAGTGCCCCGAAAGCGCCGCCGCGGCGCTGAAGCTCGCGCGCAACCCGTCGATCACGAACTGCGCGGCGAGCGCGGCGAGCAGCACGCCGAGCAGCCGCGACACCACTGCCTCGATCCGGGCGCCGACGATCCGCATGATCGGGCCGGCGATCAGCAAGGCGAGCAGGGTGAGGGCGAGGATCGAGGCCATCGCGGCCAGCACCACTGCCGAATTGGCAAGGCCGTTCGATTGCGACATCAGCAGCATCACCGACGCGATCGATCCCGGCCCGGCGATCATCGGCATCGCCATCGGAAAGATCGAGATGTCGGTCGGCTCCTCGGCGCGGATCTTCTCGGCCCGGTCCTCGCGGCGCTCGGTGCGCTTCTCGAACACCATTTCGAGCGCGATCAGGAACAGCATGATCCCGCCGGCGATGCGGAAGGCATTGAGGCTGATGCCGAGCGCCTTGAGCAACGCCTCGCCGAACAGCGCGAAGCCGAACAGTATCGCCGAGGCGACGAGCACGGCGCGCACCGCCATCGCCCGGCGGTGCACCGCACTCGCCCCGGTGGTCAGCCCGGCGAAGATCGGCGCGCAGCCCGGCGGATCGATGACCACGAAGAAGGTGATGAAGGCGGAGACGTAGAGCTCGATCATTCCGCGCGCTCGGTTACGATGTTTTCGAGCACCGTCTTCCAGCCATGGCCGGTCCAGATCGCGACCGAAAAGGAGCGTTTGCCTGCCATCCAGCTCCAATGGACCTGAAGCGAATGATCAGTGGCAGCATAACATCCGGTGTTTGTATCGGAGAGGCAGCCACCCATGTCGATTTCAGGGCGCCCGCCGCAGGATGCCCGAACCACGCGCGGTTTCTCGGGAAGCGGACGCGGCACCGCGAGCTGGTCGCCGCCGTCATAGACCCATTTATAGCCGCCGTTCGGTTGGCGGACCCACACCGTCGTGAAATAGCCGTTTGCGCGCGGGCGAACCCAGGGGCCGGTGTTAACCGCCACGCTGCCGTCGCACGAGACATAACTCTCCGCCGGCCACCATTGCACGGCGATCGACGGGTTCTTCTCGGGCAGCGTCTCTTTGGCGCGCACCGGCTGGGGCGTGAAGACGACGGCGTCGTCGGTCATAAACTCTCGGAAGGCGGTCCATTGGCCCTTGCTCTGCGCCGCGGCATTGAACGCGCGTTCGGCATCCACCGCGGTCTGCGCGGCGGCGACTTGCAACAGCAGCAGGGTCAGCATCAGATTTCCCCTTCGTCGAGCGCCACTCCCTCGCGGCGATGCGCCGCCACCAGCGTATTGCGCAGCAGCACGGCGATCGTCATCGGCCCGACGCCGCCGGGCACCGGCGTAATCGCGCCGGCAACGCTCGCCGCGCTGTCGAAATCCACGTCGCCGGTGAGGCCGTTTTCGGTGCGGTTGATGCCGACGTCGATCACGGTGGCGCCCGGCTTGAGCCACTCGCCTTTGACGAAATGGGGGCGCCCGACCGCCGCGACGACGATGTCGGCGTGCCTGAGATAATGCGGCAGGTTCTTCGTCCGCGAATGCGCCACCGTCACGGTGCAGCTCTTCGCCGTCAGCAACGCCGCCATCGGCTTGCCGACGATGTTCGAGCGGCCGATCACCACGGCGTCGAGCCCCGAGAGATCGCCGAGCCGGTCCTCGAGCAGCATCAGGCAGCCGAGCGGCGTGCACGGAACGAATCCCGGCAGCCCGGTGGCGAGCCGGCCGGCATTGACCGGGTGGAAGCCGTCGACGTCCTTGTCAGGGTCGATGCGCAGCAGCACTTCGTCGGCATCGAGATGCGCCGGCAGCGGCAGCTGGACGAGGATGCCGTCGACCGCCGGATCCCTGTTGAGCTGCTCTACCAGCGCCAGCAGGGTCGCCTGATCGGTATCGGCGGGAAGCTTGTGCTCGAAGCTTTCCATCCCCGCCTCACGGGTCTGCTTGCCCTTGGAGCGGACATAGACGGCGGACGCCGGGTCCTCGCCGACCAGCACCACCGCCAGACCGGGCACGCGGCCGGTCGCCTCCCGGAATGCGGGAATCCGCTCGGCGATGCGGGCGCGAAGACCCGCCGCGAATGCCTTGCCGTCGATCAATGCTGCGCTCATGGCTCGCGTCCATAGAGGTTGGCGGCGATCTTCGCCAGCATGTGCGCGTCGCCGGCGATGGCGATCCGCTTGAGGCGCGAAGTGTCGCCCGCGATCAACGTCACGGCGCGCTTGGGTACGCCGAACGCCCTGGCGACCAGCGGCAGCAACGCGTCGTTCGCCGCGCCGTCGACCGGCGGTGCCGCCAGCCGGGCGACGAAATGTTCGTCGGTGCCCGCGGCGAAAGCGTCGCGCGAGGCGCGCGGTGTCGCGCGCACCGCGATCTCGATCCCGTCGGGGCGCAGCGTCCAGGCAGCGCCCGCCCGGGTCAGAGCGGCCCGCCGAGCGCGGCGCGGTAGAGTGCCGGAATGACTGCGCGCTGGATGATCAGCAGGATCACCAGCACCACCATTGGCGACAGGTCGAGCCCGCCGAAATCCGGCAGGACCCGCCGGATCGGCCGATAGATCGGATCGGTGATCCGCTGAAGCGCACGCCAGATCGCACCGACATATTCGTTGTGCACGGTGATCACGTTGAACGCGATCAGCCATGACAGGATCGCCTGGACGATGATGATCCACCAGATGACGGTCAGGATGATCTGGAGGATGTCGAGGATCAGGAACAAGCCCGTTCTCCATGAGAAATGAATGGCACTGATAGCGTGCGGTTCAGGCGTGGACCAGCGTCCCCGCGCCGCGCCGGGTGAAGATCTCGAGCAGCATCGCGTGCGGCACGCGCCCGTCGAGGATCACCGCCGCGTCGACGCCGGCCTCGACGGCGCCGACGCAGGTCTCGACCTTGGGGATCATGCCGCCCGAAATCGTGCCGTCGGCCTTGAGCTCGGCGATGCGCGCGGGATCGAGATCGGTCATCAGCTCGCCCGCTTTGTCGAGCACGCCGGCGACGTCGGTGAGCAGGAAGAAGCGCTTGGCGCCGCACGCCGCGGCGATCGCGCCCGCCATCGTGTCGGCATTGATGTTGTAGGTATGCCCGTCGGTGCCGAGTGCGATCGGCGAGACCACGGGAATGAAGCCCTGCGCGGCGAGCGAATGGAGGATCGCGGGATCGACCGCGGTCGGCTCGCCGACGAAGCCGAGATCGACATGCCGCTCGATCCCGCTCAGCGGATTGGGCTCGCGGCCCTGGACCTTCTCGGCAGTGACGAGCCCGGCGTCCTTCCCCGAGATGCCGACCGCCTTGCCGCCGGCCTGGCCGATCCAGCCGACGATTTCCTTGTTGATCGATCCGGCGAGGACCATCTCGGCGATCCGGGCGGTCTCCGCATCGGTCACGCGCAGGCCGCCGACGAATTGCGATTCGACGCCGAGCCGCTTGAGCATCGCGCCGATCTGCGGCCCGCCGCCATGCACGACGATGGGATTGATTCCGACCGCCTGGAGCAGGACGACGTCCTCGGCGAAGTCGCGCGCCAGCTCGGGGTCGCCCATCGCGTGGCCGCCATATTTCACAACGAAGGTCGCGCCGGCATAACGCTGCAGATAGGGCAGCGCCTCGGTCAGCGTTTCGGCCTTGGCGAGCAGCGCGGGATCGGGTGCGTTATCGGTCATCGCGCGCCCTTAGGACAAAGCGCGCGAGCGCCCAAGTGCTTTGGGTGACGACCCGACGAGCCTCCCCCCACCGTTCGCCCTGAGCTTGTCGAAGGGCCGTTCTTCCGTTCCTCGCCGGCGAAGGGCTGCGGAGACCCCCTTCTCGCCATTTGAGAGGCGTCCGCTAATGATCGGCAGCGAACGACCCGGAATGGTAGTCAGGGGATACGCATGATAGTCCCACGGCATGGAAATCGAGGCCCGGTCAAAACTGACAGCGCTGGGGCCTTGAGGGGCGTTGGAAAGGCTGTGGCATCGGTTGCGGGCGTCCTCGCCGCAATATCAATTTTGCCGGCGCTTCCTCACGCGTTCTTGGCAGGCATGGAGACAGACCGCTCGGCAGCGATGCTGAACGCATACGCACCTCTCTTGTTCGCGATCTCGGCTGTTGCAGCTATATGTTGTCTCGCGCGGATCACGATCCTCAGATTCGCGCTCGCAATAACGCCGGTTACGTTCGTGTTCGCCAACTGGCTGATGTGACCGGTGGAGAACGGGCCGCACCCAGACCGCAAGCGCTCACGCTCGCTGGCCCGACGTGCAACGCAGCTACCGCTACCAGTCTGTGAGCCATTCGTTTGCGGACATGCTTGCAATGTAGGATTTCGCCTGACAGCCTCATCAGGCTCTTTGACATCGTTACGCCCGAATCATCCTGCTCGTGCGCAAGCAGAACTATGGCGCTGCCGGGTCCACGCCATCCCGGGATCGCCCGCCCAGAAAAAAGCGGCCGGCCAAAAGACGCTGACAGTGTAAAGCTTGTGTCAACTTTCGCGGCTGACCACCCGATCGCCGACGTTCAACCCTCTAACTGCTGTCATCCCGGCCTTGAGCCGGGATCCCGCTTCTTCTTCTGTGGCGCAAGGCACGGTCACCCCGGCCCGAGGCCGGGGTGACGGTGCGAATATGAGTCCTCGATCTAAAGCGAACGGCGCCGATCGAGGAAGCGGCCGAGACCGACGAAGAAATAGATCAGCGGCGGGACGAGGACGAGGCTGAGCACGACCTTGGTGAGCATCTGGCCGACCAGCAGCTCGCCGATCGGGAAAACGCCGTAAAAGGCGACCGATACGAAGATCAACGTATCGGCGATCTGGCTGAGCATGCTCGCGACCGCCGCGCGCAGCCACAGCAATTTGCCGCCGCCGCGCTTGAGCGCGCTGAAGATGGTGACATTGAGGATCTGCGAGATGCCATAGGCGACGATCCCGCCGAGCCAGATCCGCGGCGTCCCCGACATCATCAGCTCGAAGGCGTGCAGCCGGTCGGGCGCCATGCTCGGCGAGGCGGGCAGCGCGAGCACCAGCAGCGACAGCAGCACCGAGGTGACCAGCGGCACGAAGCCCCACAGCACCAGCCGGCGGGCGGTGTCCGGCCCGTTGAGCTCGGCGACGGCGCTCGAAACCGCGACCAGCAGCAGGAAAGCGAAGATTCCCGCCTCGACGGCGAGCGGGCCCACGCCGACCCAGGTGCCGATCTGCGAGATCGGTCCCAGCGACACCTGCTTGTTGCCGAGCACGCCGGCGATGCAGACCATGCCGCCGTAGAAGATCGAGAGGAAGAACAGCGAACGCGTGATGTTGGGACGGCTTTCCATCGGCGGACGCTAGCGGGAAAGAAGCCGCGGCGGAAGATGCGGAACCGCAGCCTCTGGCCTGGTGGCGTGCAGCGTGTATGCTTCGGGTTTCGCTGGCCAAATCAAGGAGCCGGCTCGGGGGCGCGGACCAGCGGATGACTCAGTTTCCAATCGGCATTTTCGGCATTGTCGTAATTCTTGCGATCGCCTGGCTGCTCTCGAGCAACCGGCGCGCGATCCGGTTGCGCGTGGTCGGCGCCGCCTTCGCACTGCAGGCGGGCGTCGCGGTGCTCGTGCTGCGTACCGATTGGGGGCGCACCGCGCTGCACGGGCTGTCCAACGGCGTCTCGGCCTTGCTCGGCTATGCCGGCAAGGGCACCGAGTTCCTGTTCGGGCCGCTGGCGAAGCCCGAGCTCGGCGGCCAGAGCTTCGCAATCGCGGCGCTGCCGGTGATCATCTTCTTCGCCGCTCTGGTGTCGATCCTCTACCATCTCGGCGTGATGCAGTTCGTCATCCGCTGGATCGGCGGCGGGATCGAGAAAGTGGTTGGAACCAGCAAGGTCGAATCCCTGTGCGCCGCGGCGAACATCTTCGTCGGCCAGAGCGAATCGCCTTTGGTCATTCGTCCCTATCTGGCACGGCTGACGCCGTCGCAGCTGTTCGCGGTGATGACGGTCGGCATGGCCGGCGTCGCGGGGACGATCCTTGCCGCTTATGCCAGTCTGCTGGGGCCGCAGGCGCTTCCCTATCTGCTCGCCGCGTCCTTCATGGCGGCGCCGGGCGGCTTGCTGATGGCGAAGATCATCATGCCCGACGAGGTCGTCCCTGCCGATGGCGCACTTCCCCTCGGCGACGATCCCGAAGACGAAGTGATCAAGATCGCCGAGCATGATCTCGAGGAGGAGCGCGCGGCCAATCTGATCATGGCGGCGGCGACCGGCGCCTCGACCGGCGTCAAGATCGCGGTCGCGGTCGGCGCGATGGTGCTGGCATTCGTCGCCCTTGTCGCGCTCGCAAACGGCCTGCTCGGCGGCGCGGGCAACTGGATCGTCTATGCCAGCGGCAATGCCGAATGGGCGCAGTGGTTCAAGGACCTCAGCTTCCAGAAGATCATCGGTTCGGTGTTCGCGCCGGTAATGTATCTGCTCGGCATCTCGTGGCACGAGGCGACTGCCGCGGGCGGGCTGTTCGGCACCAAGGTCGTGCTCAACGAGTTCGTCGCGTTCATCCAGCTGGGCGAGATGAAGGATCTCGCGCCGCGCACCGTGGCGATCATCACCTTTGCCTTGTGCGGCTTCGCCAATTTCAGCTCGATCGCGATCCAGATGGCCGCGACCGGCAGCCTGGCGCCCAACCAACGGCCGATGATCGCGAAGCTGGGGATTCGGGCGCTGATCGCGGGCAGCCTGGCCAATCTGATGTCGGCGGCGCTCGCGGGGCTGCTGCTGCGGTGACACGGTGGAACTGATCTTCACCAAGGGTGCCGGCAAGTTCGACCGGCTCGTGCTGCGCAGGCCTGGTTTCGCCGATCAGGCGATCGACTGCCCCAAACAGCGCATCATCCCCCACGACATGGTGCATTTCGCGGTCGAGAGCGTGCTTGAGGCGCGCGGCTTTCTCCGCCGGGCCGCGGCAGGCGAACGGGCCGACTTCAACATGGCAGCGGAGTCGGAGAGCGATGGCGTCGAACGGCTCGTCGAGACGGTGCAAGGCGATGCATGGTCGGGCGGCAGCACGGCGCCCGATGAGGTGCTCGCGCTCTACGGGGTCACCTGCGATGCGCGTGGATGCCCGCCGCTGCCGGTCGATATGGCCGCGATCGAAGCAATCCGCACCCGCGTCGCCGAGCTCACCTGCGACTGGGAGGCGGTCCCCATCGGCGGCACGATGACCATGCGCCTCGCCTGCTGAGCGCCGTCAGCGCGTCGGGACCGGCTCGGGTCCCGAATAGTCGTAGAAACCCCGCTTCGTCTTGCGGCCGTACCACCCGGCTTCGACATATTTGACCAGCAACGGTGCGGGCCGGAACTTGGGGTCACCGGTGCCTTCGAACAGCACGCGGGTGATCTCCAGACACGTGTCGAGTCCGATGAAGTCGGCGAGCGTGAACGGGCCCATCGGGTGGTTGAGCCCGAGCTGGCAGGCCGCGTCGATGTCGGGAATCGTCGCCACGCCTTCGCCCAATGCGAAGCACGCCTCGTTGAGCATCGGCATCAGCACGCGATTGACGATGAAGCCCGGCGCGTCGTTGGCATGGACGATGCGCTTGCCGAGCGACTCGCCGAACTTCTCGACCGCCGCGACGGTGGCGTCGGAGGTGGCGAGGCCTCGGATCAGTTCGATCAGGCCCATCACCGGCACGGGATTGAAGAAGTGCACGCCCATGAAGCGCGCCGGGTCGGGCGCAGCCTGGGCGAGGCGGGTGATCGGGATCGACGAGGTGTTGCTGGCGAGGATGGCTTGGGGCCCCAGCGCCTTGCCGACGGTCTCGAAGATGCTGCGCTTGATCGTCTCGCGTTCGGTGGCGGCCTCGATGACGAGATCGCAGGGCGCCATGCCGCTCACATCGTCGAGCGGCTGGATCAGGCGAAGCGCCGCCTCGGCGTCGGCGGCGCTGATCTTGTCCTTGTCGACCTGCCGCGCGAGCTGCTTCGCGATGCCCGCTTTACCCGCTTCTGCACGGGCGAGATCCATATCCGATAGGAGCACCGTATAGCCCGCCTGCGCCGACACCTGGGCGATTCCCGCACCCATTTGCCCCGCACCGATCACCCCTATTGTCTGCATCGTCGCTCTCCTGTGTTGCGCGCCACCTACCGTTGCGGAGGCGGTTCCGCTAGGGTGCGCGCCATGCTGGCCCTCGCCCTTCTCGCCGCGGCACAGACCGCCAACGCCTCCGGCGTCACGTCGTTCGGCGACTGGGCCGTTGCCTGCGACAATCTGCGCTTTTGCGAGGCGGCGTCGCTGATGGCGAACGAAAGTTCCGACAATGTGCCGCAGATCTCGATCACGCGTGATGGTGGTCCGGCGGGCGCGCTGACGATCGATATCTGGCCTGACGCCGAATATCGCGGCGATTGGCGGATCGAGATCGACGGCAAGGCGGTTTCGAGCGGAAGCCTCGCCGGACAAAGCGTGCTTGTGAAAGGCGCGGCGGCGCAACAGCTCGCCGATGCAATGCTCAAAGGGCAAACCCTGGTGCTGCGCGGCGGCGGCAAAATACTGAGCCAGGCCTCGCTCAAGGGCATCTCCGCGACCTTGCGATATTTCGACGCGCAACAGGGCCGTGCCGGCACGGTCACGGCGTTGGTCGCGAAGGGGGCGAAGCCGGCGAGCGCCGTGCCCGCCGCGCCTGCCGCGCCGCGGATCAGCTTCGTACGGCCTTCGGGCAAGCCGGCGCCGATCCCCGCCGCGCTGCGCAAGGCGATGGACAAGCAATCCGGCTGCGACGAAGCCTATGAGGGAATGGAGGGCGACAAGCCGGAGGTCGAAACCTATGCGCTGGGCGGCGGCAAGACGCTCGCGCTCGTTCCCTGCGGCAGCGGCGCCTACAATCTCTCCAGCGTCGCCTTCGTGATCGAGGGCGGCAAGGCAGTCGCCGCGCGGTTCGACAGCCCGCCGGGCTGGACCGAGGCGGAAGGTGTGGCGACTCTGGTCAATGCCGGGTGGGATCCGCGCAAGGCCCAGCTTTCGAGCCATTTGAAGGCGCGCGGCGTCGGCGATTGCGGAAGCGAGGAGACTTATGTCTGGGACGGGGCGATGTTCCAGCTGGTCGAGGCGCGGTCGATGGACGAATGCCGCGGTTCGCCCAACTGGCTGCGCACGTGGAAAGCCGAGGCGGTGCCGGCGCGCTAGGGCGCCATCCGAATCGGCTGGGCTTCGCACAGGATCAGCCCGAACCAGTCCTGCGGATCGGTCCATTCGCGGATCGGCGTCCAGCCGCCGGCGCGCAGGAGCATCCGTCCGCCGTTAGGCCCGTATTTGTGGCTGTTCTCGGTGTGGATCGTCTCGCCTGCGGCGATCTCGAACGGGCGGCCGTCGACGGTGAACGTCACGTCGCGCAGCGCCTCGAGATGCATCTCGATCCGCGTCGCGTCCGCATTCCAGATCGCGCGGTGGCGGAACGCGTCGACCGGAATCGTCCCGTCGAGCTCGCGGTTGATCCGGGCGAGCAGGTTGCAATTGAACGCCGCGGTGACACCTTGGCTGTCGTCATAGGCGGGGATCAGGATGTCGGGCGACTTGACCCTGTCCATCCCGATCAGCAGCCGCGCGCCTTCGCCGAGCCATTCGCGCATCGCGCGGAGCAGGTTCACGGCGTGGAAGGCATTCATGTTGCCGATCGTCGAGCCGGGAAAGAAGCCGAGCTTGGGCAGCCCGGCGACTTCCTCGGGCAGCGGCACCGGGCGCAGGAAATCGGCTTCGACCGGAAGCACCGGAAGTCCCGGAAAGCCGGAGGCCAGTTCGCGCGCCGACTGCCGCAGGAACTCGCCCGAAATGTCGATCGGCACATAGGCGGCAGGATGGATCGCGCGCAGCAGGATCGGCGTCTTGGTCGACGAGCCCGAGCCGAACTCCACCACCGCGGCATTGGGCGCCGCGAGCGCGCCGAGCTGCGGACCGATCTGCATCAGCAACGCGGTTTCGGTGCGCGTCGGATAATATTCGGGCAGTTCGGTGATCGCCTCGAACAATTCCGAGCCGCGGCGATCATAGAACCAGCGCGCCGGGATCGCGCGCGGGCGGGCGGCGAGCCCGTTCAGCACGTCGGCGCGGAAGTTCGGATCGGCGAGGCTGCGCTCGCCGTCTTCCAGTTCCTGCTTGAGCATCGTTACAGATCCCTGGCCAGGCGCACGCCGGTGAACTGCCAGCGCTGGTGCGGATAAAAGAAGTTGCGGTAGCTGGCGCGGACATGGCCGCGCGGCGTCGCGCAGCTGCCGCCGCGCAGCACGAACTGCCCGCTCATGAACTTGCCGTTATATTCGCCGACAGCCCCTTCGGCAGCGCGGAAGCCGGGATAGGGGCGGAAAGCGCTTCCGGTCCATTCCCAGACGTCGCCGAAAAAGGCTGGCCCGCCACTCGACGGGCGCGGCTCGACGGCGCCCGCCGCGTCGAGCTGGTTGCCGCCGTCCGGATCATGTCCGCCGGCCGCGGCTTCCCACTCGAATTCGGTCGGCAGCCGCGCGCCCGCCCAGCTGGCATAGGCATCGGCCTCGAAGAAGCTGACATGCGTGACCGGCGCGGCGGGATCGACCGGGCGGCGCCCGTCGAGCCCGAAGCGCGTCCAGACGCCGTCGCGTCGCTCCCAATAAAGCGGGGCGTCGATGCCATTGGCTTTCACCCAGGCCCAGCCGTCGGAGAGCCAGTGCCGCGGGTCGCGATAGCCGCCGTCTTCGAGGAATGCGACCCATTCGCCATTGGTCACCGTGCGGTCGGCGATTGCGTGCCGGTGGAGCAATTGGGTGTGGCGCGGACCTTCGCAATCGAAGGCGAAACTTTGCGAAGATGGTGCATAGCCGACATCGACAGGGCCGGTGGTGCCCTCGATCCAGCCGATCGGGCCGGGCATGGCGACCGGGACCTTGGGCTCGCCCGGCCAGATCGCCGGTTCGAGCGGATTTACCGAAAAATGGTGGAGGATGTCGGTGAGCAGAAGCTCCTGATGCTGCTCCTCGTGATGACAGCCCAAGGTGACCAGATCGCGCGCCGCGTCGGGCAGATCGGGCAAGGCCGCGAGCAGCGCCGCGTCGACCGCCGCCCGATAGCGCAGCACGTCGTCGAGCGAGGGCCGCGACAGCATGCCGCGGCGGGGGCGGGCATGGCGCTGGCCTTCGGCTTCGTAATAGCTGTTGAACAGGAACGGCCAGCGCTCGTCGAACAGCCGATAGCCGGGGACATGATCGCGCAGCACGAAAGTTTCGAAGAACCATGTGGTATGTGCGAGATGCCATTTGGCGGGCGAGGCATCGTCCATCGACTGGATCGTCGCATCGGCATCCGAAAGCGGCGCGACGAGATCGGCGCTGAGCGCGCGGACCGCGCTGAAACGCGACGCGAGGGCGGAGGAAGCCGGGTCTACATCGCGCTCCGTTCTCATAATGTTCCCCTAGCCCGCACCCGTCGTAGCGTCAACCCGAAATCAATCCAGGTTAATGCGCGCCGCCGGGCACCCACAGAACGTCGCCGGCCCCGTTCCGGTTCATCGCGCGTGCCGCGACGAACAGCAGGTCGGACAGGCGATTGAGATAGGTGACCGTCTCGGCGCGCAAAGGCAGCTGCGCGGCAGCGGCGACCGTCGTCCGTTCGGCCCGGCGCACGACGGCGCGGGCGAGATGCAGCGCCGCCGCGCCGGCCTCGCCGGCGGGGAGGACGAAGCTGGTCAATGGATCGAGCGCGGCATTGAGATGATCGATCCGTTCCTCGAGCCAGTCGATCTGACCCTGAACGATGCGCAACGCGTTTTCGATCTCGACCGGGGTGGCGAGATCCGCGCCGAGATCGAACAGGTCGTTCTGGATCCGCGCGAGCATGTCGCTCAGGTTGCCCGGGCCGATCGCAGCGCGCGCCACACCGATTGCGCTGTTCGCCTCGTCGACATCGCCGATCGCGGCCATCCGCGGATCGGCCTTCGACACACGCGATCCGTCGACCAGTCCGGTGGTGCCGTCGTCGCCGGTGCGCGTGTAGATCTTGTTGAGCTTGACCATTGTCCGCGCTCCTACGCCTGCGGCGCCGCATTTGCCATTGCCTTGCCGCCATGGATGCGGAAGGTTCGCGCCCGGCCGTTGGTGCGCGGCACGCGCTAGGATTTCCCCGGGACATGACCAGCGGCAGCTTTCGTTTCGATCGCTTCCTCCTCGACATCGGCGACCGGCAGCTCCGCTGCGACGGGGCCCCCGTCGAGCTCAACGCCCGCTATTTCGACGCACTCGTGCTGCTGGTGCGCGAGCAGGGCAGGCTCGTCTCCAAGGATCGCTTCTTCGAGCAGGTCTGGCGCGGAATGCCGGTGACCGACGAGGCGCTTACCCAATGCATCCGCACCTTGCGCCGCCAGCTCGGCGACAGCGCCACGGATCCGCGTTTCATCGAGACGGTGCCGAGGCATGGATACCGCTTCATCGCGGCGGTCGAGCAGGTTGCGGAACCGCTTCCGCAAGCTGCCGAGCAGCCCGTGGCCGCTGCGCCGTCCGGCGCATGGCGCGCGGCGCTGCTGCCGGGCGCAGCCGGTACGCTGGGCGCCGGCGGTGCAGGTACCATCGGCGGCCTGATCTACGGCTTCGTCGCCGCGTCGCAGCCACTCCCGGGCATGGGCGCGATATCGGTGCTGCTGGTGTTGCTGTGCCTGACGATCCTCGTCGCACTGCTCGGCGGCGCCGGCGTCGCGTTCGGGATCGCAGCGGCGCAAGTCGCGATGCCGCGGAGCTGGCCGTGGCGAGTCGCCGGTGGCGCGATCGGCGGGCTGCTCGTCGGCGGCGTGGTGAAACTGCTCGGGATCGATGCGTTCGGCCTGCTGCTCGGCCAGTCGCCCGGCGAGATCACCGGTGCCGGGGAGGGGGCCGTGCTGGGCGGCGCGGCGGGCCTGGCGAGCTGGTTCGCCGCGCGAGGACTGTCGCTGCGCCGGGGCGTCATGATTGCCGCGCTGCTCGGCGGCGGTGCCGGGCTGCTCATCACCGCGCTCGGAGGGCGGCTGATGGCGGGCAGCCTGGCGTTGCTCGGCGGCATGCCCCAATCGCGGCTGCGGCTCGACCTGATCGGCAGTCTGTTCGGCGAGAACGACTTCGGCCCGGTCAGCCGGATGGCCACCGCGGGACTGGAAGGCGCGCTGTTCGGCGGCTGCCTTACCGGCGCGATGCTGCTTGCCCGAAAACGCCGCGCGAACATGGTTATTTCGCCGCTAAGAATGTCGGGCGACCCGATGTAAACCGCTATGCGTTATCGGGTGAGGCTGGGGAGCCCCGCCATGAACCCGACCGACGACAAGAATGACGCCTTGATAGCCCGACTGGCCGCCGCAGACCGGCGTGCCAATCCGCGCACCCCCACCGCGCTGACCGCGACGATCCGCGCCAGCGGCGAAGTGCGGCGGATCAAGGGCGAGGTCGCCGACGTCTCGGTCGAGGGCTGCAAGATCTACACCTGGGGCCTGCACGAGGGCGACGAGGTGTGGATCGCGATCGCCCATCTCGCGCCGATGCCGGCGAGGGTCTGCTGGGCAGGCGAAGGGGTGGTCGGACTCAAGTTCAAAGGCACCTTGCACCAGTCGCTGGTGACGCATCTCGGCTTCCTCTAGGCCGGTGCGGGCGAGACGATGCGCCGCCCGCCTCTGCTCGATCTCGAACTGGCGGTGCTGATCGGCGTGATGCTGATCGCGTTGATCTGGTGCTTGGCGATCCTTCTGGGCTGAGCGGGCGGTCAGCCCTTGCTCGACAGAACCAGGAAAATGAGGGCGATGATTCCGATCGCCACCGCCTGGAGCAGGATGCGCTGCTGCATCAACTTGTTCGAGCGAAGCGCGCGTTCGCTGGGGCCTTCGCCTTCGAGGTCCTTGGTCGTGGTGCCGGCCATGTTGACCAGCCCCTTGATGAGCACGAAGACCACCGCGAGCATCGCGGCGAGGAGCAGAGCGGCGAGGAAGAAGGTCATCTCGCTTCCCTACGCCTTTGCCGGCGTGAATCCAACCGGAAGCAGTCCGGCGCGCAGCCGGTCGGCAAGTGCGCGGCCGTCCTCCCCGGCGAGCCGCATTGCCTCGAGCGTCGGCGCGCCGTGACGCTTGGCGAGGCGCTGCCCGTCGGGGCCGAGCAGCAGATCGTGGTGGCGATATTCTGGGACCGGCAGATTCAGCAGCGCCTGGAGCAGGCGGTGGATGTGCGTAGCCTCGAACAGGTCCTTGCCGCGGACCACATGGGTGATGCCCTGCGCGGCGTCGTCGATGGTGACGGCGAGGTGGTAGGAAGCGGGTGCGTCCTTGCGCGCGAGGATGACGTCGCCGTGCGAGAGCGGGTCGGCGTGGATCCACCCGGCAAAGGCGTCGTGCCACCAAAGTCCCTCTCCCCTCCGGGGAGAGGGAGGGAGCCGCGAAGCGGCGGAAGGGAGAGGGGCAGAGATGAGGGTCGCGTCATTGCCCCTCTCCCTTCCGACGCCTTCGGCGCGGGTCCCTTCCCTCTCCCCGGAGGGGAGAGGGAGATTGAATGCCTTCTTCACATCGAGCCGCCAGCTGTGCGGGCGGGACAGGTCCGGCGCTGCGAGCCCGCGGCAGGTCCCTGGGTAGATCGCCCCCTCCGGCCCGTGGGGGGCGGAGAGGCTCGCGGCGATGTCGGCGCGGGTGCAGAAACAGGGGTAGAGCAGGCCCCTCGCGCGCAGGCGGTCGAGCGCGTGCTGATAAAGGTCGAGCCGCTGCGACTGGAAGGTGACATCGCCGTCCCAGCCGAGTCCCAGCCATGCGAGATCGCGCAGGATCGCGTCGACATGCTCGGGGCGGCTGCGGGTGCCGTCGATATCCTCGATGCGGAGGCTGAAGCGCCCGTCGGCGGCGCGTGCGAAATCATGCGCCTGAATCGCCGAAAAGGCGTGGCCGAGGTGCAGTCGCCCGGTCGGACTCGGTGCGAATCGTGTATGCACGCACATCAAACCGGCCCTTGACCGCGAGTCGCGGCATATGCTGTCATGTGCGCGTCACCATTGCCCTTCAGGGAGTGGCGGCCGCAAAGGTGAGGGAGCGCATGTATCATCCCGATCTGATCCGCCATCCCGACGGTTGCCCCGCGTTGGTGTTGAATGCCGATTACACGCCGCTCAGCTATTATCCGCTCAGCGTGTGGCCATGGCAGACCGCGATCAAGGCGCTGTTCCTCGATCGGGTGGACGTGGTCTCCTATTACGAACGCGAGGTCCGAAGTCCCAGCGCGACGCTGAAGCTTCCTTCGGTGATCGCGCTCAAACAATATGTCAGACCGTCCCAATTCCCTGCCTTCACGCGCTTCAATTTGTTCCTCCGCGACAAATTCTCCTGCCAATATTGCGGCAGCCAGCGCGACCTCACCTTCGATCACGTCGTTCCCCGCGCCCAGGGCGGCCGCACCACCTGGGAAAATGTCGCCACTGCCTGCGCGCCGTGCAACCTCAAAAAAGGCGGCCGTACCCCGAAACAGGCGGCGATGCCGCTCCATATCGAGCCGATCCGCCCGACCAGCTGGCAGCTGCAGGAACATGGCCGGCGCTTCCCGCCCAATTATCTTCACCAGACGTGGCGCGACTGGCTCTATTGGGACGTCGAGCTCGAGGCTTGACGCAGCGCTCCCGCTGACCAATCGCGACGGCGCGCCTGTAGCGGCGCCCGACCCGTCGAGGAGTGAAGATGCGTATCTTGTCCTGTGTTCTCGCGCTTGCCGGCGTTGCCGGCTCGGCCGCCGCTTCCGAAGGCACCCTGCCGGCGCGCTTCCAGGGCGAATGGGCGGTGCGGCTGGCCGATTGCGGCTCGAAGGGCGGCGACAATACAGAGGGCATGACGATCGGCGCGCGTGACATCGGCCATTATGAGGAGAGCATCACGGTCAAGCGCGTGACATTGCTCGGGCGCGACAGCGTGCGCTACGAAGGCACCCTGTCGACCTATGACGGCGACGAGCCCGCCGCCGGGACGTTGCGCCTGTCGGCGGACGGCAGCCGCCTGATCGAGGCCGGTTACGCCGACGGCCCGAACAGCAAGGCGCCGGATCTGCTGCGCTGCCCCAAATAGTGCGCTGGCGCGTTGCAGGGCAGATTGCGTCACAGACTGTCTTATTATAGCAACACACCGTGGCGTATCGCTTTTCCCAATGGCCAGAGGCCGATAAGAGGCACTGATGGCTCGCGAACCCGGCTCCGGCGACGTCCGCTTCCCGCTCCGGCGGCAGACCGATTCGGGCGATGATTCGGGAGCGCCGGCGCGCGCGTGGCGGCCGCAGCGTGCCGAGCCGGCGCCGCTTGGGATGACGATCGGCACGCCTCCGCCCGAGGCGCCGAAGCCGAGCCTCACGCCCGATCCCTTCTGGCGCGCCGCAACGCCGCCGCCGCCTGTGCCGCCCGAGGAAGTCCCCCCGCTCGGCGAGGACGGCGCCAATCTTCCGGCGATCCGCAAGCGGTTCCGGTTTCGCTGGCGCTGGCTGAGCTGGGGCATTGCCGGACTCATCCTGCTGTTCGTGCTGGCGGTCGCGTGGCTGGCGCTGACCGCGCCGCTCTCCAAATCGCTCCAGCCGCCGGCACCGCCGTCGATCACCTTGCTCTCGGCCGAGGGCAAGCCGATCGCGCGGCGCGGGGCGGTGATCGCCGCCCCGGTCGACGTCGCGAAGTTGCCGAAACATGTCGGCGCGGCGTTCGTCGCGATCGAGGACCGCCGCTTCTTCGGCCATATGGGCGTCGATCCGCGCGGCATCCTGCGCGCCTTCCTCCACAATGCGACGAGCGACGGCGGCTCGCAGGGCGGCAGCACGATCACCCAGCAGCTCGCCAAGAACGCCTTCCTGACTTCCGACCGGACGGTGACCCGGAAACTGCGCGAAGTGATGATCGCCTTCTGGCTGGAGGCGTGGCTGTCGAAGGACGAGATTCTCTCGCGCTATCTGTCGAACGTCTATTTCGGCGACAATGTGTACGGGTTGCGCGCGGCTGCGCAGCATTATTTCAGCACCTCGCCGGAGAATCTCACCATTAGCCAGGCGAGCCTGCTCGCCGGCTTGGTCAAGGCGCCGAGCCGGCTCGCGCCGACCGGCAATCTCAAGGGCGCGCGTGACCGACAGAAACTGGTGATCGCCGCGATGGTCGACAGCGGCGCGTTGACAGCGGCGGAGGCGGCACGGGTGCGCCCGGCGGTGCTCAAGGTCAGCAAGGAGAAGGAACTGCCCAACGGCACCTATTTCGCCGACTGGGTGCTGCCCGAGGCGCGCGACCGCGCCGGCGGCGTCGCGACCGAGCAGACGGTGCGCACCACGCTCGAGACCAACATCCAGAACGCCGCCGAGCGCGCCGTGCGCGGGGCGGGGCTCAAGAAGACCCAGATCGCGCTCGTCGCAATGCGGCCGGACGGGCGCGTTGTCGCGATGGTCGGCGGCAAGAGCTACCGTGACAGCCCGTTCAACCGCGCCACCCAGGCGCGGCGTCAGCCGGGCTCGACCTTCAAATTGTTCGTCTATCTCGCCGCGCTCCGCTCGGGGATGACGCCCGACAGCATCGTCGACGATTCGCCGGTGACGATCGGCGAATGGTCGCCGACCAACAGCGACGGGCGCTATGCCGGCAAGATTACCCTGCGCCAGGCCTTCGCCAAATCGAGCAACGTCGTCGCGGCAAGGCTGACCAACGAGATCGGGGTCGGCAGGGTGATCCGCGCCGCCCGCGATCTCGGCATCTCGACTCCGATCGCCAACGAGGCCTCGATCGGGCTCGGCACCTCGACGGTGTCACTGCTCGAGCTGACCGCCGCTTATGCCGCGGTCGCCAATGGCAGCTATCCGGTGCGGCCGCGCGGGCTCGACGACGCGGAATCGGCCGATGACTGGCTGGCCGCGCGGCTGGGATCGGCGACACGCATTCCGGGCGGGCAGCTCGAGGATCTGCGCTCGATGCTCCAGACGGTGGTGAGTTCGGGCACCGGGCGCAGCGCGGCGCTGTCGATCCCGGCGTTCGGCAAGACCGGCACGACGCAGGATGCGCGCGACGCGTGGTTCATCGGCTATGCCGGCGATCTCGTGGCGGCGGTGTGGATCGGCAATGACGACAATACGCCGATCCCCGGCCTTTCGGGGGGCGGCATTCCGGCGCGGGTGTGGCGCGATTTCATGGTCCGCGCGCTCGGCGTGTCGCTGCCGCCGGCGCCGGTGGTCGAGGAGCCGGTCGACAACGGGATGTCGCTCGACGACGTGCTCAACAGCGTCGGCGAGTTCGTCGAGGGCTCGGGCATCGAGACCGACGTCGGACGGCCTGGCGATCGGGCGTCCCCGGACGACGAGGAGCTGCCGCCCGAGGACGACGAGCAGGGCCCGCCGCCGCGCAGCCCCGACGGACGGCGCGGCGAGGAATAGGGGAATTGACCTGCGGCGCGCCGCCCGCGATGGCGGGGGCATGCGCTTCTTTTCCGACAATGCCGCTCCGGTCTGCAGCCAGGTGCTCGAGGCGCTGGCCCGGGTGAATGTGCTCGATACGGCTTATGATGGCGACCGCTGGTCGCAGCAGCTCGACGGCGCGTTCTCCGCGCTGTTCGAGACCAGGGTGCGCGCGCTGTGGGTGCCGTCGGGGACGTCGGCCAACGCGCTGGCGCTCGCGGCCTTGTGCCCGCCGCATGGCAGCGTGGTCTGCCATCGCGACGCGCATATCCAGAATGACGAATGCGG
Source organism: Sphingomonas psychrotolerans (assembly GCA_032334595.1). Classification (GTDB taxonomy): domain Bacteria; phylum Pseudomonadota; class Alphaproteobacteria; order Sphingomonadales; family Sphingomonadaceae; genus Sphingomonas; species Sphingomonas psychrotolerans_A. Next base: position 527,548 of record JALMLT010000004.1, on the reverse strand, counting down.
CGCGCCGGAATTCTACACCCATGGCGCCAAGCTGGCGCTCGCCGAAGGAGCGGGCGCCAAGCTGACGCCCGACAGCGTCGCGGCGGTGCTCGATCGCGTCCAGCAGGGCGTCCATTGGGTGCAGCCGCACGCCATCTCGATCACCAATGCGACCGAATATGGGCTGGTCTACACCCCGGATCAGGTCGCGGCGATCGGCGACCTCGCCAAAGCCCGCGGATTGGGTCTGCATATGGACGGCGCGCGCTTTGCAAATGCGGTCGCGCATCTCGATTGCGCCCCCGCCGAGGTGACGTGGCGCGCCGGCGTTGACGTGCTGAGCTTCGGCTTCGTCAAGAATGGCGGGATGAGCGCCGAGGCGCTGATCTTCTTCGACACCGCGCTGGCCGAGGCCAGCCTGTACCGGCGCAAGCGCGCGGGGCTGCTGCTGTCCAAGGGACGGTATCTCGCCGCGCAGTTGCTCGCGATGCTCGAGGGCGATTTGTGGCTCGCCAATGCGCGTGCGGCGAATGCGGGTGCGCGGCTGCTGGCGCAGGCAGCCGGGAATCGGCTGGTGCATCCGGTCGAGGCGAACGAAGTGTTCCTCAAGGTGACGCCGGAAGAGGCAGCCTCGCTGCGCGGACTCGGCTTCGATTTCTACGACTGGGCACCGGGCGAAGTGCGGCTGGTGACCTCGTGGGACCAGAGCGAGGAGGCGATCCGGCCGCTGGCGGACGCGATCGCGGCGCTGTGAGACGATTCTTCGTCAAGGCGCCGGGAGACGAACCGCCGGTCGAGCCAGTGCCGCCGCGCTCCGCCCAACTTGCCGTGCTGATCCCGTTTCTCGTCGTCACGGTGATCTGGGGATCGACATGGATCGTCATCCGCGACCAGCTCTCGGTGGTGCCGCCGAGCTGGTCGGTGGCCTATCGTTTCGCGGTGGCGGGTGTCGTCATGCTCGGCTGGGCGCTGACCCGGCGCGACTCGCTCAAGCTCGATGCGCGCGGCTGGGCGTTCGCCGCGGCGCTGGGCTTCGCCCAGTTCGTGCTCAACTTCAACTTCGTCTACCGCGCCGAGCAGCACATCACTTCGGGGGTGGTGGCGATCGTCTATGCACTGCTGCTGGTGCCCAATGCGATCCTCGCGCGGATCTTCCTCGGCCAGCTGATGGGGCGCCAGCTGCTGATCGGATCGGCAGTGGCGATGGCGGGCGTCGCCTTGCTGTTCCTGCACGAGGCGCGGCTCAGCGACGCGGGTCCGGAAGCGGCGTTGATCGGCATCGGCATCGCCTTGCTCGGCGTCCTCTCCGCATCGGTCGCCAACGTCATGCAGGCGACGAAGACGGCCAAGGCCTATCCGATGGCGACGAGCCTCGGCTGGGCGATGCTGATCGGCGCGGCGATCGACGCGGGATTCGCCTGCCTGACCGTGGGTCCGCCGGTGATCGAGATGCGCTGGAGCTATGTCACCGGGACGCTCTATCTCGGCGTTTTCGGATCGGCTTTGGCCTTCACCATCTATTTCCAGCTGATCCGGACGATCGGCCCCGCCAAGGCAGCCTATACGAGCGTGCTGATCCCGGTCATCGCGATGCTGCTCTCGACGCTCTTCGAGGGCTATCGCTGGTCGCTGCTCGCCGTGGCGGGAGCCGTGCTGGTGCTGATCGGACTGGTGGTCGCGCTCAAGGCGCGCAGGCCGAACCGGTAATCGGGGAAACGCGGCCGCCAGCCGAGCACGCGCTTTGCCTTGAGATTCGCGACGCGGCGGTTCTCCGAATAGAAAGCGCGCGCCTGCGGGCTCAGATCGGCTTGTTCGAGCGGCACCAGCGGCGGCGGCGCGAGGCCGAGCAGCGCACAGGCATAAGCGATCACGTCGCTCTGCGGCGCCGGCAGATCGTCGGCGAGGTTGTACGCGCCCGCCGGGGCATCGAAGCCGGCGACGATTCCGCTGACGATGTCGTCGAGATGGACCCGGCTGAAGACCTGGCCCGCGACATGGACGCGCCGCGCCGCGCCCCCCGCGCTCCGCTCGAGCGGCGAGCGGCCGGGGCCGTAGATGCCGGGCAGGCGGAACACCCGGGCGCCGAGCGCCAGCCACGCCGCATCCGCCTCGGTGCGCGCGGTGCGGCGGCCGGTGCCGGTCGGCGCAGTCTCGTCGACCCACGCCCCGCGGGTGTCGCCATAGACCCCGGTCGAGGAGAGATAGCCGAGCCATGCCGACGCCGCTGCGAGCTGCCCCTCGAAGCTGGCGAGGACCGGATCCATGTGTTCGGGCGGCACTGTCGAGACGATGTGCGTGGCGTGGGCGATCTCGAAGCCGACGCGCTCGGCATCGTCGAACGCGACGCTGCCGTCGCGGCCGTCGCGCGTCACGGCAGCGATCCGCCACCCGCGCGCGGCGAGGTGCCGTCCCAGCGCTGTCCCGGTATAGCCCAGGCCGAAGATCAGCAGGTGCATGGTTCGCTCCTCCCCCGGAGGGAGTGCAGGGCCGGATCGTCCCCCGGACGATCCTCGAACATGCGGGGCATGTTCGACCCAGCACTGGGGACCAGCCGCAGGCTGGTGGAGGGGTAGTCGCCACAAGCGACGCCTCTTGTGGAGGCTACCCCTCCGTCGCGCTGCGCGCGCCACCTCCCCCTCCGAGGGAGGATCGTTTCACTTCGCGCCATGGCCGCCGAACGCCACGCCGAAGAAATCGCCCTTGTTCCACTGCGGGCGCGCGTCGGCATCGGCGATCGCACGGGCGGCGGCATAATTCAGGCGGGTGAACTTCGCCGCCGCTGCCCAATCGATCGGCAGCGACAGATCGTCCGAGGGCTTGTGATAATGACCGGCGAGGAACTCGCGCTGTGCCGCCTCGCCCGGTCCGCCCGGGCCGCTGTCGACCGACACGGCGGGAATGCCCGCCTGGACGAAGCTGTAGTGATCGGAGCGCACGAAGAAATTCTCCTCGGGTGCCGGATCGGGGACGACCTTGAGTCCTTCCGCCGCAGCAGCAGCGGCATAAGCGGCCCCCAGGCTCGAGCGCTCGCCGCCAAGTACGACGAGGTCCTGCAGCGCATAGGTCAGGATCGGCATGTCGAGATTGATGTCGGCGACGAGGCTGCTGCCCGTGGGCAGCGCCGGATAGGCGGCGAAATAGCTCGACCCGATCAGCCCTTTTTCCTCGGCGGTGAGCGCGAGGAACAGGATCGAGCGGCGCGGGCGCGTGCCCGAGGCCTGAAAGCTGCGCGCGACTTCGAGCATCGCCGCGATGCCGATGGCATTGTCCATCGCGCCGTTGTAGATCGCATCGCCCTTTTCGGGCTCGCCGACGCCGATATGGTCGAGATGCGCCGAGAGCACCACAACTTCGTTGCGCAGCGCCGGGTCTGCGCCTTCGAGCATCCCGACCACGTTGCTGCTGCGCGTGGTCCTGACGCTGGTTTTCGTCGTCACCTTGAGCGTGCCGACCAATGGGCCGGTGGGCATTCGCGTACCGCGAAGCTCGGCGCCGAGCACGTCGCGCCAGCGGATCCGCGAACCTGCGAACAGCTTCTCCGCGCCGGCCTGGCCGATCAGCCCAACCACGGGCGCGCCGGGGGAGAGGATATGCGCGCTCCCGTCCGGGCCGATCCACGTCGTGCGTTCATAATCGTAATAAGGCGCCAGCGCCTCGATCGGGAATTCGCTGCGGCGTTCGAGCGATTCGACGATGATCACTGCCCTTGCGCCGCGCGCCTGCGCCAGTCGGGCCTTCTGGTCGTCGTCGCCGAGATGCGCCGCGACGTCGCCCGGCAGCCCGGCAGGCACACCGGCATAGATCGCGACGATCTTCCCCCGCACGTCGAGGCCGCGATAATCGTCGCGCTTGCCCTGCGGATAGACGAGCCCGTAGCCGGCGAAGACCACCGGGGCTTCCGCCGTAAAGGTCGGGGCGGTCGCGACTCCCTGATTTACGAAATCGATGCCGAACTGGAGCGGGATCGCTGTGCCGCCGCGCGTGAGCGTCCATCTCGCCTTTTCGGCCGGCTTGTAAGTGGCGAGGCCGACCGGCTGGAGCCAGCTGTCGCCGGCACCGGGCTTCAGTCCTGCCGCGATCATCTGCGCCGCGACATATTCGGCGGCGATATCGTAATCATGGGTTCCCGCCTCGCGCCCCTTCAGCGCATCCGAGGCAAGGAAGCGGACATGCGCCTCGAGCGCCGCCTGCCCGGACGCAAGCTGCTGCGCCTGTACGGACGAGGCGCAGAACAGGACCAGGAGCGCAATCCCCCTCCCTGCAAGGGAGGGGTTAGGGGTGGGTAGCGACGGTCGGGGCTCGACGCCCCGTCCGGCGCTTCGTCCAGCCGTGCGCAGAAGCGCGGCTGCGCCGCGCACCCACCCCCTGCCCCTCCCTTGCAGGGAGGGGAGAAAGAAGGAGAAGGCGGGCATGCGGCTCACTTCGCGCCGGGGCCGCCGTACAGCGTCCCGAAGAAATCGCCCTTGTTCCACAAGGGTCTCTGATCGCCATCGGCGAGCGCGCGGGCGATGGCGTAGTTGATCTTCACGAACCGGACGCCCTGGCTGAAATCGATCAGCGTCACTTCGTCCGATGGCTGGTGATAATGCTTCTCGCCGAATTCCTCGATCGCCGCCTTGCCGGGGCCGGCGGGGCCGGGTTCCAGCGAGACGGCGGGGATGCCGGCGCGGACGAAGCTGTAATGGTCCGAGCGTACGAAGCTCGCCTGTTCGGGGGCGGGATCCGGCGTGAGTGCCAGCCCCTCGGCTTTGGCGACCGCCGCGACGGTCGGCCCGATGCTGGTGCGATCGGCGCCGTACACCACCAGATCCTCGAACTTGTAGGTGAGCACCGGCATGTCGAGATTGACGTTGGCGACGATGCTGCCCTTGGGCACCGTCGGGTTGGCGGCGAAATAGTCCGAGCCGACCAGACCCTGTTCCTCCGCCGTGACTGCGACAAACAGGATCGAGCGGCGGGGGCGCTTGCCTGAGGCAGTGAACGCCTTCGCCACCTCGAGCATCGAGGCGGTGCCGACGGCATTGTCCATCGCGCCATTGTAGATCGTGTCCCCCTTCGCATCGGGTTCGCCAACGCCGACATGGTCGAGATGCGCCGAGAGGACGACCACTTCGTCTTTCTTGTCGGTGCCCTCGAGAAGCCCGACGACATTGTTGCTGGTAAGTGTGCGGAGCGCCGTGTTGGCGGTCCCCGTCGCGGTGACGCCGAGCGGACCGAGCGGCAGCTTCCTGTCGGCCTTGTCGGCCGCCAGCACATCGTCCCATTTGATTTTCGAGCCGGCGAACAATCTGGCCGCACCGCCGAAGCCGAGATAGGCGAAGGCGGGCGCGCCGCCGCCGTCGGGCGATCCCTGCCACGTCATCGCCTCGCTCTGGGCGTGCGGGACGGTGGCTTCGAACGGATAGATGGTGTGGCGCGCATTGCCCTCGAGCAGCACGATGCCGATCGCGCCTTGGGCGGCGGCGGTACGAGACTGCTCGCTCGGGGTGCCGAGATGCGCGCGGACGTCGCTGGGTTCGGAATGCGGCGCGTCGCGCAGCACCGCGACGATCGCGCCCTTGACGTTCAGCCCCTTATATTCGGCAGGACTGCCATAGCCGGCAAACACCACCGGGCCGGACAGCGAGAGTTTCGGATTCAGCGGAACCGCCCGGGGAATATAGTCCTTGCCCCATTCGAGCATTGTCTCGGCCGAGCCCCGCTTGAGCACGAGGCTGCCATGGTCGGCCGGCTTGTAGGCGAGGAGCGGGACGGGCTGGAGCCAGCTCGCGTTCGGCGCCGCCGGCTTGAGCCCCGCCGCCAGCATCTGGGATGCGACATATTGCTCGGCCACCGCCAGTTCGGGCGAGCCGGTGTCGCGACCGCGCATCGCGTCCGAGGCGAGGAAGGCGACATGCGCCTTGAGCGCCGCCTCAGCCGTGAGGTCCTGCGCAAGCGCCGGAGCGGCGAAGAGCAGGGGGAGGAGGATCAGGGACTTGCGCAACGCAGTGGCTCCGAAACTCCCCTCCCTGTCAGGGAGGGGCAAGGGGTGGGTTAGCGAGGGCCGGGGCTCGATGCCCCGGTCATCGCTTCTCGAGGCAAGAAGCGCGGCTGGCGCCGCGCACCCACCCCGAACCCCTCCCTTGCAGGGAGGGGCTCACTTCAAATCACTTCTCCATCGGCCCGCCGAACAAGGTCCCGAAGAAGTCGCCTTTCTTCCACATCGGCTTGCTGTCGGCATCGGCGATTTCGCGGGCGATGCGGTAATTGACGTCGACGAAACGCGCGCCCGATTCCCAGTCGATCGCCGGCTGCTGGACGAGATCGTCCGAGGGCTGGTGATAATGGCTGCTGAGGAAGGCGTCGGTCGCCGCCTTGCCCGGGCCCTTCTCGCCCGGCCACAGGAACACCGAGGGAATGCCCTGCTGGACGAAGCGATAATGGTCCGAGCGGACGAAGAACGCCTCGTCGGGCCGCGGATCGCCGCCCATGCCGACGCCGATCTGCGCCGCGGCGCGCGCCACCGTCTCGCCCAAGGTCGAGTGCGCCGCGCCGAACGGCGTCACGTCCTCGAATTTGTAGGTGATGATCGGCATGTCGAGATTGACGTCGGCGACGAGGTTGGCCTTGGGCAAGGTCGGGTTGTGCGCGAAATAATCGGCGCCGACGAGACCCTTTTCCTCGGCGGTGACGGCGAGGAAAAGCACCGAGCGGCGCGGCGGCTTGCCCGAGGTCTTGAACCGGCGAGCCTCCTCGATCAGCGAGGCGATGCCGACGGCATTGTCCATCGCGCCGTTATAGATCGTGTCGCCCTTCGCATCGGCGTGACCCACCCCGACGTGATCGAGATGCGCTGAGAGGACGACGACTTCCTTGCCGATCGTCGGATCGCTGCCGGGCAGCAGGCCGGCGACATTGTAGCTGGTGATCGCCGTGTTGGCGGTGTTGAGCGTCACCGACAGGGTGACCGGCAGCTGGACCGCCTTGAATTTGGCATTGTCGTCCTGCGCCAGCTTCGCGACGTCCGCCCATTTGACCTTGGCGCCCTCGAACAGCCGCGCCGCCGCGGCGGTGCTCAGCATGCCGAGACCCGGCGCGGTCGGCGTCGGGAGATGGCCCCTGCCGTCGGCTTCGGCCCAGGTGACGCGCGGGCGGTCCCAATTGGCGGCGATCGCGCTGAACGGGTAGTTGCCGCGGCCGGTGCGCGGCGATTCGAGGCTGATATAGCCGACCGCGCCCTTCTTCATCGCGATCTCGGCCTTGGATGCCGGGCTGCCGAAATGTGCGCGCTCCTCGGCCGGGAAATTCGACGGGGCGCCGCCGAAAAAGGCGACGATCTTCCCCTTCACGTCGACGCCCTTGTAATCGTCGCGGCCGAGCCCGGCGATGCCATAGCCGACGAACACCACCGGCGCGGTCAGCTTGAAGGCGGTCTTGTTCGGATTGCCGGCCGGCAGATAGTCCTGCTTGAAGACGAGCTCGATCGGCTGGCCGCCCCTGCGGGTGAACGCCATGCTGCCCTTGTCGGCGGGCTTGTAGCTGATCAGCGGGACCTTCTGGAGGTACGATCCGTCGTCGCCGGCGGGGCGCAGGCCCTGCTCGTAGAATTGCGACGCGACATATTGCGCAGCGATGTCATATTCGGGGCTGCCCGCCTCGCGCCCGCGCATCTGGTCCGAGGCGAGGAACATGATGTGGCTCTTGAGCGCCGCCTGATCGGCGGGCAGCGCGGCATTGAGCAGCGCGTTGTTCGCAGCGGCCGTCGGCGCGGTGGGCGCCTGCTGCGCCAGCGCCGGGGCGGCGAGCGCGACCAGGCCGAGCGGCGCAATCAATCGAAGCATGGAAGATCCCTGAAGAGATGGAGGGCCTTACCGGTAGCAGCGCGCAACCGTTAGGCAAGCGGACAGTTTGTTGTGGCGGCCTTTGGCCCTGATCCTATATCCGGAGCATGATGGCAGACGCTCAGACCGCAACCCAGGCGCCCAAGGTGACGCGCCGCGAGGATTACCGCGAACCCGATTGGCGCGTGCCCGAGATCGCGCTCGACTTCGATCTCGACCCCGCCGCGACCCGCGTGCGCACGACTTTGTGGGTCGAACGCAACGGCAACCACGACCGCCCGCTGCGGCTCGACGGTGACGGGCTGACCGCGCTTTCGGTCAGGATCGACGGCGCCGAGGCCGAGGGCTGGCGCATGGACGGCCCGAACCTCGTGGTGCCGCTGACCGGATCGGCCCACACGGTGGAGACCGAGGTCGAGATCGCGCCCGAGCGCAACACCCAGCTGCAGGGGCTCTACGCCTCGGGCGGGATGCTCTGCACCCAGTGCGAGGCCGAGGGCTTCCGCCGCATCACTTTCTTCCCCGACCGGCCCGACGTGCTGAGCCGCTACAAGGTGAAGATGACCGCCGACAAGGCGCGCTTCCCGGTGCTGCTGGCGAATGGCGACCCGATCGCCCAGGGCGATCTCGACGGCGGCCGGCATTGGGCCGAATGGCACGATCCCTTCCCCAAGCCGAGTTACCTCTTCGCGCTGGTCGCGGGCGATCTCGTCGCCAATCGCGGCAGCTTCACGACCATGTCGGGGCGCGAGGTCCAGCTCGGCATCTGGGTGCGCCAGCCCGATCTCGCCAAGACCGATCACGCGCTCCACGCGCTCAAGCTCAGCATGGCGTGGGACGAGAAGGTCTATGGCCGTGAATATGATCTCGACGTGTTCAACATCGTCGCGGTCGATGATTTCAATTTCGGCGCGATGGAGAATAAGGGGCTGAATGTCTTCAACAGCCGCTACATCCTCGCCGATCCCGATACCGCGACCGATTACGACTATGACGCGATCGCCGCGGTGGTCGCGCACGAATATTTTCACAACTGGTCGGGCAATCGCGTCACTTGCCGCGACTGGTTCCAGCTGAGCCTGAAGGAAGGCTTCACCGTCTTTCGCGACCAGAGCTTCTCGGCCGATCAGGGCAGCGCCGCGGTCAAGAGAATCGAGGACGTGCGGGGCTTGCGCGCGAGCCAGTTCCCGGAGGATTCAGGGCCGCTGGCGCATCCGGTCCGGCCCGACGAATATATCGAGATCTCGAACTTCTACACCGCGACGATCTACAACAAGGGCGCCGAGCTCATCCGGATGATGGCGACGATCCTCGGCCCCGAGAAGTTCCGCGCCGCGACCGACCTCTATTTCGAGCGCTTCGACGGCACCGCCGCGACCTGCGAGGACTTCGTCCAGTGCATGGAGCAGGCGGGCGGAGTCGACCTAACCCAGTTCCGCCGCTGGTACAGCCAGGCGGGGACGCCGCGCGTCTCGGCGACGCTCGCCCAGGAAGGCGGTCGCGCCCGGCTCAGCCTGCGCCAGATGGTCCCGCCGACCCCCGGCCAGCCGGTCAAGGAGCCGATGGTCATTCCGCTGAAGCTCAAGCTGTTCGGCAGCTTCACCGGCCGCGCGATGTGCGACGAGCAACTGGTCCTGCTCAAGGACGAGGCGCAGGAGGTGATCTTCGAGAATCTCTCCGAGACGCCGGTGCTGTCGATCAATCGCGGCTTTTCGGCGCCGATCGTGGTCGAGTCCAACCGGACGGCCAAGGACCTCGCCTTCCTCTCGGCGCATGACGACGATCCGTTCGCGCGCTACGAGGCGATGCAGCAGCTGATGCTCGATACTTTGGTCGCGTCGGTCACCAACGGCGGTGCCGATCACGGACCGGTGATCGAAGCCGTACGCAACACCTTGACCGATTCGGCGCTCGATCGCGCCTTCATTGCCGAGGCGGTGCTGCTGCCCTCGGACAGCTTCATCGGCGATCAGATGGCGGTGGTCGAGCCCGAGGCGATCTTCCGGGCACGCGAGGCGCTCCGCCGGGATCTCGGCGAGGCGCTCGCGACCGAATGGCGCGCCGCCTATGAAGGCAGCCTCGCCAATCGCTTCGAATATTCGCCTGCGGCCAAGGGCGCCCGTCGGCTCAAGACCGTGTCGCTCGGCTATATCGCGGCAAGTGGTGCCGCGGACGCCGACCAATTGGCGTTCGACCAATTCAGCCGGGCCGACAACATGACCGATCGGCAGGGCGGGATGACCACGCTCGTCAACGGCATTTCGCCGCTGCGCGAACAAGCGCTCGAGGCCTTCTATCGGCGCTATCAGGGCAACGGGCTGGTGCTCGACAAATGGTTCCAGGCGCAGGCGCTGTCGACGCGCGAGGACACCGCCGAGGCGGTCGAGCGGCTGGCGGCGCATCCGGATTTCACGCTGTCCAATCCGAACCGCGCCCGGTCGCTGATCGGCGCGTTCAGCGTCAATCAGCGCGCCTTCCATCATGTCTCGGGCCGCGGCTATCGCTTCGTGGCGGATCAGCTGATCGCGCTAGACAAATTGAACCCGCAGACCGCCGCCAAGCTGATTCCGCCGCTCGGCCGCTGGAAGCGGTTCGACGAGGGCCGCGCGGCGAAGATGCGCGCCGAGCTCGAGCGGATCGTTGCGACGCCGGGGCTGAGCAAGGACATGTTCGAACAGGCGAGCAAGTCGCTGGACTGACGCGGTTAGACGGACGAGCACCACCGCTCATCTGGGGGGAGGGACTCCGTATCTAAACGCTGTAGACCGCGCGCGCGTCTTCTGCTTTGTCCGTGCCGGGACCGCATGGAAAACATATGACCGTCGCAACGATCCAGCCAGAAATGCGCTGGCAGTTCGGATCGAGTTTGGGCGAGGCGCTGCGCCGCTGTCCGCTTTGGGCATGGGCGGTGCTGCTGACGACGACGCTGGCGTTGCTCTCGATGGCCCGGCCAATCGACCATGACGAGAGCCAATATGTCGCGGCCGCGGTGCTCTCCGGTCAAGGGCTGCTGCCCTATCGCGACTATGCCTATCTCCAGACGCCGCTCCAGCCGCTGCTGTTCGGCCCCGTAACCCGGATGTTCGGCGAGTTCGCCTATCCCGGGCTGCGGTTGCTCAACGCGCTGCTCGGCGCGCTGGCGATCTTCTTCGTCTATCGCGCCGCGCGGGCCGGTCAGGTGCCGACGCGGATCGCGCTGGCGGCGAGCGCGCTGTTCGCGGGCACCGACATCCTGCTGTTCGGCACCGGACTGGCGCGCAACGACGCGCTGCCGCTGGCCTTGTTCGGCGGCGCATTGTGGCTGATCGTCGCCCATGAAGGCGAGGGACGCCCGCCTGCCATGGCATTTGCCACGGGACTGTTGCTGGCGGCCGCCGCCGCCGCCAAGGCAAGCTACGCGCTGCCCGCCGCTGCCTATGGACTGTGGACGCTGTGGGATCGCAGCCACCGTCCCTTCTGGATCGCGCTCGGCGCGGCGGTGCCGACCGGGCTGGTGCTGGCGCTCGCCAGCCTCGCGCCCGAAGCCTTCTGGTTCGGTGCCTTCATCTTCCCCGCCGACGCGCCCGAGCAATATTATGCGAGCGGCGCGCGCGCCTATAAATTGACGCTCGGCTTCCGCCTGCTCGACCTGCTCAAGTTCACGGCGCTGGGCGCGGCGCTGCCGGCGCTGGCGACGGTGGCATGGCGCGCGCGTGGCCCGCGCGAGCGGCTCGACACTTTGCTCGAATTGCTGATCCTCGCCGGCCTGCTCTCGGCAGTGCTGCCCGAGCCGACCTGGCGGCAATATCTGCTGCCGGTGCTGCCGCCCTTGTTCCTGCGCCTCGCGCGGATCTGGCGGCTGGCCCCGCCGGGCGCCGGCGAGCGCGCGGTGTTCGGCCTGTTTGTCGTCGCAGGGCTCGCGCCGACCTTGCTGGCCTTCCAGGCGGCACTGAACGACGGTCTGCCGATGTCGAGGGCGCTGCGCGAAGGCGATGCTGTCGCTGCCTTGCTCGACGCCGAGCGCGTGGACGGACCGGTCGCGACGCTAGCGCCGCATTTGCTGCCGGCGACCCGGCGCCTTCCCGACAAGCGCTTCGCCACCGGCCCCTTCTATTTCCGCAGCCGCGGTCTGCTTACGCACGCGGAGGAAGGGCGCTTCCACCTGATCTCGGGCGGACGGCTGTCGCCGGCGGACCTGCCGCGGATCGTGCTGCTGGGCGGCGAGGCGCAATGGGCAGGCGGCGACAGCGCGCTCGAAGCGCTGGTCGCGCGAATCGCGGCAGCGCGGCCCATGCGCGTGTTGCGGCTGAGCGGAGGCCGGCTGCGCGTGCTGCTGCTCGACCCGCCTCAGGCGGCGCGGGCGCGGCGCTCCAACAGGCCCTGATAATAGGCCATCAGCTCGACCGTGTGATCGCGGTCGCTGCGCACCTTGCCCGCCGCCACCCGTGCGGCGGCGCGGACGATCGCCGGCTCGCGGGCGCGCATGCGGCGAATCGCGTCCGCGGCGGAAAGCGCGTCGCGCGCGGCATAGGTCTCGGCGAATAGCGGGTCGGCGATTTCGGCGAAGCCGCCTTCGTCGGGCCCGATCAGCGGCAGGCCCGAGGCGAGCGCTTCGGAGGCGACCAGCCCGAACGGCTCGGCGTCCGAGCCGTGGATCAGCGCGTCGCAGCTCGCCATGATCCGCGACAGCCGGACGCGATCATAGACCGGACGGAAGATGCGGATGTGCGGACTGCCGGCGATGCGGTCCTCGAGCTGGCGGCGCTGCGGCCCGTCGCCGATCAGGATCAGGCCGATCGGCAGATCGGTCGCTGCCGCCTCGACCGCGTCGATCACCAGCGGCCACCTTTTTTCCTTGTGGTGGCGGCCCAGCCCGAGCAGCAGCAGCCCGTCGGGCGCCAGACCGCATTGCTCGAGCAATGCGGCGCGGAGCTTCTCGTCGCGCAGATCGGGCGAGAACCAGCTGCGTTCGATCCCCAGCGGCATCGATGCGTCGACCTGCATTCCGCGGCGGCGGAAGCGCTTGGCGAGCGCCGGGCCGTTGGTGACGAAAGCATCGTATTTCGCCAGGAAGCGATTCATGTAGCGCGTGTACCAGGCGAAGGCGTTCTCGACCTGGATCGGGCTCGCGACGCTGTCGAGCCAGCGTTGCGGATAGGCGCCGATCTGATCGCCGTGCGCGAAGAAGACCTTGAGCGAGGGCCCCTTCCAGTTGGCGACCGTCCAGGCCGGCAGCCAGGGCGAGCTGCACTCGACGATGTCGGGCTGGAGCCGGTCGAGCAACTCCCAGACCGGCTCGTCCTTGACGAAGATGCAATAGTTGCGGTCGAGCACCAAAGGGGGCGCCTTGACCCAGAGGATGCGGCCGCCGCCGGGGCGGTCCTCGACGCCGTCTTCCAGCGCCGGCGCGATGATCGTGAGCTCATGGCCCATATCGGCCATGATGCCCATCTTGCGGTCGATATAGGTGCGCACCCCGCCGCCGGTCGGCGAATAGAATTCGTTGACGTCGACGATGCGCATCGCGCGTCTCCTCAGTCGAGCGGACCGAACCCGCCGAGCCCCTTCAGATATTGCGCGCGCACGGTGATCTGGCCGCCGCCCGGTGCGACGTTGACCAGCGCCTGGCGCAGCTTGGGACGGCTGCGGCCGAGCCGCGTGTTGCTCGGGAAGCCGGCGCCGTCCTGCCAGAAGTTGAACTTGTTCTTGCCGTCGCGGTCGTGGGTGAACAGCAAGGCCCATTGCCCGGCGTTCGGCGCGCGGATGCACAGGGTGACCGGCCCCGAAGCGGGCATCTGCGCCCAGATCCGGCGGAACGGCTTGCCCTCGCGCACCAGATCGCGGTCGTCCCGGAGGAAATCGGCTTCGTTGGCGGGATAGAGTTCGAGCTTGAGCCGGCCGACGCGGTCCTTCAGCCCGACCACATTGACGATGATGCGCGCGCCGCCTGCGACCGCGCACGAGCCGTCGGTGGGATCGACGATGCGGGCGGCCGCGGGGGTGGCGGCCGTCAGGGCAAAGGCGATGGCGAACGCGATCCGGAGGTCGGGGCGGATCATTGGGTCTTCCTCGTGAACAGCGAATAGAGGCTGAAGGCGCCGATCAACGCGACATGGGCCAGCAGGCTGAGCGCCGCGATCAGCGCCATCAGATCGGACAGCGCCTGGCCCCGCCCGATCATCATGATCGCGAAGGTGGCGAAGACCAGTTCCTTGTTGGGCACCAGCGGCAGGCGCCAGGCGAGCAGCCGCGCCGCCGCGAGGAACAGCCACACCATCAGCGAGATTTCGGGCATCGCCGCGTGCCAGGCGAGCGCGATGAAGAAGGAGCCGAGCAGCAGACGCGTGCAATGGACGCCGAAGATCCACCACAGGGTCGGCCGGGGCAGCGAGAAGACCCGCCGCGAGAAGATCAGGAAGGGAAGCGAGGTGAGGATGATCAGCCCGAGCGAGCCGAGCACCAGCTTCTGCTGGACCGCGGTGAGCAGGTTGATCCCGAACGGCAGCGCGAGCGTGATGCCGAGGAAGGTGACGCCGTTGCCGGCGATCGCCGAGAGGATCGTGACATCCTTGACCGCGCCGAAGGGCGCGGCGACCATCTTGGTGCGCTGGCGGGCCCAGGCATAGAAATAGGCCTCGCCGGTATAGCCGAGCAGCACTTCGTTCGAGATGCGCTTCTTGTGGAGCGCCGCCATTCCCGCCAGCGGAATGTCCCACAGCCGCTTGAAGATGATATAGTCGAACGTCGGCGGGCCGAGATAATAAAGCAGAAAGGCGAAATAGAAGAGCGGGTTGGTCGGCAGCCGGCGCGACAGCCCGGCGAGCCCCGAATCGAACAATTCGTGCGCCAGCGCGCCGATCATCAGCAAGGTCAGCGCCCCGCCGAGCAGCATCGGCCAGCGACGGCGGATTTTTTCGACGGGTTCGAGCCCGGCGAGGTCGGGCGCGCTCGCCAGGGGGGCTTCGACAGCGCTGGTGTTCACCGAAGCCTCCACTGCTGGTTTATTCACTGGGTCATGTTCCGCTGCCGACACGTAAAACAAATATCTCTTTGTTTCCGCGTCTTGCTTCGCCTCCCGAAATGCGCGCTTGTGCGGAGATGGCCGATTGACAGCAGAATGCGGTTTATTGCGGGGGCGATTTGGGCCTAAGGATGGCAAATCGCAAGGGCAGATGTTGCACCGCACCTATTCCGGAACCGCACGGCACATCCTCAGCTACGCGCAGACGATGCGCGGCGGGGGAGTCGAACGTGCATTGCTGCGCATGGCCGACGGCTGGCTGCGCGCCGGGCGGCGCGTGACGTTGGTGCTCGGCAGCGACGAGGGGCCGCTGGCCGCCGAGATTTCCCAAGAGGTGGAGCTGATTCATCTCGGCGATCCCCGCTATCCGGCCCTGTTCGGCCTCGCCGATCATGTTCGCAAAGCCGCGCCGGATCTGATCTTCTGTCCGGGCAACCACTATAGCGCCGTTGCCGCGCTGACTCGCCTGCGGCTGGGCCGGGGGGCTCCGCCGATCGTCGCCAAGGTGTCGAATGCGCTGGTCCGGCCCGAGCAGAAGGGGCTGGAGGCGTGGGCCTATCGCCGCTGGCTGCGGCTCCACCCGCGCTTTCTCGATCATGTCGTCGCAATGACCCCGGCAATGGCGGCCGAGGCGATCGCGGAAATGCACATACCGAGGGCGCGGGTGAGCGTGATCGCCAATCCCCCCACCACCCCCCGCCCCGACGCCGCACCGGTCAAGCTGCCCGAGGGGCGTTATATCGTCGGGGTGGGGCGGCTCGAGCGGCAGAAGCGCTGGGACCGGCTGATCGATGCACTGGCGCGGATCGGCGATCGCGACGTCGAACTGCTGATCATCGGCGAAGGCAGTCTGCGGTCGCAGCTGGAGGCCCAGATAGCGGCACTGGAGCTTTCGGGGCGCGTGTCGCTGCCCGGCCATGCCGGAGATCCGCTACCGGCGCTGGCCGGTGCGGCGGTGGCGGTGCTCACCTCGGATTATGAGGGCGTGCCCGGGGTGCTGCGCGAGGCGCTGTCGGTCGGGACCCCGGTGGTGTCGACCGAATCGAGCGTGGCGGTGCGCGAGATCGTCGCAGCACCGGAACTGGGAACCGTCGTGCCACGTGAGGATGGCGCGGCCCTCGTGGCGGCGCTGCGCCACTGGCTGGCTCCCGGACGGGCAAGGCCTGCTCCGGTTGTTGCAGGCGGCGACCCGATTGCCGACTATCTCGCGCTGTTCGATCGGCTGGTGTCGACGCCGCACGCGCGGAGCTAGCGCAGCCGGTAGCGGAGGCCGAGCCACAAGGTGCGGGGTGTCGCGCGCTCGATCACGCCGGGCCCGCTGATCCCCGCCTCGACGCGCGCATCGGTCAGGTTCTCGGCACGCGCTTCGATGCTGAAGCTGCGCGTGATCGGCACCGATGCCGCCGCGTCGAAGGTGAGCGCATCGGCGAGTTCGCGGCTATTCTGGTCGTCCTCGAACTGCGGCGAGGCATAACGTGCCGTGAGCGACGCCCCCAGATCGCCGTGGCGCCACGCCAGCGTGGCCGAGGCCTGATGCATCGCCGTCTGCGCCGGACGCAGCCCGTCGAGCGCGGCTGCGGTCCCGGAGGCGTGCACGCGCGAATCGGCGAAGGCGTAGGAGGCTGACAGGCTGACCGCTCCGGCTTCGAACCGCCCGTCGAGCTCGACACCGCGCGCTTCGACCGAATCGAGGTTCTGCCGCACGCGATAGACACCCGCTGCCGAGACGAACCCGACCCCGGGGAAAGTGCCGGGACCGTTGGCGATGGTGACATTGGCGATCGCATCGTCGAGACGGTTCCAATAGCCGGTGGCGCGCAGGGTCAGCGTGGCGGCAGGGCGCCAGTCGAGCCCGATCTCGGCGCCGGTCAGCCGTTCCGGATCGAGCGCCGCATTGGCGGCAGTGGCGTCGGCGCCGACGCGGAAGGGACGATAGAGCTCGTTGAGCGTCGGCAGCCGCCAGCCGCGATAGCCAGCCCCCCGCAATGTCACCGTGCCGAAAGCAAGTGCCGCGCCGAGGCGTCCGGTGGCTTCGGTGCCGCTGCGGTCGGCAAAGGCGAGATCGGTCAATGGGACGCCGCCGGCGAGCGGGCGCTCGACCAGCGACCCATTGGTGATCGTCCAGCGATCGAGCCTGCCGCCGGCGTTGAGCGTCAGTACGCCCGTTTCGTAGCTCGCGTCGACGAAGCCACCGATGGTGGTGCTTTCGCCGCCGGCGACGCGGCGACGTGTCGGGGCGCCGGACACGAAGGTATAGCGTTCCTGCGTCCGGCCAGAGACCTGTCGGACGTCGCTCCCCAGCCGCAGCGTCACGCCGTTGCCGACCGGGGGTGCGATCTCGATTCGTCCGCCGACGCCGGCGGCGGGGACATTATATTGATCGAGCGTCGCGGTGGCGGCGGTCCGCGCGTCGTTCACACTGGCGAAGCCGCTCGCGAACTGGCGCGTCTGCAGATAGGCCAGCGCCGACCAGCCCCAGCCGCCGCGATTGACCAGCCGGATGCTGGCGTCGGCGCCGTCGCTGGCGACGCGGGTGAAATCGACGCCGCGGTCGCGCCGGTCGGTAAAGCCCGAGAGGTTGGTCTGGAGCTCGGTGCCGCTGCCCAGATCGACGACGCTGCGCAAGGCGAGGCTCGCTTGCTCATAGGGAGCGGGGCGATCCGCGCGGCCGCGGTCTTCCTCGACTATGGGCGTGAAACCGTCGCCGCGGGCATATTGGCCGGCCAGCGTGAAGAAGCCGGTGCCGAGATTAACCGAGGCCAAGGCAGTCGCGTCGACGCTGTCGCGGCTGCCGTAAGCGGCGCGAAGCTGGAGCGCGCCGAGGTCGATTGGCGCGCCGCTGGTTAGCTCGATCGTTCCGGCGAGCGCCCCGGGCCCGGCATAGCCGCTGCCGCCGCCGCGGGTGATCCGGATCGCTGCGAGCCGTTCGGGGAGATAGGCGGGGAAGGCGACCCAGCCGCCGAACGGATCAGTCTGCGGAACGCCGTCGAGCAGGACGAGTGCGCGGCTCGACGCATTCCCGCCGAGCCCGCGCAGAGTAACGCCCTGGCTGGTCGGATGCGCCGAGCGCGAATCGGAGCGTCGGAACTGCGCGACGCCCGCCGCGTCGCGAAGGACGTCTTCGAGCCGGTTGCTGGCGGTGCCGGTGAGCCGTTCGCGGTCGATCGTGACTATGTCATACGCCGCTTCGCCCGGCGGTGCGTCGAGCCCGCGGCCGGTGACCACGATTTCATTCGGGTCAGTCTGGGCGAGGGCGGGGAGAGGAAGGAGGAGCCCCGCGAGGAGTAAGCCCCTCCCCTTCAGGGGAGGGGGAAGGGTCGGGGGGTGTCTCGCAGAGACCGAGCCTGCCGACAGACCCGACCCCAACCCCTCCCCTGAAGGGGAGGGGCTTTGGTACCGGTCATGCATTCGGCGCCACGCGATCCGGGTGCGCGGCGGCGAACGCCTCGATCTGCATCGCCGCAGCGTCGGCGCGGACCAGCTTCGGGAATGCGTCGAGCGGCGTGCCGAAGCGGCGGGCGTTGAACATCTGGGGGACGAGGAAGACGTCGGCGACGTCGGGCGCGTCGCCGCCGAGGAACGGCCCATCCCCGGCCATCGCCTCCAGTGCCGCGAAGCCCTCGCTGATCCAGTGGCGCGTCCATTCGTCGCGCGCCTCGTCTTCGATTCCCATGGCCTTGAGCCGCCGCATCACGCGCAGATTGTTGAGCGGGTGGGTGTCGGCGGCGATGACCAGCGCACGGGCGAGCGCGGCGGCGCGGGCGTCGCGATCGGCCGGAATCAGCCGCGGCTCGGGATATTTGCTGTCGAGCCAGTCGATGATCGCGAGGCTCTGGGTGTAAACTTTGCCGTCAACTTCCAGCGCCGGGACGAAGCCCTGCGGGTTGAGGGCGAGATGCTCGGGGGAACGCTGCTGGTTCTCGAGCAGCATCACGTCGCGGCGTTCGTAGGCGACGCCCTTCAGGTTGAGCGCGATGCGGACGCGGAACGCCGCGGACGAGCGGAAATAATCGTGGAGCAGCATGGCACGTCCCCCTGGATCAGCTAACGGAGGGCTGCCCCGGCGGTTCCGCGATCGTTGCCGTTCCGGCAACCGTGTCGCGGTGACGGACCCGCCAGTGAAAGCCGCGCGGCTCGTTGTCGCGGGCCTTGGCGGCGCGCTCGGCCTCGCTCTCCAGCGCGACCTTGATCATCGCCACGATCGGATCGGCGAGCGCCAGCCCCATCACACCGAACAAGGTGCTGGCGAGGATCTGCGCCGACAGCGTCAGCGCCGGCGGCAAGTCAACGGTGCGCTTGGCGACGAGCGGGATCAGCACATAGCCGTCGAAGGTCTGCACCCCGAAATAGATCGCGATCGCCCAGAGGCCCTGATCCTGCCCGGCGCTGAACCCGACCGACACCATCAGCACGCCGCTGATGAAAGCGCCGATATTGGGAATGAAGGCGAGGATGCCGGTGATGATGCCGAGCAGCAGCGCCATCGGCACGCCGGCGAACCACAACAGGATGAAGGTCAGCATGCCCTCGAACACCATGCCGAGCAGCCGCCCGGCGAGCAGCACGCGCAGCATCCGCGCCATCCGCGCGATCGTCACCGAGAAATCGTCGCGTGCGCCGACAGGGACCATCCACTGCAGCCCGCGCTCGTAAATGCGCGGGTCCATCGCGACGAACAGCCCGATCGACATCACCATCAGCAGGCTCGCGCCGGCGCCGAGCACCGATCCCACCGCCGAAGTCAGCCGTCCGATCGAGCCGAGCGCCTGTTGCGCCATGCCGGTGAGGTCGGCGCGGCCGGGCATCAGGCCGAGGCTGGAGATCCACGCGACGACGCGGTTGCCCTGTACTTCGAGCGTCGCCCGCAATTGCTCGGCCTGCAGCGCGATCTGGACGCCGGTCAGATAGAAGACCCCGCCGATGAAACCGATCACGAACAATACGACGAGCAACAGCCGCAATCCGCGCGGGATCGGCAGCACGCGGCCAAGCAATCGCACGCCGCCGTCCAGCATCGAGGCGAAGACGAGCCCGCCGAAAATGATCAGCAAGGGCTGGATCAGCAGCACCACCAGCGCGGTGGCGATGGCGAGGCCGAACCATACCGAGGCGCGCTTGAGTTCGGCACGCACGATCGGGTCGCGCAGCTCATTGGGGCCGGGCTGGTGGACGACGGCGACGCCTTCGCTCGCAGGGGAATCGGCACTCATCGGGCCTCCTCGATCGGGTGGAGCGACGTACCGGCGCGACCGTGGCGGAACGAGGCGGGCCAGCTCAAGGGGTTCCAGCTCGCGCTGCCGTCGAGCGAGAAAGTGAGGAATTCGGCGCGGCCGCCGATATTCTCCCACGGCACCGGCCCACCCAGGCCGTTCTGCGCGATGGTGAAGCGGCTGTCGGCGCTGTTGTCGCGATTGTCACCCATCAGGAAGACCCGGCCTTCAGGCACGCGCGTTTCGGGATAATTGTCGCCGGGGCTCCAGCCGAGATCGACGGTGTCGTAGGATCGGCCCTCGGGGAGGGTCTCGCGGAAGATCGGCAACCGGCAGACCGCCTTGCCGTCGGGCG
This sequence comes from Sphingomonas psychrotolerans, assembly GCA_032334595.1. Lineage (GTDB taxonomy): Bacteria > Pseudomonadota > Alphaproteobacteria > Sphingomonadales > Sphingomonadaceae > Sphingomonas > Sphingomonas psychrotolerans_A. The sequence goes on along the minus strand of JALMLT010000004.1, from coordinate 507,184 downwards.
TGCGGACGAGACGATCGCGATAATGATCGGGGTCGCAGCGGGTGTTGGCGTCGACCGGGATGTCGCGGGTGCCGGTCGCGACGCGCGGGATCGGTTTGCCGTTCAGCCAGACCACGCCGTCGCGCACTGCGATGGTGTCGCCGGGAAGCCCGATCACGCGCTTGATATAGTCGGTCTCGGTGCCCGGCGGGGTGACGATCACGACGTCGCCGCGCTTTGGCAGCCGGCCGAACAGCCGGCCGTGCATGAACGGCAGCAAGTGGAAGGTCGGGGTGACGAAGCTGTAGCCATAGGGATATTTGGTGACGACCAGCCGGTCGCCGACCAACAGTCCCGGCATCATCGATTCGGACGGGATGTAGAAGGGCTTGGCGATCAGGCTGTGAAAGCCGAGCACCGCGAGGATCAGCCAGAAGATGCCGCGCAACTCGGCCCACCAGTCGGTGCCGCGGCTTTTCTCCGTCTCTTCGGAATGCTCTTGCGTCAACGCCAACTCGTCCGCGGCCATGGCCATCAATCGTCCTTCCCGACCGCGACTGCCTCGATCATCACCATGGCGAACGCCCAGGGATGATCATCGGTCAGGGTGAGATGCACCTTCGCGACGTGGCCGTCGGGCGTGATCGCGTCAAGCCGCGCCTTCGCTCCCCCGGTCAGCGCCAGCGTCGGCGCACCCGAGGGCGCGTTGACGACACCGATGTCCTTGAGGAACACGCCGCTCTTGAACCCGGTTCCGACTGCCTTGGAATAAGCTTCCTTGGCAGCGAAGCGCTTGGCGAGCGTGGCGGCATAATTGTGCGGGCGTCGCGCGGCTTTCTTCAGTTCGGTCTCGGTGAAGGCACGCTGCTCGAAGCGCGCGCCGAAGCGGTCGAGCGAATTCTGGATCCGCTCGATGTTGCAGAGGTCGGAACCCAGGCCGAGGATCACCTTTTCCCTCTCCCCATCCGCGGGGAGAGGGTGGCCGCGCGAAGCGCAGGCCGGGAGAGGGGCATGAGATCGAGCGAGCGGCTTGTGATCACTGCCCCTCTCCCCGGCCCTCTCCCCGCAAGCGGGGAGAGGGAGAAGGGCCCCGCGCCGAATCCATCAAGGCGCGCATCCGCTGGACTACCGGCACCAGTCCCTCGAAGATCGCCTCGCCGATCAGGAAATGGCCGATGTTGAGCTCCATCACCTGCGGGATCGCGGCGATCGGCACGACATTGTCGAAGGTCAGGCCGTGGCCGGCATGCGGCTCGAGCCCGGCCTTGGCGGCGAGCGCGGCGGCGTCGGCGATGCGGCGCAGCTCATCGGCACGTTCGGCCTCGGCGAGCTCGCAATAGCGGCCGGTATGCAGTTCGACTACCGGCGCGCCGAGGCGCAGCGCCGCGTCGATCTGGCGCTCGTCTGGCTCGATGAACAGGGACACGCGGCAGCCGGCGTCGCGCAGCTTCGCAACCATCGGAGCGAGGTGATTGTGCTGCCCGGCGGCGTCCAGCCCACCCTCGGTGGTGCGCTCCTCGCGCTTTTCGGGGACGATGCACACGGCGTGGGGGCGATGGCGCAGCGCGATCGCCAGCATTTCGTCCGTAGCGGCCATCTCGAGGTTGAGCGGGATGGTCAGCTCGGCCGAGAGGCGGGCGATGTCTTCATCGGTGATGTGACGGCGATCCTCGCGCAAATGCGCCGTGATTCCGTCGGCGCCGGCTTCCGCCGCCAGCAACGCCGCGCGCACCGGATCGGGATAGCCCGAGCCGCGCGCGTTCCGCACCGTCGCGACATGATCGATGTTGAGGCCCAGGCGGAGCCGCCTCTCGTCGGCGTGGCGGAGCTTGCCGGTCATGCCGCCGCGCGGCTCCCCGGCTTGATCGCAGGGATTGCGGCGAGTTCGGGCGGCAAGGCGTCGGGCTCGTAGGTGGGAACCTCGAGCTGGAGCAGCGAAAAGAAGGGGATCTCGAACGCTGCCTTGCCGTTCGAGCGATCGACCAGAGCGGCGGCGGCGATCACCTGCCCGCCCGCTTCCTCGATCGCCTTGATCGCCTCGCGCGACGACAGGCCGGTGGTGACGACGTCCTCCATCATCAGCACCTTCTGCCCGGCTTCGAGGCGGAAGCCGCGACGCAGCTCGAACGTCCCTGTCGGGCGCTCGACGAACATCGCGTCGACGCCGAGCGCGCGGGCCATTTCATGCCCGGCGATCACGCCGCCCATTGCCGGCGACACCACTGCGGAGATCTGCGCGCGCAACTCGGCCGGAAGCTGCGTGGCGAGCGCTTCGGCGAGCCGGGCGCCGCGCTTCGGATCCATCAGCACCCGCGCGCACTGGAGATAACGCGAGCTGCGCAGGCCGGAGGAGAGGATGAAATGACCCTCGAGCAGCGCATCCGCCGCGCGAAACTCGTCCAGAACCTCGTCTCGGGTCAATGCGTCCACTCCATGCTGCACCTGCGCGCACTCTTAGGGACGCCACCCAGCGTCCGCAACGGCCATCAAAAAGGGTTGAGAATGGGCTTGAGCCGCGTATAGGCGCTGACTGGTTCTTTTCCTTTCTTGCCGACGGCGCAGCCACGCGAACAGGGTGAAAACAGAAGATGCGCATGCTTGGATTGACTTCGATTGTCCTGGCTGCGGGGCTGGCGCTGGGGGCGCCCGTCCACGCCCAGAACAGCGCCGCGCCTGCCGCCGCGCCGGCGCCCGCCGCCGCTGCGACCCAGCAGGATGCAGGCACCACGGGCGGGCCGGCCGGCACGTCCGCGACCGTCGCCGCGCCGACCCCGGCCGCGATTCCCGACCCGACGCTTGACGCCGCGGGCAAGCCGCTGACCAAGGCGGTTCCGGGGATGGGCCAGCCGCAGGACGCGATCTATGGCCTGCAGGAGCAGGTGACGCCCAATGGCCGCGAGGCGCACTGGTTCCACAACACCGTGCTGCTGCCGCTGATCACCGTCATCTCGATCTTCGTGCTGATCCTGCTGATCTACGTGATCATCCGCTATCGCCGCGCCGCCAACCCGACGCCGTCGCGCACCAGCCACAACACGGCGATCGAGATCGTCTGGACGCTGGCGCCGGTGCTGATCCTGATTGCGATCGCGGTTCCCTCGATCCGCCTCCTCGCCGCGCAGTTCAAGCCAGCGCCAGATAATGCCGTGACCCTGAAGGCGATCGGCAACCAGTGGTTCTGGAGCTACGAATATCCGGATCACGGCGACATCAAGCTGACCGCCAACATGCTCAAGGAAAAGGACGACGTCGCGCCCGGCCAGCGGTACCGCACCGATGCCGACGGTCCCCGACTGCTTGCGACCGACACCCGCGTCGTGCTGCCGGTCGGCGTTCCGATTCGGCTTGTCACCACCGCGCAGGACGTGATCCACAGCTGGGCCGTCCCCGCGTTCTGGATCAAGCTCGACGCGGTCCCCGGCCGGCTCAACGAGACCAGCTTCATCATCGAGAAGCCGGGCCTCTATTTCGGCCAGTGCTCCGAACTGTGCGGCGCGCGCCACGCGTACATGCCGATCGCGGTCGAGGCGGTTCCGCCGGCGGTGTTCGCCCGCTGGGTCGCGTCGAAGGGCGGCAAGATGCCCGGCGCCAATGCCGCGCCGCAGTCGACCACTGCCGCCGGCAACGACGCTGCCGACGATACCAGCAACGGCATGACCGACGAGGGCGCGCCGACCGTCAACGCCACCGCCGCGCCTGCGGTGACCAACAAGCCAGCCACGCAGAACCCCGCGGGCCTCGGACAAGCGGACCACACGAATGACTGATACCGCCGTTCCCTACGCCGCGCATGGTCATGACCACGCGCATGATCATCACGATGCCGATCACAAGCCTGGCTTCTTCCAGCGCTGGTTCATGTCCACCAATCACAAGGACATCGGCACGCTCTATCTGATCTTCGCGATCGTCGCCGGCATCATCGGCGGCGGCATCTCGGGTCTGATGCGCGTCGAGCTGATGCACCCGGGCATCCAGTATCTGCCTGAGTGGCTCGGCTATCTCCGCGGCGGAGAGGTCAGCGTCGACGAATCGCTGCACTTCTGGAACGTTCTGATCACCGCGCACGGCCTGATCATGGTGTTCTTCATGGTCATGCCGGCGATGATCGGCGGCTTCGGCAACTGGTTCGTTCCGATCATGATCGGGGCGCCGGACATGGCGTTCCCGCGCATGAACAACATTTCGTTCTGGCTGCTGATCCCGGCCTTCACCCTGCTGCTTGCCTCGCCTTTCGTCGGCAACGGCGCGGGTACCGGCTGGACGGTCTATGCCCCGCTCTCGACCTATGGCGAGCCGGGGCCGTCGGTCGACATGGCGATCCTGTCGCTCCACCTTGCCGGCGCCAGCTCGATTCTCGGCGCGATCAACTTCATCACCACCATCTTCAACATGCGCGCGCCGGGCATGACCCTGCACAAGATGCCGCTGTTCGTGTGGTCGGTGCTGATCACGGCGTTCCTGCTGCTGCTCGCGTTGCCGGTGCTCGCGGCGGCGATCACCATGCTGCTGACCGACCGCAATTTCGGCACGGCGTTCTATGATCCTGCCTATGGCGGCGATCCGATCCTCTACCAGCATCTGTTCTGGTTCTTCGGCCACCCCGAAGTCTATATCATGATCCTGCCGGGCTTCGGCATCGTCAGCCAGATCGTCGCGACGTTCAGCCGCAAGCCGGTGTTCGGCTATCTCGGCATGGCGTACGCGATGGTCGCGATCGGTCTCGTCGGCTTCGTCGTCTGGGCGCACCACATGTTCACCACCGGCCTGAGCGTCACCGTGAAGATGTACTTCACCGCCGCGACGATGGTGATCGCGGTGCCTACCGGCGTGAAGATCTTCTCGTGGATCGCGACGATGTGGGGCGGCTCGCTGACCTTCAAGACCCCGATGGTCTGGTCGCTCGGCTTCATCTTCATGTTCACCGTCGGCGGCGTGACCGGGGTCGTGCTCGCCAATGGCGGCGTCGACGATTACATGCAGGACACCTACTACGTGGTGGCGCACTTCCACTATGTGCTGTCGCTCGGCGCGGTGTTCTCGCTGTTCGCCGGCTTCTATTACTGGTTCCCGAAGATCACCGGGCGGATGTACAGCGAGCTGCTCGGCCAGCTGCACTTCTGGGTGTTCTTCGTCGGCGTGAACGTGCTGTTCTTCCCGATGCACTTCCTCGGGCTGCAGGGCATGCCGCGGCGCTATCCGGACTATCCGAACGCCTATGAGCATTGGAACACGGTCGCGACCTACGGCTATATGATCATGGCCGCCGGCGTCGCGATCTTCTTCGTCAACATCGCCTGGTCGCTGTTCGCCGGCCGCAAGGCGGAAGGCAATCCGTGGGGCGAAGGCGCGACGACGCTCGAATGGACGCTGTCGAGCCCGCCGCCGTTCCACCAGTTCGAGACGCTGCCGGTGATCGACGGCGGATCGCACCACTAGGCCGAACGGCTGGACACGAAGCGCCCCGGGGGAAACTCCGGGGCGTTTTCGTTTGGCAAGTGCGGGCCCGGAAGCGAAGATGGATCGTTGAACCCGAACGCCAGGTTCGGCGAGTCAGTACGAAGGGGCGAGCATGTACAAATGGGCATATGGCGGATGGGCCAATGCGGGCCTCGATGCGTGGACGCTCGGGATGGAGGCGTCGGCCGTGATCGGGCTGCGCACGATGAAGATGGCTGCCGGCGGGATCGACGCAGCGGAAGAGGCCCGGCTGATGGTCGCCGAGAAGATGCAGGCCGCGCTCGAGCTGCAGGTGGCGGCCGTGACCGGTCGGCTCGGCCACGATCCGCTCGCCGGCACGCGCAAGGTGCTCCGCCACTATCGCCGCAAGGTGAAGGCCAACCGCACCCGGCTAGGCTGAGCGCGGATACGCGCCGTCGGAAACGCAGCGGCGACGAGCGCCGGGATGCTTTCGTCAGATCACTCGCCGGTGAGCCAGGGCGCCGGGTCGAGCTGGCGTAACTGGCCGGCTGCGGGATCAGGAGCCCACAAGCTCGCATTCTGTTCGTGATCCAGCCGAACGATCGGGGTCTGATAGGGCTGCGCATGGCCCGAGGCGATGTTCCGGTCGATTCGATCGATCGCCTGATGGATGTTCGACATGTCGACCCCGTCGAGCGCGCTGACGCCATATTGCCACCACTGAAGCGCGAGCAGCGCCTCCACCACTGGCGGCTCGAAGCGATACCGGATGATCCGTGCCGGACTGCCGCCGACGATCGCATAAGGCGGGACGTCGCGGGTCACCACCGAGCGCGCGGCGACCACGGCGCCGTCGCCGATGGTCACGCCGCGGCGGATCAGCGCGCCTTCGCCGATCCACACGTCGCTGCCGATCCTGATCTTGGGAAAGCCGTTGTCGCGGCGCGACCACCATTTCTCTGAGGAGACGCGTAGCACGTCGCGGTTGCGCTCGCGGAATGCCTCCATTTGCCGCCACGCAAAGGCACCCTGAAATATTGGACTGGGGGAGAGGAAGTCGGTGGGATGCTCCTCCACCCCCGTCATCACGTTGTAGGCAATGGAGCAGAAGCGGCCGATCATCCAGATGTGGCGCATCAGCGTGCGCTGGCCGCCGAGGAAAGTGAACGCGCCGACGAACTCGATATCGTACACGCCTTTTCGCAGCAGGACCGGCGGCTCGATATGAAGTTCCTGCGGCGGCACGTCGGGGTGGGGAAAACCGATCGTCACCTCGGGATCGATCAGCACCGAGAAGCGATCGAGAATCTCGCGGGAAACGTCCATAATTATCCAGCCCCTCCGGCAATGCCGCACCCGCAACGCACGCCGGGCGACGATGTTCTCCTACCTTCGCACAGGCCTCCAGGCCATCGGAATACATCCCGCTCTTTTCACGCCCTGGAATCGCTTCAGGCGGCGCGCGGCGCTGCCCGGCTCGGCAGGAAGCGGGCGTTGCAGAGCAGCCCGGCCGAGACCAGCGATACGAGGATGCCGACCGGCAGGATCTCGGTGAGCGTCATCGGAATGCGGAACAGCGGATCGGCATATTGCACCTTGAACGCCGCCATCTCGGCCGAGAATCGTGCGATCTCCGCCGCGCTGGCGCCGGCGGCGCGCTTCTCGGCGATCGCCGACTGGATATAACCACCAATATAGTCGATCCGGGTGACCGCTTGCGCCGCTTCCCACGCGACGACGTAGAAGACGCTGGCGGCGAGGCTGATCGCCAGCCCCAGCCCGAATGCGGGCAGAAACCGGATCACGCCGCCAAGTTCGTCGCGGCGGCGCTTGATCGCAAGAAACACGAGGCTGAGCCCAAGCAGCATGATCGAATAGCCGAGCGCCATGCCGGCAACACCGCCCGGGTGGTTTTCGCCGAGCAGCACGAAGCTGCCGAAGGTCGGAATGCCGATCAGCAGGCCCGCCAGCGTGCCGTAGCTCAGGATGATGCGAAGCATAGACGTCCTCCCTCGAAAGTTGCGGAGCGAGTGAAGGTCGGAACGTGATGGATCGCAATCGCCCGAAAGGGTGATTTGCGCGCGATCACCCCAAAAACTGCGGCCTCACGGCAGCAGGCCGAGTTCGCGTGCGCGGGCGATCGCGTCGGTTCGTCGCCGCGCGCCGAGCTTTTCGAACAATCGGGCGACATGCGTCTTCACCGTGTGCGGAGAGACATGGAGCCGTGCGGCGATTTCCTTGTTCGACCGGCCCGCCGCGAGCTCGTGGAGGACGGTCAACTCCCGCGCGCTGATGCCGAGCGTCGCCTGTGCCTCCGGATTGCCGTCGAAAGGTGCCGCCGCTGGACGGGCGAACACGCGAACCCCCAGAACAACGCCGAGGACGAGGAAGCCGGCGGCGACGAGGAAGATGCCGATGTCGGCGAAATGGGTCCGCGCGAAGCGTTGATAGTCGAGCCATTGCAAGGCGACCGTGCCTGCAGCCAGCAACGCCGCATAGGGAAGTACATGCTTCACATCCGCCCCTTTCGCCTTGCGCAAGCGAGGCTTATAGCGCCCGACGAGTCATGACCACCGCCACCGCCTCGACCACGCTTCCCGCCGACTGGCGCGATTTCCTTGCGCTGACCAAGCCGCGGGTGATGACGCTCGTCGTGTTCACCGGGCTGTGCGGAATGCTCGCAGCGCCGGTGCCGATCCATCCGATCCTCGGCTTCACCGCGATCCTGTGCATCGCGCTCGGTGCGGGCGCGGCCGGGGCGCTCAACCAATGGTATGAGGCCGATCTCGACGCGAAGATGAAGCGCACGCAGGGGCGCCCGTTGCCGGCCGGGCGGATGGACCGCCAGTCGGCGCTGCACTTCGGCGTGGGGCTCGCCGGGTTCAGCCTCGCCCTGATGTATTTCGCGATCAACCTGGCGGCGACGATCATCCTCGCGGTATCGATCCTGTTCTACGTGTTCGTCTATACGATCTGGCTCAAGCGCCGTACGCCGCAGAACATCGTCATCGGCGGCGCGGCCGGTGCGTTTCCGCCGCTGATCGGCTGGGCGGCGGCGACCGGCGACGTCGCCTTGCTCCCCGTCCTGCTGTTTGCGTTGATCTTCCTGTGGACGCCGCCGCATTTCTGGGCGCTCGCTCTGTTCGTGAAGACCGATTATGCCAATGCGGGCGTGCCGATGCTGCCGGTGGTGGCGGGTGAGCGCAACACCCGCATCCAGATCGGGCTCTACACGATCCCGATGGTGCTCGCCGCGGCGGCGCCGTGGCCGCTCGGGCTCGCCGGGCCGATCTACGGCGTTGTGGCGGCAGGGATGTCGGGGCTGTTCCTCGCCATGGCGGTCCAGGTCGCAGTCCGCCGCTCGGAGCCCGACGACAAGATGCTTCCCGAGAAGCGTCTGTTCAAATATTCGATCCTCTATCTCTTCATTGTATTCGGCGCGCTGGTCGTCGACAGGTGGCTGGCATGAACGACAGTGATCAAACCGAGCTGATCCGGGCCCGCCAGCGTTCGCGCGCGCGGGTCATGGCGCTGCTGCTCGGCGCCTTCGTCATCCTCGTTTTCGCGATCTCGATCGTGAAGATGCAGATCGGCCATTCGGGATGAATCGCAACGCCCGCACTGCATTGTTCGCCGCCATCGGCGTCTGCACGATGACCGGCGTGGGTTTTGCGAGCGTGCCGCTCTACCGGATGTTCTGCGAAGTCACCGGGCTCAACGGCACCACCCAGCGCGGGCTGCGCGCGCCGGGCACCACCGGCGACAAGATCACCGTCGCCTTCGACAGCAATGTCAGCCCGAAGCTGCCGTGGAAGTTCGAGCCCGAGCGCCGCGCCGACACGATCGACGTCGGCGGACGCGACATGGCGTTCTTCAAGGCGAAGAACCTGTCGGACAAGCCCGTCACCGGCTCGGCGACGTTCAACGTAACGCCGGCCGCGGCGGGCAAGTACTTCACGAAGATCCAGTGCTTCTGCTTCACCCAGCAGACGCTGGCGCCGGGGGAGGAGGTCCGCATGCCGGTGATTTTCTACGTCGATCCGGCGATCGAGCAGGACCCCGACGCGCGCGACATTCAGGAGATCACGCTCTCCTACACATTTTACCCGGTGGATTCCGGGAAGACTGCAAGCTAGAGCAGCGCCAAACCTAGAAACAGGGACGAGCCGATGGCGGGTGCCAAGAACCATCAATATCACATCCTTCCGCCGAGCATCTGGCCGCTGTTCGGCGCGATGGCGGCGCTCGTGCTCGCCGCCGGCGGCATCATGTGGATGCACTCGATGCCGAGCGCGAATCTCGTGTTCTTCGCCGGCGTCGCAGGCGTTCTGATCACGTTCTTCGGCTGGTGGTCGGACGTGATCAAGGAAGCCCATGCCGGCGATCACACCCCGATCGTCCAGCTGCACCTGCGCTACGGCATGATCCTGTTCATCGCCTCCGAAGTGATGTTCTTCGTTGGCTGGTTCTGGGCATGGTTCGACTTTTCGCTCTTCCCCTCGACCGTCGAGGCGGTCGGCGGCACCTGGCCGCCCAAGGGCATGGAAGTGTTCGACGCGTTCAAGCTTCCCCTGCTCAACACGCTGATCCTGCTCTGTTCGGGCTGCACCGTCACCTGGGCGCATCACGGCCTGCTCCACAATGAGCGCGGCGGCGCGATGAAGGGCCTGTGGGGCCTGCTCGGCGTCGGCGAGAATGACAGCGTCAAGAAGGGGCTGTGGCTGACCGTTATCCTCGGCATCAGCTTCACCGCGCTGCAGGCGCTCGAGTACAGCGAGGCACCGTTCCCGTTCAAGGCGGCGAGCGATCATGGCAGCAGCTATGGCGGCGCCTTCTTCATGGCGACCGGCTTCCACGGCTTCCACGTGCTGGTCGGCACGATCTTCCTGATCGTCAACCTCGTGCGTGTCTACAAGGGCCACTTCACCCCGCGGCAGCATTTCGGCTTCGAGGCGGCGGCCTGGTACTGGCACTTCGTCGACGTGGTGTGGCTGTTCCTCTTCGCCTCGATCTACGTCTGGGGCGGCTGGGGTGCTCCCGTCCACGCCGGCTGACGTGGACGACTCATCGAATACAGGAGGGGGAGGCAGCGACGCGTTGCCTCCCCCTCTCTATTCCGGCCTCTATGGCTGCTGCCCGCGCTGCGGCGCCAAGGCACTGTTCCGGCGCTTCGCCACCTTCGCCGATTGCTGCCCGAAGTGCGGGCTCGACTATCGTCAGTTCAACGTCGGCGACGGCCCGGTGGTGTTCCTCACGCTCGGCATCGGCACGCTGATCACGGCGCTGGCCTTGTGGGTCGAATTCACGTTCGAGCCGGGTGTGCTCGTCCATGTCCTGCTGTGGGTGCCGCTGACTCTGGTGCTCACCGTGCTGACCTTGCGGGTCGCCAAGGGCCTGCTGCTCGCGCTCGAATATCGCAATCGCGCAGGGGAGGGGCGGATCGCCCTGGACGAATGACCCGCCGTATTCCCCTGATCCCCACCGTCATCGTCGCGCTCGCAGTGGCGGCGATGATCGGACTGGGGCTGTGGCAGCTGGTGATCCGCAAGCCGCAGAAAGAAGCCGCGCTCGCCCAGCTTGCCGCCAATCCGGCCAAGCCGGAGATCGCCTTTCCCCGCACGCCCGACGACAGGCTGCTGTTCCGCAAGGCGAGCGGCTATTGCGTGCAGCCGGTGTCGGGTAAGCTCACCGGCGCCGGCGGCGCGGGCTTCCGCTACCTCGTCGAATGCCGCACCGGCGGGGCGGAGGGGCCGGGCATGCTGGTGCAGCTCGGCACGACGCGCGATCCGATGGCGAAGCCGGTATGGAAGGGCGGGGCGGTGCGCGGCTATCTGAGCCACGCCCCCGACGGCCGCTCGATGCTCGCATCGCTGTTCGACCGCACGCCGAAGCGGCTGTTGCTGGTCGCCGACACCCCCGCGCCGGGTCTCGCGCCCAATGCAGCGCCGGATCTGTCGTCGGTGCCCAACAACCATCTGGCCTACGGGGTGCAGTGGTTCCTGTTCGCGATCGTGGCGAGCGTGATCTACGTGCTCGCCTTGCGCTGGCGCGGGCGCGAGCCGGTCGAACCCGGCTAAACATAGCCTATCTTGTGACCGCGCGCGCGCACCGCTAACCCCGCCGCCATGCGCTATCAAAGCACCCGAGGCGCCGCGCCCCTGCTCGGCTTTCGCGACGTCACGCTCGCCGGACTGGCGAGCGACGGCGGGCTCTATGTGCCCGAGGCATGGCCGCGCTTCACGCAAGACGAGATCGCCGGTCTCGCCGGCCTCTCTTACGTCGAGACCGCGGTCCGGGTGATGCTGCCGTTCGTCGGACCCGATCTCCGCGAAGACGAGCTGCGCGATCTCTGCACCCAAGCCTATGGCCGCTTCTCGCACGCTGCGGTCACGCCGCTCGTCCAGCTCGATCACCAGCATTGGCTGCTCGAACTGTTCCACGGCCCGACGCTCGCCTTCAAGGACGTCGCGCTCCAGCTGCTGGGCTTGCTGTTCGAGAAGTTCCTCGTCGGCGGATCGACGCACCTCACCATCGTCGGCGCGACTTCGGGCGACACCGGCAGCGCCGCGATCGATGCCGTGGCGGGGCGTATCGGTATCGACATCTTCATGCTGCACCCAAAGGGCCGCGTCTCGGAGGTCCAGCGCCGCCAGATGACGACGGTGCTCGCGCCGAACGTCCACAACATCGCGATCGAAGGCAGTTTCGACGACGCCCAGGCGCTGGTGAAGGCGATGTTCAACGATTCCGGCTTTGCCGGCCGCTTCCAGGTCACCGCAGTCAATTCGATCAACTGGGCGCGGCTGATGGCGCAGGTGGTCTATTATTTCTACGCCGCGGTCCGGCTCGGCGCACCCGACCGGCCGGTCGCCTTCGCCGTCCCCACCGGCAATTTCGGCGACGTGTTCGCCGGTTATGTCGCGGCCAGGATGGGGCTGCCGGTGGCGAAGCTGGTCGTCGCGACCAACGTCAACGACATTCTCCACCGCGCCTTGTCGACCGGCGACTATTCGACCGGGACGGTGACGCCGACCGCCGCCCCATCAATGGACATCCAGGTCAGCTCGAATTTCGAGCGGCTGCTCGGCGATCTCGCCGACGGCCCGATTGCCGATCAGATGCGCGGCTTCGAGGCGAACCGGGCGATGCGACTGACCAATGCGCAGCAAGAGGGCGCGGCGGCGCTGTTCGTCAGCGACCGGATCGACGCCGATGCGATGAACGAAGCGATGCGGTGGGGCTTTGCCGAAGCCGGGCAAGTGCTCGATCCGCACAGCGCGATCGGCCTCGCCGCCGCGCGACGCGCCGATCTGCCGGCCGACGTACCGGTCGTGACGCTCGCCACGGCGCACCCGGCCAAGTTCGCCGAGGCCGTTGAACGCGCGACGGGGCTGCGCCCGCCGGTGCCGGCGCGGGCGGGCGACCTGCACGAGCGGCAGGAGCGCTACGATGTGCTTCCGGCGACGTTCGAGGCGGTCACCGCCTATATCGCAGAGCGGGCGACGCCCAAGGCGTAACTGCTCCTGCGAAAGCAGGAGCCCGGAGCCACAAAGGACGCCGCATGGTCCCGGGCTCGTGCTTTCGCAGGAGCACAAGGCTGGATAAGGGGGGGCATGGACCTCATCACTCTCACCGGCGAGCCTTGGCCCGATTACGGGCTGATCGACTCAGGGCACGGCCGCAAGCTCGAGCGCTACGGCAAATACCGGTTCATTCGCCCCGAGCCGCAGGCGATGTGGGCACCGGCTTCCGAGAATTGGGACGCGCATGGCGAGTTCCTGCCGGCGCCCGACGACGAAGGCGGCGGCCGCTGGCATTTCTCCGCGCCGACGCCGCGCGAGGGCTGGCCGCTCCGGTGGAACGAAGTGACGTTCACCGCGCAGACCACCCCGTTCCGTCACCTCGGCTTCTTCCCCGATATGGCGCCGGTATGGAACTGGATGCGCGGGCAAATCGCCGACACGCCCGAGGCCGAATGCATGAACCTGTTCGGCTATACCGGCGTCGGCACGCTGGCGCTTGCAGCCGCGGGTGCTCGGCTGACCCATGTCGATGCGTCCAAAAAGTCGGTCGCCGAGGGCAAGGCCAATGCCGCCCTGTCGGGAATGGAGGACTTGCCGATCCGCTGGATGATCGACGATGCCGGCAAGTTCGTCGCGCGCGAGGTGCGGCGCGGCCGCCGCTATGACGGAATCATCCTCGATCCGCCGAAATGGGGACGCGGGCCCAATGGCGAAGTGTGGAAGCTCGAGGAAGGGCTGCCCGGACTGATCGCCGACATCCGGAAGTTGCTCGACACCGAATCGCGGTTCCTGTTCCTGACGGTCTATGCAGTGCGGATGTCGGCACTGGCGATTGGCGAGCTGGTGCGCCAGCATTTCGCCGATCTCGGCGGCAGGATCGAAGCCGGCGAGCTGACGGTGCGCGAGGAAGCGCGCGGGCTCGAGTTGCCGACAGCGATCTTCGCCCGCTGGAGCCGCTAATGGCGCTTTCGATCTTCCTCGCGACGGCGGTCGCGGACGCGGTGGAGGATCGTCGGCCGGGGGCACGGCACGCTATGCTGATCTATGTCGCGGCCGCGGATTTCGAGGCTGCCCAGCGCAAGGCCGCAGGCGTCGCGCTTGGTGCGGGTTGGATGATGGTGCGGATCGAGAAGGGCATGGAGGTCGCGGACCCTGCAGCAAACGCGGATCCCGTGTTGCGCGCGGCTGGCGAGACGGCGCTGGAGGAGGGGGCGGCGCTTGTCGTCTATGGTGACGAGCTGCCGCCGGAAGCTTGATCGTTCAGAGAACGGCTAGCCGGAGCGACGTCGCGGCGTAACGAAGGACATAAGGCTTCTCCTCCGGCTCGCCATCGGCGAATTGGTCGCCGAAGAAGGCGACATAGCAATCATACATGCCGATCTCTTCATCGCGCCAGCAATGGACGACGACGCCAAATTCGGAAGTGGTGATATCCGCGTCGTTCACGAGAGCGTCGAGCCGCACCCGGGTTCCGGCCGGCAGGAACCGATCGTCGCCCAAGTCAGCTCCGTCCCATTCGGATCGCCGCGCCCGCCACCAACGGACAGCCGGCGACGAGCAGCAGGCTCACCGCGCCGAGCAGCTTGAACGCGCCGGGCTGGTCGCCGGTCGCGCCGGCGCCGAAGATCAGCAGCGGCACCGCGAAGGGCAGCATCACGAGTCCTGCCAGCGCGCCCGCGCCGCGCAGTCCGGCGACCAGCGCCGCAGTGGCGACGCCCAGCGCGGCCAGTCCCGGCGTGCCGATCGCGAGACCGGCGAGCAGCGGCAGCAACGCAGCACCGGGCAAATGCAGCAGCGCCGCGGCTATTGTGGTCGCGGCCAGCAACGGTGGTGCGAAGCCGAGCCAGTGGCCGACCATCTTCGCTGCCGCCACGCTGGCGTCCGAAACCCCCCGCGCGGCGAACTGGTCGAGCACGCCGCTCTCCGCGTCGGGCGTGACCAGCCGCTCGACCGGAAGCAATGCCGCGAGCAAGGCCGCCGCCCAGATCACCCCGCCGCCGACCCGCGCGAGCAATTTGCCGTCGGGGCCGATCGCGAACGGAAACAAGATCGCGACGAGCAGGAAGAAGGCGATCGGCATCAGCAGCCCGCCGGTGCTCCACGCCCGGCGCAACTCGCGCCAGACGATCGCGGCAAAGGCGCTCACGTGGGGTCTCCCAACCGTTCGTGCTGAGCTTGTCGAAGCACCCTTATTTCCTTTTCTCCGGGGAGAAAAAAGGAAGGCCCTTCGACAAGCTCAGGGCGAACGGAGAGTGGGTGGCTCATAGCCGCACCTCCACCGCGCCCGGCAATGCGATCGGCAGGTGCGTCGCCACCAGCGCAACGCCGCCGCCTGCACGGTGATCGGCGATCAGCCGTTCCAGAACCTCTACCGATTGCACATCCAGCCCATTGGCAGGTTCGTCGAGCAGCCAGACCGGCGCGCCGCTCGCCACCACCCCCGCCAGTGCGGCCCGCCGCCGCTGGCCGGTCGACAGCAGCCGCACAGGAACCTGTGCCAGCTCGACGAGGCCGACCGCCGCCAGCGCACTCTCGACCGCGGCGGCACGCCCGTCGATCCGTCCCCAGAACCGCAATGCCGCGGCGAGCGGAAGCTCCAGATCAAGCGCGGCGCTCTCAGCAAGCAGCGCGCGCGCACCGTCGCCGGTCACCTGCCCCGCAGCGGCCGGAAGCAGCCCCGCGGCAATGCGGATCAGGCTCGATTTGCCGGTGCCGTTGGGGCCGGAGACAAGGGCCGAATCGCCGGGTCCGAGTGCGAAGCCCACCCCTTCGAACAGCAATCTTCCGCCGCGCACGCATGCGACGTCGGCGAAGGATAGCCCAGCGCTCACCCGGCGGCGTCTTCCAGCGCGTGCATGTCCTCGTCCGAAAGGCCGAAATGATGCCCGACCTCATGGACGACGATATGGCTGACCAGCGCCTCGAGGCTCACCCCCGTGTCGCACCACTCGTCGAGGATCGGGCGGCGATAGAGATGGATGCGGTCCGGAAGACCGCCCGAGTCGAACGCAGATTTCTCCCCGACCGGCCGACCGTGATAGAGTCCGGTGAGTTCGAACGGATCCTCGATCCCCATCGCGTCGAGCGTCTGGTCGTCGGCGAATTCCTCGACGATCAGCACCACGTCGGCGAGATGCTCGGCAAAAGGCGAGGGGATGCGCGCCAGCGCGTCACGGGCGAGCGCCTCGATCGTTGCCGCGTCCGGCGCGTGGGAAGCTGCTTGCCCGCTCATCCGCGAACCCATAGTCGGGAGCGCGAAGGCTGGGCAAGGAGGCGATCAATGGTGGCGCGATTGACCGAAGGGCACAGGAACGAGTCGCTCGCGGCGGTTCCCGACTGGCGCTATGACGAAGCCCGTGACGCGATCACCCGCCGATTCACCTTTTCCGACTTCAACCAGGCATTCGGGTTCATGAGCCGGGTCGCCCTGCTTGCGGAAAAGGCCGATCATCACCCCGAATGGTCGAACGTGTGGAACCGCGTCGACATTCTGCTGACCACGCACGACGCTGGCGGCCTGTCGCAACGCGACATCGCGATGGCGCAGGCGATCGACGCCTTGTTGTAAAAGGCTCGCGCCGCGAAGGTCAGCGGATCGCCGCCCGCCGCATCTGTTTGCGCAAGGTGCCGGGCATCCAGCGCGCCGCGAAGGCGAGGCGGCGCGCGGTTTTGCCGATGATGACATGAACCTTGTCGCGCTGGACGCCCGCCCAGATCTCTTCGGCGACTTGCTCTACCGGGGTGAATTCGAGCCCGGCGGCGCGTACCGAATCGCGCGCGCTATGGTTGGTCCCCGAGACGTTCGAATCGAGCAAAGGCGTGTCGATGAAGCTCGGCATCACCACCCGGACCTTGATTCCGTCGGCGGCCCATTCGGCGTCGAGCGCTTCCGAGAAGCCGCGAACGCCGAATTTGACCGCCGCATAGAGCGCCAGGCCGCTCGATCCGTAGATGGCAGCCGCCGACGCCGTGTTGACCAGAGCCGATCCGGGCGTCGCCTTGAGGAACGGGTAGGCCGCCCGCGCGCCGTTGATCACGCCGACGAGATTGATCCCGACGATCCGGTCGATCTCGTCGTCGCTCGCGCCGGCGAGCGGCCCGCCCACAGCGATGCCGGCATTGTTGAACAGCAGGTCGAGCCGTCCGCCGCTTTCCGCGGTGAACGCCGTCAGCGCCTCCCGCCACTGATCGCGGTCGCGCACGTCCATCACATGGCTGGTCGCCATGCCGGGCGGCAGCATTGCGCGGGTCGCCTCAAGCCCGGCGGCGTTGACGTCGGCCAGCCCGACGCGCCAGCCGCGCGTTGCGAACAGTTTCGCGACTGCCTGCCCGATCCCCGACGCCCCGCCGGTGATGAAGATCGCCTTCTCGCCTGCCATCCTGCTCCCCTGTTTTGACCTTTCGAACTTCATCCCGCACAAAAGCGGCCGATGCCAGAGCAATCGCGCAGCGTTACCTACAAAAATGTAAGCAAGCTGTACGCGGACGGCGTGACTGCGGTTGACGGCGTGTCGCTGGAGGTCGCCAGCGGCAGCTTCGTCGCTCTGGTCGGCGCGTCGGGTTCGGGCAAGTCGACCTTGCTCAAGATGGTCAACCGGCTGATCGAGCCGAGCAGCGGCGAGGTGCTGATCGGGGACGCACCGGTGGACGGCGAGCCAGCGCATCTGCTGCGTCGGCGGATCGGCTATGTCTTCCAGAATACCGGCCTGTTCCCGCACATGAACGTCGGCGAGAACGTCGCGATCGGATTGCGGCTCGCCGGCCAACGCGACACGGCAGCGCGGGTGGCCGAATTGCTCGAGCTTGTCGAGCTTGCGCCCGGACTGGCGACGCGTATGCCCGATGCGCTGTCGGGCGGACAGCGTCAGCGCGTCGGGGTGGCGCGGGCGCTCGCCTGCCGGCCCGGGCTGTTGCTGATGGACGAACCGTTCGGCGCGCTCGATCCGGTAACCCGTGACGGACTCGGCAAGGCGATCCGCGCGCTGCACGACCGGATGGGCCTGACGACCATCCTCGTCACCCATGACATGGCCGAGGCGTTGTTGCTCGCCGATCGGGTGCTGGTGATGGAAGCCGGCCGGATCGTCGCCGATGCGACGCCGGGCGACTTGCTGGCCGGCCGGGCGGGGGCTGCGGCAGATGCGCTCGTGGCCGTGCCGCGCGAACAGGCACGGCGGCTGGCGGAGCTGGAGAAGTGAACGGGCTGCTCAAGGCCCTCCCCCGAAGGGGGAGGGGGACCGCGAAGCGGTGGAGGGGTAATTGCCCCAGGCGATATCGCTCGTGGAGAATAGCCCTCCACCAGCTTTGCTGGTCCCGCTCCCCCTCCTGGGGAGGATCAAGATGACCGCCGCCTTCGCTCGCGTGCCCGAATTGCTCGCGCAGCATCTGTTGCTCGCCTTCGCCGCGCTGCTGCTCGGAGTTGCGCTCAGCCTGCCGCTGGTGGTGCTTTCATCGCGCAACAAGGCGGTCGGCCGGGTGGCGCTCGGCTTCGCCAGTCTCGTCCAGACGATCCCGAGCCTCGCATTGCTCGCGCTCTTCTATCCGATCCTGTTGTGGCTTTCGGCGTTGGTCGGCGGCGGCATTCCTGCCTTGGGGTTCCTGCCCTCGTTGCTGGCGCTGTCGCTTTATGCGCTGCTGCCGATCCTCCGAAACGGCGTGACCGGCCTCGCCAATCTCGATCCAGCGGTGATCGAGGCAGCCGAGGCGATCGGCATGACCCGGCGCCAGCGGCTGTGGCGCGTCGAGGCGCCGCTCGTCGCTCCGGTGCTGATGGCGGGCATCCGCACCGCCGCGGTGTGGACGATCGGCGCGGCGACGCTCTCGACCACGGTCGGGCAGCCGAGCCTCGGCGACCTGATCTTCGCCGGCTTGCAGACGCAGAACTGGACACTGGTGCTTGCCGGCTGCACCGCCGCCGCGGGGCTGGCCCTCGGCGTCGACGCCTTGCTCGGCCTTGCCGAACGCGGGATCGCGCGGCGGAGGCGCGGACTGGTCTGGGGAAGCCTCGGCGCATTGCTCGTCGCCGCCGCCATTGCGCTGGCCCCCGCATGGCCGGCGCCACGGGGGGCCGTCACCATCGGTGCCAAAGGTTTCTCCGAGCAATATATCCTCGCCCGGCTGATCGGGCACCGGCTCGAGGCCGCCGGCTACGGGGTTCGCTATCGCGAGGGGCTCGGCTCGGCGGTGGCGTTCGCTGCGCTCGCTAGCGGCGATGTCGACGTCTATGTCGATTATTCGGGAACGCTCTGGACCAACCAGATGCAGCGGAGCGATGTGCCCCCGCGGCAAGCGATCGTCAACGGCGTCGCGGGTTGGGCGAAGGCGAAACATGGCGTGACGCTGCTTGGTTCGCTTGGGTTCGAGAATGCCTATGCGTTCGCGATGCGCGGCGACGACGCGCAACGGCGCGGCATCACCAGCCTCAGCGATCTGGCGGAGCAGGCGGACGAACTCGACTTCGCCACAGACGTCGAATTTCTCGAACGGCCCGAATGGGCGGCGGTGCGGCGTGCCTATGGGCTGCGCTTCAAATCGGCACGGCCCTATCAGCCGACTTTCATGTACCGCGCGCTGGCGAGCGGCGAGGCCGATGTGATCCCTGCTTTCTCGTCCGACGGGCGAATCGCTGCCGACCGGCTCGCTATCCTCGAGGATCCGAAGGGAGCGATCCCGGGCTATGACGCGATCCTGCTGGTCGCGCCGCGCCGCGCGGAAGATGCGCGGTTCCAGGCGGCGCTGCGCCCGCTGATCGGCGCGATTCCGGTGGAGAAGATGCGCGAGGCCAATTATCGCGTCGATCGCGATGCGGACAAGCAGAGCCCCGACCAGGCAGCCCGCTGGCTGGCAAGTGGACTCGGGCGCTGATTTGGCGTTATCGCTAACACAAAGAACAGACGGAGGAGTTGAGATGCGCCCTGGAATGAAGCTGTTGCTCGCAACCACGATTCTCTGGTCCGCACCGGCCTTTGCACAGCAAGCGCCGACAGCGCTGTCGGAGGGGCCGACCGTCGCCGATCCGGCGAAATGGCCCAAGGTACAGAGCGAAGGGCTGATCGATCCCGCGACCGAGAAGTTCGTCTCCGATCTGCTGGCGAAGATGACGCTCGAGCAGAAGGTCGGGCAAATGATCCAGGGCGATATCGGCAGCATCAAGCCCGAGGAGCTTCGCAAATATCCGCTCGGCTCGATCCTCGCCGGCGGCAATTCGCCGCCGCTTTCAGGCAACGACCGGTCGGGCCAAGCCGATTGGGTCGCTACAGCCCGCGCGTTCCGTGCGGTGGCGATGGAGCCGCATCCGGGCGGTGTCACTATCCCGTTGATCTTCGGGGTCGACGCGGTGCACGGCAACAACAACGTCGTCGGCGCGACGATCTTCCCGCACAATATCGCGCTCGGTGCCGCAAACGATCCGGCGATGATCCGCCGCATCGGCGAAGCCACCGCCGCCGAGACCGCCGCCGCGGGGCCGGACTGGGCGTTCGGGCCGACGCTGGCGGTGCCGCAGGACGATCGCTGGGGCCGCAGCTATGAAGGCTATTCGGAGGATCCGGCGATCGTCCGTTCCTATGCCGGCGAGATGATCCGCGGGCTGCAGGGCGAGCCGGGCACCACCGGCCGCATCCAGAAGGGCAAGGTCGCGGCGTCGGCCAAGCATTTCCTCGGCGACGGCGGCACCTGGCAGGGCATCGACCAGGGCGACACGCGGGTCAGCGAGGACGAACTGATCGCGATCCACGGCGCCGGCTATCCGAATGCGATCGAGGCCGGCGCGCTCACCGTGATGGCGAGCTATTCGAGCTGGAACGGCCAGAAGATGCACGGCAACAAGTCGCTGCTCACCGACGTGCTCAAGGGCCGGATGGGCTTTCAGGGCTTCGTCGTCGGCGACTGGAACGGCCATGGCCAGATTCCGGGCTGCACGCCCACCGATTGCGCCGCGACCTTCAATGCCGGGCTCGACATGGCGATGGCGCCCGACAGCTGGAAGGGGCTGTTCGAATCGACTGTCCGCCACGTCAAGGACGGCACGATCCCGATGGCGCGAGTGGACGACGCGGTGCGCCGGATCCTGCGGGTGAAGGCGAAGCTCGGCCTGTTCGAGCCGGCGCGACCGATCGAAGGCAAGAGCGATGTGCTCGGCAGCCCCGCGCATCGCGCGCTCGCCCGCGAGGCGGCAGCCAAGTCGCTGGTGCTGCTCAAGAACAAGGGCGTGCTGCCGGTGAAGGCCGGCGCAAAGGTGCTGGTCACCGGTCCGGGCGCGGATTCGATGGGCATGCAGACCGGCGGCTGGACCTTGAGCTGGCAGGGCGACGGCAACGGCAACGAGCTGTTCCCCAATGGCGAGACGATCTTCTCCGGCGTGAAGAAGGCAGTCGAAGCGGCCGGCGGCACTGCCACCCTGTCGCCCGACGGCACTTTTACGTCGCAGCCTGACGTCGCGATCGTCGTGTTCGGCGAGCAGCCTTACGCCGAGATGCGCGGCGACATCCGCACGCTCGAATTCCAGCCCGGCGACAAGCAGGCGCTCGGGCTGCTCAAGAAGCTGAAGAACGCGGGCGTGCCGGTGGTGTCGGTATTCCTCTCGGGGCGTCCGCTGTGGGTGAATCCCGAGATCAATGCGTCGGACGCTTTCGTCGCGGCATGGCTGCCGGGCAGCGAGGGCGGCGGCGTCGCCGACGTGCTGATCGGCGATGCGCAGGGCAAGCCGCGCAGCGACTTCAAGGGGCGGCTGTCGTTCAGCTGGCCCAAGACCGCGGGGCAGTTCACGCTCAACAAGGGCAAGCCGGGCTATGATCCGCTGTTCCCGCTGGGCTATGGCCTGAGCTACGCCAAAGGCGGCGACGTGCCCGTGCTCAGCGAGGAGGCGGGGATCGATCCGTCGCTCGGCAACACCGGCACCTTCTTCGCAAAGGGAGTCACGCCCGCACCCTTCTCGTTCGCGACCGACAGCCGGATCACGCGCAAGACGGTCGACGGTCCGCAGACCCAGGAAGGCGCGCAGCAGCTGGTCTGGCCGAACGGCCCGGCGACGCTGCGGATCGGCGGTGGCAGCGACCTCGATCTGACCCGCGAAGCCAATGGCGATCTGTCGCTGCAGATCAGCTATCGGGTCGATCGCGCACCCGCGGGCAAGGTGCAGCTGTCGATGGAAGGCGGCGCCAACAAGGGCGCGATCGATGCAACCAGCCTGTTCAAGGGCCCGACCGGCACGTGGAAGACCGCCAAGATCTTCCTCAAATGCTATCAGCAGAACGGCGTCGATCTGAGCAAGGTCGCTGCGCCGTTCGTGGTGCAGGCATCGGGGCCGTTCGGGCTGAGCATCGCCGACGTGCGGATCGTCTCCGATCCGAACGCCTCGATCTGCCCGGGCGCCAAGCCGTGAGCGAGACCGCGGCGATCGAGACGATCACGATCGCCCGCGGCGGCATCCGCGCCGAGCTGATCACGCTCGGCGCGGCGCTGCGCCGGCTCGAGGTTCCCGACCGGGTCGGCAAGGCGGCCAATGTCGTGCTCGGCTATCGCGATCTCGAGGAGTATCGCGTCCATCCGCGCTTCTACGGCGTCGTTGCCGGGCGGTACGCCAATCGGATCGGCGGCGCTCGCTTCACGCTCGACGGTACGGAATATCGCCTCCCGGCGAACAACGGCGCACACAATCTGCATTCGGGCCCGAACGGCTTCGACCTGCAGGACTGGCAGGTTGAGGCGCGTGACGCGCATTCGGTGACCTTCGCGCTGCTGAGCCCGCATCTCGACCACGGCTTTCCCGGCAATCTCCATGTGCGGGTGCGCTATGCGATCGAGGACCACGGCCTCGCGATCCGCTTCCGTGCCACCACCGATCACGCGACGGTGATCAACCTGACCAATCACGCCTATTTCAATCTCGCCGGCGAAAGCAGCGGTACCACCGTCCTCGATCATCTGCTGCAGATTTCCGCAGCGCAGATCACGCCGGTCGACGCGGGGCTGATTCCGACGGGCGAGTTCAGGCCGGTCGAGGGGACGCCGTTCGATTTCCGCGTGCCCAAGCCGGTCGGCCGCGACATTGCGGCAGCGGATCCGCAGCTCGCGCTCGGCCGCGGCTATGATCACAATTTCGTGCTGGATGGCGCGACAGGCACGATCCGGCGGATCGCCACGCTGTTCGACCCGAAGTCGGGCCGCGTGATGGACGTGCATTCGACCGAGCCGGGGGTGCAATTCTACTCCGGCAATCATCTCGCGAACGGTGCGCCGGGGACCGGCGGAGGCACCTATCCGGCGCGGGGCGGACTGTGTCTCGAGCCGCAGAAGTTCCCCGACAGCCCCAACAAGCCCGCCTTTCCCTCGGCGCGGCTCGATCCGGGGCAGGAATATCGCCACGACATGGCCTTCCGGTTCCGCACGGCGGCGGACGCCGCAAAGGCATTCGCGTGAAGAAGCAGGCGCGCCGAACCAGAGCCTGAGTTCACAAGGCGAATGAATGGCACACCATCCTCCCTCGTGCTCCTGCTTTCGCAGGAGCACCTAGAGCCAGCTCCAGCCTCCTCGATCTCGCGATTTCGTGAACTAAATCGGCGCAGAAACGTCGCCGAAACATGAACTTACTAGATTGTATTCGGGTGGCGATCGCTGCCTGAAAGGCTGGGTCGCGCTTTACCCCCCCAAAGCGCGGCCCAGCGTTCTTTCCGGTTTGCGCGGCGGCGCGAGGCCGCCGCAGCAATCATCAGAGCGTCGGCTTGCCATCGACGCGGCGCGGGATACCGGCATCGCCGTCGCGCAATTCCGCCGGAAGCAGTGCCGCCGGCAGGTCCTGGTACGCCACCGGACGCAGGAAGCGCTCGATCGCGAGGGTGCCGACGGACGTGCTGCGCCCGTCCGAGGTCGACGGGAACGGCCCGCCATGGACCTGCGCGTCGGTCACTTCGACGCCGGTCGGCCAGCCATTGGCGAGAATGCGGCCGGCGAGATGCTCAAGCGAAGGCAGCAGCTGCTGCGCGAGCACCGTGTCTTCGTCGGTGAGGTGCAGCGTCGCGGTGAGCTGGCCTTCGAGCAGTGCCACCACCTGGATGAGCTCGTCGATATCGGCGCAGCGCACCAGCAGCGAGGCAGCGCCGAACACTTCCTCGGCATGGCCCGGATCGGCGATGAAGTCCTTGCCGGTCATGGTGAACAGCGCCGCGCGGCCCGAGGTCGGTCCGCCGGGCTCCTGGCCCTGTGCGACCAGCTTGAGCGCCGGCGCCGAAGCCCAGCGCGCGACGCCGCTCTCATAGGCCTTGTGGATGCCGGGGGTGAGCATCACCTGCGACGGGGCGCCGGTCATCGCCTCGGAAGCGGCGGTCACGAAACGGTCGAGATCGGGACCTTCGAGCGCCAGCACCAGCCCCGGATTGGTGCAGAACTGGCCGGCGCCCATGGTCAGCGATGCGATGAAGCCGGCGCCGAGCGCTTCTGCTTTCGCCTTCAGCGCCCCCGGCAGCAGGAACACCGGATTGATGCTGCTCATCTCGGCATAGACCGGGATCGGCACCGGGCGATTCTGCGCGAGCTTCATCAGTGCCGTGCCGCCGCCGCGCGAGCCGGTGAAGCCGACTGCCTTGATGCGGGGATCGGTGACGAGCGCCGAGCCGACCGAATTGCCGGCGCCGTTGATCAGCGAGAACACGCCCTCAGGCATGCCGGTCTTCTCCGCCGCGCGCGTGATCGCGCCGGCGACCAGCTCGGACGTGCCGGGATGCGCCGAATGGCCCTTGACGATCACCGGGCAGCCCGCCGCCAGCGCCGCCGCGGTGTCGCCGCCGGCAACCGAGAAAGCGAGCGGGAAGTTGCTCGCGCCGAACACGGTGACGGGGCCGAGCGGCACCATGCGCAGCCGCAGATCGGGCTTGGGCGCCGGCTGGCGATCGGGGATGGCGTGGTCGATGCGCGCGCGCAGATAGTCGCCGAGCCGCAACTCCTTGGCGAACAGCCGAAGCTGGCCGGCGGTGCGGCCGCGCTCGCCGGTCAGCCGCGCCTGGGGCAGACCGCTTTCCTGCATCGCCCGCTCGACCAATTCATCGCCGAGCGCCTCGATCTCCTCGGCGATCGTCTCGAGGAACTTCGCGCGATCCTCGCGCGGCAGGTTCGAATAGATCGGGAAGGCGGCTTCGGCAGCGGCGCAGGCCGTCTCGACATCCTCGGTCGTCGCGACGCTGAAGCTCGGCTCGATTTCGGCGCCGGTTGCGGCGGCGATCGCCTTGAAACCCGGACCGTCCCGGCGCACGCGCTTCGATGCGACAAACAATTCCCCGGTCAGCGCCATGCGAACTCTCCGATGCAGTAAAATGAAGTTAGCGGTAACAATGTGTACGGCGCGACTTAAGCATGGCCGTCGCCGCGTTCAACCCGAAGCTTAGCAGCAAACGACCGCGGCGCCGTGTCCGGGGCCGCGCGCTTCCATCGTATCGGTGAAGCCGCGCTCGACCAGCCGCGCCATCGCGTCGTGCGCCCCTTCGGCATCCTGCGCTTCGATCGCTGCATAGACGGCGAGATGGACCGGCAGCGCGTCGTGCGGTGCAGGCAGCCGGTGCTGCTTGAACGCTGTGGTGATCGCGATCGCCGCGGCGACTCCGCTGGTCAGCGAGACGATGAAGTCGTTCGCCGACGCCTCGAGCAATGCCGAGTGAAATTCCTGGTCGCAGCGCCGGCCGACCTCGGTGGCGAAACCGTGCTGCGCGACACCGTCTAACCCCGCCTTCATCCGGGCGAGCTGCTCGGGCGTGCGGCGTGTGGCGGCGAGCCGCGCCGCGTCGGGCTCGACGATCCGGCGCAGCTCGAACAAGTTGGCGATGAGCGCTTCGTCAGGCTCGCCGGCGAAGATCCAGCCGAGCACGTCCGGATCGAGCAGATGCCATTCCTTGCGCGGCGAGACCTGCGTGCCGATCTTCGGGCGCGAGTTGACCAGCCCCTTGGCAGCGAGGATCCGGATCGCCTCGCGATAGGCAGTGCGCGAGACGTTGAACTGGCTGCTGGCGGCGATCTCGCCTTCGAGGATCTCGCCGGGCTTGAGCGCGCCCGAGACGATGCGGATTCCGAGTTCGCGCGCCACCGTGCCGTGCAGCCTGAGCGAGCGCGGCCGCGGCGGGCGGCGTCGCACGCGCTTGGGCCTGGCATCCGGCTGCGGCTTGGGCTGGGCGGTGGCCATCGGCTCCTGGCTGAGATGAGGCGGCCGGACGGGGCCGGCGGGGCTGCCGCTCTCTAGCTTCATTTCGGGAGCACATAAAGGCCGTCGATGCCGCCGACGGAGCACGCGCAAGATCAGACTCTCACCATCGAAGAATATCCGCAAGTAGCTGCCGATAGACGCAGGATGTCGGAATGAAACAGACACCGTGAACGAAAATTACAAAACCGCTTTCAAGGTAAAATATCGCTGTTAACGTGTGGGTTGCGAGTCGCCGGGATCGACGTATCCCGTCCTGGGTTCGTCGGTCCCGATTTGGGGGCGACGGTGGCTCGCACCGAGGGCAGTCGCTCCCAACAGGGGAGTTAATGACTATGGTTTCGACACCGGCTCGCACGGCGCTTCGGCGCGTGCTGCAAGGGACTGCCGCACTTGGCGCGATCGCGCTGGCCAATACTGCTTTCGCCCAGGACCGGCCGACCGGGGTCGAGAACACACCCGGGATCGTCATCCGCAACGATCTCAATCCGAATACATTACCACCGACCGGCGTGCTCGATCCCGTCGACATCACCGGTGTCGGGCAAGTCACTGTCGACGAGGGCGGCGGTTTCGTCGGGCTGTGCACCGGCACGTTGATCAATCCCCGCACGGTGATTTTCGCGGCGCATTGCGTCAACGAGGCGCCCGCCGCCAGCTATGGCAAGGCGACAGGTGGCACCGCAATCAGCGTCGGCTTCAAGATGAACAATTTGCCGGCGATCCAGCAATGGCTCGGTGCCGGCAACTACGCGACCAACACTGGCAACGCGCTCTATAACGTCGAGCAGGTCTGGTACGACCAGCGCTCGACCACGCCGAGCGCGAACAGCTTCCTCGAAGGCGATGTCGCGCTCGCCACGCTCGACACGCCGGCGACCGGCATCCCCACTTGGACGATGCTGTTCTCGCCGCTGACCGAAGAGACGCATGCGGTGATCACCGGCTACGGCAATCGCGGCACCAGCGCGACCGGCGAGGCGGGCATCGATTTCCGCCGCCGCGTCGCCGAGAACATGATCTCGGTGCTCGGCTCGCTCGACGATCGGGACGACTGGCTGTTCGGCCCCGCGCCGGCCAGCAATCCGCAGAGCCTCTACATGAGCGACTTCGACAGCCCGGCAGGTCAGGCGGCGTACAACCCCTCCGCAGGCCGCTACGATTTCGACCTGTTCGACGGTGCCGCCTTGCCGCGCGAAGGCACCACCGCGGGCGGTGACTCGGGCGGCCCGTTGATCGCCGACCAGGCGTTCAACAAGCCGGTGGTCGTCGGCGTACTGTCGGGAGGCTCGCGCTTCTTCACCAATCAGAAATACTCGACCTACGGCACGCACAGCTTCTATCAGCCGCTGTTCCTGTTCTGGGACGCGATCGTCGCCAACAACAGCTATGTCTATGCCAGCGCCAAGGCAGGTGCCGCCGATTGGGACGATGCCAGCCACTGGGTCCAGGACATGGATCCCAATTACGCGATCACGGTCAACGGCCAGCTCGTGAACAGCCTGCCCGACACGCCTGCGCTCGGCGTCAGCGGCAACACCGTCAAGTTCGGCTCGATCTGCTTCCTCGACGATTGCACCGATCTCGCCGATGATCCCGAGGCGACGCCGTTCCCGACCGGAACCGGTACGCCGATCTATATCGTCGGCGGTCCCGGCACGACCAACTTCGTTCCCAACAATGTCGTCGCCAACCCGACCACCGGCGTGAAGGCGCGCTATTACGACGTGACGCTCGCGGCCAACGGTCTCACCAGCCTCGGCACCAACAAGACGATCGACCGGCTGACGGTCAACGGGTCGCACATCCTCGACGTGCGCAATACCGGCCAGCTCAATGTCCTCACCGACTTCACCCAATGGTCGGGCTGGAGCAACGTCGATGGCCTGCTGCGCTCGCGCGAGGCACTGATCGCCACCGGCACGCTCAGCGGCACCGGCACGATCGATCCGACCTATCTCACCGTCGGCGCGGCCACGCTCAGCCCGGGTGGAGGAATCGCGGCGACGTTCACGGTGAAGGGTGACCTCATCCTCTCGTCGGGGGCGACCCTCGCGATCGATCTCGGCCAGTCGCAATGGGATCGGCTCATCATCCAGGGCGACACGCTCAACACCGGCATCGCCGCGCTCGGCGGCACCGTTGCGTTCACCCGCGGCATGATGTCGACCGCGCCGCGCGACGGGCAGAGCTTCGTCTTCCTCACCGCAACCGGCGGCGTCAACGGCACCTTCGCCAATGTGACCAGCTCCAGCCTGGGTGTGCTGCAGCCGCAGGTGACCTATCAGACCAATTCGGTGACGGTGAAGCTCCAGGCCGGTTCGATGGCCGCCTTCCTCGGGCGGAACAGCGGGGTTGCCGGCGTTTTCGCCAACGCCCTCGATTCGCTTCGCGCCAAGAACTACACCAACCTCTACAATCTCTACGGCGCAGTCGATCTGATGGCGCCCGAGCAGATGGCATCGACCCTGCGCGGGCTCAATCCGGCGATCATGAGCGAATCGCGCGCGCTCCAGCAACGCCAGTCGACGGTGATGCTCAACGCCGTGACCGATCGTCTGTCGATGCTCGGGACCGGGCGGACCGCCGGCCAGCTCAGCATCGTCGGCACGCCGGATGCGCTGGGCGGGCTGACCAGCATGGATCGCGGCGAGACCGCGGCACGGTCGAGCACGGTTCGCGCCTTGCTGCCGGGCACCACCAGCATCGGCAATCTGCCGGAGACGATCTCGGGATTCATCTCGGGCGGCTTCGCCAATGGCGGTGCGGGCTATGGTGCGCGCGGCCAGCTGAACGGCCAGCAGAGCTGGTATGTCGGCATGGGCCTCGAGATGGAAGTGGCGGACGATACCATTTTCGGCACGGCGGTCGGGTTTTCGGAAGGCACCAGCCGCCCGGGCGGCGGCGACGAAGCGGACAGCCGCGTGTCACAGATCACCGTCTACGGCTCGCATCGTCTCGGCGGCGGCGCCTATCTCGCCGGCCTCGGCATGGCCGAGCAGACCCGCACCGGGCTGCGGCGTGAGGCGAGCACCGGCGATCTCGCCTATCGGCTCGCCGGCAGCGCCAATATCAGCCGCTATGCCGCGCGCGCCGAGGCAGGCGTGAACCTGCCGGTGGCGCAAGCGCTCACCCTCACGCCGCGCGTGTCGTTCGGCTATTCGTCCTTCGCCTATACGCCGTTCCGCGAAGGCGGCGGCGAGCTGGCGCTGCAGGTCGACCGGATGAGCGCCTCGACCTTCGATGGCCGCGCCGGGGTGCAGTTCGCCGGATCGGCGAAGATGGGCAGCTGGACCTTCGTTCCGCAGATGACCGCGGACTTCGTCCAGACGCTGGCGGGCGATCGCGGATCGATGCTGGTGCGCTTCGCCGCCGCGCCCGATGCGGCGATGCTGCTCCCGCTGATGAACGGCGATGCGGCCTATGGCGAAGTCCGCGGTGGCTTCCGCCTGGTGAACGGACCCGTCGAGTTCGGCGCCGGGATCGAACGCCGGATCGGCAACGCCCTTTATCGCGACGATCGCGCGGTGGTGGACGCCCGCTTCCGCTTCTGATGCAGGGATATGGCGCCGGGGAGACCCGGCGCCGTGTTCGGCTCAGCTTCGCGCCGGTGTGTCGCGGGCACGATTGCGATAGAAATCGATGCCGAGCGCGATGCTCTCGGCGATACGCGATGCCTTTTCCTGTAAAGCGGCGGCCGCTTCCGGTGTGACGAGCGCATCGGTGGTGGTCCGCCACAATTCCAGCCAGCGGGCAAAGGCTTCGGGCGTGATCGCCGACTCGTGCCGCGCATGTGCGACCATCGGCTGTCCCTTGTAGCGCCCGCTGGTCAGCATCACCGACGACCAGAAGGCCTGGAGATTGTCGAGATGATCGGGCCAGTCGTGGATCGCGCCGTTGAAAATCGGCCCCAGCAAAGGGTCGGCGCGGACGCGCGTGTAGAACGCCTCCACGACTTGCTTGAGGTCATCTTCGGTGAGAGCGGGCGACGGCATAGGATCTCGTGATAGTGTCCGGCTCAGTTGGTCCGCTCGGCAAGGACCTTCAAGTTGGGGCTTTCCACAAGTGGCTGGCGCAATCGCGCGGGCGGGCGCAGGATGGCGGCAGAACAGGAGGGGCATGCGGGGAAAGACCATTCTTGTCGCGACGTTGGCCGCGGGGTCGCTCGACCTCGCCTCGGCGATCGTGCTGACGCTTGTCGCCGGCAAGCCGGTCGTGCGCATGCTGCAGCGCGTCGCGTCGGGGCCGCTGGGAGAGTGGCCGCTGGCGAACGGCGAGGCAGGCGCCGCCGCAGGAGTCGCGGTACATTATGCGCTCATGACGGTGATGGCGGCCGTATTCGTGCTGGTGGCGGCCCGCCTGCCGCGGCTTCGCGAGCGCCAGCTGCTCTATGGTGCGGGCTACGGCGTGCTGCTCTATCTGATCATGTACTGGATCGTGGTGCCGCTGCGCTGGCCATCGGCTGGCGCCGCTTCCGGAGGCGTGACGGGAATCCTCATCCCGCTCGCTGTGCATATATGCCTTGTCGGTGTGCCGTTCGCGGTGGTCGCTGCGCGTGCGCGGCGCGCGACCTGAGCCGGAGAGGGCGAATGGCACTGGTGGAACTGGGACGCTTCGATCGGCAGGAAGCCTATATCGTCCAGACGCGGCTGGAGAGCGAAGGCATACCAAGCTTCGTGTTCGATGCCGGCACCAGCATCGCCGACGGCAGCTATTTGCTAATTCCGGTGCGAGTGATGGTCGACGACGAGGACTTCGACACGGCGCGCAGCCTGCTGGAGCGGCCGACCTGACGCGCCGGGCTATCGAAATCGGCCTCGATGATCGTAAGCGCCAGCCCGCCCAGGCGGCGGTTTGCCGGCAGCGCGCGCATTGTTGCGTTCGACATGTTGCCGAACGCTCCTCCGTCTGCGGCCTGCCCCGTCCGGGTGGTCCGCTGCCTAGTCGGGTGGCTGGAGCGAAACGCAGATGGGCACGGCCGAGCTAGCCCTCGGTCGCCGCCCCATTCGATACGCCCTGGAGCGTAACTCGCGAGGATAGCTGCGCGGGCGCCAGCCGACGAGTACGGGATCGGTCTCGCCTATCATCGGCGGCGCCCCGAAGCGACATTCGACCCACTGACGACCTCGAATTCAGCGACGCGCGTTCGCCCTGTTCCCGCTCCGGGAGGGCGGTGCGCTTGCGATCGTGATGGCCGGCACGAGCAGCTTCGCGCCGGTGGTATGACAAATCAGTTGCACACCTGCAAAAAGCTGATAATTCTACAAGCTGAATCTCTGTCTCAATATATGAGAGATCGGCGTTTAGCCATTCTCCCATGACAGAGTGTGTCCATTGCGGGGCACAACAGGGAAAACCTGGACCCGCTTCCGGACGAGTGCGTGCACAACACGGTGGGAGAGGGGGAATCATGCTTGATCGATCGACGTCGCGCGTCCGTATCGGGGCGACGGCCTCGTGGATGGTATTGGGGCTGCTCCTCGCCTGCGGAGGTGAGGCAGTGGCGCAGACCGCGCCGGCTTCAGGCGATCCGGCAGCCGCTCCCCAGGCCGAGGACGATGCCGAGGCCGAGGCGATCATCGTTGTCGGCTCGCGTGCCAGCCAGCAATCTTCCAACGCCCGAAAGAAGAACGCCCGAACCGCGACGGATTCGATCGTCGCCGACGACATCGGCTCCTTCCCCGATCGCAACGTCAACGAAGCTATTTCGCGCGTCCCCGGCGTCGCGCTCGGCCGCAACGAATTTGGCGAGGGCGATTCGGTCGCCATCCGCGGCAACGGCCCCGGCCTGACCCGCGTCGAGCTCGACGGCATCGGCGTGCAGAGCACCAACGCTCTGGCGACTCCCAATGCCACCGGACGGGGCGCCGATCTGCGCGAGCTTCCCGCCGAGCTGGTCAAGAGCGTCGACATCATCAAGGGTGCCACCGCCGACATGACCGAGGGCTCGCTGGGCGGCTCGGTCCAGATCAAGACGCGCACCGGCCTTGATTTCAAGAAGCCCTATTTTTCGGTTCGCGCCGGCGCACAGCAGAACTCGCTCGGCCGCGACTGGACCCCGGACGTCAACGGCGTTGCTGCCACCCGGCTCTTCGGCGATCGCGTCGGAATCATCGCCAGCGGCACCTATTCGAAGATCCAGAACAACGGCCATGGCTTCGAGAACACCACCAGCAACAATCGCGGCTATTCGCGCCTGTTCGACTTCGATCAGTCGCCCGAGAAGACCTTCAGCTTCAATCCCGCGACGGTCGGCACCGATGCCGCCGACGTGGCGTTCGCCAACAGCACCGCGCCCGACGGCACCACGCTCACGCCGCGCGAGTTGGTGACGCTCGCCGCCGGCGCGACCAGCAAGGCGCAGTGCCTCCAGATCTTCCCCAATCTGCCCCGGCAGACGACCGGCAACGCCACCACCGCGGCGCAGATCCAGCAGCGCACGCTCGAGCAGCAGACCTGCCTCAACCAGTGGAACGATTATACGCCGTCGCTCATCCGCAACTTCATGAACGAGCAGACCGACGAGCGTTACTCGTTCGACGCCCGGATCGACTATCGCGTCACCGACAATCTGACGGTGTTCGCCAAGGGCACGATCGCCAACCGCCGGGTGCATGACCAGAATCGCAGCCGCAACCCCGTCACCCTGTTCAACCAGAACCTCAACGGCACCTTCGTTGACACCGCCGGGTCGCCCTATCGCCGCAACGTCTCGCCCAATGCGCCGGCCGGCTATTATCTGTTCGATCCGCTCTACGGCTACAATGTGCTGACCAGCGGCAGCAATGCCAGCACGATCAGCAACCCGGTGACTGGCAACGTGCTCAACGTCGTGCCCGGCAGCGTCAAGGTCGACAGCGCACACAACGTCACCGAAATGACGCTCACCAACAATTCGGTGAGCATCGACCAGATCGAGAACACGATCGACACCAAGACCAAATATGCTCAGGCGGGCGCCGAATATCACGACGACAATATCGAAGCCGAACTGTGGGGCGGCTATACCAAGGCGACCACCACCCGCGCCGACATGCGCACCTCGCGCGCTTATGCTTACGGCGACGCGACCTTGACGCTGCAGCCCAACGGGCTGTGGGACGTGGCGCTGCCGTCCAATTACGACGAAACCAATCCGGCGAACTTCGTCCAGCTGAACCCGCCGGCCTGTGTTTCGGGCGGCACCAATCCGGCGACCTGCACCGGCCAGAACGCCGTGAACGCCGGTCCCAACGGCCCGGCCACGCCCGCCTATCTGGTCTCGCAAATGCCGCTGGTCACTCCGAACTTCCAGGTTCAGTACACCCCGGCCGAAGGCCAATCGACCGAGAAGATCGCCAAGTTCGATTTCGCCTACAAGACCAACGGCGCCGTTCCGTTCTTCACCCGCTTCAAGGTCGGCGCGCAATATCGCGCCAACGATATCAAGCGCTGGAACAATGGCGGCTACACCGTCAGTCCGGCGATCGGCACCTTCGGCACGCCGGGCTATGTTCCCGCAGTGATCGTGCCGACGGCGATCGTGCGCGGCAGCTATCGCGCATGCCTGCCGACGACGGGATCGTCCGCGCCGGGAGGTCTTTCGTGCAATTACGGCTTCGTGCCAAGCACCAACCCGGCCAATGTCCGCTCGGGCGTGGACACGCTGACCCCCGATCAGCTGCGCGCCCTGTTCGCGGGCACGCTCGAGCCTGCGACCTCGCAATATTTCGGCGATCTGCCCAATCGCGGCAATCTGCCCCCGGCCTGGCAGGGTATTCGCACCGACGAATTGTTCGCCCAGCTCGGCGCGTCGCAGTTCATGAACACCGATTGCCTCAAGACCTGCATGGGCAGCGACGGCAACATGTACGACCAGCCGGTCACGCGCGCCAAGGAGACGATCAAGAACATCTATGCAATGTTCGATTTCTCGCAGCCGCTGCCCTGGGGCATCGAGTTCGACGGCAATGTCGGCGTCCGCGGGGTGTTCCGCACAGTCAAGGGCTCGGGGCTGCAGACGATTCGCGTCGTGCGCACAACGGCGGCCTATAATCCGGCCAATCCCAATGCCGCCGCCGGCATCATCAATTACGACTATTCGCAGCCGGTGACGATCGATGCGTCGACCAGGGACTGGCTGCCGATCGGCAACTTCAATCTCTGGGGTTTCGATCGTAGCGTCGTGCTGCGGCTCTATGGCGGCAAGACGCTCGCCTGGCCGAACATGAACAACATGGTCCCCGGCGGTACCTGCACCGTCTATGACGAGCGCCAGGTGCTCAACCCGGCGGCGGACGATCCCAATAGCTGCCCGAGCGGACGTGTCGGCAATCCGGGGCTCAAGCCGTTTACCGCGTGGAACTACAATGCCAGCCTCGAATGGTATCCCAACGCCGACACGCTGTTCGCGGTAACCTATGGCAAGCTCGACGTGAAGATCGGCAACCCAATCAACGTGACCGAACTGCGCCGGCCGTTCGCGGGAAGCACCCAGACCAATCCGGTCACCGGCGAGGCGCTCTCCGACGTCGAGTTCCTGCTGCCGACCTACGCCAACGGCCCTGGGTACAAGCGCGACATCTGGGAGTTCGCGGTCAAGACCGCCTACACCTTCCTGCCCGGGTTCCTCAAACATACCGGTGTCGACGCCAACCTCTCGATCCTGAGCTCGGCGGTGACCAGCGGCCAGCAGGATCCGCTGACCGGCGACGTGATGGCGCCACCCGACGAGTCCAAATATTATGCGAACGCGTCGCTCTGGTATGACGACGGCAAGCTCAACGTGCGGCTTTCCTATCAGTATCGGACCGAGCGCTTCTCGTGCATCACCCCATGCGGCGGCAACACGACCGACATCAACTATCCAGGCGAGCAGTGGACGAACGTTCGCCTCGTCGCTCCGGGCTATAATCCCGGCGTTCCGCGCTTCGAGGACGAAAGCACCTTCATCGACGCCAAGATTTCGTACAACATCACCCGCAACTTCCAGGTCTATGTCGAGGGGCGCAATTTGCGGCGCGAGGCGCAGACGGTGTCGACCGGCGGCTATACCGACTTTGCCGACGGTACGCCGAAGATCATGCGGCTGATGTATGGCGGCCGTCGCATCATGGGCGGCGCGCGTATCCAGTTCGGCAATTGATCTGGTCCGGCAAGCCGTCCTGAGGGCGGCTTGCGGTCCTTTATTGTGTTAGCCTGGCAGGATGACGCCGGAACAGGATGGTACCGCAGGGATCCCGCAGGTGTCGCTTGCCGAGGGCCCGAGTGCAGTGCGCCGCATGCTTGATTCCTCCGCCCTCGGCGTGGTCGAGATTGCACGGCCGTCGCTCGATGCCGTGCCTTATCGCGCACTGGTCGAGGCATTGCTGACGCGACCCGGCTTCAAGCTCGACTTCAACCGGCTCGAGCCGGACGCCGCGCTCAATCTCCTCTGCGATCGGCTGCTCGGGCCCGGCGTGCTACCGGCAGAGCGTGCGGCACTGGCCGCGGACATCGCCACGCTGGTTGCCTTTGCCGGAGGGCTGGTCGGGGCGCGGGCGTCAGTGTCGCTGCGCAACTGCTTCATGCCTGGCGACACGGTGTGGCACGTCGATCGGGTCAACGAGGCCGTGGCATTCCGCTTGTTGTGGCCGCTGGGGCGGCCGGCCGGCATGCGAGTCACCGGGCGTGCCAATATCGACATGCCGATGTTTCGCGCGTTCCAGCGGCGCGAGCATCCGCTGCTCTGCGCACTCGATACGCAAATCCTCCGCTCGGTGACCCCGGTGGAGACTCTCTGGGCACATCGTCCGGCGCAGCTGGAGGCGATGCGATCGGGCCAGTTTCCTTTCCTCCGTGACTCCGCACGCGAGCTCGAGGTCACACCCGGCGCGGCGAGCATCCACCGCGTCGAGACGCCGACGCAGCCAGGCATCTTGCATCGCGCCTCCTGGGCAAACCGCCATGCGCCGGGCCTGCAGCTGGTGATCACCGCGTCGGCTATCCCCTGATGCGGTTCCGCACTCTCGGACGAACCGGGCTGCGGCTGTCGGAGCTGACGATCGGCCTGTGCGGCCGAAGCGATCCGCGCGAGACTTCCGCCACCCTTGCACTGGCGCTGGCGCGCGGGGTGAATGCCGCGTCCATTGACGCCGGCGACGAGGCTGCGGTCGCGCTTCTCGAGCAAACGATCGCGCAGCAGGGCGACCGGGAATTCCACGTCCTCGCCCGTGCCACCTCATTGGTGCCCTTCGATCTGCCCTCGCCGCATGTGCCGGCCTGGCAGGCCTATCCCGGCCGGCACCTTCGCGCCGAGACCGAGAGGCTGCTGGCCGGCTTGGGGATCGAGCGCCTCGCCTTGCTGCAACTGCACGCCTGGTGCCCCGAATGGCTCGGGGAAGGGGATTGGCTCGAAACGCTCCACCGTCTCCGCGCCGAGGGCAAGATCGCCGGCTTCGGCGTCTCGCTGTTCGACCATGATGTGCGGGCTGCATTGCAGGTCGTGGCCAGCAGCGAGATCGACGCAGTGCAGGTGATATACAATGTCTTCGATCAAGGCGCCGCCGCAGAACTCTTGCCGCTGTGCGGGGCACGCGGCGTCGGCGTCGTGGTGCGGTCCCCGCTTTATTTCGGGGCACTCACCTCCGCGTTCTGCCGGTCGCAAAACTTTGCCGCAGACGATTGGCGTCACGCTTATTTCTACCACCAGCATCGGCACGAGACGATCGAGCGGGCGCGGAGAATAAACCCGGTCGCCGGCTCGGGCGAGGACTCGCTCAGTGACACGGCACTTCGGTTCAGCCTTTCGTCCGGTGCGGTTTCGACGGTTTCCGTCGGGATGAGCCGGCGGGAGCATCTGGAGGCAAACCTCGCAGCGATTGCGGAGGGCGAACTCGACACGGACCATGTCGCGGCGTTGCGCCACCACAAGTGGCTGTCTAGCTGACGCGCTCCTGCCTGATTTTTAGGCAGCCGCTCCTGTTTGCACGAAATTTGTCCGGACGAGCGGGCGCGGATTCGCTGCACCGCGGCGAAGAGGCGCCATCTCGCGACTGGCACGGCCCTTGCTGATGAGACCTCCGGGTTAAACGCCAAGAGGGGGCGACATGAAGCTCATCATCGCCATCATAAAACCGTTCAAGCTCGACGAGGTGCGCGAGGCGCTCACCCAGGTCGGGATCGCCGGGATGACCGTTACCGAGGTCAAGGGGTTCGGGCGGCAAAAGGGCCAGACCGAGATTTATCGCGGCGCCGAGTACAGCACCAACATGGTGCCCAAGATCAAGCTCGAGATCGCGTGCGGCGCCGACATCGTCGACCGCGCGGTCGAGGCGATCCAGGCTGCGGCCAGCACCGGCGCGATCGGTGACGGCAAGATTTTCGTCCTCGATCTCGGCCAAGCGGTGCGCATCCGCACGGGCGAGACCGACGAGACGGCGCTGTGATGAAGGGGGTCCAGATGAAGCTAGCTACCAAAGTGGCCGCGGGGGCGGGTCTCGCCCTGTTCGCGGCTTTGCCCGCCTGGGCGCAGGACGCTGCGGCGCCCGCCGCGGTCCCGGTCGTTCCGACCGATGCGATGGTCAACAAGGGCGACGTCGCCTGGATGCTCGTCTCGACGGCATTCGTGCTGATGATGTCGGTACCGGGTCTTGCCCTCTTCTATGGCGGTCTCGTTCGCACCAAGAACATGCTGTCGGTGCTGATGCAGGTGTTGACCATCGTCTGCGTCGCCGGGCTGGTCTGGTGCGCCTGGGGCTATTCGATGGCCTTTACCAACGGCGGCGGGCTCAACGGCTTCGTCGGCGGCTTTTCGAAGGTGCTGCTCAAGGGAGTCGATGCGAATACCTTCGCGGCGACCTTCTCGAATGGCGTCTATCTGCCCGAGACGGTGTTCGTCGTCTTCCAGATGACCTTCGCGATGATAACCCCGGCGCTGATCGTCGGCGCCTTCGCCGAGCGCATCAAGTTCACGCCGCTGATCATCTTCGTCGTTCTGTGGCTGACTCTGGTCTATTTCCCGATGGCGCACATGGTCTGGTATTGGCCGGGCCCGGACTTCCAGCCCGGCCTGCCTGACGATCATGGTTATCTCTGGGGCCTCGGCGCGCTCGACTTCGCCGGCGGCACCGTCGTCCATATCAATGCGGGCATTGCCGGCCTCGTCGGCTGCCTCGTGATCGGCAAGCGCACCGGCTACAAGCAGGATCCGATGCCGCCGCATTCGCTCACCATGACGATGATCGGCGCGGCCCTGCTGTGGGTGGGCTGGTTCGGCTTCAATGCCGGCTCTAACCTCGAAGCCAACAAGTTCGCCGCGCTCGCTTTCGTCAACACGATGACGGCCACCGCCGCCGCGGGCGCCGCCTGGGCGATCATCGAGCAGATCATCCACAAGAAGCCGTCGCTGCTCGGCGCCGCCTCGGGCGTCGTCGCCGGGCTGGTGGCGATCACCCCGGCTGCCGGCTTCGCGCATCCGATGACGGCGATCGTGCTCGGCATCGTCGCCTCGGTGGTCTGCTTCTTCTTCGTCACCACGGTGAAGAACAAGCTGAAATATGACGATACGCTCGACGTGTTCGGCGTCCACTGCGTCGGCGGCATCATCGGCGCGATCGGCACGGCGATCGTCGCCAATCCGGCGTTCGGGGGTCAGGGCACGATCAACTTCAACGTGATCCCGGCGGTCGCGGCGGATAGCTACGACATGGCTGCGCAGCTGTGGATCCAGACCCAGGGCGTGCTGGTCACGCTGGCGCTGTCGGGCGGGGTCTCGGCGATCCTGTTCTTCGCGCTCAAATACACCATCGGGCTGCGCCCGAGCGTCGAGGTCGAACTCGAAGGGCTCGACATCAACGAGCATGGCGAGCGCGCCTACAATTACTGAGTTCGGGGCGCCGCGCACTCTCCTGCCAAAGCGCGGCGCTCCACCCGAGGTTCCTCCTGCGGACGACTGGGCCGGTGATCTTCGGATCGCCGGCCCTCTTTTTTGCGGTCGACCCGCGTGCGCTCCTAACCCGTTCGGCCTGAGCCTGTCGAAGGCCGGTTCTCCACGAGCCGTTCGCCTGCGGCTGGCGGCCCTTCGACAGGCTCAGGGCGAACGGGGCTTTGAGGGGTCTATCGCAGATCTTCGGCGATGAACGCGGCTGCACGCTCGCCGATCATGATCGTCGGCGCATTGGTATTGCCGCCGATCAGCCGCGGCATCACCGACGCATCGGCGATGTAGAGCCCGTCGACGCCGCGGACCTTGAGGCGCGGATCGACCACGGCGTCTGCGTCGGCGCCCATCCGCGCCGTGCCGACCGGGTGGTAAACGGTATCGGCGCGGGCGCGGATCAACTGCTCCAGTGCCGCATCGTCGGACAGATCGACAGGGTAGCGATCGCGGCCGCGATAGTCGGCGAGCGGCGGCGTTTCGAGGATGCGGTACATTGCGCGCACCCCGGCCTTGAGCACCGCCATGTCGCGCGGATCGGACAGGAAATTGGGGTCGATCAGCGGCGCCGCGGCCGCATCGGGCGAGGCTAGCCGCACCGTTCCGCGGCTCTCCGGCCGCAGCACGCAGGCGTGGCAGCTATAGCCGTGCCCCTTGACCTTGGTACGGCCGTGATCCTCGACGATCGCGATCAGGAAATGAAGCTGGACGTCGGGTCGCTCGTCGGCGAGTTCGGTGCGCAGGAAGCCGCCGGCCTCGGCATAAGGCGAGGTCATTCCGCCGGATCGGGTGAACAGCCAGCGGAAGAGCGCACCGACCGATTTGAGCGTGCCCAACGGCGATCGGCCGAGGAAGAAGCTGCCCTCGGTCTCGAACGCTGCGGTATAGTCGATATGGTCCTGCAGATCCGCGCCGACGGCGGGCCGGTCGACCTGCACCGGCAAGCCGATTTCGGCGAGGTGATGGCCGGGCCCGATCCCCGACAGCATCAGCAATTGCGGCGTCTGGAAAGCCCCCGCGGCGAGCACGACCGCGCGCCGCGCGCGGATCGTACGCGCGACGCCGCCCTGCCGCCAGGCGACGCCGCAGGCGCGGCCATCTTCGAACAGGATCCGTTCGACCAGCGCGTCGCAGAGGATCTCGAGATTGTCGCTCTTGCCTGTCGGGAGATAGGCGCGCGCCGCGGTCCAGCGCTCGCCGCCTTTCTGGGTGACCTGATACAGCCCGACGCCGTCCTGCCGGGCGCCGTTGAAGTCGGAATTGACGGGGATCTGCAGCCGCGACGCCGCTTCGATGAACGCGTGGCTGCCGCGATGCGCGAAATTCTGGTCGCTGACCCAGAGTGGCCCCGCCTCGCCGTGAAAGGCGTCTGCGCCGCGCGTATTGTGCTCGGAGCGGCGGAACCAGGGCAGCACGTCGTCCCAGCCCCAGCCGGTGCAGCCGAGATCGCGCCACTCGTCATAGTCGCGCTGATGGCCGCGAATGTAGAGCATCGCGTTGATTGCGCTCGACCCACCGAGCCCGCGCCCGCGCGGCTGATAGCCGCGGCGGCCGTTCAGTCCGGCCTGCGGCACCGTCTCGAACCGCCAATTGGTCTTGTCGGTCTGGAACGGCATCATGCCGGGCATGATCGTCTTGAGGCTGGTGTTGCGCCCGCCCGCCTCGATCACCGCGACCTTGTATTTGCCGCCTTCGCTCAGGCGGCCCGCGACGGCGCTTCCGCCTGATCCGCATCCGATGACGACGATGTCGGCTTCTTCCACGCCTGTCCCCCCTCGCGCGCCGCTTCCCAGCGCGCCTTTATGGTTTCCGATGTGTCCCGGCTCCCGTCGTGGCTCCATCCCGGCGGCCGGATCATGTAGTTGAGCCGTGCGACCCATGTCGGCGCGCGCCAGACGTCGCTGGCGATGCCGACCCATTCGTGCGTCGCCGCCCAGAGGATGTTGAAGCTGCCGAGATCCTTGACGATGCCGTAGCGCGGGCGGTCGTCGTCGCGCTCGGGTTCGAAGGTGCCGAGCCAGCGGTCCCAGACGATGAACACGCCGGCATAATTGCGGTCGAGATAGCGCGGGTTGGTCGCGTGATGGACGCGGTGATGCGACGGCGTGTTCATGACGGCCTCGAACCAGCGCGGCATCCGGCCGATCACTTCGGTGTGGATCCAGAACTGGTAGACCAGATTGAGCCCCGCGACGAAGAAGATCATCGCCGGCGGGAAGCCGATCAGGAACAAAGGCAGGCGGAACAGGAAAGCGAGACTGAAAAAACCGGTCCAGGTCTGCCGCAGTGCCGTCGAGAGATTATAATGCTGGCTCGAATGGTGGATGACATGGCTCGCCCAGAACCAGCGGACCCGATGCGCCGAGCGATGGAAGAGATAATAAGCGAAATCGTCGAGCACGAAGGCGACAACGAACCAGTACCACGCATAATCCACGTCGAAGAGCCGGAACTGCCACACCCAAAGGGCCAGCGCGAACACCATGCCACCCGAAAGGACTCCTGCGATGGTGCTGCCAGTACCCAGTGCAAGGGACGTCAGCGTATCGCGCGGTTCATAGCGCGTCCGATCCTTGATCCGCGCGACGATCATCTCGGCGAGCACCAGCAGCACGAAGGCGGGAATCGCCAGAGTCACGGGATCGGGCAGCGCGAGCATCCCGGCTTGCTTACCTTCGTGTCAGTAGCAAGTCACGCCGCGCTGCAGCACAGCCTTGTTGCGCAATCATGGAACAAGTAGATTGGCGA
The DNA here is from genome assembly GCA_032334595.1 of Sphingomonas psychrotolerans. Taxonomy (GTDB): domain Bacteria; phylum Pseudomonadota; class Alphaproteobacteria; order Sphingomonadales; family Sphingomonadaceae; genus Sphingomonas; species Sphingomonas psychrotolerans_A. Next base: position 465,435 of record JALMLT010000004.1, on the reverse strand, counting down.
AATGCTCTTCTTCCTGCTTCTGACCTTCGCGGACCCGTGCACGCCGCTGCGCGGTGGACCCGCACAGGGCATGTGTGCGGTTCCGGGAACGATGTCGGGATCACACTTGGCGGTGGTAGAGTTGCTGCCCGCCCGCGAAGCGGGCCAGCCAATGTCGGCGCCGCTTGCCGCCAGCCTGGCGCGCGCGCTCGAGGCGTATGACCGCGGGCGAGACTTGCCGGCCGATCTACGCACTGCCGAGGCGACGAGCCGTTTTTGCGCGGAGTGGGGCGATGCGTGCACGGTCGACCGCCCGTTGGTCCGATGGGAGGTTCCCAAGCGTCTTGTCCATAATCGTCCCTATCTCCTTGATGACGGCGGGTCCGAATCGAATGGATGCGCGGCGGCAAGCTCGCGTTGCTGAGCTTCGTGCGCTTCAGCGGCGGGAAAGTCGCTGTGATCGAGACTGCGCCGGCGAGCATGCCGGCGATGCGGGAGGCCACGCGCTAGCGACTGCGATCGAGGTCAGTGCAATGTCAGTTGCGCTTCCAGCCGGTCGACGTCCTCCGGCAGCACGCCATATAGCAGCACCGGTCCGAACATCCGCTCGCCGGTTTCGATCGTGACGCCCTCTGGAGAGGGCCGGCGCCAGAGCGGGCGGCCGAGCCGGCGCACCGCCACCTTCGCCCCGTGGCGTTTGAGCAGGGCGATCCCGTCATTGCCGAGCACGAGCGCTGCGGCGCCGTTGGTCCCTACCAAAGCGGCACGCGCGACGAACCCGCTCAGCGCCTCCTCGGCCATCCGTTTGGCAGTGTCGCCATCGTCGATCCGGCTCTCGCCGAGCTTCAGCAGCCACGAGACCCAGGCGAGGATCAGGACAGCGGCCACCGAGCCGCCGAGCTGGAGCCAGTTCATGCCCGGCCGGCGAGCGCGTCGAGCAACGGCCGGATGCCAGAAATGTCATAGCCTGCGCCCGCAGCCTTCGCAGTCAGCGCCGCCGGGTCGCCGCCCCGGCTGGCTTCGGCGAGCGCCCAAAGGTTGCACGAGCGGGTGCCCGAACGGCAAAAAGCGAGCACCGGGCCGCGGGCACCGGCCAGCGCATCGGCCATCGCCTCGACCTGTTTCGACGACATGCCGCCCATGGTCGTGGGGATCGCGACATAGCCGAGCCCGGCTGCCTCTGCGGCAGTCTGTATGGCGGCACTCGAGGGCTGACCGATCTCCTCCTCATCGGGACGATTGTTGATGACGAGCGTGAATCCCTGCTCGGCGAGCTGCGGGAGGTCTTCTGGCACGATTTGCGGAGCGACCGAAATGGTCTCGTCGATGCGACGCAGCTGAGTCATGGCTTTACTTTCCTGTCCTCGATGATCCTGCCGCCGGCGCTCCAGCGCCGCATCATGGCATCGGCTTTCATGATCGCGCCGACCGCGGATTGGGTCGCCGGCTCGCGGCAGCCGGCGGTATAGTCGACCGCACGGTGTTTCCCGCGGAGTTGCGTCCAGCGGACCTGGCCATAAGCACCGTCGGTGATCGCGATCGTGCAGGGCAATGCGCCCGCCGGGCGATGCTCCACGGCGGCGAGCGCGCCGCGAAGCTTGCGATAGCCCGCCGGTCCCACAGCCACTTTCCGGACAATCCAGTGGGCATCGGGCGCGAACACAGTCGGTACCGCCGCGGCGTAACGGCCATTGCCGCCCGGATCGATCGACCAGTCGGAGACGCGCTTGCCCCAGCTGTTCATCTCCATCGAGATGGTGCCGGCCGGGGCAGGGATTGTATCCGGCCCGCCTGCTGCCGTTGCCGCCATCAATGCCAGTGCGATCGCTGCCTTCACGCTGCCTCCCGAATGACCTTGAGGAAGGCGTCACCGTAAGCTTCGAGCTTGCGCGCGCCAACGCCCGAAATCGCGCCGAGCTGGGACAAGGTGCCCGGGCGGCTCAGCGCCATGTCGCGTAACACCGAGTCATGGAAGATGACATAAGGCGGCAGCCCGGCTTCCATTGCGATCTCGCGGCGCTTGGCGCGCAGTGCCTCGAACAATGGGTTGCCGATCGGATTGACGCCGCTGTCTCCTGTGCGTCCCCGCTTTGTGCGCCGCTCGCGTTTCGGCGGCAGGACCAGCTTGAGTTCGGCGCCGCCCTTGAGGATCGGCTTGGCCTCCGGGCCGAATTCGAGCCCGCCATGTGCGTTGGTGCGCAGCGCGTCGCGCAGCAGCAGCGCGCGCGCCACCGGCTTGAGCAATGCCGCTTCCTCGCCGTCGACGATGCCGAACACCGACAATTGCTCGTGCCCGTTCATCAGGCTGCGCTCGCTCGACTGGCCGAGCAACACGCTCTCGATATAGCCCGTGCCGAACATCATCCCGGTGCGGAACACCGCCGAGAGGAACTTCTGCGCGGTCACGGTGGCGTCGATCGCGGCGGGCGGGGCCAGGCAATTGTCGCAATTGCCGCAGCGCTCCGGCGCATCCTCGCCGAAATGGCGCAGCAGGATGCGGCGGCGGCAGCCGGCGGTTTCGACCAACGCACCCAGCGCGGTGAGCCGCGTACGCTCGCCTGCCTGGCGGCCCGGCTCGACTTCGCCGACGCGCTGCCGCGCCCGCGCGAAATCCTCCGCGCCCCAAAACAGGTGTGCGACTGCGGGATCGCCGTCGCGGCCGGCGCGGCCGGTCTCCTGATAATAGGCCTCGATCGACTTGGGCAGGCCGGCATGCGCGACGAAGCGGACATCGGGCTTGTCGATCCCCATGCCGAAGGCGACGGTGGCGACCACCACCATGTCCTCGGACGCGACGAATGCTGCCTGATTGCGGCGGCGCACCGCGGGGTCGAGCCCAGCATGATAGGGCAAGACGCTGCGGCCGGTCTCCGCCAGCTTGGCGGCGAGCTTTTCGACGCCGGCACGGGTCTGGGCATAGACGATTCCAGGCCCGGGCTGCTCGGCGATCAGAGCGACGATCTGCCGCGTCGTGTTCTCGCGCGGCGTGATCGTATAGCGGATATTGGGCCGGTCGAAGCCGGCGACGATCAGGCCATCGTGCGGAATGCCGAGCTGTTCGAGGATGTCGGCCCGGGTATGCGCGTCCGCAGTCGCCGTGAGCGCGAGGCGCGGCACGTCCCCGAAGCGGTCGAGCAATGGACGCAGCAGGCGATAATCGGGCCGGAAATCATGCCCCCATTCGGAGACGCAATGCGCCTCGTCGATCGCGAACAGGCTGAGCTTCGCCTGGCTCAGCAAGTTGCGGAAGCCCTCGCCCGAGGCACGTTCGGGCGCGACATAGAGCAGGTCGAGATCGCCGGCGCGGAAGCGCGCAATCGTCTCCTCGCGATTCTCGTCGACCGAGGTCAGCGTCGCGGCGCGGATGCCGACAGCCTCTGCGGCGCGCAGCTGGTCGTGCATCAGCGCGATCAGCGGGCTGACCACGATGCAGGTGCCGTCGAGCGCGAGGCTGGGCACCTGATAGCAAAGCGACTTGCCGGCGCCGGTGGGCATCACCGCGAGCGTGTTGGCACCCGCGAGGACACGATCGACCACCTCGCGCTGGACACCGCGGAAATCGGGGAAGCCGAAGGTCGTGCGGAGAATGTCGAGCGGGTCGGTCACGCCGCTTCGTTAGGACGCGGGCAGGGCGGGTGTCGAGAGGTCGGGCAGGGGCCGGAAGCGTTCCATCCACAGGCTTTCGCCGCGATCGGTACAGTCCATACTTGCACGATTGCGTCGATCCGCCAAAGCAGCAGGCGAATGACGGTTCGCGTGGAAATGGGGAAGGATACGGGCGGGGCACCCGTGTCGATGGATCTCGAGGAGCTCCTCGCCACGCGTCTGCTCGTCCAGGGCAATTCGGGTTCGGGAAAGTCGCACCTGCTGCGCCGCCTGCTCGAGCAATGCGCCGGACAGGTCCAGCAGGTGGTGATCGATCCCGAAGGCGATTTCGTCACCTTGGGCGACCGCTACGGTCATATCGCGATCGAGGCTTCGGAACATAGCGAGCGCGACGTGGCGCGTTTCGCCGCACGGATTCGCGAGCATCGCGCCTCGGTGGTGCTCAGCCTCGAAGGGCTCGAGGCCGAGGGGCAGATGAAATGCGCCGCGGCATTCCTCAACGGCATGTTCGATGCGCCGCGCGATCATTGGTATCCGGCGTTGGTCGTGGTCGACGAGGCGCAACTGTTCGCGCCTGCCGGCGGCGGCGAGGTCGCCGAGGAAGTGCGCCGGGCGTCGCTGAGCGCGATGACCAACCTGATGTGCCGCGGCCGCAAGCGCGGCCTTGCCGGCGTGATCGCGACGCAGCGCCTCGCCAAGCTGGCCAAGAATGTCGCCGCCGAGGCCTCGAACTTCCTGATGGGCCGCACCTTTCTCGATATCGACATGGCGCGTGCCGCCGATCTGCTCGGGATGGAGCGGCGGCAGGCCGAGGCGATCCGCGATTTGCAGCGCGGGCATTTCCTCGCGCTGGGGCCGGCGGTGGCGCGGCGGCCGGTGGCGATCCAGATCGGCGCGGTCGAGACCAGTGCGCGCAGTTCCTCCCCGAAGCTGACGCCGCTGCCGCAGGCGCCGGCGGAGGACATGAAGGATCTGCTGCTCGCGCCTGTCGAACCGGAATGGACGCCGCCTGCACCCTCCCCGGTGCCGACCCAGATGCCGTCGGAGCGGCTGATCGAGGCGCTTGCCCGTTCGACGCCTTCGCCGATGGAGGAAGTGCCCGAAGTTGACGCCGGTGAGGCGGCAGGCCGGATCGCCGACGTGCTGCGCGACATCGTCGACGATCCGGAATCGACCTATCGGTCGCCGTCGGTGCTGTATCAGGACTTTCTCGTCCGCTGTCGGATGGTTGGACTGGCACGGCCGCCGCTCGATCTATCGGGGTTCGTCCGGCGGCTATCGGCGGCGCGTGCCGGGATTCATGGCGATCCCGACGCCGACTGGGCGCAGGCGCTCGACGCGGCGCGGGCGCTTCCCGACGACATGCTCGGGCCGTTCCTGCTCGTCGCCCGCGCCGCGCGCGAAGGATTGCCCTGCCCGAGCGACGCCGAACTCGCGGCGACCTACGGCACCAGCTCGCTCGGCCGCGTGCGCCGGCTGCTGCAATATATCGAGAGCAAGGAATTGTTCGTCACGCGCGTGGACCTGGCCGGCAAGCGCTCGATCACCATCCCGCGGCTCGGCTGGACGACACAGCCCGCCGAAGTGGGCTAACCGCCGCTTCTACAATTACACGTCGCCATGTTAGTCTCGCCCGCCAACAAGGGGGATGGGCAATGGATAACGGCTTCGACGATTCGGAACAGCCGCGCGGTTTCATCTTGGGCCGTAGTTCGCTGGCGGTAGCCGGGATAGGATTGATCTACGGAGCCGTCGCGCTGTTCGGCTTTGTTTGCTACATGCTGGTGCAGGACGACAGCAAAGCCAGCGAGCGCGCCACGACGCTCGCCGATTTCACGCCCGAGCTGATCCTGAGCGCGATCGGCATCGTCGGTGCGGTGCTCGGGATCCAGCTGTTGCGCTCGGTGGGCATCTCCCGCGGACAGCAGCCCGGACGGGTGATCAACAGCGAGGAATGGGCGGCAATCTGCGATCAGGTCAAATCGGGACAGGAAGACGCCGTCACCCAATATATTCGGCTGACCAGCCTCAGCGGCTTTACCGGCACCTTCACCAAATTGGGACTGACCGGGCTGCCGCTCGCGACGATCGGGCTGACCCTGTTCTTCTCGATGCTTGCGATTCGCTTTCCCAATTTCATGGACCTCGCCAAGCTGACGCTCGGCGCCTTCATCGGTTCGTTCGTCCAGAAGCAGGCCGGAGCCGGCGGATCGGTCAAACTACCGGGGGGTCAGACCGTATCGGTGAGCGCGCCGCCGGTCGCCTGATCGTTCCTGGCGAGCACGCGCCGGAGCCAAGCCTCGGTCTGGTCGGCGTGGGTGACCGGGAGCATGTGACCGCCTGCGATCAACTCGAGAGTCGCATCGGGGATTTCGCTCGCAGTCTTCTCCCCATTGAGCTGCGGATCGAGCACCGCGTCCTCGCGGCCGTACAGGATCGCCACTGGCACCTGCAGGCTGCCGTAGCGCGCGGCAAGTGCAGTCATCTCGGCGGGTGCACCCCGGATCTCGAACGATCCCGCCATATAGCTTTTAGGGCGCAGCGAGAGCGCGCCGCCGCCGCGGGTTGCAAAGTCGGCAGGCACAGGGTCGGGAGCGAAGATCGCCTGCGCCACCTTCGCGCCCGACAGCGTACCCGCGGGAACGGCGACCAGCCACGCGATCGCCGGACGCAGCGGCCCGGGCGCGAGCAGGCCGGCAAAAGGCTTGGGCACTGTGCTGACCGGTTGGCTGAGCGGAGCGATCAGTGCCAATCCGGAGATCAGTTCGGGCCGTTCGAGCCCCAGCGCCAGCGCGACCGCGCCGCCCATCGAGTGACCGACCAGCAGCGGCCGGTCGAGTTCGAGCTGCTCGATCAGTGCCGCGATCATCTGGGCCTGCGCGATGATGCCAGGCCGTGGGCCGTCGACCTCCGAATGCCCCCAGCCGGGCCGGTCGACAAGGATGACGCGATGATCGGATGCGAGGCGCTCCGACAGCGAATGCGAGAAATTCCGAAGCTGCCCCATCAGCCCGTGAACCATGACGATCGGCGGCGCTTCGCTTGGCCCGGTGTCGACATAATGGAGATGCCCGCCCGGCACCTCGGCGAATTGCCCATCGGGCGGCACCATCTCCTCGGCCTTGCGCGCGGCATAGGCCGACCAGCCCGCCAGCCCGATACTCGCCACGCCCAACACCCCCAAAGGAATCAGCATCTTTTCGGCTCCTTGCCCGATCCGGTCCGTTCTGTAGGGTCCAGATACGGCGACAACGCGCCGCGCAGCAAAGGTGCCCGATGAGCGACGTCCGCGACAATAAAGACGAGCAACGTTTCGAGCTGATCGAACAAGGCCATCTCGCCTTCGCCGAGTACAGGATCGAGGGCGAGGTGATCACCTTCACGCACACGATCGTACCCGCGTCGCTGCAGGGGATGGGCGTGGGCAGCCGGCTGATCGAAGGGGCGCTGAGCGAAGTTCGAAAGCGCGGCCTCAAGGTGCGGGCCACCTGCACCTTCGTCGCGGCCTATCTCGCCCGGCATCCGGAGTGGCAGGACCTCAAGGCCTGAGCTACTCGGCCGCCAGCTCCTCGCCATCCTCGCGCTCCTGCGCCTGGCGCGCCCACATTTCGGCATAGACGCCATTGTGGCGGAGCAATTCGGCATGGGTGCCCTGCTCGGCGACGCGACCGGCTTCGAGCACGATGATCCGGTCGGCATGGACCACCGTCGACAGGCGGTGGGCGATGACGATCGTCGTGCGGCCGCGCTCGATCGCCTCGAGCGTGGCCTGGATGTCGGCCTCGGTACGGCTGTCGAGCGCGCTGGTCGCCTCGTCGAGGATCAGGATCGGCGGGTTCTTGACCAAGGTCCGCGCGATCGCGACGCGCTGCTTTTCGCCGCCCGAAAGCTTTAGACCGCGCTCGCCGACGCGCGTGTCGAAGCCATCGGGAAGCGACTGAATGAAGCCGGCGATCGCCGCGCCCCGCGCGGCCGCCGCGACTTCGTCGGGCGTGGCGCCTTCGCGGCCATAAGCGATGTTGTAGCCGATCGTGTCGTTGAACAGCACCGTGTCCTGCGGGACGATGCCGATCGCGCCGCGCAGCGAGCTCTGGGTCACGTCGCGAATGTCCTGGCCGTCGATCGTGATCCTGCCGCCCGTAACATCGTAGAAGCGATACATCAGCCGCGCGAGCGTCGACTTGCCGGCACCCGACGGCCCGACCACGGCGACCGTCGCGCCGGCGGGGATGTCGAGGTCGATCCCCTTGAGGATCTGGCGATCGGGATCATAGCCGAACTCGACATTCTCGAACCGGACATGCCCTGCGCCGACGGCCAACGGCGCTGCGCCCGGCGCGTCGACGATCTCGGCATGGGTGTCGATCAGGTCGAACATGCTGCCCATGTCGATCACGCCCTGCCGGATCGTGCGATAGACCCAGCCGAGCATGTCGAGCGGGCGGAACAGCTGGCTGAGCAGGGTCGACACCAGCACCACGTCGCCCGCGCTGAATCGGCCCGAACTCCAGCCGAACACCACCAGCGCCATTCCGGCGCCGAGCATCAGATTGGTGATCAGCGCCTGGCCGATATTGAGCCAGGCAAGCGAGTTCTCGGACGTGACGGCGGCCTTCATGTACGAGGCCATTGCCTTGTCGTAGCGGGCGGATTCGCGCGCCTCGGCGTTGAAATATTTGACCGTCTCGAAGTTGAGCAGCGAATCGACGGCGTGCGCGACCGCGCCGGTATCGAGATCGTTCATCTGCTCGCGCAGCTTCGAACGCCAGTCGGTCACCCAGCGGGTGAAGGCGATATACACGACCACCATCACCAGCGTCCCCGCCACCAGCCACACGCCGAAGCGCGTCCAGAAGATACCGATCACCAGCGCCAGTTCGAGAATGGTCGGCGCGATGTTGAACAGCAGGAAATAGAGCATCGTATCGATGCTCTTGGTGCCGCGCTCGACCACTTTGGTGATCGCACCGGTACGGCGCTCGAGATGGAAGCGCAGAGAGAGACCATGGAGATGGCGGAACACGTCCGAGGCGAGGCGCCTCGTGGCGTCCTGCCCTACCTTCTCGAACACAGCGTTGCGCAGATTGTCGAACAGCACGCTGCCCAGCCGCGCGGCGGCATAGCCGACGACCAGAGCCGTCACGAGCCACACCGCATCGCGCGATCCGCTCGCCATCCGGTCGATCGCACCCTGCAGCGCGAAGGGCGCGCCATAGACCTGCACGAGCTTGGAGAAGACGACGAGCACCAGCGCGATCACGATGCGCGCGCGGAGCCCCGGCGAATCCTTCGGCCACAGATAGGGCAGGAAGCGCTTCATCGTCGCGAGCAGCGGGCGCTCGGGCGCGGATTCAGAATTTTGTGGAGGCATCAAGTCTCGATTTGGTGCGCCGGGCGCATGCTTGCAACAGTTTGCCGGAACGCAGCGCCGCCGACTTCGTTTTGAAGAGCGGAAGGAACGGCGATGGATCAGGTCCTCTACGTGCTGGCGATCATGGGCTGCGGCGACGATTCGATGCAGTGCCAGCAGGCGCGGGTGGAGCCGGTTCAGTACACGTCGATCCAGGCTTGTCAGGAAGCAATGCCGGCCGCGCTCCAGCGCAACACCGACGTCGATTTCCCCGTTATCAGCGCCGCCTGCCAGCGCCAGACCCGGCTGATCGCCGACGCACGTCCTGCGAAGCCGGTGCGCCGCGGCAGCTGATTTCCTGATTTTGAAGCTAACTGCTCCCCGGCGAAGGCCGGGGCCCAGTTGCGATGCGGTTTGAGAGGAACGTGTTCACTCACCGGGTTCATCGAAGCTGGGCCCCGGCTTTCGCCGGGGAACCGATCAAGGAAGCCTCGATCGTTTCCAGGCAAGTGTCGTTATGTCGAGGTTCGAATAACGGCGCTTCCTGCCATAAGCCTGCACCGCGGCGCGAACGATCCAGCCCAGCTTGTCGATGGCAGGCGTGCTCACACGCTCATCCCACGCCGCTAGGCCCCGTTGCGCCACTTTGCGCGCGATGTCGCCATAGATGCCGGCTGCCGCCAACACGGCCCAGGCCGAGCGGAACGACAAGGTCGGCGTGCCCGCGCGCGCCCGCGTTTCGTAGGCGCCGGCGCGGTCGGTGAGTCGCCGCGCCACTGCGGCCAGCTTGACCTTGTCTTCCATCAGCCGGTCGCGCGGGATTTCGGCTTCGGCGAGCCATGAATCGGGCAAATAGCAGCGACCCGCGGCGGCATCCTCGCCGATGTCGCGCGCGACATTGGCGAGTTGGAAGGCGAGGCCGAGGTCGCAGGCGCGGTCGAGCACCGCGTCGTCATCGGGAGAAACTCCCATCACCACGGCCATCATGCAGCCGACCGCGCCGGCGACATGGTAGCAATAGCGCAGCAGATCGGCCTCGGTGCGGGGCCGCCATCCTGCCGCGTCGAGCGCGAAGCCCTCAACCACGTCCCACACCAGACGGTGCGGCATCGCGGTCTCCTCGGCGACGATCCGGAGTGCGTCGAACGCCGGATCGCCCACCCAGCGGCCTTCCAGCGCCGCGGCGGTGCGGAGACGGATCGCCTCCAGCCGCGCCGCAGGATCGGCCACTGCCTCCATGCCATGGCCGTGATCCTGTCCGTCGGCGAGATCATCGCAGGCGCGGCACCAGGCGTAGAGCAGCCACGCCCGTTCGCGGGTTCGCCGGTCGAACAATCGGCTCGCCGCCGCAAAGCTCTTCGAGCCGCGCGCGATCGACTCGCCTGCGGTTGCCACGATCGCGTCGCGTCCGGGCAGGCTCTCGCTCAGAGGTCCTCGCGCTTCATCTGGATGATCGGCACCGCCGGCTCGAACGCTGTCATCTGCACGAGCAGCCCGTCGAGACTGTCGTCGATCAGCAGCAGCCCCTGATGTTGCGGCCGGAGGAAGCCGACGCTGCCCATATGCTGCCAGAAATCGATCAGTTTGTCGTAATAGCCGGCGACATTGAGCAGTCCGATGGGGTCGGCATGATAGCCGAGCTGGGCCCAGCTCAGTGCCTCCCATAATTCGTCCATCGTGCCGGTGCCGCCCGGCAAATTGACGAAGCCGTCGGCGAGTTCGGTGAAGCGCGCCTTGCGCTCGTGCATCGTGTCGACGACATGGAGTTCGGTGAGGCCGCGATGCGCGACCTCGGCATTGACGAGCGCGGTGGGGATCACCCCGATCACTTCGCCGCCCGCCGCCAGCGCCGAGTCGGCGACTGCGCCCATCAGCCCCAATTTGCCGCCGCCATAGACGATGCCGATCCCACGCTCGGCGAGACTGCGACCTACTTCGCGGGCGGATTCGATATAGACCGGATCGGCCGGGCTGGCCGATCCGCAATAGACTGCGACCCGCTTCACCGGGCGCCTCCGAGCATCAGCGCGGCCGTGGCTTTGGCGCTGCCGACGACGCCGGGGATACCTGCACCCGGGTGGGTACCCGCGCCTACGAAATAGAGGTTCGAGATCGCCTCGTCGCGGTTGTGGACGCGGAAATACGCGCTTTGCGTCAGGATCGGCTCGAGGCTGAATGCCGAGCCGAGATGCGCGCGCAGGTCCGTCGCGAAATCGGGTGGCGCGTAGGAGAATTTGGTCACGATACGGTCCTTGAGATCGGGAATCAGCCGGCGCGCGACTTCGGCGAGGATGCGCTCTTCCAGCACCGGGCCGACTTCGCGCCAGTCGGCGGGGAATTTGCCGAGATGCGGCACCGGGGCAAGCGCATAGAAGGTGGAGCAGCCTTCCGGCGCCATGGCGGGGTCGGTGGCGGTGGGATGGTGGAGATAAAGCGAAAAATCTTCGCTCAGCACACCGTGATCGTAGATGTCGGCGAGCAGCCCCTGATAGCGCGGGCCGAACAGGATCGAATGGTGCGGGATCTCCGGGAAGGTGCCGCGCACCCCGAAATGGACGAGGAACAGCGAGGGTGAGAAGCGCTTCTGCTCGAGCTTTGAGGCCGCGCGCTGGGCGCTACGCGAGTCCTTCAGCAAGGCACGGTAGCTGTGGACGATGTCGGCATTGCTCGCGACCGCGTCGACCTGCAGCTCGAAGCCACTCTCGGTGCGCACGCCCGTCGCGCGATCGCCGAGGGTGTCGATCGCCGCCACTGCGTCGCCAAGCCGGATGACGCCGCCGAGCCGCTCGAAATGGCGGACCATCCCGGCGACCAGCTTGTTGGTCCCGCCCTGCGCGAACCAGACGCCGCCGTCGCGCTCTAGCTTGTGGATCAGCGCATAGATCGCGCTCGTCGTGGTCGGATTGCCGCCGACCAGCAAGGTGTGGAAGCTCAGCGCCTGACGCAATTTCTCGTTCTTCACGAAATGCGACACCATCGAATAGACCGAGCGCCACGCCTGATATTTCATCAGCGCCGGGGCGGCGCGGACCATCGATCCAAAATCGAGGAACGCGACATGGCCGAGCTTCTGATAGCCTTCGCGATAGACGCCTTCGGAATATTTGAGGAAGCGGCGATAACCGGCCACATCCTCGGGATTGAGCCGGGCGATCTCGGCGCGAAGCTGCGCGTCGTCATTGCCGTAGTCGAACGCCGTGCCGTCGGGCCACGACAGCCGGTAGAAAGGCGAGACCGGGACCAGATTGACGTCTTCGGAAATATCGTGGCCCGAGAGCCGCCACAACTCCTGCAGCGCTTCGGGTGCGGTGATGACGGTCGGGCCGGCGTCGAAGACGAAGCCGCCGCGTTCCCAGAAATAGGCGCGTCCGCCAGGCTTGTCGCGCGCCTCGATGATGGTGGTGTCCACCCCCGCCGATTGCAGCCGGATCGCGAGCGCCAGCCCGCCAATCCCCGCACCAATCACTGCCACCTTCTTCATACGACCCCCGTTATCGCGCGCACCGCCCGACCGATCGGCACCGGCGGTTTGCCCGTCATCACCCGGATCTTGTCGCCCAGGTTGGAATTGGCCGCATAGAAGCGGCGGATCAGCCCCTCGTCCAGCCGATAGAAGCGCGCGAGGATGCGATAGCGTTCCTCGGGCTCGGCCGCCTTGAACAGCATGGCCGCCAAGAGGCGGTAGAATCGGCGGCTGCGCCAGGTGCGCGAAGCATGGCGATGCAGCAGATCGTGCAACGCAGCGCCTTCGAAGGTGCCGGCGTCTGCAATCAATGCGGCGGTGCGTACCGCGTCGGGAAGCGAATAGCTGGTCAGTGGATGGAACAGCCCGGCGCGCACCCCGGCTTTCGCAATACCTGTGCCGCCCGAGCGCCAATACGCCTCGAAGTCACCCCCGATCGCCACCGGCAGCGCCCCGCTTTCCTCGCGGGCAGTCGAGGCGACCTGCCAGCCGCGCGCCGCGACATAAGCGTCGATCCGGCTGCCGAGCGTGCCGGCATCCACTGTGCGATCGTCGCTGTAATAGGTGTCCTCGACGAAGATCCGGTCGGGCGCGAAGGGCAGGCAATAGACGAAGCGATAGCCGTCCTGCTGCTCGACCGTCGCGTCCATCACCACCGGCCGCTCGAGATCGTGGGGCCTGGTCAGCGCGAGCTCTCGGCCGAGGAACTTCTGCCAGCCGAGTTCGAGGGCCGACAGGTCCCCCGTTCCGCGGCAGTCGATTACCCCTTGCGCCTCGACGCGGTCGCCGTCGGCGAGCAGCACTTGGGTGCTGTTTACTTCGATCACCCGCCGCTTGCGGAGAATTGCCTGCGCGGGCAGGGCGGCCAGCATTTCGCGCTCGAACCGCCGAGACTCGATCGAATAATAAGGCGATTTGAGCGTGCGCGCGTGCCCCGGAAAGGCGACATCGTAGCGCGTCCAGCCATGGCTGATCAGCGGCGAGACCAGCCAGCGGTCGGCAGGCGCCACGTCGCTCGCGAAGAAGGACCAGAGATGATTGCCGCCGAGATGCGCCCCGCCTTCGATCAGGCGGATTTGCGCATCCGGGTGCCGCTGGTGCACCGCACGCGCAATCAGCCCTCCGGCAAGACCGCCGCCGACAATGGCGAGATCGCAGCTGATCGTGGCGGACATCGCCTCGGCCTAGCCGAGTGGAACAGGCGTTCCAACAAAAACCCTCCCCGGCGCTGAACCGGGGAGGGCAGGCGTGGCGGGAGCGGAGCGATGCGGCGCGCCCCCGAGAGATCGTGTCAGGCGGCCTTGAGCAGGGGCCATTCCTCCGCCATCGCCTTTTCGACCGACGGCCGCTGGCGGAGGCGGGTGCGATAGTCGAGCAGCACCGGCCAGCCGCCGATCGCCACGCCCGAATGCTCGCACCAGTTGAGCACAGTCAGCAGATAGGCATCGGCAACGGTGAACCGGTCCTCGAGAAATTCGCGGCCCTCGAGATGCCGGGCGAGTATGTCGAACGGCCTGGCGACTCGCGCCAGCGCCGCCGCGCGCTCCTCCGTGCCAGCCGATTTGCCGAGCAAGGGAGTGAACACCGCCTTGTGCAGCTCGGTGCTGACGAAGTTGAGCCAGGCGAGCATCCGGTAATGCGCGTCCGAAAAGCCGGTGAAGCTCAGCGATCCTTCGGGTGCCAGCTCGGCGATATAGGTGAGCACGGCCGGGCCTTCGCTCAGCACGAAGCCGCCGCGGGTCTCGATCGCGGGAACATAACCCATCGGGCTCAGCTGGCTGAAGTGGCGGCCGTCGGGCAAGCGGCCGTCGGAAGGCACGGCCACGAATTCGGCGTCGAGCTCGGCCTCCTCGAGCGCGATCCGCGCCGCGAGCGAGCAGGCGAAGGGGCGAAAATAGAGCTTCATGACCAACCTCCCTTGATTTCTATACGATCTCGCATAAAAATGAGCGGGTCAACAGATTATTTGCGGGTTCGCATAAAAATGGAAAGCAAGGTGCGGGGACGCCCGCGCAGCTTCGATCCGGACGAGGCGCTGCAGCGGGCGACCGACCGGTTTCGCACCTATGGTTTCGCCGGCACTTCGCTCGACGAATTGTCGGAGGCGACGGGGTTGAAGCGGCCGAGCCTCGCCGCGGCGTTCGGCGACAAAAGGGCATTGTACGTGGCCGCGATCGACCGACTCACTGCCCGAGTCGACCGGCAACTGGTTCGTCTCGGCGAAGCGAGACTGCCGTTGCGCGATGTGGTCGAGCGGATCCTGCTCGGCGGGATCAATCTGTACATGACCGGCAGCGACGGGCCCGAGGGGTGCCTGATCATCAACACCGCCGCCACCCAGGCGGCGTCGGACCCGCAGGTGCGCGAGAAGGTCGCGGCGTTTCTCGCAGTGGAAGACACCCGTATCGCCGAGCTGCTGGCCGCGGCCGGAAGCCGTGCGCCGGAAGCGCAGGGGCGGCTGGTCGCCTCGATACTGCATTCGCTCAGCGTGCGTGCCCGCGGTGGTGCGCCGCGCGAGGAGCTCGAACAAGTCGCCCGCGACTGTGTCGATCTGATCGCCGGAGCCGGAAACTGACCGCACTTCGGGTGCCACGCCGAGCCGCGATTGCCTCGCTGCTGATCGGGCTTGCCGTGGCCGGCTTGCTGGTGGCGATGGCGCGGCCGCCGATCTGTCCGTGTGGGACAGTCAAGCTGTGGCACGGCGTCGTGCAATCGAGCGAGAACAGCCAGCACCTCGCCGACTGGTACAGCTTCAGCCATGTCATCCATGGCTTCCTGTTCTACGCCGCCGCGCATTTCGCGCTGCGCGGCGAGGCGCGGCGCTGGGCATTGCCGATCGCGGTGGCCGTCGAGGGGCTGTGGGAGATCCTCGAGAACTCGCCGATCATCATCAATCGCTACCGCGAGGCGACGATCGCGCTCGGCTATTCCGGCGACAGCATCGTCAATTCGCTCGCCGATATCGGCTGGATGGCGTTCGGCTTCCTTGTCGCCGCGCGCCTGCCGGTCTGGGCCACGATCGTGCTCGCAATTGGCTTCGAACTGATGACCCTCGCGCTGATCCGCGACAATCTGACGCTCAACGTGCTGATGCTGGTCTGGCCCGTCGATTCGATCCGGGTGTGGCAAGGCGGGTGAGGCGGGTGTAGGCACGGGGGCATGGCACTGGCCATCTTCCTCTCCGCACTGGCGATGACGTTGATCGTCGGGCTGCGCTACCTCGCCGCCTCGGGCGCGTTCGCGCTCGCCACCCGGCTGCGGCATCCCGGCCTCTACACGGGGCTCGACCGCCAGATGCGCCGCGAGATCGGCTGGAGCCTCGCCTCGGCGGCGATCTACGGGGTGCCCGCCGGGATCGTCGCCTGGGGCTGGCAGCATCTCGGCTGGACCCGGATCTATACCGACATGGCCGCATGGCCGCTCTGGTATCTGCCGGCCTCGGTGCTGCTCTATCTCTTCGCCCACGACACCTGGTTCTACTGGACGCACCGCTGGATGCACCGGCCGCGCTGGTTCCGCATCGCCCATGCCGTCCACCATGCCAGCCGGCCGCCGACTGCCTGGGCGGCAATGAGCTTCCACCCCATCGAGGCGCTGACCGGAGCGGTCGTCATTCCGCTGCTCGTCTTCCTGATCCCGATCCATGTCGCCGCGCTGGGGCTGGTGCTGACGATCATGACCGTGATGGGCGTCACCAACCACATGGGCTGGGAGATTTTCCCGCGGTTCATCCATAGCGGGCCATTGGGCAAATGGCTGATCACCGCGCATCACCACCAGCGCCACCACCAACTCTACGGATGCAATTATGGCCTCTATTTTCGCTTCTGGGACCGGCTGTGCGGCACCGACAAGGGGCTCGGCGACTTTGCGCATCGGGGTGGCGGTATTGTGCCTCGCCCTTCTGCCCGGAGCGACGCCGCTCGCCAGCCTTGACGTCGAGATTACCGGCCTGCGCTCGGCCAGGGGCGTGATCCAGCTTTGCCTCACCGCCGACGCCGGCGCCTTCCCCGACTGCAAGGCCGGCGGCCACGGCATCAGGCGCACCCTGCCCGCCGCCGCCCCGCGCATCCGCCTCGAGGGACTGGCGCCGGGCGACTATGCCATCGCGGTGATCCACGACGCCAATGGCAATAGCCGGCTCGACACCATGCTCGGCATTCCGCGCGAAGGTTTCGGCTTCTCGCGCAATCCCGCCATCCGCTTCGGCCCGCCGCGCTTCGACGCCGCCCGCTTCGCCGTCGCGCCCGGTGGCGAAACCCAGCAGGTGCGGATGCGCTACCTGCTCTGAACGCCCTCTGCGTGCCCGGTCAGGCGGTGGCGGCCGCTGCGTCGACCGCGCGATCGGCGTGGAGCAGCCAACCGAGCACCGCCGCCATGATCAGCAGCGCCGAGACGTCGCCGGGAATATGGCCCATATGCATCGGCTGGGTGAGCGACTGGACCGCCATGATCGCGGCGTGGACGAGGCTCGACCAGATCGCGAACAGGATCAGCGAACGATTGGCGTGCGGATCGGTCGCGGCGCGGATCAGGAACACGCCGAGCGTGGCATAGACGCCGACGATCATCATGAAATAATCGGAAGCAGCCGGCGGCCCCGCATGCCATGCCCAGCCCGACGGCCAGACGATCGCGAGCGGATAGAGCAGGCAGCAGGTCGCGCCGAACAGGACCAGCGCGGCCTGGAGCAGTTTATGCGGGTTCATGATGTCCTCCCCTCCGGGTCCGGCCCGTCGGTGGAGAATAGCTGAAAGGTCGTGCAGGTAAATCGCCCCGGCGCCCACGCCGAAGGGAGCGCCTTACGCGACGCGTTCGCCCTCGCCGCTGCGGAGGCGCCAGCGGCCATGTTCGACATGGGTGGTCTTGCCGACGACGCTCTCGACGAGGAGGATCTCGTCGACGGTCCAGCCGATCGGCGCGATCTTCTCGGCGC
Organism: Sphingomonas psychrotolerans; assembly: GCA_032334595.1. GTDB lineage: Bacteria > Pseudomonadota > Alphaproteobacteria > Sphingomonadales > Sphingomonadaceae > Sphingomonas > Sphingomonas psychrotolerans_A. The sequence continues at coordinate 448,101 of JALMLT010000004.1, read as the reverse complement.
GCAGGCGGTCGCCGGCATAGTTGATCGTGACGTGCGGCTCGGGCGTGGTGCCGAGCATGATCGGGGCGCGGTGCGCGAGCAAATGGCGGATCAGCGCGGTCTGGAACGCGCGCGCCTCGGCGAGCGGCGCGCCGCTGCGCAGCGTGACGCATTTGCGGTTCTCGATCCGGTCGAAGGCGAGCGGGAAGGCGGGCGCGTCGAGGCTGTCGAGCGCGGCGATCACCGCGGCCAGCCATTCGGGCGGGGCGCGATACAGGTCGAACAGGGAGGCGAGGGTGACGTGGAGCAGATGCGGGCGGCGGGCGGGATCGTTGCGCGGCAGCGCGGCGATCTGCGCCTGTACTTCCGGCGGCGGCTTGGCCTGGACGTAGAGCGGGTTTCGCGCGCGCATGACCAGAAGATTAGCAGAGGTGCGACCGCGGGCCAAAGTTGACACTCGCTTGACACTGTCACGTACCTTGCCGGGGCCGGCAGCGCGGGTTGGCGTTGCCCACCGGATCGAGGTGGTAGCATAGGTCCGCGAACTCCGCGTCGGTCAGCTTCCCGCCGGCCTCGTGCTTCTTCCGCGCTTCCGCTCCGCGCGCGTCGCGTGCCGCGGCTTCCTCCGCCGCGAGGCGGGCGTCGGATTTGGGGGTACGTTGTTCGCTCAGAAAGCGCGGCAGGACGCCGTCGGCGATCTCGGCGACCAGCAGCTCGTCCGCGAGCGTCTCGGGATCGAGCAATTGTTCGGGCGGCGCCGGCAGCGCGGGCTCCATTGCACGGAGGCTCTGCTCCAGCACGGGGGGGTCCGCCGGCTGGGGCGTGGCGGTGCCGTGCGGCGCGGCGCCGGGCGTGCGGGTGCCGTAGCGTTCGGGCTTGAGGTGGCCGAGCAGATATTTGAGCAGGCGATTGTCGTGGACCAGCCGGGTGGCGATCACCTCGCCATTCGGGCCGAGCACTTCCTGCTCGGTGCCCTCGATCGCGCGTTCGAAGGCGATGTCCTCGATCAGCCCGCCGGCATGATGGCGCGCCGCGTCCCAGGCGCGCGCGAAGGCGGCGCCATGCGGGCTGCGGCGCAGCTGATAGGCGCTCGCCCGCGACATGCCGACCGCCTTGCACGCGACATTGACGAGGCCGGTATCGGCGAGGGTCTCGATGAAGCGGCGCTGCTTCTCCTCGGTCCAGCCGTCGAGCCGCGGCTTGCGGCGGACCGGGACCCAGCGATAGTCGGCGGGGTCATAGGGTTCGGGCGGGGGGAATGCGTCTTCGACGTCCGCGGGCGGCGGCACCGCCAGCGCATTGGGGCCTTGGGGCGGCGGCGCGTGACCGGGCGCCGGCTCGGCGAGGGGGCGGGGATCGGCGGCGCCAGCGGCGCGCGCGAAGGCGGCAGGGTCTGATCGCTTGCTCATCTACCAGCTTGGAGCAGATGAAATCCTACATTGGAAGAGGTTTGTACGCCGTTTGTTCTTTTACCATCCGGATCGGCTGCCCCTTGGCGGGTGGCGATCGGGAGGGGCCGTGAGTCGCAGCCGCAAGAAGACGCCGATCCTCGGCTTCAGTTGCGCCAAAAGCAGCCGTGGAGGGCCAGGGCGGCAGCGCAGCTTTCGCCGTGCGGCGCGACAGACGCTGGACGATGACGGCGAGGGCGCGGCGCTGCCGGTCACGCGCCGGGCGGTGGTGAAACCCTTGGGACGCCCCAAAGGAGGCACTGGATCGGCGCGCGCGGCGGGGTGGCGGCGGAATGGACTCAGCCGGCCGCGTGCTCGATCAGGTCCCAGCGATTGCCGTAGAGATCCTCGAACACTGCGACCTTGCCATAGGGCATGACCGCGGGCGAGCGAACGAAGCGGACGCCGGCGGCGGTGAAGGCGGCGAAGTCGCGGTCGAAATCGTCGGTGGCGAGGAACAGGAACACCCGGCCAGCGGCCTGGTTGCCGATCGCGGCGGCCTGCTCCGGCGTGGCGGCGCGGGCGAGGAGGAGGGTGGTCGCGTTCTCCGGCGCGCCGGGCGGGCGGATTGTGACCCAGCGCTTGTTCTGCTCGGGGATCGGCGTGTCCTCGACGAGGGTGAAGCCGAGCTTGCCGATGTAGAAAGCGAGGGCTTCGTCATAGTCTCGGACGATCAGGGCGATGTGGGCGAGGTGGGGCATGGCGCATCGGTTACATTGATCCCAGTTCTGTCCATATCTCGGCTATGTAGCGGAAGAATGAGGCAGTGGCTGGTTAGGTGGAGGTGTGATGGTTACGAAAGTGGGGGCGCAGCCTTTTTGTAGTACGTTCCTACGCCGGCAGCTGGGAATGATGCCCTCGGATTTTGACGAACGAAATTTAGGTAGGACGTCGGCCATCCACGATTAAAATTTAACGCTCTCTTGACCTCGCGTTCGGGCGGTAGAATTCTGAAGGCTATTAACTGCCTGAGGAAGAATGATGGCGGCAGAAGAAAACAGTATTCTACGCAAGGTCTATTTCTTCAAGATCGAGCATTTTGCCGAAATTAAAGAGAGCCTTCCGGGCGCCCTGAGCCGCATCGCTGGGTTGCCCTTCGATGACGATGGGCGCTATCGCCTCGATCTTGCTTCGGGCACCAGGCTATGTGCATTTCCCGATAGTCTGACGTACCCTCTCAAAATCAGGTTTGGGAAAACTCGCCGAGACGCGCTTCCGCAAATCGAACGAGAGGGAAGCCTAAAGGTACTCGATCTGCGAGAAAACGAGGGTCTGATCGACATCTCGCACGTGATGATATTCGATGATGGGTTCGTTGCGGCCGAATGGAATCACGAAGGGCCAAAGCTGGCTCAGCTCAGTCCATACTTCTTTGAAAAGGGCAGACTCAACAATCCACCGAAGTTCCTTATCCTCATGGAGCGGGATATCGTTGAGGTAGTTACCGCTCTTACTTCGGTCAGGATCCTAGAAATCGAGCTGCCGCCCGATGCTGCAGAGCTTGCGCGCGAAGCTGACGAGAACTTCTACACTGCCATCAGGGCCGCGGAGGCAATGGGCGCGACCAAGAAGGTAGCTCTGAAGTTGACGTCGGAAAGGAACGGCCAAAAGCTTCGCGAAATAGCTCTAAAATTTGCCGACATAATAAAACGCCGCCCTCACGAGCGGGAAAGAATCGAGGGGCTGAGCATTAACGGTTACGGCGGTGATTCCCGGATCGGGCGGTTCGTCGACATACTTGAGAGCAAGCTCGTCTCGGGCGAGATATTCACAAGAACAAGCAAACGGTCCCGCAGCATCGACACCGAAGATGCCTACAGAGTTGTTCAACGCGCCTATTTAGAGAACAGAGACAAGCTTAGGGTTGCCGCTACGTCAACGGACTGGTGATGAATTTCTATTTTTCTTATCGTAAGAGAATAGACTACGGCATATCATTTGCTGTATGTATTATGGTTTTGACTCAGCCGTTGGAATCGCTTGGCTTATTTCTGTGGCCGAGTGGAAGCCAGTTTTCTGATTTCTCTTTGTCAATAGCAGCAAGCAGCGCCTCTTTGCTTGGGTTCGTCCTTGCGGCAAACACATTCCTTATATCTCACACTCAGCATGAGCGCTTGGCCATTTTAAGAGATTCTAAGGGGTTTCATCAGCTTATTGATATAATGAAATCTAACCTGTGGCGTTTATTCTCCCTTTCGTTATACGCCGGCCTATCATCGCTAGTTTCGGCACCATTTGCTCAGATGGTGTTGGCCGGACTGGCTTTCATAGTGATGCTGAGCATTCTAGGGCTCGCTACTTTGATTTGGGCAACGATGTCAGTCCTATCTATACGCCTAACCTAACCGCCCCGCCTGCTCGACCCACTCATATCTAACACGCCATTCCGCCCCCTTGGCACCCTACCATGCGGGAGGCCGTATGTTCCGATTATGTTCCAGTGTCGTCAAGTCACCGGTCATGCTCCCGGATCGGGCGACCCGGGCTCGTACGCGCTCAGGTGATGAGCTCTTCCGGCGCATCCGGATCGGGCAGCGGCTCGAGCGGCGCGCAAAAGCCGCAGTCCCAGATCTCGATCACGCGCTCATAGCTTTTGCCGCCGCGGCTGTGCGAGGCCTTCAACCGCAGGCGGGTGGGGACGATGCTGTCGCCCTTGTAATCGGCATCGACCTGGAGCTGGTCGAGCAGGTCGCGCTCGCGATAGGCGGTCAGCATCGCGGTGAACAGCGCGTGCGCCATCGCCGCTTCGGGCGTGACATAGCCGGTGTTGATCCGGATGTTCTGACCGCCGAGCTCGACCGGGAAGAAATGGATCTTCACCAGCAAATGCTTGCGGACCAGTTTCGCGGCCTCCTTGCGCGAGGTGACCGCGGAAAAATCGGGCGCGAGCGGCGGGGCGGGGATGACGGTTGTTTGTGCGGCCGCGGCGGCGGCGACCGGCGAGCAGAGCAGCGCCAGGGTGAGGGGCAGCGCGGCCCTGCGGTGGATCCGGCGCGCAGTCTTGCTGTTCCCCATGGTGCCCCCATCGCCTGATGCGAACGCGACCAGAATAACGGCGTTCGCATCCGGGATGGGGGCAATCCTGTCCGTTTCGGAGGAGATTGCCGGCGGCGGCCTCAGTCGTGCTCGCGGCCGCCGGCGCCCATGTAGAGCTCGCTGCCGGTCTCGCGGAAGACCTTGCTCATTTCGGCCATGCCGGCTTCGGGATCGAGCGTGGCCGGGGCCGGCGCTTCGACAAGCTCAGCGCGAACGGTCGGGGTAGCGGCGAGGAAGCTATCGGCGCCCTGGTTCTGCTTCGCGGCGAAGTCCCTCACCTCCTGGGTGATCTTCATCGAGCAGAACTTCGGGCCGCACATCGAGCAGAAATGCGCGGTCTTGGCGCCTTCGGCGGGCAAGGTCTGGTCGTGATATTGCTCGGCGGTGTCGGGGTCGAGCGACAGGTTGAACTGGTCGCGCCAGCGGAATTCGAAGCGGGCGCGGCTGAGCGCGTCGTCGCGGACCTTGGCGGCAGGATGGCCCTTGGCGAGATCGGCGGCATGGGCGGCGAGCTTGTAGGTCACCACGCCGACCTTGACGTCGTCGCGGTCGGGCAGGCCGAGATGCTCCTTGGGGGTGACGTAACAGAGCATCGCCGTGCCGTACCAGCCGATCATCGCGGCGCCGATGCCGCTGGTGATATGGTCGTAGCCGGGGGCGATGTCGGTGGTGAGCGGCCCGAGCGTGTAGAAGGGCGCCTCGCCGCACGCCTCGAGCTGCTTGTCCATGTTGGCCTTGATCTTGTGCATCGGGACATGGCCCGGGCCCTCGATCATCACCTGGACGTCGCTTGCCCAAGCGCGCTTCGTCAGCTCGCCCAGGGTATAGAGCTCCGCGAACTGGGCTTCGTCATTGGCGTCGGCGATGCTGCCGGGGCGGAGGCCGTCGCCGAGGCTGTAGGCGATGTCGTACGCCTTCATGATCTCGGTGATCTCGTCGAAGCGCTCGTAGAGGAAGCTCTCCTTGTGGTGGGCGAGGCACCATTTCGCCATGATCGAGCCGCCGCGGCTGACGATGCCGGTGACGCGCTTCGCGGTCATCGGGATATAGGGCAGGCGCACGCCGGCATGGATGGTGAAATAGTCGACGCCCTGCTCGGCCTGCTCGATGAGGGTGTCGCGGAAGATCTCCCAGGTCAGCTCCTCGGCCACGCCGCCGACCTTTTCGAGCGCCTGATAGATCGGCACCGTGCCGATCGGCACGGGCGAATTGCGGATGATCCATTCGCGGGTGTCGTGGATGTTGCGGCCGGTCGACAGGTCCATCACCGTGTCGGCGCCCCAGCGGATCGACCAGACCATCTTGTCGACCTCGGAGGCGACGTTCGAGGCGACCGCGCTGTTGCCGATATTGGCGTTGATCTTGACGAGGAAGTTGCGGCCGATCGCCATCGGCTCGCTCTCGGGGTGGTTGATGTTGCTGGGGATGATCGCGCGGCCGCGGGCGACTTCGTCGCGGACGAATTCTGGCGTGACGTAATCGGGGATCGCGGCGCCGAAATCCTCGCCGTCGCGAATGTACTCGGCGAGGCGGGCGCGGCCGAGATTCTCGCGCTCGGCGACATATTCCATCTCGCGGGTGATGATCCCCTGCCGCGCATAGTGCATCTGACTGACATTGGCGCCGGGCTTCGCTCGGAGCACTTGCTTGCGGACGTTAGGGAAGGGCTGGACGCCGCCGCTGCGGTCGGGGCCGAGCTGGCCATTGTCCTCGGGGCGGACCTCGCGCTGGGAGACCTGCTCGACATCGCCGCGGGCGCGGATCCAGTCGCCGCGCAGCTCAGGCAGGCCGGCCATGATGTCGATGCGGGCGTTCGGATCGGTGTATGGGCCCGAGGTGTCATAGACGCGGATCGGCGGCTCGCCCGACGACGGCTCGAGATCGATCTCGCGCATTGCCACCTTGAGCGGGCCGACATGAATTTTCCGGGAGCCGCGGATCGGGCCGGTGGTGACGGCGAGCTCGGTGCGGGCGGGGATATCGGCCATTGGTCTTCTCCTTGTGCGGGAGAAAACGGACCTCTGGTGAAGTGCCGCTCCCTCCCTACGCCGGTGTCAGCCGGATCAGGTTCAGCGGGTCGGAGGCTGCGGCCTCCCTCTCAACCGCAGCGTGGGCGCCCATCAAAGTGGTACTTTGATGGGAACCCGTCAGCGGTCCCCCGGGGATGCCCGACTCCTAGACCCATGACGGGACGAGGGAAAGCGCGGATTTGCCCTCGACGGGGGCGATCGGCGGGCTACACTCGCCGCGGGGAAATCGCGCTTTTTCAGCGCGCAACAGGGGAGGCTTTTCATGCGCCACCGGCTTACCGCCGCGATTCTGCTCGCCACGACCGTGCCGGTCGAGGCGGCCTTCGCGCAGGCGGGCGATACGATCATGGTGCCGACCGGCACCAATGCGCGGGCAGTGCCGCAGGCGCCAGTGTCGGACGACAGCCCCGAGGACATCGCCAAGGACGCCGCGCGCGATCTCAAGGACAGCCGCTTCTACAACAAGCCCGGCGCGACCCGGGCGCAGTATGACGCGGACTGGCAGACCTGCCGGCTGATCGCGCGAGGATCGCGAACGCCGAGCGGCACGGTGCCTTATTATTACAATCCGGCAGTGATCTCGCCGCTGGCTGCGGGGGTCGGCGCCGGGCTGGGGGGATTGCTCGGCAGCCTGATCGTGCAAGGCCAACAGCGCCGCGAAAATCGCCGTTCGTGCCTGCTGATCAAGGGCTGGCGGCTCGTCGAGGTGCCGAGCGCGACGGCGGTCAAGGTCGCGGCGATGACCGATGCACAGCGCAGCGCCTATTTCGACACGATCGTCGGCGCCGAAAAGGTCGAGGGCGAGATCACCGAACGGACCAGCTTCACGCTGCCCGCCGATCCGCATCTCCGGCTCGACGCGCCGTTGGCCGGGCCGGGAACATTGTATCTCGGCAAGAAGGTCGATCCCGCCGCGCCGTTCGCGCTGGCGCCCGGCGAGGCAGCCCTGGTGCTCGGCTTCCGCCGGCCCGACGAAGGCAGCGCCGGCCGCTCGGGCAGCCTCAGCATCGCGCGCTACGACGTGGCGGGGCGCGACCTCGTCTATCGGCCGAAGGACTGGAAGAAGAAAGGCGACAAGACCACCTACAGCCTCGACGTCGGGAGCAAGGATCGCAAGGCGGCGTACGAGGTGCAGGTGCTGCGCGTGACGCCCGGCGATTATGTGCTGATGGGTACGGCCGTGGGCAAATTGCCGGTGTCGAACAGCTATTGCTTCGGCGCGCCGACCTTCCATGTCGGCGCGGGCGAGGTCGCCTATCTCGGCGACTTCGTGCCCTATATGGATGCGCGGCTTTCGAGCGGCGCGAAGCTCAACGCGATCGCCTGGGCGGCGCATGCCGACGACGCGCGGCAGGTGCTGGCAGGCAAGCAGGCGAGCCTCGCTAGCGCGCTGAAGCCGGTGACCTTGCGCAACCGCGCGACCTTTGCCTGTTCGGCAATCACGATGGATCGCTGGGACCTGCCGGGCGCCGAGGCGCTGCCCGAACCCGAGCCACAGCCCGTCGCGACCACCGCGGGGCTCTGAACGCAAAAAGGGCGCCTGCCTTGCGGCGGGCGCCCCTTCCTTGCCTTGCCGGCGCAATCAGAGCGTGTTCTTGACCTGATCCTCGACGCGGGCGTCGTCGTCGTCATCGGCCTTGTCGGCCGCGGCCTCGCCGCGATCCTCGACATTGTCGGCCTGGGCCTCGAGCGAATCGTGGAGCTGGTCGTTGCCTGCCGCAGCGGCCTGATCGGCCTGGTTCTCGAGCACGTCGGCGCTGTTCTCGGCTGCGGCCTCGATGTTCTCCGCAGCCTGATCGTCGGCATTCTTGCCGCATGCGCCGAGCGCGAGCAAACCGGCGGCCACGACAGTCGCCTTGAGCAGAATCTTCATGGAAGTCCCCTTATGGTTTCGCGGCCGGATCGAACCGGCCTCGCGCACCAATCGCCGAAACCGCAGGAGGTTCCGGATGCGGGCCGGGGCGGCCCGCCCGGGCCTTACTTGATCTTGGCTTCCTTGAACTCGACATGCTTGCGCACGACGGGATCGTACTTGCGGAAGGAGAACTTCTCGGTCTGGGTGCGGGGGTTCTTCTTGGTGACGTAGAAGAAACCCGTGTCCGCCGTGCTGACGAGCTTGATCTTGACAGTGGTCGGCTTGGCCATGACCCGAAACCCTTGAATCGTGCGAAAAGAAATAGCGGCGCGCACGGGCGCACCGCTGTCAGGTCGGGGCGGATGCGCGAGTCTCGCGGAAAAGTCAAGAAGCGCGTGGCGCTCCCGGGCTAGTCGTCCTTGCCCGCGGCCTCGACCACTTTGCCGGCAAAGGTCTCGGCGCGCTTCTGCAAACCCGTCACCGCCTCGGCGATCATCTTGCGTTGCACGGCGAGGATGTCGGGATCGGACATGATCGTCATGGACTGGTCGACAAAGGCGCGGCCTGCCGGCGTATCGAAGAAGGCGCTGATCGCGGTGAGCTGCTCGATCGTGAATCGCCGCGCATATGCGCGGGCCATCGCGTCGATCAGAGCGGGCATTGCCGCCTTGGTGGTAGCGAGCGAATGTTCGAACTCGCTGGCCATGAAATCGTCGAACAGCGGGCCAAATTTCGGATTTTCGTTCCGGAGTGCGACGAACTGCGGATCGGTCGACATCGCCTGGCGCATGTTGTCGACCACTGGCCGAACCATCTGGTCGACCATCGCGTCGCGCCGCTCCGGAGGGAGAAATCTGGCAAGCAGGGCCTGTGCAGCCGCAAGGCGGGCCGGCTCAGGTGTCGATACGGCTGCAGTCGTGGGCGCTGTCTGGGCGTGGGCTGCCGCAGGCAGCAACGGCATGGCGAGAGCGGGAGCAAGCAAACGAAGCATCCTGTACCTCTTCGTAGGGCGCGGCGGGAGACGATGGATTGCCCGTGCCCGCACTATGTGACGATATGACGGGCGTGGAAACATTGATGCCCGCCTTTCTGCTCGCCTTGCTCGCCCAGCCGGGAGACCGGCCGACGTTGCTGACCGCGATCCTCGCCGACCGCTTCGGGCGGCCTTTGACGGTCGCGCTCGCCGCCGGATTGGCCCACGGTGGCGGCAGCGTGCTCGCGGCCCTGGCCGGCGCGCCAATGGCGTCGGGCCTCACCCCGGAGGCGCGGTCGTTCCTGCTCGCGATCGCCTTGCTGGCGGGGGCCGTTACCGGGCTGATCCCGACAACCCTGCCCAGTCGCCTCGAGCGCTGGCGATTCGGGTCGTTCGTCACGCCGCTGCTGGGGGTGTTCGTCCTTGCTCTGGGCGAGCAGACCCAATTCTTCACGTTTGCGCTCGCGGCGGGCGGGGTGCCGTGGCTCGCGGCCACCGGCACAACGCTCGGCGCGCTCGTCGTTGCGCTCGCCGCAGTCAGTCAGGGCGAGGCAGGCTGGCGCGAGCTGCCGCTGCGCTGGTTACGTTACGGAGCTTCGGCAATCTTCCTGATTGCCGGGATCATCATCGGACTGGGCGCGTTGCGGCTGACAGGGTGATCGACAGGGCTGATCGCACTCATCGAAATTTGCGCGTGGCGCGGCGCGAGGCCGATCCTATATGCGCATCGTTGGGCAACCGTATCGTTTTTCCGGAGGACATGATGGCAGACACCAAGGCGGCGCTTCAGACGCCCACCGATCTCAATCGCAACGACACGAAGAGCGTGGCGGATGCGCTGAACAGCGCGCTGGCGGACTGCTTCACGCTCTATTTCAAGACCAAGAACTTTCACTGGCACGTCTCGGGCCCGCATTTCCGCGACTATCACCTGCTGCTCGACGATCAGGCGGCGCAGATCTACGGCGTGACCGATGCGATCGCCGAGCGCGTGCGCAAGACCGGCAACGTCACGATCCGCTCGATCGGCGACATTGCGCGGCGCCAGACGATCAAGGACAATGACCAGGAATTCGTGGCGCCGGGCGACATGCTCGCCGAATTGCGCGACGACAATCTCAAGCTGGTCGAGAGCTTCCGCGCCGTGAAGCAGGCGGCCGAGGATGCCGGCGACAATGCGACCAGCGGAATCGTCGACGAATGGACCGATCAGGCCGAAGAGCGCGCCTGGTTCCTGTTCGAGGCCAGCCGCAAGGGCTGAGCGCGTTCGACAAGAAATGGAGAAGGGCCGGGGAGCGATCCTCGGCCCTTTTCTTTATTGCCGTTCGCCCTTGTCGAAGGGCATGCATCCGCAAGCTGTTCGCACGCGAACGGGCTTCGACAGGCTCAGCACGAACGGGGTTGTTATTTGATCGCGGCGAGGTCGGCTTCGACCTTCTTGAGCGCTTCGTCGGTGAGCTTGCCGTTCGACATCGGCTGCACCGCGCGCAGGCTCATGCCCTTGAACATGTCATAGGACGGGTGGGTGCTCACGCCGGGCAGGTCGGCATCGAGGACGGCCTTGGCCTTGGGATCTGCGACGAGCGCTTCGATCGGCGTGTCGAGGTTGAACTTCGCGGCCGTGGCGGCGGGCGCAGGCGCCGCGGTCTGGGCCGAGGCGGCCGGCGTGAGCAATGCAAGCGCGACGATGGCCGGAACGATGAACTTCATGTGAGCGGAACCCTCTTCCCAAGGACCGGCCTTGCTGCCGGCGCGCGAGGTTAGCCACAAGTTCGTGGCAGTGCCAAGGCAGGCGCGGCGCCCCCGCCACGCGGTATCGCTGCGCGTCGGGATGTGGCAGTCTCCATGCCCGAACAGCAAAGGACGTGCGTCATGTATGTCTGCGGTCTCGTGATCCCGGTACCGGCCACCGAGCTCGACGCCTATCGGCGCTGGGCCGAGAACGGCGCCAGCTTCTTCCGGGAATATGGCTGTATCGAGATCGTCGAATGCTGGGAGGATTTCGTGCCCGAAGGCAAGCAGACCGACTTCCGCCGCGCCGTCGCCGCCGGGCCCGACGAGAAGATCGTCTTCACATGGCAGATATGGCCCGACAAAGCCTTTTTCGAGGCGGCGGAAGCGCGGATGCACGAGGATCCGCGGATGGACAGCGCCGGCGAGCCCCCGTTCGATGCGCGGCGGCTGATCCTCGGCTGCTTCGCGCCGATCGTCGCGGTGGGGCGGGAGTGAGTGTGCCTTACCGCATCTTGTCGTCACCCCGGACTTTTTTCGTGGTCTACCGCGCCGCAAGTGCTGGCGAGGAGCTTCTATCGAATCGCTTGCCGCCTGGTGGACCCCGGAACAAGTCCGGGGTGACGAGGAGGATTGCTGTCTGGCTGCCTATCGCCCCTTCACCGGCCCGAGCGTGAGCAGCCAGAGATCGGGCGGCGCGTTGAAGCGCAGGGGTATGCTGCCGCCGATGCCGGCGGTGACGATCACCCGGCGGGCGCCTTCGCGGATCACGCCGCAGCGATAGCGGTCCTGATAGCGCGACACCGGATCGAGCGAGCCGTAAAACGGGATCACTGCCTGACCGCAATGGGTGTGCCCGGCGAGCAGCAGGGCGAAGTCCGACGGCAATTGCGGCGCGATGTCGGGCGAATGGGTGAGCACCAGCCTCGCGCCCGGCAGCCGCCGCGCCGCGGCGAGGGTCGGCGCCGTGCGGGCATGCTCAGAATAATCGTCGTCCACTGCCGCGATCGCGAGCGGGCCACGCACCGCCGCCTGGTTGGCGAGCAGGGTGATTCCCGCCAAAGCAAGCGCGTTCCGCACCGCGCCCAGCCCGGTCCAATGATCGTGGTTGCCGGGCACCGCCATTACGCCCAGCCGCGCGTGGAGCCCCTTCAGCGGCGCAAGCACCGCCGTCGCGTGGGCGGTGTCGACGGGATCGTGGCCGGGCAGGAAATCGCCGGCGATCAGGACGAGATCGGGACGCAATGCATTGACTTGCGCGACTACGCGGCCGAACCGGGCGGGGGTCGTCGCAACATTGCCGGCATGCAAGTCGCTCAGCAGCACGAGCCGCAGCGGCGGCGCGCCGGCGGGCCAATCGGCCATGGGAATTGCAGCCTCGCGCACGATCGGGTCGCGGCGTGCCTCCACGAAGCTGTAGCCTGCGAGCGCCAGCAGGACGAGGAGCACGCCCGCAAGAACCCGCAACACCGGATTGCCGCTGATCATCGTGCCTCCCTGCCGCTCCCAGCGAACCCTAACGGGTGCAAAAGAGTCAGGCCAGCGCGTCGCTTCTGATCTTTTCTGTCGTGCATGCAATGCAATCGACTTTTTTGTTTCAATCCCATGTCTGTTTTGCAGTGCAGCATCGTCTGCTGATTGAGTGGTCGGCATCCCGCACCGCTGAAGATCAGGAGGCATCATGACGCGTCTGAAATTCATCGATGAACTCAAATCGCTGGCGCATTTCCGGCTGGACGACGACGTCGCCGGAACGCAGGCGCCGGCGAAAACGCCTTATCTGCTCGAAGACCAGGACAGCTGGGTCGGCAAGCCGGTCTTCAACCATGCGCAGGTGATCGAACAGCTCGATACCGGCATGAAGGTGCAGGGCAAGACGATCAGCTTCGGCTTCCTCGACGGCCGCGACAGCACGGGCTCGGGCGAATATGCCGGCTTCTCGCCGTTCAGCGAGAGCCAGAGGGACGCCACGCGCAAGTCGATGGTGCTGTGGGACGATCTGATCGCGGCGCGCATCGTCGAAAAGCATGGCAACAGTGCCGATATCGTGCTGGGCAACACGACCACCGGCCCTGCCCAGGGCTGGTCCTATTATCCGACCGAGGACGGCAATCCGGCCACGCCCCAGAGCAGCATCTGGATTGCCGATCCGTCGGTGAACTGGACGAACGCCTGGGTCAGCTATGGCGGCTATGGCCAGAGCACCCTCGTCCACGAGATCGGCCACTCGCTCGGGCTCAGTCATCCGGGCGACTATAATTTCGGCGACGATACGGACGGCGACGGCGTCGCGGATCCGATCCGTTATGGCAGCGATGCCGAATATGCGCAGGATTCGCAGGAATTCTCGATCATGTCCTACTTCCTCGATTGGGAAACGGGAAGCCAGGCGTTCGATCCCTCGCTTCTCGTCCCGACCAATCCGCAGACCCCGCTGCTGCACGACATCCTCGCCATCCAGGCGAAGTATGGCGCCGACCCGACGACCCGCGCGGGCAACACCGTCTATTTCGCCAACTCGACCGCCGGCAACGCCGTCTACGATCTCGAGCACAACCCCTTTCCCTATCTGTCGGTCTACGATGCCGGCGGGAACGACACGTTCGATTTCTCGACTGCGAATACCGGCGTGTTCCTCGACTTGCGGCCGGGGGCGTTCAGCTCGGCATCGAGCGGCTATCTCTCGCTCGCCGAGGCGGAAGCGGCGATGGCGGCCTATAATGCGCTGAAGCCGGAGGGGACGGGGGTCACCGAATGGAATCCGGACCTCTATGCCGGCTGGACCGGGTATCTGACCTCGGAAGGCGCGCGAAGGGTCGAAGGCGATACGGGCGTGGACGGCGTGACGGCCACCCTGCACCGCAACATCTCTATCGCGTATAACACCGTGATCGAAAACGCGATCGGCGGCGCGTCGCGCGATTACCTCGTCGGAAACGACGTGGCCAATGTGCTCAAGGGCAATGGCGGCGACGACGTGCTCAACGGGCTCGGCGGCAACGACCTGCTGTGGGGCGGCGCCGGCGCCGACGAGTTCCGCTTCTTCGCCAATAGCGGCATCGACGCGATCCTCGATTTCCTCTCCGGCACCGACACGATCAACCTCGCGGAGATCGATGCCGACACCTTCACCGAGGGCGACCAGGCGTTCGACTTCGTCCTCGGCAGCAGCTTCAGCCATCACGCCGGCGAATTGCTCAGCTATTCGATCCTCGGCGCGCACTTCCTCGCCGGTGATGCCGATGGCGACGGCCTCGCCGATTTCGTGATCAGCATCGGCGGCTCTTCGATCCTCCAGAGCGACCTTTTCCTCTGAATGGCGCGCAGCCCGGACCAGCGGTCCGGGCTGCGGTCGTGACGGGAGCGCATCGGCTGTCCTATGCGTTGCGTTGCCATGCGCGCCTTTGCCGATCTGCTCGACGCCCTGATCTATACCCGATCGCGCAACGCCAAATTGCGGCTGATCGGCGATTATCTGACCAACACGCCCGACCCCGACCGTGGCTGGGCGATGGCCGCGCTGACTGGCACGCTCGATCTGCCCGCGGTCAAGCCGGCGCTGGTGCGGGCGCTGGTCGAGGAGCGGGTCGATCCGGTGCTGTTCGCACTGAGCCGCGATTTCGTCGGCGATTCGGCGGAGACGATCGCCTTGCTGTGGCCGGCGCCGGAAGTGCCGCCCGGAGACGGGCAGCCGCTGACCTTGTCCGAAGTGGTCCGCGTGCTCGGCACGATCTCGAAATCGGATGCGCCGGCGGCGCTCGCCGCGATGCTCGACCGGCTCGAGGCGGACGAGCGCTTCGCCTTGCTCAAGCTGGCGATGGGGGCGCTTCGGGTCGGGGTGTCGGCGCGGCTGGCCAAGACCGCGCTGGCGCAGGCGTTCGGGCTCGATGTCGATGCCGTCGAGGAGGTCTGGCACGGGCTGGCCCCGCCCTATGCGGCTCTGTTCGATTGGGCCGAGGGGCGCGGGAGCCAGCCGACGCCGGAGAACGTCCCCGTCTTCCGCCCGTTCATGCTTGCGCATCCGCTCGAGGAGGCGAGCGTCAGCCTCGGCGACTATGCCGCCGAGTGGAAATGGGATGGAATCCGCGTCCAGCTCGTCCATGTCGCCGGCGAGACGCGGCTCTACAGCCGGGCGGGCGACGACATCACCCACAGCTTTCCCGAAGTGGCGCGCGCGTTCGCTACGCCCGGAGTGCTCGACGGCGAATTGCTGGTGAAGGGCACCGCGCAGGGCGGAGAGGGTGGCGCGGGGAGCTTCAATGCGCTCCAGCAAAGGCTGGGCAGGAAGGTCGTGTCGGCGAAGACGCTCGACGAATATCCGGCTTTCGTGCGGCTCTACGACATCTTGTTCGACGGTACCGAGGATCTGCGCGCGCTCGCCTGGTCCGAGCGGCGCGAGCGACTGGAGACGTTTGCGGCGCAGCTTGATCCGGAGCGGTTCGACGTCTCGGCCGTGATCGAGGCGGCGAGCTTCGAGGCGCTGGAGGAAATTCGCGCTGGCGCCCGCGACGCGGCGATCGAGGGGGTGATGCTCAAGCGGCGCGATTCGCCTTATGTCGGCGGGCGCCGCGCCGGTTTGTGGTACAAATGGAAGCGCGACCCGCTCAACGCCGATTGCGTGCTGATGTACGCGCAGCGCGGCAACGGCAAACGCAGCTCCTTCTATTCGGACTTCACCTTCGGCGCATGGACCGAGACCGGCGAGCTGCTGCCGGTCGGCAAGGCCTATTTCGGCTTCACCGACGAGGAGCTGAAATGGCTCGACCATCATGTCCGCAACCACACGGTCAACCGCTTCGGTCCAGTGCGCGAGACCGACAAGTCGCTGGTGCTCGAGGTCGCGTTCGATTCGATCCACGAGTCGAAGCGGCACAAATCGGGACTGGCGATGCGTTTTCCGCGGATCAGCCGGATCCGCACCGACAAGCCGGCGAGCGAGGCGGACACGATCACGGGGCTGCGCAAGCTGGTGACCTGACCCTCTCGACTTCGCGGCACCTTGCAATAAGGTCCGGCCGAACAGGGAGATGGCGCATGATCCGTATGATGGTTGCCGCTACGGCACTGCTTTCCGCGATGCCGGCACTTGGCCAGACCTATGCCGTGCAGGCCGGGCGGCTGATCACCGATGCGGCGAAGCCGGCGCGCGGGCCCTCGACGGTGATCGTCGAGAAGGGGCGGATCGTGCGGATCGAGGACGGCGCCACGGCGCCTGATGGCGCGACCGTGGTCGACATGCGCGGCAAGACCGTGCTGCCCGGGCTGATCGACGTCCATGTCCATCTGACGATGAATGCCGGCGAGCCCTGGTATCAGGGACTGACCACCAAATATTCGGAAGCCTATGCGACGACGGTCGGGCTGCGGAACGCGCTGGTCACCGCCCGGGCGGGGTTCACCACGGTGCGCGATCTCGGCGGCGGGGTGAATGCGAGCACCGCGATGCGCGACGCGATCGCCGAGGGCGGCTTTCCTGGGCCGCGCATCCTCGTCTCGGGGCCGGCGCTGTCGATCATCGGCGGGCATGGCGACGCCACCGCGGGGCTGGCGCCCGAGCTGCGCACCGCGATCGAGCATGAAGGCACGCAATTCTGGGTATGCACCGGCGCCGCCGAATGCGCGACCGCGGTGCGCAAGCTCGCTGCGGCGGGCGTCGACGCGATCAAGTTCCACGCCACCGGCGGGGTGCTCGATCCCGGCGCGATGGGGCTCGAGCAGCATTTCACCGACGCCGAGATGAAGGCGATCTGCGACACCGCGCACGAGATGCACCGCAAATGCGCCGCGCACGCACATGGCGCGCGGGGGATCGAGGCGGCGGTGCGCGCAGGCGTCGATTCGATCGAGCACGGCACCTTTGCCGACGATACCGACATTCAGCTGATGAAGGCGAAGGGTACCTATTTCTCGGCGACGTTGATGGCGTTCAGCGGGCTCAACATGTATCTCGGCAAGGGCATCTTCGCACCGGCCAGCGAAGTGAAGGCGCGCCAGACGCTCGACCAGTGGGGCAAGGCGCTCGGCCGCGCCTACAAAGCGGGCGTCAAGATCGCGCTCGGCACCGACGCCGCCGTCTATCCGCACGGCCGCAACGGCGAAGAGATCGGGCTGATGGTGTCGAAGGCCGGCATGAGCCCGCGCGACGCGCTCATCGCCGCGACCAAGGGCGGCGCCGATCTGCTCGGGCTCGCGGGCGAAACGGGTACGCTGGAGGCGGGCAAGTCGGCCGATCTGATCGCAGTCGACGGCGATCCGCTGACCGATCCGGCGGCGGTGCTCCATGTCGGCTATGTGATGGTGGCGGGCAAGCCGATCCCGATGCAGTGAGCGGCGAGTCGCAAATACACCCGTGCTCCTGCTTTCGCAGGAGCACTATGAGGGATCGAGCAAGCTTTCGCAGGCCCGGATGTGGCCAGCGAGCTCGGCGGCCGGGCAGGCCGCCTCGCCGCGCACCCATAGCCTAAGCATCGTCAGCTGCGCGGCGGCGGCGGCCATCGCCGGAAGCGCCGCGGCGTCACCGGCCCGCTGGGTGATCAGTGCGGCGAGCCGACGCTGGAGCCTGTCGCCGGTGCGGCCGTCGAACAGCGCCCGGGCGATCGCGCGCTGCTCCCAGACATGGTCGAGCGTCGCGCGCACCTGCGCCAGGCTGGCGCGACCGAGCGCAGCAGCGGCGAGGGTGTGCAGGACCGGCTCGACCGCCGATACCAGCACTTCGTCCTTGCTTCGAAAATGCTCGTAGAAGGTCGAGCGGCCGATCCCGGCGGCGGCGATCAGATCGCCGGTGCGGATCGCGTCGTAGCGGCGGCTGAGCGCGAGCGTGGCGAAAGCGCCGAGAATCGCTTGGCGGGTGAGCCGGGTGCGGGGATCGACGTGTGGATTCATCGGCCCTCCGCATAGCGCATTGCGCCGTAGGTGCGCCGGACATTCGCGCGACTGCGTCCGGAAGGGGCGATTCGCGTCGGTTTTGAACTCGCAGCGGCGGGTCTGCCGGTGCAGGGTGCGCGCGCAACTTCAGGAGAGCAAGAATGAGCGAAGCGCATCGCGTGGTGGCGATCCTGCCAAGCGACGATCTCGACGCGAGCGAGCGCTTTTATCAGCGGCTCGGCTTCGCAGTGGTCAGCGATCATGGCCATTACCGCATCCTCGCGGACGGGCGCGGCTGGCATCTCCATCTCAACCGGATCCAGGGCTGGCCCGCCAATGTCGAGGACAATCCGTTCGGGCTCTATCTCTATGTCGAGGATGTCGACGCGGTGGCCGATCGGGTGCGCGAGCTGATCATCGAGCCCGGTGCACCGCACCGCAAGCCATGGGGGACCTATGAGTTTGCGGTGAGCGATCCGAGCGGGACCCTGGTGCGGGTGGGGCGGGTGCTGGGCTGATCGGGGCCGCGCACGCGCTCGACGCGAAGGGGTGACACCTATCCTCCCCCGCCAGGGGGAGGTGGCGCCAAAGGCGACGGAGGGGGGAGGTGCGCGACTCATAAGCCGATGTGCTTCCTCCCCCTCCGTCAGCTTTGCTGACACCTCCCCCTGGCGGGGGAGGATATTGTAGGGCCTATTGCAAGACCAGCGCCGCTCTCCGCCGCCTGAGCCCAAACGAAAAGGGCCGAACGTTTCCGCCCGGCCCTTCATGTTTCGGTTCGCTGAAGATCAGCTGCCGGGCGTGAGGTTCACTGCCGCGTACTTGCCGCGACGATCGACCTCGAGCTCGAACTCGAGCCGGTCGCCTTCGTTGAGCGTCGGCATGCCGGCGCGCTCGACAGCGCTGATGTGCACGAATGCGTCCGGCTGGCCGTCATCGCGCTGAATGAAGCCGAAGCCCTTCATCGCGTTGAAGAACTTGACCGTTCCGGTCGCCTTCTCGCCAGTCAGCTGGCGCTGCGGGCCACCGGCGCCACGGGCACCGCCTGCGTCGCGGTCACGCGGCGGACCACGATCCTCGACCGGCATCGGCTCGCCGTCGATCTTGAGATCGGTCGCCGAGATGCGGCCGCCGCGATCGACGAGGGTGAAGCCGAGCGGCTGACCCTCGGCCAGGCCCGTCAGGCCGGCCTGCTCGACTGCCGAAATGTGCACGAACACGTCCTCGCCGCCGTCATCGCGAACGACGAAGCCGAAGCCCTTTTGTGCGTTGAAGAATTTTACGACGCCAGTCGCCTCGCCGACGACCTGGGGAGGCATGCCGCCGCCGCCGCCGCGGAAACCACCGCCGCCACCGCCGCCGCCGAAGCCGCCACCACCGCCGCGATAGCCACCGCCACCGCCACCGCCGCCGCCATAGCCGCCACCGCCGCCGAAGCCGCCCCGGTCACCACCGAAGCCGCCGCCGAAGCCGCCGCGATCCCCGCCATAGCTGCCGCCGAATCCGCCGTCGTCGCCAAAACCGTCGCGCTTGTCTCTGCCGCGCCCGCCGCGATCCCCACGGCGCCCTCGATCAAAACTCATGCCCTGTTCGTCTTCCCGGTTCGCCCATACTCCAATCAAAACCCAAGCGCCGGACGAAAAACGCAGGTGTTCGGGCACAAAAAACAGTGCCACGGATTCGGCTATAGCCCAAAACCGGACAGGGCGCGAACGAAAATCGACTTGATTACGGCAGATTCATGGAATGCGCGGCGCTTGCGCCACGGTTCGTCGCAAGGCACAGGTGAGTCATGGAGACAATTGCCGAATTGATCGCCAGTCCGGCCGCCTGGGCCGCGCTCGTCACCCTGATCGTGATGGAGGTGGTGCTCGGCATCGACAATCTTATCTTCATTTCGATCCTGTCGAACAAATTGCCCGAGGCGCAGCGCAAAAAGGCGCGGACGATCGGCATCAGCCTCGCGCTGGTGATGCGGCTCGCCTTGCTGACGATGATCGCGTGGATTGTCGGGCTGGTCGCGCCGGTGTTCGATCTTGGCATCACCGGCCCCTTGGGTGCGCACGGCGAGCCCGCATTCGAGACGCAATTCTCGTGGCGCGACCTGATCCTGATCGCCGGCGGGCTGTTCCTCGTGTGGAAGGCGACCAAGGAGATCCACCACTCGGTCGATTCGCAGCCGAGCGACGACCTGCTCGACAAGAAACATGTCGCGTCGATCAACTTCACCTCGGCGATCGTCCAGATCTTGCTGCTCGACATCGTCTTCTCGATCGATTCGATCCTGACCGCAGTCGGCATGACCGAGCATGTCGAGATCATGTACGTCGCGGTGGTGTTCGCCGTGACGGTGATGCTGGTCGCCGCTTCGCCGCTGGCCAACTTCATCAACGCCAATCCGACCGTGGTAATGCTGGCGCTCGGCTTCCTGCTGATGATCGGCATGGTGCTGATCGCCGAGGGCTTCGGCGCACATATCCCCAAGGGGTATATCTATACCGCGATGGCATTCTCCGCCGGTGTCGAGCTGCTCAACATCTGGTCGCGGAAAGCGAAAGCGAAGAAGGCGGGAACGAGCGAAACCTCGTAGATCCTCCCCCGGAGGGGGAGGGGGACCGCGGAGCGGTGGAGGGGTAGTTGCCGCAGGCGAAACCGCATGAGGCGCGCTACCCCTCCGTCGGCTTCGCCGCCACCTCCCCTCCGGGGGAGGATTTGAGTGCTCATATTTTCCACCCGTCGGAGATAGCATTGAGGTCCACGCGCAACCCGCCTATGCGCGCGGGATGACCGTGCATTTCCATGAAGAAGACCTGCCCGAAGACGTGTTCGCGCCGGGCGCGTCGATCGCCGTCGACACCGAGACGATGGGGCTGATCACGCCGCGCGACCGGCTGTGCGTCGTCCAGCTCTCCGACGGCAACGGCGACGAGCATCTCGTCCGCTTCGGCCCGCGCTCTTCTTATGACGCGCCCAATCTGCGCGCGGTGCTGTCCGATCCCGAGCGGCTCAAGCTCTATCATTTCGCCCGCTTCGATCTGGCCGCGATCCGGTTCTATCTCGGCGTCACCGCCGGTCCGGTCTATTGCACCAAGATCGCGTCGCGGCTGGTGCGCACCTATACCGATCGGCATGGCCTCAAGGACCTGGTCCGCGAACTGATCGGCCAGGAAATCTCGAAGCAGCAGCAATCGTCGGACTGGGGCGGACCCGATTTGTCGGACGCGCAGAAGGACTATGCCGCGTCGGACGTGCGCTATCTTCATGCGATGAAAGTGGAACTCGACAAGCGTCTCGAGCGTGAAGGACGCATGCCGCTCGCCCAGGCCGCTTTCGACTTCCTGCCATGGCGGGCGGAGCTGGATCTCGCCGGCTGGCCCGAGGTGGATATCTTTGCCCATATCTAGCACCGCGCCGATCACCACCTATCTGGCGGACATGGGGTTCCATGTCTGACGTTGCGGCACGCCTTCGCTCGCAGAAGCGCGGATGGGCACATCCGGGCAGCAGCCACGATCGGGTGGTGCGGCTCGGGCTGGTCGTCCTGCCGGTAGGGATCGGCGTGCTCGCTGCCTTCCTCGTCGTGGCGCCGCTCTTGATGGGCGGCGACGTCAGCTTCGTGCTCGACAAGAACAAGGTCGACATCTCGCCCGAGCGGCTGCGCATCGACTCGGCCGAATATCGCGGCGACGATGCCAAAGGGCGGCCCTTTCACTTGCACGCGGGTTCGGCGGTGCAGCGCAGCTCGGCCGAGCCGATCGTGCGGCTGAACGATCTCGCCGCCGAGATCCGGCTCGACGACGGGCCGGCCGCGATCAAGGCGCAAAGCGGGCATTATAACATGACCAGCCAGCGCGTCGCGATCGACGGTCCGCTCAGGTTCCAGACTTCGGACGGCTATGTCCTCAACACCAATGACGCGACGGTGGATCTCAAGACCCGCAAGCTCGAAAGCGGCGGCGCGGTCACCGGCAACACGCCGTCGGGCGTGTTCAGCGCCAACAAGCTGACTGCCGATCTCGAAAGCCGTACCGTCGCGCTCACCGGCAATGCGCGCTTGCGGATCATGCCCAACCGCGCAAAGAGGCGCTGATGACCCGCGGTCTTACCTTGCTCCCGCTCGCGCTGCCGTTGCTGCTGGGCTCCACGCCGGCGAGCGCGCAGACGCGCCACAACACCGACGCGCCGATCGACGTCGCCTCGGACCGAATCGAGCTGCAGGACAAGGCCAACCGCGCGATCCTGAGCGGCAATGTGCGGATCAAGCAGGCCGAGATGACGTTGACGGCGGCGCGCGTGACGGTGAGCTATACCGGGCAGGTGACCGACGGCTCACCGCAGGTGTCGCGGCTCGACGCGGCGGGCGGGGTCACGGTGAATCGCCCCGATCAGAGCGCTCGTTCGCAATATGCGGTGTATGATCTCAACCGGCGCGTGATCACCATGGTCGGCGGCGTGACGCTCAACCAGGGCGCGAACACGGTTTCGGGCGGGCGGCTGTCGATCGACCTCGATTCGGGTCGCGCGACGATCGACGGTTCGGGCGTCCGCAGCGGTGCGACTCCGGGCCAGCCGGGCGTGCAGAGCTCGGGCGGCCGCGTCACCGGGCGCTTCTCGGTGCCGAAGCGCACCGGGCAGTAAGCGGCGTTTTTCAACGCACTGCCGCAGTTTCGCTTTTCATCGTCCGCAATCTCCTGCAGGAATCCTGCCAACCGCCTATATGCGGTGCGGTAACAGTCCGTGCAGGAAGCCCGAATGAACGACATGGCAGCGATTCTCGAGCAACCGGTCGCCGACCCGGCGCCGCTCCCCGACAAGGGGCTCGCCGTCGTCTCGATCGCCAAATCCTATGACAAGCGCGTCGTGCTCACCGACGTGTCGGTATCGGTGGGACGGGGCGAGGTGGTCGGGCTGCTCGGGCCCAACGGCGCCGGCAAGACGACCTGCTTCTATTCAGTGATGGGGCTGGTGAAGCCCGATTCGGGCCGGATCATGCTCGACGGCGAGGACATCACCCGGCTGCCAATGTATCGCCGCGCGATCCTCGGCCTCGGCTATCTGCCGCAGGAGACCTCGATCTTCCGCGGGATGACCGTCGAGCAGAACATCTCGGCGGTGCTCGAGCTCGCCGAGCCCGACAAGGCAGCGCGCAAGGCGCGGCTCGAGCAACTGCTCGACGAATTCGGCCTGACCCGGCTGCGCACCTCGCCGGCGATGGCGCTGTCGGGCGGCGAGCGTCGCCGCGCCGAGATCGCCCGCGCGCTTGCCGCCGATCCGACGATCATTCTGCTCGACGAACCGTTCGCGGGGATCGACCCGATCTCGATCTCGGACATTCGCGACCTCGTGATCCAGCTCAAGCAGCGCGGCATCGGCGTGCTGATCACCGACCATAATGTCCGCGAGACGCTCGACATCGTCGATCGCGGCTACATCATCTATGACGGCCGGGTGCTGTTCGCCGGATCGCCCGAGGACCTCGTCCGCGACGAAAATGTCCGGCGGCTGTATCTGGGCGAAAGCTTCGAGCTCTGACCTATGCAGGCCCGCCTTACCCCCGTTCGTGCTGAGCTTGTCGAAGCACCGTTCTTCTTTCCGGTTGCGGTGAAAGAGAAGAACGGCCCTTCGACAAGCTCAGGGCGAACGGAGTGGGTGCAGTAGCCGTGTCGCTCGCGCCGCGCCTCGACCTTCGCCAGTCGCAATCTTTGGTGATGACGCCGCAGCTCCAGCAGGCGATCAAGCTGCTGGCGCTGTCGAACCTCGAGATCGAGACCTTCATCGCCGAGGAGATAGAGAAGAACCCGCTGCTCGACGCCCAGGGCGGCGACGACGCGCCCGAGGCGGCACCCACCAGCGATGATTTCGAACCGGTGCGCGACGGTCCCGCCGATGCCAGCGAGCTGCTGGCCAGCGGCGGCGAGGCGGCAGGGGAAGCGGCGCTCGACGTCGATTTCGCCGCCGAGACCTTCCACCATGACAGCCCGGCCGATTCGGCTGGCGGACTTGACGGGAGCCTCGGGCTGGGCGGGACCGGTGCGGGCGGGTCCGAGGACGGCCCGGACTTCGACAATATGGGGTCGTCGGCGCTCAGCCTCGCCGACCATCTGATGGCCCAGGCCGGGGCGAGCGTCGCCGGACCCGACCTGTTCATCGCCGCGCATCTGATCGACCAGATCGACGAGACGGGCTATCTCACGGCTTCTTTGCTCGACATCGCCAGTCGGCTGAACGTGCCGCTCGCGCGGGTCGAGGCAGTGCTGGGCATAATCCACACCTTCGACCCCACCGGAGTCGGTGCGCGCAGCCTCGCCGAATGCCTCGCACTGCAGGCGAAGGAGGCGGATCGCTACGATCCGTGCATGGCGCGGCTGATCGACAATCTCGAACTCGTCGCGCGCGGTGATCTCGCCCGATTGAAGCGGCTGTGCAATGTCGATGACGAGGATCTCGCCGACATGATCCGCGAGTTGCGCAACTATGATCCCAAGCCGGGCTGTCGCTATGGCGGCGAGCCGACGATGGCGGTGGTGCCGGACATCTTCGTCGCACGCCGCGGGGCGGGCTGGGCGGTCGAGATCAACTCGGCGACCCTGCCCAAATTGCTGGTCAACCGCGCTTATTACGCCGAGATTTCGGCGGGAAAGCAGGACAAGGCCAGCAAGGCGTGGATGTCCGACATGCTCGCCAGCGCCAACTGGCTGGTCAAGGCGCTCGATCAGCGCCAGCGCACGATCATCAAGGTGGCGACCGAGATCGTGAAGCAGCAGGAGGCGTTCTTCCTGCACGGCGTCGCGCATCTCAAGCCGATGACCCTGCGCCAGGTCGCCGACGTGATCGAGATGCACGAATCGACGGTGAGCCGGGTCACCAGCAACAAATATCTGAGCTGCGCGCGCGGGTTGTTCGAGCTGAAATATTTCTTCACCAGCGCTATCCAGTCGGCGGACGGCGGCGACGCCGTCTCGGCCGAAGCGGTCAAGAGCGCGATCCGCGCACTGATCCAGGCCGAGGATCCGAAGAAGATCCTGTCCGACGATACGTTGGTCGAAATGCTCAACGCGAAGGGGTTCGACATCGCCCGGCGCACCGTCGCCAAATATCGCGAGGCGATGGGGATCGGCAGCTCGGTCCAGCGGCGCCGCCAGAAGGCGCTGGAGGGAGTCGGCTGACGATTTGGGGGCGGACTTCGTTGCCCGTGGGTGCCAGCGCGCGATTCAACATGCCGAAACCCGTTTCTCCTATAAGGAACGAATGAGCGCGACTTTCTCCATCAACGCCGAACCCGGGCGCGATCTGGTGCGGATCGCCATGGCGGGGCTGTTCACTCCCGAGGATATCGAGGCCTTCTACAAGGCGCGCGAGTCCGAGCACGCGAAGCTGACCTGCGGGCCCAACCGGCATCTGACGATCAACGATCTGCGGGGCATGAAGATTCAGCCGCAGGAAAGCGTCGCGGCGTTCCAGCAGATGCTCGGGGCGCCCGAATATCGCTCGCGGCGGCTCGCGTTCGTGATCGGGCAGACGCTGGCGCGCGGACAGCTGCAGCGCGCGCTCGGCGGACGCGGCCCCGACGTGCGGTGCTTCGACACCGTGGCCGAGGCGGAGGCGTGGTTGTTCTCGGGCGCTGTGGCAGGTGACCTCCGCGCGGCGGGCTGACCCACGGTCCTAGTCGTCTTCGTCCTCGAAGCCGACCAGCTCGAGCGCGCGGGCCTTGATCTGGTGCAGCCGGCACCAATGCACCAGCGCGTCCTCGCGTCCGTGAGTCACCCATACCTCGCGTGGGGCGATCTCGCGGATCGTGGTGGTGAGCTCATCCCAGTCGGCATGGTCGGAAAGGATCAGCGGCAGCTCGACGTTGCGCTGGCGGGCGCGCTGGCGGACGCGCATCCAGCCCGATGCCATTGCGGTGATCGGATCGGGCAGGCGGCGCGACCAGCGATCGTTGAGCGCGCCGGGCGGGCAGAGGACGATCCTGCCCTGCAACTCCGCCTTCGGTACGCCGGTGGCGGGGCGCAGTTCGCCGAGATTCACGCCATGCTCGACATAGAGATCGCATAGCCGCTGCAGCGCGCCGTGAATGTAGATCGGATCGTCAAAGCCCATCACCCGCAATTCGCTGATCACGCGCTGCGCCTTGCCGAGCGCATAGGCGCCGACGACGACGCAGCGCGTCGGGTTTGCGCGCAAGGCAGTCAGCAATTTGTCGAGTTCGTCATGCGTTTCGGGATGGCGGAACACCGGCAGGCCGAAGGTGGCTTCGGTGACGAAGATGTCGCACGGTACCGGCTCAAACCGGGCGCAGGTGGGATCCTCGCGGCGCTTGTAATCGCCCGACACCACGATGCGCTCGCCGGCATGGTCGAGCACGATCTGGGCCGAGCCGAGAACGTGGCCGGCGGGGACATAGCCGATCTCGACATCGCCCATGCGCAGCGATTCGCCATAAGCGACCGGGCGGCCGTTCTGCGGCCCGTAGCGACATTCCATGATCGCCAGCGTCTCGGGCGTCGCCCACACCTCGCCATGGCCGCCGCGGGCGTGATCGGCATGGCCGTGGGTGATCAGCGCGCGCGCCACCGGCTCGGAAGGGTCGACCCACGCATCGGCGGCAGGGACGTAGATGCCGGTGGGGTTGGGCTGGATCCAGCTGCCGATTGCCATGCAGCCAATATGGTTGGGAGCGCCCGCGGTTCCCAGTGGATCGAATTCGCGCGCGGCTTCGTTGGAGGCACGAAACGCCAAACGAGGTGCATCATGGACTTTTCGAGCCCCCTGCAGGGGATCATGGTCATTGCCGGTCCGATCCTGCTCGCGCTCGCGATCGCCTGGGCGATGCTGCGCAACCGCGGCAGCCGCCGGGACGTCGAGCGTACCGAAGCGGCGACGCGTGAGCGTTACGACCAGCAGGACCGCGAGGACAAAGCCCGCGAGAATGGCGGCGTCGCCTGAAGGGCTTGCGCTGAACGGCTGAGTCGCGCGAACGCTGGCGGGTGTCCGACGCGCAGCTTCCCTCGATATTGACAGACTGGTTCACCGCGCGCGGCTGGCGGCCGCGGCGGCACCAGCTCGACATGCTCGAGGCCGGCCGCAGGGGCGAGCACGCGCTGCTTGTCGCGGCGACCGGCGCGGGCAAGACGCTGTCGGGCTTCCTGCCGACCCTGGCCGAACTGATCGAGCGGCCGGCGCAGGGGCTGCACACGCTCTATATCTCGCCGCTCAAGGCGCTTGCGGTCGACGTGCAGCGCAATCTGCTGACGCCGATCGACGAAATGGGCGTGTCGATCCGTGTCGAGACGCGAACCGGCGACACGCCGCACGACCGCAAGGTGCGCCAGCGCGCGCGACCGCCCGAGATACTGCTCACCACCCCCGAATCGCTGAGCCTGTTGCTGTCCTATGAAGACAGCCTGACGATGTTCGAAGGGCTGAAGACCATCGTCATCGACGAGGTCCATGCCTTCGCCACCGGCAAGCGCGGCGACTTGCTCGCACTCGCGATGGCGCGGCTCCAGCGGCTCGCGCCCGGGATGCGCCGCGTCGCCTTGTCGGCGACGGTGGCGGATCCCGACGGCTATCGCGCCTGGCTCGCGCCCGACGGCGACATCGATACGGTCACCCTTGTCCAGGGCGAGAAGGGCGCCGATCCGGACATCGCGATCCTGCTTCCCGAGGATCGCGTGCCGTGGGCGGGCCATTCGGGCGTCTATGCGATCCCGCAGGTGATGGCCGAGATCGAGACCCACCGCACCACGATCGTGTTCTGCAACACGCGCGGCCTCGCCGAACTGGTCTTCCAGCAGCTCTGGAAGGTCAACGAGATGAAGCTGCCGATCGGCGTGCATCACGGCAGCCTCAGCCTCGAGGCGCGGCGCAAGGCCGAACAGGCAATGGCCGACGGCAAGCTGCGTGCGCTGGTCGCCACCGCCAGCCTCGATCTCGGCGTCGACTGGGGCGATGTCGATTGCGTGATCCAGATGGGCGCGCCGAAGGGATCGTCGCGGCTGCTCCAGCGGATCGGACGCGCCAATCACCGGCTCGACGAATCCTCCGAGGCAGTGCTCGTCCCCGGCAATCGCTTCGAATATCTCGAGGCGCGCGGCGCGCTCGATGCCGTCGAGCAGGGCGAACTCGATCCCGATGTGTTTCGCCCCGGCGCGCTCGACGTGCTGGCGCAGCATGTCATGGCCTGCGCCTGCGCGGCGCCGTTCGATGCTGCGGACATGCTGCACGAAGTGCGCGGGGCATTGCCCTACTCGGCGCTGGAACAGGAGACGTTCGATCGCGTCCTGAACTTCATCGCCGATGGCGGCTATGCGCTGCGCGCCTATGACAAGTTCAAGCGGCTGACCCTCGGCCACGACGGGCTGTGGCGCGTGACCAAGCCGGCGTTCGTCGCGCAGCACCGGCTCAATGCCGGGATCATCGTCGAGGCGCCGATGCTTGACGTGCGCTTCAAGAAGGGGCGGCGGCTCGGCAAGGTCGAGGAGGCGTTCGGATCGCAGCTTGCGCCGGGCGACACCTTCTTTTTCGCAGGGTTGAGCCTCGAGGTCGAGCGGGTCGAGCTGACCGATCTGATCGTGCGGGCGAGCGCGAAGCAGGCGCGCTACGTTTCCTATATGGGTGCGCGGCTGGCGATCACGTCGACGCTTGCCGATCGCGTTCGCGTGTTCCTGCACGATCGCAGCCAGTGGCAGCGCTTTCCCGATGACGTCCGCGAGTGGCTCGAGATGCAGGAGCGGCGCTCAGCGCTCCCCGCGCCCAAGCAATTGCTGGTCGAAACTTTCCCGCACGAGGGCAAGCACCACATGGTGGCGTACAGCTTCGAAGGCTGGAACGCGCACCAGTCGCTCGGCATGCTGATCACGCGGCGGATGGAGGCGATGGGACTCAAGCCGCTGGGCTTTGTCGCCAATGATTATGCGCTGGCGGTGTACGGGCTCGAGAAGATCACCGATCCGGCGGCCTTGTTCTCGCCCGACATTCTCGAGCATGAGTTCGTCGACTGGGTGCAGCAATCGGCATTGCTCAAGCGGGCGTTCCGCGAGGTCGCGATCATCGGGGGCCTCGTTGAGCGCCAGCATCCGGGCAAGAAGAAGAGCGGGCGGCAGGTCACCTTCTCGACCGACCTGATCTACGACGTGCTGCGCAAATACGAGCCCGACCATCTGCTGCTCAAGGCCGCCTGGGCGGATGCGCGCGCGCGGATGACCGATGTCGGGCGGCTCGCGCATCTGCTCGACACCGCGGCCGACACGATGCTGCACATGGATCTGCCGCGGGTCAGTCCGATGGCGGTGCCGGTGCTGATCATGATCGGGCGCGAGCGGACGCCGCAGGGCACCGGCGAGGACGCGTTGCTGATCGAGGCGGAAGGCATTGCGGCGGAGGCGATGCGGCTCGATTGATTTCGATTGCTGCGCAATATGTGCAGGTATATCGTCACGTCATGCCCGGAGTCGTCTACCCGCTCCTGCTTCTTACCTTGCCGATCGATGCTCCCGGCAGCATGCCCGTGACTGCGGCGCAGGATCCCGAACTGATCAACGCCGAAGCGGTCATGCAGGCGACTTTGCTGACGCTTGGGGAGACGGACAAACGGCTCACCGTTCCGGTCGCGGTCAACACGCGCGGACCGTATAATTTCATTATCGATACCGGGGCCGAGCGCACGGTCGTCTCGCGCGAACTCGCCAATACGCTCAAGCTCAGCGCAGGTGTCCCGGTGACGTTGCTGTCGATGACCGGGCGCAGCCAGGTCGATACGGTGCTAGTGCCCGATCTTACGATCAAGTCGGTCGGGGTGCAGCACAGCGTGGTCGCGCCCAAGCTCGAGGCGCGCAATCTCGGCGCGATCGGGCTGCTCGGGATCGATACTTTGCGCGACCATCAGGTCTCGATCAATTTCGACCGGGGCACGATGGAGGTTCGTCCGAGCCAGAAGCGCAACAGGAACGTCAGGCGCGCCACCGACGAGATCGTGGTGACGGCGAAGAGCCTCTATGGTCAGTTGATCGTCACCGATGCCTATTACGGTAACACCCGGATCCAGGTCGTGCTCGATACCGGCAGCCAGGTGAGCATGGGCAACAGCGCGCTGCGCAACCGGGTCGCGCGCCATCGCAAGACTCAGCCGATCGAGCTCACCGACGTGACCGGCGACAAGACAATGGCCGATTATACCACGGTGCCGAACATCAAGGTGGGCGATGTGATGTTCGGCGAGATGCCGGTGGCGTTCGCCGACGTCGCGCCGTTCGAGCGCTTCGGGCTGACCAAGCGGCCTGCTTTGCTGCTCGGCATGGATGCGCTGCGCAGCTTCCGCAGCGTCGATATCGACTTTCCCAACCGTCAGGTCCGCTTCCGCATGCCAGAGGGCGCCGAGCGCCGTTCGCGGATGATGACAGGCTCGCGGCTTCCGGGTGGCAGTGGCTCCTCGGTCCAATCCTATTAGTCGCGATTGACTTCGACCGGTGTGCGCTGCTTGGCTCGGCCAATGCTATTGTCTCGCGCATCGCTCGCCCGGCTACCTCACACCGTAGCGCGCCCTGCGCGTTCGCTTGACGCGATCCAGACGGGGATCGTCCATTTCGGGCCGGGGGCTTTTCACCGCGCGCATCAGGCAGCCTATGTCGATCGATTACTCGACAGCGATCCGCGCTGGGGTATCGCCGCGGTGTCGCTGCGCAGCGGTGCGACCACCGATGCGCTCAAGGCGCAGGACGGGCTCTACACGCTCGCGGTGATCGATCGTGATCCGTCGATGCGCATCGTCGCTGCGCATTCGGACGCGATCGGACCGGGAGAGGGTGCGCGTCTGCGGAAATTGCTTGCCGATCCGCGGGTGCGCATCGCGACGAGCACGGTGACCGAGAAGGGCTATTGCCTCGCCGGCGACGGCAGCCTCGATTTCGGCCACCCCGACATCGTTCATGACCTCGCCCGGCCGGCCGAGCCGGCGAGCGTGATCGGCTGGATCGTGGCGGGGCTGGCGGATCGCCGCGCCGCAGGGCTGCCGCCACTCGCCGTGTTGTGTTGCGACAACATGACCGGCAACGGCGCCAAACTCCGCGCGGCCTGTGTCGCGCTGGCGCGGGCGCAGGATGCCGGGCTCGCCGAGTGGATCGCGGGCGAGGTGACGTTTCCGGATTCAATGGTCGATTCGATCACGCCCGCCAGCGATGCCGCCTTCCTCGCCAAGGTGCAGGATGCGATCGGCATCGAGGATCGTGCGGCGGTCCAGCGCGAGCGCTTTACCCAATGGGTGCTCCAGCGCTTCGAGATGGCGGACGGGCCCGATCTCGCTTCGGCCGGCGTGACGCTGACCGGCGATGTGCGCGGCTACGAGCAGGCCAAATTGCGCATCCTCAACGGCGCGCATTCCACCCTCGCCTATGTCGGGCTGGCGCGCGGGCACGAGACGGTGTTCGAGGCGATGTCCGATGCCGCGCTCGAAGGCTTCGTGACGCGGCTGGTCCATGAGGACATCGCCGCCTCGCTGAGCCCGGTCGAAGGGCTCGACAAAGCCGCTTATGCCGACGCAGTGCTCGACCGGTTCCGCAATCCCGAGATCCGCCACCTGCTGGCGCAGATCGCATGGGACGGGTCGCAGAAGCTGCCCTATCGGCTGCTCGATGCGACCCGGGAAGCGCTCGACGCCGGGCGGAGCGTGGCACGGCTGGCGGTGCCGGTGGCGGCGTGGATCGCCTTCGTGCGGCGCAAGGCGCAGGCGGCGGAGACGATCACCGATCCGCTTGCGGACACCTTGGCTGCGGCGGCAACCGGTGCGGATCCCGTATCGGCGATGCTGGCGATTGCGCCGGTCTTCGGTGCGCAGCTCGGAGCTGATGTGCGGTTCGGTGCCGCGGTGCGCGAGGCGTTCGGGCATTTCGCGCAGGGTGACATCGTGGCGCTGCTGGAGCGATAACGCCACCACCGTTCGCCCTGAGCTTATCGAAGGGCGCTCTACCCCACGCGAACCGTTTGTGGCCCGCCCTTCGACAGGCTCAGGGCGAACGGGTCCGGCTTGGCGGGTGGCTAAACCGCTTCCGGCCCGTCTGCCCGCAGCACATGCGTGCACAATTGTGCCTCTGGCGTATCCTCAGCCTCGAGCGCGGCGACGGTGACCCAGCCCTCGGCGCGCAGCTTCGCGCCGGCAGCCGTGGGCGTGCCGAGCGGCAGGAACAGCCGGCGCCGCTCGCCAGCAGCAAGCCCGGCAGCGAGGATCGGATCGGCGAACAGCGAAAAGCCGACGGCGGGCTCCTCCCGACCATCATCATGGAGGATCGTATAGGTGCCGCCGCGGCCGATCTCGCCACGCACGCCGCGCGCGAAGATCGAGAAGCCGAGCCAGCTCTGATATTCGAAGCCGTGGCGCTCGGTCGGGTCGAGGGTGAGGGCTGCGGCGCCATCGACGCTGGCGGCGATCTGCGCGAGCCCGTCGAGGCGGCTCGCGAGTATCTTCGCCGCGTCGCTCCCGCGCAGCCGCGCCATGGCCGCGTCGAACGGGCCGGCGGCTTCGATCAGCGGCAGCCAACGCGGATCGATCGCCGCGACGCCGCCCGCGTCCTTCGCGTCGAGCCGCTGGCGGAGCAGGTCGAGCGTCGAGGGATCGACGTCGCCGGCCAGCGTGTCGACGAGATCGGGGAGGGTGAAGTCGATCGCGATTCCGGTGACGCCGGCCGCCTGCAGCGCCTCGATTGCGACTCGTACGATTTCGATCGCCGCAGCGACGGTGTCGCGCCCGATCAGCTCGCAACCCATCTGGCGCATCGCGCGCTGCGGATTGAGCTCCGAGGCGCTGAGCTTGACCACCGCGCCGGCGTACGACAGCCGCACCGGGCGAGGATGGTGGCCCATCCGGGTAGCGGCGATACGGCCGATCTGCGCAGTCAGATCGGGGCGGATCGCCAAGGTCCGCTGCGACATCGGGTCGACGAAGCGCACCGCGTCGCGCAGACCACCGGCCTTGAGCCGCGAGGCGAGCTCGTCGGCGAATTCGGCGAGCGGGGGATCGACCTGTTCATAGCCATAGAGCCGCGCCACGCCGAGCACGCGCGCCTCCAGCCCGGCCGCCGCATCGGCGGCGGGCGGCAGGCGATCGTGGAATCCCTCGGGAAGCATGCCGGTCAAAAGCTTTGTCCGATAATGTCCTCTCCCCTCCGGGGAGAGGGTTGGGAGAGGGGCAGTGCGGCAAGTGCGCCGCCGATCGCTTGGGCGACACCGTCGATATTGCCGCCGACTTCGTAGTTCGTGAACCGGATCACTCTATACCCCTGCCGCTCCAACCACGCCGTCCGGCGTCCATCCTTCGCTTCGCATAGCGCATGCGTGTCGCCGTCGATCTCGACAATCAACTTGCGCGAGCGCGCCACGAAATCGGCGATGTACGGCGCAATCACCACCTGTCGAGCGAATTTGACGTTTTCGAACTGTTTGGCGCGGAGGATCCGCCACATCACCGCTTCGGTGGGTGTCGGGTTGGCGCGCATCTCTTTCGCGCGGGCCAGCAACAGACGATCGGTTTGCGGCACCGCTCCTCTCCCAACCCTCTCCCCGGAGGGGAGAGGGCTATAGCACTCCCTCTCCCCTTCGGGGAGAGGGAAGGGGCCCGCGCCGAAGGCGTGGGAAGGGAGAGGGGCAGTAGCTCAGAACTTCAGCGCCATGGCAGTCTTCACGCCGGGCAGCGCGCGGACCTTGGCGATCAGTTCGGGGGTCACTTCGTCGTCGACCGAGAGCAGCAGCACGGCCTCGCCGCCGGCATCGCGACGGCCGAGATGGAAGGTGCCGATGTTCACCCCGGCTTCGCCGAGCGAGGTGCCAAGCCGGCCGATGAAGCCCGGTGCGTCCTCGTTGACGACATAGAGCATGTGGCCGGCGAGATCGGCCTCGACCTTGATCCCGAACAATTCGACGAGGCGCGGCTGCGCGTTCGAGAACAAGGTACCGGCGACCGAGCGCTCGCCCGCCTCGGTCTTGACCGAGACGCGCAGCAAAGTGTGGTAATCGCCTTCCTTCTCGTTGCGGACCTCGCGGACTTCCATGCCGCGCTCCTTGGCGAGGAACGGCGCGTTGACCATGTTCACCGTGTCCGAATGGACGCGGAGGAAGCCGGCGAGCACCGCGCTGACGATCGGCTTCTGGTTGAGCTCGGCGGCGGCACCCTCGCTGTGGATCGAGACGCGGGCGATCTCGCCATGCGCGAGCTGGCCGATCAGGCTGCCGAGCTTCTCGGCCAGCGCCATGTAGGGCTTGAGCCGCGGCGCCTCCTCGGCCGACAGCGACGGCACGTTGAGCGCGTTGGTCACGCCGCCCGACACCAGATAATCGGCCATCTGCTCGGCGACCTGGATCGCGACATTGACCTGCGCTTCATTGGTCGAGGCGCCGAGGTGCGGCGTGGAGATGAAGTTCGGGGTGCCGAACAAAGGCGATTCCTTGGCCGGCTCCTGCACGAACACGTCGAGCGCGGCGCCGCCGATATGGCCGCTGTCGAGGCCTTCCTTGAGCGCCGCCTCGTCGATCAGCCCGCCGCGCGCGCAGTTGATGATGCGGACGCCCTTCTTGGTCTTGGCGAGGTTCTCGCGGCTGAGGATGTTGCGGGTCTGGTCGGTCAGCGGGGTGTGCAAGGTGATGAAGTCGGCGCGCAGCAGCAGGTCGTCGAGGGTCATCTTCTCGACACCCATCTCAAGCGCGCGCTCGGGGGTGAGGAAGGGATCATAAGCGATCACCTTCATCTTGAGGCCCAATGCGCGATCAGCGACGATCGAGCCGATATTGCCGGCGCCGATCAGCCCGAGCGTCTTGCCGGTGACTTCGACCCCCATGAAGCGATTCTTCTCCCACTTGCCGGCCTGGGTCGACTTGTCGGCCTCGGGCAGGTCGCGGGCGAGCGCGAACATGAGGGCGATGGCATGCTCGGCAGTGGTGATCGAATTGCCGAACGGGGTGTTCATCACCACCACGCCCTTGGCCGAGGCGGCGGGGATGTCGACATTGTCGACGCCGATGCCGGCGCGACCGACGACCTTGAGGTTGGTCGCGGCGTCGAGAATTTCCCTGGTCACCTTGGTCGAGCTGCGGATCGCGAGGCCGTCATATTCGCCGATGATCGCCTTCAGTTCTTCCGGGGTCTTGCCGGTGATCTCGTCGACCTCGACGCCGCGCTCGCGGAAGATCTGCGCGGCCTTGGGATCCATTTTGTCGCTGATGAGGACTTTAGGCATTGGAGTGATCCTTCTTCGCTCCCTCTCCCCTCCGGGGAGGGCCGGGGAGAGGGGCAGTGTGTCTTGAAACGGAAGCGGTGGGACGGGGCCTCGGGTCTAGGTCCCTCTCCCAACCCTCTCCCCGGAGGGGAGAGGGCTTTAAGAAGTCAGCCGGCCTTGGCTTCGGCGTAAGCCCAGTCGAGCCAGCGGCCGAGCGCCTCGATGTCGGCGGTGTCGACGGTCGCGCCGCACCAGATGCGCAGGCCGGCAGGGGCGTCGCGATAGCCGGCGACGTCATAGGCCGCGCCTTCCTTTTCGAGCAGCCCGGCGAACTTCTTGATGAACGCCTCGTCGGCGCCCTCGACCGTCAGGCACACGCTGGTGGTCGAGCGGATCGCTTCGTCCTCGGCGAGGTTGCCGAGCCAGTCGCGTTCCGCAACCAGCTTCTGGAGTGCCGCGGCGTTGGCGTTCGAGCGAGCGATCAGACCCTGCAGGCCGCCAAGTCCTTTCGCCCATTCGAGTGCGAAGATCGCATCCTCGACGGCGAGCATCGAAGGGGTGTTGATCGTCTCGCCCTTGAACACGCCCTCGGCGAGCTTGCCCTTGGCGATCAGACGGAAGACCTTGGGCAGCGGCCAGGCCGGGGTGTAGGTCTCGAGCCGCTCGACCGCGCGGGGACCGAGGATCAGCACGCCGTGACCGCCTTCGCCGCCGAGAACCTTCTGCCACGAGAAAGTCGCGACATCGATCTTGTCCCAGGGCAGGTCGTAGGCGAATACCGCACTGGTCGCGTCGGCGAAGCTGAGCCCCTCGCGGTCGTCGGGGATCCAGTCGCCGTTCGGCACGCGCACGCCGCTGGTGGTGCCGTTCCAGGTGAACAGGACGTCGTTCGACCAGTCGATCTGGCTCAGGTCGGGGAGCTGGCCGTAATCGGCGCGCAGCACCGTCGGATCGAGCTTGAGCTGCTTGACCGCATCGGTGACCCAACCTTCACCGAAGCTTTCCCATGCGAGCGTCGTCACCGGCCGCGCGCCGAGCATCGTCCACATCGCCATTTCGAACGCGCCGGTATCCGAGCCGGGGACGATGCCGATGCGATGGGTATCGGGGAGCTGGAGCATCTCGCGCATCAAGTCGATCGCGAGCTGCAGCCGCGCCTTGCCGATCTTCGATCGGTGCGAACGGCCGAGCGATTCGCTGGCCAGCTTCGACGCATCCCAGCCCGGAGCCTTGGCGCAGGGACCGGAAGAGAAAAAGGGGCGTGCCGGCCTGGTCGCGGGCTTGGCAGCGGACGCAGCTGTGGCGTCGGTAACGGCAGAATCACTCATGTCAGTCTCTCCTTGCAGAGAGCACGCGCGGCGTTGGGACCGCGTGGCCCGTCGACGGCCCTAGCGGCGGCCGGCGCAAAGTCAATCTGGGTAAAGTTACGGTTTCGGCTCGGGCGGCCATTTGGCGAGCAGCCCGCGATCGGTCATCCAGTCGGTGATCCGCGCCGGCCAGTTGCGCAGGCTGACCATCGGCGTTGTCTCGCCCATGTTGAAGGCGTGTCCGCCGGCGGCGTACATGTGGAGCTCGGACGAGGCGCCCGCGGCGCGATAGGCATTGAGCAGGTCGATGATCGGCTGCGAGCAGCATTGGTCGTCATTGGTCGCGGTCATCAGCAGCGGCGGCGAGTCTCGCGTAATCTTCTCCTCGCCGTGGAGCGGGCCCGGAAAGACCAGCACGCCGAAATCCGGGCGGGCGGAAAGCCGGTCGATCGCGTCGCCTTTGCCGGGCGCCGGCACCGGCGGACTGAGCAGGGTCACCCGCGCCAGCTCGCCGCCGGCCGAGAAACCGACCACGCCGATCTTGTGCGGGTCGAGCTTCCATTCGGCCGCGCGGCTGCGGATGGTCCGCATCGCGCGCTCGGCATCCTGACGGGCATGTTCGAACCTGTAGGGCGAATCCTTGCCGCGGAAGAGCCGGTAGCGCAGCACGAAGGCCGCGATGCCGCGCTCGTTGAACCAGCGCGCGGCATCGTTGCCCTCGCTGGTGATGACGAGGAATTCGTGCGCGCCGCCGGACATCAGCAACACCGCCGCGCCGGTCTCGCGGCCGGGGCGGGCGGGGAAGTAGGTGATGCTCGGATCGTTGACCGGCTTGAGCCAATAGGCCTCGGACTGCTCGGGAATTGCCTTGCGGCTCTCGAAGCCGGGCGCGCCATTGGCCCATAACGCGATACGCTGCGGCTCGGCGGGCGGCTGCTGCGCCAGGGCAGGCGTTGCGAGGGCAAGCGCCCATGCGAGGACGGCGAGCAATCTGGTCATGGGCCTCTCCGTTCGATGCCGTTCCTGCGCGACATCTGCCGCATAATGGTAGCGGTAACAGTTGGAGAGTCAAACCGGTGTCGGCGTGCGACCGGCGGACGGCGAATCCCGGGAATAATCATGCTATGTCCGGCGCATGCGTCGCGGCATCCTGTTCCTCGCCTTGCTTCTCGCCAGCTGCGTGGGCGGCGACGATGAGCGTCCGGCGCCGATTCGCGAGCGCAGATCGGGGCCGATCACGCTCAACCGGCCGACTCCCCGGGAGACGCAGCAATGCTTCACCGATCTGTCGCGCGAGCAGGTGCGCTACTCGCCGTTGCCCGATCGCGACTTCGGCAGCGGCTGCATCGTCACCGGCGCGGTGCAATTGCTCGACATCGGCGTGCCGGTCACCAACCTCAAGTCGATGCGGTGCGAGCTTGCGCGCAGCTTCACGGCGTGGGTGCGCTTCGCGGTGGCGCCCGCGGCGAAGCAGATCCTCGGCAGCGATCTGGTCCGGGTCGAGAGTTTCGGCACCTATTCGTGCCGCGCCATCATCGGCGGCGCGAGCGCGGGCATGCGGATGTCCGAACACGGGCTGGGCAATGCCGTGGATGTCGGCGGCTTCGTGCTCGCCGACGGGCGCAAGGTGCGCGTCGAGGGCGGATGGCGGTCGGACGACCCCGCCGTGCGCGAATTCTTCGAAGTGATCCACAGATCGGCGTGCAAGCGCTTCAAGACCGTGCTCAGCCCCGATTACAACGCCGCCCACTATAATCACCTGCACCTCGACATGGGGCGGGGACCGTTCTGCGCTTAACCTGCGCATTTGCAGCGGCCGTGCGATGCGCCTAAGCCGGCCCAAATGAGCAACGATACACGTGTCCCGAGCCGGGTCTTCCGTCCCGCGCAGGAAGAAGCCGAAAACGCCAACACCAACAGCGGCACGCCCCAAACCGAGCATCCGGCCTACCGCCTCGCCTTTCAGGACATGGATTTCCTGCTGCGCGAGGATCTGCGGCCGGTGCGATTCCAGCTCGAGCTGCTCAAGCCGCAGCTGATCCTCGATGAGGCGAATATCGCGTCGACCTTCGTCGTCTATGGCTCGGCGCGGATTCCCGAGCCCGAAAAGGCGCAGGCCCTGCTCGAGCTCGCCGACACGCCGCAGCAGAAGAAGATCGCCGAGCGGCTGATCGAGAAATCGCGTTACTATGACGTGGCGCGTGAGCTGGCACGCACAGTGAGCAATTTCCCGCTCGATGCGGCAGGCAAGCGCCACTTCGTGGTGTGCTCGGGCGGCGGCCCCTCGATCATGGAGGCGGCGAACCGCGGCGCGCGCGACGTCGGCGCCGACACGGTGGCGCTCAATATCGTGCTTCCGCACGAGCAGGCGCCGAACCCCTATGTGACGCCGTCGCTGTCGATGCAGTTCCACTATTTTGCGCTCAGGAAGATGCACTTCCTGCTGCATGCGCGCGCGGTCGCGGTGTTCCCGGGCGGGTTCGGTACCTTCGACGAAAGCTTCGAATTGCTGACCCTGATCCAGACCGGCAAGATCGACCCGATCCCGGTGCTGTTCTACGGCAAGGATTTCTGGCAGCGCGTGGTGAATTTCGAGGCGCTGTGCGAGGAAGGCGTGATTTCCCCACGCGACCTCAACCTGTTCCACTTCGTCGAGACGGCGGAAGAGGGCTGGCGGATCGTCCAGGATTTCTGGCGCGACCGCGAAGCGAAACGCTGATCCCTCGCTCTTTCCCGCAAACGAAAAGGCCGCCTCTCGGCGGCCTTTTTCTTAGTGGTTGCTCTTGGGCAGGCCGGCCTTTTCCTCGGCGACGACGGCCGCCTTCGGATCCTTGGCCGGGGTACCCTCGGCCGGCGTTGCCTGGTTCGAGACCTCGGCCGGATCGGCGCCCTCGGCGACATTGGCCTGCGCGGCATTGTCGGCGGCCGGCTCCTCGCCTGCGGCCGGCGCGGCGGGAAGCGGCAGGTTCGAGCCCTGCGAATTGAGATAGGCGATTACGTTCGCGCGGTCCTGCGGATTGGCGATGCCGGCAAAGGTCATCTTGGTGCCGGGTGCGTACTTACGCGGGCTGGTCAGCCACGCGTCGAGCGCATCGAACGTCCAGGTACCGGGCACCGCCTTGAGCGCGTCCGAATAAGCGAAGCCCGGCAAATGGCCGTGCGGCTTGCCGACGGTACCGTACAGGTTCGGGCCGATGCCGGAAGCGCCACCCTGATTGATCGTGTGGCAGGCAGTGCACTGCTTAAACACGTCGGCGCCCTTGGCGGGATCCGCCTTGGCGAGGCGCACCGCGATCGGCTCGGCTGCGGCGGCACCACCTTCGCCGGTCGCCTCGACACCCTCGATGGCATAGCCCATCTTTTCGGGGCGCTCCGAATGGAACACCATGCCGCTCACGATCGACAGGCCCAGCGCGGCGATGCCGCCCGCCAGTGCCCAGCCCGCAACCGTATTGAACCGATCGTTCATCGCATGCCCCTAAAGGTAATATGTCCCGCCCTTTAGGCTGCGGTTTTTGCTACCGCAAGCCGGGGTTGCCGCAGGAGGAGCGGGACGCTAGCGCGCGCTCTCATGGAGAATTTCGCCGCCCCCGCACGTCCGATCGTTGCCGAGATGATCGCCAAAGCCTCCGCCGAACCGCAGCGGGCGGTGGCGTTTCAGGGCGCGCCGGGCGCCAATTCGCATATCGCAGTGCGCGAAGCCTTTGCCGATGCGCTGCCTTTGCCGTGCTTCTCGTTCGAGGACGCGATCGACGCCGTGAAGGAAGGCCGCGCCGACCGGGCGATGATCCCGATCGAGAATTCGCTCCACGGCCGTGTGGCCGACATTCATTTCCTGCTGCCCGAATCGGGGCTCGCGATCACCGGCGAGCACTTCCTGCCGATCCGCTACGGGCTGATGGGCACGGGTGCACTCGACCAGGTTCGCGAGGCCATGAGCCATCCGCAGGCGCTCGGCCAATGCCGGCATTGGCTCAAGGCGCGGGGGATCGCACCGGTCGCCTATCCCGACACCGCGGGCGCCGCCGCCGTGATTGCCGAGATGGCCGATCCGGCGGTCGCCGCGCTCGCGCCACCGGGTGCCGCGGAGCTCTATGGGTTGAACCTGCTCGAGACCGATCTCGCCGATGCCGAGCACAATATGACTCGCTTCGTCATGCTCGCGCGCGATGCACTGCCGCTGCCGGTCGACGGGCCGGTGATGACCACCTTCATCTTCGAGGTGCGCAACGTCTCGGCCGCGCTCTACAAGGCGCTCGGCGGCTTCGCGACCAACGGCGTCAACATGACCAAGCTCGAAAGCTACCAGCGCGGCGGCAGCTTCGCGGCGACCGAATTCTATGCCGATATCGTCGGCGGTCCCGGCGACCCGGCGATCGATCGCGCGCTAGAGGAGCTCAAATTTCATTCGAAGTGGATGCGCGTACTCGGCACTTATCGACAGGCGCGCGAGCGACCGTAAGCGTTCCCCTCCCTTACCAGGGAGGGGCAAGGGGTGGGTCAGAAAAGGTCGGGCTCGAATGCTCGGCCTTTTTTTTGTCGCGAGCAGCTCGATGGGGTCGCTGGCTTTCGGCCGGCGTCCCACCCACCTCCTTCCCCCTCCCTTGCAGCGAGGGGATTTCAAGTTTGACTCACAGCACGAGTTGTTGTGTATAGACAACGTATCATCACTCCGAGTCGCTGCCTTGGCCGTCATTCACAACCGGATCGCGCTGTTTCGTGCCGAACGTAATATGAGCCGGCGCGCACTCGCCGAAGCGGTGGGGGTCAATCCCCAGACGATCGGCTATCTCGAGCGCGGCGATTATGCTCCCAGTCTCGAGCTCGGCATGAAAATCGCACGCGTATTCGAATTGCCGGTCGAGGCGCTGTTTTCCTTCGAACCCTTCGAGCCGGTGTGGCGCGCGATGCAGCGCGCCGAGCGCGGCGAATGAGCGGGAGTATCGCAATGTCTCGAACCAGCACGCGACTGATCGGCAGCCTCGACGCCGCGGCCCGGCGCACCGGCATTCCTGCGCTCGCGACGCGCGGCGGGCGTCGTCGCTTCCGTTGGCTGCCGGCCGTGCTGCTGCTCCTCGGCGTGGGGCTCGCCGGTTACGGGCTGCTCAATCCCGCGAAGATCGCACTCGCCGTGCCGCTGCTCGTGGTGGTGCAATCGATCAGCGTCCCGGTTCATTTCGTGGGCCCGCTTCGCGCCGGTGCGGCCGGCGGCGAGATCGTCGATGAGTTCGATCGGGATCTCAGCTTGCGTGCCTGGCTGGCCGGATTCGCCGGCGCGACTGCGGTTGCACTGATCGGGCTGTTCGGATCGGCGGGCGTGGCGCTGCTGATGCGCTGGCCGCCGATCCGGCTGGTCGAGGCGGTGATTCTGATCCCGCTGCTGATGCTGGTGGTTCTTTCGACCGTGCCGACGCTGTACGCGAGCTGGGCGCTGCCCTCGCCCGGCGAAGACGACTAACCTTTAGCCCACGCACTCAGCAGCGTGTATGCGATTGCATAAGCCGGCGGCGCACCAAACGCTGCTTCCGGATCCCGCGCCAAGGCGCGAAGCACATCATCGCGGCTGAACCAGCGCGCGTCCTCGAGCTCGTTGGCGTCGATCGTGATCTTTTCGTCTTCGGCCTCGCCGATACAGGCGATCATCAGCGACGAAGGAAAGGGCCAAGGCTGACTCGCGACATAGCGCACTGCGCCGACGCGCACGCCGGCCTCTTCGAAAATCTCGCGACGCACCGCTTCCTCGATCGATTCGCCGACCTCGAGAAAACCGGCGAGCGCCGAATAGCGGCCCGGCGGCCACGGCGGCTGGCGGCCGAGCAGCACCTTGTCGCCGCGTTCGGCGAGCATGATCACCACGGGGTCGACGCG
Organism: Sphingomonas psychrotolerans; assembly: GCA_032334595.1. Taxonomy (GTDB): domain Bacteria; phylum Pseudomonadota; class Alphaproteobacteria; order Sphingomonadales; family Sphingomonadaceae; genus Sphingomonas; species Sphingomonas psychrotolerans_A. The sequence goes on along the minus strand of JALMLT010000004.1, from coordinate 405,812 downwards.
CGGAAAATGCTCGGCGTGGCAAGCCGGGCAGCGACGTGCCCAGCCGGCACGGAAGATCGCAGTGGCGGTGCCGCACACCGCGCAAAAGCCGTGGCGCGCGTGCCAGTCGACGAGGCTGCGCGCCGCGGCATAGAGCGCGGCGTCCCCGGCGCGAAAGCGGTCGAGCATCGCGAACAATGCCGGCGAGCGCGTGGCCGGGAATTGCTGCCCGGGCGCGGGCGCGGCGGCAAACAAGGGAATGCCGTCGTCATAGCCGAGGAACAGCCGCTCGCCTGCGGCAGCGCCGAGCCCGGTCCAGACGAGGCGACCGGAATCGTCGAGCTCGGGATCGAGCCCATGCAGCACGAGCAACCTCGCCTGCGGGTCTGCCTCCGCCTCTGCCAGCAGCGCGGAGTCGTGACGGACCCGGTCGGCACGATCGATCGTGCCGCCGGTGAAACCAGGCGCGCTCACCGATTCAGATCGGCGTAGACTGCCTGCGAGGCGTCGCGCTTGATCATCGGCTCGCTGAACGAATTGATCATCACAGTGCCGCGCAATTTGTGCACCGGATCGACCCAGCCGATCGATCCGGCCGCTCCCGCCCAGCCGTAGGTGCCCTTGCCCGGCCCGCCGGGCTTGTCGGCGAGATACACCGATCCTCCTGCGCCGAAGCCCATCGGCGCGCCGCTGTCGGCGGTCATCCGCGCGAGGGTCGAACGATCGACGCTGGCGGGCAACAGGTCCGACATCGCCAGCTTCACCGTCTCGGACTTGAGAATCCGAGTGCCCTCCAGCGTTCCGCCGTTGAGCAGCATGTGGAGGAAGCGGTCATAATCGCGCGCCGACATGACCAGCCCGGCGCCGCCATAAGCGAAGCTCGGCGGTTGCAGCCATACCGAGGTGGCACCCGCATCCGCGGCCACGCCGGGGCTCATATAATTGGTGGCGAGCGATCGGGCTTTGTCCTGCGGCACCGTCCAGAAGCTGTCGCGCATCTTGAGCGGTGCGAAGATTCGCGTGTTGACGAACTGGTCGAACGGCATGCCGCCGGCGACCTCGATCACCCGCCCCAGCACGTCGAGCCCGATCGAATAGCTCCAGATGGTGCCCGGATCGGCGATCAGCGGCAGCGTCGCGACCCGGTTGGCGAATTCCTCGAGGCTTGCGGGCCGCGCCGCGCGCATGCCGGGCTCCATGAGCGCGTTGATCTGCGCGGGATTGATCCCGAGCCGCGTATAGGCGTCGACCAGCGGGCCCGATCTGCCGGGGAGGACATATTCGAGGCCGGCGGTGTGCGTGAGCAGGTTGCGCACCGTGATCGGCCGCTTCGCCGGACGGCTGGTCAGGTCCCTGGCGGGATCGACGAGCACCTTCATGTCCTTGAACGCCGGAATGAAGTCGCTGATCGGCTGATCGAGCCCGAGCTTGCCTTCCTCGACGAGGATCATCGCGGCGATGCCGGTGATCGGCTTGGTCATCGAGTAGACTCGCCACAGGCTGTCGGCATCGGCGCGCGGCGCGGTCGGTTCGGCCGCGATCCGGCCCTCGGCCACGGTCTGCGGCGGGGCATCCCCGATCCCCGTGACGATCACGATACCGGGGACTTTGGCCTCCGCGACCGTCTTTCTGGCGAATTCGACCGTCGCGCTCTGGCTGCGCGCATTGGCCGAAGGAAGCGGTACGCTGGCCTGCGGCCAGGCCGGACTGGCGAGCGCCAGTGCCGCGATAGATCCGAATATCCGCCAGCTACGCATGCATCCTCCCGAACATGTTTGCCGCCTTGGCGAAGACGGTGGGCAGCCCCGCCGCCACGATGTCGGCGACCGGCCACCATTCGCCCTCCGGCGCGTCTGTGTGCGCCGCGATTGTTGCAGCCGCAAGCGCTACGTCGAGGTTGAAATGGGTGAACCCATGGCGCACCTCCGCGTCGAGCAGGCGCCAGCCGACGGCGAGCGGGGCGCCGGCGAGACCGGGCGGCGAATCGGCCCAGGGACCGGTCGGCAAGGCGCGCATCCCGCCGAGCAGGCCCTTGGCCGGCCTGCGGACCAGCAGGACATGGCCGTCGCGCTCCAGCCAGAACATGGTTCCGTAGCGTTGCGGCTTGGCAGCCCTGGGTGCCTTGACCGGGAAGGTCTCGGGCGCGCCGCTCGCGAAGCCGTCGCATTGTTCGCGTAAGGGGCAGAGCAGGCATCGCGGCGCGCGCGCGGTGCAGATCGTGGCGCCGAGATCCATCATCGCCTGCGCGAAGTCGCCGGCGCGGGCATCGGGCGTGATCGAATCGGTCAATTCGCGAATCTGCGCCCGCGCGCCGGGGAGTGGCTCGGTCACCGCAAACAACCGGCTCACGACCCGCTCGACATTGGCGTCGACCACGACCGCGCGCTGCCCGAAGGCGATCGCGGCGATTGCTGCCGCGGTGTATCCCCCGACGCCGGGCAACTCGAGCAATTCGGCTTCGGTCTCGGGAAGCCTCCCCCGCGCCGTTACTTCGCGGGCGCAGGCGAGCAGGTTGCGCGCGCGGGCATAATAGCCGAGCCCGGCCCAGGCGGCCATCAGCTCGGCATCTTCCGCCGCGGCCAGCGCGGCGAAGCTCGGCCAGCGCGCGGTGAATTTCTCGAAATAGGGAATCACGCTGGCGACCTGGGTCTGCTGGAGCATCACTTCGCTCAGCCACACGCGATAGGGATCAGGCGCATTGGCGCCGGGCCGCGCGCGCCACGGCAAGTGGCGGGCGTGTGCGTCATACCAGGCGAGCAGGGGCGCAGCGATTGCGCGAGGGACGTTGTCGGGCACGCCCCGCCTATGGCATGGGTAGGCAACAATGACGAAGCCCCCCAATTCTCCGAAACGCGCGACGACACGTCAGCCGAAGCTCGAGCCGCAGCGATCGAACCGTTCGCGACCGGTTTCCGAGCTGCTGCCCGATGTCGGCCGTGCCGCATTCCGGAAGTTCGGCTTCGTCCAGCATGCGATCGTCAGCCGCTGGGGCGAGATCGTCGGCGAGCGGTACGCGCGCGTCTCGATGCCCGAATCGATCCGTTTCCCGCAGGGCAAGCGCGCAGAGGGCGTGCTGAGTCTCGTCGTCGGCGGGGCGCACGCGCCGATGATGCAGCATATCGCGCCCGAGATCATCGAGCGAGTCAATCGCTTCTTCGGCTATGCGGCGGTCGCGCGGGTCGCGATCCGCCAGGGCGAGGTCAAAAGGCCCGCGCAGGTGTCGCCACCGCCAAGTCTGCAGCCGCTTCCGCAGGCGATGGGCGACAGTTTGCGCGGCATTGCCGACCCCGAACTCAAGGCGGTGCTCGAATCGCTCGCCGCCGGCGTCGCCGCGGCCGAGACCATCAAGCTTGGCAGGATCGATTGATGACAGTGCGTTTCCTCGTCGCCGCGATGCTGCTGCTCGTCGGTGCCGGTCCAGTGACGGCGGAGCAAGCTCGCCGCGCCCCGGCGGCGAATTGGGTCGCTGTCGTCGCCAGGACGCCCGAAGGCGGGTTCCGCCAAGGTAACCCGAACGCGCCGATCAAGCTGGTCGAATATGGCTCGCGCACCTGCCCGACCTGCCGGGCATTCGCCATGGAGGGCGTCGCGCCGCTGCGCCGCGAATGGATCGCGAGCGGCAAGCTCAGCTACGAGTTTCGCGACTATCTGATCCACGGCGTGCCGGACCTGTCGCTCGCCTTGCTCAACCAGTGCGTACCGATCGCGCGCTTCTTCCCGGTCATGGACGAGATTTTCGCGAACCAGCAGAGCTTCGACGCGCCGCTGCACAAGCTGATCGAAGCCCAGCCCAAGGTCGTCGAGGGCTGGCAACAGCTCCCGCCGGCGCAGGCCGCGACCAAATTCGCCGAATCGCTCGGCATGATCGCGTTCATGAAAGCGCGGGGCCTGCCCGAGGCGCAGGCACGGCGCTGCCTGTCGAACCCGGCGTTGATCAAGGGCGTGGCCGACGCCTATGCCAGCGGCGTCAGGGCAGGCGTGCAGGGCACCCCGAGCTTCTTCGTCAACGGCCGCCGCGTGCGTGCCTTCACCTGGGACCAGCTCCAGCCCGAGCTTCGCGCCGCCGACAGCTGATCGATTCTTTTCTTCCGGAGACTCACGACCATGCGTTCTGCCTTCGCCCTTCTTCCCCTTCTCGCGCTCGCGGCCTGTGGCGGCGACGGCGGCAATGCTTCGGCGCCGGTTACGTCGAGCACGCCGGTCGCCAATGTGGCGCCCCCCGCGGGCAAGCAATGGACTGACGTGGTCAGCACGACCGCCGAGGGCGGTTATGTCCAGGGCAACCCCAATGCGCCGATCAAGCTGGTCGAATATGGCGCGCGGATGTGCCCGACCTGCGGGCGGTTCGATGCAGAGGGCGTTGGCCCGTTGCGCGAAAAATATGTCTCGACCGGCAAGGTGAGCTACGAGTTCCGCGATTTCCCGCTGCACGGTGCCCCCGATCTCGCGGCGGCGCTGCTCAACCAGTGCGTCGGCACCGAAGCCTTCTTCCCGATGCTTGATCGGCTGTTCGGCAACCAGGAGAGCTTCCTCGACAAGCAGCAGAAGCTTTCCCCCGCGGTCCAGCAGCAGCTCCAGACGATGACGCCCGCCCAGGCGGCCGCACTGATTGCCGATGCGATGGGAATGGTCGAGTTCGTCAAGCAGAACGGCATTCCCGAGGCAAAGGCGCGCCAGTGTCTTGCCGACCAGGCCGCGATCAAGCGCATCGCTGACGTCTATGCCGACGCTGCGAACAACCGCGGCGTGACCGGCACGCCGAGCTTCTTCATCAACGGCAAGCAGGTCGAAGCATCGGTCTGGGCGCAGCTCGAGCCTGCGCTGCAGGCGGCCGGCGCCCGCTAACGGCGACAGGGGGCGGGGGTGCGATGCAGATCAAGCGGCTGCGGCTGACGGGCTTCAAGAGCTTCGTCGACCCGGCCGATCTGCGCATCGAGCCCGGCCTCACCGGAATCGTCGGGCCGAACGGCTGCGGCAAATCGAACCTGCTCGAGGCTTTGCGCTGGGCGATGGGCGAGAACAGCCCCAAGTCGATGCGCGGCGCCGGCATGGAAGACGTGATCTTCGCCGGCACCGCGACCCGGCCGGCGCGCGACTTCGCCGAAGTCTCGATCCTCGCCGAGCAGGTCGGCGAGGAAGACGAACTCGAAGTCGTCCGGCGGATCGAGCGCGGGGCGGGATCGGCCTACCGGATCAACGGCCGCGATGTTCGGGCGAAGGACGTCGCGCTCGTCTTCGCCGATTCGGCCACGGGCGCGCATTCGCCGGCTCTGGTGAGCCAGGGACGCATCGGGGCGATCATCGCGGCCAAGCCGGGCGAGCGACGGGCGATGCTCGAAGAGGCAGCCGGGATCGCCGGGCTGCATGTCCGTCGCCGCGATGCCGAGCAGAAATTGCGTGCCACCGAAGCCAATCTCACCCGGCTGGACGAAGTGATCGGCGATCAGGAAGCGCGTGCCGCGGCGCTCAGGCGGCAGGCGCGGCAGGCGGAGCGGTATCGCGAATTGTCCGAGCGCATCCGGGTTGCCGAGGCGCGGATGATCTTCGCGCGGTGGCGGGATGCCGCCGGCGCCTCCGACGCGGCAAAGAAGGAAGCGGCGGCTGCCGAGGCTTTGGTCGCGGAGCGCAGCAGCGCGCATGACGCCGCGGCGGCGCGCCAGCAGGCGGCGGCGGAGACGCTGGCGACGTTGCGCGCCGAGGCGCTCGCGGTTCGCGACCGCGCAACCGACGCGATGCACCGGCTGGCGACTTTGCGGAGCGAGCGCGCGACCGTCGAGCGGCGAATTGCCGAGCTGCGCGACGCGCAGGTGCGGCTTGCCGACGATCGCAGCCGCGAAGGGGCACTGGCGCATGATGCCGCGGAAGCGCTCGCGCGGCTCGCGGACGAGGCGAAGCTGCTCGAGGCCCGCATTGCCGATGCGACGGCGCGGGTGCCGATGCTCGATGCCGCGCTTGGCGAGGCCGAGCGCGCTGCCCGGGATGCCGAGGTCGCGCTCGCCCAGGCACTGGCGGCGCAGGCGAGCGAGGCGGCCGATGCACGGGTGGCCGAGGCAGCGCTGATCGCCGCACGCACCCGCGCCGAGCGGGCGGCGCGGGACCAGGCGCGGGTGGAAGCCGAGGTGGCGGCGTTGGGCAGCCCCGAACCGCTGACCGCCGGGAAAGCGCGCGCTGCCGAGGCGCGGGCGGAGGCGGTGCGGCAAGCCGAGACGGCGCGCGCCGGGCTGGCCCGTGCCGATGCCGAGGAGCGCGAGGCGATCGGCTCGCGCGACCGCGCCCAGTCCGCGCGTTCGGTGGCGCATGCCGAGCTTGCCCAGCTCGACAGCGAAGCGGCGGTGCTCGCCAAGGCGACGCGACCTTCGGGCAAGGACCGGCTGCTCGACCGGCTCAAGGTCGATGCCGGGTACGAACGCGCGCTCGCCGCGGCGCTGGGCGACGATCTGGAGGCGGGGCTCGATAGGACTGCCGAGCGCTTCTGGGCCGGGGCCGAAGCGCGGCCCGACGATCCTCCCCCTCCCGCCGGGACGACGCCGCTGGCGGCGCATGTCGCCGCGCCGGGAGAACTCGCGCGGCGTCTCGCGCAAGTGCTGGTGGCGGAGAACGACGACGGGCAGCCGCTCGCGGTCGGGCAACGGCTGGTGACGCTCGCCGGCGTCCTACGGCGCTGGGACGGCTATATTGCCCGGTCGGGCGGAGCTGCGGCGGCCGAACGGCTCGAACGCGTCAATCGGCTGGCGGCGATCGAGAAGGCGCGGCCGGCGGCGGTGCGCGCGGTCGAAAGCGCCGAGGCCGAGCTGGCGCGGATCGACGAGACGATCGCAGCGGCGCGGCGTGCCGCTGCCGAGTGCCGCCGCATGCTCGATCATGCCGAGAATGCCGGGCGCGAGGCGGCGCGCGCGGAGGATCGCGCGACTGCCCAGCTCGAGCGACTCGAGGCGCAGCGCGCCGATCTCGAAGTGCGGCGCGCACGGGTGACAGCCGAGCAGGGCGAAGCAGCGGAGGAACTGGCGCGTGCCGAAGCCGCCAAGGCGGCGCTTCCCGACGGTTCGGCGACGCGGGCGCTAGTCACGGCGCTCTCGTCCGAAGCGGAGGTGCGGCGTGCGGCCGTGGCCAATGCGCGCAGCGAACGCGCGACGCTGGAGCGCGAGATCGCGCGGGGCCGCGAACGGCTCGCCGCGGCGACGGCCGAGAGCCGCAGCTGGAAATCGCGCGCGGGCGAGGCGGCGCGGCGCGCTACCGAAATGGAGAAGCGCGCGGCCGAACTCGCCGAGGAGAGCGCGCGGATCGCCGACCGACCCGCCGAACTCGACGCCGCGGTCGCCGAGGCGGAAGCGGGAACCGACGCGGCCCGCGTCGAATCCGCGGCGGCACAGGCGGCCGAGCGCGAGGCCGAGACGGCGCTTCGGGCCACCGAAAGCGACGTTCGGGCCGCCAACGAAGCCCTGGCCGAAGCGCGCGAGGCGCGGGCAGGGGCGACGGCGCGGGCCGAGAACCAGGAAATGCGACGGATCGAGATGGGGCGCCTCTCGGGCGAGCGCTTCGAATGTCCGCCGCCCTTGCTGCCGCAAAAGGCCGGGTTCGAGGCCGAGAGCGTGCGCAGTCCGCAGGACGAAAGCGCGGCGCACGAAAAGCTCAGCGCCGATCGCGAGCGGATCGGGCCGGTCAATCTCGTCGCCGAGACCGAGCTGGCCGAGCTCGAGGCGGCGTTCACCAGCAATGCGCAGGAGCGCGACGAGCTGGCCCAGGCAGTGAGCCGGCTGCGCGGCTCGATCGGCACCTTGAACCGCGAGGGCCGCCAGCGGCTGCTCGCGGCGTTCGAGGCGGTCGATATGCACTTCCGGCGGCTGTTCTCGACTCTGTTCAACGGCGGCCAGGCGCATCTCGAACTGGTCGATTCGGACGATCCGCTCGAGGCCGGACTCGAGATCATGGCGCAGCCGCCGGGTAAACGGCTCCAGTCGCTGACCCTGCTCTCGGGCGGCGAGCAGGCGCTGACCGCGGTTGCGCTGATCTTCGCCTTGTTCCTGACCAATCCGGCGCCGATCTGCGTGCTCGACGAAGTCGACGCGCCGCTCGACGACGCCAATATCGAACGGTTCTGTGATCTGCTGGAGGCAATGACCCGCGAGACCGCGACACGTTATCTGATCGTCACGCACAATGCCGCGACGATGAGCCGGATGCACCGGCTGTTCGGCGTGACGATGGTCGAGCGCGGGGTGAGCCGCCTGGTGTCGGTGGATCTCGGTGGAGCGGAGTCGCTGCTGGCGGCGGAGTAGCCTGGCCCTTCGCGATCATTTCCCCAGCTGCGAGTCGATGAGTCCGACAATCTCGCTGACGGGGGTCGTGAACACTCCGCCCTTGGCGCGGCGCCATTCGGCGATGCCCGCTTCGAAATCGACCGTGGGGAACGCGGTAGTGGCAGGAGCAAGCCGGACGACGCTCGCATTGAGCGTCTCTTCGGAGACCGGGCTGTGCGGCAAGACCGTCGCCGCATCGGAGGTCCCGAAATGCACGTTGGCCACGCTGATGTGGTAGACGCGCATCGACCCCAGCGCCTCGATTCTCTGGATCTTGAGCACCGAGCCGGGGTCACGCGGCCTGGCGCGATATTCCCAGATTTGCCCCTGCGCATAGTGCGGAAGGGGCGCCGCTTGCCCCGAAAGGCCTAGAAGAGCCGTCAACGCGGCCACCGTTCGCATCAACATCTCATCCCTCCGGCCATTTGCGCCCCAATACCCGCTCGTAGAGCGCGATATATTTCTCGGCCATCGCCTCGACCGAGAAATGCTCCTCGATCCGCTTGCGGCAGGCGGCGCGGTCAAGCTGCGGGATCCGGTCGAGCGCCGCGACGGCTTCGTCGGCCGAGTCGACCAGCACCCCGGTCTTCGGCGTGATCAGCTCGGGCATGCTGCCGCGATTGATCGCGATCACCGGGGTGCCGCAGGCCATCGCCTCGATAACGGAGAGCCCGAACGGCTCGTCGAAGTTGATCAGATGGAGCAGCGCCCTGGCGCCACCCAGCGCCTTGAGCCGCGCCTCGCCGCCGACGGGCCCGTGATAGACGATCCGCTCGTCGTCGACATAAGGCGCGACCTCGCGTTCGAAATAGCCCGAATCCTGGACGATGCCGTAGAGATCGAGCCGGCGGCCGGTCGCCTGCGCGACTTGGATCGCCTCCTTCGCTCCCTTGTCGGGATGCATGCGTCCGAAGAAGAGCAGATCCTCGCTGCCGTTCGGATCGAACGGGAATTCCTCGAGGCGGATGCCGTGGTGGATCGTCGCGGCGTATTTGAGTGCCGGGTGGCGATCGGCGTCGCTGATCGCGACAAACTGCACGCGGTCCTCGAACGGCTTGTACATCGGCAGGATGCGGTCCGAGGAGAAGCCGTGGATGGTGGTGACCATCGGCGTGTCGACCAGCGGCGCATAAGCGTGCGCGGGAAAATCGGCCTGGTTGTGGATCAGGTCGAACTCGGCCGCCCGGGCGAACAGATGCGATTGATGGGCGTATTCCCAGACCTTGGCGTCGATCGCCGGGTCTTCCTCGTAGCCGCGCGGGACTACTCCCGCGAGCTTGCCGGCCGTGACCGAATCCTGCGTTGCGAACAGAGTCACGTCGATCCCGCGCGCGATCAAGGCTTCGGTGAGCAGGCTCGTCACCAATTCCCACGGGCCATAATGCCGGGGCGGTGTGCGCCACGCGATCGGCGCCAGCATTGCGATCTTCATCCGAGGATATAGCCTTCGTTGGGACCGAGAATGGCGGCATCGTCGCCGGTGCCGGTGGTGAGCAGGACCTTCAATCCCTCCGCCCATTCGGGAATGGCGAAGCTCTGCGGGCTGTCGCCGAGATTGAGCACCACCAGCAGCCGCTCGCTCTGGTGGCGGCGTTCGTAGGCGAGCAGGCACCCTGCGCATTCGACCGGCAACCAGTCGCCGATCGAGAGCGCAGGATGCGCGCGGCGGAGCGCGAGCAGATCATGGTAGAGCCGCCACATCGAGTGCGGGTCGTCGCGCTGGGCGGCGAGATTGCGCGTCCGCCAGTCGTCGTGGAGCGGCAGCCACGGCGTTGCGGTCGAGAAGCCCGCGTAAGGCGAGTCGTCCCACGCCATCGGCGTCCGCACCGGATCGCGGCCGAGACCGATGCCGGGCTCGCGCAACTCGCGCGGATCCTGCACCTGATCGGGCGGGATCGCGACGTCGGTCATGCCGATCTCGTCGCCATAATAGATCGTCGGCGTGCCGCGCAGCGTGAGCAGCAGCATCGCCGCGACCCGCGCCTGCGCAGGGCCGAAGCGCGTGGCGGCGCGCGGACGGTCATGGTTGCCGAGCACCCAGTTCGGCCAGCCGCCGGCGGGGAGCGCGGCCTCGTAGTCCGCGATCAGCTGCGCGAGGCTGCGCGCCTCCCATGGCGCGTCGATCAGCTGGAAGTTGAAGGGCAGATGCACCCCGGGTTCGCTTTTGCCGTAATAGTCCATCAGCTTCTCGACCGGCAAATAGATCTCGCCGACCAGCACGCGCCCGGGATAGCGATCGGCGACACGGCGCATGTCGGCGGCGATGCCATGGACCTCGGGCTGGTCGGTCGAGTGGAGCTGCAGCACCTGGTGCATCTCGCCCATCGCCGGGGTGTAAGCGGGGTTGGCCGGGTTGTCGGGGAAGTCGGCGTGCTTGATCATGTGCCACAGCACGTCGATGCGGAAGCCGTCGACGCCGCGATCGAACCAGAAGCGCAACACGTCGAGCATCGCCTGGCGCAGCTCGGGGTTGCGCCAGTTGAGGTCGGGCTGCTCCTTGAGAAAGGCGTGGTAATAATATTGGCCGGTGGCTTCGTCCCACTGCCACGCCGAACCGCCGAAATCGCTGATCCAGTTGTTGGGCGGGCCGCCGCCGGGAGCGGGATCGCGCCAGATGTACCAGTCGCGCTTCGGATTGTCGCGCGACGACCGGCTTTCGAGGAACCAGGGGTGCTGGTCCGAGCTGTGGTTGGGGACGAAGTCGAGGAGCAATTTGAGCCCGCGATCGTGGGCGGCCTTGAGCAGCGAGTCGAAATCGGCGAGCGTGCCGAAGCGCGGATCGATGTTGGTGTAATCGGCGACGTCATAGCCGAAATCGGCCATTGGCGAGGGATAGATGGGCGAGATCCAGATCGCGTCGACGCCGAGCTGGACGAGGTCGTCGAGGCGCGATTCGATGCCGCGGAGGTCGCCGATGCCGTCGCCGTTCGAGTCCTGAAACGAGCGCGGGTAGATCTGGTAGATCGTGCCGTGCTGCCACCAGAGGGGTTCGGTCATCGGGCTTGCCCACCTTCTGCCGTTCGCCCTGAGCTTGTCGAAGGGCAGTTCTTCTGCCCGTGGCCCGAGAAGGCAGGCCGGCGCTTCGACAGGCTCAGCGCGAACGGGTGCTGGGATGCGTGACGTACCCCTTCTTCGTCACCCCGGACTTGTTCCGGGGTCCACCGGGAGGCGAGCGACGGCATTGAGGTCCCAGCTTCTCCGATGGGGCTCAGTGGACCCCGGCACAAGGCCGGGGTGACGGTGGGAGCGAGTTTCAACGGAACCGCTCCTTGGGCAGATGCGTGATCCGGCAAGCGAGATCGGCTTCGCCGCCGGCGACGATGTACCGATCGCCCGCGTCGGCAGTGCCGGTGGTGAAGGCGACCGGGGTGGGCAGATAGAGCTGGTGGGCGATCGGGTCGGTGAGGGCGGGATTGGCTTCGATCAGCGGGACCTCGTCCTCGAGCCGGAGGATCTTCGACGGATCGTCCTTGTCGAGCAGCGCCCAGAAGCTGCGATAGATGCCCACGGTGCCGCGCTTCTCGACGCCGTGATAGATCAGCATCCAGCCTTCTGGGGTCAGCACCGGCTGGCTGCCGCCGCCGATCCGCTGCGTGCTGGTCGTGCCCTTGCGCGCACGGATGCCGGGTGTGTCGAGCGGCTTCCAGTGCAGCCCGTCGGGCGACTGCGCCATGTTGATCGACGGGCCGCCGAGCCAGGGGCTTTCCTCGGGATAGGCGAAATAGCATTCGCCCAGCGGACGGGTGAGCGCCATGAACTTGCCGGCGACCTTGCCCTCGAACAGGATCATGTCCTTGTTCTGGTGATCGAGGACGATGCCGAGCAATTCATAGTCGAGGCCGTTGGCCGAGCGGTACATCGCGGTGCAATGGCGCTCGGCCGAGACGCCGCAGACGGTCATCCAATATGTGCCGTCGACCTTGGTGATGCGCGCGTCCTCGACACCGTAATCCATATAGCTGGCCGAGGGCTCGATCGCCTTGTCATAATGGATCGCGACGATCTCGCGGCCCTCGGCGTCGAGCTCGACGGGTAGCAGCCATGATAGCGAGGTGAGGCCGAGCAGGCGCGGGTTGCGGTCCTTGAGCGCGAACTGGCGCGGATCGTCCATGTCGATCTGATGGACTGGATGGCGATCGAGGACATAGCCATGGCGGGTCCAGCGGACGGCGCGGGCGTGATCGGTGTGGACCGGGTCCCGCAGCGCCTCGGCGACGCGGACCATCAGCAGCAGATTGCCGCTGGGCAGCCGCGCGAAACCGGGATTGAACGCGCCGAGGACATGCGTCGGTTCATCGACGCCGCGGCGGAGCGGCGATCGGGTAAGGTCGACATCATCGGGCGTGAAGATCAGATAATCGTCGCTGTCGGGCATCTGCCCCCCTTGATCAGCAGCCTGGAACCTGGCTTTCGCCTCCCTCGAACTCGAAGCGATCGCCACGGCGAACGTATCGCTCGGCGAACGATCGGGTTCCCTCGTAACGGACGGTGAAGCTGCGATCGCGGACCACGTCGCTCAGCTTGCCGGTCAGCGATTGCGGCGCGTCCTGCTCCATGCCGCTGTCGTCGAAGGTCGTGGTGATGCTCGCGAGCGTTGCCGGGCCGTTCGGGCGCAGCTCGACCAGATCGGTGTTGCCGACTGTGCAGCCCTGCCAGGTGCCGCCGCCTTCGACAACCAGCACGGGCAGTGCAGCGAACTTGTCCGACACCGACCATTTGGCGAGATCGCCGAAGCTGCCGCTCATCGCAGCTTCCGGATACGCCTTGATGAGCTCGAAACGGCCCTGCTGCTCGCGGAGATAATAGGCCGCGACGACGCCGCCCTCAGGATGGCCGGCGTCGGGTGCATGGCCGTGACGGAGCAGTACCGGTCCGAACGGCGTGTCGAGCAGCTTATCATCGCCGTCGAAGCGGTAGCGGTCGTCCGCCTGCTTAGGCACTGCTCGCAGCGCCGCGGCGAGGCGCTCGGCGGGGGTGAGCGGCGCCGGGCTGGCGGCCGCTGCCGGCGTTGCCCGGTGTTTCGGCGCCGGCTTTGGCGGCTTCTCCGGCACCATGTCGCAGCCGGCGAGCAAGACTGCCGCGGCGAGGGCGGCGGACAGGCGGACGATCATATGCCGTCGCGGAGCCGCTCGTGGTGGCGGATCACTTCGTCGATGATGAAGCGGAGGAATTTCTCGGAGAATTCGGGGTCGAGATCGGCATCCTTGGCGAGCGCGCGCAAGCGGGCGATCTGCGCCTCCTCCCGCGCGGGATCGGCCGGAGGCAGATCGTGCGTCGCCTTATAGGCGCCGACCGCCTGGGTGACCTTGAAGCGCTCGGCGAGCATGTGGATCAGCGCGGCATCGATATTGTCGATGCTCTGGCGGAAGCGATTGAGCGTCTCGTCGGGCATGGCCGTCTCTTTTGCCCGGCGGGGAACGCTACGCAAGCCTTGCCTTTGCCGCCGCCACGCGCCAGAGCCCGGCCATGAGCGCTACCATCCATCGCCTGGGCCAAAAGCCCGAGCCGTCCCTGGAACCGATGCTGCAGCTGGTGGCGCACGATCTCAATCTGGTGAATGCGGTCATTCTCGACCGGATGCAGTCGGATATCCCGCTGATTCCCGAGCTGGCAGGGCATCTGATCGCCGGCGGCGGCAAGCGCATGCGGCCGATGCTGACCCTGGCGAGCGCGCGGCTGCTCGGCTATTCGGGGACGCGGCACCACAAGCTCGCCGCCGCAGTCGAGTTCATCCACACCGCGACCCTGCTCCACGACGACGTCGTCGATTCGTCGGACCTCAGGCGCGGCAAGCGCACCGCCAACATCATCTGGGGCAATCCGGCGAGCGTGCTGGTCGGCGACTTCCTGTTCAGCCGCAGCTTCGAGCTGATGGTCGAGGATGGCAGCCTCAAGGTGCTCAAGATATTGAGCAATGCCAGCGCGGTGATCGCCGAGGGCGAAGTCAACCAGCTCACCGCGGTGCGCCGGCTCGACATCTCGGAAGAGCGCTATCTCGACATCATCGGCGCCAAGACCGCGGCGCTGTTCGCGGCGGCGTGCCGGATCGCCGCGGTGGTCGCCGAGCGGAGCGAAGCCGAGGAAGCCGCGCTCGACGCCTATGGCCGCAATCTCGGCATTGCGTTCCAGCTGGTCGACGACGCGATCGACTATGTCTCCGACGCCTCGACGATGGGCAAGGACGCCGGCGACGATTTCCGCGAGGGCAAGATGACCCTGCCGGTGATCCTCGCCTACGCCCGCGGCGACGAGGCTGCGCGGGGCTTCTGGAAGGAAGCGATCAGCGGGCGCCGCGTCTCGGATGCGGACTTCGCAGAGGCGATTGCGCTGGTCCGGGCGAGCCGGGCGGTCGACGATACGCTCGCCCGGGCGCGGCACTACGGCCAGCGTGCCGTGGATGCGCTGGGCGGGTTCGCGCCCGGTGCCGCCAAGGACGCGATGGTCGAGGCGGTCGAGTTCGCGGTCGCGCGGGCCTATTAGAAGCGCCGCTCCCGCGAGAGCGGCGCCCGACCTCATTCTTCCTCTTCGACGGCGTCGTCGTCATCGTCGACGCCGAGGGCGTCTTCCTCGTCATTGTCGAGCTGCTCCTCGATCGCCTCGACGATCAGGTCGAGCTGCTCGAACCCGGCGGTGAACTCGACCGTCTCGCCGTCCTCGTCCTCGAGGTGGAGGGTATAGTCGCCCGCACCATCGGGGGTGATCGTGAACTGTGCCAACGTCCTTGCCATGTCCGCGTGCTCCTTAGGCTTCGATTGCGCCCAACCCAGGTTTGGGGAATTGGTTGCGCGCAATGACCGAGACTCTGCCGATCCACGCCGTATTGCCCGAACTGCTCGCCGTTTTGCGTGTCCGTAGCAATGCCGTGCTGGTCGCACCGCCGGGCGCCGGCAAGACCACCGCAGTGGCGCCGGCGCTGCTGGACGAGGACTGGTGCACCGGCGAAGTGCTGCTGTTGTCGCCCCGGCGGCTGGCGGCACGCGCGGCGGCCGAGCGGATGGCGGCGCTTGCCGGCGACCCGGTCGGCAGGACCTTCGGCTATTCGACGCGGATGGACAGCAGGCGCTCGGCAGCGACGCGGGTGACGGTGGTCACCGAGGGCATTTTCGTCAATCGCATCCAGGGTGATCCCGAGCTCGCCGGGGTCTCGGCGGTGCTGTTCGACGAAGTCCATGAGCGCAGCCTCGACAGCGATTTCGGGCTGGCGCTGGCGCTCGACGCGCAGGGGGCGCTCAGGCCCGATCTGCGGCTGGTGGCGATGTCGGCGACGCTCGACGGGACGCGCTTCTCGGGGCTGATGGGAGACGCGCCGGTGGTGGAGAGCGAAGGACGGTCCTGGCCGCTCGAACATCGGTATCTCGGTCGTGCCGCCGAGGCGCGGATCGAGGACAGTATGGCCGCGGCGGTGCGGACCGCGCTGCGGGAGGCGGAGGGCGGAGTGCTCGCTTTCCTGCCCGGCGTCGCCGAAATCGAGCGCACGGCGGAGCGGCTGGCGGGGCTCGACGGCGTCGCGCTGCACCGGCTGCACGGCAGCATGGAGCCGGCGGCGCAGCGTGCGGCGATCGCTGCCGACCCGGAAGGGCGCCGGAAAGTCGTGCTGGCGACGTCGATTGCCGAGACCTCGCTGACTCTCGACGGCATCCGGGTGGTGGTCGATTCGGGGCTGGCGCGGCGGCCGCGCTACGACCGGGCGGCGGGGATGACGCGGCTGGTCACCGAGCGGGCGAGCCAGGCGGCGGTGACCCAGCGCGCCGGGCGTGCGGCGCGGCAGGGGCCGGGTGTCGCCTACCGGCTGTGGGAGGAAGCGGCGACGGCGGGGCTGCCGCGCTTCGATCCGCCCGAGATCCTCGAGGCCGACCTGTCGGCGTTGCTGCTCGACTGCGCCTTGTGGGGCGTCGCCGATCCGCGCGATCTCGCCTGGCTCGATCCACCGCCCGAGGCCGCGGTCAGCGAGGCACGGCGGCGGCTGACGGCGCTGGAGGCGCTCGACGCCGACGGGCGGCCGACGGCGCACGGCAAGGCGATCGCCCGGCTGCCGCTGCCGCCGCGGCTAGGGCATATGCTGGTGCGTGCCGGCGAGATGGGGCTGGCGAAGACCGCAGCCGAAGTCGCGGTCTTGCTCGGCGAGCGCGGGCTGGGCGGGCAGGATGCCGATCTCGAGCTTCGGCTGCGGCGCTGGCGGGGCGAGCGCGGCCAGCGGGCGGAGAATGCCAGAAGGCTGGCGGAGCGTTGGGCGAAGCTTCTCCCTCTCCCCTTGAGGGGAGAGGGTCGGGGAGAGGGGCAAGAGCCGCGAGCACACCGCACTGCCCCTCTCCCCAGCCCTCTCCCCGCAAGCGGGGAGAGGGAGCTCGAGATTGCCACCTGCATCGCTTTGGCCTTTCCCGACCGCATCGCCAAACGCCGGGACGGCAGCGGCGAGCATTGGGCGTCGGTCGGCGGGCGCGGGTTCCGGCTGGATCCGGCCTCGCCGCTGGCCCGGGCGGAGTGGCTTGCCGTCGCCGAGACGCAGGGGATGGCGGCGGGGGCGCGGATCCTCTCGGCCGCCGAAATCGACTTCGCCACGATCGAGGCCTTGTTCGGCGAGCGGATCGAGACGCGGCGGAGCGCCAGCTTCGATGCCGCCACGGGCCGGGTCGAGGCAGTGCGCGAGCGGCGACTGGGGGCGCTGCGGCTGTCCTCGGGGCCCGACAGCGGGCCGGTCGATACCGCCGCCTTGCTGCTCGAGGCAGTGCGCGAACACGGCCTCGATCTGCTGCCCTGGTCCGACACCGCGCGGGCGCTGCGGCTGCGGGCGCAGTTTGCGGGCATCGACACACTCGAGGACGAAGCCCTGCTCGCCGCGCTCGAGGACTGGCTGCCGCCGTTGCTCGAAGGCAAGCGCCGGCTCGACGCCGTGCCCGCCGAGGGGCTGACCCAGGCACTGCAGAACCTGCTCGGCTGGGAGGGACAGAAAGCGCTCGACCGGCTTGCCCCGGCGCGGCTGGAGACTCCGGCCGGGTCGAGCCATGCGATCGATTACGGCGCCGAAGCGGGCCCGACGGTCGAGGTGCGGGTGCAGGCCTTGTTCGGGCTGGACGCGCATCCGCTGCTCGGTGACGGCACGCCTCTGGTGCTCAGCCTGACCTCGCCGGCCGGTCGGCCGATCCAGACGACCCGCGACCTGCCGGGCTTCTGGAAAGGGAGCTGGGCAGCGGTGGCGAAGGAAATGCGCGGCCGCTATCCGAAGCATCCCTGGCCCGAGGACCCGGCCAGCGCCTCGGCGACGCTCCGCACCAAAAAGGCTGATGCAAGAAACGCCGCGGCGCGTTAGAGGCTGGAGCAACACCTCCGGAGGCAGAAGTGAAGACCGCCCGTATCTTTCAACGTCCGAAGAACTCGATGCAGTCCGGCCGCTCGCGCACCGATCTGTGGATGCTCGAATTCGAGCCGGTGAAGCCGCAGGAAGCCGATCCGCTGACCGGGTGGAACGGCGGCGGCGACACCTCGAACCAGGTCCGCATCGGCTTCCCGACGCTCGAGGCCGCCAAGGCCTATGCCGAGCGCGAGGGCTATGCGTATCACGTCGTGCCGGCGCCGGAGCGCAAGCTCAAGCTGCAGGCCTATGCCGACAATTTCCGCTGAGGGACGGCCTTAGCGTTTGCCGGTGCGCGCGCGCCCGGCCCAGGCCCAGTGCATTTCCTGATAGCGGGCCACCGCAGTGACGAACTCGGTGATCCGGTAATATTCGACCGGTTGGGCCCCGGCGGCCTTGTAGATCGCCTCGAGCCGGAGACGGTGCGAATAGCGCTTCCCGGCGGGGATCGACCCGGCGCCGGCAATGGTCAGGGCGGCGACGTCCTGCGCCTCGATCCGCTCGTAGAGCGCGCGGAGCTGGTCGTGGCTGAACCGCGGCTGGAGCGATGCCTCGCTTTTGTCGAGCGCGCGCGCGCCGCGGCGGTGAGCATCGCGATCGAGCGGGTCTCCTGATCCCATTTCCACTGCTTCGCGCATTTGTCCGCGGCAGGCGCCGCGATCTCGCCGATCTCCGCGAGGTTGCCCGGGGTGTCGCCGATGACGAGGTCGGCCATGTCGGCGAGCGACGGCTGGTCGAGCGCCTTGAAGACGCAGAACATCTCGGCCTCGGGCACCGGCGGGGCGGGCGCGGCTTGCGGGGCGGGGGCGAGAAGCAGGGCGAGGGTGAGGAACATACGCACAGGCTAGCGAGGGTTTGCGGCATTGGCGAGCGGCGGCGATCAAGCGTGTCACGTCGGGTGGTCGCCGGCGCGAAAGCTGCAGGCCTCGGCCGATCATTCCGCTGATGCGGGGGAGCGCGGAATCCGGAACGCGGACCTGCGGCCGCGAGCGTCGCCGTGCCCGGGCGGGATGTCAAAAGGCGCGCGCGGCAAAGTTGACACTCGCTTTACACTGTCGCGGGCGGTTCCCGAAAGGCGCGCTGGCCATGATCGGTGCGCGGGACACGCTGCGACGGCACGGGCGGGATCGACGATGGCAAAGAGCGGACCCGCGGCGAGTCGCATCCGGCGTATCAGGCGAAATCCTACATTGCCAGTTGGTGCCCGGGTGCGGCCGGCGGTGGCGGCAGCGCGACGACTGCCGGCGGCGGACCGGCGCCGGTAAGCTTCGGGCAGGGTTCGGCTGATTAGGGCGTGCGGCGTACACCCTCCGGAGAGCAGCCATCCGCCATTCCCCCGAATTTCACCGCGCCGCCACGCGCCGGCGCGCAGTCCGCTTGCCCGAGGCGCCGCGCCGCCGCCGAATTACGCCGCAGGCATTGCTCGCCGGGCTGGCGATCGCCGGCGCGCTCGGCTTCGGCTGGACGAGCGCCGACCGCGTTGCCGGCGTGCGGGTGTCAGTGCCCGATCCGGCGACGTCGCCGCGCCGTTCCGAGGCGCCGCCGCCGACGCGCCGCTTCGCCCTGTGCCACAGCGGCGGCGGGCGCAATTGCGTGGTCGACGGCGACACCTTCTGGCTCGACGGCGAGAAGATCCGCATCGCCGATATCGACACCCCCGAGACCCATCCGCCGCGCTGCCCCGCCGAGGCCGAACTCGGCGCCCGCGCGACGCGGCGGCTGCAGGCGCTGCTGAGTGCCGGGCCGATCACGCTTGCGGTCCCGGACCGGGCCACCGACCGCTATGGGCGGAAGCTGCGCGTGGTGCTGCGGGGTGGCGAGTCGCTGGGCGGGATGCTGGTGGCGGAAGGACTGGCGCGGCCGTGGGAGGGACGGCGGCGGCCCTGGTGCTGAGGGGGCGACGTGAAGCCAGCGACTTCCGCGCTGCGCTCCGGAGGTCTATAGGTGCGGCATGAAGCCTGCGATCGACCCGCGCGACAAGATCGAGGACGCCGATGCTCCGGCAGAGCCCGGCCATGCGGCGTGGAAGCGCGCCAAGGTGGAACGCGGACTGGCGGAGGCGCAGGATCGCAGCGCGATGATTCCGGTCGAACAGGTGCTGCGCGACCTCAAGCTTGAAGGTTAGCTTCACGCCGCAGGCGCGGAGCGATCTGGAGGCGATCCGCGACTGGATTGCCGAGGACGACGAGCGGGCTGCAGACCGGGTGATTGCGCGTATTGTGCAGACGGCGATGATGTTCGGGCAGTTTCCGATGCTCGGGCGAAGCGGACTGGTCGAGGGAACGCGCGAGTTCTCCGTCGTCGGGCTACCCTATCTGATCGTGTATCGGATCGCTTCGGAGACGGAGCTGGACGTGCTGACGGTGCTGCATACGCGGCGACGCTATCCATAGGTCAGCTTTGTGCCCTTACGGCTGAGGGGCAAGTGCGTCCGGAGCGGCGCGATCTCTCCCCGCTTTCGTCGCCCCGGCCTTGTGCCGGGGTCCACCGGGCGGCAGGCTGTGCCGCATGCATCTGGAGGGCGTGCCCTGCGTCTATATCCTCGCCAGCCGCTATAACGGCGCGCTGTATGTCGGCGTGACTTCGGATCTGGTCGGGCGGATCGTCCAGCATCGCGAGGGTACCTATGAGGGGCACACGAAGAAGTACGGCATCACCCGGCTGGTCTGGTTCGAGACCGGCGAGTCGATGCAAGGCGCGATCGCGCACGAGAAACGGCTCAAGCGCTGGCGGCGCGACTGGAAGCGTAATCTGATCGAACGCGAGAACCCGGCGTGGAACGACCTTGCAGTGGGGCTGGGGCTGGCGCCGCTGACGGGGTGACCCGCGGCGCGGTGGACCCCGGCACAAGGCCGGGGTGACGGGTGTGGCTTGGGGCTGCGGGCTGCCACTTCTCCATTGTCATCCCGGACGCGGTCCGGGATCCACAATGCGGCGAGGCTATGCAGTTTCGATCACGTGGCCACCGCTGGTGGAGCGTGATCAATGGAACTCTCAGGTGGCGACGGCGGACACGCGCTCGTAACGGTGCGGAAAGGCCGTCAATCGGCGAGGCTGCTCACACAGCCATATGATATTTTCGTAATTGTCCGGTTGAGACCGTACTGCTTCAAAACGCTGCTTGAAATCCGGGTGTGCCAGCATAGCATTAAGCACATCATGTAAATGTTCGTACAATGTCAATGCTGCGTTGGTCTGAAATACCCTATCTCTAAAAAGGCGGCAGCTTAGTTCATAGTAACCTATGAGCTGGCCGAACTCAAAATCCCTTTTGCTCTCTTCTCGTGCTTCTTTAAACCTGCACCAATGAGCGTCGAGTCGTTCAAAAAGTGTAATCACACTTGATACGTCTGTTGAGCGATTTTGTGCTTTCAGCGCAGTAGACGCCTGCCTCAGGCTAGCAATAACGAAAATTACGGAAATTAGACCGATAATTATTGAAGCGATCGAGCTGTACGCCTGTACCTGATCAACCCAAGTTACCACACGCGATCACTTTTTTGAGGGAGGGGGCGGTGGCGGAACCAGATGCTGCGTTGGTACAGATCCTCCTACGCCGCGGTCCGGATTGACGAGATGCCGCGACGGCATGGAACGGCGCTCGAAGGGGGGAGAAGGGTTAGATGGCACTTTACGTTCCGACATCGAAACCTCGTATCGTTCACGTTCAGTTGGTCATTTAACCCTATATTGTTCTCGTTGCGGCAGCAACTATCCTTATTCAGCCGCAATCCCCGCCTTGGCGAACATGTCGCCTTCGCCGCCGGCATCCTCGTTCGCCACCGGCGCGACTTTCGCCTTCTGCCGCTTGTCGAACGAATCCCACACTTCGTTCCAGTTCCCCCGCGTCGCGCCCTTCGAATATTCGGTCGCGCGCTGTTCGAAGAAATTGGCGTGCTCGACGCCGTTGAGCAAAGGGGCGAGCCACGGCAGCGGGTGCTCGTCGATCAGGTAGATCGGCTTCATGCCGAGCTGGCCGAGGCGCCAGTCGGCGATGTAGCGGATGTACTTCTTGATGTCCTTCGGCGTCATGCCATTGACCGGGCCCTGCTCGAAGGCGAGGTCGATGAACGCGTCCTCGAGCCGGACGGTGGTCTGGCACTGGTCCATGATCGCCTCGCGCACCGACTTGGTCATGCAGTCGCGTTCCTTCACGAAGGTGTGGAACAGCTTGATGATGCCCTCGCAGTGCAGGCTCTCGTCGCGCACCGACCAGCTGACGATCTGGCCCATGCCCTTCATCTTGTTGAAGCGCGGGAAGTTCATCAGCATCGCGAAGCTGGCGAACAGCTGCAGCCCCTCGGTGAAGCCGCCGAACATCGCCAGCGTCTTGGCGATGTCCTCGTCGGTGTCGACGCCGAACTTCTGCAGATAGTCGTGCTTGTCCTTCATCTCGGCATATTCGAGGAACATGCCGTATTCGCTCTCGGGCATGCCGATCGTGTCGAGCAGATGGCTGTAGGCGGCGATGTGCACCGTCTCCATGTTGGAGAAAGCGGCGAGCATCATCTTGATCTCGGTCGGCTTGAACACCCGGCCGTATTTCTCGTGATAGCAATCCTGCACCTCGACATCCGCCTGGGTGAAGAAGCGGAAGATCTGGGTGAGCAAATTGCGCTCATGGTCCGAGAGCTTCTGCGCCCAGTCGCGGCAATCCTCGCCGAGCGGCACTTCCTCGGGCAGCCAGTGGATCTGCTGCTGGCGCTTCCAGAACTCATAGGCCCAGGGATATTCGAACGGCTTGTAGGTTTTCCGCGCTTCGAGAAGGGACATGCGAGTTACTCCGGGACGAACTGTGAATAGAGGACGGCCGCAAGGACCAGTGAGAAGAATGCGCCGAAGACGATCATCATCCAGGCGTTGAAGAGGCTGAAGCGCCGATCTGTCTCGTTTCGAGCTGGTGGCTCTACTCCGATCGCGCGATCGATCAGCAACTCGGCGATCGGCACGCCATCGTGCCACGCACGCGTTCTCAGGCTCCGCACGCCAAGGAAGAGAAAGCCTGGACCGGTCGCTATAAGAAAAAGGATCATGCCGAGGTCGTTCACGCCGCCCCCGCCAAGGTCGCGACGGCCGCGAAGCCGCCGAGGAACAGGCCGAGCGCGAACAGCATCATGCCGGCGATGCGTAGGGCGTAGCCGGTCGCCTCCGTATCGGGCAGGCGCAAGGCGGCGCGGGTCAGCGAGGGGCGGACGAGCGTCGTCAGCCCCACCGCGCCGCTGGCGCCGGCCAGTCCGGCCATCAAGGCGAGGCTGCGCGTCACCGGTGGTCGATCACCGTGGCGCGCTCGCGAACCACGCGGTCGCGATAGACGACTTTCTTGCCGCGATTGGCGCCGACGCCGAACACGACGATCCCGAGGAAATAGCCGAAATCGTACCAGCCGCCATTGTTCGGCACGGCATAGACCGCGACGTCGGGCATGACGAGGCTGAGGAACCACGCCACCGGGAAGATGAAGCCGTGCCACAGCCCGAGCAGGAAGCCGGGGCTTCCGGGAGCGACGCCGCTGCTCACCTGTGTTGCGCATGCGGCGAGCAGCGTCAGCGAGGCGAGGGCGGCACTGTTACGCAAGCGGTTCATTTCCTATCTCCTGCATCGTTCGCGGCGCTTGTGCGTTGCCGAGCCGAACCAACCAAAGGAGTGCCACCATGGCCGACGCGAGTGCAATCAGGGAACATATGGAAGTCATCGGCGCCGACGGCGTCCATGTCGGCACCGTCGACCATGTCGAGGGCGACCGGATCAAGCTGACCAAGAAGGACAGCGGCGCCGAGATCGAGGGTGCCGAGGGCAGCCATGCCGGGCATCACCATTATATCTCGCTCGGTCTCGTCGCCGATGTCGAGGGCGACCAGGTCCGCCTCAGCGCCAATGCCGATGTGGCGGTGAGCTTCGAGGAAGAAGAATCCGAGGGCTGAGCCTGCCCGGACGCGCGTCCTCGCCCTTGCCGCGCAGACGCTGCGGCAAGAGCGGAGGCGCGCGTTACCGCGCATATCCGGCGACATGCGTGAACCGCGGGTCGGACAGACGCTTTCCTTCAAAAAGACCTCCATACGACCCCGCCATTCGCCGCCACCCCCGCGAACGTTTACGCGCCGATAAGGCTACCCGATTCGGAGTCGCCGTGCCACTCTCAAAGCGGATCGGGCGCTGCGAAATATGGGGATAACCACCATATGTTGAGGAGCCGGCGCGCGAGCTCCCCCAGATGTGGAACGCCCGATTCGTTCGCATTCTGTTCCAGATAGGCGCTGCGCCGCGTCCGATCAACCGTGAATCAGGCCAGCACCACTTCCGAAACGCGTCGTTTCCCCCCGACGCGCGAGAGCTGCACGTACACGTCGATGGTGCTGCGCACATAATGCCGCACATCCTCGCGGCTCAGCTGCGTCCCTGCCTGAAGCACGAGCAACACGATCTGCTCGATGGCGCGCTCGGCCGAATCGGCGTGCACCGACGTCATCGAGCCAGGATGGCCGGTGTTGATCGCGCGCAGGAAGGCATAGGCCTCCTCACCGCGAAGCTCGCCGAGGATGATGCGGTCCGGGCGCATGCGCAGCGAGGCGGCGAGAAGGTCGGTGGCATCGACGCGCGCCTCGCCCAGCGCACCGCGCACCGCGAGCAGACCGACGAGATTGGCATGATGCTGATGAAGTTCCGGGGTGTCCTCGATCAGGATCAGCCGCTCCTCGGCCGGAATTTCGCGGATCAGCGCGTTGAGGAACGTCGTCTTGCCGGTCGATGTACCGCCCGACACGAGGATGTTCTTGCGACCGCGGACGGCCAGCGCCAACATGGTCGCAATGTCGCCGCTCTCGAGCAGGCGGGCGAGCTCGGCGTCGAGCGTGTCGGGCGTCTTCGCGGCACCGCGGCGGGTGTCCTCGAACGCGCCCGCGGTCACATAGTCCGATAAGCCAAGATCGGCGGAGACATGCTTGCGAATGGCGATCGCCATCGCGCCGCGGGTCGCCGGCGGCGCGGCGATCTGGACTCGCGCGCCGTCCGGGAGCGCAGCCGACAAAAGCGGGTGCTCGCGGTTGATGCCCTGATGCGACAGCGCGGCGATCTGTCGCGCCAGCCGATCGAGGGTCGCAGCGTCGAGGGCGGGTGCGTCGTGCCGCTCGATCTGGCCGCCGAGCGTCTCGCTCCAGATCTCCCCCGGGCGATTGACGTAAATGTCGGTGACGTCCGGCCGGGCAAGCACGCCCGTCAGCGGGGCGAGATAGGCGCGAAGATAGACAGGCCCGTCGTCGATGCGCGCCTGCTCGCTCACCGCGCTTCGACGCTGGTAAAGTCGAGGTCGCGCGCGACGAAGATCGAGATGCTGGTCGCGGCCTTGACCCTGAGGGTCGGGCGGATCTGGGTGGGCTGGGGCCGGAAGCTCTGGGTTCCCGGCAAGATGAGGACCGAGGAATCGACCGAGCGCGACGCGAGATTGACGCCGACATCGAGCGCCGATTGCAGAATGGCGCCGGCGAAGCGCTCGAAGAAATGGCTGTTGACGCTCGCCCGGATGCCGCCG
The DNA here is from genome assembly GCA_032334595.1 of Sphingomonas psychrotolerans. Classification (GTDB taxonomy): domain Bacteria; phylum Pseudomonadota; class Alphaproteobacteria; order Sphingomonadales; family Sphingomonadaceae; genus Sphingomonas; species Sphingomonas psychrotolerans_A. The sequence goes on along the minus strand of JALMLT010000004.1, from coordinate 380,662 downwards.
CGGCCCAAGGTGTCGGCGGCGGGCGAGCCGATCGCGACGGTAGCGCCATCGGGACGGATCAGCCGGATCCAGTTGACCAGCATGCGGTTCTGGCCGCCTTCGATCTGCGATCCGTATTCGCCGATCAGACGGCTTCCGCGCGGCACGAGGATCCGGCTGCCGTCAAAGCCGCGTATGTCGCGCGAAACAATCGCGCGGGCGAGCCCCGGCCGCGTCGAATCGAGCGCGGTCTCGAGTACCGCGGGGATCAGCGTGCCCTGCGGCACGGTGGTGGCGCGATTGGCGAGCACGCCCGCGCTGGCGCGCGCGCCGGCGACTCCGCTGCTCTGCCCTGCCTGGCCGCCCGGACCCGCTCCGTTTGCCGCGCCTGCCGATTGCGCCGCGGCGGCCGCAGGGGCCGTGTTGTCGATCACGAGCCCAGGTTCGGTGGCGATGCGAGCGGGGGGGAGCGTCGGCAGGGCGGGTGCCGGCGGCGCAGGCTGCTGGATGTAGGTGATCGACGGCGCCGGGTTGGGCCGCGGCATCGGTGCGGGCGCGGGTGGCGGCGGAGCCGTCACCGGCACCGGGTAAACCACTGGAGGCGCCGGTTCGGGCGGAACGTAGAGGGGCGCGGGGGGCGCGGCCGGCAGATCGTCGCTGGCCGCAGGACGAACCGCCGGTGCCGTGAGTGCCCGGCGACGCGCATCGAGGGCGACGAAGAGCACCAGCCCCAGCGCGCAGATTGCCAGCACGACGGCCCAGGCCGGGACGCCCGCTCCGGCACGGGCGACCACCGGCATTACGCCTGCCTCACTCGCGGTGGTACGCGCGTCCGGAGCGGGGGTTTCCGTCGTCACGGTCGCCGCGCCACCCGCACGGCGGTGGCGTGCCGGCCATCAATACGGAACACCAGACGTCTTTGGATGCTGTCGATCACCATGCGGCCGTCGCGCATCATTCCGTTTACGAGTGACTCCTTGCCCTTGCCGTCGACGGCGTAGATTGCCGGAAGGGCCTGATCCGCTGCCCATTCGATATAGGTGTGGACGCCGTCGTCGTGCATGCCGCGCGGACGCAGTGCCCCATCTCCGCCGAGCTTGTAATTCCCCGCCGGCGCGGCGTCGGGCGGTGTGTCGCTCGCCGGCGCGGGATACCGAAAGCGGATCGCATATGCCATGTCGGGCTGCGGCCCGAAGAGCGGTTCGAGCTGAAACGAATAGACGCGCACGTCGGTGACCACGATCATGTTCGTCGTGACCCCAGCCTGTATCGGCTTCACGAACAGCCGATCACCGCGCTTGTTCGCGGTTACCTGCCACGCACCGCTGTCGCCTACCGCGACATTCTCGATATGCTCATCGGGCGCGAGCTCGATCATGAGCTGGTAGCCTGGCGCCGACTGAACCCGTGTGATCTGATCGGGCACGAACTCCACGAGGCGAAGCTGCGAACCCGAGGTGCCGGCCGGCCCCGGCAGTTCGGGCAGCGGCGGCACCTCTTGCGCCGGGCTCGCCGGCATAAAGCTGGCTGCAAGCAGCGCGATGGCAAGGCCGGGGGTCACAACTCGACTTCCGGCGTCGGGCGCGTCGAAGGGGTGGGCGCCGGACGCGGTGGCATGGCGAACGGCGCTGCAGGCGTCGGGCTGGCCGCGGGCGATGGCGCAGGCGCCGCGGCTTCGGGTGCCGGCAGCACTTCGGGGCTGCGCTGATAATGCGAAACCTGGAAGCCGAGCGGATTGATGAAGCGATCCTCCACCCGCATCGGCTCCCCCGAATAACGATAGCGGATCACGGCCACCCACGAGCGCGGCTCCTGCGAACGCCCGCCGGCATCGTTTCGGATCGTGTCGAACCGCACCATCGCGGCGCCGTTTCCGAGCGGAGAGACACTCTTTACGCGCGTTTCGACTACGGTACTGCGCGGCAGCTTCGCCAGCGGGCTGTCGGGGTTCGACGCCTGCATGCCCGCGACATAGGCTGCGCGCGCCTTGCCGTCGGACCATAAAGCGACCTTGCGATAATTCGCCTGGAGCGAAACGGTGTCGAAGCTCTCGCGTGCGATCACATATTGAACGAGGAAGGACTGGGTAAGCGCGGCGTTGCCGCTCACCTGCTGGGGCTCGAGCGGTTTGAGCGTCTGGACGAACCCGGTCTGCTTGTCGACGAGCAGCGTGTAGGGCACGACCGTCTTGAGCGGCGTGAGCATGATCAATGCGAATGCTTCCGAAAGGGCGACCACGCATGCGGCGGCGGCGACGATCCACGCAGTGCGACGCGACGCATCGAGCGCAGCCTGCCTGTCTTCGGCCCAACTGCCGGCTTCGCGATAATAGGCGTCGAGCGCCTCGCGTGCGTTGTTCTTCATCGACGATCACCCCGCCGCGCCGAATGTCGCGATACACGACTGCACATCCGACAGCGAATGCTTTGCGCCCGCGACGCGCGTGCAGGACGACTCCGGCCGGTGTTCATGCCACCTCCAGCAGGCGGGGCAGCCATATGGCGGGATCGTCCCCGGTCTGCGCGCGAATTTCGTCGAGCAGGCGGACGGTACGCTCGCGCCCCGACAATATGGTCAGCAAGTCCCGCTCTCCGGTGAGATTGAGCCGGGCGACCACGCTCTCATTGGCATGCTTGACGAGGAAACAATGCGCATCGTCGGGAAGCGTGCGGATCAGATCGAACTCGTGCTCGGTCAGGCCGAAACCGCCGACATAGTCCTCGGCGCGCGCCTTGGGATTCGCCATGAAGATCTGCGTTGCGGCCTGCTCGATGATCGCGCTGGCGATGCGGCTCTCGAGCGCGTCCTGCGCGCTCTGGGTGGCGAAACCGACGATCCCGTTCCGCTTGCGGATGGTCTTTTCCCAGTCCTTGATCCGCCGCACGAACACATCGTCGTCGAGCGCCTTCCAGCCCTCGTCGACGACGATGATCGCCGGCGTGCCGTCGAGCCGCTCCTCGACGCGGTGGAACAGGTACATCATCGCCGGCGTGCGCATTGCCGGATCATCGAGGATCTGGGTCATGTCGAACCCGACGGTGCGCGCCGCCAGATCGGTCTCGTCCTGCGCATTGTCGAACAGCCACGCGCGCTCGCCATCGCCCCACCAGGGCCGCAGCCGCGCCCAGAGATCGGCCGCATGCGGGCGGTGCCCGCCGCGGAACAACTCGGCGAGATAGCGCAATCGGCGTTGCTCGAAAGGCTGGCCGTAATTGGCATCGACCGCATCCTTGATCCACGCGGTCTCCTCGATATCGGCACCGCCCGCGAGGAGCGACAGCCAGTCGATCAGGAACTGACGGTTCGCCGGCGTATCGGGGAGCTGGAGCGGATTGAGTCCCGAGGCTGTGCCCGGGCGCAGCGTGTCGTAGCGTCCGCCGATCGCGCGCAGGAAAAGTTCGGCACCCCGATCCTTGTCGAAGAAGATGATCCGCGGATCGAACTTGCGGGCCTGGGCGAGGAGGAAGTTGAGCACCACGGTCTTGCCCGAGCCGGACGGCCCGATGATGGTGAAGTTGCCGAGGTCGCCATGGTGGAAGTTGAAATAATAGGGGCCGGCGGCAGTCGTCTCCAGCAAGGTCACCGCCGGACCCCAATGGTTATCCGCGGCTGTTCCCTGGGCGAGGTTGTGTCCGCTGGCGAAACCGGCGAAATTCGCCGTCGAGATGAGCCCGCGGCGTGCGATATATTTGAAGTTGCCCGGAAATTGCGCCCAGAAAGCGGGCTCGAGCGCGATCTCCTCGCGCACCGTGATGATGCCCATATCGGCGAGCGACGCCTGGATCTCGGCGATACCCTCGTCGACTTCGGCGGGGGTGCCCGCGCGCACCGCGATGGTCATGTGATGCTCGCCAAATCCTGCGCGTCCGCCGGCGACGTCATCCTTGGCATTGGCGAGTTCGCTGCGCAGGCTCACCGCCTCGTCCTCCGCCGAGCGCATCCGGCGCAGCGCGAGGTTCATCTTCGACAGCGCCGCCTGGCGATCGACAAAGCCGAAGCTCTGTGAAATCGTGATCTCGAAAGGCAGCCGCAGCAACTCGTCCAGCATTCCCGGTGCGGACTGTCCGGGATAGTCCTTGATCGAGACGAGCCCCGCGAAACTGCGCGGAAGCGTGCCGGCCGCGCCGAGTTCGACCGTCTCCTGGCCGAAGCTTATGCGGCGCCAGGGGAGATAGGCGCCAAGATCCTGCATCGGCAGCAGGATCGGGCGCATCGCCCCGTTCAGAAGAGAAGACAGAAATTCGAGCGGCTCGGAGCAGGTACCTTGCGGCGTGGGATAGGTGCCCAGCAGGCGGGGGCGATAGCTGCCGAGCGCCGCAACCAGCGCGTCGCGTGCCGCTTCGAGCTGGCGCAATTCATTGGTTGCGGTCGCCACCGCCGGCGCGCCGCGAAGCCGGTCGAGCAGGCCGATCCGCCCCTGGAGCGGCCGGCGGATCAGCGTCAGGAAGATATCGTTGACGTAGAGCTTCTTGCGCGCGAGCCGGGCCTTCCACGCTGCATCGAGTTGCGCCGAGAAGGCATCCGGGAATTCGGCTGCAAGCTCGGTCTCGATCTCACGTCGGACGACGTGGTGGTAGACCGCGAAGCGCGAGGAGCCGATCGATTGCAGCATCACGTCGCGCAATCGCTTGCGATAATTGATCTCCTCGGTGTCGGCGGTCTCGAACAGCAGGCCGCCGAGATGGATCACCTGCAGCAGCAGCCCTTCGCGCGTCTCTATGGTGTTATCGTCAACATGGCGCGCATAAGGCAAATGACGCCCGACCGGGGCTTCGCGCGCGACGACCTTCGGATCGCGTGTCAGGGGCGGTAGGAGTTGCATCGCCAGATCGCGTGGTTGCGTACCCGCGGGCAGCGCCCGAGCCGGATCAGCCAAAGGTCGAAGAAGCGCGGCTCACGCAGGCAGAGCACCATGCCGGCGAGGTGAATCACCAGCGACGGGACCAGCACCCAGATCGATTTGAAGATGAGGAACAGCTCGGTCGCCACCACCATGTTGGCGATGAAATAGCTGTAGGTCACGCCGGCGAACATCTGCGGCCGCGTCAGCGCGACGAACAGGGAATCACGCTCGAGGCCCGTCACGTCATTGCCCCAGCTGGGCAGTCGACTGGATCCCGGCGACGATGCTGGCCGCGCCGAACAGGATGAAGCAGCCGAGGATCACCGTAGCGCCATAGCGCCAGTTGATCCGCCCGGTGAGCATCAGAAACCCGACCGAAGCGACGGCGATCACGGCGACTACCGTGGCGACGGTTCCGAGCAAGGTGCCCTGCAGCCAGTTCACCGCTGCCACAAGAACTCCCGAGCCTGCAGGATCAGCCGATGACTCCTGCGCAAGTGCGGCCGGCGTCAGCAACATGCCGAAAAGCGCTACCGAAGCACGCGCTATTGTCTGCAAGACATTTTTACGCACCAGAACCCCCTCCGCGTCTGTTCAGGTCATCGGTCGGCGCGCCGGGATTTGCAATAGCCTGAGCGACATGTGGAATCAGAAAGCGACGCGCGGGGGGCGGACTAGCGCTGCGGCACCGAGGCGCCGGCATAGGGATCGTAACCGGGAGGGTTTGCGGCGGGCGCGGGAACGGCGGCGCGCGGTCGCGGCGCCGGCGGGGGGAGCATTCGGGCGGGTGACGCGGGCAGCACCGCGGACGCTATCCCCCGCACGCCTGCCGCGAGTACCGGCGCGCCGAACAGAATGAAGCAGCCGATGATCACCGTCACGCCACGGCGGACCTGCAGCCGTCCGCGCAACATCATGAATCCGACCAGCGCGACGGCGATGACCGCGACGCTGGTCGCGACCGATCCGAGCACCGTTTGCTCGACCCATGTCACGGCAGCGAAGAGCGGCGCGGGCGTCGTGGGGTCTGCGAGATCCGGATAAAGGATGGTGGCGGTCATCGCCGCCGCGCCTGTGTCACGGGCGGTCGTGCGGTCACGACCTGACGTCGCGCTTGCGCGCGCTCGTCGATATACGATTCTGCGCCCGGCGGCGGCCGCTCTGGCCGAGCGCCGTCGAGCCGGGAGCGGCGGCCTCGCCGCCGCGCTGCGAGGATTGGATCAGCGCTCCGGTAGGCGATCTGCGTTCGGCCAGATCGCGCGCCTCGCGCCGCTGGGCGATCGCCACTGCTTCGGCGACCGCCGCGGCGCGCGACGGTTCTCCCGGCGATCCGGTCTGCCGGATGCGGGTCTGCTCGATCAACGCGTTGGTCGATACGCTTCCTTCGCGGTTCCGCGTGACCTGCGCAGGACGTGCAAAGGGGAGTCGGAACCCCAGCGCCACTCTAGCTGCCATTCCGAGCGCCCCCAGCAGGATCAGCGCAAAGGCAAGGCTGATGACGAGGAGTTCGGTAGCGGTCGCGGCGGTGGGCAGGCCCGCATAGCGTCGACCGAGCAAGTCGGCGAGCCAAGGCTCGAGCAGCGCGAGTTCGATGCCGAGCGTCATGGTGACGGCGAGGGCGCCAATCGCCGCTGCGGCAAGCGCACGTATCCATCCCTCGAACAGGCTGCGGGTGCCGTCGAAGAGCAAGAAGATGATGAAGAGCGGGCCGATGGCGAGAAGCAGTCCGGCGACCAGCCGCACCGACCCATAAGCCGCGATCGTCGCAGTCAGAAAAACGAGCCGCGCGGAGCCCATCGACGAGGGGCCGAAGATCGTGGCCGGTTCGTAGCTGTACTCGAGCGGCTGCGCAGGCGTCTGCTCGTTGCTGGCCGGGGCAGGGGCGGGCGGTGTCAGAACGCCGCCGGTCACACCGATCCGGCTCAATTCGACCATGGCGCGATCCACTTCGCCGAGCCGCGTGACGAGGCCCCCGGTCGCTCCCGGTACATCCGAGGCACCGCCGATCGCCCCGACGATCTCGGCCGGGCCGCGCAATGCGACGTCGTAGAGTACCACGCGGTACGCAGCCCAACTCGTCGCGAGCGCGAGCACGAGGCCGATCCTGACGAAACTGAATATGCCTTCGCGGCTGTCGGGCACGTGACCGGTGAGCATCCGATAGCCGAAAAAGGCGATCATGATCGTCAGCAGACCGGTCAGCAGGACTCCAACGGGCGAATTTGACGCGGCAAGCGCCTGATATCCCTGCATACCGACGGTCTGGGCTTCGCAATCGGCAAAGCGAAGGACGCTGCCGAGAAAGTCGGTATCGATGATGCCCGGACAGCTCATGCCGACCGGCGGACCAGCGCGCGGTTACGACGAGGGTGCCGGTCGATCATCACGCCACTCTCTTTCGTGCAGGTCGCCACCTGCCAGATGGAAGTTCTCGTCGCGGCAACGCGCCTGCGATTCGCAGGCACAATAGAATCGGCAGACGGGCGTTGCCATAGCCGCGGGCGGCACAGGCAACGGCCCCTTGCATGCGGAGCCTGGTGGAAGCGCACATTCGGCAGATGCACAATGCAGCGCCGCTCGCTAGACGCCCAGGCTGGAGCGTCGGATGGGAGACCAGAGTGGCCAGAAAATTTCCGGAGCGGAGCTTCGCCGCCTTCCTGTTTGATATGGACGGAACAATTCTGGACAGCATCGCCGTCGCCAACCGCGTCTGGACCGCCTGGGCCGAGCGGCATGGCCTTGACGCGGCCAAGGTCATCGAAGTGATGCACGGCGTGCAGGTGGCTGCGACGGTCCGCCGCTTCGCTTCGCCGGAAATGGATGTGGAGCGCGAAGCCGCATGGATCACGGCCGCGGAGGTCGCCGATGTCGACGGGATCGTGGAGGTTGCGGGCGCGGGGGCGTTTCTCGAGCGCCTGCCGCAGGATCGCTGGGCGGTCGTCACGTCTGCACCGCGCGAACTCGCGGTCCGGCGGATCGAAGCGGCCGGCCTGCCGACACCGCCGATCCTCATCAGCGCCGAGGATGTCCCCAACGGAAAGCCGGCTCCTGATTGTTTCGTAATCGCCGCTCACGCCCTCGGCGTCGACCCCGCGGACTGCCTCGTCTGGGAGGATGCGCCCGCAGGCATCGCCGCTGGCGAAGCCGCCGGCGCGACGGTGATCGTGGTGGAGGCGACTCACAAAGATTCGCGGAATGGCGGGCGTTTCCGGGTTTCCGATTATCAGGGGCTCGTTGCTCGCCTGACCTCGAGCGGCAAGCTGCGCCTGATCGAAGAGCAGGGTCTCGGCCGGCCCTCAGACCACGTTAGTCATGTACCTGGACAATAGTGCCGGTCCGGAACGCCCCGAGTCCGGGCTCCCAAGTCTGTCCGTGCGCGCGATCGTCGGCATTGGCCGGCCTGACCGCGTAGCGCGGATCGCTGCGCAGCCGCGAACTCGCATCGGGGAAAGCGATCAGCAGGTCATAGCCGCCTGGATCGAGATCGGCCGGAAGCGCGACCTCGACCGGCACTGCCAACGTCGCACCGGCCTGCCATTCGCGAAGATCCACGCCCGCGACCGGGAGGCGGCGCACGCCCCTGCCATTGCGGAGCAACAAGGTCATTCCGCGCGGATTTGACGGCCGCGCCCAGCCGTCGTTGCGGATCGTCATCACCATGCGGAATTTGGACCCGGCCGCCACATGGCTGTCGTGGACGATGTCGAGCAGCCGGAGCCGGTACCCCATCTTGCCGGCCACCTGATCGTAGCAGCCGCCCGCCAGCCACGCGTCGTGAAACAGTCCGCGATAATAATCGGCGTTGAGATAGGTCAGATTATAGCGCGCGCCCTCGCGGAGGATGTCGGCGCAGGTGGTGCGCGGAACGGCGGCAGGGTCGTCCGCCGGGTTGCAGGTCTCGCCGCCAAACGGGGCGAAATCGCCGAGACGGTCGAGAAACGCCTGCTCACCGGCGCGGACGGCCGGATCCTCGCTGAAGGTGCCCACATCGGTCCGGCTGGCGAGGAAACAGTCGTTATGGAAGCCGATACGTATGCCCCGGGCCGGCACGCGCGGCAGCCAATCGCGGATGTAAGGCGGATAGCGAAATTGAACGGAGCGATCGGCGGGCGCAGCTGCCAGCAGCGCATCCTTTATTGCGGTACGGGCGGCAGGCTCGGTCAGCCCATTCGAGGAGGTGTGCCACTCACCCCATGCTCCGATGAGGCCGGCCTGCACGAAGGCGATGACATCCGAATTGGCGTGGAGCACCGGCTTGAGTTGGGAGAGGTGCCCCAGGACGACGGGCAAAGGCGCATCCTTTGCATCGCGATAGTCGGTTTCGCCGTGCGGGTAATTGTACACCGCCCGGACGATCAGCTTGACCCCTGCGCGCCTCGCAGCGGCGAACCCCGCCTCGAGCTTGCCGAGATATTCTGCCGGCAGCGGGCGGCTTCTGAAGGGCTCGAGATTGATGCGGGCGTAAATCAGCCGATAGCCGTCGCGATAGGCGGCGTCGAGGAAGGCCGGGTCGAGGCGCTCGAGATCGTCGCGCCCTGCCCGGTAGAAACCGCGCTCCGGATTGGCCAACGTGCTTTGCATTTCGGAGAAGCGCGCCGCAACCCTGTCATCGGTCCGCGGCCGGACCGCCGCACTTGTGCCGCCGAACAGCGCGATGCTCGCCAGTATCGCGGCGCCCCGGCGAAGCGGAAAGCTGTTCATCTGAGCGCCGCCTCCGCCCAGGTCGCGACCACCGGCAAGTCGCTGGTCCGGGTCGCGCGCGCCACGACGATCTCGACCAGCTTTTTGCCGCGAATGTCTGCGGTCAGCGGTTGGGCTGCCTCGCCAAAGGCCATGGGCGCGCTCTGCGCGAGCAAGCGGCCGTCGCCATACACCAGAAAGCGAATCCGGTCGCGCGTGTTGCGGGTCGAATCGTCCACCCCGACCAGCGCTTCGAAGCGGGCCCGGCCTTCGCGGTTGCGGATCTCGAGCCGCGACTGCGCGAGGATGCCGATGCCGGTGTCGAAGGCCCGCCCGGCGATCTGCAGCGTCTGATCATAGGGCGTGGCGTCGGCCCGCGCTCCGCCCCAGCCGGCATAGGTCGGGTGTTCTCCGTCGTTGCGGGTGCCGTTCCACGGGCCGATCATGCGGTGCACCAGCGGATCGGGTTCCGGTTTGACGATCCCGTCCGCGGCCACGTTGATGTCGCCGGGGACCTCGGAGAGATAGATGCCGTCGCGCAAGCGGCGTTCGCCTGTCGCCTCGAAGATCAGCGTTTCGCGTGGCGCGAGCGTGAAGCTGGTTTCGCCAGTGAAGGGTGCCAGGCTGGACCGGTCCCAGAGATTGCGGAGCCGGATTGGTGCCGAGGGCGAGAACTTCAGATGCGCGGCGGTCAGATCGATCTTTGCCGGTGCCTGGCCGCGGTTGAACAGCGCCACCGCCTTGCGCCCCCCGGTCAGCGTCTTGACGATGATCTGCACATCGTCGCTGTCATAGGCGATCACGCCCTGATGCCCACCGGGATCCTGATTGACCGCGACGATGTCGGCATTGCCCCAGACAGCGAGCAGCGACGGCGGCGCGTTGCGCAGGTCATAGCCGATCAGCAGCGGCGCGTTGATGATCGCCCAAAGCGCGAAGTGCGACCGCGCTTCGATCAAATGGTTCGCGTCGAAATCGCCGTGCCCGATGAACAGCATGTCGGGATCGTTCCACGCGCCGGGCTTGGCGTAGAGCGCGCGGGTCGAGGCGCTGTCGAAATTGTGGAGCATGCGCGTCCAGCTGGGTGTGATGTCGCCGCTGGTGCGCCACATATGGCCGACCTGCTTGCCCCAGCTGCGCACGTCGGCGCTGCCCCATGGGCACAGCGAGAAGACATAATCGCCGTCGGGGTTGTTGCGAGCGAGGGCGTCGGCGACCTGCTGATAGAGCGCGCGGACCGCGGCGACATCGGTGCGGTTGATCGACCCCTGATCGATCAGCGGAGTCATCGGCCGGTAGCCATTCTCGCGCACCACAATGCTGCCGGGGGCATAGACGTTGATCCCGCAGGCATCGACCTTGATGAAGTCGAAGCCCCAGTCGCGAAAATAGAGTGCGATATCCTGATCGACATGGCCGAACAGCCCGACCTCGCGCTCGGCGGTGGTGCCTTCGGGCAGGTTCGGCGAATGGAGGTCATAGGCCTGCGAGCAGGCATTGCGGCCGATATCGCTGTAGATGCCCGCCTTGAGGCCCATTGCGTGCAGCCGGTCGGTAAACGGGCGAAAGCTGCTGTCCCCGCCGCCAATTGCCGCAGACGGAAAGATGCGCGTGCGGATCTGCATGCGCCCGTCGCTGGTCCGCCGCTTCAGCCACCATCCGTCGTCGATATTGACATAGACATAGCCGAGCTTCGCGAGCCCGCTGTCGACCAGTTTCTGCGCCGCGCCGAGCACCTTGTCCTCGTCGATTTCGGTGCGGAAGGCGTTCCACGAACTCCAGCCCATCGGCGGGGTCCGGGCCTGCTTGCGTTCGGGCAGGCTCCAGCGCCCGGTGGGTGCGATCGGATCGGCGGACTGGGCGTGGGCGGGCGCCACGGCGAGCGCGAGCGCGGCAGTCGAGGCAAAGACGATACGCTTGAACATCGGAGACCTGCTGTCTGGAATGAGACGCAATCGAGTCACGCTGCGACCCGCCCCATGCAGAGATCGACATAGGCTGCGTGCGTGGGCAAGTCGGCGAGGCGAGCGGCAATCGCAGTGCGCATGCCGGCGAGTTGCTCCTCGAGCGCCGGGAGCGGGGCGACGTCGGCGATCGGATGATGGCGGCGCGGCATCATGCCCTGTCCGATCAGTACCGATGCCCAGCTGCCTTCCTTGAAGAGATCCTGCGGTTGTTCGACGAACAGGCCTTCTTCCTCGAACAGCGCCAGCCGCCCGGCGAGGCTGTCTGGGATCGGCATGTTGCGGCAATGCGCCCAGAACGGCGTGTCGTCGCGTTCGGTGACCTTGTAATGGGCGATGATGAAGTCGCGGACGCGCTCCCATTCGGTCGCCATCGACGCGTTGAACAGGTCGGCTGCGCGCGAATTCACCCGATCCCCGCGCGGGAACAGGGTGATCAGCTTGGCGAGCGCCGACTGCACCATGTAGATCGAGGTGCTTTCGAGCGGCTCGAGGAACCCGCCGGCGAGGCCGAGCGCCACGACATTATGGTCCCAGGTCTTGCGCCGCCGCCCGGTGACGAAGCGCAGCATCCGCGGCTCGGCGAGCGCCGGCGTATCTAGCCCGGCGAGCAGTGCCTCTGCGGCACGGTCCTCGGACAGGAACGCATCGCAGAAGACGTGACCGTTGCCGGTGCGATGCTGGAGCGGGATGCGCCATTGCCAGCCTGCGTCGCGCGCGGTGGCGCGCGTATAGGGCGGGAGCTGCGCCAGTCGCTGGCTCTGGACCGCGACTGCGCGGTTGCACGGCAGCCACTGGCTCCAGTCGTCATAGCCGGCGCCGAGCGCCTGCTCGATCAGCACCCCGCGAAAGCCCGAGCAATCGAGGAAGAAGTCGCCGGCGACCTCGCGTCCGTCCGCGAGCACGAGCGTCCTGATGCCACCGGTCTCGCCGTCGCGTACCGCATCGCGGACCAGTCCCTCGATTCTGACGACCCCCAGCCGCTCCGAATAGGTCCGCAGCATCGCCGCATAGAGCGCGGCGTCGAAATGATAGGCGAAGTGAAGCTGCCGGTCCTCGGGCGCGCGCAGCCTCGCCATGCCGAACCGACCCGTCATCGCGGCCTGGCTCTCGAGATTATAGGCGAGCAGATCGCTGCTGCCGCCTTCGGCACGATGCCGAAGCCAATGCTGCAGGAAGCCGGTGCCGTTGAGATCCGCGCCGATCGGGCCGAACGGATGCAGATAGCGATGGCCGCGCCTGCGCCAGTCGACGAACTCGATGCCGAGCTTGAACGTCGCCTCGCTGCCGCGCACCACGTCGATCGAATTGATGCCGAGGATCTGGTGGAAGGTCTCGATCAGCGGTATCGTCGCCTCGCCGACGCCGACCGTGCCGATCTCTTCGGACTCGATCAGGGTGATCGATCGCTCGTGGGTACCAAGCGTACGGGCGAGGCAGGCCGCGGCCATCCACCCCGCGGTTCCGCCGCCCAGAATTACGATACGCCGCATCGCGCCCTCCCCTCCGCCGGCGCCCTAGCCATCAGAATTTGGCGCGAACGCCGAACTGGAAGCGGCGGTCATATTCGAACGAGCCACCGGGGAGGAACTTCACTTCGCGGTTCGGATCGGTGTCGGTCGGGCCGCTGACCTGCGCGCGCATCTTGATGCGGGTGTTGAGCAGGTTCGAACCCTGGAAGCTGAACTCGAGCTGCGGCGTGACCGCAATCCGGAGCGAACCGTCGAGATAGCCCTCGGGCTCGTTCCACACCGGGAAGCCGAGGCAGCAATCATTGACCGAGTTCACATATTTGGAGCGCCAGTTATAGGCGAGCCGCGCGCCGAACCCCGGCTTCTCGTACATCAGGATCGCATTGAACGCATGGTCGGAGAGGTTCTCCAGCCGGTCGACCTGGATGTTGCCCGACAGGGCCGAGCGGGCCACCGAGCTGCCGCCGGTCGTGTCGACGACGAGATTGGCGTTCTTGACACCCTTGTTCTTGATCCGGGTGTAGTTGGCCTGGACGCCGAGCCCGTCGAACGGCGCGGGCAGGAAGTCGAAATAGCGCTGGAAGGCGACTTCGAAGCCGTAGATCGAGGCGCCGTCGCCATTGACGGGGCCGGTGACGATCACGTCGCGGGTGACGCCGTTGTTGGTGATCGGGACCGAGAAGGTGCCGTTCTGGATATAGTCGTAGAACTTCTTGTAGAAGGCCGCGACGCTGAACGAGCCGAGCGTGCCGCTATACTTTTCGATCGAGATGTCGAACTGGTCGGCCTGGATCGGCTTGAGCCGCGGATTGCCCATCGAGGCGGTATAGCCGTAGCGCAGGCTGACGGGATTGCCGGCGGCATCGAGCACGATCGCCGGATTTCCGACGCGGATGTCCGATTGCGGCACGAACGAGCGCTGCACCGCCATGAAGTTCTTGAGCAGGCCGATATCGGGCTTGGAGATCGCGCGCGAGCCGGCGAAGCGGACGAACCAGTCGTCGCCCAGCCCGACCCGCAGATTGAGGCTCGGCAGCCAGTAATTCGTCTTGTTGCGCACCGTTGACGGCGTGCTGCCGCCGCTCGAAAAGGCGCGGTCCTCGGTGGAGTTCACGGCGAGGCAGGCCGGCGAGATCGCATATTGCCCGGGCTCCAGCCCCGCCACCACTTCGGGCGGCAGCGGCTGGCAGTTGAGGTCGCCCGAAGTGAACGGGATCGCGTAATTGAGCGCGCCCACGCTCTCGACGCCGAGATCGACCCAGCGCAGGCCGATATTGCCGGTGACGCTCAGCCCGGCGATGCGTGCGTCGTCGCCGCCGAACTTGACCATCGCATAGGCCGATTTGGTCTTCTCGCTGACCTTGAGGACCTCGCCGGGGGTGAAGCAACTGTCCGCCATCTCGTCGGGACGGTCGCAAATCGGGTTCCACAGCGACGAGGCGGTGCCGCCCTCGTCGGTCTGCCCGCCGATGCTGAAGCGGCGATACGTCTCGTTGCGGTCGGCGAGGATGTCCGAGCGCATGAACACCAAGGGCGAGCCGTCGAGCAGGCCGCCCCCGAACATGTCCTGGCCGTATTCCCGCGTTTCCCAATAACCCGGCGCATAGCCCTCGAAATTGACGCTGCCGTCGGGATTGTAGGTGCGCGGACTGTTCAGGAACACCGAATCGCGCGGGTTGGTTTGCCAGTCCGAAGTGATGCTCGCCCAGTTATAGAGCGACCAATTGTGCTGCTGGCGGCGATTGGCATAGCGGCCGCCGAAGCGGATTTCGGCAAGCCAGGGCGAATTGAATTCATAGCCGCCGTCGATGCGGAAGGCGTCCATCGTGCCGGTGCTGTCGGTGATGTGATCCATCACCGAGGCGGGCGAATAGTTGCGTGCATCAGCGAGCGGCTGGCTGCCGATCTGGTTGTAGCCGGATGGCGAAAGCAGCGTTGCGTGCGGCAGATCGCCGGTCAGATCGAGCGCGATGTTCGCATAGGAGCGGAAGTTGAAGGTGATGTCGTAATTGTAATTGGTCGCGCGAACATGCTGATAATCGAAGTTGAAATGCAGCTTGTCGGTGGCTTGCCAGGTGAGGTTGAACGAAGCGTCCTCGACGACCCGTTTCTCGTTCGAATAGCGCGTGGCGACGTCGAGCGGATCGCCGGCGCGGCACGGCACGTTGGCGTGGCTAACGTCCGAATTGAGGCATGGCTGGTACAAGGGGAGCCCGTTTTCCAGCACGCCATATTGGTCGGTCGAGCCCGGGACATAGCGCGGAGGGTTCGCTGCCCAGTCGATCGCGCCGAAGCCCCAGCCGCCGCGCGAGCCGGTGATCACACCGGTCTGGAACAGCCCGTCCTCGCGGAAGGTGAAGGGCGTGCCGCCGCCGGCCTCGTTGAAGCCGAGCCCGGGCGCATCGGGCGGCGCGAGGATGCTGCCGTCGGTCCATACGGTCGAGTGATTGGTGACGGCGGGGTCGACCCACGCCCAGTAACTCAGCAGCTGATGCTCGACCCACGTATTCTCGTAGCGCGAACGGTTGTACTGGCCGGTCGCGACGAGGCTGCCGTCTTTGCTCTTCCACTGCAGCGCGCCGGCGATGCCGAAGCGCTTGCGGTCATATTCGGTCTCGGAAAAAGCGATGCCCGACGGGATATAGGTCGTGCCGGGCCCGTAGACGCCGGGCGCGAACGGCATCATCCGCGGCAGCGTGACGCCGCGCGAATTGGTGACGACCTGCGAATAGGCGAGGTTGGCGAGCACGCCGAACTCGCCGATGCCGGTGTTCCACCGGTTCGAGTAGAGCGCCGAGGCGTCGGGAGTCGCGCGCTGCGAGATGTCGCCGTAATTCTGGGTGAGGCTGATCGTGAAGACCTGGCCGGCCTGATCGAACGGTTTGCGCGTGCGCAGATTGACGGTGCCGGCGATGCCGCCCTCGATCATCTCGGCGGTCTGGTTCTTGTAGGTGTCGACCCCGGCCATCAGCTCGGGCGAGACGTCGCTCCAGCTGAGGCCGTAGCCCGAGGTGGCCGAGAAGGTGTCGCGGCCGTTGAATTCGGAGCGGACCTGCTGAAGGCCGCGGATCACCACGCCCGAAGGCTCCGCCGAATAATGCATCACGTCGTCCTTGGCGGCCGAACGGATGACGGTGACGCCGGGAACGCGCTGAAGCGCCTCGGCGACCGACTTGTCGGGAAAAGCGCCGATGTCGGTGGCGGTGATCGAATCGACGACGGTGTCCGAATCGCGCTTCAGCCGGGCCGCGGTCGCCAGCGCCTGACGCTGGCCCGTGACGATGATGTCGCCCGTATCATCGGCTTCCTCGCTCGCCGCCTGCGTACCCGACGTATCCTGTGCGAGCGCGGGTGCACCGTTGCCCAGCAGCCAGAGCGCGGTTCCCGCGACAAGGGCATTGCGAAAGCGCGCATGTCTCTTGGCCATTTTTCCCCCGATTGTAGCTGAAATCTGACGTTTCGTTACATTGGCATTACGGAATAACGCATGATTCTATCGCGTCCGCAAGCGATAATTATCGGATAAATTCCGAATCAGCGATAAAACGAAACAAAAAGAACCCAAGCAAGGGCCTGAGCTCGGAATCTGCGTGACGAAGTGCGTCACTCGACGCCCTTGTGCCGCAGGCGGATCGTCGCGCTCGACGCCTTGAATGTGTCCAGCGCAACAGGCGCGCGCTTCGCGCCTCTCGATGATAGCGTTAAGCGCGCTGGCTGCCCTGGGTGCGCGACCAATCCGATCGTTGCCTCTTCAGCAACGAGCGTTTGTCAGCCGATCAGCGCAATCTCAAAGCCGCGCGCGAATGCCGGCGAAGAACGAGCGCCCGGAATATTCGTAAAAATTGGGTACGTTGCGATAGGTGTTGAACCGCCTGATCTCCGAGCCGAGCAGGTTCGACCCCTGAACATAGACCGACAGGTTCCTGGTCACGTCGTACGAGAGGCTCGCCGACATCTCGTGATAGGGATCTTCCTTGACCGGCAGATAGCCGAGATTGCCGGACTGGGCGTACACGTAACGCGACTGGTAGCTGTACGAGACCTGCGCGCTCACGCCATTCTTCTCGTAAAACAGTTTAGCGTTCGCCGAGAAGGGGATCGCCCCTGGGAGATCGGTGGTGACGTCGCCGGATTTCGCACGCGAATGGTTGTAGGTTAGGTTCGCCTGAACGCCGAATCCGTTGTCGAGGAAATATTGCCCGCCGAGTTCGACGCCGTAGACGTCAGCGGCGTCGCCGTTGACGACCTGATATTCGACGAACGGGAAATTCTGCTGCTGGTTGGCCGGCTGGGCGGTCGGCGTGATCGTGACGTCGACCGGCACCGTCGAGACGAAGTTGGTGATATGCTTGTAGAAGCCGGCCAAGGTCAGCGCGAGGCGGTTGGACGGATAGAATTCGAGCGAGGCGTCGAGCTGGTCGGCCTCGGTCGGCTTGAGGTTCGGATTGCCGGCATCGTAGATGATGTAGGTGCCCGACTGCGCCGAGGTCGCATCCTTGGCAGGCGAGAGCTCGCCGAAGGTCGGCCGCGAGATCGCCTTGGACGCGGCAAGGCGGAGGCGCAGGCCGTCGCTGATGTCATAGGCGAAATTTGCAGCGGGCAGCAGGCGGGTATAGTCGCCGCCGCCCACGATCGCATCGACCGGATTGAAGTCGACGTCGTTGTCCTGTGTCCCGGCGCGGGGGATGATGCTCGCGATCGTCGCCCCATAGCCGGTCGACGACACCTTGGTGGAAACGAGCCGCGCGCCGATGTCGCCGCGCCAGCGAGCTCCCTCGAGGTTGATCTGGGCATAGCCGGCCCAGGTCCGCTCCTTGATTCGGTACGAGGCCGGGAGATCGGGCTCGATCACCTGCGTCGAATAGCCCGCGGGATAGGGCGACAGCGAACATCCCGGAATCGCCGCGCCGGTGGCGTCGAGACAGCTGTTCGGATCGAGGACGGCGGGGTTGTTGTCCGCCTTGGGCAGCGCCGCGAGATAGGTGTCGATGTCGAAGGAAGGAAAGTTGCGCGGGAAATTGCCCGGCAATTTGTCGAGAATGCCGCCGCCACTGCCCGGCCGGACCACGTCCGCCCCAAGCTGTCCGAAAGTGAATGGATAACCGCAATAATTGCACGAGGTGGTATATTGGTTGTCGATCTGCGACACCGTCTTGGTGCGCTCGGTCCACGCGCCGCCGAAGCTGATCGATTTGAACACGCCGCCGAGCTTGAGCTCGCCGTCGAGCTTCACGCCGTTGGTGCGATCCGCGATATTCTGGCCCTGAATGCCGATATAATGGGCGCGGAAGTCGTCGTTGGTGGCCTGGTCGAGCGTGCGCCCGCCCGGGATGGTGATGGCGAGATCGGGGATACCGTCGTCGCGCGTCGCGAAGGTTCCCGATGCCCCGGGGATGCCGGCGACGACGAAGCGGTTCCGCCCGCCGGTATTGTCCTGCGCCTTGCCGACATAGCCATCGAGCGCGAACTTGAGGCTATCACTCGGACGCCAGTCGATATGCCCGCCGAACTGCCAGGTCTGGCTCTTGCGCGGCTCGTCGGTGGTGAGCACTTCGGCGACGAGGCCGTCGAGCGCGAAATTGGTGACGACGTGATTGGCGTCGGTCCGGATCGACGCCGGATCCCAGCGCAAGGAGCCGTCGTCGCCGAGCGGATTGAGATAGTTGGACGACCGGTAATTGTGCTGGATGACGTCGTAATGACTGTAGAGCCCGTCGAGCGTCAGCTCGAAGCTGCTCGACGGCTTCCACTGGAACGATCCGGCCGAGCCGATCCGCTCGCGCTCGCCGCGTACGGTGCCGACGCTGTAATAATCGGGCCAGATGAAGGCCGGGCCATTCTCGTCGGGATTGATCTGGCCGTTACGGTCGAAATCGACGCCGTACGCCGCCTCGGTGCCGTCGGTAATCGAATATTCGCCGAGATTGTCGGTGCGGAACTTGTATTTGTTGTAGCTCGCGCCGATCGTGAACCCCATCGTCCCGTCAGCGAAGCTGGTGCTGAATACCCCCGAGACCTTGTAGCCGCCCTTCTCGACCAGATCGTTATACTGGCCCTCGATTCCGAGCGAAGCGTGGGTGCCGGGATTGTCGAGCGCCCGCGCGGTACGGAGGTCGACATTGCCGCCGATGCTGCCCTCGAGCGCCGAGGCCTGCACCGCCTTCTGGACTTCGGCACCCGAGATGATCTCGGACGGCAGCACGTCGAAGGCGAACGAACGGTCGGCGCCGTCGGTCGGCAGGATGCGGCCGTTGAAGGTGGTGATCGCGAAATTCTCGCCGAGACCACGGATCGTGATGTCGCGGCCCTCGCCGCGTCCGTCGCGGCCGACAGTGACGCCGGGAATGTTGGCGAGCGCCTCGGCGACGTTGCGGTTGGGGAATTTGCCGAGTTCCTCCGCCGAGATCGCGTCGACAATCGTATCGGCGTTGCGCTTAGCCTGGATCGAACGCAACAGGCTGCCGCGCACCCCGCGGACGACGATCGTCTCGCCCTGATCGGCCGGAGCATCGGCCTGCGGCTCGCCTTGCGGGGCCGGCGTCGCCTCACCGGGGGAAGTGGGCGGATCGGCCGTCTGGGCCGCCGCCGCGGAAGCCACGAGCAAAGCCGTTGCGCTCACGCTGCTCATCACCAGGCCAGGCCAGAAACGCTGTCGGGTCATCGCCGGTCTCCTCGAACATGGCGGCAGCCGGAAGACCGGCGCGGCGCGATATATTGCGTTTTGGTAACGCGCGCTTCATGACACTGTCAAATACAAAAGAAACGAAACGCATTCTGTTTATTGTCGCCATGCGATGTCGCTGGTAAGCCCGTTTCGGGAGGTTTTATGTCTGTCATCATCCGCGACACCAGCGAACGCCGTCAGCAAATCAGCGCGCTCGTCCGCGAGCGCGGCAGCGTGCAGGTCGCGCCGCTCGCGGCGCGGTTCGGCGTCTCGATGCAGACGATCCGCAAGGATCTTCATTATCTCGAAAAACGCGGCGTCGCCGAACGCTCTTATGGCGGCGCGATCTCTGCCGATGCCGTCAACGTGGTGGCCGAGCCGCAGCTCGAAACCAAGCGCGCCAGCAATATCGACGAGAAGGCGCGGATCGGCGCACTGGCGGCGTCGATGGTGCGCCCGGGCGATTCGATCGTGCTCGATTCGGGCACGACGACGCTCCAGATCGCGCATCACCTTCCCGATAACGAGGACATCACCGTCGTCACCAACGATCTCGACATATTGTGCGCGCTCGCGCGTAAGGAGCGGATCGGCGTGGTGATGCTCGGCGGGGCGTTGCGGCGGCGCAATCGCGCTTTCTATGGCGCGCAGACCGAGAGCGCGCTCGACGATCTCCACGTCGACAAATTGTTCCTCGGCGTCGACGGCTTCGATCTCGAGCGCGGCATCACCACCCATTACGAGCCCGAAGCGATGCTCAATCGCAAGATGGCCAAGGCGGCGCGCCAGGTGATCGCGGTCACCGACAAGTCGAAGTTCGGCAAGGTCTGCCTGCACCGCATCCTCAACGTCGGCGAGATCGACGATCTGATCACCGACGCGGAGGATTCGGAGGGGATCCAGGCCGCGGCGGAGCGCGCAGGTTTCCGGCTGCACCTCGTCTGAGGGATTTGCAGGAGCTTTTCCTGCCGCTGGAACTACGCTGTTCCCCGGCGAAGGCCGGGGCCCAGATTCGGCGAAAGGTGCGAGGCAGTTCTTCCCTTGAGAGCGCTTGCAACTGGGCCCCGGCCTTCGCCGGGGAACAGGTTCAGTGCACCCGGGTGAAAAAGCGCTTGGCGTTCTTCCAGTAGATCTTCTCGATCACCGTGCGCGGCAGCGCCAACCCCCTGGCGTCGGCGTTGATCGCGTCGACGCGCTGGCTGAGCGGAGTCGCAAGGTAGCGCCAGTCGGCGCGCCAGACCCGGTCGGCCTCGCGGGTGAAGTCGCCGGTGGCTGGCGGGTTCTGCGCGCGCGCCGCCGGATCGGGCGGGCTGTCGGTCAGGTCCGTGCCGTAGAGGATGCGGTCCTGATATTTGATGAAGAAATTGCGCACGCGGTTCAGATCGGCGGTCGATTGCGCCTGCAGGTTCGACATGCGCGCGGCGAGATCGATGACTGCATTGGGATAGCGGTCGAGGAAGCGGCCGAGCGCGTCGACGCTCCATTCGATGCTCGCCATGTGTGCGCCGTCGAAGGCGAGCCTCGGGTGGCGGGCGACGAAGCGGTCGCGCGCCACCATCAGCGCCTCGTAGCTCGGTTCCTCGGGGTGGAGGTACATGTAATATTCGGGATGCGCGCGGAAATAGCTGCGGTCGTTCTCGGTGGTCATCTGGTCGAGCGGCAGCCAGCAATTCTTGGGCTCGGCCTGATGGGCGATCAGCGGAATGCCGCGTTGCTCAAGGTGCGCGATCACGGGATCGAACCGCGGATCGTCGATGAACACGCGCTTGCCCTGCGCATCCTTGGCGACCATCCCGATATTCTTCCATATCTTGACCGCCACGGCGCCTCTCGCCACCGCGTCGTCGATCGTGCGGATGGTGCGCTCGGTCCAGCCAGGGGTGCCGAAGCCTTCCATCGAGAAGGTCGTGGCGAACTGCAGATGCTTGGGATCGGCCGCCCGCATCGCGTGGGCGACATTGGCCTGCAACGCGAGCGGCGGAAAATCGGGATAGTCGACATTGATGGAGAGTAATTCGAAGCCGTCGCGCCGGGCCACTTCGAGAAAGCCGGGATCCTCGACATTGGCATGCACATGCGCATCAAACTTGGCGACCTTGTTGAAATCCCCCTCGCCGTAACTGCGCTCAGGAAGCGTCGCGCCGATCGCCAGTGCCGACGCCCCGATCAACAACAATCTGCTCCAAACCGGCATCCCCGATCTCCATCGATGCAAACCGAAACGTAATGCGATTTTTTGTTGCGTTTTGATTTGCGCCGCATCGCGCGTTGGTGCAAGCTCTTTTCGAACGGCTGGTGCGCGCTGCGCCGTGCGGACCCGTTTTGGAGAGAGACCAGATGCCACCGAGCTTCGCCACCCGCAGAACGATGCTGAAATCGCTGATGGCGAGCGGCGCGATGATTGCCGGGCCGACGCTGGGCGGCAAAGCCTGGGCGGCGGCGCCGAAAGGCGTGCGCATCTCGGACGGGACGCTGACGGTCGATTTCGACGCAGCGATGCAGTCGCGCGTGTCGCATCGCGGCAAGCCGGTGACTTCGCCTGCGCCCGCCGCGGTGCTGCAGACGGAAGACGGGGCCATCGAGCGTTTCCTGCTGCTCGACCATGACCGGATGCCTGCCAGGGGGCCGCATGGCCGCGGCAGCCAGCACCGGATCCGCGCCACCGCCGGGGGCAAGGTCGAGCTCGACCTGCGCGTGTCGCTGTTCGATCGCTATCCGGGGCTCGCACTCTACGAGGCGCGCTTCCGCAACACCGGGCCGGAGCCGATCGCGGTGACGGGCTGGCGACTGGCCACGCATGATCTGCTCGCGCATCCGGAGGGCGCGTGGACCTTCGCCGGCGCGTCGCACCCCGACCGGCGCGACTGGGTACAGCGGGTGAAGCCGGGCTTCGACCAGCGCAACTTCATGGGGATGAACAGCTCGGACTATGGCGGCGGCACGCCGGTGTCGGTGGTGTGGCGGCGCGATGTCGGCCTGGCGGTCGGGCATGTCGAGACGGTGCCGCGACTGGTCGCGCTGCCCGTGACTGCGCAGCCCGCCGGTACGCGGATTGGAATTTCCGGGGACGAGCGGACGGTGCTTGCTCCCGGCGCCTCGCTGGAGCTGCCCGCGACCTTCCTGATGGCGCATATTGGCGACTATTTCCGTCCGCTCGACGCCTATCGCCGGATCATGGCCGAGCGCGGACTGGCGGCGCCTGCGATCCCCGAATCGAGCTATGCGCCGATCTGGTGCGCGTGGGGCTATGAGCGCAACTTCACCGCAGAACAGGTCTATGGGACCCTGCCCAAGGCGAAGGCGCTCGGTTTCGAATGGGCGGTGCTCGACGATGGCTGGCAAACGTCGGAGGGCGACTGGAAGGTCGACCGCACCAAATTCCCGCGCGGCGACGCCGACATGAAGGCCTTTGCCGACCGCATCAAGGCAGACGGGATGCGCCCGCGGCTGTGGCTGGCGCCGCTCGCGGTCGATCCCGGCACAGATCTGCTGCGCGACCGTCCTGACATGCTGCTGCTCGATCGCAAGGGGGAGAAGCAGGACGTCACCTGGTGGGATGCCTATACCCTGTGCCCGGCCTACCAGCCGACCATCGACTATCACCGTGCGCTGGTACGCCGCATCATCGGCGACTGGGGGTTCGAGGGGCTCAAGCTGGACGGCCAGCACCTCAATGCGGTCGCGCCGTGCTACAATCCGGCGCACAACCACGCCCGCCCCGAGGAATCGTTCGAGAAGCTCCAGGATTTCTGGAAGGCGATCTATGACGAGGCGCTGGCGCTCAATCCCGAAGCGGTCGTCGAGATCTGCCCGTGCGGCGACAGCTTCGCCTTCCACAACATCCCCGCGATGAACAACACCCCGGCATCGGACCCGACCTCGTCGTGGCAGGTCCGCTCGAAGGGCAAGACCTTCAAGGCGCTGATGGGCCCGTCGGCACCCTATACCGGCGACCATGTCGAACTGAGCGACGGCCGCAACGACTTCGCCTCGACCTACGGCATCGGCGCGATCCCCTCGACCAAATTCACCTGGCCGGCGGACACCACCCGCCCGACCGATAAATTGCCGCCCGGCGGTTACGTGCTGACACCGCAAAAGGAAGCGCTCTGGCGCAAGTGGATCGAGCTCTACCGCGCCAACATGCTGTCCAAGGGCACCTATCTCGGCGGGCTGTACGATATCGGCTTCGACCGGCCCGAGGGCCATGCGATCGCGAAGGACGACGCGCTGCACTACGCCTTTTTCGCAGAGAAGTGGAAGGGCCCGATCGAGCTGCGTGGACTTGGCAAGGAGCGCTACACGCTGACCGACGCCTTTACCGGCGCGCCGCTCGGTACTGCGACGCGCGGACATGTTCTCCGCGCCTCGTTCGAACGGTTCCTGCTGGTTCGCGCCACCCCGGCTGGAGGTGCGGCATGAGCGAGGCGGCATCGAGCCGCGCCTGGCTGGTCAACGCGCTGATCACGGTGGTTCTGTGGGGCATCTGGGGCGCGTTTTCCGGGCTTTCCCCGCAGAACGGCTTTCCCGAGACGCTGGTCTATTGCGTGTGGGCGCTGACGATGATCCCGCCGGCCCTGGTGGTGCTGGCGCAGGCCGGGTGGAAGCTCGACCGCACGCCGCGCGCGATCGGCTATGGCCTCGCCATCGGCCTGCTCGGCGCGGGCGGGCAGATGCTGCTATTCTATGCCGTCGCGCGTGGCCCCGCCTATCTCATCTTCCCGGTCATCTCCCTGTCGCCGGTCGTGACGATCGCGCTCTCGGCGATTCTGATCGGCGAGCGCACCGGCCGGCTCGGCGCGATCGGGATCGTCCTCGCCTTGCTCGCACTGCCGACCTTCGACTTCGCTCCGGGCGGCGCAGCCGGGACGTCGCTGACCTGGCTGGTGCCGGCGCTGATCGTGATGCTGTGCTGGGGCGTACAGGCCTATTTCATGAAGGCGGCAAACGCGGTCACCTCGGCCGAAAGCATCTTCGTCTACATGACCTTGTCCGGACTGATACTGATCCCGGTCGCCTGGGCGATGACCGACTTCGGCCGACCGATCAACTGGGGCCTTGGGGGCCCGGGTCTCGCAGTGATCATCCAGCTGCTCAACGCGATCGGCGCGCTGACCCTGGTGTTCGCGTTTCGCTACGGCAAGGCGATCATCGTCGCGCCACTGGCGAATGCCGGCGCGCCGCTCGCCACGGCTCTGCTTTCGCTGGCCGTGCTCGGCGTGGTGCCGGGCCCGCTCAAGACGCTCGGCATCGTGCTCGCCCTCGTCGCCTCGCTCCTGCTCGCCATCGAGCCCGATGCAGAGGCAAAACCGATTGCCCAAGCGGTATAGTTTCGTTATATTGCGCTTTATTGCGTTATGCTGCCGACAGCGTTATCGTCTGTTCGGAAAGGAACTCAATTGGACCTGATTCGAGACATCGTGCGGCGACACAAAGCGGGCGAGCCGGTCGGCGTCACCTCGGTGTGCTCGGCGCATCCGCTGGTGATCGAGGCGACGTTCCGCCACGCGCTGCGCACCGCCCAGCCGCTCGCGCTGATCGAGGCGACCTCCAATCAGGTGAACCAGGACGGCGGCTATACCGGCATGGTCCCGGAGGACTTTCGGAACTTCGTGGAATCGATTGCCCGTAAGACGGGTTTTCCGCTCGACCGGCTGGTGCTCGGCGGCGACCATCTCGGCCCGAACGCCTGGACCGCACTTCCTGCGGCAGAGGCGATGGACAAGGCCGAGATCATGGTTGCGGACTATGTCCGCGCCGGTTTTCGGAAGATCCATCTCGATTGCTCGATGAGCTGCGCCGACGATCCGGTGCCGCTGCCCGAGCGCACGATCGCCGAGCGCGCCGCGCGATTGTGCCGGGCGGCCGAAGACATCTTCTCAGGCGAGCCTTCCGAGGCACCGGCCTATGTCATCGGCACCGAAGTACCGGTACCCGGCGGTGCGGCCGAGGACCTCGAGGAACTCGCGGTCACCACGCCTGAGGCGGCGATCGCGACGGTGGACATGCACCGCGATTTGTTCCGCGACCAAGGCCTCGACAGTGCGTGGGAGCGGGTGATCGCGACTGTGGTCCAGCCCGGCGTCGAGTTCGACCACGACAAGGTGGTCGATTACCGTCCGGAGCGCGCGGTTGCGCTCAGCCGGGCGATCGAGCCGGTCGAGCATCTGGTGTTCGAGGCACACTCCACTGACTATCAGACGGAGGAGGCGCTCGCCGCGCTGGTGCGCGACCATTTCGCGATTCTCAAGGTCGGCCCGGGTGTGACCTTCGCACTACGTGAGGCCTTATGGGCGCTCGACGCGATCGAGGCGGAGACCGTGGCGCCGACGGACCGTGCCGATCTGCGCGCCGTCACGCTCGTGCGCATGGAAGCCGAACCGAAGAACTGGGTCAAATATTATCACGCGACGGGTGCCGCGCTGACCCGGCAGCTTCAGTACAGCCTCTCGGACCGCATCCGCTACTACTGGCCCGATCCCGAAATCGCCGCCGCGCAGGCCCGGCTGTTCGCCAATCTGCGCCAGGCAGTGCCGCCGCTTTCGCTGGTCAGCCAATATTTGCCTCTCGCCTATGCCGCGGTGCGGTCGGGCCAGGCCACACTCGATCCTGCCGAGCTTGTCATGGCGCATGTGGCCGCGACGCTCGATGCCTATCACGGAGCTTGCTATCCTGATGCCTGACACTCTCCTCGCAACGGAAAATGAGGATCCCGGCATCGTGCCCTGGACGCGACGCGAGATCGAGCAGCAGCCCGAGACCCTGCAGGCGACACAGGCGCTGCTGCGTGCGCAGCGCGCGGATATCGAGGCGTTCCTTGTGCCGCTGCTCGCCCGGCCCGAACTGCGCATCGTGCTGACCGGGGCGGGCACTTCGGCCTTTGCCGGCGAATGCCTGGCGCCGTGGCTCTCCGGGCTGCTGCACCGCTGTGTCGAAGCGGTCGCGACGACCGACATCGTCAGCGCGCCGCTCCAGCATCTGCGCCGCGAGACTCCGACTCTGCTCGTGTCGTTCGGACGTTCGGGGAGTAGCCCCGAAAGCGTGGCGGCGGTCGATCTGGTCGACGCGCACGTTGACGAGGCCCATCATCTCGTCATCACCTGCAATGCCGAAGGCGCGCTGGCCCAACGCAAAAGCGCCAACAGCAAGATCGTCATCCTTCCGGAAGCGACGCACGACCGCGGTTTCGCGATGACGTCCAGCTTCAGCGCCATGATGCTCGCCGCGCTGTCGATCCTTTGCGGTGTCGAGGCGCTCGATAGCCGCGTTCCTGCGATCGCGGCGGCGGTCGATGACGCGATCGTGCGTGCCAAGCCGACGGTCGAGCGGCTTGCCCGCCGCGGCTTCAAGCGCGTAGCCTATCTCGGGAGCGGCGTGTTTCAGGGCCTGGCGCGTGAGGCGGCGCTCAAGATGATGGAGCTCAGCGACGGCGGTGTCGTGACCTGCTTCGACAGCGCGCTCGGGTTTCGCCATGGCCCCAAGACGATCATCAATTCCGAGACGCTGGTCGTGGTGTTCGTCGCCAACGATCCACTCACCCGGCTCTACGATCTCGACATCATCGAGGAACTGCGCAGCGACGGGCGCTGCGGCGAAGTGGTGGTCGTGTCGGCGCAACCGTCGGACGATGCCGAGATCACGATCGCAGACATGACGCAGGCCGCCGATGTCGACCTGCTGTTCCCGTTCATCGTGCCGGCCCAGCTGCTCGCGCTACGAACCTCCGAATTGCTCGGCCTGACCCCCGATCGACCAAATGCGAGCGGCACGGTGAACCGCGTCGTACAGGGCGTGCGGATCCACGCGCTGCCCGTATGACGTATTTCCTCGGCGTCGACGGTGGTGGCACCAAGACCGAGTTCGTGTGCATCGACGGCGAGGGCCGTGTCGTCGCCCGCGCGGTGACCGGCACCACCTACCATCTGGAGGTCGGGCTGGAGGAGGCGGTACGGCGGTTAGGCACGGGCATCGTCGAGATTTGCGATTCGCTGGGGCTTCCGCAGGGCGGATTCGATTTCACCTTTCTGGGGCTTCCTGCTTATGGCGAGGACAGCGCAGTTGACCCACAGCTACGGGTCTCGTGCCAAACATTGCTCGGGCATGATCGCTTCGCCTGCGGGAACGATATGGTCTGCGGCTGGGCAGGCTCGCTCGGTTGCGAGGACGGGATCAACATCGTCGCCGGAACGGGATCGATAGCATATGGCGAGCGCCATGGCCGCAGCGCGCGCGCCGGGGGCTGGGGCGAGGTGTTCGGGGACGAAGGTTCCGCCCATTGGATTGCCATTCAGGGGCTAAGGCTCTTCTCGCGAATGAGCGACGGGCGCGCACCCGTGGGCCCCTTGCATGCGCGGTTCGTCGACGCACTTTCGCTGGGAAGCGATCTCGAGCTTTGCGAGCGCGTCATGGGGCGCCATGGCATGGCCCGCGGCGAAATAGCCGGCCTCGCCAATCTCGTCTCCAGTGCCGCTGACGACGGCGATCCCGGAGCGCGAGCGATCCTGCTGGCGGCCGCCGGTGAGCTGGTGGAGCTCGCGCTGGCGCTACGCGACCGTCTCGGCTTCCCCGATGAGGTTCTTGTTCCTATTTCCTGGTCGGGCGGCGTGCTGGCGCAGCAGCATTTCGTGCGTGAAGCGTTCCTCGAGACGCTCCAGGGCACCGGCCTGTTCGCCCCGATCGCACCGCGATATCAGCCGGGATATGGTGCCGCCCTCTATGCACGGCATTTGGCGGCTTCGGTGAAGAGCGGATAAGTTTGCCTCCTGGCACCTGGTGTTTGCCTAGCCCGTGGCCGCAGCACGGACACGTCGATCCCAGATCCCCAACCCAAGTTGCTCCAAAGTCGCTGCTTCTCGCTCGTCCGGCCCCCTTGTGTTCCATGTAGCGCCGGCTGGCTTTTGGGTCGAACTTGTCGCTCGCGCCTGAAGCGCGACGATCATGCCGTTGCGGTAACGAGACTTGATCCTGCGCTGCTGGTCCGGGTTCCGGTCCGCCGGAAAGCCCGCAAACATATGGAAAACATATGCGTTCTCGGGTTTGTTGCCGTCGAAAACATATGCGGCTGTGTTCATAGGGTTTCATCCCGGAGCCCGGAGAGACGATGACTGCAGCCACAGACGGCCATCCTGGAGGCCATGCGCATCAGGACAGCACCAGCAAGCTCGCCCTGGGCGCGCTGGGTGTGGTGTTCGGCGACATTGGTACTTCGCCGCTCTACGCGTTGAAGGAAAGCTTCGTCGGGCATCATCCGCTCGCGGTTGACCAGCCGCACGTGTTCGGCGTGCTCTCCTTGATCTTCTGGACGATGACGCTGATCGTCACGGTCAAATATGTCTGCATCATTCTGCGGGCCGACAATGATGGCGAAGGCGGCGGTCTGGCGCTGCTGGCCCTGATCGCGGGCAAGGCCGGGACGCGTAAATGGACCCCCGGCATCGTGGTGCTAGGAATCGTGGCAGCGGCGCTCTTCTATGGGGACGCGATCATCACCCCCGCGGTTTCGGTTCTCTCGGCAGTGGAGGGGCTTACGGTGGTCCAGTCCGACCTGCAGGCCTTCGTGCTGCCGATCGCGATCCTCATCCTCATCGCGCTCTTCGCCATCCAATCGCACGGCACGGCCAGAATGGGGGCCTTTTTCGGTCCGATCATGGCCGTTTATTTCATCGTCCTGGCGGTGCTCGGCGTGGCGAACATCGTCAACCGCCCGGAGATCCTCGGGATCCTCGATCCGCGATGGGCACTCGACTTCTTCCTGGTGGACTTCCGGCTTGCTTTCCTGGCGCTCGGATCGGTGGTGCTGGCGGTGACCGGCGCCGAGGCGCTCTACGCGGATATGGGCCATTTCGGGCGCAAGTCCATTTCGATCGCCTGGCTCTACGTCGCTCTGCCCTGCCTGATGCTCAATTATATGGGACAGGGTGCGCTGCTGCTCGCGCAGCCCGGCGCCGCGGAAATGCCGTTCTTCCTGCTTGCGCCCGACTGGGCGCGTCTGCCGCTGGTGATCCTCGCCACGGTCGCGACGATCATCGCCAGCCAGGCGGTCATTTCGGGAGCCTTCTCGGTCACCCAGCAGGCGGTGCAGCTCGGCTTCCTGCCGCGCTTGCGCATCCTCCATACCAGCGCGCGAGCCATGGGCCAGATCTATGTTCCGCTGGTGAATTGGGTGCTGCTCGGGTTCGTCGTGGCGCTCGTGATCGGCTTTCGCAGCTCAAGCAATCTTGCAGCAGCCTATGGCATCGCCGTTACCGGCACGATGTTCATCACGGCGTGCATGCTGGGCGTGCTGACCGCCGCGGTGTGGCGCTGGCCGCTCTGGGCAACCGTTCTGGTGACCGGCCTGTTCCTCGTGGTCGACGGGCTCTATTTCGCCTCCAATCTCACCAAGATTCCCGATGGCGGCTGGTTCCCGCTGCTGATCGCGGCCGTCGTTTTCACCTTTCTCACCACTTGGTCGACAGGGCGCAAGCTCGTGCGGCGGCGGATGGACGATGGCGGGATGTCGCTGGAGCGCTTTGCGCGCTGTTCCGAAGGCATCCAGCGCGTCCCCGGAACCGCGGTGTTTCTGTCTTCGACGCAGGAAGGCGTGCCGCCGGCGCTGCTGCACAACGTCAAGCACAACAAGGTCCTGCATGAGCGTGTGATCGTTGCAACGGTGGTGGTGGCCAAGGTGCCACATGTGCTCCCTGAGGAACGACTGTCGATCAGCCATGTCGGCGACAATCTGCATCGGGTCGGGATCAACTATGGCTTCATGGATGAGGTTGATGTTCCGGCCGCGCTTGCCGGCGGTGGTGTCTGGCACCCGCCGTTGAAGCCTATGGACACCAGCTACTTTCTTGGCCGGCAGACGCTGATCGCTTCCGACCGACCCGGCATGGCGATCTGGCGCGAGAAGCTGTTCGCGTGGATGGTGCGCAACGCGGAGAGCGCGATGGACTTTTTCAAGCTCCCGACCAACCGGGTGGTCGAACTCGGCTCCCAACTCGAGATCTGAAGCAGATCGAGCCCGCACATTACGCAAATACTACGGGAATCGCGGTTTTCCCGTCTCGAATCCCAATGTGCGTCCTGCCTAATAGGCAGCCCTCACGATCCGGCGCGGACCTTCTGTCCGGCCTGTCATTGGGGGAAGATCAGTATGACGTGCGTCACCGCCCTCGTGGCCGCAATGCCTGTTCCGCCGCCGCGCCGCCGGTCTGTGCGCAGGACTCACCGAAGCCCCTGCGGGTCGGGGAACGCTGGCTGCGGGAGGCGCCTATGCGCCGAAGCAAGCGACGCTCGGCCGCTGGTACCATAGCGGCCCGGATGCCGATGCCGGTGTCCGTTACAAGCCGGGCAAGAATACCGGCCTGCTCTCGCTGACCGCGGCACTCTGACAAAGGAACAACCCGATGCAGGACCTGCTCTGGATCGCGATCATGGGCGGACTGGTGGCGCTGACGCTCGCCTATGTCCGCCTGTGTGACAAGGCATAGCGAGGCGACGATGACCATCGACCTCTGGCTCGCGGCCGTCACCGCCCTCGGCCTTCTCCTCTACTTGGTGGCGGTGCTGATCCGCCCCGAACGCTTCTGAAGGGGCGGACTCATGACCATACAGGGCTGGATCCTGATCCTCGGCTTCGTCGCAATCCTGCTGGCACTCACCAAACCCGTGGGTAGCTGGCTGTTCGCACTCTACGAGGGCCAGCGCACGCCGCTGCACCGCATACTCGGCCCCGTCGAGAAGGGCTTCTACAGGCTCGGCGGCATCGACCCCCACGCGGAGCAGGGCTGGCGCCGTTACGCGGTGCACATGCTGATCTTCAACGCGGTACTGATGCTCTTCACCTATGCGGTGCTGCGGCTGCAGGGCGTGATGCCCGGCAATCCGCAGGGGCTGGGCGGCGTCGGCGAGCACCTCTCGTTCAACACCGCGGTGAGCTTCACCACCAACACCAACTGGCAGAGCTATGGCGGCGAATCGACCATGTCCAACCTCAGCCAGATGCTGGGACTCACTGTTCACAACTTCCTGTCGGCCGCGACGGGCATCGCGCTTGCCTTCGCGCTGTTCCGCGGCTTCGCGCGGCGCTCGGCGGCAACGATCGGCAATTTCTGGGCCGACTGCACGCGGGTCACGCTCTACCTGCTGCTGCCGCTCTCAGTCGCACTCACCATCTTCTATGTCGCCAGCGGCGCGCCGCAGACCCTGTCCGGCGCGGTGAGCGTCAACACGCTCGACGGCGCGCAGCAGTCGATCCTGCTCGGGCCGGTCGCCTCGCAGGAAGCGATCAAGATGCTCGGTACCAATGGCGGCGGCTTCTTCAACGCCAACAGCGCGCATCCGTTCGAGAACCCCACGGCGCTGACCAACCTGGTGCAGATGCTGTCGATCTTCCTGATCGGCTTCGGCCTCACCTGGACCTTCGGCAAGGCAGTCGGCAACACCCGGCAGGGCTGGGCGATCCTGTCGGCGATGGTGGTGCTGTTCCTCGCCGGCGTGACCGTGACCTATTGGCAGGAAGCCGCGGGCAATCCGGTTCTCCACCATCTCGGCGTCGCGGGCGGCAACATGGAGGGCAAGGAAGTCCGGTTCGGTATCGCCGCGAGCGCGTTGTTCTCGGTGGTGACCACCGCGGCCTCGTGCGGCGCAGTCAATGCGATGCACGATAGCTTCACCGCGCTGGGCGGGATGATCCCGCTGTTCAACGTCCAGCTCGGCGAAGTGGTGATCGGCGGAGTCGGCGCCGGAATCTACGGCTTCCTGCTGTTTGCCATTCTCGCGGTATTCGTCGCCGGGCTGATGGTCGGCCGTACTCCCGAATATGTCGGCAAGAAGATCGAGGCGAAAGAGGTCAAGCTGGCGGTGCTCGCAATCGCGGTGCTGCCCCTGATCATCCTCGGCTTTACCGCGCTGTCGTCGGTGGCCCAGTCGGGATTGGCCGGGCCACTCAACAAGGGGCCGCACGGCTTTTCCGAGATCCTCTATGCCTTCACCTCGGGCGTGGGCAACAACGGTTCGGCATTCGCGGGGCTGAGCGCCAATACGCCTTGGTATAACGGTTTGCTTGGCGTCGCGATGTGGCTGGGCCGCTTCTTCGTCATCGTGCCGATGCTGGCGATCGCTGGCAGCCTCGCGGCGAAGAAGCACACGCCCGAGAGCGCAGGCTCGTTTCCGACCATCGGCGGCCTGTGGGTAGGTCTGCTCGTCGGCATCGTGTTGATCCTCGGCGGCCTCACCTTCCTGCCGAGCCTCGCGCTCGGTCCCATCGCCGATCATCTCGCGATGATCCACGGCCAACTGTTCTGACGGGAGCGCCAAAATGGCTCGCACCGCGACGAAATCGCTGTTCACGGCGCAACTGATCGTTCCGGCGATCGGGGACGCATTCAAGAAACTCAATCCGAAGGAGCTCGTCCGTAACCCAGTGATGTTCACCACGGCGGTGGTGGCGTTGCTCCT
The DNA here is from genome assembly GCA_032334595.1 of Sphingomonas psychrotolerans. GTDB lineage: Bacteria > Pseudomonadota > Alphaproteobacteria > Sphingomonadales > Sphingomonadaceae > Sphingomonas > Sphingomonas psychrotolerans_A. The sequence goes on along the minus strand of JALMLT010000004.1, from coordinate 347,617 downwards.
CACCGTCCTGATCAATGTCGGCGGCGACGGGCTGTCGATCGGCTTCAAGGTCCAGCTGGTCGTCTGGCTGTGGCTGACGGTGCTGTTCGGCACCTTCGCCGAGGCGCTGGCGGAGGGACGCGGCAAGGCGCAGGCCGCGTCGCTTCGCGCCACCAAGGCCGAGCTCACGGCGAAACGGTTGAAGGACGGCCGCACGCAGCAGGTCGCGGCCAGCGAACTCCGGGCCGGTGACATCGTGCTCATCGAGACCGGAGAGCTGATCCCGGCCGACGGCGAAGTCATCGCAGGCGTCGCCTCGGTCAACGAGGCCGCGATCACTGGTGAGAGCGCACCGGTGATCCGCGAGGCCGGGGGCGACCGCTCGGCGGTGACCGCCGGCACCCGCGTGATTTCGGACCAGATCAGGGTGCGCGTGACCATGGATCCTGGCCAGGGTTTCCTCGATCGCATGATTGCGCTGGTCGAAGGCGCCGAGCGGCAGAAGACGCCGAACGAGATCGCGCTGACGATCCTGCTCGTCGGGCTCACGATCATCTTCCTGATCGCAGTCGGCACCATCCCCGGCTTCGCGAGCTATGCCGGCGGGAGCATTCCGGTGGCGATCCTCGCGGCACTGCTGATCACACTGATTCCGACCACGATTGCCGCATTGCTCTCGGCGATCGGCATCGCGGGCATGGACCGGCTGGTGCGCTTCAACGTACTCGCCAAGTCTGGCAGGGCGGTCGAGGCCGCGGGCGACGTCGACGTGCTGCTGCTCGACAAGACCGGGACGATCACGATCGGCGACCGCCAGGCGAGCGAGTTTCGCGCCGTCGGCGGCGCCGCGGAGGCGCAGCTGGCCGAAGCGGCGGTGCTCGCCAGCCTTGCCGACGAAACGCCCGAAGGCCGTTCAATCGTGGTACTCGGTCGCGACCGATATCACCTGAAGCTCACGGCGCTGCCCAAGGGGGCGGAAATAATCCCGTTCACGGCGCAGACCCGGATCTCCGGTGTGGTGATCGGCGGCAGTACCATCCAGAAGGGCGCAGTCGATTCGATTCTCAAGGCCAATCCCGGACTCGGCGAGACGGCCGCCGCGACCGAGCTCCGCCGGATCACCGACGAGATCGCCCGCGCCGGCATGACTCCGCTGGCGGTCGCGCAGGACGGGCGCCTGCTCGGTGCTGTCGCGCTCAAGGATGTCGTCAAAGCCGGAATCCGCGAGCGCTTCGGCGAACTGCGCGAGATGGGCATCCGCACGGTGATGATCACCGGCGACAATCCGCTGACTGCTGCCGCGATCGCCGCCGAGGCCGGTGTCGACGATTTCCTCGCCCAGGCGACCCCGGAGGACAAGCTCGCGCTGATCCGGAAGGAGCAGCAGGGCGGCAGGCTCGTCGCGATGTGCGGTGACGGCACCAACGACGCTCCCGCGCTCGCGCAGGCCGATGTCGGCGTCGCGATGAACACGGGGACCCAGGCGGCGCGCGAGGCAGGCAACATGGTCGATCTCGACAGCGATCCAACCAAGCTGATCGAGGTCGTCGGTCTCGGCAAGCAGCTGCTGGTGACGCGCGGGGCGCTCACCACTTTCTCGGTGGCCAACGACGTGGCCAAATATTTCGCCATAATCCCCGCCATGTTCGTCGCGCTCTACCCGGGCCTGGGCGTGCTCAACGTGATGAGACTTGCGACTCCGGAAAGCGCGATCCTCTCGGCGATCATCTTCAACGCGCTGATCATCCCGCTGCTGGTGCCGCTCGCGCTCAAGGGCGTGGCGTACAAGCCCATGGCGGCGGGACCGCTGCTCGCGCGCAATCTGGCCATCTACGGCCTCGGCGGCCTCGTCGCACCGTTCATCGGCATCAAACTGATCGACCTGGCCGTCAACGGACTGCGGCTGGCCTGAGGATCAATATACACCGTTCGGGCTGAGCTTGTCGAAGCCCCGTTCTTCACTTCGCCACCAGCCCGAGCGGAAGGATTGCCCTTCGACAAGCTCAGGGCGAACGGAGGTCAGGACAATCCCATGAGCAAAGACTTTATCACCGCACTCCGCCCCGCAGTCGTTCTCACGATGCTGTTCGCACTCCTGCTGGGGCTGGTATATCCGTTCGCGATGACCGGTGTCGCACAGGCAATCTTCCCCTCGCAGGCCAATGGCAGCCTCGTGCGCGACGCCACCGGTCGGGTGATCGGCTCGCGCGTCGTCGGCCAGGCCTTCACTTCCGATCGTTACTTCCAGACGCGGCCCTCCGCGGCGGGGAAGGGCTATGACGGTCTCGCATCGTCGGGCTCGAATCTCGGTCCAGCGTCGCAGGCGCTGGTCGACCGCGTGAGCGCCGACGTCGCGAAGCGCCAGGCCGAGGGCGTCACTCGCCCGGTTCCCGCCGACCTGGTAACGGCGAGCGGTTCGGGGCTCGACCCCGACCTTTCGCCTGAATCGGCACGCAGGCAGGTGACGCGGGTCGCTCGTGTTCGCGGCCTGCCCGAAGCTCGCGTCCGCGCGCTGGTCGAAGGGTCTGTCGAGCGCCCGCTGTTCGGGCTCGGAGAGCCGCGCGTCAATGTGCTGGCGTTGAACCGGCAGCTCGATCGGCTCGGCACCGGCCATTGAGCGACCGGGAGCGACCGGCGCCCGAGGCGTTTCTGCGCGCCGCGGCGGCGGAGGGAAAAGGGCGCCTCAAGATCTTTCTTGGCGCGGCACCCGGGGTCGGCAAGACCTATGAAATGCTTTCCGAGGGCGCTGCGCGACGACGTTCGGGAACGGACGTCGTCGTCGGTGTCGTGGAGACGCATGGCCGCGCCGATACCGAGGCGCTGACCCGCGATCTCGAAATCCTGCCCCGGCGCGAAATCGATTATGAGGGTCGCATCCTCACCGAGATGGACCTCGACGGGTTGCTCGCGCGACGACCGGCGCTCGCGCTCGTTGACGAGCTTGCCCACACCAATGCGCCGGGCAGCCGGCACCCCAAGCGATACCAGGACGTCGAGGAACTGCTCGAGGCCGGGATCGACGTCTATTCGACGGTCAACATCCAGCATGTCGAGAGCCTCAACGACGTCGTGGCGTCGTTCACGCGCGTGCGGGTACGCGAGACCGTCCCCGACTCCATTCTCGAGCGGGCCGAGATCGAAGTCGTCGACATTCCGCCCGACGAACTGATCGAGCGTCTGCGCGAGGGCAAAGTCTATCTGCCGGAAGAGGCGACGCGGGCGCTGTCGCACTTCTTTTCCAAGTCGAACCTTTCGGCGCTTCGCGAGCTGGCGCTACGCCGCGCCGCCCAGGCAGTCGATGCGCAGATGCTCGACCATTTGCGCGCGAACGCGCTCGGCGGCACCTGGGCTGGAAGCGAGCGCATCCTCGTCGCGGTCAGCGAGCTTCCCGGATCGGAAGAGCTGGTTCGCGCCGCCAAGCGGATTGCGGACGCTGCGCGTGCCAGCTGGACCGCTGTGCACGTCGAAACCCCGCGCGCCCGCACGCTCGACGAACCGGCGCTGCGCCGGATCGCCGCTACTCTCAACCTCGCATCACGGCTCGGCGCCGCCGTGGCCTCGGTGCCGGCCGCCTCGGTGGTCGACGGGCTCAAGAGCTATGCGGCCGATGCGCGCGCCACCCAGCTCGTGGTCGGCAAGTCGGCACGCTCGCGCTGGTTCGAGCTGCGTCACGGCTCGGTAGTCGATCGCCTCGTTCGGGAGACGCCTGGTGTCGCCGTGCACGTCCTCCCGCTCGGCGCCCGCAAGGAAGCCGAACCGCGGCGAAAGCCCGACACCGGCGATTGGGGCAAGAGAACCGGTTACCTGTGGACGACCTTCATGGTCGCCGCGGTGACCGCACTGGGATCGGCACTTTTCCACGTGCTCAACCTCGGCAACGTCGCCTTGCTCTACCTGCTGCCGGTAATGGCCGCCGCCAGCCTGTTCGGGCTGCGTACCGGCCTTTATGCCGGCATCCTGTCGAGCCTTGGCTACAATTACTTCTTCCTGCCGCCGACAGGGACATTCACCGTCAGCAACCCGGAGAACATCATCTCGATCTTCGTGCTGCTGGGCGTTGCCGTGGCGACCAGTCAGCTGACCGCGCGGGTGCGCGCGCAGGCCGACATCGCGGCGATCAGTGCGCGGAGCAACGCCGCGCTGGCCGGCTATCTGCGCCAGCTGACCCGGCTCAACGACCCGGAAGAAGTGGCGCGTGCAGCCTGCCGCGAGATCGCCGATCTGCTCGACGTGCGCGTGGCGCTGCTGCAGCAGGTTCCGACCGGGCTGTCGGTGCTCGCCGCGAGCGAACCCGGCACCCGGCTCGAAACGATGGAGCTCGCCGCTGCGCGATGGGTCTGGGATACTGCCCGGCCGGCCGGCCGCGGTACCGGGACGCTTGCCGCATCGGACTGGCAGTTTCAGCCGTTGCGCGCCGGCGAGCGCGTGCTTGCCGTGCTCGGCGTCGCCCGCGATGACGGGCGCGATCCCGTCCGCTCTGACCAGCTCGCGCTGCTCAGCAGCCTGCTGGACCAGACGTCGCTGGCGCTCGAGCGGCTGCGTCTTGAAGGCGAGATGCGCGACCTCGATGCGGTGCGCACGCGAGACAGGCTGCGGGGTGCGCTGCTCTCGTCAGTCAGCCACGACCTTCGCACCCCGTTGACGTCGGTGCTGGCCGCCGCAGGCGAGTTGCGCCGCCGTCTGGACGATCCCCTGCTCGACACGATCCAGAGCGAGGCCATGCGGCTCAATCGCTTCGTGGCCAATCTGCTCGACATGGCGCGGGTCGAGGCCGGGGCGCTGCGGCTTGCGCTCGAGGCAGTCGATCTCACCGATGCCGTTGCCGCGGCGGTGCACGATACGCGCCGCTCGCTGGAAGGTCACACCATCGAGCTCGACGTTCTGCCCGATCTGCCGTTGGTGAAGGTCGACCCACAGCTCTTTCACCATTGCCTGCTCAACCTGCTCGACAATGCGGGCCGCTATGGCGATCCGGGCACGCCGATCACCATCCGTGCCGAACGCCGGCCGCAGTCGATGGTGCTGTCCGTGCTGGATCAGGGGCCGGGGCTGCCCGATGGCGGCGAAGCAGCCGTATTCGAGACCTTTCGGCGTCTCGAGGGATCGGACCGCTCGGCCAGTGGCACCGGCCTCGGCCTGGCCATCGTCAAAGCCTTTGCCGAGGCGATGGATATGACCGTCGAGGCGGCCAATCGCGAGGATCGCGCCGGCGCGCGCTTCAGCATTCACTTTCCGGAGCACCTGCTGGTGCGCGGATCGGATCAAGGAATAGAGATATGACGGGCCAGCGCATCCTGGTGGTGGACGACGACTTGCACATACGCAGGCTGCTGGAGGCCACGCTGGTGCGCGGCGGCTACCAGGCGATCGAGGCGACCAACGCGGCGGAAGCGATCGCCCAAGCAAAGGCGGCATCGCCCGACGCAATCCTGCTGGACCTCGGCCTGCCCGACCGTGACGGACTTGAAATCGTGCCGCTTCTCCGGAAGCACAGTCAGGCACCGATCCTCGTGGTCTCTGCGCGCGACGCGACCGACCAGAAGGTCGCAGCCCTCGATCTTGGCGCGAACGACTATGTCACCAAACCCTTCGACAGCGAGGAGGTGCTGGCGCGGCTGCGGGCGTCGTTGCGCACGCATGTCACGGCGCAGGGCGCTTCGCCAATCCTGCACTCGCACGGGCTCGGCATCGATCTCGCCACGCGCACGATCACGCGCGACGGGGTGGAGATCCACCTGACGCGCAAGGAGTATGAAGTGCTTCGCGAGCTTGCGCTGACGCCGGGCCGAGTGGTGACTCACCAGCGCATCCTGGCGGCGGCATGGCCGTTCGAACATGACCGCCGCGTCGATTACCTCCGCATCGTCGTGCGCAACCTGCGGCAGAAGATCGAACCCGATCCTGCGCGCCCGTCCATCATCGTCAACGAACTCGGCGTGGGCTACCGGCTAATGCCGGATCCCGAACCCTGACCGGCCGCCGGCTTCGTCGCGGCGCTATGAAAATGCTACGGGAATGCCGTTTTCCTTGGCTCGTTTCCCTATGCAAGGCGCGATAGATGGATTGCCGCAACCGTGGAGTGCGGCGTGTCCATCCATCTGTCCCCCCGCGCGCGCGACGTGGCGATCCGCGCGACAGGCATCGTCTGTTGGTCGGCGGGCGCCCTGGCGCTCGCTGGCCTCTATCGCGCGATCCATGCCGGACCGAGCCACGCAACGACCTGTATCGAGTGCGGCGTCGCCGCGCTCGGCTTCATCGGCCTGAGCCTCGGGTCTTCGCTGCTCGCGCTCGGGTCGCACATCTTCGATCAGGTCGAGGTCTCGGCTCGCTGGGCATCCCGCTACGGGCCTGATCAGCGACAGGTCCGGGAGCATTCGGACGGCGCCTTCGCGCGCTCCCATGATGCCGATCGCACAACAGACAAGCCAAAGCGCACGTGACGCACGCCAGCACAGGCCGTCCCGCACTGCGTTGCGCGACCGGCAGCACCCTGGAGTGTCCGAAGCTGCACCGAGAGATGTGTGCAATGCACCATAAGTTCGGGCGCGCCCGCTATTTTTAATCGCCAGCAGAGCGACATGAGGGGCTTCGATGAAATTATTCCCATGATGTACCTGATTGAATATTGCGTTTTCAAGCTGCGGTTCAGCGTGCGGTCTATAGTTATGATTCAAGGCCGTCTGCAGTGAGGGTCCCCGAACCACCGCGTTGTATCATGCCACCTATTGAGGTACTTTCCTCGCGATGGCCCCGCATTGTCGAGTCCATCCAAGCCAGGTCGCACTTTCGCATCTACTGTTGCCGCCGACGGGGTGACGCGGACCATTCGAGTCGTGCGCGATTCTCCGTTGTCGCACCTGTAGAGGTTTCTGGGGGACGGCATGGAAGATCTTCGCGAACCGCGCGTCGTGGGAAAAGGTGCGTGCATCGCGGCACCTGAGGCGCACGACCTTGTCGGCCAAAGCCACGCGATCGAACATATCCGCGGCATGATCCGCCGCTTGCGCGCCCCGGGCAGCACCACTTTGATCCAGGGCGAGACCGGTACCGGCAAGGAAGTGGTTGCGCTGATGCTCCACCGCAGCAGCAATCGCGCCAAGGCGCCGCTTGTCGCGGTCAACTGCGCTGCGATCCCCGAGACACTGATCGAAGGCGAATTGTTCGGCTATGAAAAAGGTGCGTTTTCCTCGGCCAATCATGCACATCCGGGCAAGTTCCGGCTTGCCGACAAAGGGACGCTGTTCCTCGACGAGGTCGGCGAGCTCAGCGCCGCCGCACAGGCCAAGATCTTGCGTTCGCTCGAATCGGGCGAGGTCTTTCCGCTCGGATCGACCAAGGCGGTGCAGGTCGATGTCCGCGTCGTCGCGGCGACCAATCGCGATCTCGCCAGCGAAGTCGAGAAAGGCAATTTCCGCGCCGACCTCTATTATCGCCTCGCGGTGATCCAGCTGCTGATTCCGCCGCTGCGGGATCGGCGCGAAGACATCGTCCCCATCGCCCGCGCGCTGCTCGAGCGCATCTGTCCCGAGATCGGCGTTGCGGTGCCCGCGTTGAGCAAGAGCGTGCTCAAGGCGCTTGAGGGCCATTGCTGGCCGGGCAATGTCAGGGAGATGCGCAATGCGCTCGAGCATGCCGTCGTCGTCGCGGCGGATCCCGAGCGGCTCGATGTCGATGATCTCCCGCCGACGATCGGTATCGGGTCCGGGCCGTCGGGCGACAGCTTTCCGCCGGACACCGAACGCGAGACGCTGCTGCGTGCACTCGCTCGCGCCAATGGCAAGAAGGCGGAGGCGGCCCGGATGCTCAATTGCTCGCGGATGACGCTGTATCGCCGGCTCGAGCGCGCCCGTCTGGGCGATGTGCCGGCACTTTCCCCGGTGTAACACCTGTCACGACGAGTGACGGTGCTGTGTCACATCCCGTCCCTCTTGGGGATTGGCCTGGTGCATTAACCCGCTGAATCCGCCCACATTCCGCAACTGGCACGGCCGTTGCGAAGCGTTCGCCGCGCAAGGAGCGCGGGAGACGGGGGATGGATCAGGGCAAGGATGAGGAGGCTCGCCGCGCGCTCGCGGCGCAAGCGCCTTTTGCCCGCCTCTACGTCAATCACCTGCAGCTTGCCGTCAGCCTTTCCGACGTGCGCATCGATCTGGGCCAGCTCCAGCCCGGCAGCCAGGTGCCGACGCACCAGGTCCGGTTGATCAGCAGCCCTGACTATCTGTTGACGATGCAGCGCGAGATCGGCGGCGCGATCGATCGTTATCAGCAGCAATTCGGGGCAATAGCGGGTGGCGCGCATGGCTGAGCTCGGCGCGGTCAATCTGGTCGGCGAGTCGATCGTGGCAGTGTTGCGGGCGCGGCGCGCGCTGCTCCAGGCCGAGGGTCGGCTCGATCCCGTGCCGGCGGCAGCGGAAATCGCGCATGTACCGCTTTCGAAGCTCACCGGTGCCTCGCCGCCGACCGGAGGACTCTCGCTCACTTGCTATCATGTCGGCCGCTCCGACAGCGTGATCGGCCGCGGCGCGATGGGCGATCCCTCGCAGGGCGCGGGGATATCACTCGAGCTCTCCTATCTGCTCGCTTGCTGGTCGACGACGACCCTCGAGGAGCAGGCGTTGATCAGCTGGGCGATGCTCGAACTCGATCGCTACCCGATGCTCGACCAAGGTCAGTTGCTCGGCGGCGCGACGTGGTCGCGCGGCGAGAGCGTGCAGATCGTGCCCGACGATTCGGATCCGGAGCGACTGTTCCGATTGTGGGAAGCGCTCAAGCTCAAACATCATCTGTCGGCGCTCTACAAGGCCCGCGTCATCCGGATCGGTTACCGTCCGACCGCCGATGCTCCGCCGGTCGTTGCCAGCCGCTTCTCCTTCGCCGATGGCGACCCGATCGCCGAGCCGGCGCAGTGACGATGATGCTCGCCCCCGATCTGCTCGACCGCCGCGGTCTCGCGCTGCTCGCCTTTGTCGATGGCTATGGCCGCGCCGTCGAAGGGCCGGTGCAAGTGCGCGGCGACGGCGTACGGGTCGTGCCAAAGGGCGGCGGCCGCTATGCGCTGATCGAGGCCAAGGGCTTCGAGGCCTATGCCGCCACCTTCGAGAGCGCGCCGGCGCATGCCACCACGCCGGTACAGCTCGATTGCACCCCCGCGGGCCGCGCCTATCTGCCGCGACGGTTCAGGCTGCAACTGCCACGGGACGCCGATCCCACGCATCTGGACCAGCCCGGCTCGCTGTTCCAGCCGGTACAGATCGAATTGCTTCCCGCTGCCACCGCGCAACCCGCCGGCAGCGCCGTGCTGGTACGCGTCTCGGTCACCCGTGCGGATGACGGTCGCATCGTCGAGCATGCACTGGTCCGCGCACGGACCGATAATGGGCTGTTCACCGCGCGGGCGCTCACCGACGCCCGCGGCGAGGCGGTCCTGCTGTTCCCGGTCCTCCCGCTGAGCTTCGCCGGGGCCGGCGCGACGGTCGACCGCGATATCGCCGCGCGCGTGATCGTCGACGTCGATCCTGCAGTCGCCTTGTTCCACTCTCCGGCCGAAGTGCCCGTAGCGGCGCGGGAGGCCGCGATGCGGACCGATGGCCATCCTGATCCCGATGCGCTCGCCGCGGCGCTGCCGGCGAATTTCCCCAGCGGCACGGCCCTCCGCATTGCGGCCGGCCGCCAGTTTTCCCTCGCGCTGACCTGGACGGCGCCATGATTCGCCCGAACCGCACCCGGAAGGAGGCACGCTAATGCCCGAATATCTTGCACCGGCGGTGTTCGTCGAAGAGACGAGCTTCCGCGCCAAATCGATTGAAGGCGTGGGGACCAGCACTTGCGCGTTCGTCGGTATGACTGCGCGCGGGCCGGTCAGCCGCGACCCGAGCGACCCGACTCCGCCGCTGCTGACCAGCTTCGCGGATTATGAGCGTTATTATGGCGGGGTCGATGATCTCACCATCGGCGGCGCCCCGGCGCGCAACTATCTCGCACTCGCGGCGCAGGCCTTCTTCAACAATGGCGGCGGACGGCTCTATGTGGCGCGCATCCTCGGCGCGGCGGCTGCGGCAGCTGCCGGAGTGGTGCTCAATTCAGGCAGCCCCGCGGTTGCCAAGAAGCTGACGTTGAGCGCGCGTACCGCCGCCGGCGCCCGGATTGCCGGCAGCGACACCAATTTCCGGGTCACCATCGCCGAGAATGCGCTGCCGACTACCAAGAAGCTCGCGCTCAAGCAGCCCGCGGGGACCCTGGTCCTCGTTGGCACCGATGTGTTCGTCGTCGGCACCGCCGATGTGATCGCCGCGACCGACGAGGCCTGCTCGATACTGAGCTACAGTGTGCTCGTCGAGGATCCCACGGGCCCGGTCTACGAAGCCGGCGGACTTGGCGTGCATCCGAAGCATCCGCGCTTCATCAATGCCGTGCTCGGCACGAAGCCGGCATCGGCGAGCGACGCGCTGACCAATCCGATCATCCTCGACGTCGGCAGCGGGGCGACCGCCGCCGAAGCCCGCGCCGCGCTGATGAATACCGCGGTGGGCGGCGTGCGGGTGGTCCCGCTCACCGGCGGCAGCGACGGGACCGGCGGCCCGAGCGCCGCGGATTACGCGACCGCGCTCGACTCGCTGCTCGCGCTCGAGGACGTCTCGATCGTCGCGGCACCGGGCGCCTCCAGCTTCGCCGCGCCGCTTCCCGCCGCAGTAAACCAGAGCCTGATCGGGCACGCTGAGGCGCGTCGCGCCTATCGCATCGCGGTACTGGATACCCCACCCGGACTCGAGGTCACCGCCGATCCGAGCGTCAAGACGCTCAAGAGCCTGATCGACAGTAAATATGCCGCGCTCTATTATCCGTGGATCACGATCGCCAACCCGCTCGCGGCGACCGATCCGGCCCAGCCATCGCTGGTCGATGTGCCGCCCTCGGGCGCGGTGTGCGGCATCTATGCCCGCAACGACGTTCAGCGCGGGGTGTGGAAAGCGCCGGCCAACGAGACAGTGACCGGCGCGCTGGCGCTGCAGCGCGACGTACGTTTCGGCGAGCAGGAAGTGCTCAATCCACTCGGGATCAACTGCATCCGGGCGCTGTCCGGGCGCGGTATCCGGGTGTGGGGCGCGCGCACGATCAGCTCCGATCCTGAATGGAAATACGTCAATATTCGCAGATACTTCCTGTATCTCGAGGCTTCGATCGACCGCGGCACCCAATGGGCCGTGTTCGAACCGAACGGTGAGGCGCTGTGGGCGAACGTGCGCACGACGGTGTCGGACTTCCTGTACAATGAATGGGTTTCGGGCGCCCTGCTCGGTGCCAGTCCCAAGGAAGCCTTCTTCGTCCGATGCGATCGCACGACGATGACGCAGAACGATCTCGATAACGGGCGGCTGATCTGCCTGGTCGGTGTCGCCGCGATCAAGCCCGCCGAATTCGTCATCTTCCGCATCGGCCAGAAAACCGCCGATGCCCGCGGATAAGGAGTGAAGCCCGATGCCACGTGAAACGCCCTTCGGCGCCTATAACTTCATCGTCGAATTCGATGGAAACGAGGCCGCCAATACCGCGCTCGGCGGCTTCTCCGACGTATCGGGGATCAGCACCGAGATCACCTTGATCGAATACCGGCAGGGCAACGACAAGGAGAATCGGGTCCGCAAGATTCCCGGCCTGCGCAAGTCTGGCGACGTTACGCTCAAGCGTGGCGTCATGGGCCAAACCAGTTTCTGGGACTGGATCCGGATCACGCGCGTCGATCCGACCCACAAGCGCACGGTGATGATCACGCTGCAGGACGAGCAGCGCAATCCGGTGGTGCGCTGGAAGCTGATCAACGCGCGACCGATGAAATTCACTGGCCCGACACTTGCCGCCAAGGGCGGCTCGGACATGGCGTTCGAAGAACTCGTCCTCGCCAGCGAAGACATCACGGTCGAAGGCTGAGCCGAGCCAAGGGAGCATCACACCATGCCCTTGCCCGGCATCACCTTCACCGCGAGCCAGCCGCAGGCGCCCGGCCTGTCGTCGCGCGCCGATGTCGCCATATTCGTCGGCTGCGTCGCGCGGCGGCAGGCGGCGCTGCCGGATGCGACAAGGGACGCACTGAAGGCGGATGGCTGGACGCCCACCGGCGTGTTCAAGGCGGCCGCGGCGCGGATGGACAGCCTGCTCGGGCTGCCCGTGCCGGTGGAGAGCTGGTCCGAATTCGACGCGCTTTATGCGTGGGACCGGCGGCCGAGAGCGCCGGGTTCGGACCAGATGGTGCCGTGTCCGCTCGGCCTTGCGGTAAGGCGCTTCTTCGCCGAGGGCGGCGTCAAGGCATATATCGTGCGTACCGGCGATCCGATCGCGCTCGACGATGCCGCCGCGGGGCCCGAGGCCTTTACCAAGGCCAAAAGGCTGCTGCTCGCCTGGAAGACCAGCAAACCCGCCGATGCAGCGCTGCGCCAGCCGATCCTCGCCGGGCTGAACGGGCTGGGCATTCCGTGCGATGCCGCAGATCCGGCGACCTGGACCGGCGCGGCTGTCGCTTACGCCATTGAAGACGCGGCGCTGCTGCTGCTGCCCGACCTGATCGACCTGTGTGCAGGCGCGCCGCATCCGGCGCCGCCGCCGCAGGAGCCGCCGGGGCCGCCCGAGATCTTCAAGCCTTGCGCTCCCGCCGCGACGGATCTCGCGCCCGAAGCACGCGTGGCGCGGCCGGCGCTGCTCGCCCCGCGGCTCGATTCGGAAGGCTACGCGACCTGGGCACGGGCGATCCGCTTTGCGCTCGACTTGCTCGGTCGCCCCAAAGGGCCCGCGCATCGCCGCGATCTGACGCTGGTATCGGCGATGCCTTTGCCCCTCGTCGCGGAGGGCGGGTTCAGCGACGGCGAGGAATGCTGGCCGCTCGCCTTGCTCGACCGGCCCGCTCTCGCCGGCCCCGGACTGCGGCTGCTCGATGAGGGTGCGGTGGGCAATGCGCGGCTGCAGCTCGCTTATCCATGGATCGCGACATCCGATTCAGTCGACTTGCCCGAAGGCCTGGAAAGCCCCGAAGGCGCGCTGGCGGCGATTGTCGCGCGATCCGCGATCCAGCGCGGCGCATTCCGCAGCGCTGCCGGCGAGCCGCTGCGCAGCGCAACCGCGATCGTCCCCGAAATCGGTGCGAGCGACCTCGCCCGCGGCATTCCCGGCAAAGCCGATTGGCTCGGCGACCGGTTGTCGCTCTTCGCGGTCCGTCGCGGCCGAATCGAGTTGTTCAGCGACAGTTCGATGGCGCCGCAGCGCGCCTGGCGTCCGGGCGGCACGTCGCGGCTGATGGGCATCTTGCTGCGCGCGTCGCGCACGCTTGGCGACGATCTGGTCTTTGAACCCTCGGGCCCGATCCTGTGGGGGCGGATGCGCGCCGCGCTCGAGGCGCTGTGCGATTCGCTGCGGGCGCTCGGCGCCTTTGCCGGGCGCAGCCGCGACGAGTCTTTCACCGTCAGCTGTGACGCCAGCACGATGACCCAGGGCGATATCGACAATGGCCGTGTCGTTGCGACGCTGAGCTTCCTGCCTGCGCAGCCGATCGAGCGCGTCACGGTGATCCTGCAATTGATCGAGGCGGCGTCCGAAGCAACGCGGGAGGCGGCCTGATGCCCCTGAGCTGGAGCAAGGATCTCGCCGAGGAAAATCGAGTCCCCTACGGCAATTTCGCCTTCCACCTCGCAGTGGATCCGGTCGAGGGGGCGAGCTTCGCGCCTTGGGGGACGACCAATGCCGGGCTCGTCGGCAGCTTCTCCGAAGTCTCCGGGATCGAGGCGGTGATGGAGCACAAGGTCATCAAGGTCGGCGGCCATAATTACGGCACGACGATGCGTGCAGGCCCTGTGACCTTCGGGACGGTGGTGCTCAAGCGCGGCATCATCCGCACGCAATTGCTGTGGCGCTGGTGGTCGGTATTCACCGGCGCCGATGCCGAGGCGCGCGGCGGCAGCGTCCCGATCGACGGCAGGCCGGTCAAGGCAAATCGCGGCCATGTGCTGATCGGGCTGGTCCGCGCCGGCGACGAAACGCAACAGGTCAGGGACGTGAAGAACCTGCCCGAGCCAGCGATCGCCTTTGGCTGGCGGCTGCGCAATGCGATGCCGGTCAAGTTCCGCGTCGGCGACCTCAATGCCAAGGGTACCGATGTCGCGGTCGAGGAACTGCACCTCGTGCATGAAGGCCTGGAAATGTCGGGAGTCCTCGCATGAGCGATACGCCGGCAGCCAACGCCGCCTATTTCACCGGGCCGGGCTCCGACACGCACATCAACGTGCAGTTCAATCCCGCCTCGCTGCGCGTCACGCTGACCAACCAGTTCGGCGAGGATCCGCCCGAGCAGCACGCCCGTGCCACCACGGCGAAGCTCGATGTCGAACTGATCTTCGACACCACCGAGAACGGCATCGATGTGCGCGACAAGGTCAAGGAACTCCGCGGCTTCGCCACGGCGATTCCCGCCACCACCGGCAAGGGCAAGCCCAAGCCGGCGAACAGCGGCGCCACCAAGGATGAGGCAAATCTCAGCCTCCCGAAGATCACCTTCCATTGGGGCACCGCGTCCTACACCGGCATTATCGAGTCGCTGACCGAGACGCTCGATTATTGGTCGTCGGACGGCGTCCCCCTGCGCGCGACGATCCAGCTCAGCATCAAGGGCGACGGCAAGGCCTTCTTCGATTACAAGAGCAAGGCGGCGAGCTATTTCAGCGCCTCCGATCCGGCCTTTGCTCCGCCGGACGTAATCGTGCTTCCCGCCGAACCCAAATTCGCCAGCCTGACTGCAGCCGCCACCCGCGCCGGGGATCCGAAAGCGGGCCGCGCGCTGGCGGCGTTCAACGGCGTAGAGAATATGCGCGCCGGAGGCGGCGCCACCGCGATGGCCGGAGCCAGCGCCAACCTGTCCGCCGCCGCCGGCTTCTCGATGTCGGGTGGAGTCAGCGCGGGCGCGTCGATCGGCTTCGGCATGGGCGCTTCGGCGGGGCTCAGCGCCTCGGCCGGGATTGGCGGGAGCGTCGGCGTCGGCATGGCCGCGGGAGCGGGGGGCGGCATCGGCGGCGGCGCAGGCTTCTCCGCCGGCGCAGGATTCGGCGCATCGGCGGGTGCCGGTTTCTCGGCAAGCGGCGGGTTCTCGGCGGGGGCGAGCGCCTCGGCGGGGTTCGGTGCGGGCGCTTCGTTCGGCATGGGCTCGAGCATGGGTGGCACGGGCATGTCGATGAGCGGTAGTGGCGGGTTCGGCGGCGCAAGCGACGGGGGTGGCGGTTTCTTCAGCTCGACCACCACCAGCGTGACCGGCTTCGACGGTGTTACCCGCACGGACACCTCCAGCAGCTTCACCGGGTTCGACGGCACCACGCGTTCGAGCAGCAGTTCGACGACCAGCTTCGGCGGGTCTTCCGCAGGCGTGCGTGCGGACGAGGGTGCCTTTGCCGGGCTCGGCATGTCGAAGACGACGAGCTGGGGCGCGAGCTACCAGCCGGAGCGCCTGCTTCCGCCGCCGCCGCCGATGGTGACGTCCAGCTCGAGCTTCGACGTGACCGGGCGCCTGGTGGGCGGCGGGGCAGTGGTCGCCGAAAGCTATACCAGCCGCAGCGTGACATTCTTCTGAGGGGTTCGAGATGGGTGTGATCGTGGAAGAGATGACGAGCGAGGTGGGCGACCCCCCCGTGCCGCCATCCGAGTCCGCACGTGGCGGCGCTGCGGCCGGGCCGACGCGCGACGTCGACCTGGACCGGCTCGAATATGCGATGCGGCGCCGGCAGCACCGTATCGAGCGGCTGTGGGCGGACTGACATGGCGCTCGACGATCCCCAGAGCCTGCTGAGCTTCGTACCCACGCTGGAAATCGGTGGGATGGACTATCCGTCGATCGTGCCGAACATGGAGCGTTTCCGCGTGGTCGAAGGGCCAGGCGGAATGACGAGCCTCGAGCTGGTGGTGATCGACGCGGCCGGGGCCGCCGATGGTACCGTCACCTTCGCTTCCGGAAGCGGCTCGCCGCTCGATCTGGGGGCCGGGATCCGCCTGTTCGCCGGCCCCGCCGAGCGCGGCGCCGTGGAGATCTTCGACGGGCAGATCACCGGGCTCGAAGCCGAGATCCGCGAAAATGCGCCGCCCTTGTTGACAGTGCTTGCCGAGGACCGGCTGTTCCCTTTGCGCCGCAAGCGCAAGACGAAACTGTTCGAACAACAGGCGCTGGGCGATGTAGTCAATGCAATCGCCGGCGATTACGGCCTCACCCCAGAGGTGCGCGGCGGCGTCGACACGACTGCGCGAGACTGGCTCCAGACCGACGAGACCGATCTCGCTTTCCTGCGCCGCATTCTCGACCGCTTCGATTGCGACATGCAGGTCGTCGGTGCCCGGCTCCAAGTCGGGCGCAAGGGCAAGGACCGGCGCACGCTGGTGCCGCTGCAGGTGGGGCATACGCTGCTTGCCTGCCGCGTCACCGCGGACATCGCCGAGCAGGTCAGTGAGATCCGCATCGCCAGCTTTGATCCGAAGAGCGGCGATGCCGTCGACGAGACGAAGACGGCGGGGGGGTACGGCCCCGGTGCAGGCAAGAGCGGCGCCGACACGCTCTCGGCCAAATTCGCGCGCGTCAGCCTCCATCTCGGCCGGTTCGGGCCGATGACCAGCGGCGATGCGCAGGCGATCGCGCAGACCGAATGCGAACGCCGCGCCCGCGCCTTCGTCCGCGCGTTCGGCACCGCGCAGGGCAATGGCGAGCTGCGCGTCGGCAGCTGGGTCGACCTCGCAGGGCTCAATCCGCGCTTCGCCAACCAATATGCCGTCACCCGCGCGGTCCACCGGTACGACCGCGCCGACGGCTACCGTACCGATTTCGAAGCCGAATGCGCCTATCTGGGAGACCCGGCATGAACCCCGTCGGGCTCTTTCCCGCGCCGGCGCAGTGGCTGTCGGGCGCGCATATCGCCAAGGTCGTCTCGGTGCAGGACCCCCAGTCCAGGTCGCGTGTCCAGGTCCAGCTGCTTTCGGCCGATCCTGAAGGCACGGCGCCGATCTGGGCGCGGGTGGCAGTGCCTTTCGCCGGCGACAATTACGGCGCCTTCTTCATTCCCGACGTGGGCTGCGAAGTGATCGTCCAGTTCCTCGCGGGCGACACGGCCAATCCGATCGTGATCGGCACCTTGTGGAACGGCAAAACCGGCATCCCGGAGACTTTGCCGGGCAATGCCGTCGATCGCTGGGCGATCTGCGGCAAGAACGGCACCCGTATCGCGATCGTCGAGGAATCGTCGGGCCAGGAAATGGTCGAGATCGAAACGCCCGCCGGGGCCAAAGCGACGCTGACCGATCAGGCCAGCGGCTCGATCAAGCTCGAAGTCGCCGGCAACACCTTCGAAATGAGTACGTCGGGCGTATCGATCCAGACCTCATCGCAATGCGAGGTGCAGGCCTCCACCGTGACCGTCACTGCCAGTTCGGTGAGCGTCAACACCAGCATGGCGACGTTTTCGGGCACGGTGCAGTGCAACACGCTGATCGCCAGCTCGGTGGTGTCATCGAGCTACACGCCCGGCGCGGGGAACGTATGGTGACGACTGCGCTCCTCGCCGCGCCGCCCCGCCCGCACCCCGCCGTAGCACGCCGTCTGGCGCGCCAGCTGCCACCGCAACGGGCACACGATACCGTGATCCGGCCGCTCGGCGGCGGCGGCCCCACGACCCTGATCGCCACCGCGCCCATCGACAATTTCGTCGAAGCCCTGTTCGACCAGCTTTCCGCCGACGATTGGCAGAGCACGCTCGCGGCGATGCACGGTGTGCGCCGCGGCCAGAGCGATCACGTGCTCGAACTCGGTCTGCCGACGCATCGCAAGGCGCAGATCGTCCTGTTCGAAGTGTTCTGCCGCCAGCCGGGTTCGCCGCGGATCGATCCGAAAAAGCTCGCCGACAAGGGCATGGTGATCCGTCGCATCCATGGCAGCCGCTGGGACGGCTGGATGAAGGCGCCCCGCTCGATCGCCGGGTGGACATTGATCCCCAATCCCGATGCCGATCCCGGAGTGCGCGGCGATCAGGCGTTCCACGCCGCCAATCGTGCCGCGCGGTCACTGGCCGCAGCGCGTCGGTCCAAGCCGCAATTCCATGAGGATGTGCTCCCGCTGCACATCGTCCCGCCCGATATCTGCGCGAGGCTTGGCCGCACGATCCTGTTCGGCGTGATCCCGGTCGGCGACAGCAGCCGCAGCTCGGCGCCGCCGACTTCGATCAACTATGCCGGCATGTCGGGCCAGGCGCGCACCGACCTGGTCGGGCACCTCTCCGAATTCCTCAAGCCACGCGCGCCGACCAGCTTGCCGCGTGCCGGGCAGGCATTGCGCCGCAAGTGGAATGCGCTCGAGCCCGCGGGCAAGCGCCCGGATGGTACCGCGCGACCTGCCGACCAGGGACAGATCAACGCACTAGGCATTTTCCTCCAGCAGCTGAGCGTCGAGCTCGACGCCTTCGGGGCCAGCGCCGAGGCGCGCGCGCTGATGGCGCTGTTGAAGACGATCTCGCTTCCAATCACCAAGAGCGGCAACCGCGTCACGAGCAGCACCGACGCCGCTACCTTCGCCACCAAGGCAGCGAAGATCCTGATCGATCGCGAGCCCAATGCGAACGACGCAGTCAAGATGCCGCTCGAATGGCCGCGGATCGACACAAATCTCGGCAATCGGCTGACCCAGGCTGCGCTCAATTGCCTTTCGCGGCGTCACGCCGATCTCGCCGGCTCGCCGGGCAAGTTCGAGATTGCCACCGACCAGTTCGCCGTGCGCGGCTTCGTTCGGGTTCGCGGGCATCAAGGTTGCGCGGAGAAACTGGTGTGGAGCGCGGCGAGCGAACCGTTTCGGGTGCTGCCGTGGTGGGACGGCGACGGGCCGGGCACCAAGATCAAACTGCCCGATATGTCGCAGCTCAAAAGGGTCAAGCCCAACGTCTCGTTCGAGATGCCGCCGGCGATCGCCAACATGCTCAACGGTGACTTGAAGAAGCTCGCCGACGGCGACGGCAAGACCAGCGGCCCGTCGCTCGGCTTCATCTGCAGTTTCTCGATCCCGATCATCACTTTGTGCGCGTTCATCGTGCTCAACATCTTCCTCGGGCTGTTCGACCTTTTCCTCCGCTGGATGATGTTCATCAAGATCTGCCTGCCGATCCCGATGCCGGCGCCGCCCGAGGAGAGCGACACATGAGCGGGCCGATCCTCACTTCGTCGCGCGGAGCCGACATTCGCTCCGCGCTCGGCTGGCCGCTCATGCCCGTCCCCGATGGCGACGGGCGGCTGGGGTGGCCCGATCTCGAAACGTCAATCCGCCAGCGCATCGAATGCGTCCTGCGCACCGCGCCCGGAGAGCAATTGATGCGGCCGGAATTCGGGGCGGGGCTGGAGGGGCTCATCCATCAGGCGAACACCACCGAAGTGCGCGCGCGCACCGAGGCGCAGATCGCCGCGGCGGTCGGCGCCTGGGAGCCGCGTATCCTGCTCGATCGAGTCTCGGTAGTTGCCGCCGATGATCCGCGCGAGCTGATCGTCACCATCGCATATCGTATCCGCGCGACCGGCTCGTCCGGACAGATCGCGGCGCGCGTTCCCGTGGGGAGTGCCTGATGCCCATCCGTCCTCCTGCCCTGGACGATCGCAGCTTCGACGATCTCGTCGCCGATCTGGTTCGTCGCATCCCGGCACATACCCCCGAATGGACCGATGCGCGCGAAGGCGATCCGGGGAGGACTCTGGTCGACCTGTTCGCCTGGTTGGGGGATACCATCCTCTACCGCGCCAATCTGATTCCCGAGCGGCAGCGGCTTGCTTTCCTGCGCCTGCTCGGTCAGCAGATGCGCGCTGCCGAGCCCGCGGGCGGTCTGGTCGAAGTGGTCATCGACGATCCGCTGGCGAGCACCGGCGTGATACTGCCGATGCGTTCGGCGATAGCCAAACCGGTGAATTTCGAGCTGCTCGCCGAGCTCAGCGTACAGCCGGTGACCGGCCGCTGCTATCTCAAGCGCCGACCCGATGCGCGCGAGAGCGCCGCCCTGGCAGATCTGGTCGCCGATCTGCGCCAGCTCTACACTGCGCCGGGGACTCCTACTGCGTACATCACCACCCCGGTGTTCGTCGACGGCGCGGCCGAACCTGCGGGACGCGATTTCATCCATGACAGTATCGACGGCTGCCTGTGGATGGCGTTGCTGGCTGCGACGCCCGATGCGGCTTTGGTCCAGAAGGTAGTCAAGACCCTCGGCGGCGGGGATGACAATCGGCGCGTCGCGCTTACGCTCGGGCTGGCGCCGGCGATCACGATGCCGGGTACGCTCGAGGCGATCTCGGCACGCGCGCCGATTCCCTACGTCTGGGAGATCTGCACCGGGCAGGGCGGTGGGGACCAATATGTTCCGCTCGAGATCCTCGCCGACGGCACCGGGGGGCTGGCCCGCCCGGGCACGACGCGGGTGCTGCTGCCCGGCGCCGACGATTTCGGAGTGCCGACCAACGACGTGCTGGCCGACATCAACGCCGGCGTCGGCAATCGTCCGCCGCGGATCGACGATCCGGCGACCGCCGGGCGCATCGTTGCCTGGCTGCGCCTCCGTCCGCTGCCTTCGGCGCGTCTCACGTCGTACAAGCTCGCCTGGGCCGGCGCCAATGCCGGAGTGGTCGAGCAGATGCAGACGCTGGGCCGCCAGCAGATCGGTCGCGGCACCGGCAGTTCGGGACAAAGCTATTCGCTGGGTACAGGTTCGGTAGATCCCGCCAGCCTGATCATCGAAGTCGAGGAAGAAGAGGGGATGCGCGCGTGGCGCCAGATCCCCGATGTCGAGGCGGCGGGACGCGGCGAGCGCGTCTACAGCCTCGACAGCGAGGCGGGGGTGATCCGCTTCGGCAGCGGCGTGCGCGGTGCGGCGCCCGCACCCGGCCGTGCGATCCAGGTGGTGATGATGCGCGCCGGCGGGGGCACGCAGGGCAATGTTCCGCCGGGAGCGCTCAAGGGGCTGGCGGCTCCTGCGGGCGCGCCCAAGCTCAAGCTCAATCAGCCGCTGCCGATGACCGGCGGCATCGATGCGGAGCGGATCGAGGAAGCCGAGGCGCGCATTCCGGCGATGATCCGGCACGGTGGCCGTGCGGTGACCAAGAGCGACATCAAGGAACTTGCGCTGCGCACACCGGGGGTGCCGGTGGCGCGAGTCGAAGTGCTCGAACGGTTCAAGCCGCAGCAGCGGCGGGGAGACATTCCCGGAGTGGTATCGGTAATGGTAGTGCCGCAGCGCGCCGGCACCGCGAAACCGTGTCCGCGCCCCGACCGGACGATGCTCGAAAGCGTCTATTCGTGGCTCGATTCGCGCCGGCCGCTCGCCACCGAGCTTTACGTCATCGCTCCCGAATATGTCCCGGTAGGAGTCACCGCGGCAGTCGAGCTGGTCGATGCCAACCAGCGCGACTTCGTGCTCGACATGGTCTCCGAAGTGATCCGCCGCCATCTCTGGCCGCTAGCGCCCGGAGGTCCGGATGGCCAAGGGTGGCCGCTCGGCCGGGCGCTTGACGACCGGCTGATCGAGACTGCGATCGCGCGGGTCCCGGGGGTGCGGAGTGTCGCGCCGGTTCGGCTGTTCCAGCGCTCCGCACGCGGGCGCAATTGGCTGCCGGTTGCCGAGGATCGCACCGGACGAGGGCTGATCACGCTTTCGGCATGGCAATTGCCCGAGCTGACGATGCTTTCGGTCAGCGTCGGAAGCTCATCGTCGACCAGCCTGCCGCCGGGTGCCGAAGGTGCAGGCAGCGGCGCCGGCGGACTCGCCATCCCCGTCGTGCCGGAGCTCTGCTGATGGACGTCAACGGCCTGCCGATGTGGGAGCTTGCCGGACGCGCAGACTTCGGTCTGGCGCCCTCCGCCAAGCCGCCCTTCATCGCGGACCGGCTCCATTTCAAGGATGCGCTCGGCCATGTTCTGCTGTCCGAGAAGCAGGCTGCGCCAGCACTGGCCGAAGTCGAGACCTGGTCGCGCGCGCAGGCTTCGACACCGTCGCCGGTGGTCGATCAACTCGGCGGATTCGCGTGGTGGGACAGCGGCTCCCGGACAGTGCAGAGCTCGGGCTTCGCGCCCGGCGCGATCAAGCTGTTCCCGCCCGACCTCGACCCGCCTTATGACGAGCCGCCGAGCATGATCGGCGCGAGCGACCTCGCGCTGGGCGACGACGATGTTCTCTACATTGCCCGTGACGGGGGGCTCACCTGGCGCGACTTGCGGGATCGCTGGCGCCCGGCGCGGATCGCCCGCGACGATTTCCGCGCGGATCTGATTGCGCCAATGCCCGGCGGCGGCGCCTGGGTGTTCGACAGGCTGCACCGCCGGCTGGGACGGGCGCGCGGCTATCCGCTCCAGTTTGCCGCCTTGCGCGATGCGGATCCGGCGCAATTCGATCCCGTCGAGCCCAATCGCAATCCGCCACGGCTGATCCGCGCACGCGTGGCGCCGCTGGCGAGCGACTATGAAGTCGTAGCGATGGCAGCTTCCGCGGGAGGCAAGCTCGCGTTGCTCGCGTGGGAGCCGGGCGCGGACGCCAGTATACTGACGCTCGAAGGCAATGCGTTTGCGCGACGCTTTCGACTGAAGGGACTGCGCTTCCCTTATTCGCTCGCCTGGGCCGGCGAGGATCGGGTCGCCGTTCTGGCCGGCGACGGCAGCAAGCCAGCGCGGCAGGCGTTCCTGTACCCGATCGAAGGCGCGCCTACCCCTGATGTCGTCACGGCGCCGAGTGGCCAGATTCACCCGTTGATCAATCCCGCCGAGGCGAAATTCGCCAACAGCCTTGCTCCCGTACCGCATTATCTGGCCGATCCGGAGGCGGGAGTGGCGACGGTCGAGCGTCCGCTCCGCGCACTCTCCGGTACCAGATTTTCGCGCAGGGGATCGGTGCTGATCGGGCCGATCGACGCCGGGCGGCCGGGATGCGTGTGGCATCGGCTCTATGCCGATGCGGCGGTGCCCGATGGCGGCGCGATCACGATCAGCGCACTGGCGACCGAAGGCCGCACGCCGCCGACGCTGCCGGACGAGGCGCAGGCGCCCGGCTGGGCACCACATCGCGTCGCCCTTACGCGGGTGGGTGGCGTTCCCAGCGCAAGCTGGGTGTCGCAGTCGAGCGAAGTGCCGTTCGCCGAAAGCGCGCTGGGCTGCCTTCCCCGACCTGATCGTGCCGGGCTGTGGACCGTGCTGCTGCAACAGACCGGTCGCAAGGTGCGCCGCGTCAGCGGACGCTATCTGTGGCTGCACGTAACGCTCGAAGGTGACGGTCAGACGACGCCCGAGCTCGCCGCGTTGCGCGTCTATGCCAATCGTCTGTCATGGCGCGACCAGTATCTCCCCGCTTTCTATCGCGAGCCGCTCAGCGGCCCCGATGCAGCGGCAGCAGGGCCGGCGACGCCCAACGACTTTCTCGAGCGCATGCTCCACCTCTATGAAGGCGTGCTCACCGAAGCCGAAGGACGCATCGCCGGATCGTGGCTGCTGACCGATCCCGCCGCGGCACCCCAGGCCGCATTGCCATGGATCGGCGAGTGGATCGGCGTCGCGATCGATCCCGCCGACAGCGCCGAGCGTACGCGCCAGACGCTGCTCGCGGCGCCTTACACCGCGGCGCTCAACGGCACCTTGGGCGGGCTGCTTGCCGCGCTCGAACTGGGCACCGGCGGGCGGCTCTATCAGGGCGCCCGGATCGACAGCGGCGAGCGCGCGCCCGCACCGGGCGCGCTCGCTGTCGCGACGGTCGGCGATACGGCGACGCGTGCACTGGCGCTCGGCATGGCGCAGGGCGGTTCGTGCACGATGCTCGCGGGGGGCGCTGTAACCCGCGGCAGCATCGTCGTGGTCGAAGGCTTCCGCCTGCGCCGCACCTTTGCAACGATCCTCGGTGCCGACCTCAACGAGGAAGAGGACCCGCTGACGCTCGGCCTCACCCGGTCGGGGAACAGCTTCGTCGGCGACACACTGATCCTGGGCGACGTCGCGCGGCAGGAGCTGCTTTCATTGTTCCGGCCCGAGATCGATCGCGCGCGGAGTGGCGACACCCAGGCAGTGCAGCAATTCTACGCGCGGCTCGCGCACCGCGTGCTCGTGCTGGTGCGCGGCGTGAGCGACCGGAACGAAATGGCGCGCCTCAAGGAAGTGATCGAGGCGGCGGTTCCGGCGCATGTCGAGGCGACCATGCACCAGGCACGCCGCCCGCTGATCGTCGGCGCGGCGTCTCTGATTGGCGTCGATTCGTGGCTCGACGAGCCCGAGCCGTTCGAAGTGGTGCGGTTGGGCCGTTCGATCGTCGGGGAGGGCGATTTCGTCGCGGGCTCCGGCGGGCTCGACCAGCGCGCCGACGGACCGGTGGCGGTCCGTCCGAGCGCGCGGATCAGCGGGCCAGGCGTGGTCAGCGCCGGGCAGGGATTCGTGCTGAGCGCGATCGGATCGAAGGGCCCGCCCGGCGGCAACATTACCCGCCACATCTGGACATGGGATGATTGAGGAGCAGCGACAATGGCGACGTTCAAACCCAACGTACCGGTAGTCCAGAAGGACCCGGTGGTCAGCGTTGACGTGACGGCGGCCAACCCGATCCCGGTAGGCAAGCACACCTTCATTCTCACCGTCGTCGACGACAGCGGCAACGAATCGGACAAGGTCGCCATCGATGTCATCGTACGTGATACCGACCGGCCGACCGCGGTGCTCGACCTGGTCGACAAGAGCGGCAACATCATCACTACCCCGGTGGTCTCGCCAGGCGCGAGCTTCATCCTGTCGGCAGCACGCTCAAAGGACGCGACGGGCACGATCAAGGAATATCGCTTCACCATGGATCCGGCATAGGCGCGATGGTCACGCTTTCGCCCGGAAAGGCTTTTTCCAGCGCCCAGCCCACGCTTGTGGTGGAGAATGTGCTCGCGCTCGGACGACACCTGTTCCAGCTCGTCGTCGTCGACGACAGCGGCAATGAAAGCGCGCCGGTCGATCTGGTGATCAGCGTCGAAAAGCCGACCAAATCGGATCCCACGCCGCCGGGGCCCCGCACGCCCGATCCCGAGAGTCTGCGCGCCGCCGAGACCCTCAACCAGGCGGCGCTGCGCAATCTCAACCTTCGCAACATCAGACCCAAATAGGAATCGCCGATGAGCACCCTCCTCGCCACCGATCCGCTGGCAGCCCCGCTGAGGCCGGAACGCGTCAATTACGCAACTGGCGTGCTGCTCCAGGCGGAGGACTTCCGCGACGAGCAGACCTATCATCGTGGGCGTCTGGCGATGGCGCTGCGCCATATCGCCGGCTTCGGCACGATCGCCGGGCTGCGCGTGCGCGCGCCCGCAGCGGACGACAATGATCTCGAGCTGCGCATCGAGCCGGGGGTGGCGCTCGATCGCTATGGCCGGCTGATCGAGCTCGGCGAACCTTATTGCATCCGTCTGGCCAATTGGTTCGCAGCGCAGGAGACCGCGAAGCTGCGCACTGCGGTGCACCGCGCGCCCAATGTCGGCTTTCCGGCGGCGGTGGTCGCCGACGTATTCCTGTCGGCCAAGGACTGCGCGCGCGGGATGACGCCCAGCGTCGCGTCGGGGCCGTTCGATGCACTCGACGCCCTGGTTCCGGCGCGGCTGGCCGAGGAGCCGCAGCTCGAGCTGGTGCTTCGCGCCGAAGCCGATCCGATCCCGAGCCCGACCAACCACTGGCCCGATGCCGCCGCGAGCCGTGACGACAAGCTCAGCGCAGTGCTGGGCGGCTGGGACACCGCACTGAGCAACGCCGACGACGAGGAGCTCGATGCGCTCGCCGAACAGGTTGCCGGCACCGATCTCTCTGCGGTCCTTCTCGCCCGGGTGGCTATCCCGGTGCAGCTCGCCGCCGATGCACCCTCCAGCGTCCGTCCTGCGATCGATCCGGCGCGTCCGTCCGTCGACAACCGCATCCGCCCCTTCATCTTCCTTCCCGGCAAATGGAGCGGCCGCGCGCCCGCCGCCGGGGCGCTCGTCGAACCTTGAGAGGAACCCGATCATGACCGAACTCGCCAAGGCAAGCGGCCGCACCATCATCGAAGTGGCGGACAGTGCCGAAGCCGCGCGCCTCGCGGGCACCGGCACGGTGTCGCGCGATTCACTGGAAGACGATCTCTCGGGCGGTCCGCTGATTCTCGACGGGTTGCGGCGGCGGCCGCGGTATTTCGATGGCCGCTTCCTCACCGGCGCCGATCTCACGCGCGATCAGGATTATGTACGCCAGCGCCAGGCCGACATGGCGCGCGCCAGTGGCGCCGGGGTGATCAGCGGTCTGCAGGTTGCGGTGGCGGCCAGCGTGCGCGGCCAGACCGTTCGCATTCAGCCCGGTGTCGGGCTGACACCGTCAGGCGATGTCGTGATGCTCGCCAAGCGACAGGACGTGCCTATTCTCGACATGCCGGTGACGCGCCAGCTTGATGCCGCGCTGGGTCTTTCTGCCGAGCCGCGGGTGCCACTCGGTCGACGCAGCGGGATGTTTGTGCTCGCGTTGCGTGCGGTGGAGTTCACCGCCAACCCGATCGCCGCCTATCCGCGCAGCATCACAGGCCAGCGCACCGTCGAGGACGGAGACATCATCGAAGCGACGGCGATCACGCTGATCCCCTATCCCGATCATAGCGGTGCGGCGACGCTCACCGCCGCGCGGCGCGCCGTGGCGAGGCAGATCTTCCTCGGCAAGCCCGCGGGTGTCTCGCAGGATGCGCTACCGCTCGCATTGATCGGGCTCGACCGCGGGACGATCCGCTGGATCGACATGGCCATGGTCCGGCGCGAGACCGGTTCAGATTCGGGAGTGCAGGTCGCCTTGGGCGGACGCCCGCGGGCGATCGCCGAGGCGCACGTGCTCCAGCATCGTACCCATCTTGGCGACGTGCTCGACGAATTGCGCGCGCGCTCGATGCCGCCGGTCTTCCCGGCCGCGCAGGCATTCGCCGCGCTTCCCCCCGCCGGCCAATTGCCCGCCGCGGCGATCCAGCCGGATAATTTCGGCTTTCGGCAATTCTACTTCCCGCCAACCGTCGATGTCGACATCGCCTTCGTGCCGGTCGACGAGATCAGTGCGTTGGTCGAGGAATCATTGTCGCTACCGCCGATCGATCTCGAGGCGACCGCCGAGGAGATCGACGCCACCGGCATATTGGTGATGGTGCCGGTGACACGGGCGCGCTTCCAGCGTTTCGATAATGCCCTGCCCAAAACGCGAGTCCCCGCGCTGGCTGATCCCGCCGCATCCGCCTCGAAGCCGGCGTTCGACATGCTGTCGAGCCTCATCGCCAAGCGCGCCAAGCTCGCCGAGGCCTCAGTGCGCGACGCCGCCGCCGAAGCCCAGGCACAGGCCGAGGCGCTCACCATGCAGGCTTGGCATGCCGCGTGGCAGGAGGCGATTGCGGCGCTGCCGACCACGAATGGCCGGCCGCCCTTGCTCTGGTACACGCGTCGTCGAGCGATCGCCTATGACGGTGCCGCGCTCAACGGAGTGTCGATCAGTGGCGACGATGTGATCGTCGCGGGTCTGGTCGCGCAGACGCTGAAGCGCCTCAAGCTCGAGAAGCGTTTTGCGGCGATCAATGCGCGGGCGACGGCGCTCGGCACGGCGCGGGTGATGGCTTTGCTCGGCGGGCGCGCGGTTTCCGGGTCCGACATTCTCACCGCGTCCGTGATCGCGGACCTCGAGGCGGTGATCAAGGCGATCCCGACCAAGGCGGACCTGCCCAAGACCGATCCTGCGCCGACATCCACGCCGGCTCCTACGCCCACCGGCGGCACCACTCCCAAGCCCGCACCCGGCGAAACGCCGCCCATTATCGTTCCCCCGCCTGTGCTTCTGCGGCCGACCCTGCTCGACGCAAATGTGGTCGCCGCTGCGCCTTCGCTGACCCGGGCAGCGGCAGCCGCCCCTACTGCCAGCTTGACCAGAAAGACTGCCGACGCGGAGACGACCCCATCGCTGGCCCCTGCGGCGGAGGCGCTGGCGCTGCGCGCCGCAAACAGCAATCCGGCGGTCGCCGGTATCGCCCAGCCAGCAAGCGCGGACCTGGCCGTGGCGCGTACCGGGTTAAACCGGCTCGCGCTGGCCGCCGCGACGGGCGACCTCACCTCGCTTGCTGCCGGCAACGATATCGTGCTCGGCGACGGCGAAGTGATGGACGTGGCGCAGGATTATAGCGATCCGCGTCTCGGCGAGGGGCTCGCGCGGCTGCAGGCCCAGATCGGCGAAACCTGGCCCAGCCCGGCGCAGGCTTTGTGGATCGGCGAGAGCCAGCGCGCACTGCTGCTCGACAGCGCATTCCGGACGCTGGCGGCCAGCGCGCTACCGGAACTGGCGGCCGCCATCGGCCGGGCCGTGGATGCCAAGGACGTGAGTGCGATCGACCGGGCGCTGACCAGCGGCGTCCAGACGAGCTGATGGAGGACTGCACATGGAAGTCACCCAGCGCATCAGACGGTCTTTCGCCGACGAGCACGTCATTGGCTGCGATCCGCCGCTCCGGCCCGACCTGCCGAACGTCTGGCGGCGGCGGATGCATCCGTTCGCCGGCCGGGCGGTGTCCGACAGGGCGCTCACTGCCGAGCAGGACGTACGCTCGGGGATGCAGCGGCTCTACGGCCTGTCGCTTGCACCCGGCAGCGTCTCTGGACTCGAAGTAACCGCCGAACCGGGAGCAATCGGCGCTGCGCCCCAGGTCGCGCAGCTGATCGTGTCGCCAGGGATCGCGCTCGCGGTTTCGGGCGAAGATATCAGCATCGGCAGCGCCCGCCGCGTAAAGCTGGCCGACCTCCCGGTGATCCTGCGCGTCGACCATGCCGACGCGATCGAGGACGATGAAGATCCCGACGTGCTGACTGTCTCGCCGCCGGTGGGGGGCGATCGGCTTCGGCCGCTATTGCCGCGCCGCATGGGCCGCACGCTCGGCGGGTTGGCCGCGAGTGCGCGCAGCGCGCTGCTGCCGCATGTTGCGGTGCTCGTCGCGCGGCCGGTGACGGCGACGATCCTCGGCCGGCCGATAGACGCCTGCCCGCCTGATGCGCGAGACGACGCGTATGTCGACCTGCAGCGCATCGACGGCGCCCAGCTGGCCCTGTTCCTGTGGCCCGGCGAAGTCACCGCCACCGACGGAAGCCCCGATTACGCGCTGCCCGCCTATGACAAGGCGCAGCGCAATCGACTCGCCTATGCCGTGTTCGACAACGAGAAATTGTTCGGCGAAGACGACATGCATCCCTGGGACGCCTGGGGCGTGCCGCTGGCCACGATCGGCTTCAACCCCGATTGGTCGCTGGGTTTCGTCGACCGGTTCAGCGTGGTGCGGACCGGCGGCACGCCGGGCAACCGCACGCCGCTGGTGCCGATGACCGGCGATCCGCGCCTGTGGCAGGCGCGGATCGACCAATTCGTCGGCCAATTGGTCGAGCAGCCTTCGTTCGACGAAGTATTGCTGCGCGACACCTTCGTGCGCCTGCCTCCGGTCGGGCTGCTGCCGCGCGACCTGTTCGACCCGGTGCTGCGGCGGCAGACCTTCTTTCCGGGCAGCTTCGCGCTTTCGGCGATCCCGGTGCCCCAAAGCAATCTCGACCTCGCGATCCGCGAGGCGGCGGCGCTCGCCAGCTACAATCGCAGCGCGCCCGACCGCGTCGAATTGCTCGTGCCGGTACCCGACACGGTCTATGAGCCGCATCTGCTCGAGATTGAAGTTGCCGACCCGCGCTTCGCTACCACCATGGCAGCGTTCGCTGCGGATCGCGCACGCTGGCTGGCGACACGCGAGATCGGCCGCCGCCGGCTCGACCGCCTCAACGAGGCGATTTCGGGTCAGCCGGTACGCTGGCCCGCTTCGGACCTGCCGATAGGCGAGGACAGCCCCGACCCCGGCGATCAGCCGCCGGTCGAATGCACGCGCACCCGCCGCTTCGACGAAACCGGCGCGACGGTGCGGCTGCACACCATGTCGGGCGCGGCGGCATCGCTGCCGGTGGCCAAGAGCGACACGGTTTGGGTATGGGTTCGGATTCACTCTGCGGCCAACCTCACCGGATTGTCATTGCGGCTCGGCGAAGCGACCAGCCCAAGCTTCCTGGCCAATTTCGGCAAAGGCGTGTTCTGGGGCGCGGCCGACGGGTTTCCCGGCAAGCTGTCCAAAGCCGGCGCGCTGCCGCCGGTCGGCCGCTGGACCCGGCTCGAAATCCCCGCCTCGCAGGCTTGGGACGCGACCGGCGGCATCCTCGAAGGCTTTGCAGTCAACGGCGTCGAGTTCGGCCAGCGCGGCGGACAGGTCGAATGGGGCCCCTTCGGCACGGTCGACGCCAGTGGGAATCTGGCGACCTTCATCGCCGACGATGCGCCCGCCGGCGCGGCGTTGTTCTCCGGCACGGCTGGCCAGACCAATGCCAACGCGGGGTGGCCGTGGAAGGCAGTGCCTGGGCGCGAGGACATTGTCGTCGCGGATTTCGGGACGGTCGAAGCCAACGGCGTCCGCGAAGTTGCGGCGCTCGATCCGTTCCGCGATCAGTGGCGGCAGGGGTTCCTCAGAGAGGATCTGGCTCAGCTCGAGGAACTGGGCCTCGACGCGTTTCTCGGCCAGATCCGGGGACGACTCGATGCCACCAACGATGCGA
This sequence comes from Sphingomonas psychrotolerans, assembly GCA_032334595.1. Lineage (GTDB taxonomy): Bacteria > Pseudomonadota > Alphaproteobacteria > Sphingomonadales > Sphingomonadaceae > Sphingomonas > Sphingomonas psychrotolerans_A. The sequence continues at coordinate 316,993 of JALMLT010000004.1, read as the reverse complement.
TCGACCTCGGCTTCGTTCGGGCTCGTTCGGACATCTACCGCGTCCGCCAATATATGCTGGGTGCGGACGCCGCGTCGCGCCTGGTGACCTCCCCGACGCTGGCCGATCTCTCGGCCCGTGACGAAAGCGCGCGTGCGACCAGCGCGGGCATTGCCAGTTTCCTGGAACGTATCAAGGCGTTCGAACCCCCCACGCCGACTCCCACGGGTTCTGGCTCAGGGCAGGGGACCCAATCGCTCGCTGCTGCGGCGCCAGTCACGGCGAACAATCAATTGTTCGCGGCGTCGTTTGCCCCGCAGTTCATGACGCTCAACATCGCATCGCCTTCGCCCACGCCGACAGCAGTGGCCGCGACAGCCGAGACACGCGAGCGGGCGCTGACCGGGGCCGCGGCCGGGCTGCTCGCTACATCGGCGCTGGCTTCCCCGTCGGCAACTACGTTCTCGACACCGCTCTCGATCCTCCCGATCAATGCTCCGATGTTCCGCGCGCCGACGACTGTCGCGCCGCCGACAAGCATCGGCCTTGCCAATATCGCGCTGACCAGCAATCGCTACGAACCCGCCGATATCCGCGCCGCGCGGCCGGTGGCTGGACTGGTCGAGCGCACGCTAAGCGTCGCCGAGCGGATCAAACCATCGGCTTCGGCGATGGCGCTCGATTATGCGATCGCCAGCAAGGCGGCGGTGATCGGGACCTTGGCCTCGCTCATTGCGACTGCCGCCAATTCGCGGCCCCGCGGCATCGCACTCGGTGACCTGCCGATGCCGGGCTTCCGGACTGCCGCCAGCAGCGACGAGAATCCGGTTTTCGTCACCCTGGACGACGTGCTCAATCCGCCCCGGAACGCCGGCGGTGTCTCGCAAGTGGTCGATATGGACACGCTGCCCGAGAAGAAGGACGAATCGTCCTATTTCACTGCAGCGGTGAAGGCGATCGACAACACCATCGGAATCATGCGGATGGTCGAGGGGCGGATCGCCCTGTTCGAGGATCTGCGCGACAGCATCGAAGCGCTTCGCGGCGTCGTTCTGGCGCAAGCCAATCAGGCTGCGGCGTGGCTGCGTAGCGTTGACGTGGAGGTCGAGGAAGCGCGCCACGATGTCGCCGTCGCGCAACAGCTTTATACCGAGGAACTGGCACGCGTTGCCACGGTCAACGCGCGGCGCAGCGCCGTGCTCGAGACGCATGTCTCGGTGGTCGCGTGGCGCAGGGTGCGCGAGGCCGATTACCGCGATGCGGCGCCGGTGCTGGAGATGGCGTCGGGGCTGGCCCCCGATCCGGTGATCGCCTGCCGCCGCGAACATCCCGATGTGCCCGAGGAACTCGACGATTACGTCGAGCTGCTGCGCGATGCGCCGGTCAAGTGGTTCCCCCCGATCGCTGCCGAAGTGGCGCGGATAGACCGGCTCGAAGCGGCCCGTGCGGCGATCGAAGCAATGCGGTACCGCGCAATGTTACCGATCCTGGCGCGTACCTTCGTGCCGACGACCCGGATCATGTTCGGTGTGCAACAGGCGTTCATCGCGCAGCAGCGCGTGGTCCAGGACCGCCGTACGCTGATCGCGCAGATCGATTACAGCCGGATCACGGCGCTTTCGCTCGCGCAAACGCATGTTCAGATCCAGCAGACGGCGAGCCTCGGCGATCTGATCGACGGGCGGCATCGTCAGCCGACCCTGACCCGAATGGCGACGAGCGAAATGGAAGCGATCGGGCAGGTCGCCGCCTGTCTGCACGCAGCCTTTGCGGAGGTAGCGCCGGTGATCCGCCTGGGCTGGGCCGAGATTCTGTCCGAATTCGATCGGCCGGCGCCGCTCTCGTCGCTTGCGGGGCTGCCCGGCTGGCCCGAAGTGCCATTGGCCGACCGGCGGACGCTCCAGGGCTTTGTCGACTGGCTGTTCGCGCGGATCGACCGTTCGCAGCAGGAAGCGGTAAACGCCATCAACGAGCTGGTGCGGATCGCATTGCTGATGAGTGCGCATGCTCCGGTCGACGCGATCATCCCGGCGCGGCTGGTCGCGCCCGCGCCGGCGGTGCTTGGCACACGCTTCCAGCTTGCGCTCGACATCACGCGGATTCGCAAGGGGATGATCGCAGTGATCCGCGACCGCAACGACCACATCGTTTCGCGCGCTGTGATCGACGACATCGTCGACGGCCATGCCATGGCAGTGATGACGCAGAACCTGGGTGGCGTGACTTCGCTGACCAACGATCTGCGCTTCCATCTCGTGACCGGCTGAGACGATGGGCATTGCAATCGCACGGCTGAGGCTCCGGGGACCACCCGATCGCGCGGCCCTCGCCCGGTTTGCAATCGAGGATGGAATCCGCACCGTCTGGCCCGACGACGGGCAGCTGGTGCTGATCCGCCGGGTAGCGCTGGGGCGCACGCGGCCCGGGCAGCGGCCGGAACGGCGCGGCGCGCAGTTCCGCCGGGCATGGGACGTGGCGACACAGGGGCGACGGCATGGCGGCGAGAGCAACGCAGGCGACGCCAATTGCGTGTGGTTCGCCAGTCGTAGCGAGGCATGGCGGCTGTTGTTGCGCGAGCTGATCGCCGGGCGCCGGCCGGTGGCGTGGTTCTGGCGGCTGGCGGTGCCAGACTGGCACGGGGAGCCGGCGCAGCAATGGTTGGCAGTGGCGCTGGAAGAGGCACTGGCGGGGTTCGGCCGGATTGAGCCCGTCGCGTTGGTCGAGGCGGCTGTCGCGGAAGGCGGCATCGACTTGCTGTTTGCTGCGGCTGAGCAGATGACCGCGGCAGTCCAACTGCCGCTCGCCGGGGACGGCACTGCCGCAGATGTGGATTGGCCGGAAGAAGCTGCTGCGAATGCAGGCGAACCGCCGATGGCACACCGCGGCGCCATCGCGCTGGTCTTGGCAATCCGAGCGGCCTTGCCGGTAGGGACCGTGGCCGCGGTTGAGCGGCTGGTCCTGCACATCGGCGTGGCGGCGCCAGTAGCGCGCCGGCTGCTCGAACGGCTGCTACTGCGTGGGAGTCCGGCGTTGCGCCTGACGCCACTGCAGCTCGCGAAGGCGGTGCACAGCTATGCTCTGCTGCTTGCGGCTGGCCGGGTTCCAGCGGAATCGAGCGTGCGTCGCGCGGCCGAACGGAAAGCTGCAGCTGCCGCTGCGGCGGCAAAGACGCGGCAGACGGACGTGCCGTCCGCAGGCGAGGCCGATCGTCGAGCACGCCCGGCCCAGGTGGCACAACCGGTGCAGACTTCGCCGCCCGAAAGCGAGCCGATCGCCGCGCCGCTTTCGATGGCACGCTTGTCCGATGAAGCCGAAAGCGGGTTTGCGGGCTTATGGCTGATCGTGCCGGTTCTGATCCGGCTCGGTTTTCGCGAATGGCTGATCGATCACCCAGACCTCGCCGCAGCCGATGGCGGGCGGCGTCTGATCCGCGCAATTGGTCGGCACTTCGATGCCGGTTCCGAGGACCCGGCTTTGCTTCCGTTCGTCGATTGCGCACCCGGTGATCCTGATTTCGCGCGCCCTTGGCGAGTCGCGCTCGACTTCCGTCTCTGGCGCGGCGCGCGCATCCGTCTGCACGAAGTCGTGCGGCGCCAGGGGTGGCTGCGCCAGACGGAGGAGCGGCTGGTGATCCGCTTCGACCCCGAGTCCGTGGATCTGCGGCTGCGGCGCCACGCACTCGACGTCGATCCCGGCTGGACCGACTGGCTCGGGCTGAGCATCCGTTACCTCTACGCGAACCAGGGCGAACCATGACCGCCCCTTTGCCTCCCGAAATGCGCAGCCTGCGCGCGCTCGCGCTGCATATGTTGCGCAGCGTCTGCGGAGCGAAGGGCACCAAGGGCTCGGCGCTTCCCGGAACCTCACTGCTGGCCGGGATCCGGAGCATGCCCGCGGAAAGTGATGCGAAGCTTTGCGCCCTCGCCGATCGCTTTGGCTTGAGCGACGGGGAATTGCTCGCGGCCGCGCTGGTGCTCGCAGTCGAAACCGACGCCGGCACGGCGCGCCTGATCGCGCAGGCGCAGGATCCGGTCGGCAGCGCGCGCCCGCTTACCGGATTCGTGGCTACGATCTTCGCGGGATTAGGGCTCGATTGCGTCGCGCTTGCTGCCGGTCCCGCAGCGCGGATCGGCTTGCTCGCATTGGGCGAAGAACCGGCGCCGCTCGCCGAGCGCAGCATCGCCATGCCGCTGGCGCTCGTCGCAGCCCTGAGCGGTGGCCGGCTCGAGCCCGACGGCATTCATCCGCTGCGGATCGGACGGACAGCGCTGCCCGATGCGCTTGTCGTCGAAGCGCAGGCGCGGGCCGCGCGGATCGCGGCACGGGCGGAGCCGGCGTTACTCGTCCTGCGATCGCCGAGCCTGCGCGAGACCGAAGCGATTGCAGCGCTGGTCGGCGAGAGCCTGGGTCTTACTCCGGTAGTGCTGACAGAGCAGCAGCATGTCGCGAAGCATGTCTGCTGGCTCGCCGCTTCGGCCAGCCTGCCCGTGCTGCGCCGCGCGCTCGGCCCGGGCGAGCGCTGCCGTGTCGAGGATTTCGGGGCGTGGGACGGCCCCCTGTTGCTGCTCGCCGGGATGGAAGGCGTGATCGAGGCGCCCCTGCCTTCGACCGAATGGGTGCTTCCCTTGCCCGATCGCGCCGAGCGCATCGCCTTGTGGAAAGCGGGCGGGGTGGAAGCGGCGCTCGCCGAGCAGGCCGCCACCACGTATCGCCAGGGCGCCGGCCGGATTGCCGAGGTGGCCGAACGCATTGCCTTGCTCGGTGGAGACGCGCCGGCCTGGGCCGACGTCGTTGCCGCCGCCGATGCCGGGGCGAGCCAGCTCGACTCACTGGCGCGGCGCTCCTCGGCTCGAGTTGCGCGCGAAGACCTGGTAGTGCCGTCCGAGCTGGCCGAAGGGCTCGAATTGCTGATCGACCGTATCCGGCTGCGGGATCAGCTTTCCGAGAGCTTGGGCAGCTCGTTGCGCGCGCGTTACCGCCCCGGCGTACGCGCGCTGTTCACGGGTGAATCGGGTACCGGAAAGACGCTCGCGGTGCACTGGATTGCGCGCCGTGTCGGGCTGCCGCTCTACCGGGTCGATCTCGCCGCAATGACCAGCAAATGGATAGGCGAGACCGAGAAGAACCTGTCGAATGTACTCGACGCTGCGCAGCACGCCGATGTCGTCCTGTTCTTCGACGAGGCTGATTCGCTGTTCGGCGCGCGCACCGATGTCGGCGACTCGCATGATCGGTTCGCCAATGCCCAGACCAATTACCTGCTCCAGCGGATCGAGGATTTCGACGGCGTCGCAGTGCTCGCCACCAACAGCCGGGATCGCTTCGATCCCGCCTTCGTGCGTCGGCTCGACGCGATCCTCGAATTCCCGTTGCCGGAAGCCCCCGCCCGGCGTGCGTTGTGGGAGACACATCTTGGCGGCGGGCATGGCGTGACGGCCGAGGAACTCGACTTGCTTTCGGTGACGATCGATCTGGCTGGCGGGCATATCCGCAACGTCGTGCTCGGCGCGGTGACGCGGGCGCGCAGGGCCGGGTGTCCGCTTGCAGCGGCCGATCTCGCGCGCGCCGCCGAAGAGGAATATGGCAAGCTCGGGCGCTCGGCGCCGCCGCTGCCATGGTAGCCGCCGCCGCCCGCGCAGCGCGGCCGCCGCCCGCACCGAGCGTGCCGCACCGGCTCGACGCGATGCCTTCCGCGCGCTCGACTCCCGAGGCGCGGCGCGCGGCGCGCGACGCGCGGGCGTCGGCGGCGCGCAGCACCAGCCCGGCCATGCGCGGTGGACCGGTCAGCAGCCCGTCCTATGTCGATCCCGCTTCGAGCGCCTTCGCTTCGTACAGCGCGATGGTGTGTTCGGCCGACGATCTGGCGAGCGTTTCGCCGCCCGCCGAACCGCTGATGTCGAGCATGGCGGCGGCACCGATCGTCATGCCGTCGACCGGCACGCGCCCCGCCGCGGCGCCCCGGCCGGCACCGCGCACCAGCGCTGCCGTCACAACGCGCGATTCCGACGCTATGTCGGCGGATGGCGCCACGCCGGCCGACGGCGCTGCGGCGGGCAGCGCGACTGCACCGGCACCGGCTGGGACTGATGCTGCGGCTGCGTCCGGCGGGCCCACTCCTGCGCACGGCGGGAGCGGCGGCGCGGCTGCGACGGGGGGCGGTCGCCGCGCTCCGACACGCGAACAGACGCCGCAGGCCGAGCCGCCGTTCGTGCCGCTGCCGATACCGCAACCGGCCAACGACGAGGTCCAGCTCAGCCGCCAGCCGCTCGAGCGGACTCCCGCACCACCGCCGCTCGGGATGCCGCGCGCCCTCTCCGTGATCCCCGACGGCGGGATCGAGGAGATGTCGCCGGCGGTGCGCCGCTACCCGATCGCGTTCGAGGAAGCGGCGGCAGGCGCCGCGCGCAGCTATGACGAAGTCGTTGCCGCAGGGCGCAACGAGCATGAGCAACTGCGGTCGCTTTATGCCGATCTTCAGGCCGATGCGCAGCGGCAGCTGGATGAGTCGCTGAATGTGCTGCGCGACACCTTGGCCGACGCGCGGTCGGATCTCGATCAGGCCGAATCCGACGCGGTTTTCCGGCTCGGGCTGCAGGCGGACAATGCCCGTGCGATGATCCGCGTCGCGGCACGGCGGGCGATGGGAACGGTCGCGGCGCGGCGCGCGGCGATCCAGGCGCGGATGACCGCTGCGCGCGAAGCGGCACAGGCCGTCGAGGTGACCCTTGGCGACTATCTCACCGCCGTCGACGTCGCAGGCGCGGCCGCCTCGGCCGCGTTCAGCGGACTGCAGGCCGACCCCTCGCGCGGCCACGCCCCCAACACCGCCGCCGATTACCGCGATCAGGCGCCGCAGATGCAGGCGGCGGAGAATGAGGATATCGACGTTGCGATCCCCGTCCGCGCCGGCAATCGCGCAACTGCCTTCACCGACGGCGCTGCCGTCTTCGCGGACAATCTCAACACCGCGCACACCAATTTCCAGAATGCCGCGACGCAGGCGTTCCAGCCCTTTCAGAATTATGTCGACCGGCTCGGCCAGGCACCGGCGCAGATCGCACGAATGCGCGACAACGCGATCAAGCAAGTCGACTCGACCGAGCGCAACTCGGCGGACGGCGTGCGCCGCAGCCGCAACTCGATCGAGATCGGGCTGGTCGAGCGCCACCGCCGCAGCCGCGAGCAGATCGTCAGCCAGTCGACGCGGGCAGCCGAGGCGCAACGCACGAGCGTCGCGCGCGCCGCCGAAAGCCAATGGAAAGGTTTCACCAGCCTCGCCAGCGGGCAGGGTGCGGCGATCCTTGCATTGCACGAGCAGATCGCGGCGCAGCGCGCCCAGCCGCCGGACAATTTTGCGCGCTTCGTGATCGAGTCAGGCGAGCGGACGCGCCGACTTCAGCGCGAAGCCGTCATAGCCCGGCTCGGTCAGTCGGCCGGTGCGGCCGAGCGGATGCGCCGCCAGTTCACAACGCGCGGAGCACAGATCGCAGCGGGCGCGGACAAAGGCATCGCGCAGCTCAATGGGCAGCTGCGTGAATCGGCGCGCGGCTCGGGCGCGCAGATGTTCGCGCAGATCCTCGCACTCGATCAGTCGCTACGGCGAATGGCCGATCCGGTGGCACAATCGATCGACAATTTTCCGATACCGGCCAAGGCCGAGCTCGATACGATGGAGAATGCCTTGTGGTCGGCGTTGCGCGAGGCGCAGGCACAGGCAGTCGCAGCCTATATGGGGACGCCGGGCCCAGCGAGTTCCGGCGAAGCCAATGCCAGCACCCCGCCACCTGCCTCGACCAGCGCGCAGCCGCCTGCCGGGACTGGGTCGAGCCCCAAGGAATTCGTCGACCTTTCCGACGATTACACCGCCGCGCCGGAAAGCGAGCAGCAGATCTTCGACCTGACCCGCTCGATCGCCGAGACCGTGGTCGGCGACGTTACACGCCGCGGCGACGGCCTGATGACCCAGATGACGTTGCTGGGGCAGAACCCCGAGCAGACGATCGATCTGGTGCGCGGGCTCACTTACCTCCGTGGCCAGGCCGTGATCAAATATTACAACGAAGTCCGCCCCGGCAATCTGTGGGACGACATCGCCACCTATATGAGCTTCGGCAATCTGCTGACCGGCGTGAGCACCCGGATCTACAGCGGCGACGCAGTGTATAATTATCTGCTCGGCAATCGCGCAGCCGGGGCTTTGGCCGAGATCCAGGCGGCGACCGAATGGACCAACAACGCCGACCAGGTCCAGGCGGCGATGACTTCGCTCAGCCCCGCCGACATGGCGGCGATGCGTGGACTGCCCGGCGCCGCCGAGATCATGGATTCGGTCGAGAACGATCTCGAAGGTGCCGATCGGCGGATGTTCCAGCTGCTGCGCACTGCTGACGAGACCAACGCCGCCGATCGCGTCGCGGCGGCGCGCGCGGTGCGGGCCGAGGCGGCCGTAACCACTGCGCTCGACGAAAACGCCACGCGCGGCGGCGACAACGCGTTCGACGCGATGGAGCGCTTCGCGCGCCAGGCGGGGACAAGCCGGCTCGAAGGCGCGCGCGAATTCAATCTCACTGCCACGGGCGAGTTCGAAAGCGCCGAGGCAGGCGAGGCGCGCCGCCGCGCCGCATGGGCGAATACCGTGTCGCGGCTCGGCAATGACGGCGCGGTACGCGCGGACGGCGCAGCGGGAGGCGAGGCATGGCTGCGCGAGCTGGCGAGCCGCGAGCGCACCTACAGTGACGGCGACTATGTCTACACCGCCTCGCTGCGCCCCGAGCAGGTCGATTTGCTGACCACGCTGGCACGCACGGGCCCGGGCACCGCCGACACCCGCGCGATGCAGCTCGCGGTCGAGGACAGCCGGCCGGGCGGGGCGAATCGCGAGCGCGTGGAGCGCGCGCTCGACGACCCCGAGCTCAACGACGACATGGGCAATCCCGACGATCCCAACTCGCGAATGTCGCACCCGCGCGACCCCGCGGCCGAACCCAGCCGCCTCGAACGTGCCCAGGCACGAGAGGCCGAGATGTACCGGATCTGGGATCGCTATCGGAACGGCGGGCGCGACAGCGGGCGGACCCTGACCGAGATTCGCGCGGATCTGGGCGGCCGCTTGCGCCGCGGCGCCAGCGACGAGCGTGAGGGTCGGCTGATCGAATCGCAAGTCACCCGCGGGCTCACCGATCCGACGGTGGCAGCGCTGGCCTTCGAGCACGCCGTCGACCGCTGGGGTACGGACGAGAGCCTGCTGCGCAGCACCTTTGGGCGGATGAGCCGCGATCAGATCCAGGCCGCGGTTGCCGAATATGACCGAACCCACACGCCCGGACTGTACGAGCGGCTCGGGCTGTTCGAGCATTCGGACGACTATTTCACCGAGTTGTCGGGCGACGACCGGATCGAGATGCAGGTCCTCGCAATGGGGCAGCCGCGCAATCCCCGCGAGCGCGCGGAAGTGAGCCGAATGACGTCGCGGCTGCAGCTCGACAATGCGGGCTGGGCCGGGCAGTTGCTCGCCCGCGAGGAGTATCGCCGGCTCGAGGCGTCGCACAACCGGCTGATGCGTGCGATGGGCGTCAGCGAAGGCGACGCCGATCATGTCAGCGACTTCGATGCACGCGGCAATCTGCGTTTCCGCAATCGCGACGGTGTGATGGTACGTGCCGGCCGCTTCGACGATCGCGGCAACTTCACACCCGCCGAGGGCGACAGCGTGGTCGGGTTCAGCGCGCTGATGGCGACCAACCAGGCGAACGCACAGGCGTATCGCACCGCCACCGACAATATCGCCAATGCGATCACCACCGCGCTGGTCGTCGCCGCGGCGGTGCTGTCGACCGCGTTGACCGGCGGCGCGGCGGCCTCGTTCTGGATCCCGGTGCTGACGACTTTGGGTGCCGGCGTGCTCGGCATGGCGGCGAGCTGGGCGATCAAGGGCGGGCGTTATGGCTATGAGGATGCGGGGCGCGATTTCGGGCTGGCGGTGGTGCAGGCGGCGACCGCCGGGCTCGCCTCGGGGCTCAACATCGCGCGCGCCGGCGGGATGGGTGCGCTGCGCGGTGCACTTGGCTCCCGGCTGATATCGACCGCAGGCTTCCGCACCGTGACCCTCGCCGAGGAAGTGGTGATCGGCGGCGCGGCAGGCGCGTTCAGCGGCGCAGGCACTGCCGCATTCGACGACCGCGCCTGGGACCGCGGCGAATGGCTCGCCAATATCGGGCGTGGTGCGGAACGCGGCTTTGGCGGCGGCATGGCAAGCAGCCTCGCCACGGGGCTGACCTCGCGCGCAGTCAGCCTGGGGGCAGGCGGCCTCGGGCGGCTGTCGGGTACGAGCGAGGCGCTGCGGCGTGGCCGGGTCGGCGATGTCGCGACGCGCTTCGGGGCGATGCGCGGCCAGGCGTGGAGCGAGAGTTTCGGCACCCGCTTGCTCGGTCGCACGCTCGGCGGAGGGATCGGCAATGCCGCGTCCCGCTGGTCCGAAATCAATTATGACCGGCATCAGGGTCGTTACGAGGGGACCAGCGCGCAGGCGGCCGATGAGATCTGGGGCGCCGCGGCACAGGGAGGGATCCAGAGCTTCCTCGAAGGCACCTTCGAACATGGTGCCGATTCGAGTGCACGGTTGCAGCGCTGGCGCGAGGCGGGAATGCCGCCCGAGGGCATGCCCGGTGGAAGACCGCCGTCGCGCGCGCCGCCGGAGGAAGCGGGGGTTCACCCGCCCAGCCGTGCCCCGCCGGGAGAGGAGGCGGGCATGCACCCGCCCAGCCGCGCACCACCCGAGGAACAACAAGGCGCGCCTGCCCGCCGTCGCAGCGCCGCGCCCGAGGAGGAACTCGCGGTTCGCACCATGGACGACGACGGCAGGGCGCCGCGCCGCGCCGTCGCGGCCAATGACAATCCGCTCGTCGCCACGCATGTCCGGATCGACCTGAGCACCGCCGATCCGAACCTGATCGGTCGCGTCACCGAAGGCACGGTGATCGTGCACCCCGATCCCACCAATTATGCGGGGGCCGAGGCCAATTTCCGCCGTCTGCTTGCCGCCGACCCGACACGCGAGGCGGCGATCTACCATAATCCCGATACCAACGAATATGTCGTGATCCAGGGGGGACCAAAGGCAGTCACCGCAATCCGCCCCGATGGCGAGATGACCGGCGTCGGCGCGCAGGGCCGGATGGTGGGGCAAGGCGGGCTGGTGCGCGGGCAGCGGCCGTGGATCCTGCAGGAGCATTTCCACCCCAACCGTCCGGGTGAAAGCGGCACGCGGCTGTCGCGGCGCATGCCCAGCGCGATCGGGGGCGACATGCAGGTGGTCCTCGTCGAATCCCAGATCATGGGCTTCGGCGCGCGCTCGTCACGAATCCATTTCGACGACAACGGCACGCCCAATTTCACCGATTTCGGCGTCGCTCCCGGTCACCCGAAGGGACCGCTCTGGGTCAATTACCCCGATCCGGTGACCGGCGTGCGGGTCACCGAGCATTTCGCCACGCTCGGCGACTATCATCGCGCCATGGTCAAGCTGACCGGCGACGAGACGCGTGCCGCCGCCGGCGGCACGGCGGTGCGCACGGCCGATCACGACGCACCCGATCCTGCCGGGCCCCGCCGCGCGCTGGAGCGTGGCTCGACCGAAACTGCGCTCACCGACGCGGATCGACCGGTGATCCGCGCGCTGGGCGAGCAGCTCGGGCTCAACGACCAGCAGCGCATGCACCTGGCGAGCCTGCGCGCGGCGGGCTCGACCGACCCCGAAATCGCGCATGCCAGCACCCGCCTCGCAGCGAGCGAGGACCAGTCGCGGCGGATGGTTCGCGATCTCGGGCTGGTCGGCGAGCCGGACTCGATGGCGCGGCTCCATCTGGTGATGAACGATCTGAGCCTGTCGATCGAAGTGCGCCAGATACTCGTCGATACCGTGGTCGCCGCGACACGCGAGCACATGATCGCTATGGGTACGCTTGCCCATGACGAGCCGCTGATGCTGCTGCTCCACGGCACTCCGCAGGGACGGGCCGGTTCGATCCGCGAGGCCGGTGTGCAGATGAGCCGGATCACCGGCGGCGGCGAGGATGATTTCGGCCGGGGCTTCTATCTCACCACGCGGGTGCGTGCTGCCGAGACCTATGCCACCAAGGGCGGCGTGCCGCGCGGCGAGATCTTCCCGTTCATGGTGCGGGGACGCGATTTCGGGCCGACGGTCGATGTGCGTCCCGGCGGAGCGCATCGCGCTCTGTGGGAGCGGTTCGTGATGGCGAACACGCATCTGTTCGGCGATGTCCTGCCGTTCCGCGGCGCGGGCATGCCGCTGGCAATGCCGGAGGGCGGCGGGCTTCCCTTCGGCATGCTCGACGCGTTCGGCAATCGCGGGCGGGTGTTCGAAGCGTTCCTCGAGCACCTCGCCGCCCGGACCGGCCGCCCCGAACTGGGCGCGCCGCATCTCGTCCTGGGCGAACTGGGCGGGCCCATGACCAGCGGTTACGGCAGCGGCGACCAGCAGGCGGTGCGGCACCAGGGCATTGCGGACTTGTTCAACGCCCAGATGGGCTTCCGTCGCGGCGGCGCAGCTGCCGATGCCGATGCGGGCGGGCTGGCGGTGCGTACCGCCGACGAGGTGCCGCCGGTCACCAAGCCGGGGGCTGACGAAACGCCCGCAAATGCCCCGCCGCCGGTCGCCGATACCGTCACGCCGGCCGATCTCACGCCGGTGCCGACCGGGGGCGTCGAGATCCACCATATCGTCGATCCCGGCCCGATCGCGCAAAGCGCGCAGGGACGCGCGGCACAGGCGCTCGACATGGTCGTCGATATGATACCGAACAAGGCCCAGGCCGCAGTGGTCCGCGCGCTGATCAACGCGATGCCTTCCGATCATCATGCGCTGATCCGCGAGTATCTCACCGCCGGGACGCTCGCCGAACGCCAGCAGATCGTCCAGCGCATCCGGGCCGAGATCCGCGCGCGCAGCAACAGCACCGAGTTCGAGCATGTCGCGCAGCGGCTCAATTACCTGCGCGAAGTGATCGGCCCGCAATTCCGCCAGACGCTGGACAATATCAACGCATTGCACGCCGCGGGCTTGCCGGTCGATTTGCCCGGACTGCATCCCTATCTGCTCGAATCGCCGCTCGTGCTGCACATGTGGCGCAGCGAGCGCGCCCTTATCGAGGCGCAATTCGCGTTGTATGCGGCGAGGGCCGGAGCGAAATCGTCGGCCGGGTTCGAATCGTTCATCGAGCAGCAGTTCCGCACCGGCGGCCTCGATCCGGCCGCGCGCCAGCGGCTGGGCATTCTCTTCCCGTGGCTGGTGAGCGGCAAGTCGCGATCGAAGGCCGCGGCGATCCCGGTGGCGGGGATCGGCCAGGGCATGGCCGACGAGATCGGCTATGCCCCGGGCGACCGCGTCGCATCGGGAGACGTGCCCTATGGCCCGCACTTCAATCCCTTCGACCCCAGCCGCACGCCGCTCAAGCCGGGCGATGCGATGGTCCCCGGAATGCGGGTCGACCATCCGGTGAATGGGCGTGGTACCTTGATCGAGGTTCATGGCGGAATCGCCGTCATCCGTTACGATGGGTTGCCCGATGCGCGGGTGCTGACGCCGCTCGCGCACGGCATGGTGTTCCCGGCGCGCGATCTGATGGGCGGCGGCGACGTGCCGGTGGTGCCGTTGCTGAGCGGCGGGCCGCTCGACACCGAAATGGCGCGGATCACGCAATTCCGCGACGAGAACGACCTTCCCGAATATGACCGGGGCAGCAAGACCGGCACGGTCGCCGTGGCGCGTGTCGGCGACGATCACTTCTACGGCACCAATTCGACCATGCCGACCGAGCGTACCACGATGACTGCGGCGGATATCCAGGCGATGCGCGCGATCATGCACGCGCTGGGATTTGCCGACCCGACCGCGAGCCAGAACACCCAGCAGCATTTCACCCACGCCGAATTCGCGGCGCTCTATGCCGCGAGCCTGCGGCGCGGTACCATGCCCGAAGTGGTCGAGCTGTTCGTCGACCGGGACACTTGCGAATCCTGCCAGAACCATCTCGATCGGCTGGCGGGCTATTTCGGAATCAAAGAATTGCGCGTCTATTTCTTCAACGCCCCGCCCCCGCAGCCGGTCATCTACAAGGGGCGCGGGCGATGATCCGCTTCTCGCACGGCGGCAGGCGCGAGGCGGACGATCCCGACCGCGCGGCGCTGCTGCGCGCGGTGCTCGCCGCTGACCCGGAATATTGGAACGGCGCGACCGGAATGTCGTGCGTCGAATATGCCGCGGGGCCGGTCCGCCAATATCTCTATGTCTCGCTGGATCCCGGGCTCGGCTATTATCTGCAGCTCGAATATCGCGACCATAGCCGCATCTATGCCCATAACCCCGCGCCTTCCGGCCCCGGCCCCGGCACGATCTGGTGGGGCGGCGACGAGATGATGCTGCCGGCCGATCATTTCATATCGCCCGAGGACGCCGCGCGCGCGATCGGCTATTTCATGGAAACCGCCGAGGCCGACCCCGATACCGAGTGGCGGCTCTACTGAACGCCCGCATCCGGTATCGCGCGACAGACATTCGCTTTCGGCATGGAGGGCAGCATCGTCCGCGCCAGCGGCGTGGGTTCAACGCCGCGGCGATCCGAAGTGCCGTCGTTAGGCGAACCCTCGGCTCGACCGCGATCTCGCGAAGACGCGACCGAACGTCACCGTCATCATTACGCTAATACGCATAACGCCCCGACACTCGATCCACGCTGGATGGCGCGTGACGCCGCGGTTGCGGCACACGTTCGGGCTTTGCAAAACTTTACCTGGCGCGCATTCGCCAGCAAAACGGGCTGCCTACAGCTTTGGGACGCAGACGAGCTTACGTCGGCGTTCTACTGAAAGGCCATCATCATGACTGGAATTCTCAAACGAGGCTGGATCCTGGCAGCGACGTTTGCGCTCACCGCCGGTACGGTGGGTCTTGCCGGGGCGGGGCTGGCACAGAGCGGGCAAGGAATGGCCAGGATGCACAGGATGCATGGCGGTATGGCGGATCCGGCGGCCATGGACGCCCATGTGGACGCGATGTTGAAGGAATTGGTGCCGGACGCCACGCCCGATCAGGCGGCGCGGCTGAAGGCTGCGACGAAGGCAATGCACGGCGAGATGGGCGCTGTCCACGCGCAGCTGGAGCAAACGCATCAGCGGCTCCACGCATTGTTGCTGGCGCCGGAGATCGATCGTGCGGCGCTTGAAACAGCGCGGGCGGAGCAGGTCCGCCAGATCGACCAGGCCTCCAGGCAGTTCATCGACAAGATGGTGGACGCAGCAGCGGTGCTGACACCGGCGCAGCGGGCGGGCATCGCGGCAAAGTTGAAAGCGCATAAGGGCTGACCGCATCGGCATACAGGCTTCGTACGGGCTGCGGAGCCTGTATTGATCGGGCGAATGGCCTTCCCTCTTCGAGATGACAAGCAAATGATGCCGCGTATCCTGATGATCGAGGACGACGAGCGTCTCGCGGCAATGGTGCAAGCCTATCTTGCCGGTCACGGATATGAGGTGGCGCATGCGGCGACGAGTGAAGCCGGGCTGGCCGCATTACGCGACGAGGTCGGCATCCCATTCGCGGCGGTGTTGCTGGACTTGATGCTGCCGGATGCAGATGGCCTGGACGTCTGTCGCCGTGTGCGATCCCTGCCGCCGCCCGGTAGTTCAATACCGATCGTGATGCTCACCGCCAAGGGCGACCCATTCGATCGAGTGATCGGGCTCGAGATCGGCGCCGACGATTATCTGCCCAAGCCGTTCGAACCGCGCGAATTGCTGGCGCGGCTACGCGCCGTGCTGCGCCGCCCGCAACTGGCGACGCCGGGCGCGGCGCCTTTGCGCTTCGGCCGCCTCGAGATCGATCGCGCGGCACGGACGGTGTCGATCGACGGTCGTGCACGCGTGCTGACTGCCTATCAGTTCGACCTGCTCGCGGCACTCGCCGAATGCGCGGGAAGAATCCTCACGCGCGATCAACTGATCGAACGGCTGAGGGGCGATACGCACGATCCGTTCGACCGGTCGATTGACGTCCACATCGCGCGGGTACGCGCGGCGATCGAGGACGATCCGAAGCATCCCAGGCGCATCATCACAATCAGAGGATCGGGCTATATGTTTGCGAGACTCCAAGATGGCTGAACCCGGCAGCGGCCGTGATCCTTCCGGAGGCCGCGCGTTGGGACGGCGCTTGTACGTGCGCATCTATCTCGCGCAGCTGGCGAGCCTTATCGTCGCTTCATTCCTGTTCGGTATCGCGCACATGCGGTTCGGCGCGGGAGCGCCGAACATGACACGGGTCGGGGCGCACATCAGTATGCTGCTCGTGCTGATGGCCATCGCGCTGGCCGTGGCGGTGGTGGCTTTCCCGGTGGTGCGGCGACTGACCCGTCGGCTCGAGCATCTCCAGGCGAGCGTGGAAGCATGGGGTGCGGGCGATTTGTCGGCCCGGGTAGCCGTTGAGGGCAAGGATGAAGTGGCTCTGCTCGCGATCAGCTTCAATCAATCGGCGGCGAGAGTCGAAGCGCTGATGGCGGCGCAGAGCATCTTGCTGGCAAACGCATCGCATGAGTTGCGAACGCCCCTGGCACGGATCCGTATGGCGGTGGAGTTGTTGGGAGATGCCGCGCCCGCGCCTGTTCGTGACGAGATAGCGCGCAACGTCGGAGAACTCGACCAGCTGGTCGGTGAAGTGCTGCTTGCAAGCCGGCTGGATACGGCGGCCGCTCTGGAGCGGCCGTTGGAGATGGTCGACCTGACCGCGCTGGCTGCAGAGGAATGTGCGCGCGTGCAGGCGGATTGTGAGGCGGAAATGACGACGATTTCCGGCGACTCTACCCTGTTGCGGCGCATGATCCGCAATCTGTTGGAAAATGCCCAGCGCCATGGGGGCGGAACGCCGATCACGCTTGTCCTGGCGAGTACCGCCCGCGACTCTGTTCAGCTGGACGTATGCGACGAAGGGTCAGGTGTACCGGAAGGCGAGCGCGAGGCGATCTTCGCCCCCTTTTACCGGATGCAGGGCGCCAGTGAGGTGGATGGCGGCTACGGGCTCGGTCTCAGCCTGGTGCGCCAAATCGCGCGACGTCATGGCGGCGAAGTATGCTATGTTCCGCGCGCATCGGCGGGCGGATGCTTTCGCGTTACCTTACCGAGAGAGGCGAGCTGAAGTCCGAGGCTGTTGAAATGACGTCCGTCACGGCTTCAACACCGAGCGCCAACATTCCTGGCGCGACAAGGTCCGGACTGCCGTTTGCCGGGCAAAATTGCGAAGCGATGGCGTGGGCGCGTGACGGCGGTCGCGTCGCAGAGACTGGTGTCCAGCACGCATCGGGGTGACGTGACGCCATCCCGATGCGTGTTGGTCAACCGTGCGGCTTCAGAAGTTGAAGCTCGCGCCGGCGCTGAAGTTACGCCCGACGAGACCGGCATAATGCCAGCTGCTCAGATAGTTCGGGTTGCTGGTATAGGCAGCCGCTGCAAGCGGTGCCCGTGCGTTGGTCAGGTTCTGCACGTTGACGAAGAAGCGGAACTGGTCGTTGACCTTGATGCCCGCATTCAGATCGACGTACACGAACGGACGGATATAGCACTTGTCGACCGTGGCGGCTGCAAGCACGTGCGTGCACGACAGGTCGATCTCGCCGTTGACCGGCTGGATCTCGTCCGCCGCGACCTGCTTGATCCGGCCGACGTAATAGGCCGTCGTGGTGAGCGAGAAGTCGCCGATTTCCAGCGAATTCTGCCAGTTGCCGCGGATCTGCGGCGTGCCGCCGCCCGAGGACAGCTCGTACGGCCCGAGCGTACCGGCGTACTTCTGCACGACGCCCGCCGGGGTGACCAGGTCGAGACGGAGCACACGGGTAACGTCGAGGCGGCTGGTCAGGCGGACATTGTCGGCCAGCCGGAGGTTCGCGCTCGCCTGCACGTCGATGCCCGAGCTGACCTGATAGTTGGCGTTGACGTAGGGCACGTTGAACACCAGCAGACGGGGCAGCGCGTTCGGATTGGCCGGATCGGGCGCATCGATGACGTTACACTGATAGCCTTCACCCACTGCGGCGAGCGCGGCGCAGCCGGCAGCCGCGTTGGTCTGGCCATAATAGGCCGCGATCGCCTGGGCGCGCAGGGGACCGCTGACGATCAGGTTCGACTTCTTGATGTTGTAATAGTCGGCAGTCAGGCTGAACCAGCGCGCCGGCTTGAACATCGCGCCGAGTGTGACGCTGCGCGAGACTTCCGGCAGGATGTCCGGGTTACCGGTAGCGCCGCTGCCGATGTTGTAGCTGCTGGTATAGGCAGCATTGCCCGGATGCGCCGCGATGAAGCTGGCGGGCGGCGTGAACGACGAGAAGCCGGAATAGCTGCTCGCCGGGTTGTTCTCCGCCAAAGTCGGTGCACGGAAGCCCTGCGAGTAGGTGGCACGCAGCGCGATCGCCTCGATCGGCGTGAACTTGACGCCAACCTTGGGCGAGAAGTGGCCATAGCCCTGCGAATAATGGTCGTAGCGGCCGGAAACGTTGACATCGAGTTCGTTCAGGAACGGCGCGTCGATCTCGAAGAAGCCGGCGGTCACCGTCTGGTTGCCCTGCGCCGACGAGGTGTTCAGCGCATAATAGCTGAGGTCGGCATTCTGGTTGCGGTTCATCAGCGTCTCGCGGCGGAGCTGGAAGCCGGCACCCACGTTGAGGTCGCCGCCGGGCAGCTGCATCAGCGACTTGATCACCGAGCCGCCGATCGTCGCCACCGTCGAATAGGACGGCGTGGTCTTGTCCGGCGAGATCTGGTTGCGGACCGCCGCGCTGTTCTGCTCCGGATTGACGAAGTTGTAGGCGCCGGTGTTGATCGCGCTAAGCAGGCCCTGGATGTTGAGGAAGCCGTGCTGGGTGACGCTGAAATTGTCACGCGCATAGACGCCGTTCAGACGGAAGCGGAAGCCGCTGCCCAACTCGCCCGAGATGCCCGCCGTGGCACGGAATACGTCGACATAGCGGTCGCTGCCCGCGGGAATGTCGCCGAACAGATAATAAATGCGCGCGGCGCCCTGGCTGGGGTTGGCGGCATAAGCGGCGGCATAGGGATTGTTCGGGTTCAGCCGCTTGTCTGCGGCGGTGGCGCAGTTAACGCCCGCCGAGCAGACATAGACCGGCAGCACGATGCCCGGGCTGCTCGACGCGAGCGCGGCGGAGCCGCCGAAGGGCTGGGTCTGGCGGATCGCCGAAGGTGTTCCCTTGATGCTGACTTCAGAATGCGAATAGCTGCCGGTGGCGAACGCCTCGATATTGTCGCCGAGCCGCAGGCTGAGGCGGCCGGTCGTCGAGTAGCGCTGCTGCTTCGGCTGGATGATCGAATATTCGTCCGGGAGGTTGTGGCGGCAGCCGGTGCCCTGGGCAGCGCCCGTGGTCACCGTGAAGGTGCCGAACGGGCAGGCGTCGGGATTGAGCAGCTGATACTGGCTGGTGAGCGGCGCCCCGACCTTGCCGGCGAGCGGATTGTTGAGATCGCTCTGCGAGACGCGCGTGACGACCGCCTGGGGATTCGCGGTGGTCAACGAGTCGTCGTTGCGGTTGCGGTCGGCCAGGCCGCTCGGCGTCAGGTCGAGCGTGTTGAACGGATAGCCGCGCGAGTGATTGGTGATGAACCCGTCATAGGTGTATTCGCCGTTCAGGTAGAAGTTGAACCCCTTCTCCTGATAGTCGCCGAAGCCGGCGGTCAGCGTCGCGCGATAGTGCGAACCGTCGCCCTGCTCGGTCGTACCGCCCTGGACCGACCCCTCGATGCCCTGGAAATTCTTCTTGCTGATCAGGTTGACCACGCCGCCGATCGCGTCCGCGCCATAAGTGGAGGACGCGCCGTCCTTCAGCACCTCGATGCGGTCGACGATGCTGAACGGAATCGAGTTCAGGTCGACATAGGCGTTGTGGCCGTCGTCATTGAGCGGGAAGTTCGCCGAGCGAAGCCCGTCGATCAGCACCACGGTCGACGAGACACCGAGGCCGCGGAGCGACACCGCGGCGCCGCCGGCCGAGAAGCCGTTGCGGAAGCCGGTCGAAATGGAGCCTGCGCTGTCCGCCGACACCGAACGGATCGCATCCTGCGCGGTGGTGATATTCGCGCGCTCGAGGGTCTCCGAACTCAGCACCGTCACCGGCGAGATCGAGGTCGCGTTGGAATCGCGGAAGAGCGTGCCGGTCACGACGATGATCGGCTGCTCTTCCTCGACCGGCGCATCCGATGCGTCCATACCCGAATCCGCCGCCGGGAGCGCCTGCGACGTTGCGGTCTGATCGACGGCAGCAGCCTCTGTTTCTACAGCCGACAGAGCTTCCTGGGCGTAAGCGGGAGCGGCAAGGGCGGTCAGGAGGGCCGCAGCCGAGATGCCGTTGCGGAGGGTGTCAAACGCGAGATACATAGAATTACTCAAACCTTCTCTCATGTGCGTGCAGGCGCTACGCCGCGCACCCGCGCTACGTAGTTTCCCAACTTTTATAGACGGTTAGATCGGGCGGCGGCGTGAAGCGGCGAGTTTTGTTTTTGGCCTTCGGGCCGTCAGAATCCGCAGCAGCCTGCTCCCGGCGTCGGAACCGGCGACCACAGCTCTCCGGTCGGTGGAGGCGAGAAGTCCGCTATTGGGGGGGCGCGCGAACAGGGAACGGAGCCCGCTACCGAGATCGCAGTTTGCAGGGTGCGTAGCGGCTGGTGGCAGCCCTTGTGAGCATCGCAGTGTGACGAATTGAGCCGAGGGGATTTCTGCCTCGCAACGGCAGCTATTCGTCGATCAGCGCCAAATCCTTTCAGGCAACGTTCCACCCAATCTCGGTCATTCCAGCGACCCTGCTGCCTGCAGCTGCTGTCCGCTTTTGGCCTGCAGACCTGCTGGTCGACTGACGGGTGAGACAGTCGGCCTGGTCTTCATGAAGACCTCCTTATTGAGGTTCGATCGCGCCATCTCCGGGGCCTGTTCGAAGATTGGCTTCGGGAAGTATAGATCACCGCGGTTAGCCGCGATGTGCTTCGAACGACAGTTCCGAGATGCCAGACATCTCTCCGGACTAAAGGCCTGCTCGACGAGCGACGCGGCCTTCCTGACAGAATCGGTCTGTTCAGGCCCGGCGTTCTCGAGCTTGAACGGGTTGCCCCCGCCCGCAAATCCGGGTCAGTCCGCTCACAGCCCCGATTTCGGTCGCTCACGTGCGGTTGGCCGCTCGAACAGTCGGGATATCGCGGAACTGCCGCTAACTTAGGTTAAGCGCCGGGGCGGCGCTTTCGTACCCCGCCAATTGTTCAACTTGATTGGGGCTGCAGCTGGAAGGTCCGGGATTTGTGACATTGCTGCCTGGCAGCTTTCCCCCGATCGTGCAGAGGCCACAGACGTTCGGCATTGGGACGGGGCGAGCACTTGGAGACGCATGGCGGTGACGATCATGTGTGGCTACGAGCTGCCGTGTAACGGCCTGCATCCTTCCCAGGAATAAATCCCTTTTGTCCCGAAGGTTTTATTAGCATGACTTCAGCGTCGTCCCTCGCTCTGCCCAGGAAAACGAATGCCCGCCGATATCAGCTCCGAGACAGGTGAGGGCTTTCCCGCGGCCGGCTTCCACAGCGCGATGCGGCGCTGGCTCGATAACCCGGAAACCATGATCGAAACTGCGCGCACGGCGGCGGATTCGATCGAACAGGATCTCGAACGGGATTTTGGATCGGAGGCAATGCGGATCTATCCGCTGCTCAGCCCCGACAGCCTGGCCGCGGCACTCGTCGATGTGTCGGGAAATGTGGTCGCGGCCAGTCCGGTCTTCGCGGCCGAGAAGGCGGAGCGGTATATCGACGCGGCGGTCGTGAGCCAGGTGCTTCGTACCGGGCAGACCTGCGTTGCGCCCGTCGCGATCGAATCGGGCGATGGCGGGGTCGATCCGGTGATCTTCGCATACGGCGCCGCCGTTCAGGCTGCTTCCTGGATTCTTCCGCCGGAAATACGGGATCGCGCCGAGCGCGCCAGCGGGCACGTCGTGGTGCTGGCGACGATCACCAGCCTTCGCGCAACGCCGCTCAAGGCAGCGTGCGAGACCTTCGGCCTGACCGGGCTGCAGGCGCGCGTCGCCATGGCGACCATCCGGTGCGGCACGATCAAGCAAGCAGCTGCGCAACTGACCATCTCGTACGACACGGCACGTGAAACCCTCTCCGAAGCGATGCGCCGTGTTGGCGTCGACCGGCTTCCGGCGCTGGTCGCAAATCTTGCGTCGCTCGCCTTCGGCGTCCTGCCGGAGGGCGGCGCGCCCGATCTCCTGGAAGACATCTGGGGGCTCTCGCCCCGTCAGGCGGCGCTCGCCGCGCTGATTGCCGAAGGCCTGTCGCGCGACGCCGCGGCGCAGCGGCTCGGCGTTTCGCGCGCGACGGCGAAGAAGGAACTCGACCGAATCTATGACTGCCTCGGCGTGTCCAGCGCCGCGGCACTGGCGCGAGCCGTCATCGAAGCACAGGCGCTGTCCTGCACCACGGCCGCAACGCACGGCCAGGTCGCGCTCGAGCACGATCATGCCGAACCGCTCCGCATGATGCCGCGCCCTGACGGAACGCGCATCGCGTGGAGCGATTACGGTCCCGCAACTGGCAAGCCGGTCCTCGTCGTGCACAGCAGTATGACCTCGCGGCCGGTGAGCCGCGCGCTGGTGGCGGCGCTGCAGGCGGCTGGCGGCCGGCCCATAGCCATTGACCGGCCGGGATTCGGCATGTCGGATCCGTTTCCGGGGATGGAGCCGGGCCGGCACGATCCCTTCGCCGTCGCGGCGCGCGATGTTCTGTCGCTTTGCCGCAAGCTCAAGATCGCATCGCTGGACGTGGTTGCGCGCGGCGGCGCACAACATGTGCTGGCGCTTGCCGACGCCGCGCCGGAGCTGATCGACCGCGTCGTCCTGGTAAACCCCGACCCGCATACCGAAGAACATGGGCGCCGCTGGGGTCCGCTGGGGGCGGTCAAGGAAGCCTATTTCCGCAATCCGCGCCTCGTCGCCATGATGGTCCGCCTGATATCGACGCACCTGACCCCGGAACGGGTGGCGCGGATGATGGAACGATCGTTCGCCGGGAGCCCGCCCGATCTCGAGGCGATCCACAATCCTCAGGTCCGCGCCGACTATTACCGGGCGGTCAGGATGTTCGCGACCGGACGGGTGGCAGGTTACGTCAACGAGCAGATCGCGATGGCGACCGCGACGCGCCCCGCGCCCCGACCCGGACACAGCCGTTGGACGGTATTGATCGGTGAACATGACACGCTGCACGATCCCGCCGATGTGCACGCCTATTGGCAGGAGATTTTGCCAGGCGCGGAATTCGTCGAGGTGAAGGGCGCGGGGCGGCTCCTGGCCATGACCCAAGCGGATCTCGTGGCGCGCACGTTGGCCGGCATTCCGGCTCGCTGATCGCGCGGGCGGCGGCTCTTTCAACGCAACCTCACCCCACAAAAGGGGATGTCCAGCAGGCAATCGCGACGTCAGTTCCGGGCGACCGGGGGAGTGCTGCCCCGTGTCACGTACGAGGGGGTAGAATGGGTTACGAAAAGAACACCGCGGGCCGGGCCGGAAAGCTCGTCGCGCCCGCCGGGCGCCGCCTCGGGCGACGCGCGCTCGGAGGAATGCTGCTCGCCGGCAGCGCGCTGGGCTGCTCTTTGCTCCCCGACCACGCGTCCGCGCAGGCAATCCGCGAGACCGCGAACGACGGCAGCCCGATCGTTATCGACAGCGGAGCGATCTCCGTGCCGGACGGTGTCGGGATCTTCGCCTCGACCACCGGCCCGATCACCGTGACCAGCGGCGCGGTCTACACATGGAGTGCCCAAGGCCACGGGATCGAGACGCAGGGCGGCGCGGGGCCGGTGGCGATCGACAGCGGTATCGTCGAGACGAACGGCGCGAGTGCTTACGGTATCCGCGCCACCACCACCGGCGGCAGGGTGACGATCGTCAGCGACCAAATCCGCGCCGGCGGATCCGGCGAGGTGTTCGGCATTTCCGCCATCACCGCCGGCGGCGACATCGCGATCGAGAGCGGCACGACCAGCGCGATCGGCGGCGGCCCCTCGACCGCGCGCGGTATCAACGCCAATTCGGGCGGCGGCGACATCACCATCCACGCCGGCGCGACCACCGGCCACACCCGGGCGATCTTCACCACCACCTTGTTCTCGGGTCCGGAGCTGGGCTTCACCGCCGGCAACACGCTGATCACCAGCGAGTCCGCGACCGGGACGGGCGGCAACGCAATCATCGGCCAAGGCTATTCGGTCGATCTGACCAGCGGCTGGGCCGAGGGCACTGCCAACAGCGCGTTCAGCGCCGCGACAATCTACGTCAGCGCCGGCAAAGGCGGCGCGGTCGTGCGCGCCGACGAGACGGTCGGTCACGGCTACGGCCAATATGGCGTGCAGGCGCTGTCGACCGGCAATCTCGTCATCGACAGCAATTCGGTCGTGACCGACGGCGCGTTCGGCAACGGGATCACCGCGGCGGGCGCCGCCGCGATCACCGTCGACAGCGGCACGATCGCGACCGCGGGGCAGAATTCGACCGGAATCCTTGTCGACGGCTATACGGCCTACACCGCCGAGCCGGTGAAGGTCACCAGCGGCGCCATCACTACGGCCGGCAACAATTCGAACGGCATCTTCGTCGCGAGCTTCGACGGCACCAGCGGCGTGACCGGCGACATCACGATCGACAGCGGCACCATCCAGACCGGCGGAAGCCTCTCGCACGGCGTCGTCGTCGGCGAGGCGGCCGATCCGGGATACCAGTTCCGCGCGCCGTCGCCCCATGCCGGCACCGGCACACTCACCATCACCAGCGATTCGATCGTCGCCGACGGCGCGGGCGCCCGCGGAATCGTGCTCGATCATGCCGGCGCGATCAATTTGACCAGCGGCGCGATCGAGGCGCAGGCGGGCGGCATCTATATGTGGGCGGGCTCGACCGTCGACATCACCAGCGACACTTTGTTCACTCGAGGCGGCCCCGGCGTGGTCGTCTATGGCCAGAGCGGCGACGTCCGGCTCGATGCCGGCACCACCGAAGTGGGTGCCGACGGCGATGCCGGTATCTATGTCGAGACGACCAGCGGCGACATCGCGATCACCGCCGATCGCACCGCGACCAACGGCATCCAGCCTGTCAGCGGGTTCACCGCCGACGGGATTTCGGGCGTGTCGAGCCAGGGCGGCAATGTCAGCATCGACAGCGGCACCCTCTCGGTGAAGGGGAATGTCGCCTTTGGCATCTATGGCAGCACCACGGGCACCGTCAGCATCACCAGCGACCAGATCGCCACCAGCGGGCTGCAGGGCACCGCCATCTGGGCCGGGGGGAGCTCGGGGGTGACGATCGACAGCGGTTCGATCGTCACCTCCGGCAACGATGCGCTCGGCATCCGCGCGCGCTCGGCGAATGGCGACGTGGCGATCACGAGCGACTTGATCCGCACGTCCGGCAACGGCGCCACCGGCATCTTCGTGCCGACCAGCGTCGGCGGCGGAGCGATCATGGCCGGCGATATCGCGATCCACAGCGGCACGATCCAGACGAGCGGCACCAACGCCTCGGGTATTGTCGTCGCCAATGTCGCGAGTCCGGCTTTCGGACTGCGCGCCGCGCAGGGCGGCACCGGCGCATTGTCGATCACCAGCGACGCGATCACCACCAGCGGCGCCGGCAGCTGGGGCATCGGGGTCGATCATAGCGGTCCGATCCGCATCCAGAGCGGCACGATTGCCACCGGCGAGACCGGCGGCGGCGCCGGCATCTATGTCTGGGCGGGTGACACGGTCGATATCAGCAGCGGCAGCATCACTGCCCCGAACGGCCCCGGCATCGTGGTTTATGGCGGCGCCGGCGACGTCACGATCGGCTCGGGGACGACTCTGGTCGGCGCGGGCGGCGATGTCGGCGTGTTCGCGCGCACGACCACCGGCGACGTCGCGATCACCGCGGGCACGACCACGACCACGCGGCTCGACATCCTGAACGGTCAGTTCACGGCTGACGGCGTGACCGGCATTTCGGTCGGCGGCGGCAATGTGTCGATCGTCGCGGACGTCACGTCGGTGGCCGGCGCATCGGCATGGGGCGTCACGGCCTCGACGAGCGGCACCGCCGCCATCACCAGCAACAAGGTCACCACGGCCGGCGCCGACGGCGTCGGCATCTACGGACGCGGCGACACCGGCGGAGTCGCGATCACGAGCGGCGACGTGACGACGAGCGGCGCACGCGGGCACGGCATTCAGGCCGTTGCGACCACCGGCGCCCTGACGGTAACCAGCAACGGTACGGTCGCTGTCGCGGGCAGTGGCGCGGCAGGTGTCCACGCCCGTAGCGGCAGCGGCGGCATCGACGTGGCGGTGAACGCCGTCACGGCAACCGGCGGCGGTGCCAACGCAGTCGATCTGGCGAGCAGCGGCGGCGGCGACATCGCGCTCGACGTCAATGGCGCGGTCTCCGTCGCCGGCACCGGACAGTTCGCCGGCGCGTTGCTGAACGGCAGCGGCGACCTGACCGTCACGGTCGCCGCCGCGGGCAGTCTCGCCGGCTCGGGAAGCGGTCTCGTCGCCCAGCGCGGCGCGCTGGTGCTCGACAATGCCGGTACGATCCGCGGCGACGGTACCCGCGCCAATATCTCGGCAGTGCCCGAGGCCGGCGTGCGGGTGCAATCCTCGGCGGTAATCCAGAACAGCGGCACGATCTCGGGCCATGATTATGGCATTGTCACCACGCAGCTGGGCACGCCCAATCCGGCGGGGGGAACCAGCTTCGCCTGGTTCAGCCAAGACACCCAGCTCACCAACAGCGGCACGATCCGCGGCGACAATGACGATGGCGTGGCGCTCTACGGCGGCGGCACGGTGCGCAACAGCGGCCGGATCGAGGGGCTCGCCGGCGCCACCGCCGACGGCATCCAGCTGCAATGGTATCCGGGCGTCGACAGCGGTCGCGCGCAGATCGGCACGATCGTCAACGCAGCGGGCGGCCAGATCAGCGGTGCGCGCTACGGCATCATACTCGCCGGCGGCGGGACGATCGACAATGCCGGCACGATCGAGGGCGGCACCACCGGCGTGGTGCTGGTCAGCCAGAATTTCGCGGGCAAGACGGGCAATCTGACCAACAGCGGCACGATCCAGAGCCGCGACGGGTCGGGCGTGCTGATCGATCTCGCTTCGGCGAGCCTGGTCAATTCGGGACGGATCGACGCCGGCAATCTGGGCGTCGACGCCAAAGGCGATCTTTCGCTCACCAACAGCGGCGTGATCGTCTCGGCGGGCTATGCGGTGCAGTCGGCGAACGCCCTCCAGCTCGACAATAGCGGATCGATCACCAGCAACGGCGGCTCGGCGATCGTTGCGGAACAGGGTGGCACGATCGTCAATCGCGGCACGATCCTCGGCGCGGACACGGCAATCACTGCCGGCGGCGCGACGTTGCTCGACAATGCCGGCCGCATCGAAAGCACCAACGGCCTCGCCGCCGCGCTGAGCGGCGCCGATGACCGTCTGATCCTGCGCACCGGCTCGAGCATCGCGGGCACGGTCGACGGCGACGCCGGACGCGACGGCGTCACGCTGATCGGCAGCAGCGCACAGCCGGTGGCCGGCCAGACCATCGGGCGCCTCGCCAATTTCGAGACGCTCGCCGCCACCAGCGGCTATTGGAGCACCTCGGGCTATGTCGGCACGTTCGAGAGCGTCACGATCGGCGCGGACGCTGCGCTGCAGGTCAACGAAGTGCCCGGCAGCGGCGGCGACAGCGCCATTGCCACACAGAGCGTGCGCAATGACGGTCTGCTCGTGCTCAACTTCGCCAGCGATGTCCTGATCGATGCCGAGAGCCCGCTCGCAGTCACCGGCACCGGCGCATTGCTGTTGACCGGCACCGGCACGGTCGGGGTCGCCACCGATACGCTCACCCACACTGGCGGCACGATCGTCGCCAACGGTGCGCTCCAGCTCACCGGTTCGATGGCGGGCGATATCCGGACCAGCGGCAACGGCGTCTTCGTGCTCGGCGATGGCGGCACCAGCGGCAGCTTCACCGGCGATCTCGTCAATGACGGCACCTTCGTCTACGCGCGCTCGGACTCGTACAGCTTCATCGGCGACTTCTCCGGTTCGGGGCTGCTCGAGAAGCGCGGGGCGGGGGTGCTTACGTTCGACGGCGACTACAAGTTCGTCGGCACGACCAGCATCCTCGGGGGATCGGTCAAGTTCACCGGGCAGATCGACCCGACGACCGAGTTCGATCTCACCGGCGGCAGCCTCGATCTGGGCGGCACCGATCAGACGATCGGTGGCCTGTCGGGGACCGCACAGAGCGGGATCAATCTCGACGGCAGCCGGCTCACCGTCGATCAGGACGACAACAGCGTCTTTGCGGGCACGATCACCGGCAGCGGCGGCCTGACCCTCACCGGTGGCGGCCAGCTCAATCTCACCGGCAACAGCAGCTATACCGGCACGACGGCAATCGAGGACGGCACGCTCAAGGTGAACGGCGCGATCGTCTCGTCGGTGCTGCTCGGCTCGGGCGGCACCCTGGGCGGCAATGGCCGGGTCGGCAGCACCACCGTCAATGGCGGGCGCATCGGACCGGGCAATTCGATCGGGCGCCTCACCGTCAGCGGCAATCTCGCCTTCGGCGCAGGCGCGGTCTACGAAGTCGAGGCGAATGCCGCCGGCGCGGCGGACCGGATCGACGTCACCGGGGGGACCAGCATTGCCAGCACCGCGACGGTCCAGGTGCTCGCCGAGAACGGCAATTACAATCCCCGCACCGACTATACGATTCTGACCAGCGCGGGCGGGATCAGCGGCACTTTCGGTTCGGTGACCTCGAACCTCGCTTTCCTGACGCCGCGGCTCCGCTACGCGCCGAATGCGATCACGCTGTCGCTGTATCGTAACGATGTTCAATTCGCTGCGGTCGCGGAGACGGCGAACCAGGGCGCGGTCGCCAATGCGGTGCAGTCGCTCGGGATCGGCAATGCCGTCTATGAAGGCGTGCTGGTCCAGTCGGCGGCGATGGCGCGGAACTCCTATGACTCGCTGTCTGGGGAGATCTACGCGACCACATCGGCGGCGCTGACCAACGATGCCCGGCTGGTCCGCGACGCTTTGCTGGCGTCTGCTCCGGGTGAGGAGGCCGCGGGGATCTTCCCGATTGCTTCGGCAACCGCGAGCTGGGGCAGCGTCGATGCCGCGCGCGGTGTCGCCGGTGCCGATCTCGACCATAAGGGGCTGATCGTCGGCGCGGGCTATGCCGGACAGGGGATATCCTTCGGTCTCGCCGGCACCGTTTCCAAGTCCGATCAGGACGTCGACGCGCGGACGAGCAATGCCTCGGCGGAGAGCTGGGGGCTGGCCGGCATCCTCGGCTATGCGGAGGGTGGGCTCAAGGTACAGGTCGGCGCAACGTTCGCGTGGCATCGGGTCCACACCAGCCGCGCCGTGGATTTCGGCGCGGGCGCCACGGCACAGCGGGGGCAATACGACGCCAGCACCCGACAATTCTACGGCAGTGTGTCCTATGACGTGGTCGATGGTCCGCTCGATCTCGCCCCGTTCGTCCGCCTCGCCACTGTCCGCGTCCATTCGGACGCGTTCGCCGAAGCCGGGAGCGCCGCTGCGCTGTCGGTCGGCGCGGCGGAGCAGCAAAGCACCTTCCTCACGCTTGGTGCGGATGCGCGGCTCCCGCTCGGTTCGAGTGTAGCGGTGAAGGCAGGCGCCGGCTGGCAGCATGGCTGGGGCGACCTCGCCGCGACAATCGACAATCGCTTCGCGGGTGGCGCCAGCGCGTTTGAGATCGTCGGCGCCCGGTTGCCGGAAGATGCCGCCGTCGTCGATCTCGGCCTTGAGGCCGATGTAGGGCCGGTGCGGGTCGGCGCTTCCTGGGTCGGGAGCTTCGGGTCGCAGTGGCAAGATCACGGCGCACGGGCGACCGTCAGCATCAGGTTCTGATCCAGGTGTCCAGCGAGTGCCGAGGCTTCTTGGCACTCGCTATGGTGTGTCGTCCAGAACTGGCTCCGTTGACCGGAGCCCGACGTACTCAGTCTGATTGGCGCTTGGCTGTCGCAAACTATGTCAGGTCGGGCCAAAAAACGCGCAGTCTCTGGCAGGAAAGGGGTAGGCGAGATGCATGCTCCTTCCCAGTCTTCATCCGTAGGGACAGCAGTCAAATCTTCTGATTTTCGCCGTTCATTCGCTGTTCGCGACGAGTCACGCGAAGTGCACTGTGGGCTCACGCAATCATACTGCACTCATATCAGTGGCTTCGCATTACCATTGGATATGAAGTCGCCAGGCAGCGATCGGCCGCCAGTGCAATCAAGCAGTCGTCAGAAGGAGCCGGAAAACTGAGGATGCACTGGCGTGAGCGTCGCGGGCAAGCTGGGAAGGCACGATCGAAACACCCTGGGATCCTGGATCGTCTTCGATCCGACGGCCGTTCGCTAGCCGAGCACGTCCGTCATGAGCCGGCGCCAGTTGCCTCCCATGATCGCGTCGACTTCCCGGCCGCGAAAGCCTGCTGACGCGAGGGCTTCGGCAATTCGCGTCATCCGGTCTAGCCGGTTGAGTTCGGGAATGACGACGTGCTGCGGCGTCCATTCGAAACCGGGAACGCCCTGG
Source organism: Sphingomonas psychrotolerans (assembly GCA_032334595.1). Classification (GTDB taxonomy): domain Bacteria; phylum Pseudomonadota; class Alphaproteobacteria; order Sphingomonadales; family Sphingomonadaceae; genus Sphingomonas; species Sphingomonas psychrotolerans_A. The sequence goes on along the minus strand of JALMLT010000004.1, from coordinate 286,308 downwards.
CGGCGCAGCGCCAGCCACCATTCCATATATTCTTCGACGCCTTTGGCGTTGTCGTTGCTCAGCTTGAGCAGATTCGGCTGCCCGCCCATCGGGAAGTCGTTGGCGATCCCGACGGCCCCGAGACCGCCGACGCGGATCACGTGGCGGATCTGGGCGACATAGTCCGAGATCCGCGGCCGCGGGTTCCTCGTGAGCCAGAAGCTCATCATGAAGATGCCCATGACGCCGCCGCGCTCGGCGATGGCGCGGATGACCTCGTCGGGCGCGCAGCGGGGGTGGTCGACGATGGCGCGCGCCGCGCCGTGGCTGAGGGCGATCGGCGTCGTCGAGCGCCGCGCCGTCTCAAGCATCGTCGGCACCGAACCGTGCGAGACGTCCGGCAGGATTCTGAGGCGGTTCATTTCGGCCAGCCCCTCGATTCCGAGCGGCGTCAGTCCGGTCTGCACCTTCTCGAGCGCCCCGCCGGCAAACAGGGTGTCGTTGTGATGCGTGAACTGGAGAACCCGCAGCCCCTTGGCGTGGAAATGGGCGATCCGCGACAGATCGCGATCGATCATCTCGGTCGACTGGAACTGCAGGAACACCGCGCAACCCGGCCTCAAGCCGATCTCGCTGCCCTTCCGCGCCAGCCAGGCCGTGCGCGACCCGGCGAGCCGCGCGACGGCGCGGTCGATCGCGGGATCGTTTGCGGCGAAGTTTCGGCTGTAGCGCGGGACGCCGTCGTCGCCGCGAATCTCGATCAGATCGGAAACATCGGCGATCATGGCGCCCAGCCCGGCGGCAGCGATGTCGTCCAGATTCTCAGGAAGGAAGCTGAGCGAATCGAAAAATAGCCTCTGCGCCGGCGCTGCCCCGACCCGGCCGGCTGACGCCAGCGCGGCTGCGGTCCCGATCATCGCGCGGCGCCGTGTCCACATAGAAGCCTCGTCCCTTTGCGATTGGCTGCGGGTCGCTCCAACCGCGCGCTCACCATGCTGCTTTCTCGCTGGAACGCTCGATAAGCAATTGTTTCGGGAAAGAAAGTATCCTTATAGACTATTCTCCTATCAATTTGATAGGACAACTGCAAACCGGCACCTGCCCGGTTGATCGGGAGCATCGGCCGAGCCCGGCCACGGAGCTAGGTCAAGGAGGAAGAATGAATCACTTCGCAGTCAACCGAATGGTCCTCTTGCGCGCCGTTTCGCCCGTGGCGACGGCGCTGGCACTGTGCTTCTCCGGCGCGGCGAACGCCCAGCAAGCCGCCGACCCGGCACCGTCCGAAGCCACGCAGGAGGCCGATGGCGAGCCGATCGTCGTAACCGGCTCGCGCATTGCGCGGCCGGACCTTGCCGCCTCGGTGCCAGTCGCGGTGGTCAACAGCGAAGAGATTGCGCGCACCGGCGCGGCCAACATCCAGGACGTGCTCGCCGACCTGCCTGCCGTTGGTCAGAATATCAGCCGTACCTCGACCAATTTTTCGACTACCGGAAACGGGCAGGCAACGGTCAATCTGCGCAATCTTGGATCGTCCCGGACGCTGGTGCTGGTCAACGGGCGCCGCTTCGTGGCGGGGATCCCCGGCACTTCGATCGTCGATCTCAACACGATCCCGACCGATTTGATCCGGCAGGTCGAAGTGGTGACCGGCGGAGCGTCGGCGGTCTATGGTTCCGAAGCCGTGGCCGGCGTGGTCAACTTCATTCTGGACGACGAGTTCGAAGGATTGCGCCTCCACGGCCAGGCGAATTTGACCGACAAGGGCGACGCGCCGCGTCAGCTGATTTCCGCTGTAGCGGGTACCGGCTTCGCCGATGGCAGCGGCCACGTCGTCGTTTCGGGAAGCTATGATTTCGATCACGGCCTGCGCTCGCGCAACCGCAGCTTCTCGGCCACCGACAATCCGAACCGCAGCTCCTTCGCGGCGCAGGGCCTGTTCAGCCCGAGCGGCAGTTTCGCTGCCGGCGCGGGGACTTTCACCTACGACGCGTTCAACAATCTCAAAAACTATCAGGGCGCCAATATCGACGGCTACAATCGCAACGCCGACCGCTATCTCGCGCTGCCGGTCGAGCGCTATCTGGGCTCGGCGCTGGCCAAGTTCGAGATCGCCCCGGCGGCCACCGTCTATGGCGAATTCGAATATGCCAAATCGAAGTCGAGGAGTAGCCTGGAGCCGCAGGCGGTCGCGACGACCGATCTCGTCTTCGAGGACGGTACTCCGTTCGCCGGGATCCCGATCACCAATCCGCTGATCCCTGCGGCGATCCGTAACGCGATGGTGGCTGCCGGGGTTACTGCGCTGCCGTTCCGCCGACGTTCGAACGACATCTTCGACCGCAGCAACCGCAATGATCGCGAAACGTGGCGCGCGGTAGGCGGGGTGCGCGGCGACCTTTCGCCTTCGCTGCGCTACGACGTCTATTACACCCATGGCGAGACGCGCGACGTCACGCAGTCGGGCACGGTGTACGGGCCCAATTATGCCAATGCGCTCAACGTCGTTGCGGGGCCTGCCGGGCCGGTCTGCGCGATCAACGCCGATGCCGACGCATCCAACAACGATCCCAACTGCGTGCCGCTCAACATCTTCGGGTTCAACACCGTCTCACCGGCGGCGGCGGCCTACGTCACGCGGAACGGCGAGCAGACTCGCTACGAAGCGCGGGTGAAGCAGGACGTGGTGTCCGCCACGCTGTCCGGCGAAGCGTTTCGCCTGCCGGGCGGCCCGGTCGCGTTCGCCCTCGGCGGCGAGTACCGCCACGAAACGAGCAGCGAGGATTTCGACGAAGCGACCAATCTTGGCCTGACCCTGGGCAATCAGCTGAGCGACACGCGGGGGTCCTACAACGTCAAGGAAGCGTTCGTCGAAATCGGCGCGCCGATCTTCGCCGACCGGCCGTTCTTCCACCGGCTGAGCGTCGAAGGCGCGGCGCGCTATGCCGATTACTCGACCGTGGGAGGCGTGTGGAGCTGGAAGGTCGGTGGGGAATGGGCGCCCATCCCCGACCTGCGCTTCCGTGGCGTCTATTCGCAGGCGACGCGCGCGCCGAACATTTCGGAGCTCTATTCGGCGCAGAACGAGACGTTTCCGGCGGTGGTGGATCCCTGCGACCAGCGCGAAGGCAATGGTGACGGCGCGCCGATCTCGCTGACCACCTTGCCTGCGGCGTGCACTGCGATTCCGGCCATCGCCGCGGCCGCGGCCGCCGGCGGCTTCGTCTATTCGACGGCGCAGATCCAGACGATCAACGGCTTCACCGGCGGCAATCCCGATCTCAAGCAGGAAAAGGCGAAGACCCTCACGCTGGGCGGCGTCTTCGAGCCCCGCTTCCTGCGCGGGTTCAGCCTGACGGTCGATTACTACCGGATCAAGGTGGAGGACGCCATCGGGATCATCGGCCAGCAGACGTCGCTCGACGAATGCATCACCGGAAATGGTGAGGCCATCTTCTGCAACAACATCGTCCGCGACGCGACCGGGCATCTCACCAGCGTGAATGCGATCAATCTGAACACCGGTTCGTTCGAGGTTTCGGGCATCGACACCCAGGCCCGCTACATTGCTCGCCTGTCGAACAGTGCGAAGCTGGACCTGACCGTGCGCTGGACGCATTTGCTGAAGCAGGAGCAGACTTCCTATCCCGGCGGGCCCACGCAGGAGGAGGTCGGCCAACTTGACTGCTATGCCTGCGGCCGGCTCGGCACCGGCTTCAGGGACAAGGTGAACGCATCGGCCACTCTCGGTGTCGACGGTGTGTCGCTCAACTGGCGGGTCAATTATCTCTCGTCGGTGGTCGATGACCTGACCGCCACGACCCCGACCCGGACGGGTGCCTTCTGGTACCACGACGCGCAGCTGCGCATTGAGCCGGAATCGAGCAGGTACGCCTTCTATTTCGGTGTGGACAATCTGTTCGACAAGAAGCCGCCGGTGTTCAGCGATACGAGCCTGGTGACTTTCCCCGGAACGCAAACCTCGGCCAATACCTATGATCTCTATGGCCGTATGCTCTACGCCGGTGTGGATCTCCGGTTCTGAGAGCCGGCATGGAGATTGCCGCAAATACCGTGCAGCGGCCATCGGGTTCCCCAACCTGATGGCTGCTGAATGCGATCTTGAGTGGTCGCTCAGCCGACCCGGCCTAGCCTCTCGACGGCCCGGTCTTGGTCAGCAATGCTGTGAACTGCGCGCCAGCGCGATGGGCATGGGCGCGCGTTGGCATCGTAGGCGCTGCAAGGGTGCTCGCAAACGACCGTCCGGCAGTCAGGTGCAACGGATCGAACACAGGCTTCACTTCTTAGGAACATCCGGCTCGGGAGCGTAACCGCGGATTGTTGGCTAGTCGTCCGTCGCTTCCATGCGCTGCTACGCCGGGGCCCCCGGCACGGCAGCTTTGCGCCCAAATGCGGGCATTCATCGTCGTCGCTGCGCTTCCCGAAAGCGGACGTCCGTTCATGTCACCAAACCGCGGCAGCTAACGCCCATTGCATGCCGTCCCCCCCGGGCCGCCAAAGAACCTGAAGCGGCCCTTTGTTCATCAAGGCCAGCCAATATCACCAGCTTCAGCCCGTTTCATTGCCGCCGAGCCCATCATAGACCAGCGTCGCCTGATCCGCTCGATCTGCGACCCGCCTGCGGACCGCCAGTCGACCCACAGTCCTCCGCGTCCGGGAAGATTTTCAAGTGCGTCCTCTCAAGACCGGCGACGCGAACGTCTCGATCATAACTGGACCGCGCGGGAGCTCTGGGGGCTGAGGGGCGCGGCGTTGTTGCCAAGTGGAAGAGGATGCCAATGCCGCGAGCGCTTCTTGCGCACCGGGCGAAGGGCGAGGCCGGCGAAGTGATGCGGCCGCGGCGCGTCGCGAACTAGAAGGTGACGAGCTAATCAATTCCAGGCCGGCATCCGGCTGGCGTGAAATGAGGCGGCCCGTCGCGGCAGTCGAAACGGACAATGTTGGTGCCAAGGTAGCGGAGAATCTTCGCATTCGCGAGTGCGGGTCTGCACTGGGGTTGGCGTCTCAGGGGTAAATGGAGACACCGACATGCCACATTGCCTAGCACAGCTTGATTTGCGGCGATCATCCTGGCGCTCAACGGTACCCCATCTCGATCGAGGCGCAGGCATCGTGTCCCATGATCTGTGTCTCGAGCAGGAATCCTACGGGCTTTCTCCCGTAAATCATAAGTCCGATGCGCTGCGAAGCATTCATGTCGATCGAACGTCGAACGAAAAGTCGGCGTCCTATGCGGGTCTTGAACTTTGAGCAAAGCGAAATAAACGGCCCGGCCGACACAAATATCGTGCCCACACCGCAACTGCGGACATTTCACGAACCACAATATCGGGGAACAACATGCGTCAAACATTTGGCGTCCATTTTGGTGTCATAATTTCGGCAACTGCTCTCGTCTGGGCCGGTTCTGCGGCGGGCCAGGCGCTGACGAGCGTCGAGCCGCCGCTCACCGCCGCGCCAGGGCAAGCGTCCGCCTACCCCGGCGAACTCGCCGGGCAGGACGGTGGCCCCGACGAGGATCACATCACCATCGGCGTCGGCGGTCTGTATCAGCCCGCCTATATGGGATCGAGAAAGTATCAGTTTCAGCCGATCCCGGCGATCGACATCAAGCGCGGGCCGTTCTTCGTCAATTTCCAGAATGGCATTGGCGTCGCGCCGGTGGAAAGCGAGACGGTCACCGTCGGTGCTGGTGTCGTCCTGGTGACCGACAATTATGAACGGAAGGACGTGCCGAACCGCTTCAATGAAGTCGACATGGGAGCCGGCGCGCGCGGCTTCGTCAGCTTTCGACAGTTCGGTCTCGAGGCCACGGCCGGGCTTACCCAGATCTTCGTGGGCAGCACGAAGGGCGCGATCGCGGATTTCAGCCTGTCGCGCCCGATCGTCGTAAACGACCGGCTGTTCCTCACGCCCTCGGTCGGGACGCGATGGGCGAACGCCAGGCACAATGATCGCTTCTACGGCGTGAATGCACGTCAGGCACAGGAATCCGGGCTTCGCCAGTTCCGACCGGGTTCTGGTTTTCTGGATGCGAAGGCGGAGCTCGGCCTGCAATATCGCCTGACCGACCATATCGGCATCGGCGCGGCGAGCGGTGTCACGACTCTGCTTGGCAAGGTGAAGGACAGTCCGATCGTCCGGAAGAAGACCGCGCCCTTCGGTATGGGCTTCCTGACCTACACCTTCTGATCGGACCTATGGGGCCGGCGGCATCGGCGCGGAGCAATCACCGGATCACGAAGGGCGCCGGGGGGCGACAACTGTCCTCCGACGCCCGGATTCCAACAGCAAATGTCTGAGCAGGAACCGACATGGCAAAGACTGAAAAACCCGCAGAGAGGCTTGAGATGGGACGCCGGGACTTTCTGGGTGGCGCGGCTGCAGTAGGTGTTGGTGCGGGATCGTCCGCGTCCGCCATGATCTCCAATGCCGCCCCGGCAGAGCCTTCGGAAATCTCGTTGAGAGATCGGGACCTGAAATTTATCGGCGCAGAAGAGACCTATTCCACCGACGAACTGATCAAGGAGATCGCGTTTGACGACGCTCATGCCGCGTATCTCAGGTCAACAGGTCTTGCCGAGCTAGGTCCTCGCCGCATTGCCGAGATGGATAAGGCGGGGCTCAACGTTCAAATCCTCTCGGCACATACGCCTGGCGTGCAGAATATCCCCGGTGGGAAGGGCGTGGATTTCGCGTATCGTCTTAACAAGGGCATCGCCGAGGGCGCGATGGCCGCCTATCCTAGGCGGTTTCACGCGTTTGCAACCTTGCCGCTCCAGGATCCGAAAGCATCCGCGGACGAACTGGAGCGGGCCGTTCGGGAAGATGGCTTCGTTGGGGCCATGACCAACGGAATTATCGGCAACAAATTCCTCGACGATGTCGATTTTGAGCCCGTTCTGGCGCGTGCCGAAGCCCTCGACGTGCCGATATACACGCATCCAGCCTTCCCGCCCAAGGTGGTCTTCGATGTTTATTACCGTATCAATCGGCCGGAATATAACAAAGAATATCAGGACTACATCTTCAGTGGTTCGGGATATGGATGGCATCAAGAGGTGCTTGTTCAAGCCATTCGAATGATCCTATCTGGGACGTTCGACAGATTCCCCAAGCTGAAGATGATTATCGGCCACATGGGGGAGGGGCTTCCATTCTACTTCGACCGAATCGTAGAAGATCTGGGTGAAACAGCCGAGCAGTCTCTGAAAAAGCCTGTCGGGCAGTACTTCAGAGATAATTTCTGGTTCACGACCAGCGCGTTCCCCCGGGACGAGCTGCTTCACCTTTTGCTCAAGCACATCAGCGTGGATAGGGTGATGTTTGCAACCGATTACCCGTTCGCAGATATGAAGCAACAAACCGAATGGTTTAGGGCAGTGAATCTGTCACGCGTGGATAAGGAAAAAATCGCATATCGCAATGCGGAGAAACTGTTCGGTATAAAGGTATAGCACTCCCGGGAACTTATTGCGTTCCGGACATGTGCTTTTCAGAGTTTAGCGCACTACCTTGAGATGTTGCGCCTCCGATATTGCCCCGGCTCCGCCACTTTTTTCGGCAGGATACGTCTCGCGGCCTCTTTCACCGGGATTTTGTGCGTACCAGCCCGGGAATGCGCGGCGCAGTGCGGCCATCGAACATGGCCGGCGTTTAGCCGAGCTTGCGAATTGCCATTCCCGATTCATGGCTTCGAACCGGATGGGGTCGAGCGTATCGCCCTATGCCTTGCCGAACATTGGCGACACGAGGGGCATGCGCGCGTCATCGTCCTCGGCCGAAGCCGCGGGGCCTGTGTCGGTACCGCTCCCGATCCCGATCTCGATTGCCGCGCCTTAGCGAGAACCAGCTTCCGACCGTCCATGCCCTCCCGTCCTCGTCAAGATCAGCAACGATCTCGAGCGGCGGGATCTTCCGAAGGTCATCAGGCCGTTGTTCGTCGGTGGCTGAGAATCCTGCGCAGCCTGCTCGACGGTTTCGTCGCGATAGCGGTGCCGATGCTTGCGGAAATTGAGCGCGACCTGGCGGTCCCGGAAGGCAAGGTCACGGTCATTCCCGACCCGGCGTTGTCCGAAGGCGAGTTGCATAAGCTTGCCGGCGCAAGATCGGCCAGGGACGCGCAGGCGGGCTGCCGGTACCTCACAGCCGGCAGGCTTGCCGCGCAGAAGAATCAGATGTTGCTTCTCGAGGCGCTCGCACGCCAAGCTTGGGCGCAAGACCCGCTCGTCAGCATGGAGCGGCTGATCGGTTATGAGCAATTCGGTGTATTGGCGCCTCCCGGCAACCCCGATGCTCTGAGCGAAGCCGTGGGCGCCGCCCGGCATGTGCGACCGGACCCAGTGGCGATGCAGCGCCTCGCGGCCGGGTTTACGCTGGAAAGCTCCGGTCGGCTCTGTTTGTCCAGGCTCGCGGCCCTGACCACCGACTCTCGTCGGCGTCGGCAAGAGAAAATGCGTGGCAATGTGCGGGAATCGCGCGGGGGTGGGGTCTAGCGGGCTCTACCAACGCGCGAGACCCGCAATGCTCAATCCTGGTATAGCAATCGCGTCTTCGGGGACGTTCGCGTTCGAACCGCAGGATCGCAGGGCCATACCGTCTAAAGGGGGTCTTCTCGGCACGGTCCTTTCGCTGATCGTCGTAGGTGCGGCCATCTACCAGGTGCGCGATCTCGATTTCGCGAAGATCCTCGGGCTGGTGCCGAGCTCGCCGACCTTCTGGGGCCTTTTCGCGATCGGCTATCTCATCGGGCCGGCGAGCGACTTGTTCATTTTCCGACGGCTTTGGGGCGTTGGCGCCAGTGCCTTCGGCGTCCTGATCCGCAAGCTCATCTACAACGAATTGCTGGTCGGCTATCTGGGAGAGGCCTGTTTCTACGCTTGGGCACGGCAGAACCTCAAGTTCGTGACCACGCCTTTCGGGGCGGTCAAGGATGTCGCCGTGCTTTCGGCTGTCGCGGGCAACGTGACCACCCTTCTCCTTTTCGCCGCGGCGCTCCCCTTCGCCGGGCAGCTGCCCCTGCACGACCATGCAAGTGCGATCGGCTGGTCGATCACGTTCGTGATCGGAACGTCGCTGGCGGTGATGTTGCTGCGCAGCTCGATGTTTTCCCTCGAAAGGCACGAGCTGACGATGGTCTTCGTCGTCCATCTCGTCCGCATTCTCGCGACAACCATCGTTTCTGCCGCGCTATGGCATTGCGTGCTGCCGGACGTCCCGCTGGTCTGGTGGCTGGTCCTGGTGACCATGCGCCTTCTGGTCTCCCGGCTGCCCTTCGTACCGAACAAGGACGTGATGTTCGCCGGCATGACAGTCATCGCGTTTGGCGACCATGTCGAGGTCTCGGGGCTCATGGCGCTGATGGCGGGGCTGATCCTCGCGACGCACGTGACCGTCGGAACCGGCCTGGCACTCGCAGACCTGCTTTCGAAGAGGATCGGCGATGAAACACCTGCTCTTTAGCCTCGTGTCCAGCCCGTTGTTGGTTGCTGCCACCCTACAGTCAGCGCCCGATCTCGGGACGGCTGAAGGCAAGTGCCGTTCCAATGAGCTCGGCCCTTCGTTCCTCGTCAACGTCGAGGGCCTCAAGGACCGGACGGGCAAGCTCAAGCTCGAAGTCTATCCGGCAAGAGACCCGGACTTCCTGGCAGATGACAATATCCTGATCTCGGCAGGCAAGGTCTTCCGCAGGGTCGAACAGCCGGTCCCCTCATCGGGGCCGGTCGCTGTATGTGTCCGGGTTCCCTCGGCAGGCAGCTATGCAGTGAGCCTGCTGCATGATCGCGACGGTGATCGTAAGTTCGGCTGGCGGATCGACGGGATAGGATTTGCGGGCAATCCCAGGCTTGGCTGGAGCAAGCCCAGGGCTTCTGTGGCGAGCGCGGTAGCGCGCTCCGGCCCCACGCAGATCAGTATCGTGATGAACTATCGGCGCGGCCTCGCCATGCGCCCGATCCGATGATGGGAGACCACCGGTGAAAATCGTCGATGTTTGCGCCTTCTATTCTCCCAGAGGGGGCGGCGTAAAAACGTATGTCGGCCAGAAACTGGCGGTCGCGGAACGGATGGGGCAGGATATGACGATCCTGGCGCCCGCCGATACCGACACGGTCATCGAGCTTGGCCCCCGCGCACGAATCCAGACGATTGCCTCCCCGCGCTTCCCGCTCGACCGGAAATACTGGTATTTCAAGGACGAGCGAGCGCTCCATGCGGCGCTCGACAGGTTGGCGCCGGATTTCGTCGAGGCGTCCTCGCCATGGCGAAGTCCGCTCATGGTGGCAAATTGGCGGCCCGATATACCCAAGGCGCTCATCATGCACGCCGATCCGCTGTCGGCCTATGCCTATCGATGGCTCGAGCCCATGGTGAGCCGGGACAGGATCGACCGGCAGTTCGCGCGCTACTGGGATCATTTGCGACTGCTCGGACGGCTCTATGACGCCGTGGTCTGTGCCAGCGAAGACCTTGCCTCGCGGACGAAAGCGGGGGGCGTCCGTAACGTCGTCACCGTCCCGATGGGAATCGAGCCGCACCGCTTTTCGGCCACCAAGCGCAATGAAGATTTGCGCGCCACCCTTCTCGCACAATGCGGCCTCGGCCCTGATGCGACACTGCTCGTCTCCGCCGGTAGGCTCGCGCCCGAAAAGCGCCTGCCGATGCTGGTGGAAGCGGTGACGATCGCCGGTCGCCGCCGTCAACTGGGCCTGGCGATCTTCGGCGAAGGCCGGGACGATACGACCATCCTGCGATCGATCGGCGGGAACCCGCATGTCCGGCTGTTTCGCCCCGAACGAAATCGGGAACAATTCGCGGGCGTCCTGGCGAGCGCCGATGCCTTCCTGCATGGCTGCGAGGCAGAGACCTTCTGCATGACGGCAGCAGAGGCGAGCGCCAGCGGCATACCCATGATCGTGCCCGATCGCGGCGGTGCGGCCGACTTCGCCAGCGGTCAGACGAGCCTTTCCTATCGTGCAGCGGATCGCGCGGACCTTGTGCGCGCGATCCTCACGCTGCCGGACCGTTTCTTCGGGCGTCCGGCTGGTCGCAAGGCGCGCGCGATGGACGAGCATTTCGCGGCCTTGTTCGCGATCTACGAGAACCTGGCCTCGAGTAAACTCTCCACGGCTGCGTGAACGCAGCCATGTCCTTTCGCCTCGCTATCCTCGACCGTTATATTCTGTGGCAGATACTCGGGACGATGGGCAGTGTGCTGGCGACAGTCACATCCCTGATGATCCTCGAGCATCTTCCCCGTCTGGTGGAGATGACCCGCTTCTCGGGACGGCGTGGATACATCGTCGTGCATACCGTCGCCAGCCTGCTCCCCGAATATGGCGGAATCGGTTTGCCGGTCGGGCTGTTCCTGGCAATCGCCCTGACTGTCCGAAAGCTCGTTCTCAGTGGAGAGCTCGACGTGATCGAGGCATGTGGCATCGCGCCGGTGCGGTGGATGCGGCTTCCGCTCGTCGTTTCCGCGTTGATCAGTATCCTGGCACTGTTGAACCAGGGCTGGCTGATGCCCGCCGGTGAAGTCAGAATCGCGGAAATCGGTAGCCGGCTGGAGAATGGCGATTTTGGGCATCGGCTGGAGGCGGGCCAGTTCGTCGATCTCGGTTCCGGAAGGATCTTGCTGTTCGAGCACGTCGATCCGGCCAATGGCGAGCTCGTCGGACTGTTCCTTCGGGCGGGCGGCAATATCTATACTGCGAGGTGGGGGCGCCTTTGGCGGCGTCCTTCCGGAGGAGCAGCAATCGAATTGCACGACGGACAGGTCATAGAAGAAGGATCGTCCCGCGTGGCCGACTTCGTCCGCTTGCGATACCGCACCGATTACATGACAGGTACGGCGACAATCGGTACCGGCGACGGATCGCCGAAGCGGGTCGATATCGCATCGCTGTGGGCGGACGGCACGCCTCCCAGTCGGTCGGCCATCTACGGGCGTTGTCTCTCGGCCGCGCTCATATTGTTCCTGCCATTCTTGGCGCTGGCCTTGGGAAAGCCGGCGAGGCGGCAGTCGGGTGCGGTCGGTATCCTCGTAGGGCTGATTTTACTGGTGCTTGGCCTGAAGGTGCTAACGCGGCTGATCGACGGCCAGGTGCGCGAGCCCGAAATGGTAGCGGCCAGCATTCTCTTGGCCTGGAGCGTGTTCGCGTGGGGGCTGACCAGGGCCGAGAAGCGCCTCGGCCAAGGTTTCGTCGATCTCTGGGCAAACCGGCTTCTCCAGAACCTCCGCTGGTCGACTGCATAGCCCGTCCACAGGCCCGGTAAAGATCGATGCCAGCCCCACCGGTCGGCCGTCCCTGCCAGATCGGTCATTTGGTCTGCATGTCGACTGCCCGAGGCCGTACCTTGTCGTCTGCCCATTCGATTTGATCTTCCCGCATGTGCGGTTCCGCGCCGTCTGCGGCGTCTGACCCGCTGCACGCGGATCGACCGCCAAGGACCAAGCATGGGCATCAGCGACAGGGGCAGACTTGAATTTTGGCCGGTAAATGCCCGGTCGGAACCGCGCTTCGCATTTCTACTTGGAGCTCGCCCGACTGCTGCAGATTCGGAAGGCCCGGGCCTGCTATTTCAAAAGGGACGCGCCTGATGTCGGAGGCCGTTCAACAGCGCGCGCTATCGACTGCTGCATTGCCCCAGCGGCAGCGCGCCCCTTATGGGAGTCCTATGTCACCAAGGTTCGAGGATGCTGGCACAGGCGCGACAGGCCTGACTCAACTATTGGGCGAAATGCGTTCCGATTTGTTGCGCTTCATGCTTGCGCGCCGGTGTGATCCCGCCGAAGTCGAGGATCTGTTGCAGGATCTGTATGTGAAATTGACCAGTACCGGCACCGGCCCTGTCAGCCACCCGCGTGCTTATCTTTATCAAATGGCGAACAATCTTCTGCACGACCATCGCAGAGGGCGCCGCCGTCAGCAGGCGCGGGACGATCGCTGGACGCGCAATCGGATTGGGCCCGATCTCGAAACGGACGGAGCGCCCTCACCCGAGGAGAGTGCGATCGCCCGCGATGAACTCGAGCGGGTCAATGGGGCTCTGGCGTCCATGCCGGACCGCACGGCGCAGATATTGAAGATGTACCGGCTCGAGGGAATGTCGCAAAAGGATATCGCCAGGAGCCTGGATCTCAGCCTGAGCGCGGTGGAGAAACACCTCCAGCGGGCCTATCGGAAGCTCCTGCTCTTGCGCCAGGAACTGGATGGCGCCTCGAAACTCTCACAAAAGGAAGCCGGCGATGTCCGCTTCTTCTGATCGCGCGATGGTCGAGCAGGCGATCGCCTGGCACCTTCGGCTCAAGGATGCCGACGAGAATGCGTGGATCGAATTCGCCGGCTGGCTGGACGCCGATCCCGCCCGTAACGATGTCTATGAAGCCGTCGCGGACGGCGACGCGCGTCTGTCGCCCTTGCTGGCGAGCGCGACTTTTCCATCCGGCGAGGACCGTGAGCAGATACCGCGGTTCAGCAATGACGACGATGATCTTGCCCATGGGGGCGGCAGCGAACGCGTTCGTCGCTCTCAATGGCGCTGGGGCGCGATTGCAGCCTCGGTAGCGGCGGCGGGGCTCTTCGGAGTTGGAATGCTTCCCAGCCGGGCTGCGCGCTATTCGATCGAGACCGCGGCCGGAGAAATTCGAAGCGTTTCGCTGGCGGACGGGAGCGAGATCCTCCTCAACGGCGGTACCCGGATCGTCCTCGACAGGAACGACACGAGATCGGTGGAGATCGCTCGGGGCGAGGCACGGTTCTCCGTGAAGCACGACGAATCCGCGCCGTTCACCGTCGTGGCGGGTGAGCAGCGCCTGATCGACATCGGTACCGTGTTCAACGTCGTGCGCACCGATCGGCAGCTTCGCGTCGGAGTGGCCGAAGGCGCGGTGCGCTTTGAAGCCACAGCTCAGGCCGTCAATCTTCGTGCGGGCGATAGCCTTGCAGCCGACGATCGCGGGAAGATCGACATGTCGCAGAGACCGGTCGCATCGATCGGAAGCTGGGCAGACGGAAAGCTCGTTTACGATCAGGCGCCCCTGCAACAGGTCGCCGACGATCTGTCCAGGTCAGCCGGGATATCGCTCGAGCTTCCACAAACTCTGCGCTCGAGGCGGTTTTCGGGCGTGATCCAGACCTATGGGGATCGGGATGCACTGCGCGCGCGGCTGGAAGAACTGATCGGCGAGAAGATTGTCGCGGACGGAACGCACTGGTCCGTCAAAGCTCGGTGAGCGGAAAATTACTTCTGGCGGGTGCGCCGATCGTCTGGGCAGCGGCAATTTCCCCGGCGCATGCCGCCGGCGAGATATCGCTCGATATTCCTCCCGGTCCATTGAACGGGGCGCTGATTTCGTTCGCCACGCAGGCAGGCATTTCCATCGACACCAGTGATCCGGCCCTGAGATCAGTCCGGGTCGGCGGGCTGAGGGGACGGTACACCCTGCGCGAAGGGTTGCGTCGATTGCTGCGGGGCACCGGATATGATTTTCGAATGTCGCGCGCAGATGTGGTGAACGTGTTTCGCCAGCCCGCCCGTCGCCCCCGGAAAGCGGCGCCCGATCGAAGACCCGCGGCACCTCCTCCATCCCGACGCCCGGCAGATCTGTCGCCTCCGCACGAAGAGATCATCGTCACGGCAAGCAAGCAAAACGTCGCGCTGGCCGACTATCCTGGCGCGTTCCATGCGGCCTCGTTTGATCAGGCGCAAAGCCTTCATTTCGGCAGCAGAGGCAGCGAGGTCCTGCTCCGGGATCTTCCGAACCTGACGTCGACCAATCTCGGCTCGGGTCGTAACAAGATCTTCGTCAGGGGGATCGCCGACAGCAGCTTCAACGGACAACTGCAGTCGACGACCAGCCAGTATTTCGGAGAAAGCAGGCTCACCTACAGCGCTCCCGACCCCGACCTGGCGCTGTACGACATCGAGAAGGTCGAAGTCCTCGAAGGACCGCAAGGGACCCTCTATGGCGCCGGCTCTCTGGGCGGCGTGATCCACATCGTGCCGCGCTCGCCCGTGCCTGGCGAATTCGAGGTCGGCGGAACCGCGGCGCTGACAGTCACCGGCGACAAAACCGGCGGTGACGGCGCCATCGTGGCGAATGTCCCGATCGGCGAGCGCGCCGCGATGCGGATCGTCGGATATCATGTCGTCCGTCCGGGCTATATCGACGATGTCCGGCGCGGCCTGTCCGACGTCAATCGAACGCGCGTGACGGGGCTGCGCGCGACCTTCCGCATGGAGCTCAACGCCGGATTGAGCCTCGATGCCGGAATCATCTCGCAGGACACCAGCAGCAGGGACGGCCAGTATACCGATGCACTGGGCTCTTCCGCGCTGACGCGCCGATCCTATTTCGCGCAGCCATTCTACAATGACTATCGGCTCGGCTTTGCGACATTGCGGGCCGACCTCGGCTTCGCCCGGCTGCTGTCGAACACTTCCTATACCTATCACTCGATCAACACGGTGTTCGACGCCACGTCGGCGACCACCCAGATACCGACCTTGTTCGACGAGAACATGGAGGTCAGGCTGCTGACCCACGAGACGCGGCTTTCAGGATCCATGGACTGGATCTCGAACTGGGTGTCGGGCTTTTCGATAGCCCACAACGTCAATCGTATCGATCGGTTTCTCGGCCCCGCAGACGCGCTCGCGCCGATTTCCAATATTCGATCGGAAACCTTGGACGCTGCCTTGTTCGGCGAGGCGACGGTGCCGCTTTGGGACAACGTCTCGATTACCGGCGGGGGGAGGCTGTCGCTCTTCTTGCGGTTCGATGATTTCGCCACCGAATCCGGCAGGCCCTCGGCCGAACCGACCCGCCCCCTGACGCGGTTTCTGCCGACCACCGCTCTGTCGTGGAAGCCGTGGAAAGGAACGATTGCCTATCTACGCTATCAGGAGGGGTTCAGGCCCGGGGCGCAGCAACTAACCGGAAGCGGCGACGAGGCCGAGGTGACCAGCTTCCAGCCGGACGAGGTCCGCGCGTCGGAGATCGGCATGCGCTTCGGCACCGACGCCGGTTCGCGGCTCTCGGGCGGACTGTCATACGCCTATTCGCGATGGAGCCGGGTGCAGGCCGATCTCGTGACGAGCAGCGGCTTTCCCTATGTCGCCAATCTCGGCTCGGCGCAGGTGCATTATGTCTCCGCCAATCTCGGCTGGCAGGCCAATGCGGACCTCGCCTTCCGACTCTCAGCCTTCAACACCACCAGCAGGCTCGATCGGCCAACCCCCGAGTTCCAGTCCGATGCAGAAGGCAATCTGCCTAACGTCGCGGAAAGTGGCTGGCGGATGTCCACGCGGTTCGAGTCTTGGATCGCAAACACCAGGATAACGATCGATGGATCAGTCGGTTACATCGGCACCTCGTATCTGGGTGCGCGCGCGCCATTCGATCTGTCGCAAGGGGACTATATCGATACGGCCGTCGGAGCACGGGCCGAACTTGGGCGCTGGGGCCTCTCGGTGGACGTGGAAAACCTGTTGGACAGCCGAGCCAATCGCTTCTCCTACGGCAATCCCTTCTCCGTCGCCGAAGGCAATCAGCGCACGCCGCTGCGTCCGCGAACGATAAGGATCGGGATCAATGCCATTTTCTGACAAGCGCTTGCTCCTCGCATCGATTCACGATGTCGGCCCCGGGTCCGAACGCCAGGTCGACCAGCTTGCCGGACTGCTGACCGATACGCTGCGATCCTCCAGCTTCGCAATGCTCGTCGTGCCCGATCACTGGGGACGCCACCCGATCCGCTCGGGCACGCCGTTCGCCAGCCGTCTCCGGGCTTGGTCGGACAGCGGAATCGAGATGTTCGTCCATGGCTGGTATCACAAGGATGGCCTCGTGCATCAGGGCCTGTCGGGGCTGAAGGCTAGATATATGACGGCGAGCGAAGGCGAATTTCTCGGCCTCTCCTCCGAGGAGGCGGCACGCAGAATGGAAAACGGGAGGGCACTCGTCGAGGACATCATCGGCCGCAAGAGCGCCGGTTTCATCGCACCGGCATGGCTCTACGGCTCAGGGGCGATGGAAGCCTTGCGCGACAGCAGCTTCGAGTTGGCCGAGGATCACATGAAGGTCTGGGTACCACGAACGGGCAAGGTCGTAGCACGTGGGCCAGTGATCACCTGGGCCAGCAGATCGCCGATGAGGACGGCGTCTTCCCTAGCCTTCGCGGCGCTCGCGCGACAGGCACTGCATTCGCTGCGAACCGTTCGCGTGGCGGTGCATCCTGGCGACGTTACTCGGGACTCGATCCTGACCAGCATCGAGAAGACGCTGAGGTGCTTCATCAAAAGCCGCGATGCCGGAAGGTACCGGTCACTTGTTTCTTAGAGCCGGCCTGGACACCGCCCGAGCCCGAGCGCCGCGATGACTGCAGTCAGGGTGACGCGGTCGGCGCCAGCGATGTATCGGGGCGACAATTAGTCGAGGAGGCAAAGCCTCAACCCGTGAGGCTAAGGCCGACAAAGGTGGTGGCAAGCGGCAGCAGCGGAGCGAGGCGCACGCCCAGCGCTCAGCGACAGCCCGGCTGAACAGCGGCTTCAGGATCAGGATCAGCGTCGCGATCGGCAGATTCGGCTCCAATGGATATCGAGTCCGCTCAGCCCGGGGTCGAGCCGGTACTGGCGCAGATCGTACCGCCAGGCCGCGGCGAGCTCCGGACGATACGGTCGAAGGCAAGCAACGATAAGGTTTTTGAACCCCCACCGACGGCCTCTCTGGCTGTGAAGTTCTTTCGCGTTCTCCTCTGCTCTAGCTTCCAAGCTGCTACTCTAGAGGCAGTCGACTCTCTGCCTGAGGGGTTCGATAATCGGGCAAGAGAGTCCGGAGCCCTAGCCCGAAGCGAAGTGGTTGGCGCCCAGTCGTCCAAGGCTGAACATGTTGGGCGCGCCGGCCGTTGCGCCGCGGATGCCGTCGTGCCCCGCTCGCGCATAATGCCAAGTAATGTGCGTGCGTCGTATTCAGAGATATTCGGCGATCCCCGCAAGAGCGCTGCGCAAATCCACTTTGCTTTCGGCCGCGAATCAGGCAATTAGCCGGTGAAGTGCTTATGCAGGCAAGTCGGTGGGCGCACTGTGGGAGCAGTGCCGCGGGGGGATAATGCGTTTCGTCAAATGGGCGGTCCCGGCTGTTGCGCCGGTGCTTGTTTTTGTCTCGCTCCCGGCGCGGTCCGCGGCGTCAGACCATGCGCCTGCCCGCGTTCATCTGTCGGTGGGCGACTGGCGCCTCGATATCTTCAGCGATCGATTTTCCGGCGAGCATCGATGCCGTCTAACCGCCAACAGGCGCGCCCTTTCTTACGAAAGAGGGAGCGTCATCGTACACTTGGGTGGAGGATATGACGCGACGGATACAGCTGTTCGCGTAGACAGCGGCTCACCAGTTCGTTGGCGCGACTTGATACCGCAGCTGGCCCGTCGCGACCCGGGTTTCGTTGTTGATCGCCAGCACTTGCCCTTACTGTCGACCCTCGTGAAAGGGGCTCGCAGGCTCGCGGTGTCACCCGGCTTTGGCAGGCGCCCACGTATATTCCGTATCGGTGGCTTCGATGAAGCGATGCAACAGGCTGCGGCGCTGGGTTGTCGTTCCGATGCGGCGTTTGTCCGTTGATGCGCAAAGATCCGCGCATCCTGCTGCCGTTGGCGCTGTCCGCCGCGGCTCTCCTTTGCGAACCGGCGGCCGCGCAGAACTCGGTCGAAGGCCTGAACCCGGTACATGCGCGCTATCCCAGTCCCCAGCTGGAGGAAGACAGCGCGGAGAAGCTGCCGCCGGACGATGATCTCGCCTCTGCCATCGCCGAGGCCTATGTGTCGAACCCGACATTGGCTGCGAGCCGCTATGATCTTCGGGCGACGGACGATAATATCGGGCTCGCCTTATCGGCCACGCGTGCGACGGCTCAGCTCCAGGTAGCCGGTGGATACGATTATACCTACCCGGGTGCGATCACCCAGGCATCGCGGCCGCTGGTCGATCGCCTCAACAATCCGCACATCGAACGTAATGACGTGACAACCCAACTTACCGTGGACCAGCCGCTTTGGACGGGTGGGCGCGCGCGTGCCGATGCGCTTGCTGCTCGGGCTGAGAGCAACGCAGGCCGATCGACGCTGCGGGGCGTCGAAGGTGACCTCCTCGTCGACCTGATCGCAGCATATGCGGACGTCCGGCGGGATAGTCAGGCGCTAAAGATCCGCGAACGCAATGTTCGCGTGCTGCGAGACACGCTCGATGAGGTGGTCGCTCGCCGTGAGGCAGGCGAGCTTACGCGGACCGACATCGCGCAGGCGGAGACACAGCTGAAGGCGGCCGAGGTGCAGCGTACCGCGACCCGGGCCCGACTGGAGGCGAGCCGATCAACCTTCGCGGCGATCGTCGGCCGTGCGCCGGGTCGGCTCGCGCCTGAGCCACCCCTGCCACTGCTCCCTGCCAGTATCGACGAGGCCTTCGCGATTGCAGCCCGGGCCAACCCCGACCTCGCGGCGGCTGTTGCCAAGGAGCGTGCGTCACGAGCGCGGATTGCCAGCGCACGAGCCGAAGGCAGCCCCACAATCAGCCTGCGCGGCACCGCTGGGACTACAGGGCCGCTCTCGCCGCTGGATAGCCGCGACCAGGACATCAACCTGGGCGCGCGCGTGACCCTCACGCTGCCGCTTTCCGCGGGAGGCCGGGTCCAGGCGTTGATCGCACAGGCCAAGAACAGGAACAGCGCGGACGCGTTTCGCATCGAGGCGACGCGTCGGCAGGTCAGCGATGCGCTGCTGGAGGCGTGGAACAGCTGGGCTTCCGCAACGCGCAATATCGAGGCGCAGGAGGTGCAACTCCAGGCCGCCCGGATCTACTATGAGGGCAGCTTCGAGGAGTATCGCGAGGGGCTCCGTTCGACTTTCGACGTCCTCTTCGCGCAGAACCAGCTGCGCGAGACGGAGATCGCGCTGATCTCGAGCCGGCGCGATGCCTATGTGGCGCAGGCGGCGCTTCTCCGCCGGATCGGCCAACTCGACGTCGGGCGCCTACTGACCGGCACCAGCCTGTATGATCCCGCCGCGTATACTCGCAAGGTCGAGACGCGAGGGGCGTTGCCTTGGGATCCGGCATTCCGGCTCTTCGACGATGTCAGCCATACCTCGGATCGACCGCAGCAGATCGAGCGCGTCGCTCCCTTGCCGGGCCAGCCGACCCTGGCTGCACCCGCCAAGACAAGTAGCCCGGCCATCGTCCCGGCAACGAGTGACGTGGCGTTGCCGCGCGAGGCGGTTCCCGCCTTGGGAGAGCGCCGGAAATGAGTGACAGCAACGCGGCTTCCGATCCAGTATCTTCGAGCGTGGATGACAGCGGGTTGATCGCTTTCGCTACCGTCCTCGCCGTGCACCGCATAGCGGTGGACTCCAGCCAGCTGCGGCACAGCCTCGGCCATTACCGGCCGATCGAGGCCGACGATCTCAAGCGCCTGGCAAAGCGGCAAAGCGATGTGCGGGCTCGGGGCTTGCGAACCAGCTTCGAGAAGCTGTCGCGCACGCCCTTGCCCGCGATCGCTAATGGGCCGGCCGGATGGTTCGTGATTGCGCAGGTGAGCGAAGACGAAGCGATCATCCAATCGCCCTGTGCGAGCCTCGATGGGGTTCAACCGCAAGTGCTCAAGGTCACTCGCGAGGCGCTGGAGGCAATGTGGTCGGGAGAGCTGGTGCTGATCGCTACGCGCGAGAGCGTCGGCGGCGTGAGCCGGTCATTCGACGTCTCCTGGTTCATTCCGCAGATCGTCAAGTATCGGCGGCTGATCGGCGAAGTGCTTCTGGTCACGTTGGCTATCAACCTGCTCGGCCTGGCTTCGCCGCTCTTCTTCCAGAACGTCATCGACAAGGTGCTTGTCCACAATACCTTCGACACGCTCACCATCCTGGTGATCGGCTTCGCCGTTGTCTCCGTCTGGGAGACGCTGTTCGGTTGGCTTCGCACCCGCCTCTATTCGAGAACAAGCCAGAAGATCGACGTCGAACTCGGGACCAAGCTGTTCCGGCACCTGCTCGGCCTGAACCTCTCCTATTTCGAGGCGCGCCGGGTCGGCGATGTTGCGATGCGCGTGCGACAGCTGGAGACCATAAGGGAGTTCCTCACCAACGCGTCGCTCACGGTCCTCGTGGATCCGTTTTTCACGATCATCTTCCTGATCGTGATGTGGGTCTATTCGCCGACCCTGTTCCTCATCGCAGTTCTGGCAATCCCCTGCTATGCGGCGGTGGCGCTGTTCGTGACCGGGCCATTGCGGGCGCGGATCGAAGAGAAATTCGAGCGGTCGGCCGCCAACAACGCACTGCTGGTCGAGAGCATCGGCGGCATCCAGACCGTCAAGGCGAGTGCGGTCGAGCCGCAATGGCAGGACCGCTGGGACCGGCAGCTCGCCGGCTACAGCCAGTCGAACCAAAGGGTCATCGATCTCGGAAACACGGGATCGCAGCTGATCCAGTTGATCTCAAAGCTCAATATGGTGCTGATTCTGTATTTCGGCGCGCGAGCGGTGATCGACAAGGAGTTGACGGTCGGCGGCTTGGTTGCGTTCAACATGTTCGCCCAGCGCGTCTCCGGGCCGGTCATCCGGATTTCCCAGCTGTGGCAGGATTTCCAGCAGGTGCGGATCGCGGTGGAGCGGCTCGGCGATGTGCTTAACCAGCCCGTCGAACCCGGCTCGGGAAGTCGGGTCGCTCTTCCGACGCTGAAGGGGCATGTCACCTTTGAAGGTGTGAAATTTCGCTACGGGCTCGAAGGCGCCTGGACGCTCGAGGAGGTCGACCTCGACATTCCTGCAGGCGCTACGCTCGGTATCGTCGGCTCGTCGGGTTCGGGCAAGTCGACGCTGACCAAGCTCCTTCAGCGCCTCTATGTACCTGCCGCTGGCCGAGTGCTCATCGACGGTGTCGACATCGCCCAGATCGATCCTGCCTGGCTGCGGCGACAGATTGGTGTCGTTCTGCAGGAAAATCTTCTCTTCAATCGTTCGATACGCGAGAATATCGCGCTCTCGAATCCGGCGATGCCGCTCGATCGCGTCATCGAAGCGGCCACGCTTGCTGGCGCACACGAGTTCATCGTCAAGCTTCCGCAAGGGTACGATACTCCCGTCGAGGAACGCGGCACCAACCTGTCGGGCGGGCAGCGCCAGCGACTCGCGATCGCCCGCGCGCTTGTCACGAGCCCACGGATCCTCATCCTCGACGAGGCGACCTCGGCGCTGGACGCGGAGAGCGAGGAAATCGTCCAGAAGAGCCTTAGGGCGATAGCCCAGGGACGCACCGTGATCATCATCGCACACCGCCTGTCGGCGGTCCGGCAGTGCGACATGCTCATTACCTTGGAGTCCGGCCACATCGTCGAGCGCGGCAGTCACGCCGAACTCCTCGCGGCGAACGGCCGGTACGCCGATCTTCACCGGCGCCAGAGCGGGGTGCAGGCATGAGCGGCTTGCGGCACCATTGGCTCGTGCTGCGGCAGGCGCTGCGCGAAGATCGGGAGCGTAGCAGGCACTCGGGTTCGTCGATCGATACGGAATTCCTGCCCGCGGCGCTCGAAGTGATCGAGCAGCCGGTGTCGCCGACGGCGCGGGTCGTGACATGGGCAGCGCTCGCCTTTCTGGTGCTGGTGATCGCGTGGGCGGTGTTCGGGCGCGTTGACGTCGTCGCTTCGGCGCCGGGTACGCTCATTCCCGCGGGCAACGTCAAGCTGGTTCAGTCGCCGGACGCTGGCGTGGTACGTGCAATCCATGTCCGCAACGGCGATCGGGTGCGAAGGGGGCAGGCGCTGCTCGATCTCGATCCTACGCTCGCCGGCGCGGATCTCGCGCAAGCAGAGAAGGCGCTTGCGGCCGCCGAACTGGAGATCGCCCGCAACCGCGCGATCGCGGACGCGCTTTCCGGCAAGCCGTTCGCCTTCGTGGCGCCGCTTGGCACGCCGCCGGAAGTCGCGGAGACGCAGCGGAGGCTGATCGCCGCCCAGATTGCGGAGGTGGAAGCGACGACCGCCAGCCTCTCCAACGCGCGCACCTCCGCGCTTTCGGATGCGCGCGCCGCGCGTGCGCAGGTCGCAAAGCTGTCGGACACGGTGCCCCTGCTCGACCGGCAGATCGCCAGCATGAACCGCCTTGATGCCAAGGGCTATGCGCCGGGCGCGCGCCTGATCGAACTGCAACGCCAGCGGCGTGGGGAAGCGGGCGAGCGCGACGTGGCTCTGACCCAGATCACGCGGGGCGAGGCCGAGGCGCGCAAGCTGGAGAGCCAGATGCGCGAGACCCGTGAGCAGGCGCGGCGCACCGCGCTCACTGACCTGGCAAAAGCCGAGGCCGACGCGATCCTGCGCCGCGAGGAGGTCACCAAGGCACGACAGCGGAGCCGGTTCCAGCGTATCGCGTCCTCGGTCGACGGGACGGTGCAGCAGCTCGAGGTCCACACGATCGGCGGCGTGATCGAGCCCGCCAAACCGCTGATGGTGATCGTTCCCAGCAGCGCGGGGCTGGAGGTCGAGGCCCGCGTCCTCAACAAGGACGTGGGCTTCGTGCGTGTGGGGCAGGAAGCTTCGGTGAAGCTCGAGGCGTTTCCCTTCACGCGCTATGGCGCCGTTCCCGGTCGTGTTCGGGCGATCAGCCCCGACGCAGTTCAGGACAAGGAACTGGGCCCCGTCTACGTCGCGACGATCTTGCTGGATCGGGCCTGGGTTGATGCCGACGGCAGGCGCTATTCCCTCTCGCCCGGCCTAGCTGCGACAGTGGATGTCCGGACCGGCACGCGCAGCATCATCAGCTATCTTCTGAGTCCGTTGCAATCGGCGGTGTCGCAGGCTGGCCGGGAACGTTGAGGAAAACGCCGAGAGTCCTTCTTTACACGTGGTATTTTTCTGACCAGAAGTTGCAGTATTAGCCTCAATCATCTTGCCGGCTTGTTCGGAGAGTGTAGATTGAAGCGGGGGGAGCGAGATGCGCAAATTGTTCGCGTTTTTGTGGGGACGCGCCTGCCATAACATTTCAATTACGTGGTGTAGCGTCGCAATCGGCGCTCTTCCTTCGGCGGGAGCAGCGCGTCCGAGATACCGGGTTTTGCACCACCGGACGGGACGAGGCGTTCTTGTGGCGTCACTGCTACTGACCTTGCCACTTGCCTCATGTGTTGGCGTTCCGGATTTCTACGTTGCTGGTTCTGGCGAGAAGGCGCCGAGAGCTGCGATCGTGCGCTGTCGTGATCTGGCCGCGGGCCTGACCGCTCCGGATATCAACACGACTTCGCGTCCGACATCGAACGGGGCCCAAGCGGGCGCGTTTTTGGGCAATTCAGCCGGTGACGCAATCCTGTTCCGGCGCACCTATTCAAAATGCATGGTGGAGTCTGGCTATGCGCGTCGCTAGCTGGTTGCCGGCAGTCGCAGCCATTTTCTCCTCCTGCCATTCGACAGAAGTCGTCGAGGGTGACCGCCAGCAGATGGCAGCCCCTTTGAACATGAACAGGGAAGGGGTGGCGGAGCGTCCGCTGACGCCATCGATACTTGAATATCGGCATGTAGAAAGCCAGGCGTCGGGCTCCTCCCCGAGAACTTATATACAGACCCTGGAGGGGGACCGTTGGACCCGGACGTTCGGCAATCTGACGTTCGGTTGGGGGGATCCCTACGTCAGCGGATTGACCGGAGAGAGGGCTACTCCCCCCGGTATCGTAGTTGGAGGGCAGCTGGTTCGGCTAAATTCACCCGATGCCGTCCTGGCCGCGATCCGCGACTATGCTCGGGACCTCAGTATTCACGAGTTAGGTCCCACGGGGCGAGCATATATCTTTCTCTTCCCTAAACGGGTGGACTTCGATCAGACTCTCGTTGCTGCCCGGTCGGCGACAATCCCGGGCCTGCAGCGCTTCTCGCCTCTCGCGGCCCAGTGTTCCTACGCCCGTCTTCGCCTCGATCAGGGTAATCGGCAGGCCGCGATCCTGCTCATGCACGTCCCCGACCTGGATTTGAACCTTGCGGATGCGGAAGACCGCACCTGCGTCGAGCAGTTCTTCGCGCAGAACCTTCAAATCGCGCCCAGAGAGGTACAGATCCTCCTGTACCCTCGGGTTTCAGGAGCGTCTGGCGGCTGCACGCTTGCCCGCATCTTGCGCCCTGATCAGTTGCAAGCTTCGCCAGCGCTCGAATCTGCGGGATGTCCGACGGCGCCAATCCGCCGTGCGGAAGTCTTGGTGGCGTTTGCCAAGGCGAGGGGAGTTGGGCTCAGACCCGGTCAAGCCGAGGCGATGATCAGGTCCGTCGAAAACGCATGCAAAGAACAAATCGGAAGTGAGCGAGTCAAGGATGAGTCTTGCCGCGCCGCTCTGGCTGGAGAGAAGTGATGCCGCAAAATCTTGATGCAGTCATCAACGAGCTCGCTGGAAAAATCACTAAGAAATGGGGCGACGCAGGTGTTGCTACTCGATTCCTCAGTCGAGTACAGAACGGCGTACCGGGTCTCGCAATTGCGGTAGCGCTGATCAACGACATTATGGCCAATGGCGGGTACGCGGAGATTCAAGGGGGAGTCAAGGTTGGCGTAGACGCTTCAGTAGCCAATATGCTCGGCTTGGGTGTTGAAGGAGGCATTGACGGGGAGCAGATCCAGATCGGAGGAAGTCTGCTACTCAATGGTACCAATTTTGGTGCTCAGGTATCCTTTTCCAACGGGTTCTCGGTGGATTGGGGCGCGAACCTGGAATTCTCAGTCGAGATCGATATCGGTCCCGGTGTGAAGATTGTTTTGAATGTAGGCGACATCGAACGCCGCAACGGCGTGGTGGTCAAGGCGTCGTTCGGCTTTGCTCTAGCCGCGGGGATCGAGAAGAACGGTGTTATAGATGGGAAGGCAACACTAAGCCCTCTCCTGAAGGTTAAGGCCTACGATTATCAATGGTACGTGGAAAATAATTTCTCGAACGCCTTGTTCGACATCGCGGTGAACCATGGAACATGGGCAAGTGTTGCCGCAGGCTTACGCCTCCCCAGTAATGTGACGCAAGAACAGTTCGCACAGAAACTATTCGAAAGCGGATCGACGGGGGACTTTCTATTCGACATCGCCCGAACGGCGGCACGACTGTCCCCCGACGCGACGGGCGGCATGGTCAATCTCGCTACCCGGTACGCGAACCCGAACACCTTCGTCGAGGGGTGGTACCCCGGACTTCCCGGCCTGACCGAGGCCGGTGCATCCCCCGGGGCCGAGATGAAATGGAGCCGCGGCAGCGACGGCTCCGTCCAGGTCGAAAAGCATTATTATCAGCGAGTGAGCCCTGAAGGGCGCGCGTTGATGTCCAGCGAGTATGCTGCGCGGAATCATTTAACCGGCAACATTCCCGATATCACCACTGTCCAGGTATATGAGGTCTTGCGGGTGGCGGCGAACGGCAAGGCCGTGGTCGATCCTGCCGGAAAGCCTTTGTCTACGCGCATAGTCGTCAGCAATTTCCCCTATAGCTCGAATGGCGACAGTGGAACCTTCACCAACGGTAGCGGCGATAAAGCCGCGGTCGTGATGACTTTCTTCGATGCCAGCACAGGTCGCTATGAAACCGTCGCAGTAAATTGGGATGGGCATAGTGCCCAGCAACTGGTTGACCAGTTGAGAGAATGGGCTGCGGATCCGTCGGTCTTGATGCAGGCCGTGAGTATTGGCGAAACAAACACCCTGAAGATTGTCCATCGTGACCTTGATACTGCGGATACCGCGGCAACTGTCCGGCGTGTAGAGGTGCCGGGTATCTCGATGCTCTCAAGGGTTCTCGAACCTGCAGACCCCGGCAGTCCAGGCGGGGTGTCAAGCGGTGAGGACGGAGAGATCGTAGTTACCGCGCCCAGACTTCCGCGGGACTTCGAGCCTGCAAGGGACGCCAAGGTTGATCGCAACACCGATGGCAGCCTGACGATCACCTACAGGGCGGATGATTCCTCGCCGGAACGGCAGCAGGTAATTACCGAGTCGGCGCTGATCGACCGCATCAACGCCGCGCTTGTGGCCAGCGGTTCGACTGGTCTGCCCGAGCGCGCCGAATACGACCACCCTCTGCTGGGCAATGCGGTGCTGCTCAGCACCTCGTTCCAAGTCTCGAAGAACGGTGAAGTGCTGCTGCTCGACAAGGAGCATAGCTCGCAGCACGGCGGCACGGCGACTTTCCTGGTGTTCAACCCCGACGGTACACAAAAACTGCAGGCGGTCCAGATCGTCAATAGCGTGCAGAGCACGACCGGGCTTGCTCTGTACACCCCGGGGAATGACGTCCTGCGTAAGGACTCCGCCGGCAGGCTCGTGACCAAAAACGGATTCCCGATTCGCGACGGCAGCAGGACCCGGTCGGGCGAGAACGGGACGATCTACCGATATGTCAGCGGCCCGATGTCCGGGATTACGCGCATCAAGGTGGACAGCGACAAGACACCCCTCGGCATTCAGTTCGACGACGCCGGCAGAATGCTCGGTAATATTCTCGGCAATATCATTGCAGGAGACGACAAGGTTGCCCAGGTCGTCAGCTCCGCTGCCTTGTCGACGATCGGTGGAACACTTGGCGGCTTGGCGAATGCAGCGATCGCGGGATCGCCGACAGACCACGTCAACAAGCTGCTGGAAAGCTTTGATGACGAGCTGCTGCTGTCGCTGGAGACCAAGGGGATTGGGGCCGTCAGTTCCTATATTGTTTCGCAACTGATTAGCGAGATCGGTTTGGAGGGCTTTGTCGGCGACCTCACCAATGACGTTTTGGCGGAGGCCCTGTCGAGCGCCGCCTCAAATCTCCTCGGCCTCGCAAATAACGATATTGCGTTCAATATCGGCAACGTGGCCGCCACGGTTATCGGCAAGAAGCTCGCAGGTGTCGTTTGGACCCCCGACACGATCGGGGGTCAGCTTGGATCCTCGATCGGTGCTTCCCTCGGCGCGTCGTTCGCCGGAAAGATACTCGGCAGCACCCTAACAAAGCTGCTCGGCGCTTCGCTAGGCGGGCCCGTGGGCATCCTTGTCGGAGCGTTCGCCGGCTTTTTGATTGGCGGCCTAATCGGCTCGGTGTTTGGTGGAACTCCACGGTCGGGCGCCGATGTGCTCTGGAACGAGGAGAGCGGAACGTTCAAAGTTGCGAACGTCTATGCGAGAAAAGGGGGGTCAAAAGACGTCGCTCAGGCGATCGCCGATCAAGTCGCATCAAACTACAACTCGGTCCTTGAAGCGATCGGGGGAAGGCTGTCCGACCCTACGCTCATCCAAGCGGGCAATTACGGTATGCGAAAGTCGGACTTCGTCTACCGTCCCTCTTCCACTCAGGATTCGTCGGCGATCACTAAGCGCTTTTCCGGCAAAACTGGTGGCTCAGCGCTCGCGAACTACGGCACCTTCGTTGGTCTGAGCGATCCGGACTTCAAGGTGATCGGCGGCGACAATTATGCGAAGCGCGCACTGTACGCGACACTGCGCGCAGGGTCCGCAGAGACTTTTGACTACAGTGCCGTGGTCGGCAATCTGGCTACTGCCGCGCAATATGCCAGCTATCTGGCCAATTCGGCGATGATCGATTCGTTGGTCGCCAGTGAACCAGACAGCGTGTTCGCGGCGGAAGTAGCCCGCACGCTCGTGGCTTCGGTTGAACTGGGCCTAAACAAGCGGGCCGCTTCCGATTGGTACGGTGGATTCAATGCGATATTCGCCGAATTCGGTGCGGCCAATGCTGCGACGATGGGTCTCTATTTCGATGTCTCGCGGGAGACCGGCGAACTGTACCGGGTGATAGCCAGTGGAACCGATCAACTGATCGACACGATCGATATCACAGGGCAGGACGAGATAGAGGCTGGCGACGGAGACGACACGATCCGTGTCGGCACGTCAGCGGTCAACAGCAAGGGCATGCGCATACAATTGGGCGCGGGCTTTATCGCAGACGCGGGCGGCCTCAAGATCAACGGAGTATCGCGGAACGGTTCTTATATTATTGACGTTGCGGCGAACATCTTTGCGGGGGCCGGGAATGATGTCGTCCACGGGGGAGACTTGGGTAACAACATCTTCGGCGGAACGGGCGACGACGTTCTTTATGGGGGCGTTCTTGACGACTGGGTTCTCGGGGGTGCCGGGCGCGACCGAATTGACGCTGGCGACTCGAGCGGGGGGCTCGGGGGCAACGGGAACCTGCTCGATGGCGGCGACGGGGACGACGTGCTTATCGGGCGAGAGGGTTCGGATTGGCTCGCCGGTGGAGAAGGTATCGATCTGCTCGTCGCCGGGGCTGGCGACGACATTCTCGAAGGAGGCGCAGGCGACGGTGACGATCTGAAGGGTGGCCTAGGCTCCGACCAGTATATGGTTCGTCGAGGTGATGGCATCGATATTGTCGAAGAAGATGCTGAAGGCGCTCCGACGGGTCAGGCCGGTGGCGGCGATTACGTCAAGCAACGCATGGCGGGCCTGCTCGCCGGCACGATCAAGAAGAACTGGGTCGGCAATGCGGCCGGCGTGAGCAGCCAGACGATCACCGGCGGCGAGGACGCGATCGTGTTCGGTGCGGGCATCGACATGGGCGACATCCTGCTCGTCCGCTCGACCACCGATTCCGACGATCTCATCATTCGCGTGATGAAGACCGAGAACGGCGCGCAGGTCTTCTCGGGCACGCAGCTGACCGTGAAGGACTGGTTCGCGAATAGCTTCAAGCGCGTCGAGTGGCTGAAGTTCACCGACGGCACCGAAATCCGCATCGGCGACATCACCAGCTTCATCATCGGCGGCGACGGCAACGATGTGCTGATCGGCACCGAGGGCAACGACTTCGTCTACGGCGGCGCCGGAAATGACGCGATCCTCCTGTTCGGAGGCGACGACATTGGCAACGGTGGCGCGGGCAACGACATGGTGGCCGGCCACGAAGGCAAGGACCTGCTGATCGGCGGGCTCGGCGTAGACCAGCTGATCGGCGGGAAGGACAAGGACGTGCTGTCCGGCGACGGGGGCGGCGACGATCTCTATGGCGGCGATGCCGACGACATATTGTCGGGCGGCCGCGGTGATGGTGACGTGGTGGTCGGCGGCGCCGGCAATGACACGTTCAAATACTCGCGCGGCGATGGGCATGATGTCGTGCTCGACGAATTCGCTGACCATTGGCAGACGGTTTGGACGGCCGGCCAGTGGAACGAAGCGGCCGGCTACCACTACAATCCTGCGACGGGCGAGGTAACGGGGCCGGGCGGCGTCTATCTTCGCAAGAATGTCGGGACGGCAGAAGAGGTCGACCTCCAATGGCAGGGCCGTTTCGATTTCGATCGTACGACGAATGTGCTGCGCTACTTCAATCCGCCGGCCGGGGCTGCAATATCCACTGACAGCGGGGTCGACACGATCGAGCTGGCGCCGGGGATCAACATCCAGGACGTGGTGCTCTCGCGGCGTACCGGGAGCAACGATCTGGTGCTGGGGATCAGCCAGGAAAATGCCGAGGGTGCCTCCGCAGCCTCGTTGACCGACAGCATTACGCTGAAGGACTGGTATGCAGCACCCGGCCAGATCGAGAAGCTCGCATTCTATCAGACGGGTATTCTGGACATCTCCGCGACCAACCTGATTGCAGGCACCGACGCTGCCGACGGAACGGCTGCCGCGCCGCTTGCCGGCACCTCGATCGCCGACTGGATGACCGGCGGCGCGGGTGACGACGTGCTCGCAGGTGGGCTCGGTAACGACATCCTCGCGGGCAACAGCGGATCGGACCTCATCAAGGGCGAGATCGGCGACGACGTGCTCTATGGCGGTGCCGGCAACGACGCGCTCGATGGAGGCGCCGGCACCGACGTGCTCGTCGGTGGCACGGGCCTGGATACCGCCTCCTATGCGTCTGCCGGGTCGGCGGTGCGCGCGCACCTGTCGGCTGCATCCGCCAATAGCGGCGATGCTGCGGGTGACGAATATAGCGGAATCGAGAACCTGCTTGGCGGAAGCGGGGCGGACCTGCTCGGGGGCGACGAGGGCGACAACGAGCTCACCGGCGGACAGGGCAACGATACGCTGCTCGGCGGCGAGGGGGATGACACCTATATCTGGAATGTCTCGGACGGCGCGGACGTCATCAACGACGCCAGTTTCGTCGTGGAGGAAGCCGTTACGGCGGCCGGCCTGCTTGCCGACGGCTACACTGTCACCTGGGCGCCGACCGGAGAGCTCCAGCCTGGCTCCAGCAATCGCTATTACTGGCGCCTGACGATCAAGGATCCGTTCGGCAATCTTGTGTATGATTGCGCGCTATATGCGCCGACGGGGGCCTCGGCCGCGCAACCGGCGCCGGCAGCGTTCATTCAGTCAGGTTGGCTCGGGGGGTTCGCCCGCACCAACGGACAGCAGGTTACCCGCGAGAAGTTCGACGCGACCGTCAATGGCGGGGATGACGTGCTCGAGCTCGGGCCGGGCATTAGCCTTAGCGACCTGAGCTTTATCACGAGCGGCAGCGACCTGATTGTCCGCTATGGTGGCTCGGCGACGAGCCAGGTTATCATTCGCAACCATTTCACGGCTAACAGTCGGATCGAGACGCTGCAGTTCCAGGACGGTCTGGCGGTTTCGCTCGCGAGCATTCTGACGGCGAACAACGGGGCGTCGCTGGCGGGCACGGCTGGCGACGATCTACTCATCGGCCAGGAAGGAGGGCTAGCGGACCAGCTCGACGGCGGCGCCGGGAACGATGTGCTGAGTGGGGGAGCAGGTAACGACATCCTGTCGGGCGGCGCGGGTGACGACGTGATCGAGGGCGGGGCAGGCGCCGATCTGATCGATGGCGGCAGCCATTCGGCAGCGACCGAGACGGGCTGGGGTGATACCGCGCGTTACGTTCGTTCTACTGCAGCGGTGCAGATCGACCTGCGCAACACGACGACGGGTCAGGCGGGGGGTGACGCGGCCGGCGACATTCTGATCGGAATCGAGAATCTTGTCGGTTCCGCGTTCGGCGACACCCTCAGGGGCGACGACGGCGGCAATCGCATCGACGGCCTCGACGGCAACAACATCATCTATGGCAACGGCGGCGGCGACGTCCTGATCAGCGGCGCCGGTGCCGACCAACTCTATGGTGACGCAGGGGACGATGCGATCTCCGGCGGCGCCGGCAACGATTCGCTCAATGGCGGCGTCGGCAATGACCGGATCGACGGGGGTGACGGTAATGACAGCCTCTACGGCGGCGAGGGCAACGACGCGCTGACCGGCGGCGACGGCAGCAATAGCCTGTATGGCGAGGACGGCGACGACACCATCATCGGTGGCGCCGGGAGCGACTGGATAGACGGCGGCGCGGGCAAGGATGCCATCACGGGCGCGGGCGGCAGCGACACGCTTGCGGGTGGCGACGGCGACGATACGTACATTTTCGGAGTGGGGTTCGGCAGCGACACGATCGTCGACTTCACCGGTCAGAACCGGATCGTGATCGATGGCGCGGTCGGATTCGACCGGCTTTGGCTTACCCGTTCGGGAAACAATCTACAGATCGCCATCATCGGCACCTCCGATCGGGTCACGCTTCAAAACTATTTTGCCGCGTCCTGGCCGAGCGTCATGCACTCGATCTCGACTTCGACTCACACGCTCTTCCTTGATCACGCGGCGCCGCTGATCGGCGCTATGACGGCCGCGCAAGTAACCGTGCCCACGGCGATGCCGGGCGCTATCGCGGGGCAGCTCGCCGGCTACTGGCATGCCGGCGACAAGGCCAAGCCGAGCGCGAGCCCCATCTCCCTCGTGATCAGCGAGGACATTCCGACAGCACTTGTCGGGTCGGGCTTCGTCGACCACGACGACAACATCGTCGGCTTCTCGCTCCAATCGCAGGCCGCGCACGGCTTGGTCACGCTCGATCCGTCGACCGGCCAGTTCGTCTATACGCCGGGAGCCGAGTTCAACGGCGAGGATGCCTTCACGATCCTTGCCACGGACGCGGACGGCCAAACCGGCTCGGTGCAGGTCAAGGTGACCGTCGCGGCCGTCAACGACGCGCCGAACGCGCCGACTGCCGGAGCGCTCGCGATCGACGAATTTGCCGCAGATGGAACCCAGATCGGCGTCTTTTCGGCCAATGACGCCGACGATGCCGCGGGGACGCTGCGGTTCGATCTGCTCGACAATGCCGGCGGGCGCTTCCGTCTGACCAGCGATGGACATCTTTTGGTCAATCGAACGCCGCAGCAGGTGGCTTCGGGGCAGGTTCTCGATTTCGAGAGCGCCCAGAGCCACACGATCAGGGTTCGCGTATCCGATCCGGCAGGCCTTTCGTCCGATCGTTTGTTCACTGTCGCCGTTACCGACGGTAACGAGGCGCCTACCGGGATCGTGGCACCTGCCTTGGCCATCGCCGAGAATGTCGCAGGCGGTACGCCGATTGCCGTGCTGACGGGGCTCGACCCGGATGGCGCAGCCGATCCGCTCGTCTTCTCGCTGGACGATGATGCCGGCGGGCGATTCGAGATCACCCAGGCTGGCGAACTGCGCCTCAAGCCGGGCGTGACGCTCGACTATGAGGCCGCCAACGGGCACGCGATCGTCGTGCGCGCGACCGATCGGGGCGGCTTGTCGGTTACCCGGAGCTTCACCGTCAACGTCACGAACGTCAAC
This sequence comes from Sphingomonas psychrotolerans, assembly GCA_032334595.1. Taxonomy (GTDB): domain Bacteria; phylum Pseudomonadota; class Alphaproteobacteria; order Sphingomonadales; family Sphingomonadaceae; genus Sphingomonas; species Sphingomonas psychrotolerans_A. Next base: position 252,664 of record JALMLT010000004.1, on the reverse strand, counting down.
GAAGCGCCCGCGGACATCTGGGCCGACCGCGCCCTCGCGTTTCAGGAAAACCTTGCCGTGGGCACCGCCCTCGCGCGGTTCAGCGGCGTGGACCCTGAAAACAACATCACCAGCTTTATTCTGATGGACGATGCAGGGGGGCGTTTCGCGCTGCAGCCCGATGGCCAGCTTACCGTCGGCCCGGCCGGCCTGGACTATGAGACGGGCGCCACGCACACGATTTGGGTGCGCGCCACCGATGCGGGCGGTCTCACCCGCGACGAATCGTTCACCATCAGCCTGACCAATGTCAACGAGGCCCCTAGCGATATCGCGGCGCCGGTGCTTACGGTGAACGAGAACGCGGCCTACGGTACGTCGATCGGCACGCTCACTGCGACAGACCCGGACACCCCGACCAGCGGGCTGACCTTCACGCTCGATGACAATGCCGGTGGAAGGTTCGCCATCTCCGCGGGTGGCAAGCTGACCGTGGCGTCCGGCACGGCGCTCAATTACGAGGCTGCCACGAGTCACAGGATTGCGGTACGCGTGACCGACAGCGGCGGGCTGGCACGCGTCGAAAACTTCGATGTCAGCGTCGCCAACGTCAACGAGGCACCGACCAGTCTTACGCTGACGGCGACGGGCGCGACGGTGACCGAGCGCGACCGGATCGGCGACGATCCGATACCGCCTGCGATCCTGCTCGGCACGCTCACCGGCATCGATCCCGATTTGCCCTCGAGCGGCACTGACGCGGTCCTGGTCTACTCGGTCGCCGATCCACTCTACGAAATCCGCAACGGCAACGAGCTGTGGCTGAAGGAGGGACCGACGTCGGATCTCGACTATGAGGCCAACCCCAATTTCTCGGTGAGCGTGACTGTGAAGGATCGCGCTGGCGGTGCTGGAGCGCTGTCGTTCGCGCGCAGCCTCACCTTCGCCCTGACGGATCGCGACGATATCCTGATCGGCGGCTCCGGGTCCGATGTTCTCCCCGGCCAGAGGGGGCGCGACATCTTGCGGGGCCTGGGCGGAAACGACGCGCTGTTCGGCGCCTCGGGTAACGACGACCTGTACGGTGGTGACGGCGCGGATACGCTCCAGGGTGAGGACGGCGACGATCGTCTGTATGGTGAGCTTGGAAACGATAGTCTGGCGGGTGGTGCCGGCGCCGACCTGCTCGACGGCGGCGACGGCACCGATTCGCTGACTGGCGGGGACGGCGGCGATACGCTGTACGGAGGTGCTGGTCTCGACACCCTCGACGGTGGTGCGGGTAACGATCTACTCTATGGCGGCGGCGACGCCGACACGCTCGTCGGCGGCGCTGGCGCGGACCGTCTCGAAGGCGGAAGTGGCGACGATGTTCTTTCCGGCGGCAGCGATGCCGACCGCTTCCTCGGCGGCGAGGGCTGGGACACTGTCACTTACGCGTCCGCCGGTGCGGCGATCGCAGTCAATCTCGCTGCCGGTACCGGATCGGCCGGGGACGCGCTCGGCGACGTGTTCGAGGATGCGCCCGAAATCCTGATCGGCTCGACCTTAGGCGACCAGATCACCGGCACGGCGCAGCGCGACTTCCTTTATGGCGGTAACGGCGATGACATAATCCACGGCGGCGAGGGCGACGACGAGCTCTTTGGTGGCGACGGGGACGATCACATCTACGCGGAGGCCGGCGGCGACAAGATCGACGGTGGCAGCGGGCACGACACGCTTTACGGGGGTCTTGGCAGCGATACCTATCTGATGACCGTCGCGTCGGGTGCCGACGATATCTATGAATATGATCCGGACGGCAACGATATCGACGTGATCGGATATCAGGAGATCGATCGCGATCGGTTGTGGTTCGAGCGATCGGGCAACAATCTCGTAGTCACGGTCGTCGGCACGAGCACTGTCACGACGGTAAGGGACTACTTCGTCAACACGACGGCCAGCGCTCTCGCCAACTTCAAGATCGACTTCATCATTGCGGACAAATATTTCACCAAGGAAGTCAATGTCGACGGCCTGATCTCACTCATGGCGGCCTACTCGAAGCCAGCAGATATGACGGCCTATCGGAATCTGCACGATAATAATCTCGCCTTCGAAAATCGTTGGAAGAACTATTGGGATGAAAACGGCCTGCCGGTTCTTGGCGACGTCGGAACGCAGACCATTGCAGAAGACGCCTACAATTCGACGGCGTTTCCGGTCACCATCCGTGCGACGGATGACATTACGCCGGTCACCGGCCTTACGGTCACCGCGGTCGCGGTAAACCCGAACAATCCCGCCGTTGCGGATAACAGCATCATCCAGAGTGTGACGGTCGGCGGCGCCAATGCGGCGGGGGATCATGTCCTCAGCATCCGCACCAATCCGAACGCCAGCGGCGCGGCGATGATCAAGGTGACCGCCGTGGACCCGGGCGGGCTTGCGACGCAGAAGCTGTTCCTCGTCAACGTGACGCCGGCGGCAGATGTGCCCGTGATCACCAGCGCCACCGTTGCTGCGCCGGTTGCGCCGATCACAAAGCCGACCCTCGATTCCGGCAGTTGGACACTCAACGTCCAAGCGGCTCTTACCGACCAAGACGGCTCCGAGACGCTCGAGGTGCGCATTTCCGGCCTTCCGAATGGGCTGAGTTTCGACCGCGGAACGAACCTCGGCAGCGGCACCTGGAGCTTCACGCCGGCGCAGCTTTCCGGCTTGCGACTGCTCGGGCCCGCCTCGTGGGCGCAAGACCTGGCGCTGACGGTGACCGCCATCGCGCGCGAGAGCGCTTCCGGGCAGACCGCTACTACCTCGACGGCGCTCAACATCGTGCTGAATGCCCGGCCGACCGACGTTGTGCCCGACCGAGCGGTTGAGGTGAACGAGAATTCTGCCGCAGGGACGCTGGTTGCGACGTTCGCCACGACCGACGCCGATGTCGGCGACACCCGCACCTACAGCCTGCTCAACAATGCAGGCGGACGCTTCCAGATCAATGCGAGCACCGGGACGGTCACAGTCGCCGCGGGTGCGGTGCTCGACTACGAAGCCAGTGGCGGCACCGCCCACACCATCCGCATTCAGGTGCAGGATTCCGGCGGGCTGACCTATGCCGAGGACGTGGCGGTCGCCGTCAAGAACGTGAACGAAGTTCCGTCCGATATATGGGGGGATCGAGCGCTTGCGTTCAACGAGAACATCGCCGTTGGTACCGGTCTCGCCTGGTTCCTCGGCTCGGACCCTGACAACAACATCAGCAGCTATTCGCTGCTGGATAGCGCGGGCGGCCGCTTCGCGCTGCGTTCTGACGGCCTGCTCATGGTGGGCGGGACAGGGCTGAATTATGAGGCGGGGGCGAGCGCATCCATCCTGGTGCGCGCCACCGATGCCGGCGGCCTCGTACGTGACGAATGGTTCACCGTCACGATCGGCAATGTGAACGAGGCGCCGACCGACATCGGAGCGGATCGGGTCCTGACATTCAATGAGAATATTCCGACCGGCACCGGCATCGCTTGGTTCGGCGGCTGGGATCCCGAGAGCAACATCAGCAGCTATTCGCTCGTCAACGACGCGGGTGGCCGCTTCTCGATGGCGCCCAACGGCCTGCTGATCGTCGGAAACGCGGGGCTTAATTACGAGGCGGGGGCGAGCGCATCTATTCTAGTGCGCGCCACGGATGGCGGCGGCCTCACCTACGATAAATGGTTTACCGTCAACCTAACAAATCTCAACGAAGCGCCGACCGATATCTGGGAAGACCGATTGCTCTCGTTCAGCGAGAACATCGCCGTAGGAACGGGGCTCGCCTGGTTCGGCGGCTCCGATCCGGAGGGCAACATCGCGAGCTACTCGCTCGTTAATAGCGCCGGCGGCCGCTTTGCGTTGCGTTCGGACGGCCTGCTCATGGTCGGCGCCGCCGGCCTCGACTATGAGGCGGGTGCCAGTCAGTCGATCGTCGTCCGGGTGACTGACGCCGGCGGCCTTACGCGCGATGAGACCTTCACCGTCACCATCGGCAATGTGAACGAGGCCCCGACTGACATTTGGGAGGATCGGACACTCTGGTTCAGCGAAAACATCGGCGTCGGCACCGGGCTGGCATGGTTCGGGGGCTCGGATCCCGAGAGCAATATCACGAGCTACTCGCTTCTGAGCGACGCGGGCGGACGTTTCTCGATGACGCCCAGCGGCTTGCTGATGGTGGGATCGACCGGCCTCAATTATGAAGCCGGAGCGAGCCAGTCGATCCTGGTTCGCGCGACCGACGCAGGCGGGCTGATCCGTGACGAGTGGTTCGCGGTGACGATCGGCAATGTCAACGAGGCGCCGACGGATATCTGGGAGGATCGGCCGCTCGCGTTCTACGAGCACTACGGGCCAGGGACGGGGCTGGCATGGTTCGGGGGCGCCGATCCCGATGGAAACATCACGAGTTATTCGCTGCTCGACGACGCGGGTGGCCGCTTTGCCGTCCGTTCCGACGGCCTGCTCATGGTCGGCTCCGCCGGGCTCAACTTCGAGGCAAGCGCTAGTGCTTCGATCCTGGTTCGCGCGACCGACGCCGGCGGGCTGGTTCGCGATGAATGGTTCGCTGTTAACATTCTCGATGTGGACGAGGATTTCACGCTGAGCAGTATTTCGGCCTCACGCGCCGAAGGCTCTTACCCTGCCTACCCAAACCCGTCGGGGGAAAGCCCATCGTCCTATCTGAGCCTGAGTTCGCTCATGCTGACCAACCCCGAAGGAGATGCGGTCACGTGGAGCTTTGCGGACGGTTCCTATACCAGCGGGATTTGGTCCATCGAAGGGTCGACCGGGCGCCTGTATCTGACCTCGGGTTCGGTCGACTACGAGGCGTTGACCTCGGTGTACGAGTGGCAGGACGTCTGGGTCCAGGATCCCTACGACCCTTATGGGAGCGGCTATTACGAGCAGCAATATGTCTATCTCGGTCGCGATCCGTCGCGCGCGACGTTCAATTTGAGCATCACGGCGAATGACGGCGCTAATACCCATACGGCGACGGCGACCGTCAGCGTGACGGACGTCAACGAGGGACCTGTTCTCGGATACACCCCGAGGTTCATCGTTCGCGACGATCAGCCGAACGGGTTCCTCGGTCAGCTCTACGGTTATGATCCGGAGACGGGGGCGGCTGCATCCAGCTACAGCATCAGTCTGGTGCAGTCGATAGAGCAGTACATCAGCTATGGGGGCAGCTCGGACATCGACAATTACGCCAACCCGACCGTGTCCGTAGCATGGAATACGGGACGATTGACTTTCAACACGCCTGGCGATGGCGAATGGGAAGGCGGCATCCGCAATCATCCGATCTACGGGACCCGCATGAGCTATCAGCTCGTGTACCAGATGACCGTGACGATGACCGACTCCTCGGGCGTGGCGGGCCCGCCCCAGCCGTTCGAGATCATCTTCCTCAAGCACAACACCTCCTACGTGTTGCCGATCATCCTCGACCTCGACGGCGACGGCGTTGAGATGGTCGAAGCCGACTCCTCCGGGGTCCGTTTCGACATGGACAAGGATGGCGTCGCTGATCGCACCGGCTGGGTGGGTGCCGATGACGGCTTGCTGGTGCTCGACCGCAACGGCAATGGCGTAATTGACGACGCCGGTGAGTTGTCCTTCGCCAAGGATGATGATCAGGCGATCACCGATCTCGAGGGGCTGCGGGCCTGGGATTCGAACCGCAACGGCTTCCTTGAAGCGGGCGACGCCGATTTCGGTCGCTTCCGGATCTGGCGCGACGTCAACCAGAACGGCATAAGCGAGGCAGGCGAGCTTTTCTCCTTGGCCTCCCTCGGAATCAGAAGCCTGAATCTCACGCTCAACCTCACCAATCAGGAACTTGTAAGCGATCGTAACCTGCTGTTTGCGACGTCGGAATTCCAGCGGACAGACGGTACGACGGGCCTCATCGGCGACGTTAGCTTCGCCTTCGATCCGGAAGTCCCGACAGAAGAAGAATCCGAAGCACAGCTGGCGCCGCCGATCGTCCTCGATCTCGACGCCGACGGTGCCGCTCTGGTGTCGCTGGCGGACAGCAAGACGCGGTTCGATATGAACGGCGACGGCTTGGCGGACAAGACCGGGTGGATCGAGAGCGGCGACGCCCTGCTGGCGCTCGACCGCAATGGCAACGGCACGATCGATGGGATCGACGAGATCTCGTTCATCAAAGACAAGACCGGCGCGAAAACCGATCTTGAGGGGCTTGCGGCCTTCGACAGCAACGCCGACGGAAAGCTCGACGGCAGCGACGAGCGTTTCGCAGCGTTTCGTGCTTGGCGCGACGTGAACAGCAACGGCCTGACCGATGCCGGCGAGCTCGTCAGCCTCGCCGAGGCGGGGATCGTCTCGATCTCCTTGACCGGCGCTGCTACGGGCGAGACAGCTTCGGTGGGAAGCAACATCGTCTACAACACCGGCAGCTTCGTTCGTGCGAACGGCGGCAGCGGGAAGCTGCTCGATGTGGGATTGGCGTTCCAGCCGATGTCGAAGCTGCCCGAGATCGGCTTCCAAAAGAGCGACTGGGCTGGCAAGGCACACACGTTTCAGGTCTCCGGGGGCGGTGGAGTGGCGCGGGTCACGTCCCGCCACCCCAGGGGCGTCCTAAGTGCCGATGCCGGGCAGATTGGCGCGGCCTCGACCATGAAATTCTCCGATCGGTCTATCGGGCTGCTCTCGACGATCCTCGTCGATCTCGATGGAGACGGCTTGGAGGCACGGAGCGCTGGCAGGGCCCGCGCCGCTTTCGACATGGATGGCGACGGGATCGCTGATAACACTGGCTGGATGTCGGGCGGCGACGGGCTGCTCGTAGTCGACCGCAATGGCGATGGCGCCATCACCCATGTCTCCGAACTCTCATTCTTGGCAGAGAAGGACGGCGCTGCGAGTGCGTGGGACGGGCTTTCGGTGTTCGACGGCAACCGGGACGGAAAGGTCGACAGCAAGGACGGCAGGTTCGGTGAGCTGAGAATCTGGGCCGACCGCAATGGCGATGGTTTGTCCCAGCCCGCCGAGCTCAAGTCACTCGGTGACCTGGGGATCATCGAGATCGGACTGCGAAGCACCAGCAGTTCCGATAGTGCCAAGGCTGGGAACAACCTGCCGCTATCGACCGCCACCTTCAAATGGTCCAATGGCGTGGCTGCCACGATCGGCAACGTGGCGATGGCGTTCGACCCGAGCTCGTTGCGTGCACGGGGGGAGGCGAGTCCAATGTCCGGCGTTTTGCCAACACCGGCCGAGCAGGCGACGACGGACGCCGCTTCGCGCCTGGTCCAGGCGATGAACAACTTCGGGGCGGGGATGGGCGACGGCAGTCTATCGTCGCGCTGGACAGAACGGATGTCCAATGTCGACTTGCTTGCAGCTAGAGTTGCGTAAAGGGTGAACAAGATGGCCGCAAATGAAGCTCAGGACGGGACACGAACCTCAGGTGGGGGTGCCGCGCCCACCGTCAGCCACCTGCTCGGCGAGATGACGTGGCTGCTGACGCAATCACCGCTGCATCGCGCGCTGGCGATCGGTGACCTTGAATGGCTGGTGATGCCTGCGCTCATTCACCAGCAATTCTACGTGTTTCGTGAGTCCGACAAACCCGTGGGTCTTGCGCTGTGGGCCAAATGCTCGGCAGCCGCCGCGGCGAAGCTGGAGCGTGGGATGATTGAGCCCGAGAATCGCTTGTCACTCGAGGAATGGAACAGCGGTGGCCAAGTCTGGCTCGTGGATCTGATCGCGCCGTTTGCAACCACCGAGAACCGGCATCGCGAGATCATGATCGCCGATCTCGTCTCTAAGCCACTTGCCGGAACTGAGTTCCGTTTCCACCAGACGGATCCTGCGACCGGCAAGCGGACGGTGCAAGTGGTGGGCGCCGACGCGGGCGAAAAGCTGAAAGAAGCATTGATCGTTGCCGCGGGCGGAATCTCCTGACCCAGCAGGCGCTCCCGGTTAGTCAACGCCGGCGACCCTGCTCGGAGCTTTCGGCGCTCGTGATTTTCGAAGTGCCGCGGGTTGACGGCGGGGGGGGCTCGCCCACCCGATGCTCGCGGCATCCAAACATCTGTCTGAACGCAAAAGCGGCGGAGCTGATCACGCCGTTTCATCAGGAGTTAGCGGACATCAGGTGTTAACCGATCGAACCGCAGCTCTTGCGCCAGCGCTCACAATATAGCGGCGATTGCTCTCCCGAAGGGTCGGGCCGGCAGATGCACGTGCTGCCGGTTTGCCGATCAGTTTGGCGGCTGGCGTAAACGTAATCCACCGGCTGTGCGTATCTAGCTCCGCAAGCATCGCCTCATGCTTGGTCACCGTAGACATCTGCGCATTTTGGACGGGTCTTCAAATGTCCGCAATCGGGCGTTAGCCGCCGTTCGGGCGGGCTCGCGCGAAAACGGCCGGTATTCGGTCGCCGCCACCCGAAAGCAGACCGTCCGCTCACGGCCCGATTGCGGACATCGAGCCGTGCCCCATGGTGGTCTTCGGCTCGGCTTAGGGGGGCGACTCAATAGCGCATTCAAGTTCGGCGTTCCGGCCATGGTTGTGCTAGTCGGCGGGAGCGCTTACGCAGCCGTTCAAAGCTGGCGCCCGGGCAGGGGGCGGATCCAGAAAGAGCTTCATGAATCCGCCGCGCCGCCTTGCTTAATTCTAGTCTCTGGCAGCCTTTGCGGCAGGCGCGATGTCGACCTTCTCCCCCAGGACAGTTGAAGCGCCCGACGCAAAGCCATCGGGCTTGTACTGCTGGAACTCACCCGCGATGAAGAAGTCTCCTTGAGACTTGAGCGTCAGTTCACCCGTTTCGCTCCACGAGACGTCCAGCCCACCACCCAGACTGCTCGGAATCACGCTACCCGCCGGTAGTGCCGCCTTCGCCGACACAGCCGTTTTCGAGTCAAACGTGATCTTGGTTTCGAAACCGCTGACCTTGAACGCCCTGGTCAGGACATATCGGCTGCCGGTCATCAAGTCCTTGCTGACATCGCTAGCGGCGTTTGCCTTGATATAGCTGTCATAAGGTCCTTCGGCGACGGGAACCCAGGCGACGGAGTTAGCCTTTGCGCTGACCGTTCGAGCGCGATCGATCTGCGCTTTCGCCTCGGCCGTCAGAGGCGTTTCTCCGAGCGAAGCGTTGAAGCCGCCCTTGAAGTTCTTCGTCGATTTTCCGTCGCAAGACGTCGGGGTGAAATCAGCGTAGAAATCCTGTGGTTTCGGCATGTGCTTCAGATCGTAGCGCAGGCGATAGACTCCCTCGCCATCGATCCGCCACACCGAACCCGATCCGACCCCGTTCGAAGGCCCGAAGAACAGGATCTTCTTTCCATTGAGAGTGCTCGCGGCGCAGCGCTTGACGACATCCTGCCAAGCCGTCTTTACGCTACCTCCGCCCGCGCAGGCTCCCAAGCCAAGAGCGCATACGACTATTCCTGCAAGACCCGGTGCCTTCATATTCCCCCTCCATCAAAATCGCTCACTGCGGTTGGAAAAGCTTGGGTATTCGCAGCCGATAGCGGTTGTACCCTTGAGCCGTGTTGTCGATGGACCCCGTGACTTCACTCCAGATCGCACTTCGCCAAGCGAGCGTATCCGGCGCCCTTGGACGCATGGCCTCGCGGGCGGCGAGAAGCCAAGCCACACGTGGTGCTGCAAAACTCGTCCCGCAGATGGCCTCATCGACCGCGCCGGAGTAGGCGTAGGCGAACAAGTTCGGCGTGACGTTCCCGAACACGGTCGAATTGCATGTCGGCTGTCCTGCCGTATCAACGTTCATCACGGCAAGAACATCGCCAGGTGGAACAGAACTTCGCACGGCAAACTGACGCTTCAAGGTGTAAAGCGTGGATACCGCTCCACCTTCGTTTCCGGCGGCGGCTACGAAAACTCCATAATTGCTTGACGGGAGGCGAGCCGAAAACCAGAGGTCCGGAGTTGTCCACGACATGTTGACGAAACAGCTGTTGGGTAACGTTCGTGAGTAATAATCGCAGAATGCCAGCACTGCCTGCACAACTGCCACATCACTCGAGCGCGCGTCGAAATTGGCACGTTTGGTAAGTTTGTTTGAAATGTCCTTTGCAATAATTCTCGCTTTAGCGACGGCCGAATTCGGCACCCAATCGTCAAATTGTCCTTGTCGCGCGTCGATCACCTGATCGGCGGTTACAAGCGCCTCGATAATTTCGGCTGCCCCCTGCTCCCTGACGAACATTGGGAGATACACCACCTCGACCCGACCTTCTGCCGGCTCGAGCGCGCGATAAGGCGCAAGCGCAGCAGCGATTTTCTGCGAATGACGCATTTCTGACGGCCTGATTGTGACCCAGGAAACAGCGGCGGCGCCAAGAAGCTTCGTGCTGAAATCCTGATCCCTGAACTTGAACCGGGCCCTTATCCTCGAGAGCGCATCGCGGAAGAAATCGCGCGATCGGGCGAATTCTGCATCTCCAGGCCAAGAGTCGTCGAGCACGATGAGGACCGGCCGCTGCTTGGCAGGCGCGGCGAGCGCGCGGGCTACAATCTCCGTTTCGGTGGCGGAAATTGCTTCTTCGGAAGCGTTGCCGCCCGAACCTTCGAACGAAATTTCAATCCTTGCGCTCTCAACAGAGAGGTCCGCGTCGGCCTGCAGCGCGAGCGCTGCGTTTGCTTGGTCCTCCTCGCGATAGATTATCGCGCTTTGGGACCCGGGACGTTGGTCCGCCTCCACCGCAAGCGTCCCTGCCCGGTCGGAGTCTGCACTACCGATTCCAGAGTCGAGGGCAAACTTTGGAAAATTGTTAAAGGGATTGTCCGGATTGGGCTTGCGCAGCCCTATGCGCGGCATCCGTGGTACGAGGATTTTGGTGAGCGCCTTCAATCCTGTCGGTTCCGCCAGACTGTTCTGGGAAAGGATATGCCGCTCGAAAACCTCATAGGCTTGCGGCGCGTTCGAAATCCCTACGCCAAAGTTGTCCGCGATGATGGCCGAAACCGTATCACCCTTTTCCACAGCGACGGGCACTTCTCCCGCAGCCGCGAGAGCCGGTGCGAGATCCTCTAAGTGCTTCTCATAATCCAGCGGCACTCGCTGGCGTAATATCACGCGACCATCGTTACGATCTGCATTCGGATCGTCTTGCGCGATTGCACCAATCGGAGCGACAATAGCGATAAACATCGCAAAATAGGCAAGGCGTCGCGACCGGGCTTCGGCCCGCCGCCTTCTATGACATAAGCAGATGCGGGCAATGGAATACTCCACCATCTCACCCCCCGGGCGACTCTTCTCCCGGTCGCGAGGGGCAAGATTGCGCGAAGTTTATTAATTATCAAGAATTATCGCGCGAGTGTGGGGCCAAAGCAAAATGCTTGTTTCTGCACAATAGGTAACTCGAGCCAGCGGTGCAGCCCGGGCTTCTCGTCGCCAGAAAGAGCTAGCGGCCCCAGCAACATGACTGTCATGCAGCCTCGCTGCGCATCTCGCAGTGATTGGAAGTCTGCCCGCGCCCACTGAGATTGGTCATAAGCCCGGTCGGGTATCAGCTCGAGCGTGTTGAGACAGGATCCGAAGATATCAAGTATTGGGGCGACAGTTCAACCTGTGGTCCGTGATCCATGGCCACATGCTCGCGCATTGGTTGTCGATTGAGCTCAACTCCTGAGCTGCCGATTCGACGTGGAACCGATCCCACGACCGCAGGCCGAACTCGATATATGGGAAGGTCGTGATGTTCCCTGTCGCATTTGGACACCAAAAGAGCCGCACCAATAGCTGGTTAGCCACTCCACCGTAGCCATAGCGCCGGAGCAGTGAGGAAAGGCTGCTTGGAGGCGGGCGCCTTGGCGCGCCAGTTCTTAAGCCAAATTGGCTCATCAAGGTTGGCGTACGCTCAGGTTTAGAGAGGCCTGACAGCGTGTTGGGTCAACCCGTGTTCGCTCCACGAACGGACGTGAACCCGCCGTTCCCAATCTTACCTGCCCAACCAAACCTGCTCCAGAGACCTATGTTTTCCAACCCATGTCGCTCAAGAGCCGCTGTGAAGGACGCCGGCCTATCGTAACTGTTCGGCGAGCGGGCGACTTTCCTGCAAAGCTAGCCGGGATTATTCGGCAGGCGCTCCGACGGGGAGCTCGGACGCTGCTGCATTCTCAAGCGCTTCTATCAACGCGGATGGCCGACAGGGTCCGGGTCCGCCAGGCGCCATCTATCATGGCGGCGCAGAACGCTTTAGACTCCTGTGGCTGTGCATCATCTAGCCAACGCCATCCCCTGTGACGGATGCACCGCGTGCTGCAAGACCGATCAGGTGATCCTGCGACCGGAAGCGGGAGACGATCTGTTGAGCTTCGAGTTCGAATATATCGCAAGCGCGCTCTATCCTGGCAGTCGCGTTCCCGCGCTAAAGCGCGACCCACGCACCGGCTTCTGTGTTTATTTGCGCGAGAGCGGCTGTGCGATCCACGATCGGGCGCCGTGGACATGCCGGCGTTTCCACTGCGCGCGGATGTTCAAGGCGCTCGGGCGATTGTCCCGATCGAAACGCGACCTGCTCTGGGCACGCGGTGATGTGCTCGAGAAGGCGATCGTCGAGCGCGGGCGCGACCGGCTCAGGCTCGCTGAGGCGATGGGGCTCGACCATCTGCTCGATACCGACATGCAGGTCGCCGCGTTCGAGAAGATCGTCGCCGCGACCCCGAAGCGGAAGTGATCGAGCGGGTCGGGCGTGGACCGACCGCCCGACCCGCTCCGTGAGTCAGAGCCGCAGGCGGCCGCCGACCACGAAGAAGGTGCCGCGGCGATCGAAGAAGGTACCGTTGGCCACCGTGGGCTGGGTAATGCCGTTCGGCGTGGTCGGCGGATAGACGTTGAACAGATTCTCGACGCGACCGTAAAGTTCGAACTCCCTGGACATCCGATACGATGCCGAGAGATCGACATAGCCGCGGCCGGCGACATGGTTGTCGGCCAGGTCAAGCGTGGTCAGGTTGAAGCGGGTGTCGAATTTGCCGCCATCGATATAGCGATAGCCGACGCCGAACTTGAAATCACCGATCGCATAATCGGCATCCAGATTGACGCGCCATTCGGGAACGCCCGCCGGCGGCGGCGAGATGCCCGCCAGCCCGACATAATCGTTGGTCACGCCGTTCGACGTCGTCGACAGCTCGGAGACATAATTGGCGAGCCCGCGCAGCTTCACGCTGCCGCCGAGCAGATCGAAGCGATATTGCAGCTCGACATCGACGCCGCTGGTCTTGAGCGAGTCGGCGTTGAACGGGATCACGTTCACCTGGGTGAGGATCTGCGTTACCGGATCGCGGATCACGCCCGCGCAAAACTCGGTGCGTCCGGCGTTGCAGAAATCGACGATGCTCTGTGGCGCGATTGTTGAGATCGCCTGGTTGATCTTGATGGAATAATAATCGACCGAAGCGCGCAGGCCGGGCAGCCAGGACGGCTGGTAGATCACGCCGGCGGTGAGCGTGTCGGCCTTTTCTGGCTCGAGATCGGGATTGCCGCTAGTGATCTGGACCGTCTGGCGCGATACATTGGTGCGCGGATCGATGATCGCGTTGATCACCTGATTGCCGCGCGAGAACAGCTCGTAATTGTTGGGCGCCCGGATGTCGCGTGACAGAGTGCCGCGGAAGCGCAGATCCGGGAAGGGCGAATAGTTGACGCCTACCTTCCATGTTACGACCCCGCCGCTGGTCGAATAATCGGTGTAGCGCACTGCGCCGTTGACATCGAGATTGTCAGCGAAGCGGCTGCCCCGCGCGAGCGGGATCACGACTTCGGCATAGGCCTCCTTGACGTTATACTCGCCGGTGAAGGGCTGGGCGTTGACCGAGCGCCAGCGCCGCAATGCGGAATCCGGATCGGCGGTCTGGATGGTTTGCTCGCGGCGATATTCCGCGCCGACGGCAACCTTCACGTCGCCGGCCCAGGTAGCGAAGGGACTGCCTGACAGGTTCGCCGCGAACACGTCCTGTTCCAGGTGCGAGCGCAGGTACGAACTGCCAGTGTAGTAATCGACTGCGCGCTCACTGATCGCACCGGTGCCGAACGGATTGATCGGCTGACAGTCGCGGAGGTCGCGATAGGGATCCTGCGCTGCCGTCGGGTTCGGGTTGTTGAGCAAGGCGCGGCAGATCGGCTGGCCCGTCGCAGGATTGATCACCGAATCCAGCCCGAGCGTCCAACGCGCGTTGATGCGATTGTTGTCGCTGCGCTGGAAATAGCTGTTCCGACCGATCTGCCCCGACACGTCCCACGACCAGCGGCCAAAACGTCCCTCAACGCCGAAGGTCACGCGGCGCGCCTTGGTCGAACTGTCGAAGATCGAATAGCCGTCTTCATAATTCATCCGGCCCATCACGAAGCTCGTCAACCCCGCGCCGGCCATCGCAGTACGCAGCGTGCCGGCGAGGAAGGCATTGTCGTTGCGAATGGTGATCCCGCCATTGTCGGGGTTGGGCGTCAGATCGGATAAGGTGTCGACCTGCGAATAGAGCGCGTCGACAAACAGGCTGATGTCTGGAGCGACGTCGAAGCGGACGCTGCCATAGCCGGTATAGCGCTCGATCTCGGGCATGATGTTGCCGTCGTCCTCGACGCTGGCGCCGTCGCCGCCGGTCATAAAGGTGCCGCCGATGTTGGTGCCGTAGGTGAAAGGTATCGGATTGCCGCGCGCGTCGAACTGGACGCCGGTGCCGGCGGCGAAGCCGAGACGCTGCGCCAGCGCCGAGGCGGTCGCGCGTTGCGCGGCGGTGCCGCCGACCAGCACGCCGCCCGCGGTCATCTGGGTGAATCGCGAATTGTCCGCGATCAGCAAGCGCGGCTGGCCGTTTGTCGGCGTGTAGGCCGGGTTGGTGAGCAATGCAGTCTGGTCGTTGCCCCACGGTCGGCTTGCCTGCGAGGTCTGGCCGTCGTTACGCAGATAATCGCCCGCGACGGTGACGTGCAGCCGGTCGTCGAACAGGCTGGTCCCCCAGGCAGCACTGACGGACGGCCGGTGATGGTCGTCATATTTGGTCTGGCCATAGGAGGCGTCGAGCTTGAACCCCACAAACTTCTTGTCGAGCACGAAATTGACAACGCCAGCGACCGCGTCCGAGCCATAGGCCGCTGAAGCACCGCCGGTGACGATCTCGATATTGCTGATCAATGCGGTCGGCACGATGTTGGTATCGATCGTGCCCGCCGGATCGGTGGGAGCGACGCGGCGACCGTCTAGCAGCACCAGTGTGCGTTGGGTGCCGAGGCCGCGCAGATCGGCGTTCGAGCCGCCGACCGGCTCGCTGGATTTCCCGATATTCTGGTTGATGCGCAACTGGGGGACATCATCGAGAAGTTCGGAGACAGTGCTGACTGCCTTCGTCTCGAGCTCCTCCGCGCCGAGCGTGGTGACCGGAGTCGGCGCGGTGAAGCCGCTGATCCGCGTGCCCGTTACCACAATGGGCGGTTCAGAATCGCTAGCGTCCTCGCCGGCGGGTTCCTCTTGAGGTGTCTCGGCGGTTTCCGCCGGCGCCTCGGCAGCGACGCCGGGGGCGGCCTGTGCCGAGGCATGGCCCGGCACCAGCAGCATCGGCATACCGGCGAGAACGGCGAACAGCGTCGTCGCATGGAACGGCTTGACCACGACACGGGTACGGAGCGAGAGTACAGCAGCGCCCATGGGCCGCCAATTTCGCGGGGTGGAAGCCACCCGCAGCCCGTCCTCAGACATGTCCCCTCCAATCGCGACGATCGTTTTTGTGATGGGCAGACTGTGTTCGTCATTGACGAACGTCCAATTCTTTATCCGGCGTCGTCCGATAATCAAAAGCTATCGAACGGGCTTCCCAATCGCGAAATCTGTTTGTCCAGGCAATCGAGCCTCAGCCCCCGCTCGCGAGCTTGGTGCCGCCCGTTCGCGTGAGAAGCCGTCGCCGATCCGGATACCCCGTGCTGACGTGTCGTCTACGTCAAATTGGTCGAAGCGCTGCCGCTTCTCTGACGTAGCGGGACGGAAGCCGTGGCGTACCGATCTGCGCACGCGCTTGAGACACGCTGCAGGCATCGCTGCGCGTCCTGCTGCTGCAGGCGATGCATTCTACATTGCGGAATAGGATTCGACATGAGACATCTCCCCTGCACACTTGGCAAGGTCGTGCGCCAAAGGGAGAGGATCATGGATAAGCTGCTGCCCACCACCTTGGTGGGCTCCTACGCAATGCCCGAATGGCTGATCGATCGCGCCCGGCTTGCCGGCCGCTTCCCGCCGAGGGTCCGGGCGCGCGAGCTTTGGCGACCCGCGCCCGAATTCCTCGAGGAGGCGCAAGACGATGCGACTCTGATGGCGATCCACCTGCAGGAGCGCGCCGGCCTCGATATCATAACTGACGGCGAGATGCGCCGCGAGAGCTATTCGAACCGCTTCGCGACCGCGCTGGAGGGAGTCGATCTCGACACACCCGGCACCGCCCTTGACCGCAGCGGGCACCCCAATCCGGTGCCGCGAGTCGTCGGACGGATCCGCCGCAAACATGCCGTGCAGGTGCGCGACGTCGAGTTCCTGCGCCGCCATACCGGTCGGCGGATCAAGATCACCGTCCCCGGTCCCTTCACCATGGCCCAGCAGGCGCAAAACGACTTTTATGCGAGCGAAGAGGAAATGGCGCTCGATTATGCCGCGGCTGTCAATGCCGAGATCAGCGACTTGTTCGCGGCGGGCGCCGACATCGTCCAGATCGACGAGCCCTATCTCCAGGCGCGGCCCGAGAAAGCACGGGCATACGGGCCGCAGGCAATCGAGCGTGCGCTGCAGGGCGTGACCGGGATCACCGCGCTGCACATCTGCTTCGGCTACGCTGCGATCATCCATGGCGATCGACCGAAGGGCTATGACTATCTCGGCGAGCTCGCCGGCACGCGCGTCGACCAGGTCTCGGTCGAGACCGCGCAGCCGCATCTCGACCCCGAGGAACTGCGCGCACTGAAGGACAAGCGTGTCATGGTTGGCGTGCTCGATTTGAACGATCCCGCGGTAGAGACCCCCGACAAGGTTGCCGAGCGCATCCGCCGGGCGATGGAGACGGTGCCGGTGGAGAAAATCATCGTCGCGCCAGATTGCGGGCTCAAATATCTCCCGCGTGAGACCGCCTGGGGCAAAATGCGCGCGATGGTCGAGGGCGCGGCGCTAGTGCGCGACACGCTCTGAACGTGGTGGGTCGGGGACTCGCGATCGCGGCGGCCGCGCTGCTCGTCGCAGGCTGTGCGCGCCCCGTGGCGCGGCTCACAGTCTATGGCAGCACCGCGACGCTCGAAATCGCGCCGGTTCTCGTCGCCGCGCGCCAGCATCGAGCGCGCCGGGTGATGGTGACCAATGGCGGGATCGCCAATCTGGTCGGCGCCGCGCGAGGCAGGGCCGATCTCGCGACGCATGCCGAGACACAGGTGCTGCGCTATTCGGTCGAGCATCCGGACATCCGCATCCTCCTGACCCTGACCGAGGGACAGTATCGCATCGTGGCGCGGCGATCGGCAGGCATTCGCGCGCTCGCCGACCTGAAGGGCAAGCGCGTCGCTACTCTTGCCACAACCTCTGCCGGCTATTTTTTGGCGCGGATGCTCGAACAGGCGGGGCTGGGCTTTGACGATATCTTTGCCGTTCGGGTGTCGCCGGTGGAGGATATGGCGGGCGCGCTGGTGCACGGCGAGGTCGACGCCGTGGCGATCTGGGAACCGCATGCCGACGCAGCCGCGCGCGCGCTCGGCGACGATCGCGTCGAGTTCACCGGAGACGGCGTCTATCGCGAATTGTTCAGTCTCAACACGACTGCTGCTGCGCTCGCCACCCCGGCGCGGCGCCACGCGATCGTGCGCTTCGTGCGCGAGATCATCCATGCATCGGCGACGATCCGCCGCAACCCACGCGAGGCGCAGGCGCTTGCCGCGCGGGAAGCGGGCTTCACGCCGCAAGTCGTCGCCCGTGCCTGGCCGAGCTTTCGGTTTCCCGCGGCGCTCCCGGCCGACCTTCTGGACGTGCTTGTCGAGGAAGAGCGTTGGCTTGCCGAACAGCAAGGCCGCGCCCCAAGGAGCCGCGCCGTACTAGCGTCGCTGATCGACACGAGTGTGCTCGCAGAGGCGCAAGAGCAGTGATTTCGTTCATGGTGAACGTTGTCCGTAATTAGCGGATTTTTCGATTGTCAGCCAAGCTGATTTGCC
The DNA here is from genome assembly GCA_032334595.1 of Sphingomonas psychrotolerans. GTDB lineage: Bacteria > Pseudomonadota > Alphaproteobacteria > Sphingomonadales > Sphingomonadaceae > Sphingomonas > Sphingomonas psychrotolerans_A. Next base: position 234,477 of record JALMLT010000004.1, on the reverse strand, counting down.
ATAAGCAAGTGACATTCGTTCATCCGTAATGACGGCGCCGTCGCGACACAGGGCGACGTCTCCGGTCCGGCGGAGGCGGCCGCCGTACGCGTGCGGGCAATGACCGGGAGAGCGGCGTCAACGTCGCCCCCATGAGGAGGGGAGGACGACATGGCACGATCCGATAATCGCCGCTGGCTGCGTCGCGCGCTGGTCACGACCGCGCTCACGAGCACCGTCTTTTCGAGTGGCCAGGCAAGCGCGCAGGAAGCCCTGGTCGAGGATCCGCCGGCGGTGCAGGAGCCGGTCACCGGCGACGAGATCGTCGTCACTGCCTCGCGCACGGCGTCGAACGGGTTGCAGGCACCCACCCCCACGCAGGTGATCGGTGCCGAGACGATCGAGAAGCAGGCCGTCACCACGGTGATGGAAGTGCTCAACCAGAATCCGGCCTTCAAGGCGACGCGCTCGCCCGGTGCCAATGCCACCAACACCTCGAGCCCCGCGCAGGCGACCGCCGATCTGCGCGCGCTCGGCGGGCAGCGCACGCTCGTGTTGGTCAATCAGTCGCGTGTCGTCCCCTTCGCCCCTGCGAGCAATCTGGGGGTTCCGACGACGACTGACCTCAACCTGTTCCCGACCATCATGATCGAGCGGGTCGACGTCGTCACTGGCGGCGCCTCAGCGCTCTATGGGTCGGACGCCGTTTCAGGCGTGGTCAACATCATCATGAAGAAGCGCTACGAGGGTCTCGAGGTCACCGCCCAGGCAGGTATCTCCCAACTCGGCGACTATGCCACCCAGCGCATCGGCTTCATCGCCGGCACGGGGTTCGACGACGATCGCGGTCACGTGGTGATCAGCGCCGACTATTCGAACAATGACGGCATGGACGACATCTACACCCGCGACTGGGGGCGCGAGGAGTGGATGATCGTGAGCAACGCCCAGCGCACCGTGGCCGGCACGCCCGGCTTCGGCCAACCAGCCTTCATCCTTTCGCCCAACGTTCACAACAGCCTTGGCGCCGGCGGAGTGATCACGAGCACCATCCCCGGGCTCACCAACATGACCTTCAACCCTGACGGCTCGATCCGGCCATTTCAGCGCGGCAGCATCGTCGGGGGGCAGGTGATGATCGGCGGCGAGGGCGAGTCGATCATCAAGGGCGTCGCGCAGGTGCCCGATGTCCGACGGTTCACCGCGTATGGAAGCCTCTATTACGATTTCTCGGATTCGCTCACCGGCTATGTCGAGGGTGGCTTCTCGCGCTCGCGCGGCTTTCTCGACGGGATCGCGATCCGCCTCGCCGGCCAGACGATCGCGCGCGACAACGCGTTCATCCCGGCAGCGGTGCGCGCGCTGCTGCCGGCAACCGCCGCGTCGTTCAATCTCAGCCGCATCGCCTACGACATGGGCAAGAACTACTACGACATCGTCAACGAGACTCCGCACGGCACCGTCGGGCTGGAGGGCAAGCTCGGGGGATCGTGGAAGTGGGATGCGCACGTCTCGTACGGCGTGAACAATTATTCGGCGATCACGCACGACAATCCGATCACCGCCAACCTCGCCTTCGCGATCGACGCGGTGCGTGATCCGGTGAGTGGCGCCATCGTCTGCCGCGCCGTCCTCCAGGGCAATCCGGCGGCGGCAGGCTGCCAGCCGCTCAACCTGTTCGGCGAAGGCAATTTCAGTGCCGCAGCGCGCGATTATGTGCTCGGCGAAGGCCGCTCGAAGGTGAAGTACGACCAGCTCACCGCTGCCGCGAATCTCGTCGGCGAGCCTATTTCAACCTGGGCGGGACCTGTCTCCGTTGCGGTCGGCGGCGAATATCGTCGCGAGACCGAAAAACTCACCGCCGACCCGATCGGCTCGGCGAACGGCTTCCTCACGGCGGGCAACGCAGTGCCTTATGGTGGCGATTTCAACGTCAAGGAAGCCTATGTCGAAGTCACCGTGCCGCTGGCCAGGGAGATCGCGGCGCTGCACAGCCTCAGCCTCAACGGCGCGTTCCGCTACGCCGACTACAGCACCGTCGGCGGGCAGAACGCCTGGAAGATCGGCGGGACCTGGGAGCCGGTCGAGGGTCTCAACATCCGGGTCGCGCGTTCGCACGACATTCGCGCGCCCGCGATCAACGAACTCTACAGCCCGGGGAGCAATGTCCGCAACGCGGTTACGTTGCGGGTGGACGGTGTCAACAAGACCGCAAACATCCCGCAGAATACCAGCATGGGCAATCCCGACGTGGGCCCCGAATATGCCGAGACCCTGACCGCAGGCCTCGCCTATCGCGGCACCGGCGCGCTGCGCGGGCTGGGCTTCTCGGCGGATTACTACAAGATCAGGATCAAGGACGCGATCACCAACCTGTCGACCGCAAACATTGCCAGCCTGTGCAGCTCGGGCGACAGCTATTTCTGCGGCTTGTTCAGCTATGGCCCCGATGCCGCGACCGCCGATCCCAACGACCGCATCCACACCGGACTGACCGCGGGCTCGCTCAACGTCGGCGCCTTCGAGCAGGAGGGGGTGGACATGACCCTGAGCTACGCCACCTCGGCGGGGTTCCTCGGCGACGGCGGGCGCTACAGCATCGCCGCGAGCGGGACCTACATCCTCCACGCCTTTGTCGATTCGGGCACGGGGGCGGCACCGGTCGATCGCGCCGGCGAGAATGGCTGGACCAACCTCGGCTCGATCCCGACCTTCCGCGGCAATTTGTCGCAGACGATCGCAACCAGCGGGTGGGAACTCAGTCTGCAGACGATCTTCATCAGCAAGGGCGTGCAGGACGTGACCTACAACACGCTGCCGACCAACACGATCAACGACAATCACGTGCCCGCGGTCGCGTATTTCAACCTTTTCGGGAAGATCTTCGCCGGGAGTGACAGGCGTTACGAATTCTTCTGGGCAGTCAACAACCTGCTCGACAAGGATCCGCCGCCGACACCTTACACGATCCTCAATTTCCCGACCAATGGGCAATATTACGACAAAGTCGGGCGCAACTTCACGATCGGCGCGCGCTTCCGCTTCTGAGCCTTGGGGAAGGCGAAAGAGGGAAGGGCGTCCGGCGACGGGCGCCCTTTTCCGTTCAGCTGAAATTGAGCTGGGCGCCACCCTTGAACAGATTGACCAGTTCGCGGCGGGTGCACAGCCAGCGTTGCTCGGCTTCGTCCCAGCGGAAAGTCTCGGTGGCGCGGCTGATCCGGGTGGGCGGCTCGCTGGCGTGCGGGGCAGGGCCGTCGGCGCCCCAGAGCAGCATGTACCAGTGTGCCGTGGCGCCGCCCGCGCCGTCGAACTCGGCGCGAAAGTTGCTGAACGCGTGCACCGCGACGCGCTCCCCGCGCGCCTCGCGCCAGTCATAGAAGCCCTGGATCGCCTCGCGCCCCTCGAGCAGCAGCTTGCCCGAGGCGTAGACACCTTCGGGCGCGTAATAGCTGCCGGCATTACGCCCCCAATTCGTGTCGACGTCGTGCCAGAAGTCGGCGAGCCCCATTTCAAGCTCGGCGGTGGCGATGGCGCGCTCCCTGCGGTTCATGCATTTCCCTCGTTGAAGTAGAGTGCGAGCGCGGTGCGGTCGATCGCGGCGCGGGTCGTCGCGTCGGGAACGAGCCGGCGGTAGAGGTCGAGCGTGTCCGCGTAGCGGACGGCTTCGTGATTCACGAAGGGCGCGTCGCTGCCCCATAGCAGCCGTTCGGGACCGGCTTCGGCGAGCAGCCGCGCGGTGACCTCGGCGGCGATTCCGAACGGCATGCGGAACCCGGCCGAGAGCTTCACCCACGCCCGGCCAGTGGCGACTGCGCGAAGCAAGGCCTGGGTGCCGGCCTCCCGTTCAGCGGGATCGCGCGACGGCACGCCGAAATGATCGACGACCGACGGCACGCCTGCCTCGGCGAACTCCGGCAGCACGACCGGCAATTGCGTGCTGCCGGCGAGCAGCTCGACATGCATGCCGCAATCAGCGACCCGACGCAGGAAGCCGCGCCACGGCTCGGCGCCGAGATCGGGCAAGGCTGCCAGCCGCCGCCAGGTGAGCCGCACGCCCGTGACGCCCCGCCTGGCCATGTCGCGCAGCACGGACAGACCGGTTTCGGGCGGCGCGAGCACCGTGGCGCGCAGCCGCGGCGAGGCGGCGAGCGCGGCGAGGGTATAGGCATTGCCATCGTCAAACAGGCTCGCCGCGGCGATCACCCCGCGCGCGATGCCCGCTTCGTCGAGATCGGCGAGCCATGCCTCGACCGGATAGGCGTAATCGGGCCGCGAATGCGCATCGGCAGCGAAGCGCATCGTGCGGGTGAAGACATGGGCATGCGCATCGACCGCGGGCGGCGAAAGCGCCTCAGCCATGGCCATGTCCGGCGCGGACCACCTGCGGCGCGCCTTTGAGGCTCATCAGCCAGAAGGTGAGGATGCCGCCGCAAGCCAGCGGCACGCCTAGCATCGCGAAGATGCCGACCGGCCCGAAACCGCCCTTGAGCACGAAGTCGCCGAAGAACGGCGCGCCGACCGAGGCGACGCGCGCGACGCCATAGGTCCAGCCGATACCGGTGGCCCGGCTACGCGGTGGATAGAGCGCGGCGGCGAGCGCGGGAATGCTCGCCTGGCCGCCATGCTGGCACATCGCCATTGCGATCACCGCGACGTACATCGCGGGGGTGGGGGCAGTGAGCCCGATCAGCAGCGAACCCAGTGCGGCGAGCAGAAAAGTGCCGCTCATCACGCGCTTGAACCCGAACCGGTCGATGAAGAAGCCGATGCTGAGCATCCCGATGAACCCGGCGACGGTGTTCGTGCCGTTGATCAGCGCGACCTGCTTCCACGGCAGTCCCACCACTTCCTTGAAGATCGTGGTCTTCCACACGCCCGCAGTGATGAAGACGAAGCTCGAGGTGGCGATTCCCCACATCAGGAAGGTCTTGAGCCGCTGACCGGGGCCGAACACGTCGGCGAGCATCGTCGCGGTTGCGGTGCGTTCGGCCTTGGGCGGTGCCGAGAGCGTGACCTGCGTCGCGCCACGCGGCTGCATTCGCCTGAGCAAGGCGGGGATCGCTGAATCTGCGGGATTGCGCGCGACCATCGCGCGCAGCGATTCGGGCAGGAAGAAATAGATCAGCGGCAGCAGCATCGCGGGCAGCGCCACGGCGATCCAGAAGGCGCCGCGCCAGCCGAACGGCTCGAGGATGAAGCCCTGCATGAACGCCCCTAGCAGCGCACCGATCATCGTGCCGCTCACCGTGATCGTGCTCATCGTCGACCGCAGCCGCCGCGGCGCCGTCTCCGAGGTGAGCGTGACGAGGATCGGGATCATCGCGGTCCCGCAGAACCCGGCGAAGAAGCGGCAGATGGTGAAGGGCAGCAGCGCGTCGGTCATGATGATCGCGAGCGCGCTGAGCATCATGCCGGTATAGCAGAACAGCAGCAGCCTCGGCCGGCCGAGGCGGTCGGCGAGCGGGGGGATGACGAAGCCGCCCAGCAGCATGCCGACCTGCTGCGCGACCATGGCCGCGGTGATGGCGGTGCGCGGCACCCCGAAATCCTTTGCGAGTTCAGGCAGGACCCAGCCGACGACATAGAGCTCGTACCCGTCGATCGCCGTCAATGCCGTGCACAGCAGCAGGATCGCCAGGTGGAAGCGGCCGAACTTCAGGCCATTGAGGAAGCTTTCGACATCGGTCGTGTCGGACGCCGTGGCCATTTCCGCATTCTCCCCTCGCATTCCACCGTGTGGAATCACTCGTTCTTGCCGGATAGCGTTCGCCATAAGCAAACGAATGGCAAGTCTTTTATGTCAGCCATGCTGCGAATTGCTGCGGCTGGACAGCCTCGGGGGGATCGGACATCAAGCGTGGATGGAACCATCCGGGCAGCCCGCAACCGACCGAGGGACGCAATCGATTTTGCACCTCGTGAAGCAAGTGCAGTACAAGGCCTATGTCCGGCTCGAATCGGTGCTGGGTCCGCTTGGCGTGACCGCAGTGCAGTTCCGCATCCTGACGACGCTTTCGACGCGACCGAGCCTGTCGTCGGCCGAGCTGGCACGGCTCTACGACGTCAAGCCGCAGACCATGATCAAGCAGATCGCCTTGCTCGAGGCCAAGGCGCTCATCGCGAGGCGGACGAGCGATACCAACAAGCGGCTGCTCGAGGTGAGCCTGACCCCGGCGGGTGAGCGCGTGCTCGCGCAGCTGCAGACCGACTCGCGCGCGCTGGAGGCAGAGCTGCTCGCGCCGCTCGACGAAGCCGAGCAGTCGCAATTGCGCGCGCTGTTGTCGCGCTTGCTCGATTCACTGAGTGCGGTGGCTGCCACCGAGGGCGATGCCGAGTTCACCGAGGAATATCGGCGCGCGGGCGTGCAGCGTCTTTAGGGCGCAGCTTCACGAAGCTACGAACGGAAATCAGGTGGGAAGCGGCCGTTGCGCATGGTGGCCCCGCAACATGGACGTGACCGCGATAGCCCTGTTCTTGTCGCCGTCCGCGAGCGTCGCGGCAGGATATGCGAAAGACCGGGTGGCAGGTATCAATATGTCATCGAAACAATAGTGCCCGAAAGCGTCGAGGCTTGGGAGCATTGGATCAACCATTCACCTTCCGGGATCTTCGAAGATAAAAATGATGCAATAACAGCGTTGGAAGTTGTCCTCCCGGCAATGATGCCGGTCGCAGACGCTCAACCGGTAACCTTCGATATTCGGGCGGGGCCCTATCCGAACCAATCTTCGCTAGCGGGCGTTAGCCGACTCGCAGATTTCCGGGCCAAAAGCAGACAGGCTGGTTTTGGCAACGGCGTGGTCCGGAACGTCCGAGATCGGGTGGTTAGCTGCCGTTCTGCTTTTGGCTCCAGAACGCCGATAGCTGCCGTTGGGGCTATGGGCGACCCTTGCGGTCGGGGCGGTGCCCAAGGGCTTCGATTTCATCCGGCCCGTAGTGCGCGCCGCCCGTCATCTTGATCGACAAGGACTCAAGTGCAGGTTCGTGTCCCTGTCGGGCGGTAATTACGAGAGTCCAAAGAGGGCCCGTTCCAATCTCGTAGCCATAATCTTCGCCGAACGAGCAGCGCAGCGTACCTATCTCGTCCCAATCGATCTCAGCCGCCATGGCCGACGCCCTTCTCCGGCAGCGACTTTTCCTTCACCCGCCTCTTACGATGCTCGTAAAGGCGCGCGCCGTCGCCGCCTGTCTCCAGCGCAAGAGCAGGGTGTTTGATGGAGAAGATAACTTCCATGGAAAGACGCTGACAGGCAGGCCGTATGTCCGCAAGTAGGTCCCTACAAACCGGCGGTGAAGGTCGGCTTTCGGGGCGCCAGCCGCCGTCCGCTTCGTCGCTCCCGGAGAGCAGACATCGACGGGGGACGGCAGGTGCGCCGGTTATCGCACCTGCGGCCGTACTGGTCAGCCAGGTCAAGCACGCGCGCCGCCGGTTCGCCGCGCCGCCACGCATTTCCTCGCTGCGCGCTAGCCGGCGCCGGCCTTGCCCTGGCCCGGCGCTGCGCCCATGCGCTGCGACACCGTCTCGGTCGCGTCGAGCAGCAACCTGACGAACTCCTTGTGGCGCGTCTTGGCGAGGAACTCGCTGTGTCCGAGCAGGGTCAGCGTCGCGGCGATCCGGCCGCTATAATCGAGGATCGGCGCGGCGATGCCGGCGAAGTTGCGGTTGAGCATGCCGACCGTCGAGGCATAGCCGAGCGTGCGGACCTTCTCGAGGCTGGCGGCGAGCTCCTCTGCAGACGGGGCGCGGGAGACGTCGCCGCCGTCATAGGCGTGCTGCGCCCCCAGCGCCCGCTCGGTATCGTAGGGCGGCAAATGCGCGAGGAAGACGAGTCCGGTCGCAGTGGTGGTCAGCGGCAAAATGTAACCCAGCCGCACCGAAAACGAGCCCTGCATGCGGCCATCGGCCTTGGCGACGATGCACGGCCCGCGATCGCCCCAGAGCGACAGGTAGATCGCACAATCGGTGCGGTCCCGCAGGTCGGTCAGCGCGTCGGCGGCGAGCCCGACGACGTCGAGCTGGCGTATCGCGGCCAGGCCAAGCTGAATCGCGAACGAACCCAGGCCGTAATGGCCGTTTTGCGGATCCTGATACGCCATGTCCTCGCGCACGAAGCTGACTAGATAAAGATGAACCTTGCTCGGCGGCATGCCGGCGCGCGCGGCGATCTCACGCAGCGGCAGGGGCCCTTCGGCCATGCGCAGCACGCGCAGCACGCGGAAGCCGACCTCGATCGACTGTACCCTGCGCCGCGATTGTTCCTTGTCCGCCATCCGGCCTCGCCCTCGCCAATAAGACCTGCTTTCCTGCCAAGGGCGCGTCGCGCTGTCCATGACGCAATTCGTTGATGACGAACGGGAACCGGCAGGATCTCAGCCGTGCTTTCGCGTATTCCAGGCAGCAAGCGTGGCATGCGCCTCGCTGGCAGCCGCTTCGAGAAAGCCCTGCGCCTCTGTACGTGCCGCGATCTCGAGCCGCAGGCCGTTCGGATCGAAAAAATAGATCGAGCGCACGAAGCCGTGATCGACCAGCGGCGTCGTCTTCACGCCATGCTCGGCCAGCCGCTGCCGCATCGCGTCGACGCTCGCCACGGAATCCGTCTCGATCGCGAAGTGCTGCACCCATTCGGGCGTATTGGGCGAGGGCGCCGGCACCTCGTCACCGCCGAGATCGAAAAAGGCGATGTACGATCCGTCGCCCAGCTCGAAGAAGAAATGGACATAGGGCGTTTCCTCGCCGGTGCTGGGGACACGCTCGGAAAGCATGCAATTGACCAGCGGAAGACCGAGAATGTCTTCATAGAAATGGCGCGTCTCTTCTGCATCGCGGCAGGGATAGGCGAAGTGATACAGGCCCTTGAGCGGGCGGGGATCGGTCATGGCAGGTTCCTTTCGCCGGCCACGACTAGCAGCTAACCGGCGCGCGCATGTCCTCCCCCGGGGAGGACGCTGGCGTGATCGACCATCATCTCGACGAAGCGCCGCAGCGCGGCCGACCGATCGAGCGCACGCCATACCAGCAGCACTTCGAAACGCAGCCCGAGGTCGGCGATCGGCACCAGCCGTACATTGGGCACCGGCGCGCGCGATCCCGCGGTTGTCACCAGCCCGACGCCCATGCCCACCGAAACCAGGCTGAACAGAATGGAGTGGGTCGTGCACTCCTGGACGAAGTGCGGCGCGTTGCCGCTTTCGATGCAGGCCGACATCAGCCGGTCATAATAGCCCCGGGCGGTGGCGCGGGCGGGACCGAGCACAGGCTGCTCCGCGAGCTCCGCCATCGTCACCGATTCGCGGGCGGCGAGCGGATGGTTCTCGTGTACTGCAAGCATCGTCTCGCCGAAGCCGAGCGGCGCGCGTTCGAGCCCCTCGGCGTCGCGATCGTCGATATGCGCATCGTAGACGATGCCGACGTCGAGCGCGCCTTCCTTGAGCGCGGCGATCTGGAGCACCGATCCCATCGAGCGGAGGTCGAGGGCAACACCCGGCTCGTGCTCGCGAAAATGGAGCAGCCCGCGCGAAATGAAGTCGTAGGCGGCGGCGATCTCGCTCAATCCGACGCGGATCGTGCCGAGATGGCCGCTGCCCATCCGCCGTGCGCGATCGGCGGCGCGATCTACCTGGGAGAGGATTTCCTCGACATCGTCCAGAAACGCGCGGCCGGCGGCCGATAGCCGCACGCCGCGCGGCAGGCGCTCGAAGAGCTCGACGCCGAGCTCGGCCTCGAGGTCGCGGATCTGGCGGGTCAGTGCGGGCTGGGCGACGCGCAACGCAATCGCCGCGCGGCCGAAATGCTCCTCGCGGCCGATCGCACGGAAATAGCGGAGATGGCGCAGTTCCATCCGCGATCAATACTCACAGGGTATCATTCGCTCAAGAACAAAGAATTGGACCTATCAGTCGGTGCGAAACACTGTTCAGTGAAACGAGCGAGTGGAGAGCGATGGACAGCGAAGGCCTGGAAGATTTGCGCTTCGGGACGCTGTCCATGCTCGACGTGCTGGGCACGCAGGTCGAACTGTTCACGGCGGGGAGCGGTGCGCCGTTGCTGTTCCTCCATGGACTCGACGGAGTGGAAGGCGCGGCGGCTTTGCTCGAGGCGCTGGCGGAGGATTTCTCGGTGTACGCGCCGACGCATCCGGGCTTCGGCAATTCGGCGCGGCCGGCGCGGCTCAACCGCGTCGACGATCTCGGCTATTTCACGCTCGACGTGATGGACGCGCTGGGGCTGGCGAGCCCGAGCGTGGTGGGCGTGTCGTTCGGTGCCTGGGTGGCGGCGGAGACCTTCACCAAGGAGCCGGCGCGCGCGGCGCAGCTCGTGCTGGCGTCGCCGCTCGGACTGCCGACCGCGGATCGCCGCGAGCAGCATGTCGCCGACATCTTCATGCTCTCGCGACAGGAGCTCGGCAGGCGGATGCAGCTCGGCGCGCCGGGGCCAGGGAGCGACATGGGCGTACTGACCAGACTGCCGGAGCCGCAGATTCGCCGGCTGATGCGAAACGACGAGGCAGCCAGCCTCTATGGCTGGACGCCCTATATGGCGAACCCCAAGCTGGCCGACCGACTGCACCGGCTCACCTCGCCTTCGCTGGTGCTTTGGGGGGCGGAAGACGCGCTGGTCGGAGCGCCCTATCGCGACGCCTGGCACGCTGCGCTGCCCCAGGCCGACGTCGAGACCGTCGCCGGGGCAGGGCACCGCATCCATGCCGACCAGCCCGGCAAGTTCGCGGCGCGTATCGCCGCCTTCGCCGCCCGCTGACGCATTCCGGAGAGTTTCGATGAAGATCTGGCAATTCAGCGAGCAGGCCTATCACCCCGCCTTCGAGGTGCCGGGGCCGATGCGCGTGACTCTGCCACAGCATCATTGCGATCCTGTCGAGGCGGGAACGCTGCTCCACCGCTATCTCGACGAATATCTGCTTGCCGATGAGCTGGGCCTCAACATCATGGTCAACGAGCATCATGCCGCGGCGACCTGTATGTCGACTTCGTGCATGACGACGCTCGCGATCTTGGCGCGGCAGACCAGCAAGGCGCGGCTGCTGGCGCTCGGGATTCCGCTCGCCAACCGCTCGAGCCCGCTGCGCGTGGCCGAGGAGATCGCCATGGTCGACTGCCTGTCGGGCGGGCGGCTCGACGTCGGGCTGGTCAAGGGTGCGGCGTACGAATTGTTCATGTCGAACCGCCAGCCGACCGGATTCATGGATCGCTTCTGGGAGGCGCACGACCTGATCGTCGAGGCACTGGGCAACGAGGGCGAGAACTTCTCGTGGGAAGGCGAGCATTTCCATTACCGCACCGCCAGCCTCTGGCCCCGCCCGATCCAGCAGCCGGGTCCGCCGATGTGGGGAACCGCCTCGAGCGCATCGAGCGCCCGCGAATATGGCCGGCGGGGCTATACCTGCGCGACCTTCCTGTCGGGCGCGGTCGCGCGGTCGGTGTTCGCCGGGTATCGCGAGGCCTATGCCGAGGCGCATGGCCGTGCGGCGGGGCAGGACAAGCTCGCCTATCTCGCTTTGGTCGCCTGCGCCGGCGACACCGCGACGGCGTTTCGCCGCGCCGAGGCGATGAAGAGCTATTTCACCACCGCCGCGCGGCTCGATCCGCAGTTCCGCAATCCCTGGGGGTTCAATCCGGTCGAGGCCAATGTCCGCATGCTTCAGGCCGGGCCGGCGGCGATGCGGCCGCGGATGCGCAACGGCCGGCCGCTGCCCGTCGACGGGTCGATCGAGCAATATATGGATGCGGGGCTGTTCTTCGTCGGCACGCCCGATGAAGTCCATGCGCAGCTCGTCCAGTTCCATGCCGAGACCGGCGGTTTCGGAAATCTGCTGATGATGGGGCAGGCGGGCGAGCTCGATCACAAGGATACTGTGGATAATCTGACCTTGGTCGCGCGCGAGGTCGCGCCGCGGCTGGCCGAACTCGCCGAGATCCCGCTCGAGGTCCGCTACGAGGCGGTGGGATGAACCCGCCCGCGCTCGCCGATGGCATCGCGCACTATGTCGAGCTGTTCCGCGCCCAGCCGCCGGCGGGCGACCTTGAGACGATGCGGCTGCTGGGGGATTTGAGCGCGGGGCGGTTCGCGCAGGACTTTGCGCCGGCGGTCGATCGCTACGACAGCTTCATTGCGGCGCCCGGCCGTGAGATCGCGGTACGCGTGTTCGATCCGGGCGGGGACGGCGCGCGCCCCGCGATCTGCTATTTTCATGGCGGCGGCTTTTCGATGGGCAGCGTCGAAAGCTTCGACATCGCCTGCGCCGCGCTGGCCGAGGCGAGTGGCGCAGTGGTGGTGAGCGTCCACTACCGTCGGCTGCCCGACGTGGACTATCCCGCGGCGCAGGACGATTGCGATCGCGCGCTCAGCTGGCTTGGTCGACAGGCCGCGACGCTCGGCGTCGATCCGTACCGCGTGGCAGTGGCGGGGGACAGCGCGGGGGCCCTGTTCGCGCTCGCAACCGCGGCACAGGCGCGCGAGGCGGTTTGCTGCCTGCTGCTGTTCTACGGCACCTTTGCGATGGATCCGGCGCGGCCGGACTATGCCGCCAGCCGCGATCCGTTGCTCACCGGCGATCGCGTGCGATCGTACATTGCCCTGTTCCGCGGCGCCGGAGGGCATTCGGCGCCGCTCGATCGGACCGACCTGCCGGGGCTGCCCCCTACGCACATCGTCGCGGCCGAGTACGACCCCCTGTGTGGCGAGGCCGTCGCGCTTGCAGAATGGATGCGCGCCGCGGGGGTTGCGGTGTCGCTCCAGCATGCCCCCGGCATGATCCACGGATTTCTGCGCGCGGTCGGGGTCTCGGCACCGGTGCGCGACGAACTTGCCCGCGCTGCCGCGGCGGTGCGCCCCTTTCTGGAAGGAAGCCGATGAAGAAGGACGAGAGTTACGAGCGCGGCCGCGCGATGCGCTTCGAGATGTTCGGCGAGCCGGGCGTGCGCAGCCTCGACAATAGCGACGATTTCAACGAGCCTCTGCAGGATCTCGTCACCCGGCTGTGCTTCGGCGACGTCTGGAGCCGGCCCGGGCTGAACCGCAAGACGCGCTCGATGCTGACCATCGCCATCCTCGCCGGCCAGTCCCGTCCGGACCAGCTGCGCAACCATATCAACGGCGCGCTCGCCAATGGCGTGACCAAGGACGAGATTCGCGAGATCCTGCTCCACGCGACGATCTATGTCGGTCTGCCTGCCGGAGCGGACAGCTGGCGCCACGCCCGCGAAGCGCTGCAGGATGCCAATGCCTATTGAGCACGCCGCAGCAGGAGGCGCTGACAGCCTCCACCACGCTATCTCCTCGATCGAGGAGATCATCGAGGAGGCGCGCAACGGCCGGCCCTATATCCTCGTCGATGCCGAGGCGCGCGAGAACGAAGGCGACGTCATCATCCCGGCGCAGTTCGCGACGCCCGCGCAGATCAACTTCATGGCACGGCACGCCCGCGGGCTGATCTGCCTGGCGATGTCGGAAGAGCGTGCCCGCGCGTTGCGGCTGCCGCCGATGGTTCACGAAAACAACAGCGGCCACGGCACTGCCTTCACTGTCTCGATCGAGGCACGCGAGGGCGTGACGACGGGCATTTCCGCCTATGATCGCGCGCATACCGTGGCAGTGGCGATCGACCCGTCCAAGGGATGCGACGACATCGTCTCGCCGGGTCATGTCTTTCCGCTGATCGCGCGGGACGGCGGCGTTCTCGTCCGCGCCGGCCATACCGAGGCGGCGGTCGACGTGTCGCGTCTCGCAGGGCTGATTCCCGCCGGGGTGATCTGCGAGGTGATGAACGACGACGGCACGATGGCGCGGCTGCCCGATCTGGTCGCCTTCGCGCAATTGCACGGGCTCAAGATCGGCACGATCGCCGATCTGATTGCCTATCGCCGTCGCACCGAACGTTCGGTGACGCGAGTCCACGAAGAGGCGTTCGATACCGTCCATGGCGAGGGCTTCCGATTGTCGGTGTTCCGCAGCACGATCGACAATGTCGAGCATGTCGCATTGGTTCGCGGACGGATCGAGCAGCATGCGCCTACGCTGGTGCGGATGCATCGGCTCGACTTCGTCTCGGACATGCTGGGGCCACCGACGGCGCGGCGCGAATATGTCCAGCGCGCGCTCGCGCGGATCGGTACGCAGGACGGAGCGGGGGTGATCGTGTTCATCCGCGACCCTTCGGCAAGCGCGATCTCGGAGCGGCGCGCGGCGGGCGCGGCGCCGACCCGCGACCAGCGCATCCGCGACTACGGCGTCGGCGCGCAGATCCTGCTCGATCTCGGCGTCGGCGATCTGGTGCTGCTCACCGACAGCGAGGCGCGGCTGTCGGGTATCGAAGGCTATGGGCTGCGCATCGTCGGCCGGGAAGGACTAAGCGAAGATGCGTGACGTCGCCGAGCAACTGCGCGCCGGGTTGCGCCGGCTGGGCAAGGCCGTGGTGGTCATCACCTGCCGATACGAGGAGCGGCGCTGGGCGATGACCGCGACCGCGGTGAGCGAGCTCAGCATGGACCCGCCGTCGCTGCTCGTTTGCGTCAACAAGAGCGCAAGCCTGCACGGCCCGCTGACTGCCGGCGCGAATTTCTGCGTCAACATCCTCCATGCCGACCATCTTCACGTGTCGCAGGCGTGCAGCGGCAAGGCGAAGGGCGAGGCGCGGTTCGCGGAAGGAGCATGGGACATGGCTGCGGATGGCACTCCGTACCTCCGTGATGCCCAAGCGAGCTTTTTCTGCACCTATGAGAGGCATCTCGAATACGGCACGCACGCCGTGGTGATCGGTGCCGTGACCGGGGTTTCACACTCGGGGGAGGTCGACCCCTTGATCTATATCGACGGCGGCTATGCGCGCGCGGCGCGGTTCGCGTGAAGGTGCTTTCGCATTATCAGCTAAGCTGATATAAGTGTGGCTGTCACATGGCGCGGCAAACGCGCCGGGGAGAGGAAGCCATGCAGTTCGGCCTGTTCTACGAGCACCAGTCGCCCGCGCCTTTCGATGCCGAGAAGGATCGCGTGATCTTCCACAACGCGCTCGACGAGCTCGAGCTCGCCGACCGGCTCGGCTATGATTATGCCTGGCTGGTCGAACATCATTTTCTCGAGGAATATTCGCATAGTTCGGCGCCGGAGGTGTTCCTTGGGGCACTCAGCCAGCGCACCAAAAGAATGCGGCTGGGGCACGGCATCTGCGTGATGCCTCCGAAGATCAACCACCCTGCGCGAGTCGCCGAACGGATCGCAACGCTTGACCTGCTCTCCAACGGCCGCGTCGAATGGGGCACCGGCGAGAGCGGTACTGCAGTCGAACTCGAAGGCTTCGGCGTCGATCCCGAGCTGAAGAAGGGCATGTGGCGCGAGGCCACCGAGCAGACCGCCAACATGCTGGCGATGACGCCCTATCCTGGCTTCACCGGCGAGCATTTTTCGATGCCGACGCGCAACGTGGTTCCCAAGCCAGTCCAGGCGCCGCACCCGCCTTTGTGGGTCGCCTGCTCGCGTCGGGACACGATCCTCCACGCCGCCCGGAACGGTATGGGTGCGCTGGTGTTCGGCTTCGCCGCGCCCGAACAGGCGGGCAAATGGGTGGAGGAATATTACGACATCATCCGCTCCGAGGCGTGCGTGCCGATCGGCCATGCGGTGAACGCCAATTTCGCGATCGTCACCGCGCTGTCGGTCAACGAGGACGAGCAGGAGGCGATTGCGCGCGGAACCGAGGGGTTTAAATACTTCGGTTATTCGCTGGGCTTCTACGCGTCGTTCGGCAAGCATGTGCCCGGACATTCGAACGTCTGGGAAGGCTTCAAGGCTGCCGAGGCCGGGATCGAGGACAATCACGGCAATGGCGGCATCGGCACCCCCGAGCAGGTGTACGCGCATTGCAAGGCCTATGCGGATGTCGGCGTCGACCAGATCATCTTCGTCCAGCAGACTGGCCCGGCGAATCATGAACATATCTGCCAATCGCTCGAATTGTTCGCGACCACCGCGATGCCGCGGCTGAAGCTGGGCGAAGAAGAGCGGCTGGCGAAAAAGCAGGCCGAGCTGGCGCCCTATATCGCGGCGGCGCTGGCGCGGAAGCCCCGTATGGCGCCGATCGCCAGAGAGGATATAGAACCCGTACGCTCTTACGGCCTGCGCAAGAAGGAAGCCGGGACGTTCGAGAATACACGCTCTGACCGCGGCGGCGGGCTCGCCGTGGTTGCAGACGATCCGCTCGCGCTGGTTTCGAACCAGGCGGAAAAGGCGACGCAATGAGCATCCTCGCCGGGCGGGCCGTGGTGATCACCGGGGCGAGCTCGGGCATCGGCGAGGCGTGCGCGCGCGCCTTTGCGGCCAAGGGGGCGAAGATCGTGCTCGCTGCGCGCAGGGTCGAGCGGCTGCAAGTACTCGTAAAGGCGCTGGAGGCGGCGGGCAGCGAGGCGGTGGGCGTCGAGACCGATGTGACCGACGAGATCGCGGTCGAGCGACTGTTCGACTGCGCGCTGGCGCGGTTCGGGCGCGTCGACGTGCTGGTCAACAATGCCGGCATCGCCGACAGCACGCCCGCCGACCAGGCCGAGCTCGCGCTGTGGCGCAGAGTGATCGACACCAACCTGACCTCGGCCTTCCTTTGCGCGCGCGCGGCAATCCGGATCATGAAGCCGCAAGGACATGGGCGGATCATCAACGTCGGGTCGATCTCGGCGCGCGTGCCGCGCGCGAACAGCCCGGCCTATACGGCGAGCAAATGGGGGCTCGACGGGCTGACCCGGTCGCTCGCGATCGACTGCCGCGCGCACAATATCGCAGTGTCGATCTTCCACCCCGGTATCGTCGCTACCGAGCTCGGCGGCGGCATGAGCAGCCTGCCCGACGATCTCGTCGCCACGCCCGAGGATGCGGCCGATGTCGTGGCGCACATGGCAGACCTGCCCGACCATCTGAACTTCTACGAAGCGCTGGTGGTGCAGAACAAGATCCCGTTTCTGGGACGAGGATAGGCCGAGGAGACTCAGTCCGCCGGCGCCTGCGCATCCACCAAATTCTTGAGCTTGCGTGCGGCGCTCACCGCCACCGGCCAGCCGGCATAGAAAGCGATATGCGCGATCGCCTCGCCAAGCTCCTCGACCGTCAGGCCGTTCTCGAGACCCAGTTCCATATGCCCCTGCGCCTGGTCGCGACCGAGCGCGACGAGGCAGGTGACCGTGATCAGGCTGCGATCGCGCGGGCTGAGCTGGCGGCGTTCCCAGACGCGGTCGTAGAGCACTTCCTGCGTGAGCTCGTCTAGCAAGGGCGCGACGCTCGCCAGCTCGCGCCCGCGGCCGCCGGACGGGCGCTTCACTTCGCGCCCCCGCGATAGGGGGCGAAGTTCGCGGCGGCAGCGCCCAGCGCGCTGCGCATCAGCGCGAGATCGTTCAGCCAGGCGAAGTAGCGCACTCCCCGTGCGGCGTAGGCCTCCAGCTGGGCGGCGTTGGCCACCACCGTGCCGATATGCTTGCGGCCGCGCGCGACCTCGATCACCCGGTCGATCGCGGCGGCGACCTCGGGGTGGCTGGCGTTGCCGGGATGGCCGTAAGAGGCGCTGAGGTCGCCCGGGCCGATGAACAGCACGTCGAGCGCATCGATCTCGCACAGCGCCTCGACATCCTCGACCATCTCGCGATTCTCGACATGCACCGCGACCAGCGTCCCGGCGTTCGCGCGGGCTTCGTAATCGGGCAAGGTGCCGTAGCCCGCGGCACGGCAGGCGCGGGCGGAGCCACGGGTGCCGATCGGCCAGTATTTGGCGCGCTGGATCACGTCCCGGACCTCGGCGGCGCTGCGCAGCGACGGCACCTGGATCCCGCTCGCGCCGCTGTCGAGGACATGGAGGATGTTCGCCTCGGCGGCGTCGGGGGTGCGGATCACCGTGCTCATGCCCATCCGCTCGCAGGCGCGGATCAGATTCTCGATCTGGCCATGGGTGAAGCAGCCATGCTCGGCATCGACGATGAGGAAGTCGAACCCGGCGAGGCCGAACAGTTCGGCGATCTGGGGGGAATCGACCTTGAAGAAGCTGCCGAACACGGTCTCGCCCGCGTCGAGCTTGCGCTTCACTTCTGCATTGAACACCGTCGCTCCCCTTGGGCTTGCAGTTGCTATTTACAAATGCCATTCAACATGGCACCGCCTGAGGCATAAGCCAAGCACCGAATAGCAGGCGCGGGCGTCGGTCACGACAGGAGGGGGATGTGCGCGCGATCGACGAGCCGGAGCTTGCCGCCGGGCTGGCCGCGTACCTCGCGATCGTTCGCAGGCAGGGGTCGCCGCCGCCGCTCGAAACGTCGCGGTTGCAGGCCGATCGCGATGCGCACCGCATTGCGTATCCGCGCCCCGCGGGCATGCGCGTCGTCAACACTCATGCCGTCGGAGGCGGGCAGGAGACACCGGTGCGGATCTATCGGCCGGCAGGGGACGAGGTGCAGCCGGCGATCGTCTATCTGCACGGCGGCGGCTTCACCGCCGGCAGCATCGAAAGCTATGACGGGCTGGCGACTGCGCTGGCGGAGGCGAGCGGCGCGAGCGTGATCAGCGTACAATATGCGCGGCTGCCCGAGGCGACGCCGCGTGCGGTGCTCGCCCAATGCTGCTCGGTGCTCGACTGGGTGGTGCGCATGGCGGAGGTGCTGCGGATCGACGCCGCGCGGCTCGCGGTCGCGGGGGACAGCGCGGGCGCCTTCCTCGCTACCCATCTCGCGATTGCCGCGCGGGATGCCAGGGGACCGCTCCTGGTGTGCCAGCTGCTTGCTTATGGTGTGTACGCGCTCGAGGCTGCCGCGGGCGATCCGGGTCTTCCGGCAACGGCGATCGAGGCGATGATCGCGACCTACCGCGAATGCAGCGCGCGCGACGCCACGCCGTTGCCGGCGCCGGCGCAAGTCGGCGATCTCGCCGGACTACCGCCGGCGATCCTGCTCACCGGAGAATATGATGCGCTGCGGGCCGAGGGGCTGGATCATGCCTCCCGCCTGCGCGCCGCCGGCGTGCCGGTCACCGAGCGGATCGCATCCGCCATGTGTCACGGCTTCCTCCGCGCAGTCGCCTTTTCCGAAGCCGCCCGCGCGGAGATGCGCTGGCTCGGCGCAATTTGCCGTAACCACCTCCAGCCAAGGACCGACTGATGGCGCTCAAGACCGACGATCCCGCATTCCAGGCGGGCCGCGAAATGCGAAAAACGCTTTTCGGACCCGGGAGCATCGAACGGCTCGACACCGCGGACGACTTCCACGAACCGCTCGAGAATTACGTCACTTCCGCCTGTTTCGGCGAGACCTGGACCCGCCCGGGACTGACCCTGCGCGAGCGCAGCCTGATCACCATGGCGATCTGCGCCGCGCTCAACCGCCACACCCCGCTCAAGCGGCTGGTCAAATGTGCGGTGGCCAATGGCGCGACCAAGGAGGACATACGCGAAGTGCTGCTCCAGACCACGCTCTATATCGGCGTCGCCGGCGGCGTCGAAAGCTGGGGGCTTGCGGCCGAGGCGCTCAAGGAAATCGATGCTTATTGAGTCGACGGCGACGGCTTGCTGGTCCTGAGTCCGGCTGCCTCGATCCCGGCAGTGGCGCATGCCGCATCTTCCGCCGGCTTGCCGCCCGATACGCCGACGCCGCCGAGCAGGGTGCCGTCGGGAGAGTAGATCGGCACGCCGCCCTGCAACGTCGCGACGTTCGGCATGTTGGCAGGCGGATTCAGCGCCGCCGTGTCGGCGGTGGTGCGGCCGAATTTGGCGGCCGAAACGGCCTTCCACTGCGCGATCTCGCCCCCGGCCACCGAGACGCCGTCCATATGGGCCAGCGTCACCGGCATGGCGTGCGGCTCGAGCACGATGATCGCGACGCGCAGCTTCCGGGCGCCGGCCCATTGCAGGCAGGTATCGCGGATCTTCGCGGCACTGCGATAGTCGAGACCGGGACGGAGGGTCTGCGCGAACGGCATCGCGTCCGCCGCATCGAGGCCTTGGGTCAGCAGCGCGGCTGCGCTCGCCGCGAGGGTTGTGGGGCCGATTGGCAAACGCATGTCGATCTCCAGCTTGGGCGAGTCTGTCGACGCCTGGGAAGGCGGAGCCGACATATCGAACATAAATCGGTTATTATCGAACGCAATTAGATATAAACGTATTGCGTTGCTGTCGCGGGCGCTGCACATTCGAACGAGAACCAGACGGGTCGTAGGAGAGCGGGCGGTGGCGGCTGTGAGTCAGGCAAGGGCGATCGATCCGCCCGCGACGATGAGTATCTATCAATATGCCGTGGTGGCGCTCTGCTGCCTGATCAACGTCGCCGACGGGTTCGACGTGGTGTCGCTCGCAGTGGCGGCGCCGGTCCTCACCAAACAATGGCATGTCGATCCGGCGATCCTCGGCGCGATGTTCAGCTCCGCCGCGTTCGGGCTGGTGATCGGCGCCTTCCTGATCGGCCCGATGGCAGACAAATGGGGGCGGCGCCCGATCATGCTCGGCGCGCTGGGGTCACTGGCGCTGACGCTGCTGCTCAGTGGCGTCGCTACCGATATCTGGCAGTTGTTCGTGCTGCGCACGATTACCGGGATCGGGCTCGGGACGCTCGTCGTCTGTCTCAACACCACGGTTGCCGATCATGCGAGCGAGAAGGCGCGCAACCTGTCGCTCGCGATCCTTCATATCGGGTTCACCTTCGGAATGATGCTCGGCAGCGGCGTCGCCGCTTATGCGTTGCAGACCGGCGGCTGGCGGATGATCTTCCTCACCGCGGGCGCGCTGAACGCCGTGACCTTCACCTGCGCCTTGTTCCTGCTCGGCGAGTCGCGCGATTTTCTGGTGCGGCGTCAGGCAGCGGGGGATCTTGACAAGCTCAACCGGACGCACCGCCGGATGGGGATCGCTCCGCTTGCCCAGATGCCGCCCAGGCCCGCGGCCGCGACGGATCGCGGCGCCGCGATCCGGGCGATGCTCTCGCCCGAACTACGCAGCTGGACGATTCTTGTGTGGATCGCCTCCGCCACGTACGCGATCGTCGGCTATTTCCTGCTCAACTGGAAGCCCACGATCCTCGCCAATGCCGGGTTGTCCCCCGCGCTCGCCGCGGCCAGCGGGATCATCACCGGCGCATGCGGGACGGTCGGCCATCTCACCATGGGAATGCTCGGCCGCAAGATTGGCGAAGGCCGGCTGACCGCGATCTACTTCGCCTGCGCCGCGGTCACTCTCGTGATCTTCGGCGTGATGCCGCCCGCGCCGATCCCGCTGCTCGCGGTGGCGGGGATCACCACCTTCTTCGTGGTCGGCGCCTATACCGGACTCTTCCTCGTCTCGGTGACGATGTACCCGCCCGCGATCCAGAATGCCGGGGTGGGCTATGTCGTCGGTTTCGGGCGAATCGGCGCGATTATCGGACCGTCGATCGGCGGCTTCCTGCTCAGCGCCGGGCTGAGCCGGATGGACACCTATTTCGTGTTCTCTGCGATCGCCGTGATCCCGGTCGTCACCATGTACCTCGCCAATCGGGTCGCAGCGCGCGGGTCGCGCCATCGTGATGTGACCGGTTCAGGAGCCTTCGATGCCGAACCCGCGCTTTAGACTGTTCGACACCCACTCCCATTTCTTCACCGACGATACCGCGCATTATCCGGCCGATCCGAGTGGCGCACGCGAAGGTCGCGACGCGATGCTGGCCCGGCTCAAGAGCGATCCCGCGACGGCCGAGCGCGTGCTCGGGCTGTGGGATGCGTGCGGCGTCGCCGGGGGCGCGGCGGTGCAGTACAATACAGTCTACAAGACCGACAATCGCTACACCATTCATGTCGCGGACGCGTATCACAACCGCGTCTCGGCGGTGCTGATCCTCAACGCGGCCGCGCCCGAGACGCCGGATCAGCTCCGGGCGCTCGCCGGGCGGCATAATGTCAGCGGACTGCGGTTGTTCGGCTATCCCGACGATGCCGGCGAATATCCGTGGCTCGATTCGCCCGCCGCGCTCAAGACCTGGGACGTCGCGGCGGAAATGCGTTTGTGCATGGTGCTGATGTACGCGCCGGGGAAACCGTCCTTCGCGGCGCTGCGGCGGATCGCGGCGCTGGCCAGACGCTATCCCGGGACGCTCATCGCGCTGGATCATTGCGGCTGGCCCGGAGTCGAGGCCGGTGTCGCGGGGACGATCGGGCCCGAGCATGTCGAGCTGGTCGATCTGCCCAACGTCCACTTCAAGTTCACGCAGATCAACTTCAATCGCTTCGCCGAAACGCGGATCGATCCAGCCGAGTTCGTCAAGCGCATGGCCGACACCTACGGCGCCGGTCGCCTGATGTGGGGTTCGGATTTCGGCAACACGAAGACGACCTATCCCGAGATGGCCGAGCAAGCGATCGCGGCGACGCGCCTGTTGCCCGAGTCCGATCGCCATCGCGTGCTCCACGACAACGGCGCGCGGCTGTTCGGCGATCGTCTCAAGCTGTGACCGATCTTGGCGAGCCGCCCGTCATTGACGCGCATGCGCATGTCTTCACCCGGACGATGCCCTTCACCGACACGGCGTGGACCCGGCCGGATTACGACTATCCGGTCGAGGCGTATCTCGCCGATCTCGATGCGCACGGCATTGCCTTTGGCGTGATCACCGCCGCGAGCCTGTTCGGCGAGTATAACGACTATAGCCTCGCTGCTTTGACCCGGCACAAGCGACTGCGCGCAACGGTGATGCTCGATCCCGACACGCCGGCGGCCGAGCTCACCGCGCTGCGTGCGCAGGGTGTGTGCGGCGTACGGTTCCAGATCCCGTTGAAGGCGGCGTTGCCGGATCTGCACGGCTATCGCTTCCGCCGCTTCGTCACGCGGCTGGCCGACGCGGGAATGCATCTCGAATTGAATCTCGGCGGCGAGCAACTGGCGCAGATGCTGCCGGCGCTGGCCGATTTGCCGCTGCCGGTGGCCGTTGACCATTTCGGGCTGTTGCGCAGCGAGGGCGAGATGGAAGGGCCGGGGTTCCTGGCGCTGCTGGATGCTGTCCAGCGCGGACGCACCTGGGTGAAGATTTCCGCAGGGTTCCGCCTCCCGGGCGAACGGCTGGCGGCATATGCGCACCGGCTGCTCGCGACTGCCGGGCCGGACCGGCTGTTCTGGGGCAGCGACGCGCCGTTCGTGGGCGCCGAGGATCGCGTGACCTACGGACAGACGCTCGAGACCCTGTACCGCATCATCCCGGCCGCGCCGGACCGGCGCCGGATGTCGGACGCGGCGCTGCGCTTCTATTTCTTCTAGGCGTCGAGCGGGACGGCGTGGATGACCGTCGCCTGGGTATATTCCTCCAGCCCTTCCTGTCCCATCTCGGTGCCGAGCCCCGACTGTTTCAGGCCGCGGAACGGAATGCGCGGGTCGATCGCCATCAGCTGATTGACCCAGACCGTGCCCGAGGTGACCCGCCCGGCGATTTCGCTCGCGCGATCGAGGTCGCTGCCCCAGACGGTGCCGCCCAGGCCGTAATCGGTGGCGTTGACCCGCTCGATCAGCGAATCCACGTCTTCGTATCTGAGCACCGGCAGTACCGGGCCGAACTGCTCCTCGCGCACCAGCGGGGCGTCGTCGGGCAAGTCGCGCACGATCGTTGGCGCGATGAAATAGCCGGGCCGGTCGAGCGGCTCGCCGCCGGCGATCACTGTGCCCTGGCGCTTGCTCTCCTCGATCAGCGCCGAGAGCTTGTCATATTGCTGGCGGTTCTGGACCGGCCCGATCTGCGCGCCCTGATTGGCGCCGTCGTCGATCACCATTTCGCGCGCCAGCCGGGCCAGTTCGTCGCAGAATTGATCGTAGATCGGCTCAGGGACGTAAGCGCGCTTGATCGCGACACAGATCTGCCCGGCATTGCGCATCGCGCCTTCGAACACCTTGCCGGCAACCTTCGCCGGATCGACATCGTCGAGCACGATCGCGGCGTCGTTGCCGCCCAGCTCGAGTGTGACGCGCTTGAGCGTGCCGGTGGTCGAGGCGAGCACCTTCTTGCCGGTCGCGGTCGAGCCGGTGAACGCGATCTTGGCGATATCGGGGTGCTGCGTCAGCGCCGGGCCGAGCTCGTTCTCGTCGCACACGATGTTGACCACGCCAGCCGGCAAGATCTCGCGGCACAATTCGCCGAACAGGCACGTGGTGAGCGGCGTCGTCGGAGCCGGCTTGCACACCAGGGTATTGCCGGCGACCAGCGCCGGGCCAACCTTGTTGAGCAGCAGCATCAGCGGGAAATTCCATGGCGTGATCGCCGCGACCACACCGAGCGGCGCACGGTGCTCGGTCACCCGCACCACGCCCTCTTCGCGCAGGATGCGGGGCTCGAGCCGCATTGCCGCGAAGGCGCGCAGCACGAAAGCGCCGCCGCGCACTTCGCGCGCCGCCTGATCGAGCGGCTTGCCTTGCTCGGCAGTGAGCAGAGCGGCGAATTCGTCGATCCGCGCGTCGAACGCGTCGGCAAGCGCCTCGACCTTGGCGGCACGTGCCTCGATCGGCGTCGCCGCCCAGGCGGGAAAGGCGCGCCGGGCGGCGTCGACCGCGACATCGAGCAGCGCCGCATCGGCCTTGGGACATTGCGCGAAGACCTGCTCGGTCGCCGGGTTGATCACGCCGAAGCGCGACGCGCCGGGATGCAGCGCGCCGTCGATCAGCAGATGGTATTGACGGGCCGTGCTCATGCCGCCGAAACGACCCGATCGGCGTCCGCGGGAGCGGCGCCCGCCAGCACCTCGGCATCAAGTCCGACCAGCTTCGCCGCGTTGCCGCCGATCATCGCGCGAATGTCGTCGTCGCCATAGCCGATGTCGATCAGCATCTGGATGACGTAGCGCAGTCCTTCCACCGGGGTCGGGTTGCCGACCTGGCCGAGGTCCGACCCGATGATCGTGTTGGGCACGCCGCCGGCTTCGATGCACATCTTCAGGCTGTCATGGCTGTAATTCTTGCCCTGGACGCCCGCCCACATGCAGCAGCTATGCTCGAGATAGGCGCCCATGCGCGCCAGCTCCGCCATGTCCGGTGGCGTGCAGCCGATCAGGAAAGTGGGGTGGTTGACCAGCAGCCGGGTGATGCCGCGCGCCTTCGCCTCGGTAAACAACGGCCAGATCTCGCTGATGTGGAGATGGCCCGCTGAGAGCACCGCGTCATATTCGGCGATCAGGTCGAGCACCGGCAGCACTTCGTCGTTGAGCCTGCCGCGTTCGTCGATCACGGTGAGCATGATCGGATCCAGCATCTTCTCCTTTGTGGGGAGGAACTGTTTGCGGTGCGAATGGCGGATATGATTTGCCGCCGAGAAGGTCGGCATCCACACGAGCCGCGCGCCGAGCTTGAAGCCGTGCTCGACGGCGTGCGGATTGATCCCGCCGGTGGTGTTGTTGCACGGCACGCCGGTCAGCAGCTTGACCTTGCCCGGCATGATCTCGTCGAGCAGAGCGGCAACCGGGGTGACCGAATAGTAATGGTCCTTGAACAGGATCGCGCGGAGCCCGGCTGCCTCGCCTTCCCGGATCGCCTCGACATGGTTGAGTCGCCGCGGCATCACCGAGGGGCCGCTGTGGCAATGCAGGTCGATCGCGCCCTTCAGCAATTCGGTGATTCGGTCGCTCATCGGGCATCGTCCTCGCGTTCGGGCATCGGATAATCGGCGGCATTGAGCACCCAGCCGGGTTTGGCCGAGAAGTCACGCCGCGGCGGGCAGAAGGCATCGAGCAGGCGGTTGAGTCCGGGCGCGATCCCTTGCGACGTGTGCGTCGCAGGCGGCGGGATCACGGCGACCGACGGTGCGGCACAGCGCTCGTGATCGTCCTCGATCCACTGCGTGGAGTCGCTGATCCACGGCCAGCGCAGATGATGGATATAGTCGCCGTCGAGTGCGATCGAATATTGCTCGAAGTCATCGTGATGGTGCGGCGACAGATTGTCCGCGGCGCGCGGGCCGACACGGCCGTCGCCGAAATTGACCATGATCGTCTGGCCGCGATAGATGCGTCCGAAACGGCCTTGCTCCGCGGCGACGTCGCCTGAATAAACGCGGACCCTGCGGCCGCCGACGGGCTCGGGCCAGGCCTCGAGCGGCGGAACGTTCGGGTCCGGCGTGGCATAGTCCTGCGCATTCGAGCATTTGCCGAGAAGGTCGGTCGCCTTCGTCGTGAGCAGCCGAAGCACCCGCCCGCCCTTAACCAGGGTCACCTTGCTCGCGCCGCCCGGGACGAAAGCAACGCTACGGCCGCTGGCAGTGAAGATGCCTTCGGGGATCTTGATCGTGATTTCGGTATCCTTGTCGGGAAGTACGATCGCATACTCGTCGGGCTGGTCGGCACGTTCGAGCACGGCGCCGTCTCTGCCTTCGGTATAGGCGACGATCATGGTTTGCCCCCGCGCATACCAGGTGTCGGCGCGGCCGTCCGCTTCTTGCGGGGGCTCCTGGTAGAAGCGCGCATAGCTGGCATGCTTGAAGCTGGTCGGCGCCGGCACCTTCGCCTGGGGCACGAGACTCGTCCGCAGATCGTCACGCCCGTACATCGGCTCTCCCTCGCTCCGCATCGCCGGTTTGCCGGCTTTGATCGAAGGGCAATCTAGGCCGTCCGCAACGGAGCAGTCTAATTCCGATTTCGCGGCGGCCCGATGCCTCCGAAGTATCGGAAACCGCCTGATCAGACTCATATCGTGATCCTATCGTAAGCCGCCCCAATTGGCATTGGACCCTGAGCTGGCCGGGCCGCCAACATGATCCCGAGCCGAATTCGGCCGGATCGGGGAGGTGCGATTGCCGGAAGAGAGTGAAGCCGCCACGCTGTCGGAGGGGCGGCGCAGGGAATCGGACCTCGCAGCAGGGCTGGCGCGATTGCTCAAGCCAAGGTCGATCGCCGTAGCCGGGGCATCAGCCGATCCGGCAACGATGGGCGGGGTGATCCTCGCCAATTGCGACCGCTTCGGCTTTGCCGGCGATGTGCATCTGATCAGCCCGACCCGCGACGCAATCGGCGGGCGGCCGTGCATCCGGTCGGTCGACGATTTGCCGATCGGTGTCGACGCGCTGGTGCTCAACGTGCCGCGCGCCGCGATCCTGCCTGCGGTCGAGGCGGCGGCGCGACGCGGCGTCGGGGGCGTGATCGTCTTCGCTTCGGGCTTTGCCGAAGCGGGCGGCGAGGGCCAGCGCGAACAGGAGGCGATCGCCCACATCTGCCGGGGGGCGGGGATGGCGCTGCTCGGGCCCAATTGCATGGGCTATGTCAATTATGCCGACGGTGTCGCCCTGACCTTCGAGCCGGTGCAGCCGCAGCCGCTCTGCGGACGGCGCAGCGTCGCGGTAATCGCGCAGAGCGGCGCCACTGCGTCGGGCATTCGCAGCGGCATGCAGGGACGCGGCATCGCAGTCGCGCTGCAGGCGGCGATCGGCAACGAGGCGGTGGTGCGCGCGAGCGATCTGATCGATCGCGTCGTCGTTGAGGGGAAGGTCGACGCGATCGGACTCTATGTCGAGCAGATCCGCGATCCCGCGGCGTTTCTCGCCGCGGCCCGCCGCGCCCGCGAGGCCGGCATTCCCGTGGTGATGATGCACCCCGGCCGCAGCAAGCGCGGTCAGCAGGCGGCGCAGTCGCACACCGGATCGATGGTCGGCGACTATGCCCTGATGCGCACCGCCGTCGAGAACGAAGCCGTGGTTGCGGTGAACACGATGGACGAATTGTTCGACGCGCTCGCCATCCTCCACCGCTATCCGCTCGCCGCGCGCGGCGATCTCGGCATCGTCACCAATTCGGGCGCGATCCGGGGCATGGCGTTCGATTTCGCCGAGGATATCGGGCTGCCGATCGCCGAGATTTCGGGGCTCACCCTCGAGCGCCTCGGGGCGCTTCTTCCCGCGGGGATGGAGATAGACAATCCGCTCGACGTGGGCACGACCGGCTTCGCCAAGGGCGACGTTTTCGGGCTCGCGACTGCCGCGATGCTCGCCGATCCGGCGGTGAGCGGGGTGCTGCTGCCGATGGCAGGGGGCGGACCCGCGCAGCAGCGCGCCAAGGCCGAGGCGATCATCCCCAAAGCGCTCGGCTCCGCCAAACCCGTCGCCGTGGCGATCACCGGCGACGAATCGGTGCTGGATACCGAATTCGTGGCGGCGATGCGCGCGAGCGAGACGCCGCTGTTCCGCTCGCCCGAACGCGCGATGCGGGCATTCGCGGCGGTGCGCCGTTACGCCGGGGCGCTGCATGCGATCGACGATCGCACGCCGCCGGCGGCCGGGCTGGCCCGCTGGGCCGAAACGGGTGTGAAGCCCGAATATCAGGGCAAGGAATTCCTGCGCAGCATCGGCGTGCGCGTTCCGGCGGGCGCGCTCGCCGGAACCGTGGACGAAGGCATCGCGATCGCCACCCGCATCGGCTTCCCGATCGTGCTCAAGGCACAGGCTGCGGCGCTCAGCCACAAGAGCGACGTCGGAGGTGTTGCCTTGAACCTGCGGGACGCGAACGAGCTGCGCGCGGCTTGGGCACTGATGTTCGCGCGACTGGGCGACATCGCGCTCGACGGCGTGTTGGTCGAGCAGATGTCGCCGCCCGGACTCGAACTCGTCGTCGGCGCGCGCAATCATCCCGAATGGGGTCCGTCGGTGCTGATCGGCCTCGGGGGCGTGCTGATCGAGGCGCTCGACGCTGCCGAGCTGCTGCCCGCCGACATTTCGCATAGCCGTGCCGTGGCCCGGATCCGCGGGCTACGCGGTGCGAAACTGCTGGGCGCGTTCCGCGGCCGTCCGCTGCGCGACGTGGAGGCCGCCGCCGACGTGGTGGTCAAGGTCGGCGCGGCGATGCGTGCCGGCATCGGCATCGAGGAAATCGACATCAATCCGCTCATGGTGCTGGCGCAGGGCGAGGGCGCGATCGCGCTCGACGCGCTGATCGTCACCGGAGCCTGAACAGGGAAGCGAAGATGGAAACGATGATGGCAGAGGAAACGAGGCCCATACCGGGCGGCAACACCGTGCTGGTGGAATTCGATGAGGGGATCGCCTGGGTCCATCTCAACCGCCCTGAAAAGCGCAACGCGATGAGCATCGAGCTGGCGCGCGAGATGAACCAGGTGCTCGACGCGCTCGAGCTCGATGATCGCTGCGGCGTGATCGTGTTGACCGGTAAGGGCGAGGCCTTTTCGGCGGGTATGGATCTGCAGGGCTTCTTTCGCGCATCGGACGCGGTCAGCGATGTCGAGCGGCACCGCGCCTATCGCGAGACCCGCGCCTGGCAGTGGCGCACGCTGATGCACTATGCCAAGCCGACGATCGCGATGGTCAATGGCTGGTGCTTCGGCGGCGCGTTTACACCGCTGATCTGCTGCGACCTCGCCATCGCCGACGAGGATGCGGTGTTCGGCCTGTCCGAGATCAACTGGGGAATCATCCCCGGGGGTGTCGTATCCAAGGCGATCTCCACGCTGATGGGCGATCGCGAAGCGCTCTATTACGTCATGACCGGCGAGAAGTTCGACGGCCGCCGTGCCAGGGAGTTGCGGCTGGTCAACGAGGCGGTTCCCGCGGACCAGCTCAAGGAACGGACCCGCGCGCTCGCCCAAGTCCTGCTCTCGAAGAACCCCACCGTGCTGCGCCAGGCGCGAATGGCGTATAAATATGCGCGCGAGATGGATTGGGAACTCGCCGCCGAGTATCTCACCGCCAAGGTCGACCAGACGACCTTCGTCGACAAGGAGCGCGGGCGCGAAAAGGGTATGGTGCAGTTCCTCGACGAGAAGACCTTCAAGCCGGGGCTCGGCAACTACGATCGCGGGAAGGAATAATCATGCAGCGACCCAGCGCCGCCAAAGGCAGCGAACTCGCCGAGGTCGCCCCTGGCTTCGTCGAGATGACCGACCGGATCCTCTATGGCGAGGTGTGGGAGCGCGAGGGGCTGTCGAAGCGCGACCGCTCGCTGCTCACCATTGCCGCGCTGATGGCGGCCAACCGGCACCAGCAGCTCGAAGCGCATCTCGGGCTGGCGCTCGACCATGGCGTGACCGAGGAGGAACTGGGCGAGGCGCTGTTGCACCTTGCTTTCTACGCCTCGTGGCCAGCGTCGGTCACTGCCTCGCGGATGCTGCTCGACGTGGTCAAGAAGCGCGCCGGATAGCGCAAGCTCCCTCGCCGCCCGGCCCTTCCCGGGGCCCACCGTTAGCGCCGTCTCGCATCCGGCAGACCGCGCAACAAGACGGGCGACGAAGGGCGCGTTGGTCAGCCCTCCGCCGGCAGCACCGGAATACCCCGGATCAGGTCCGAGGCCCGCTCCGCGACCATGATCACCGCGGCATTGATATTCGCGCCGGGCACCGTCGGCATCACCGAAGCGTCGACCACCCGCAGACCGCGAATCCCGCGAACGCGCAAATCGCTGTCGACCACTGCGGCGGGATCCTCGCCCATCCGGCAGGTGCCGGTCGGGTGTTGGGTGATCTTGAGGTTGTTGCGGATGAAGGCGTCGAGATCGGCGTCGGCGCCGGGCGCGATCTCGGCTTCGACCATGTCGCGCAGCGGCGGCTGCGCGAAGATGCGGCGCACTGCGGCTATCCCGCCGCGGATATCGGCAAAGTCGCCCGGTGTGTCGAGCAGGTTCAGGTCGATACGCGGCCTGGCAAGCGGGTCGGCCGAGCGCAGCTTAACGCTGCCGCGGCTTTCGGGATGGAGTTGCATTACCATCACCGAGAGAACATGGCTCTGGCGCCTGCCGAACGGGTGCCAGAGCTTGGCGTCGAGCCGTACCGGCAGGAACACCAGCTGAATGTCCGGCCGTTCGAGCTCGGGCCGGGTGCGGAGCATCAGCACGCCGCTGGTGATCTGGCTGGCGAACGCGCCCTTGCCGGTGAGTGCCCAGCGTAGCACCGACAGCGCGGCGCGATCCGAGCGCAGCGCTTCGAGGAAGCTGGTCCCCCGTGCGGCGAAGCTCATGTAGACCAGAGGATGTTCGGAAAGGTCGCGGCCCACGCCGGGCAGGTCGGCGACGACCTCGATGCCGTGCGCGATGAGTTGCCCGGCGGGACCGATGCCGGAGAGCATCAGCAGTTGCGGCGAATTATAGGCGCCGCCGCTCAGCACCACTTCCTTGCCCGCGCGTACTTCCTGACGCAGGCCGTTCCGGAGATATTCGACGCCAACCGCGCGGCCCGCCTCGATCAGAACGCGCGTGACCTGCGCGTTCGAGAGGACGGTCAGGTTCGATCGCTTCAGCGCCGGGCGCAGATAGGCCGCGGCGGTGCTCGCGCGGCGGCCGCGCGCGTCGACGGTGACCTCGCATCGGGAGAAGCCCTCCTGTTGCGCGCCGCTCAGATCGTCGCTTTCGGGAAAACCTGCCGCGCGTACCGCCTGACGGATCGGCTCAGTCAGCAGATGATCGCCGCGCACCGGAGTGACCGCGAGCGGGCCATCGGCGCCGTGATAGGGCCCGGCGCCGCGCCAGCTCGATTCCATTCGCCGGAAATAGGGAAGAACGTCGGCATAGCTCCATCCTGCCACGCCCATCTGCCGCCAGCCGTCATAATCGCGCGAATGTCCGCGCATATAGATCATGCCGTTGATCGACGACGAGCCGCCATGGACTCGCCCGCGCGGGACCGGCAGCGACCGGCCGGCCAGCTTCACATCGGGCTCGCTCGCATAGCCCCAGTCATAGGCGGGATTGGCAGCAGTCATCATGAAGCCGAGCGGCATGCGGAACAGCCAGCTGTCGTCGCGTCCGCCTGCCTCGATCAGCAGAACCGAATCCGCGCCGCTCTCGCTCAGCCGGTTGGCGAGCACGCATCCGGCCGAGCCGGCGCCGACGATGATATAGTCGAACATGTGCGGCATTTCAGACGCCCAGCGCGCCGGTGACAAACGCCGCGATACCCGTCCCCGTTTCCCGCATTTGCGCTCCCGACCGCGTGTCGATTTGCGTTGTGACATGGCAAATAGCATTCGACAAGATATAATGCCGTTGGTTATGATGCATGTAAGCGAGGCTGATCGGAGAGGAACCGGCGGCCGGTCAAGAAGGGGCAGAGGATGACGAGCGCGGCAGTTTCGGATCAGGCATCGGCGTCCTTGAGCAAGGCGCGCGCGTTCGCAGCGAGCCGTCACCAATTGTTCATCGGTGGCCGCTGGGTCGAGCCGCTCGAGGGCGCGCGATTCGCCACGCACGATCCCGCGACGGGAGCGGAACTGGCGCAAGTCGCCGAGGCGCGCGCAGGCGATGCCGATGCAGCGGTGACTGCGGCGCGGGCTGCGATGGACGATCCTGCATGGACCGAAATGAAGCCTTCGGCACGTTCGCGGCTGCTCCACCGTCTAGCTGACGCGATCGAAGCCAACGCCGACGAGTTCGCCGCGCTCGAGACGCTCGACAACGGCATGCCGTTGCGCGACGCGCGCTTCTTCCATCTTGCACATGCAGTCGAGGTGCTGCGCTACAATGCCGGCTGGGCGACCAAGCTCAGCGGCGAGACGATCGCGCTGTCGGGTCCCGGCACCTGGCACGCCTTCACCGTGCGTGAGCCCGTCGGCGTCGTCGCGCAGATCGTGCCGTGGAACGCGCCGATCGCGATGGCGGTCGCCAAGATCGCCCCGGCACTCGCCGCGGGCTGCGCGGTGATCCTGAAGCCGGCCGAGGAGACGCCGCTGACGGCGCTGCGCCTCGCACATCTCGTCGCCGAGATCGGCTTTCCGGACGGAGTGTTCAATTTGCTCACCGGCTATGGCGAGACCGCAGGCGCGGCGCTGACGGCGCATCCCGGAGTCGACAAGGTGACCTTCACCGGATCGACCGAGGTCGGCCGGCTGATCCTTCGCGCCGCGGCGGGCAATTTCAAGCGGGTGACGCTCGAGCTGGGCGGCAAGACCCCGGTGATCGTGCTGCCCGACGCCGACCCGGCCAGGGCGATCGAGGGCGCGGCGCGCGCGATCTTCACCAATGCCGGGCAGGTCTGCAACGCCGGCTCGCGGCTGTTCGTCCACGAGCGCCATTTCGACGAGGTGGTCGAAGGCGTCGCGCGGATCGCCGAGGGTATCAAGCTCGGCTCGGGACTGGAGCCGGATACCCAGATGGGACCGGTGATCTCACAGGCGCAGCGCGATCGGGTGCAGGGCTATGTCCGTCAGGGCGTCGACGCCGGGGCGACGCTGCGCGCCGGCGGCCGCCCGATCGAGGGCGAAGGCTATTTCGTCGCCCCGGCGATCCTCACCGGGACCGACGCCGACATGTCCGTGCGCCGCGAGGAGATTTTCGGGCCGGTGCTCTGCGCCATGTCGTTCGATGAGACCGACCTCGATCGTATCGCCGCCGAAGCCAATGCCACCGAATATGGCCTCGGCGCGGTGGTGTGGACCAACGACCTTTCCGCCGCGCACCGGCTGGCACGCAAGCTCAAGGCGGGAACCGTGCGGGTCAATGGCGGCGGGCTCGATCCGGCATTGCCGTTCGGCGGGTTCAAGCAGTCGGGCTGGGGCCGCGAGAACGGCCGCGAAGGCATCGAAGCCTATACCGAGACCAAGGCGGTCGCGATCGCGCTGTAGCGCGTCGCCAGCTTCCAGGGATCCAGGGAAACATGACGAACGACATCAGGCGCGGCCGATCAATTCATGACGAATGGCATTCGTCAAAAATCGCGCGCTGCAAGTAGGGGACCGAGTTTGAGCTACGGTATCGGGATCGTCGGCGGGGGCATCGGCGGGTTGACTGCGGCACTTGCGCTGCTGCGCAAGGGGCATGAGGTCACCGTCTACGAACAGGCCGCTGCGCTCCAGGAAGTCGGCGCCGGGCTGCAGATCAGTCCCAACGGGGTGCGGGTGCTTTTCGAGCTCGGTTTGGAAAAGGAGATTCGCGCGGTTTGTTTCGAGCCGGAGGGCAAGGAAATCCGGCTGTGGAACACCGGCCAGAGCTGGAAACTGTTCGACCTGGGAGTCGAATCGCAGGCGCGTTACGGCTTTCCCTATATCACCATCCATCGCAACGACTTGCACCAGATCCTCGTCAAGGCAGTCGAGGCATCGGCACCGGGGAGTATCCGACTCGGCCATCGTTTCGTCGCGCTGACTCGGAACGGCGCCGGCGCCAAGCTGGATTTCGAGGACAAGCCCTCGGCTGGCTTCGACGTGGTGATCGGCGCGGATGGGGTCCATTCGAAGATGCGCGAGCTGCTGTTCGGCGCCGGACCAGCCCAATTTACCGGGATCGTCGCATGGCGCGGCGTGATCCCCGCCGAACTGCTCCCCGAACGGCTCACCCGGCCGATCGGCTATAACTGGATCGGGCCCGGTGGACATGTGATCCATTATCCGATTCGGCGCGGCGAATTGATCAACTTCACCAGCGTGGTCGAGCGGCAGGATTGGGCAGTCGAATCCTGGACGGCGCCCGGGACCAACCAGGAATATCACGACGATTATCCCGGCTGGCATGCCGATGTGCACGCCTATATCGCCGCGATCCCGCAGCCGTTCAAATGGGCATTGATCGCACGGCCGCCGATGCAGGAGTGGGTGCGGGGCTGCGTCGCCTTGCTCGGTGACGCCTGCCATCCCTCGTTGCCCTTCCTCGCCCAGGGGGCGACCCAGGCCATCGAGGACGCGTGCATTCTGGCGCGTGCGTTCGAAGAGTTCGAGACGATCGCCGAGGCGCTCGATCGCTATCAGAAGGCGCGCATCCCGCGCACCACGCGCGCCGTGCAGGGTGCCAACGCCAACGCCGAACGCTTCCATAATCCGACGCTCGCCAACCCCGAAGGCGCGCAGCGCTATGTCGACGAACAATGGGCCCCGGATCAGGTGGTCGAGCGCTACGAATGGCTGTTCCGCTACGACGCGACCCGGGTGCCGCTCGACGTCTCCATGGGAGCACGCGCATGACGGCGTGGACGCGAACCCCGCTGATCCTGTCCTTCCCGGACAATCCGAAGTTCACCGAGACCTACGGTTTTGCCGGCAATTCGGGGCATGTGAACCTTGAGGGCCAGCTGATGCGGCGGCCCGATTCGACCGCGCGCACCGTCTACATCTTCATGCATCCGACCTCGGTGCTCCACTTGCTGCCGATGCCGGTGGCGCTGGCCGATGCTGGACTCGACGTGCTGTGCGCCGCGAGCCGCTATCCGCGCAACGATGCCGCGCTGATCCAGGAAAAGGTGGCGATCGATCTGGGCAACTGGATCGCCCATGCCCGCGAGGGGCTAGGCTATGAAAAAGTCGTGCTGCTCGGCTGGTCGGGCGGGGGTTCGCTGTCGCTCTTCTATCAGGCGCAGGCCGAGACGCCGAGCATCACGCATACGCCTGCGGGCGATCCCGTCGATCTGGTTGCCGCTGGGCTCCAGCCGGCCGACGGGGTAATCTTCATCGCAGCGCACCTCTCGCGCGCCGAGACGCTCACCGAATGGCTCGATCCTTCAGTTATCGACGAGCTCGATCCGGACAGTCGCGATCCCGAGCTCGACATCTACTCGCCCGACTGCCCAAACCAGCCGCCCTACAGCGCCGGGTTCGTCGCGCGCTTCCGTGCAGCCCAGGTGGCGCGCAATCGCAAGATCACCGCCTGGGCGGAACGCGAACTCGCCCGGCTCAAGGCGGCGGGGGGCGTCGAGCAGGAACGCGCCTTCGTCGTCCATCGCACGATGTGCGACGTGCGCTGGTTCGATCCCTCGGTGGATCCGTCAGACCGGCGCGTCGGCTGGAGCTATATGGGCGATCCGCGCGCGGTGAATGTCGGACCGGTAGGACTGGCGCGCTACACGACGCTGCGCTCGTGGCTCAGCCAGTGGAGTTACGACAGGTCGAACGCCAAAGGCCCGCTCAATGCGGCGAAAATCCACCGCACCCCGGTGCTGCTCATCGAGAACACCGCCGACGAGGCCGTGCCCGCGAC
This sequence comes from Sphingomonas psychrotolerans, assembly GCA_032334595.1. Classification (GTDB taxonomy): domain Bacteria; phylum Pseudomonadota; class Alphaproteobacteria; order Sphingomonadales; family Sphingomonadaceae; genus Sphingomonas; species Sphingomonas psychrotolerans_A. The sequence continues at coordinate 198,644 of JALMLT010000004.1, read as the reverse complement.
GCACAATCCAGCAATCTTCGAAGCGCTCGCCACCCCGGACAAGGAATATGTCCGGCTGGAGGGCGCGACGCATTATTATCTTGGTCAGCCCGATCTGCTCGCCGCATGCATCGCCGCGGTCACCGGCTGGAGCCGGCGCAAGGGACTGCTCGTGGAATGAGCGGGCAGCGGGCCGCGGACGTCTTGGCCGGCCTCGTCGCGGCAATCGGCAGCGCGGCGTTCCCGGCGCGGTTCCTCGATACATTGCGGGTCCTCGGTGCGGTCGAGCTTTGCTCGGTGTTTCGGCGCCACGCGGGCGGGATCGAACTTCTGTTCGCCGAGGGGGAGGCGCCGCGGCTTCCCGATTTCTCGCTCGCCGCCTCGCGCGACTATGCCCGCGAATATTGGCGCTCGGACGCGCAACTCGCGCGGCTGGCGCGCCGGCGCAGCAGCGGGCCGCGCATCGTCCGGTTGCGCGCTTCGGAGATCGCAGATCCGGTCTATCGCGCCGCCTGCTACGAGCGCGCCGATGTGACCGAGCGTCTGTCGATCCTGTGGCCGGGCGAGATGGGGCTGGTCGCCAGCGGGTATCGCACCTCCGCTTCCGGGCCCTTTACCGGTGAAGACATTGCACGGATCCAATCCCATGCTGGCCTGCTCTACGCCGCGCTCTTGCAGCATCTCCGCGCCGATGCGGCGACCGGGTTCCTGTTCGACGAAGGCGCACTGGTCGAGAAACTGCTGACGCTGGATTGCCGGCTGAGCGCGCGCGAGGCCGAAGTCGCCGCCGGGTTGATGCTGGGCGAAACCCAAGACGCGATCGCGCGGCATCGGCTGCTCTCGCCGACCACGGTCGTCACCTATCGCCGGCGTGCATACGGCAAATTGGGCGTCACCAGTCGCCGCGACCTCGTGGCGCTGCATCGCCGGCTGCTCGCCGACCCGATCTGCGAGCGCGCAACGACAGCGTATCGGACGGATAGGGGACGCGGATGAAGCTGAACTTCTGGCGGGTGGCGCTCGCGCTCGGCTGCGCGAGCTTCGCGGTGCAGGGGCTTGCGCAAAGCCGGCGTAAGTCCGCCGATGTCGACCACGCCCGTCTGCGCGCAGCGGACCGCGCGCCCGGCGAATGGATGGCGCCGGGCCGGACCTATGACGAGCAACGGTTCAGCCCGCTCGACGCGATCAACGATCGCAATGTCACGCAGCTCGGACTCGCCTGGTTCGCGGACCTTCCCGTCGACCGTGGCGTCGAGGCGTCGCCGCTGATGATCGGCGGCGTGCTCTACAATATCGAACCGTGGAACGTCACCGTCGCCTATGACGCGAAGACGGGTCGCGAGCTGTGGCGCTTCGACCCCAAGGTCGATCGTGACAAGGGCAAGCTCGCCTGTTGCGACATCGTCACCCGCGGGCTGGCGGCGTGGCAGGGACGAATCATCCTCGCCACGCTCGATGGACGGCTGATCGCGCTCGACGCGAAGACGGGCAACCCCGCATGGAGCGTCAACACGCTCGAGCCGGTCTGGCCCTATACGATCACTGGCGCGCCGCGCGTCTTCGACGGCAAGGTCCTGATCGGCAATGCCGGTGCCGAGGGGGCGGCGCGCGGATACGTCACTGCCTATGACGCGGCGACCGGCAAACAGCTCTGGCGATTCTACACCGTTCCCGGCGACCCGGCGAAGCCGCAGCCGAACAAGATCCTCGAAATGGCCGCCCGCACGTGGAATAGCGAATGGTGGAAGGTCGGCGGCGGCGGCACCGTCTGGGATTCGATCGTCTACGATCCCGATCTCGACCTCGTCTATATCGGCACCGGCAATGGCGGCCCCTGGGCACAGCGCTATCGCAGCCCCGGCGGCGGCGACAATCTGTTCCTCTCCTCGATCGTCGCGCTCAATGCGAAGACCGGCGACTATGTCTGGCACTACCAGACCACCCCGGGCGACGAATGGGACTATACCGCCACCCAATCGATGATCCTCGCCGACCTGACCATAGACGGGAAGCTCCGCAAAGTGCTGATGCAGGCGCCGAAGAACGGCTTCTTCTACGTGCTCGATCGCGCGACGGGGAAGCTGATCTCTGCAAAGCCCTTCGTGCCGATGAACTGGGCGAACGGAATCGACATGGCGACCGGACGCCCGAACGTGAACCCCGAGGCACGCTACAGCGAGACGCCGGTGCTGCTCACGCCCGGCCCGGGCGGGGGGCACAATTGGAACCCGATGGCATACAGTCCCCGGACCAGGCTCGCCTATTTTCCGGTAACCGAAATGTACATGGCGTATTCGGTCAATCCGAATTTCCGCCAGTCCCCGGGCAATATGAGCCAGCTCGGCATCTCGACCACCGGCTATGACCTCACCCGCAAGGCGGCGGCGGCCTTTGCCGCGGCGAACAACAAGGCATGGCTGACCGCTTGGGACCCCGTAAAGCAGGAGGAGCGCTGGCGGGTGCCGTATTCCAACCGCGGCAGCGGCGGCGTGCTCGCCACCGCCGGTAATTTGGTTTTCGAGGGGACGGTGAATGGTACCTTCGCCGCCTACCGCGCCGATACCGGCACCAAATTATGGGAGATGCCCGTCCAGCAGCTCCCGATCGCTGCCCCGATCGCCTACAGCATCGACGGCCAGCAATATATCGCGGTGAATGCCGGCTGGGGGGGAGGGCTCGCGCATTCGAGCACGGCAAAGGCGCTTGGCTTCCCGATTTCGACCCCGCGGCTGCTGGTGTTCAGGCTTGGTGGCAAGGTCCAGCTGCCCGAGCTTGCCGAGGCAGGGTCCGAACTGGTGCGCCCTGCCGATACCGGCGCGCCCGACGCGATCGCACGCGGCGAAGAACTCTATGCGCAGAATTGCATGACCTGCCATGGCGAGCGCGCACGCGGCGGCATCAAGGACCTGCGCCGGATGAGTCCCGAAACCCACAAGCAATTCCTCGACATCGTTCTGCGCGGCGCGCGTCGCGAAAAGGGCATGGCCAGCTTCGGGGACGTATTGAGCACCGCCGACGCGCAGGCGATCCAGGCCTATCTGGCCCGCCGTGCCAACGAGGACTGGGCCGATCTCCTGAAGGGCGAATGAGAGCCGCTCGCGCATATATCAAACCCGCCACATCGCTGCGGCAAACGGTCGAGAAGGAGCCCGGCGCGCGGCCGGGCTCCCCGTTTTCCTCAGAAGGAGAGGCTCGCCGTTGCCGAGATGGTGCGGCCATTGGCCGCCCGGCCCCAGCCATAGCCGCTCGCCGGGATCGCATTCTGCTGAATTTCGTAGAATGCGACCTTGTCGAACAGGTTATTGGCGTTGAGCATCAGCTGCAGCCGCTCGGTCGGGCGGAACTGCACGAACGCATCCACCAGGGTAAACCCGGGCATCTTCAGCTGATTGACGTCCTGCGCATAGCTTTCGGTCGAGCCGCTGATATTGGCACCGAAGCTGGCGAAGCGCGTGTCCACCTGCGGCGTGATGTTGTAGATCAGGTCCGGCTGATGGCGCGGCGTGGATCCGTTCAGCGCGGTGTTGAGCAGATCCTCCCTGATCTCCGCATGCGTATAGGTCGCGTTGGCGGTGAGGCTGAACGGCCCTTCTCGGAACGCACCCTCGAGCTCGGCGCCATAGGCGCGGTATTTGCGCTTGAGCACCACGCCGCCGGTCTGGAGATTGGTATCGTTGGTATTCGCCAGGAAGCCGGTGAGGTTCAGGGTCAGGTTCGACTTGCGGAACTTCACGCCCGCCTCGGCCTGGGTCACGACGTCGTAGCCGTCCTTGTCGTTGACCAGCTCGCCGGTGGTCGTGCTCACCGCGGAGGTGAACAGGATCTTGTCGGCATTGGCCCGGGCGCCGCGGCTGTAGCGCGCGAAGACCGCGAGCGGCTCCGCAACGCGGAAGTTGATGCCGGTCGAATAGCTGAGATAGCCATAGTCGTAATTGACCGGCGCGGGGCTGCTCAGCGGAAGGATGCCCGTCCGCGTCTCGGCAGGAGAGATACGTCCGTCATTGTTGAAGTCGAACGAGGTCATGCCGATGCGGCCGCCGCCCAGCTCGGCGCCGATCAGCTGACCGCGGACCTTGCCCGCATCGTAGCGGATGCTGCCGCCGATCGAGACCTTGCCGATATGGTAGTTGACTGAGCCATAGGGCGCGGTCACGTCATAATCGACGTCGAAGGTGCGCCGATACAGTCCCGCAACGGCGCCCAGATTGAAGGCGTAGAAGCCATCCACCGTCTGCACCACGCCGGCCGCATTGGTGATGTCGATCAGCGAGGCATTGCCGCCGCCGACCACGTCCTGCACGGTGTTGGTGTAGAGCCAGTCGGTGTTGAGCGTCTGGACCGACTTGTAGACGCCGCCGGTGACGGTCAGGTCGCCACTGCCCAGGTTCCACACGCGGCTGCCGCGCAGATCGTTCGAGAAATTGTCGAGCGAGTGGATGTCGTACTTGGTCAGCAGGTTGTTGGCGAGCAGGCCATTGCCGTTGAGCGACGCCGGATCGGCGATCGGCTGGCCCCGCAGCGGACCGCTCGCATAGCTGAGCCTTGCCCCGGCACCGCCAAGCGCGTTCGCGAGGATGGTCGCACGATTGACCGGCTGGTTCGCATTGAGCTGGCCGCGCACCACACCGCCGGAAATGGCGGAATAGCGCATGCGCTCGCTGACCGTCCAACCGGCAATGTCGAACTGTGCCTCGAGACCGATCGACTTCACGAGCGCGTGCATGCCGTCCTTGATGCTGTAGCGGGCCGGCAGGTTGTTGCCGTCGAGGGTGATGATGCCGCTGATGTTCCGGGAAAGCAGGCTGTCCGAGCGGACATCGAGGCCTGGGACGCTCTCGAGCACCGGCTTGTCGTTGGTTCCGGAGATCCGGATCGGGATCGGCACATATTGCGGCGAGCGATCGTCGAGCAGCTTGCCGTTGAGGCGGATGAAGCCGTTCGAGAACTGCTTCGTCAGGTTGAACTTGAGCTGCCCGCCCTTGACGGCGTTGAAGCCGACGTTCCGCACGCCTTCGCCGGTGCGGTAAAAGCCGCCGAAGTGGAAGCGCAGCGTGTCGGAGAGCTTGGCGCCATAGTCGAAGTCGATGCGCTGCTCGTCATAGTCCAGGCCGGTGCTGAGGTGGATCGCGCCGCCTTCGACTTCGCCCGTCTTGGAAATGAGGTTGATCACGCCGCCGGGCGAGTTGGAGGCGAAGGTCGACGCCGAGCCGCCTCGGATTGCCTCGACCTGGGCGAGATTGGCGTCGGCGCGGATGAAGATGTCGGAAGCGACCCCGAAGAAGTCGCCGAATTCGAGCACCGGAAGCCCGTCTTCCTCGATCTGCATGTACTTCGAGCCGCCCGAGGCGAGCGGAAGGCCGCGGATCGTGTAATTCGAATTGCCGTCGCCGCTCGATCCCTCGACCCGAATGCCCGGGATGGTACGCAGAATGTCGGCGAGCGAGCGCGGCGCCAGCTTCTCGACGTCGCGATCCTTGATCGCGCTGGTCGAGGTGGCGCTGTCGAGACGGTCGCGGCCCTTTGCAACGCCCGTGGAGAAGACCTCCTCTTGCGGCTTGCCCGCGTCCTGATTGGGTTGAGAAGCAGCCGGTGTCTCGTCGGTATCTGGCGCATTCCGTGCGCCTGAGATCGTAGTGGCGAAAGCTGGTGCTGCGAGAACGAGCGGCGCAGCGGCCAGGAACAAAGTACCCCTTTTCATTTTGTAAGCCTCGCTGATATTGTCGTTCTCCCGTTATAGAATGCGATCGAAACAACTGGCGCCGTTGCGGCATTTTTTGAAAGTCGGGCTCGCCGAGAGCACCCGCGGCAGACACCTTGCCGGCGTCGTTTGTCGTCTCTCGGGTAAAGCAAAGGCAGGGTGGCGCGGACGATGTGCCCTTCCGGGGGACCGAGCATGGGCACGAGAACCGTAGAGACGAATTGCGGTGGATCGGCTTCCGACCCCATACCGCATTTGAAACATGCGAGGGGTGAAGCTCGACGCAATCGACGACGACGCTCGCTAGAGCGCGCCGGCGAGTTCCTGTCTAATCGCGTCGCTGTACTATAGAATTTATCGATGTGAGGCGCTGGTACGGGACTTTGGAGCACCTTCGCTTGCCGTTGGTACAGGGTAAGGTTGTCCCCGTAGCCAGCAGCGTCACAGAGAGATTGGTGGGTCCGCCGGGATTCGAACCCGGGACCTCTCGATTAAAAGTCGCTTGCTCTACCGACTGAGCTACGGACCCACGCTGCCGCCCCCTAGGCGCGGTCGGCGGATGGGTCAACCGGAGCAATTGGAACTCTTTGCCCACGGTGCGCCTTGTCCGGCGAGGAGGCTGCGCGTGCGGATAGCGACTTACAATGTGAATGGGGTGAACGGGCGGCTGCCGGTATTGTTGCGATGGCTGGCCGAGAGCGCTCCGGATGTAGTGTGCCTGCAGGAACTCAAGGCACCCGACGAGAAGTTCCCTGAAAAGGCCATCCGTGACGCCGGCTATGGTGCGATCTGGCAGGGGCAGAAAAGCTGGAACGGCGTGGCGATCCTCGCGAAGGGCTGCGATCCGGTCGAGACCCGGCGCGGGCTGCCCGGCAATCCCGACGACAGTCACAGCCGGTACATCGAGGCGGCCGTCAACGGGGTGCTGGTCGGCGGACTCTACCTGCCCAATGGCAATCCCCGCCCGGGACCGAAATTCGACTATAAACTGCGCTGGTTCGACCGGCTGATCGAACATGCCGCCACGCTGATCGGAATGGACGTGCCGGTCGTGATCGCGGGGGACTATAACGTGATGCCGACCGACCGCGACGTCTACAAGCCGGAGCGCTGGCTCGACGATGCCTTGTTCGCGCCCGAAGTGAGGGCAGCCTATTTCCAGCTGCTCGGGCAGGGCTGGACCGACGCCTTGCGCACGCTGCACCCCGAGGAAACGATCTACACGTTCTGGGACTATTTCCGAAACGCCTTTGCGCGGAACGCCGGACTGCGCATCGACCATTTGCTGCTCAACGCGACGGCGGCAAAGGGGTTGAGCGCGGCCGAGGTGGATGTCCATGTCCGCGGCTGGGAAAAGACCAGCGACCATGCGCCGGTTTGGATTGAGCTGGACCGATAAGAAGTGATCAGGCCGAAAGGCCCTACCCTTCGAACGACATCGAAGTCCAGGCGGCACACCCATCGCCTGCGGCATCGTGTCGCTCTCATCCACACTTGGATACCCGGCACCGTTAGCAGAAAATGGGAGGGCCCGACGGCGGTGATGTTGTCGACCCGGTCCTGCGCCTCAAACCGTCGCACCGCGCCTCCGGATAAATCCGCAATTCAGCCTTGCCTCATATGTTAAGCATTTAGAGCTGAAATTCAGAACGTTGCAATGCCTGACACGAGGCGAACGATGCGTGATCAATGGACGACCGAACAGGCCCATCACTGGTGGGCGAAGCAGCCTTGGCCGATGGGGTGCAATTTCACGCCGTCGAACGCGATCAATCAGCTCGAGATGTGGCAGGCGGAGACGTTCGACCTGCCCCTCATCGAAGCCGAGCTGGCGCTGGCAGCGTCGGTGGGGATGAACGCGGTGCGCGTCTATCTGCACGATCTGTTGTGGGTCGACGATGCCGCAGGCTTCCTCCAGCGGGTCGCGGACTTCCTGACCGCAGCCGACCGGCACGGCATCCGGACCATGTTCGTTTTGTTCGACTCGTGCTGGCACCCGGAGCCGGCGCTCGGCGCGCAGCCGCAGCCGCGGCCCGGCGTCCATAATTCGGGCTGGGTCCAGTCGCCCGGTATTCCGGCATTGCGCGATCCGGCGCAACGCGGCCGGCTCGAAGCCTATGTGCGGGGCGTGGTCGGGCGGTTCGGCAAGGACCTGCGAGTGCTCGCCTGGGATGTGTGGAACGAGCCCGACAATGGTCCCGAAGTATCCGCCTGCAATCCGGACGAACTGGCGGCCAAGGCCGATCTGGTGCTGCCACTCCTGCGCGATGCCTTCAGCTGGGCGCGCGAAATGGACCCGATCCAGCCGCTGACCAGCGCAATCTGGCTGGGCGACTGGTCGTCGCCCGATCGTCTCACCCCGCTCCAGCACGCCCAGACCAGCCTCTCGGACGTCGTCTCTTTCCATAATTACGGCTCGGCAGAGGATTTCGCCCGGCGAGTGGATTGGCTGCGCGCGTTCGATCGGCCGCTGCTCTGCACCGAGTTCATGGCGCGGCCGGCCGGCAGCACCTTCGAGGCGATCCTGCCGGTGGCGAAGGCGGGGGGCGTGGGCGCTTTCTGCTGGGGCCTCGTGCGCGGCAAGACGCAAACGCATCTGCCGTGGGAATCGTGGGAAAGCCCGAACCTCGCAGGGCTTGAGGGAAAGTGGTTCCACGACATCTTCGAAGTGGGTGGTATCGCGCACGACCCCCAGGAGGTCGAGTTGCTGCGTCTGCTGAGCGCCATCGACACCCGGACTCCGCACTGGCCGCTCGTCGAAGTCGCACGCGACGCCGCACGAGCTGCGCCCGCGGAGGTCGCGCGCGACGCGAAGGCCGCCTGAGCAGGCGCGTGCTGCGCACGGATTGTAGAAGAACCTGTTAACTCAGGCCCCTCTTCGATCGGCTGTAATCCTCGCGTACAAAGAAATCACATGAGTTAGGGTGAAGATCGACGTGGTCGATGATCGAGACTAGGCGCATTCCCATTCCGAACATGGAACGGCCCGCACTTACTCTCGCTTTTCGAGGGTTCCTTAACCTCGGCTACATTTAAAATCTTGTTTGCGGCGAATGCCCGGCAACTCCGTGCGGCGCTCTCCAGTTCTCGGTGACGGAGGTGCCACCATGTTCATGCACAACAAGCGACTGCAATATACCGTCCGGGTCTCGGAGCCGAACCCGCGTCTCGCCTGCATGCTGCTCGAGCAGTTCGGCGGCGCCGACGGCGAACTCGCCGCGGCGATGCGCTATTTCACGCAGGGGCTCGGCGAAGAGGATCCGGGCCGCAAGGACATGCTGCTCGATATTGCCACCGAGGAGTTGAGCCATCTCGAAGTGATCGGCTCGATCGTTGCGATGCTCAACAAGGGCGCGAAGGCGCAGCTGTCGGAAGCGCAGCAGGAAGAAGCCGAATTGTTCGCGATGGTCGGCCAGACCGGCACCAGTGCGAAGGAATCGATCCTGTTCGGCGGCGGCCCCGCGCTGATCGACTCCGCCGGCGTTCCGTGGACCGCGGCCTATGTCGACTCGCGGTCCGAACCGACCGTCGATCTGCGCTCCAACATCGCCGCGGAGAGCCGCGCCAAGATCGTCTATGAGCGGCTGATCAACATCACCGATGATCCCGGCATCAAGGAAGCGCTCGGCTTCCTGATGACGCGCGAGGTCGCGCATCAGAAATCGTTCGAAAAGGCGCTCTATTCGATCGAGAACAACTTCCCGCCGGGCAAGCTGCCAGGGATCGAGCAATTCGCCAACGTCTATGTCAACACGTCGCAGGGCGAAGGCGATCAGACCGGTCCGTGGAATTCGGGCGATCAATGGGAACGGATCGACGATCTTGAGCAGACCATGCCGATCGACGGTCGCGACGGCACGGCGTCGGTGGTGCTCGGCGACCAGGATCAGGCGGCGCTGACGCAGCTGATGCTTCGCAGCAAGTCCGACCCCGCCACGGATCCGACGACGGGGGCCGATCTCGGCGCAGGCCCGGGCGCCGGCAAGACCAAGCCCGTCGAGGAGGTCGGCTGACATGGCGACTCTGGCACCAGATGCGGTTCGCGAGACCTTCGTCACCGGTCTAAAGAACGCGCATGCGCTCGAACATCAGGCGCTCAATCTGATGGACCGGCAGATCGAGCATCTCGCCAATTATGCCGATGTCGAATCGCAGCTGCGCATGCACCGCGGCGAGACAGAGCGGCAGATCGAGCGGCTCGAGACGATTCTGTCCGGGCTCGGCGAGAGTCCCTCGACGCTCAAGGATGTAGCGATGAGCTTCTCCGGGAACATGGCGGCACTCGCGCACGTCTTCGCGCCCGACGAGATCCTCAAGAACAGCTTCGCCAATTACGCCTTCGAGAGCTTTGAGGTGGCGAGCTATCAGGCGCTCGTCATCATGGCAGAGGAGGGTGGGTTCGAGGAAGCGCTGCCACTGCTCAACGAGACGCTCCGCGAGGAACAGGCGATGCAGCAATGGGTCGCCAAGACGTTGCCGGTGGTGGTGCGCAAATATCTCACGTTGCGCGCCACCGGCGAGACTGCGAGCCACTGACCGGTTTCCTCGTCGGGACGGAACTTGCGCGGGAATGGCACTCGATTTCGGGTGCCATTCCCGCAGCAGTTTGCGCCCGGCGCGTGCTCGCCACCGGTCGTCGGTAATCGACCTGATCCATGTGAAGCGCCTGAAATCCCGAGGAACTTCACCCAAATGCCGTGGTTTAGCGGCCACGCAACGCCAATCCGGAACCAGTCATGCCCTTGCCTTCGCACACCGATCTGACCGGAAAGCGTATCCTGCTGACCGGCGGCACCACCGGGATCGGCCGGGCGACGCTCGTCCTGCTCGCCCAGAGCGGTGCACGGGTGCTGACCTTCGGCCGGCACCGCAAGGCGCTCGACGAGGCGCTCGCCGCCGCCGGCGAGGGCGAAGTCCACGGCCTCACCGCCGACGCGGCCACGCGCGAAGGCATCGAGCAGGTATTCGCCGAAGTCGACGCCCGGCTAGGCGGAATCGACATGCTCGTCGCCTGCGCCGCGCTCGGCGCCGACCCGCTCCATGAGATGGCCGAGGACGAATGGCGCTATGTCGTCGAGACCAATCTGATCGGCTACATGTCCAGCGCCCGCCACGCGATCAAACGCATGCAGGGGCAAGGCGGCGGCCATCTGCTCTTCGTCGGGTCGATCAGCACCGAGATCAAGGCCGAGGGCGAAAGCGTCTATTCGGCGACCAAGGCCGGCATTCAGGCCTTCGCCGAGACGCTGCGCAAGGAAATTGCCGAGCAGAACATCAAGGTCAGCGTGATTCAGCCAGGCTCGGTCGCCACGCCGATGCAGGAATGCAGCGATGACGACAAGCGCGAGGCCATCGCAAACGACGAGATGCTCGAGCCCGAAGAAATCGCCGAGGCGATCCATTTCGTGCTGACGCGCTCGGCGCGCGCCGACGTCGTCAACCTGCGCATCGAGCCGCGGGTACAGAAGACCGCTTGAAGTCTGCGAAGAGGAGGACGGTACAGAATGAAGGCGGCGCTCAAGACGGCAGACGGCAGATTTGAGATTGCTGAGGTCGAGCGTCCGCCAATTCCCCACCCCGACTGGGTGCTCGCGCGCATCCGCGTCGCCGGGATTTGCGGCACCGATCTCAGACATTGGGAGCAGCACGAGCCGGAGCTCGAGCATCATATCGTCGGCCACGAACTCGCCGGCGAAGTCGTCGATATCGGCCCCGCAGTGACCAATGTCGCGCCGGGCGACCGCGTCGTCATCGAAAGTGTGATGGGGGACGGGGATTGCGAATGGTGTCGCATCCAGCGCTACAATCTCTGCCCCAATCTGTACGAAACGCGCACAAAATGCGTCTCCCGCGCTTATGGCGAGTTCGTCGTCGGGCCCGCGAAGAAATTCTACAGGCTCCCCGATCATGTCAGCTTCGAGGAAGCGGCGCTGATCGACACTTTCTCGGTCTGCCTCCACGCCCAGCATCTCTCGGGCCTGTCGATCAACGACAAGGTCGCGATCATCGGCGCCGGGCCGATCGGCCTCGGGCAATTGATGCTCGCCAAGGCGAGCGGCGCCGACGTGCTGATCACCGATGTGGTCGACAGCGCGCTCGATCTGGCGAAGGAACTCGGTGCCGATGTCGTGCTCAACAGCAGCCGCGAGGATCCGGTCGCGGCAGCGAAGGCGTTCACCGGCGGCCGCGGCGTCGACATTGCTTTCGAATGCTGCGGCGGCCCGTCGATGCCGACGACGCTGCCGCAGGCGACCGGCATGGCCCGCCGCGGCGGCAAGGTCGTGATCGTCGGGGGCTTCGATGCCGGAGTGACCGAGATCGGCCTCGAATGGCAGCGCATCCAGATGTCCGAGATCCAGCTGATCCCGAGCGCGAGCTTCTCCTTCTGGCAGCTCGACGCCGAGCAGGGCATGGTTCTCGAACTGCTCTCCAAGGGCAAGCTCGATGCGAAGAAGCTGATCACCCACAGCTTCTCGATCGACCGGATCAATGAGGCGTTCGAAGTCGCGCAGGACAAGCAGAAGAGCGGCGCGGTTTTCGTGGCGCTGACGATGTGATGCCGAGCGGCGAAGCGGGAGACGGGATGTGACCAGCCTCGCCGGCAAACGCGTGCTGATCACCGGCGGTGCCGGTGGCGTGGGCCGCGCCACCACCGCGCAACTGCTTGCCGCAGGCGCACGAGTCCTCGTCGCCGACCGTGAAGGTGCCGACTTCGAAGCGGTCCGGGCCGGGGGCACCGAAGAGATCGAGACGGTTGCCGCCGATCTTTCCACCTCGGCGGGAATCGCCCAGATGTTCGCCCGCGTCGACCAATGGCTCGGCGGGCTCGACATCCTCGTCGCCTGCGCCGGCGTAGGCTCGGGTCCGCTGATGGAAATGGCCGAGCCCGACTGGCGCTATGTCATCGAAAGCAATCTGCTCAGCTACGTCGCCTGCACCCAGGGCGCGATCGAGCGGATCCGCGGCGCCGCGGCCGAAGGCGGCATGGTCATTCTCGTCGGCTCGATCAGCGTCCACATCAAGGCCGTGGGCGAGAGCGTGTACAATGCGGCAAAAGGGGGCGTCGCCTCATTCGCCGAGACGCTGCGAAAGGAATTGATGTCCGAAGGCATTCGCCTGACGCTGATCGAACCGGGTGCGATCGGCTCGGCAATGCAGCCCTTCCCGGCGGAGGAGCGCGCGCGCCAGGTCGCCGAGCACCGGATGCTGCCGCCCGATGCCGTCGCCGATGCGATCCTGTTCGCCGCCACCCGCCCTGCCGGCGTCGACGTCGTCACGTTGCGGATCGAGCCTTTGGTCCAGAAAATCTATTGAAGCGCAGCCGACCGGCTATTTCACCGGCCGCTTCTCGAGCTTCCGCGCCAGCGTGCGGCGATGCATGCCCAGCCGGCGGGCGGTTTCGGAAATGTTGAAGCCGGTCTCGGCAAGCGTCTCGTTGATCATTTCCCATTCGCGGGTCTTGATCGACGAGGGGCGGCTGGTGAGCGGCGCCTCGGGGTTTCCGCCAGGCCGGTCGAACGCCGCTTCGATATCGTCGGTGTTCGACGGCTTGACCAGATATTGGCACGCGCCGAGCTTGATCGCCTCGACCGCCGTCGAGATGCTGGCATAGCCGGTGAGCACGACGATCAGCATCGAAGGGTCGCGCGCATGGAGCAGCTGGATGCACGGGAGCCCCGAGGACGTCGCCAGCTTGAGATCTACGACCGCGCGCTCGGGCACTTCGGCGTCGAGCAGTGCCTCCAGCTGGACGATGTCGGCGGCGACCCGCACGCGATAGCCGCGCCGTTCAAACGAACGCTGCAAGGTGCGGGCGAAGGTCTCGTCATCCTCGACGAGGATCAGGCTCGGCCCGGTCATTTCAGCGCTCCTTGTCCCGCTGCGCCAGCGGCAGCAACAGCCGCACTTCGGCGCCCCCGCCGACGCGGTTGCTCGCCTCCAGCCGCCCGCCGAGCCGCCGCACGACATTGGTCGCGAGGAACAGCCCGACCCCGTGCCCGGCGCCTTTGGTCGACTGGTATAATTTGCCGACCTGCGCGAGCGCATCCGGACTGAACCCGTCGCCCCAGTCGCGCACCGTGATCGCGAACACCCGCTCCTCGATCGATCCCGTCAGCCGCACCCCGGCGGGCGAGGCTTCCACCGCATTGTCGAGGAGGTTCCAGATCGCCTGACGCAGCGCGGCGTCAATGGCGATCACGGCCCCGTTGACGCCGCGTGAGGAATAATCGAGCGGCACCTGCGGGTAGGCGACTTGCCAATCCTCGGCCACGGCATCGAGGAACGGACCCGCCGCCTGGCTCTCCATTGCCTCGCCGCGCGGCTGCCCCGCCGAATGGAGGATGTCGGAGACGATCGCCTTGCAGCGCTGGACCTCGCCGCGCATCTCCTCGACTTCGGCCGAGAGCTCGGGGTCGCTCGCGATCGCAGGCATGCGGCGCCAATCGGCGAGGATCACTGACAGCGTGCCGAGCGGCGTGCCCAGTTCGTGTGCGGCGCCGGAGGCGAACAGGCCCATCCGGACGATGCCCTCCTCCTGCGCGGCATGCTGGCGCAGATCGGCGACATGCGCGTCGCGTGCGCGCAGATTGCGGCTGATCCGGGTGATGAACAGCACGAGCAGGGCCGCGACCATGACGAAGGCCAGCCAGCGGCCGACCGCGAACAGATCGGCACTGTCGGCGAGAAGTCCCTGCGGCAGCGCAAGCGGCACATAGCTTACGCTCAGCAATGCGTAGCTGAGCGCCGTCGCGACGCCGAGGACTGCCGCCGCCGCGGTGGGCAGCAGGATGGCGCCGAGCACGACCTGGAGCAGGTACAGCGATATGAACGGGTTGGTGGCGCCGCCGCTGAAATAGAGCTGGAGTGTCAGCGCCGCCATGTCGAGCAGCAACGCGACCATGATCTCGCCGTCATAGACCCGGTGCCGCGGCAGGGCGATCGTGCCGATCAGATTGGCGAAGGCGAGCGCCAGCACGACGCCGAGCATCTCGACCACCGGCAGCGGCACGCGCAGTCCGAAATGGACGAGCAGGATGGTGAGCGTCTGCCCGGCGACCGCGACCCAGCGCAGCTGGATCAGCTGGCGCATATTCTCCGCCGCGGCGGTTTCGAGCGTGCCGGCGGTTCCCCGGGTCAGCGCGAGAAGCGGAGCTTCCATTCAGCGCCGCCCGCCGCGCAGGACGAGAATGGCCGCGCCGCCGCTCAACGCGGCGAGCGCGAACCAGGTCAGCGCATAGACCAGATGGGAATTGCGGAACTGTACCACGGTCAGACCGCCTATCGGATAGCCGCCCGGATTGGGAGCGGGGTCGGCATCGATGAAGAACGGCGCGACCGCCCCGAGCCTGCGCGCGCGCGCGATCGCCGCCACGTCGCGCGAATACCAGCGGCCGGCGACGGGATCGTTGGCGCGCAGAAAGCCGCCATGCGGTTCGCTCACTCGCATCAGGCCTGTGACGGTCACCGGGCTCGCACTCTGCCCCGCCGCGCGGGTCGCCGGATCGCGCCGGTCCTGCGGCACGAAGCCGCGATTGACGAGGACGGTTCCGCCGGAGGTCGTGAGCGGCGTCAGCACCCACCACCCGGCGCCGCGCTCGGTCAGTGCCTGGACGAGGGTCTCGCGGTCGTGCCGGAACGCGCCGGACACCCGCACGCGGCGATATTCGTAGGACTGCGCATCAAGACGGCTCCAGTCGCGCCGCTCGGGCAGCGGCGCCGGCGCCGCATGGATCCGCGCCTCGACGCGCGCGATCAGGTCAAGCTTCCATGCGCGGCGCTCGACCTGCCAGACACCGAGCGCCGCGAAGCCGATTGCGGCGAGCAGCGCCAGCGCCGCGAACAGCGCGCGGCGCGTGCCGGTCAGGGCTGGGCGCTCATATCCGCTGCCGACATCGGCATCATGTTGCTGTTGAGGTGGTACATGATCCATAGCGACCCCGCGATCACGATCAGCACGATGACGGCGGTGAAGACATAGGCCATCAGCGTCCAGCCATTCTCGGCGCGCGTGTTGACGTGGAGGAAGCAGACGGTGTGGACGAGAATCTGCACCACCGCGAAGGCGACGATGACGATCGCAGTAGCCTGGGCGTCGTGCAGCGCGCCGGTCATCACCAGCCAGAACGGCACCGCGGTGAGCACGACCGAGAGCAGGAAGCCGATCAGATAGCCGCGCCGGGTGAAATGGGGCGCCTCGTCATGGTGGCCATGATCGTCGGCATGCGAGTGGATTGCGTCGTTCATCGCAGGACCCCGAGCAGATAGACGAAGGTGAAGACGCCGATCCAGACGACGTCGAGGAAGTGCCAGAACATGCTGAGGCACATGATCCGCCGCCTGTTCTCGGGGATCAGCCCGCGCTGGCCGAGCTGGACCAGCATCACGCCGAGCCAGATGATCCCGAAGGTCACGTGCAGCCCGTGCGTCGCGACCAGGGTGAAGAAGCTCGACAGGAAGGCGCTGCGCATCGGCGTCGCGCCTTCGTGGATCAGGCTGGCGAATTCGTAGAGCTCGATCGTCACGAAGCCGATGCCGAGCAGCCCGGTGACCGCCAGCCACAATTGGGTGGCGCGCAGCTTGTTCTCCTGCATCGCGATCACGGCGAAGCCATAGGTGATCGACGAGGTCAGCAGCAAAGCGGTGTTCACGGCGACCAGCGGCAGCTCGAAGATCTCGCGCGGCGTCGGTCCGCCGGCATAGGCCGTGCTCAGCACGCCATAGGTGGCGAACAGCGTCGCGAAGATGAGCGCGTCGCTCATCAGATAGATCCAGAAGCCGAGCAGCGTGCTGCCGCCCGCTTCGTGGTGATGGGCGTCCTCGGTGTCGTAGAAAGACAGCTCGGTCGCGTGCGGTTCGGTCAATGCATCCGCGGCCATGGTTACGCTCCCGCCGCGAGCAGCGTGGTGCGCGCGTCCTCGCTTTGCGCCACTTCCTCCGCGGGGATGAAGTAATCGCGGTTATAGTTGAAGGTGTGGAGGATCGAGACGACCAGCAGTCCGACTGCCGAGACGATCGCCAGCCACCACATGTACCAGATCATCCCGAAGCCGAGCGCCGCGGCGAGGGCGGAGAGGATCACGCCGGTGCCGGTGTTGCGCGGCATGTGGATCGGGCGGAAGCCCGAGACCGGACGCTGCGCGTGGCGATCCTTCATGTCGTACCACGCATCGAGATCGTGCACCTGCGGCGTGAAGGCGAAGTTGTAGGCCGGCGGCGGCGACGAAGTCGACCATTCGAGGGTGCGGCCGTTCCACGGATCGCCCGTGGTGTCGCGCAATTTGTCGCGGTTGATGATGCTTACCGCGATCTGGATGACGAAGCCGAGGATGCCGACCGCGATGATCGCCACGCCGATCGCCGCGATGATGAACAGCGGCTGGGTCGAGGGATCCTCGATGTGCTGCAGGCGGCGAGTCACGCCCATCAGGCCGGCGACGTACATCGGCGTCCACGCCACCCAATAGCCGATCACCCAGCCCCAGAAATGGACCTTGCCCCAGAACGGATCGAGCTTGAAGCCGAAGGCCTTGGGGAACCAGTATTCGATGCCCGCGAACAGGCCGAACACGACGCCGCCGATGATCACGTTGTGGAAGTGCGCAACGAGGAACAGCGAGTTGTGCAGCACGAAGTCGGCGGGCGGCACGGCGAGCAGCACGCCGGTCATGCCGCCGACGGTGAAGGTCAGCATGAACGCGATGACCCACTGCATCGGCAGGTCGTACCGGATACGGCCGCGATACATGGTGAACAGCCAGTTGAAGATCTTGGCGCCGGTCGGGATCGAGATGACCATCGTCGCGATGCCGAAGAAGCTGTTGACGCTGGCCCCGGAGCCCATGGTGAAGAAGTGGTGGAGCCAGACCAGCCACGACAGGATGGTGATCACCACCGTCGCGTAGACCATCGACGAATAGCCGAACAGCCTTTTGCCGGTGAAGGTCGAGGTGATCTCGGAATAGATTCCGAACGCCGGCAGGACGAGGACGTACACCTCGGGGTGGCCCCAGATCCACACCAGGTTCCAGTACATCATCGGGTTGCCGCCGAGATCATTGGTGAAGAAATTGGTGCCGACATAGCGATCGAGCATCAGCATCGCGAACGCCGCGGTGAGCACCGGGAAGATGGCCACGACGAGGATGTTGCTGCAGAACGCGGTCCACACGAAGATCGGCATCTTCATCATCGTCATGCCCGGCGCGCGCATCTTGATCACAGTGGCGATCATGTTGATGCCCGACAGGGTCGTGCCGATGCCGGCGATCTGCAGCGCCCACAGATAATAATCAGGCCCGGTGCCGGGGCTGTTCTGCAGGTTGGTGACCGGCACGTAGTTGAGCCAGCCGCCGGTCGAGAATTCGCCGACGAACAGCGAGATCATCACCAGCACGGCGCCGGCGACGGTCAGCCAGAAGCTGAGATTGTTGAGGAACGGGAAGGCGACGTCGCGTGCGCCGATCTGGAGCGGCATGACGAAGTTGATCAGGCCGACCACCAGCGGGATCGCCACGAAGAAGATCATGATCGTCCCGTGGGCGGTGAACACCTGATCGAAATGGTGCGGCGGCAGATAGCCCGGGTTGCCGCCGAACGCCATCGCCTGCTGGGTGCGCATCATCACTGCGTCGGCAAAGCCGCGCAGCAGCATGACGATGCCGAGAATGATGTACATGATCCCGATCTTCTTGTGGTCGATCGAGGTGAACCATTCGCGCCACAGCCAGCCCCACAGCCGGTATTTGGTGACCACGCCGAGGACGCCGAGGCCGCCGAGCACGACGCCGGCGAAAGTCACGAGCAGGATCGGCTCGTGGATCGGGAAGGATTCGAAGGTGAGGCGGCCGAAGATCGCGCGGGTGAGACTTTCGTCGAACATGATGGCTCCGGCGGCTCAGGCTGCGCCGGCGCGGGGCATGCCCGGCGCGGCAGGGACAAGGTTCAGCGACATGCTGCGGTTCTTTTCGGAGGCGGGCCGGGTGCTGCCCGGCGTTTCCTTGGCGGCGGGTGAGGTCCGGTTGGGGCCCATGCCCTTTTCCTCGCCTTGCTTGAAGATCGCGCCTTCGGGCTTCTGGCCCGCAGGCGGCGGAGCGTTGCGGCCCGAGGGCATGCCAGCGCCGGCGCGCGGGTCATGCGGATGGCCGCCGCCGCTCTGGATGTCGTGCTGCATCACGGCGTTCATGCAGGGGCTGCCGGGGCGGACGCAGCGATTGTAGATCCGGTCGAACAGGTCCGGCTCCACCCGGGCGAAATAGGTCGCCGGCATGCGCTCGCTCGGCTTTTCGAGCGCGAGGAAGCGGCCGGTGTCGAGCGCGGCGCCGCTCGCCTTGACGCGCGCGACCCAGCCGTCGAATCCGCCCTGGTCGACGCCGTACAGCTTGAAGCGCATGTTCGAGAAACCGGCGCCGCTGTAATTGGCGGACATACCCTCGAACTGTCCGGGCCTGTTGAGCACTGCGTGCATCGTGCTGCGCATGCCCGGCATGGTGTAGATCATGCCCGCGAGGGTCGGCGCGTAGAAGGTGTTCATCATGTTGGTCGAAGTCAGGTCGAAGCGAACCTGGCGGTCAACCGGGAGGACCAGCTCGTTAACCGTGGCGACGCCCTGCTCGGGATAGATGAACAGCCATTTCCAGTCGAGCGACACGACCTGGACGGTGAGCGGCTTCGCTTTCGGGTCAGCCGGCTTCGCGGCGGAAATGCGGTTTACCGGGCGGAACGGGTCGAGCAGGTGGGTGCTCCACCAGGTCAGCGCGCCGAGGCAGATGATGATCAGCAAAGGCGCCGACCAGATCACCAGTTCGAGCGCCGTCGAATGGTCGAAATGCGGATCGTAGGTCGCGTCCCGGTTCTTCGCGCGATAGCGCCATGCGAAGACCACCGTCAGCACCATCACCGGAACGATGATCAGCAGCATCAGCGCGGTCGAGATGTAGATGATGTCGCGCTGCTGGAGAGCGATGTCGCCCGCAGGGTCGAGCACCGCGTTGCTGCCGCAGCCCGCGAGCAAGGCGGCCAGCGGGAGCAGGGAAGCGAACCGGCGTGCAGTGGACATGGGTGTGTCTTCGCGCATGGACCTCCGCCTATCCCGGCGCCCCCTTGCGCCGACATTGGACATTTTGTCCTATCCCCGCCGTGGCGCTTTTCTGGTGCAACGCGCGTTCAAACGCAATAACACAGCAAAAGGCTGCCGGAGCGAAGCGAATGAGTGCACCGATCGCCGCGTCCAACTCGACGCCCCTCGAACGCGACGCCCGCGTCGTCAATGCACGCGAGCACAAGATCGCGCCGGGCGAGATCGCCATCGGCGTGATCGTCGGCCGGACGAGCGAGTTCTTCGATTTCTTCGTCTACGCGATCGCCTCGGTGCTGGTGTTCCCGTCGCTGGTCTTCCCGTTCGTAGACCCGCTGACCGGCACGCTCTATTCCTTCGCTTTGTTCGCGCTCGCTTTCCTGGCGCGCCCGCTCGGCTCGGCGATCTTCATGTGGGTCGACCGCAATTACGGCCGCGGGGTCAAGCTCACCATCGCCCTGTTCCTGCTCGGCGGATCGACCATGGCGCTGGCCTTCCTGCCGAGCTTCGAGCAGGTCGGCGCCTTCGCGATCTGGTTGCTGGCTTTGTGCCGGATCGGGCAGGGCGTCGCATTGGGCGGCGCGTGGGACGGGCTGCCGTCGCTGCTCGCGCTCAACGCGCCCGAAAGGCAGCGCGGCTGGTACGCGATGATCCCGCAGCTCGGTGCGCCGCTCGGTCTGATCGTCGCCGCCGGTCTGTTCGCCTTCTTCCTCTCGACGCTGTCGAGCGAGGATTTCCTGTCCTGGGGCTGGCGCTATCCATTCTTCGTCGCCTTCGCGATCAACGTCGTCGCACTGTTCGCGCGGCTGCGGCTCGTCGCGACGCCCGAATTCGAGCATCTGTTCGAAAGCCGCGAACTTCAGCCGGCGCCGTTCTGGGAAACCGTGCGGCTCGAGGGGCGGACGATCGTCCTTGGTTCGTTCGCGCCGCTCGCCAGCTTCGCGCTGTTCCACCTCGTAACGGTCTTCCCGCTGTCGTGGGTCACCTTGTATTCGGGCGAGCAAGCCCAGCGTTTCCTCGTCATCGAAATCATCGGCGCGGTCGCCTGCGTGCTGTCGATGCTCGCTTCGGGCATCATTGCCGACCATGTGGGGCGTCGCTCGGTCCTCGGCGTCTCGGCCGGCCTGATCGCCGCCTATAGCGGGTTCGCGCCGCAACTCCTCGGGGCAGGCGGCTTTGGCGAGACGGTGTACATGCTCGCCGGCTTTGTGCTGCTCGGGCTCGCATTCGGCCAGTCGTCGGGCGCGGTCAACGGCAGCTTCTCAAGCGAGCGCCGCTACACCGGCGCGGCGACTACCGCCAATCTGTCGTGGCTGATCGGCGCCGGGTTCGCGCCGCTCGTCGCCTTGCTGCTGGCGAGCAGTTTCGGGCTGTGGTCCGTGGGCGTCTATCTGCTGTCGGGGGCGCTGTGCACGCTCGCGGCGCTCGGCATCAACAAGGAATGGGCGCGGCGCACCGAGTCGGAGCGTGACGCCGAACCAGTGCGAGGCTGACGGCAGCGGGTTGCCCCGCGCGAGATTGTCGATTTCGGGGGGGCTGACCTCTCGGTCAGCGGCTGTGCAGCGCCGTTCGCACGAAGGCTAGACGGGCTGGCTTGCGCCACGATCGTCCAGCCTGAAATGAAACAGCCGGCTCGGGCCGTCTTCCGGAACGACGTACAGGTCGCGACCCTCGATGGCCATGCCCTCACCGGTATAGGGGCCTCCGTGCCCCAGGGGCCGGACCGGGCCGATCGCGCCGGCGCGCAAGGTTCGGCGCACCTTCATTGTCGGCCAGTCGAGCCAGTCGACGGCGCCGCTCCACAAGGTCAGCGGTCCGCCCCCCACCAACTGCCCGCCGACGAACTTCATATCCTGATAGCGCGTCGAGGAGGGATTCTGCACGATCCGAACCGGCGCGCTGCCGTCCAGATCGAATATGTAGAGCAGCCGGCTGTCCCAATTGCCCGCGACGAGCTTGCGGTCCGACGCGGCCACGCAGCCGAGATGGTCCGCCACTGCGATCTTGCGACGGACCTGCAGGCTGTCGGCGTCGATTTCGACCAGTACCGACGTGCTTTCCGGCTTCAGTTCCGCCACCGGCACCCAGAGCGACCGGCCGGACAAGGAAATCCCGCCCGGGTGATATCTCGCCCCGTCGGTCAGTTCGAGCCGCCGCCGGAGCTTGCCCGTGCGCCGATCGAATTCGTGGATATAGCCCTTGTGGTTCACCTGATCGACGGAGGTTACCCAGAGGCGGTCCCCGTGAAGTTCGAGGCCCTGGACGTGGAACAGCTCGCCCTTGAGCTGTAGTGCGCCGAGCAGGCGCGCATGCTCGATCGTACCGTCAAAGCTGTCTGGAGCAGCAGCCACCGAGAGGCTCGACAGCGCCAGCAAGAGCATGGTCAGGCCGGATTGCATCGTCTTGCTGACCATCTGACCTGCCCCCGGGGATGCGCGTGCCCGCGCCCTTTGACAGGTTTGTGTGTCAGAAAAGCTGCGGCATTCCGGCGATGTTTGCGGCCGCTCGCGCTAAACCGGCCGTGCAGAATGTGTCGGTATCAATGTCGCCCGAGGTGCGAATAGGGATCGGTCTGGCCCACCAGCCACGGATCATGGGTTGCCGTGCGCATCGTTTGCAGCGCGGCTCGAAGCTCGGTCAGCACCTGAGCATAAGCGGGATCGGCAATGACGTTGATGACCTCGTCGGGGTCGCGGGTGAGATCGTACAATTCTTCCGCGGGGCGCTTGAGATATGCCGCCTGGCTCCGCTTGCCGAGACGGATCCTTGGGTCAGCGATGATCGCTTTCCAGCTCGGCGAGCCCGCGACGTCGCCGGCGATCGGATAATCGAGCGGGTGAGCAAGGTTGAGAATATAGCTGTGACGGCGCGTGCGGACGCTGCGCATCGGATAATATTGATTGATTTCGTGAAAATCGTGGCTCGCGAACACCGTGTCGCGCGTCTTGTCGCCGCGGCGGCCGAGCAGCGGCAGCAATGTCTTGCCCGAGAGCGCATAGGACGGTGGTGCAACGCCGGTCCAGTCGAGCACCGTTGGCGCGATGTCGACCCAGCTGACCATCGCGTCATTCACCGCCGCAGCCTTGCCCGGCGCGCGAATGATCAGCGGCAGATGGAGACCGGCATCGTAGAGATTGGTCTTGGCGCCGGGAAATGGCCTGCCATTGTCGCTGAGGAAGATCACCAGGGTATCGTCGGCGCGGCCGGTGGCGGCAAGCGCGTCGAGAATCATTCCGACGCCGGCGTCGAGGCGGCTGAGCGACTCATAATATTCGGCGAGATCAGCCCGCACCGCAGGCAAGTCGGGCAAATGCGCCGGGATCGGCACGGTGGCAGGGTCGTAACGGACCGGCGCCACCCCGGGCCAGGTACGATCATTGCCATAATCGACTGCGGCACGATGCGGGTCGCTATAGGCCAGGGTGACGAAGAACGGGCGCTCGTCGGTCGAGCGGATGAAGCTTGCCGCGGCGATCGCGAGTTCGCGCACGTCGCGGATTCCGGACCGTTCGGGCACCAGTTCGGCTTCATAGGGGAAGGCGGAATCGGGCCCGACATGCTTTTTGCCGACCAGCGCCGTCGCATAGCCCGCGCGGCGCAGCAGCGCGGGCAACGTTTCGATGCCATCGAGCAGCGACTGGTGATGCACGTCGTGCTGCAGCCCGTACATCCCGTTCTGGTGCGTGTAGAGTCCGGTGTTGATCACGGCGCGGCTCGGGCTGCAGGACGAGACTGCGGCGAAGCCCTGGGTGAACCGCGTGCCCTCGGCGGCGAGCCGGTCGATCCGCGGGGTGTGGATCGGCACCCCGTAACAGCCGAGATCGAGGCCCTGATCGTCGGAGATCAGCAGCAGCACATTGCGCTCGCGCGGCCTTGCCTTTGCCGCGATCGTCGAAGCGGCCGCTGCGCCCATCGCCGCCTTCAGGATCGTGCGGCGGTCCATGGCGGTGCTCCCGGGCGGTGCGGTATCGAGAAAATGTCCTCCGGCCGGAGCCGGAGGACAGGGGGGCTGGGGACTAGAAGCTGAGCGCGGCGCTGAACCGGAACGAGCGGCCGAGGATCGGCCGGGCGAGGATCGCGCCCTGACCCTGTCCGCCGATGATGCGCGGATTGCCTTCGGTGAGGCCGATCTCGTCGGTCAGGTTGTTGCCGGTTACCTGCAGCTTGAGGTGTTCGCCGACATCGACCGACACGCCGGCATCGAGCTGGTAGAAATGCGGCAGCAATTGCTGGTTCTCGGGATCCGAATAGCGGTCGCCGGTATATTGCAGCGTGGCGAAGACCGACGGCTTGATCGTGCCGAGATCGACTTCATAGGCCGGCGTCACCCGCCACATCCAGCGCGGCTGGCGCTGGACGCGGTTGCCGGTGTTGTCGGTGGTGCCGCCGCCGGTGAAGAAATCCTGATAGGTCGCGTCGAGCCACGTGCCCGCCGCGGAGATGCTGAAGCCGGCGAACGGCCGGACCGCGCCTTCCAGCTCGACGCCGGTCGCCTTGGCGCCGCCGATCTGGCTGAGCGGCACGTTGTTGACCAATTGGGTGCTGGCGAGCCCGTCGAACTTGTTGTGGAACAGGGTCGCATAGAGGTTGAGCCACGGCATCGAGACCTTGAGCCCGCCTTCGTACGTCTCGACCTCGGCGGTGATGGCGAGGCCGGTATTGTTGGCGATGTCGGCGTTGGAGGCATCACGCAGATTGTCGAATTGCGGGAAGCTGTTGCCGCGGCTGTAGCGCGCGAACACCCCGATCTGGCTGGTCAGGTCATAATTGACGCCGGCAGTCCAGGACCAGGCCGAGTCCGAATAGTCGATCAGGCGCGGTCCGCCGAGCACCGAGACCGAATTGTCGTAGAGCGTATTGGGATTGCCATCGAGATTGACCGTGCCGCCGGGCGTGCGGATCGTCGCATCGACGACGTGCCGCTGCCAGCGCACGCCGCCATCGACGCGCAGCTCGGGCGTGATCTGGAACTCGTCAACGGCGTAAAAGGCCGTGTCGCTGCCGTCATATTGCGCGTTGACCTGAAAGCCGGGGCCGCTGGTGAAGCCGTTGAGCGTCGCGGCGCGACCGCCATTCAGCGTCAGGTTGAGCAGCCGGGCATTGGGCTCGGCAGTGAGCAGCACCTGATTGCCCAGCGACCAGACGTCATTCGACGTGTAATTGGCGTAATAGAAGCCGCCGGTCAGCTTGTTGCCGCCCGAACTCCATTCGATCGCCGAATCGGACACGAACGAGCTGATCTTCTTGCGCACTTCCCAGACGCCGGCACGCATGACCTGGGCATTGGCGCCGCCGGCCACGGCGCCGCCGCCGTTGACATAGGTCAGGCTGGAGACGGTCGAGCCGGCGCCACCCAAGGTAGTCGCGAGCGCCGAGGCTGCGGCGGGCGGCCCCTCGGGGACGAGCCCGATCGTGTCGGCATTGCCGCCGAGATAGGCAGTACGCTCGCGCAGGCGCAGTCCTTCGGCGACTTCATAGTCGAAGCTGATGCCGGTGTTGAACACATCGGCGCCGCGCCCTTCGGCGAGATCAACCCTGCGCCCGACGAGGTTGGTGGTGATCCGCGTCTCGCGCCCGGCGAGCACGCCGCTGCCGGCGTCGAAGCCGGGATAGGCGCTGATCTCGCCATTGTTCGACACCACCGGGATCGGCAGCAGCCACTGGCCATGGTCGTTCAGATAGCGGGCATAGATCTCGACCGAGCCGCGATCGGCGAAATCATGATGGATGTTCGCCGTGACCTGGCCGCCCTTCTCGGCGCGGAATTGCGGATCGCGGACGCCATTGCCCTGCGCATAATAGCCGCCGATCATGAAGCCGGTGTCTTCGTTGAGCGGGCCCGACACCCAGGCGTCGCCGCGGATTTCGCCATAATCGGTATAGGAGGCCTTGGCGTAGCCGTGGAAGGCGCTGCCGCCGGTGCGCGGGACGACGTTGACGGTGAGGCCGGGCTGGCCGTTCGAGAAGAGCGACCCGGTGCCGCCGCGCACTGCCTCGACTCGCTGCACCGTCTCGTCGAGCCGGATCAGCTGCGAGTTCTCGAGGAAGGAGAGCGTGGAGGGCGGGAAGACCGGCACGCCGGCGAGCTGGAAGGTGACGAACTGCGCGTCGCCGCCCGACGGATAGCCGCGCACGAAGATGTTGGCGCCGTTCTGGCCGCCCGAGCTTTCGGCCATCACGCCGGGGACGGTGCGCAGCAGGTCGGCGGTGCTGTTCGGCGCGGCGCGCTCGATGGCGTCGCTGGTCAGGCTGGTGACGGCGAATGCGGCGTCCTGCCGGCGCGTGCCGCCGCCGGCGGTGCCGACCACGACGATGTCTTCGCCGGAATAGTCGGGCTCGGCGATATCGGGCGAATCGCCCTCGGCGCGCTGGGCCGAATCGGCGGCCTGGGCGGCGCCGGTGTCGGTCGCCTGCTGGGCGTGGACATTGGACGCTGCGAGCGCGAACGGCGCGGCGCTCAGCATCAGAAACGCGGTGCGAAGCATGGTTAACCTCCCCTTGCATGGCGGGCACACTTGCCTCGCTCGGGTAAATGCTATGCAATTATGAAATGGTTTTCAAGACAGCTGCGACAGGGCGATGCCGGCGCGCTTGCTGCAAGGACCGGGGATGGCCTACCAGATGGAAATGAGCGGGGGCACGATCAACAAACCGCGCGGCCGGAGCGGCGGCGCCCGGCTGACGATGCAGGACATTGCGCGACTCGCCGACGTCTCGACGCCGACCGTGTCGCGCGTGCTCAACGGCAGCCCGCTCGTCACCGAGGAGACTCGCGAGCGGGTGCTCGAGGTCGCGCGCGCGCATGGCTATGCCGTGAATCGCAACGCCCAGAAACTGCGCCACGCCCGCACCAATACGGTCGCGGTGATGCTCGATTTCGGTTCGCATCGGCACGGCGCTATCGGCGATCCCTTCATCTTCGAGCTGCTCGCCGGAGTCTCCGAGGCGCTGTCGGTGCGCAATCAGGATCTGCTGCTGTCGCCGCCCGGGCTCGACGATGTCCGCGCCTTTCGCGACTTCCACCGCGCCCGCGGCGCCGACGGGTTCATCGTGCTGGGCCAGGGCACGCGCGACGAAATGCTGCGCGCGCTCGGCAAGCACGACATTCCGCTCGTGGTATGGGGCGCGGTGTCGCAGGATGCCGGCTATTGCGCGGTCGGCAGCGACAATCTGGGCGGCGGCCGGCTGGCGGGCGAGCATTTCGTCGCCAATCGCCGCCGGCGCTGGCTGTTCGTCGGCGACATTCGCCACGAGGAACTTCGCCTGCGCTACGAAGGGCTCAAGCTCGCCGCGCAAGGCGTGCGCAACGTCACGATCGATTTGTTGCCGATCGCTTCGATGGCGTTCACCGTTACGGCCGAGACGGTCGCCTCCTATCTCGCCGGTGTGGCGCCGCCCGACGCGGTGTTCGCCTTTTCGGACACCGCCGCGATGGCGGTGATCGGCGCCTTTCGCGAGCGCGGCCTGATCGCGCCGCGCGATTATTCGCTGGTCGGTTACAACAACATCCCGCCCTCGGCGCATTTCCACCCGGCGATCACCACGATCGACCAGAAGACCGACGTTGCCGGCGCATTGCTCGTCGAGAAGCTGATGGAGCAGATCGACGGTGAGCGGCCGGTACCGGTGATGCTGCCCACCCGCATGGTGAAGCGCGAGACCTGATCCGCCCCGCTGCATTGTTTCTTGAAATCGTTATCAAAGCTCCGCTATTCCCGAGGGGATAGACGAGAGGAGCGGATTTTGGGGCGCGCGGAACGCAGTCGGGGACAGGATCTGACGTTCACCGACGATGGGTGGACGCTTGTCATTACCGGCGACGATCCCGCGCGCGAAGGCTGGGCCGGCACGATCCTTGCGCTGTCGAACGGGTCGATCGGCGTGCGCGGCGTGATCGAGGAACGGGCACATGCCTCAACCTTCCTCGCCGAAGCCTATGAGCAGAGCCCGATTCATTATCATGAGCGGCTCCACGGCCTTGCCGAGGCCTCGGACACGCGCGTGCCGGTGGCTGAGCCGCTCGGCCTGCGCGTGCTGCTCGACGGCGAACCGGTCGATTTCGCGGCGGCGCGGCTCATCGAGACCCGGCGCGCGCTGGACCTGCGTTCGGGCCTGCTGCGCAGACATTCGCGCTGGGCGCTCGCCGACCGCCGCGAACTGACGATCCACGCCGAGCGGCTCGTGCCGATCGACGGCACGCCCGTGCTGCTGCGGCGCCTGCGCGTCGAGGCCGAGGGTGTGGCGCGCCTCGAGTCCTTCCTCGCGCCGGCGCCGCGCGCGGTCGGACAGTCGGACGATCCGCGCATCGGCGCACATCTCGCCTCCGGCGGCTTCGCGACCGAACATGCCGACCCGCAGCTGATCGTCGAGCGGCTCCCCGGAAGCGGGATCGGCGTCGCCACGGCACAGCGTTCGGAAGCGCAAGCGGGCTGGCTGGTCGTCGCCACGGGCTTTGCCGCCGGCACCGACGCATCGGAAGCACTGCGCGCCGAGGCTGAGGGTCGCGCAGAGAAGGCGCTGCAGGCGGGTTTCGACGCCATGCTCGCCGCGCAACGCGAGGCATTCGGCACGTTCTGGGATCGCGCGGACGTCCGGATCCATGGCGATCCTGGGGCGAACGCCGCGCTGCGCGTGAACCTGTTCCATCTATTCACCTCGGCGGGCCGCGACGGCCGATCGAGCGCGGCGGCCAAGGGGCTGACCGGCGAAGGCTATGAAGGCCATTATTTCTGGGACACCGAGGCGTTCATGCTGCCGGTGCTGGCATTGGTGGCGCCCGAAGTGGCGCGGGCGATGCTGGTCTACCGCTACCGCACGCTCGATGCCGCCCGCGACAATGCCCGCGCGCTCGATCACGAATCCGGAGCGCTTTATGCGTGGCGGACGATCGCCGGCCGCGAATGCTCGGCGCATTATCCCAGCGGATCGGCCCAATATCATATCAATGCCGCGATCGGCTTCGCGATCGGCTTCTATGCCGATGCGACCGGCGACGACGCGTTCCTGTTCGAGATGGGTGCCGAGATGCTCATCGAGACCGCCCGGCTTTGGATCGCGCTCGGCGATTGGCAGGCTGACAGCTTCCACATCCATGGCGTGACCGGCCCCGACGAATATACCACGCTGATCGACGATAACTGGTACACCAACCGCATGGCGCAGAAGCATCTGCGCCTCGCCCGCACGGTCGCCGAGCGGATGGCGGCGGCAGCGCCGGACGCCTGGGCAGAATTGTCGCGCAAGATCGCACTGAATCCGGGCGAGCTGGACGCCTTCGCGCGCGCGGCGGACGCGATGCATCTGCCGTACGATGCGGCGCTCGATCTAGACGCGCAGGATGCAAGCTTCCTGTCCAAGCCGCGCTGGGACGTGGCGGGGACGCCCGCGGATCGCTTTCCGCTGCTGCTCCATTATCACCCGATGACACTCTATCGACATCAGGTCTGCAAGCAGGCCGATCTGGTGCTGGGCATGGTGCTGGGCGGCGAGGAGGTGCCGCTGGCGCGCAAGCGCCGGGTATTCGACTATTACGAACCGATCACCACCCACGATTCGACCTTGTCGGCGTCGAGCTTCGCGATCCTCGCGAGCGAGGTCGGGCATGACGCGGCGGCGCTCGATTTCTTCCGCGACACCAGCTTCGTCGACATCGAGGATCAGCACGGCAATACCGATCACGGCGTGCACATGGCATCGCTCGCCGGATCGTGGCTGGCTCTGGTCTGGGGCTTTGCCGGGTTCCGTCCTGGCGAGGCGGCCTTCGGTTTCCGGCCCAGGCTGCCGGCGGGCTGGACCGGCTATAGCTTCGGGATGCGCTGGCGCGGCAGCGAGTTGCGCGTGACGGTCGGGCCCCAAGGCGCGCGCTACGAGGTCGCGGGACCCGCCTTGTCGTTCACCCATGACGGCGAAACAGTCCGCATCGAGTCCGGGCAGAGCTGGACCGGAGCACTGGCGCGATGACCTTCCCACGCCCGCTCGGCGGCGTCGCCTTCGACCTCGACGGAGTGCTGACCGACACGGCCCGTGCGCATTATCGCGCGTGGAAGCGGCTCGCGGACACGCTGGATATTCCGTTCGATGAAGAGGCCAATGAGGCACTGAAGGGCGTCGACCGGATGGGGAGCCTTGCTCTGATCCTCGGCGATCGTGCCGGGTTTGACACCGAGCGCCGCGACGCGCTCGCCGCCCGCAAGAACCAATGGTATCTCGAGGAAATCGAGAATTTCGGTCCCGGCGATCTCTTCCCCGGCGCGCGCGAGGCGGTAGAAGCATGCCGTGCCGCCGGGCTCGCCGTCGCGCTGGCTTCTGCCAGCCGCAACGCGCCGTTGCTGCTGCAGCGGCTCGGCATCCACGGCCTGTTCGACGTGGTCGTGGACCCCGCCAGTGTCGCAAGTGGTAAGCCGGCCCCCGACATCTTCCTTGCCGCGGCCGCCGCGGTCGGCGTCGCGCCGGTGGCGATGCTCGGCGTCGAGGATTCGGCGGCGGGGATCACCGCCATCCACGCCGCAGGCATGGCCGCACTCGGGATCGGCCCGACCGGTTCCTTGCCGGGGGCGGACCGGCTGATCCCGTCGATCGCCGATTTCCGCCTCGCCGATTACTGCGCCGCCACCGCCTGATCGGAGCGCGCCGCCGCGCGAGCAGTCACCCGCGCGAGCCACGACAATGCAAGCGCGATCAGCGCGATGGGCACCAGCACCAGATAGAAAGCGGTCTGTCCCGAGAAGCGGTCGAAGACGAGGCCGGTGATCATCGAGCCGATCGTCCCGCCCAGCGCCGAGAAGATCACCATCAGCCCGACCATCGTCGCATGGCGCTGCTGCGGCAATGCGCTCAGCACCACCGACGAGACGATCGGATAGATCGGCGCCATGAACACGCCGATCAGCGGGAAGATATAGGCGGCGATCGGCGCGCTGAACCACGTCACGTCGGGTCGCAGCGTCAGGCCGTGCGTCGTCGGCAAGGTGAGCAGCACCAAAGCCGCCATCGCGACGAGGCAGCCGATCAACAGACGGAACCAGCCGAGCCGGGCGACGAGCCCGCTCGCGCTCAGCCGGCCGACCGCGAGCGCGGCGACGAAGATGCTCGATGCCTGCACGCTCATTGCGCTCGGCAGATGGAGCACCTGGTTGTTGAAGGTCGGCAGCCATGTGCCGATGCTTTGCTCGACGAGCACGTAGAGAAAGATCGCAGCGAGAAAGGCGATCGTCGACGGCAGGATGACGAGCGCGAGCATGTCGCGATAGCCGGGTGCCGCGACCTCGGCGCTCGCACGGCCGCGCTGCTCGTCGAGCGGCGCGAACCACCAGAGCAAGGCCGCAACCACCGCGAGCCCCGCGATCACGCGATAGACGTTCAGCCAGTCGTGCCCGGTGCGGTCGCCGGCGATGAACCAGCCGAACATCCAGATCCCGACGAGGATGCCGATCATGAACACGCCTTCGATCAGGCTGGTCAGGCTGGCATGGCCTTCGCGATCGGGCCGTACGAGGCCGATCGAGGCATAGGTGGCGACCTTGGCCACGCCGAAGCACAGCCCGGTGAGCACGAAGAAGAGCTGGGTGGCGACGAAGCTGTTCGCGACCGACATCAGCAATGCGCCCGCCGCGATCGCCAGCATCACTGCGATCTGCGCGCGGCGGAAGCCGAAGCGCGGCAGATGGACCGCGAACAGGAACGAGGCCGCGACCACCGAGAGATCCTTGCACGCCTCGAGCGTCGCTGCCTCGGGCTTGGTCACGCGATAATGCTGGATTGACTGGAGGATCACCGTGCCGACGCTGTTCATCAGCAGGCCGAGCACGGCATAGCTCGTCGCCAGTGCGATAACGGCAAGTGCCGGACGCTTCATGATCCTCTCCCGCGATTTTGTGCGAGGCTAGCCGGGTCGGCAGAGCAATGGAATGCTTTTCAAAGCTCCCGGCCGACCAGCCAGAAAATTTGATCAGGCGGCGCCCTTCCCGATCGATTGGCACCGGCGGGATGGATTGTGTACGGGGCGCGCGTGTCCACCCGTTTCGCCGTTCACCAGCAGGATCTTTCGATGCTCGCCGCGCAGAATCGCGCGCGGCGGCTGGTTCCGCGTGCCGGCCGCGACTTTGCCTCGAACGACTATCTCGGGCTCGCGAGCGCACCGCGCCTCGCAGCCGCCGTCACCGACGCAATCGCACGCGGCGTGCCGACGGGCTCGGGCGGTTCGCGGCTGTTGCGCGGCAACCATCCCGAGCACGAGGCGCTCGAAGAAGAGGCGACACGCCTGTTCGGCAGCGAGACCGCCTTGTTTTTCTCGAGCGGCTATGCCGCCAATGCAGCGTTGCTCTCGACCTTGCCCCAGCGTGGCGACCTCGTCGTCTACGACGCTTTGATCCACGCGAGCGCGCATGAGGGGATGCGGCTCGGCCGCGCCGAAACCCGCGGGGCGCGCCACAACGACGTGGATGCCTTCTCCGACGCCATCGCCGAATGGCGGCAGGCCGGCGGCAAAGGACGGGTGTGGATCGCAGTCGAGAGCCTGTACAGCATGGACGGCGACCGCGCCCCGCTCGACGCGCTCGCCGAACTCGCCGCCCGGCACGAGGCGATCCTGCTCATCGACGAGGCGCACGCCACCGGCGTGTTCGGCCCCGACGGGCGCGGTCTGTCGGCAGCGCTCGCCGGGCGCGGGGACGTGATCACGCTGCATACCTGCGGCAAGG
Source organism: Sphingomonas psychrotolerans (assembly GCA_032334595.1). Lineage (GTDB taxonomy): Bacteria > Pseudomonadota > Alphaproteobacteria > Sphingomonadales > Sphingomonadaceae > Sphingomonas > Sphingomonas psychrotolerans_A. Next base: position 166,195 of record JALMLT010000004.1, on the reverse strand, counting down.
CGCTCGGCTGCGAGGGCGCGCTGTTGTGCGGGCCGCGGGCGATGCGGGACTTTCTGGTCAATCGCGGGCGCGCCTTCATCTTTTCGACTGCGCCGTCGCCGCTGATCGCGGCGGCGGTGCGCGAGGCGCTTCGGGTGCTCGTGGACGAGCCCGCGCGCCGGACGCAATTGCATCAGCTGATCCGGACGGCGGAGCAGGCGCTCGCGCCGCACGGCATCGCTGCTACCGGCTCGCAGATCCTCCCGTTGATCATCGGTGACGATGCCGAGACGATGCGGCGCGCGGCGGCGCTCCAGGCTGCGGGCTTCGATATACGCGGCATCCGCCCGCCGACGGTGCCGACGGGCACGGCGCGGCTGCGCATCTCGCTCACGCTCAATGTCGGCGAAGCCGATATCCACGCGCTCGCCGAGGCGCTGGCATGAGCCGCGCAATCATCGTGACCGGCACCGATACCGGCGTCGGCAAGACGGTGTTCGCTGCCGCATTGGCCGGTGCGCTCGGCGCCGCTTACTGGAAGCCGATCCAGGCCGGGCTCGACGACGGCGCGGACAGCGCGACGGTGGCGGCGCTGTCCGGGCTCGCGCCCGAGCGGATCCTGCCCGAGGCCTGGCGGTTGCGTACACCCTGCTCGCCCCATCGTGCGGCCGAACTCGACGGCGTGACGATCGATCCCGACAAGCTGGCCGTGCCGCCCTGCGACACGCCGCTGGTGATCGAAGGGGCAGGCGGCGTGCTCGTACCGGTCACGCGCACTCTGCTCTACGCCGATCTGTTCGCGCGCTGGCAATTGCCGGTGGTGCTGGTCGCGCGCACCGCGCTCGGCACGATCAATCACAGCCTCCTCTCGATCGAGGCGCTTCGCGCACGCGGCATCGCGCTGCTCGGCATCGCCTTTGTCGGCGACGCGAAGGAGGACAGCGAGGCGACGATCGCGGCGATCGGCGGCGTGCGGCGGCTCGGGCGATTGCCCCACCTCGATCCGCTGAACCGCGAAACGCTCGCGCAGGCCTTCGCATCCGGGTTCCGGGCGGCAGATTTCACCGCATGACCTCGCCGGTCTGGCATCCCTTCACCCAGCACGGCCTGGGTGAGCCGATCCCCTCGATCGCGCGCGGGGAAGGGGCCGCGCTCTACACCACCGAGGGCGAGCGGATCATCGACGCGATCTCCTCCTGGTGGGTGACGACGCACGGCCATTGCCACCCGCAGATCATGGCGGCGATCGCCGAACAGGCGGGCAGGCTCGATCAGATCATCTTCGCCGGCTACACCCACGAACCGGCCGAGACGCTCGCCCGCGTGCTCGTCGCGATGACGCCCGATCCGCTGACCCACGTGTTCTTCTCGGACAGCGGCTCGACCAGCGTCGAGGTGGCGCTCAAGATGGCGCTCGGCTTCTGGGCGAACCGCGGCGCGGCGCGGCACCGCCTCGTCGTGATGGAGCACAGCTATCATGGCGACACCATCGGTGCGATGTCGGTGGGTGCGCGCGGTGTGTTCAATCAGCCTTATGCGCCCTTGCTGTTCGATGTCGCGACGATTCCCTTTCCCGAAACCGGCAGCGAGCAGGCCACGCTCGACGCACTCGAGGCGCTTTGCCGCGAAGCGCCGGCCGCGCTGATCGTCGAGCCGCTGATCCTCGGCGCCGGCGGCATGAAGATTTACACGCCAGCGGTGCTCGCCGGGATGCGCGCGATCTGTGCCCGGCACGGCGTGCTGTTCATCGCCGACGAAGTGATGACCGGCTGGGGACGGACCGGGACGATGCTGGCCTGCGAGCAGGCGGGGATCGTTCCCGATATCCTGTGTCTGTCCAAGGGACTGACCGGCGGCGCGGTGCCGCTTGCGGTGACGCTCGCGACACAGGAGATATTTGACGCGCACTCCTCCACCGACCGGGCGCGGATGTTCTTTCACTCGTCGAGCTACACCGCCAATCCGATCGCCTGCGCAGCGGCAAACGCCAATCTGGCGATCTGGCGCGACGAGCCGGTGCTGGAGCGGATCGCCGATCTCGGGCGCCGCCAGCAGGCGCGGCTTGCCGAGATGGCGAAGCATCCGAAGGTCGCCAATGCACGCCAGCTGGGGACCGTTACGGCATTCGAGGTCGAGGCGCCGGTGGGAAGCTATCTCTCGTCCGTAGCGCCTCGGATGGCTGCCTTTTGCCGCGAGCACGGCGTGCTGCTTCGCCCGCTCGGCAACACGGTCTATGTCATGCCGCCTTACTGCATCGGTGACGATCTCGACGCGGTCTACGCAGCCGTCGATCTATACCTCTCCGCCAACTGAGGACTGCGCCGATTAGCCAGCTGCATGCGCTGGATCCGCCCACATAGCCGCGGGGCATAGGCTGCATAATTCAAGATCATGCAGGTGTCGTATTTGTCCAATCCGCATCCTGCTTTCGGGAGTAGCAGGCAATTGCGATTTGAAGTTCCCTCGGGGGGAGGGACGGGAGCCCGGCCGGATTGCCGGCCGGGCTCCCCTTATCGGCGTCGTTATCCGTACAGGCGACCTGGATGGCCGTGCCGTGGCCGTCCAATGGCGTTCAACGCGTTCGGCTATCGGGAGGTCTGAAGCATGCGCAAACCGATCTACGACAGCCTGCGGACGCTCTCGCTGGAGCCGGTCCGGCAGGCACCTGCCCGGTGGCTCCTTGGCCTCGACGCGGCGAGCCGTGTGCTTTTCCCGCACGCGCCGCGCTCAAGACGGCGCGCCTCGGGCCAGGTTGAAGGCGCGTCGCCGGCAGGCTGGTCCAACGACCATGGCGGCGATGGCGTTCGCTGAGAGTCTCCCGGAGTTTCGCTGCGGAGTTAAAGCTTCCGAGATGAAGGGCGCGCGGCCGGTTGGATCGTCGATCGATCAGTGAACCGGCAAAGGCTGATGGCCTACCGGCAGATGGTGCATCACGGCGAAAATGTTGCGCCGATCGACTGCCTGGCTGCACATTGGGCAGATCTCGAAATGGGCGAGCTCATCCTTGGCCCATGACTTGGCAGCGCGCCGGTTTTGGCCCGTCACCGGAAGCTCGAACATATTTGCGTTAATCACCTGACCGCCTCCGCGTTAGCGTCTTGTTTACTATTGTAGAGGGTGGCGGCGCACTGCGGGCGAAAAGTCGCGAATTATACGTAGATTCTTTTGACCCCCTCCGAACGCGACAGACGGCGCGGCCTCGGCAAGCCTGCCGTCTGCCCCCGATCACAGGCAGTCAGGTCGTGCCGGTGCCCTACTGGCAGGCCAGGCACTCGTCATAGTCGGTGCTCTCGCCGAGGTTGAACTGCGGCTTTTCGAGCGTGTTGTCGGCTTCGACCCCGCCCGCGAAGCCGGCGCGCTGGACGCTCTTCGAGCGGAGATAATAAAGCGACTTGATGCCGAGCTCCCACGCGCGGAAGTGGAGCATCAGCAGGTCCCATTTCTCGACGTCCGCCGGGATGAACAGGTTCAGCGACTGGGCCTGGTCGATATAGGGCGCGCGGTCGCCGGCGAGTTCGAGGATCCAGCGCTGGTCGATCTCGAAGCTGGTCTTGTAGCAGTCCTTCTCCTCGGGGCTGAGGAAGTCGAGATGCTGGACGCTGCCGCCCTGCTCGAGGATCGAGTTCCACACCGCGTCCGAGTTCTTCGACTTCTCGATCAGCAATTTCTCGAGATAGGGGTTCTTGACCGAGAAGGAGCCCGACAGGGTCTTGTGGGTGTAGATGTTCGCCGGGATCGGCTCGATGCACGCGCTGGTGCCGCCGCAGATGATCGAGATGGAAGCGGTCGGCGCGATCGCCATCTTGCAGCTGAAGCGCTCCATCACCCCCATGTCGGCGGCGTCGGGGCACGGCCCGCGCTCGACCGCGAGCTGCATCGACGCCTCGTCGACCTGCGCCTTGATGTGCTTGAAGATCTTGAGGTTCCAGCTCTTGGCCATCGCGCCTTCGAACGACAGGCCGCGCGCCTGGAGGAAGGAGTGGAAGCCCATCACCCCGAGGCCGACGCTGCGCTCGCGGCTCGCCGAATAGGCTGCCTTCTCCATGCCGGGCTCGGCGCGGTCGATATAGTCGCTGAGCACATTGTCGAGGAAGCGCATCACGTCCTCGATGAAGCCCTTCTCGTTCTTCCACTCTTCCCAAGTCTCGAGGTTGAGCGAGGAGAGGCAGCAGACCGCAGTGCGCTCGTTGCCGAGATGGTCCTTGCCGGTCGGCAGGGTGATCTCGGAGCACAGGTTCGAGGTCGAGACCTTGAGGCCCAGATCGCGGTGATGCTTGGGCATGTTCGAGTTCACGTGATCGGCGAACACGATATACGGCTCGCCAGTGGCGAGGCGGGTCTCGACCAGCTTCTGGAACAAGGCGCGCGCATCGACCTTGCCGCGCACCGAGCCGTCCTTGGGGCTCTTCAGCTCCCATTCGGCGCCGTCGCGCACCGCTTCCATAAACGCGTCAGGGATGAGCACGCCGTGGTGGAGATTGAGCGCCTTGCGGTTGAAGTCGCCCGAGGGTTTGCGGATCTCGAGGAACTCCTCGATCTCGGGGTGCGAGATGTCGAGATAGCAAGCGGCCGAGCCGCGGCGGAGCGAACCCTGGCTGATCGCGAGGGTCAGCGAATCCATCACCCGGACGAACGGAATGATGCCGCTGGTCTTGCCGTTGAGGCCGACCGGCTCGCCAATGCCGCGGACATTGCCCCAATAGGTGCCGATGCCGCCGCCGCGCGAGGCGAGCCAGACATTCTCGTTCCACGTGTCGACGATGCCGTTGAGGCTGTCGGGCACCGAATTGAGGAAGCACGAGATCGGCAGGCCGCGCCCGGTGCCGCCGTTCGACAGGACCGGCGTGGCGGGCATGAACCACAGCTTCGAGATATAGTCGTAGATGCGCTGGGCGTGCGCGGCATCGTCGGCATAGGCGGAGGCGACGCGGACGAACAGGTCCTGATAGGTCTCGCCGGGAAGCAGATAGCGATCGCGCAGCGTCTCCTTGCCGAATTCGGTCAACAAGGCGTCGCGCGAATGATCGACCTCGAGCGTGTAGAGCTGCGGCGCGACCGCGCGCGTGTCCTGGTCCTTGCGCGGCTTCGCCTTGGTCTCGGCGGTGATCGTGGCTTCGGCGACCGTGTCGTTCACGCTGTTTTCCGTGTCCCTGAATTCCATGGCATCCGACCCTTTTTTCGACTCTGCACGCGCCTCCTTCCGGGAGGCTTCGGTGCGACTCGGGGCGGCTCGGCGATGGTAGCCACCGCCATGGCTTCGCGCGAGAACAAAAAACGAACTCGGCGCCGGCAGCCGGACACGACAGAGCCTGGCCCGCATATGGGGATGCGAGTGCGGTTCTACCAGTGCTTGAGCTTGCCCCTCAGTCTTACCACTACAGATTGTGCCAAACCGAGTCCGGGCACAAGGGGTTAAATTTCCGCTTAACCACACGATTCGTCGCTAAAATGACTCGGTTCGCAGCGGGCCGGAAGCCGCGACGCGTGGTCAATCCTCGGGTCCCGCAAAGGCAAGAGAACACAGCGCGAACCGAAAAAATTTTCCCGGGGAGGAATCGGAGGGCACCATTAGTGGTGTGCCCCTTCTCAATCCTCCCCCGCAAGGGGGAGGTGGCGCCGAAGGCGACGGAGGGGGAGGTAAGCGACTCCCAAGCCTGCGTGCTTCCGCCCCCTCCGTCAGCTTCGCTGACACCTCCCCCTTGCGGGGGAGGATGTAGTTCAGCCCGCCCCCGCCAGCGCCCGATACGCCGCCTGCAGCCGATCGGCGACCGACGGTCCCGCGACCGGCGCGGCGCCGAGATGGGTAACCCGGAGCTCGGCCATGAACTGCTCCCACATTTGAGGCCCGCCCTCCTCGAGCAACTGGTTGCGGATCGACAGCTCGGGGGTGACCGGGAGATGCTTGCGGCCCCATGCACCCATCGTCACCAGAAGCGGCACCAGCTGGATCGCCTTTTCGGTGAGACTGTAGAGCGTCTTCTGCTTGTGGCTCGGATCGTCGGCGCGGCTGATCAGTCCTGCCGCCTCAAGCCGCTTCAGGCGGTCGGCGAGGATATTCGAGGCGATGCCCTCCATCGATTCGCGCAGCAGCACCCGGAAATGGCGGCGATTGCCGAACATCATGTCGCGGATGATCACGAGGCTCCAGCGATCCCCCAGCACCTCCAGCGCGAGATTGATCGGGCAGCCCGAACGCGGCTCTTCCATCACGGCCTCCAAAAAACCGCTTGCAACTTAAGATCAGTTTGCGTAATTCGCAACCGGTTGCAAAACGCAAGCAGATGGAGAAAGGCAATGTCGAAGCTTCGTGTGAGTGCATTCAGCATTTCGACCGACGGGTTCGGCGCCGGCGTCGAGCAGAGCGTCGAAGACCCGCTCGGCCGGCGCGGCGAGGAACTGCATCATTGGGCGTTCGGAACGCGGACCTTCAGGACGATGTTCGGCGAGGAAGGCGGATCGGACGGAGTCGACGAAAGCTATGCCGCAGCGAGCATGGCAGGGCTCGGCGCGTGGATCATGGGCCGCAACATGTTCGGACCCGTTCGCGGCGAATGGCCCGATGACAGCTGGAAGGGCTGGTGGGGCGACAATCCGCCCTATCACGTGCCGGTCTATGTGCTGACGCACCACGCCCGGGCGCCGATCGAAATGGAAGGCGGCACGGTGTTCCACTTCGTTACCGACGGCATCGAATCCGCGCTCGAACAGGCGCGCGCCGCGGCAGGCGACCGCGACATCCGCATCGGCGGCGGCGTGGCTACGATCCGCCAATACCTGGCGGCGCGGCTGCTCGACACGCTGCATATCGCCGTGTCGCCGGTGCTGGTCGGCCAGGGCGAGGCGCTGTTCGAAACGCTCGATCTGCATGCGCTCGGCTACCGCGTCGCCCAACAGGTGGCCGGCGAGAATGCCGTGCATCTGACGATCGACCGGCAGGCCTGAGGCGCGGGGGGGATCATTCCCCCCGCTGCCGCTTTATGTCGGAATGGCGACGCGCGGTACCGAGCAGGAGGAATGGCAGCCGGCGCCGCACGAGCGTTCGCCGATGCCGGGATCGCCGCCGACGCCATGGCATCCGCCGGCGCGGCGGGTCGCCTATGGCGCGGTCGGCGCGCTGGTGGTGATGGCGGGCGCGCTCGGCAACGGCATCGTCACGGCCAATCTGCTCAATCTGCAGGGCTCGCTCGGCCTCTACCAGGCCGAGATCCAATGGCTGCCGACGGTCTATGTAATGACCAATGTCTGCGCCAACATGCTGCTGATCAAGTTCCGTCAGCAATTCGGCATCCGGCTGTTCGCGCAGATCTTCCTGATCGGCTTCGTGCTGACCACGGGCGCGCATCTCTTCGTCCATAGCTTCTGGTCGGCGATCCTCGTCCGCGCGTTCAGCGGGATCGCCGCGGCGGCGCTGAGCACCGTTGGTCTGCTCTATCTGATCCAGGCGGTGCCGGCGAAGCACCGGCTGAAGGGGCTGGTCGCGGCGATCTCGCTGCCGCAGCTGGCCGTGCCGCTGGCGCGATTGTTCCCGAGCGAGGCATTCGAGCCCGATCGCTGGCAGACCATGTATCTGTTCGAACTGGGGCTGGCTTTGCTCTGCCTCGCCGGCGTGCGGCTGCTCGCACTGCCGCCGGTCGAGCGGATGAAGGTGTTCGAGCCGATGGATTTCGTCAGCTTCCCTTTGTTCGCCGGCGGCATGGCCTTGCTCTGCGCCGTGCTCGGCATGGGGCGGACCCTGTGGTGGTTCGAGGCGCCGTGGATCGCGCCCGCGTTGATCGGGGCATTGGTGCTGATCCCGATCGCCGTGGTGATCGAGCATTACCGCGCCAATCCGTTGCTCAACACCCGCTGGCTGGGCAGCGGCGACATCTTGCGCTTCGCCCTGGTCGCGATCCTCGTGCGGGTCGTGCTGTCCGAGCAGAGCATCGGCGCGAGCGGATTGCTCGCCGTGGTCGGCATGGGTCCGGACCAGTTGCGCGGGCTCTATCTCGTGGTGCTGCTCGCCACGGCGGCGGGCGGGCTGGTCAGTGCGCTGACGATCGATCCGACCTTTCTCGGCCGGCCGATCCTGATCGCGCTCGCCTTGATCGCCGTCGGCGCGTGGCTCGATTCCGATTCGACCAACCTCGTCCGGCCGCACGACATGTATCTCAGCCAGGCGCTGCTCGGCTTCGCCGGCGCTCTGTTCATCGGCCCGGCGATGCTGGTCGGACTGACCCGCGCGCTGCAGCAGGGGCCGACCCATTTCGTCAGCTTCTCGGCCCTGTTCGGGATCACCCAGAATCTCGGCGGACTGTTCGGCTCGGCGATGCTCGGCACGTTCCAGGTGGTCCGCGAGCGGGCGCACAGCGCCGAGATCACGGCGGGGCTGAGCCTCGCCGATCCGCTGGTCGCCCAGCGCGTCCAGCAAAATGCCGGCGCCTATGGCCGCGTCCTCGGCGATCCGGCGCTGCGCCAGGCCGAGGGCGCTGCGATCCTCGCGCAACAGGCCAGCCGCGAGGCGAACATCCTCGCCTATAACGACGTCTTCCTGCTGATCGCGGCGATCGCAGTCGGGACGATCGTCTGGGCGTCGTTCCACATCTTCCGCGTGCGCCGCGAGAATCTCGCGCGCATCGCCGCCGAACGCGCAGGAGCGAACCATGGCTGACCGCAACCCGCCGCCGGTCGAGGCCGCGCCCGTCGCCGCGTCTCCGGCCACGACCGAAGGCGCCGATCCGCCGCCGGCGCCCGAAGCGCGCCGCTGGAATCCGCCGCGGCCGAAGCCGTTCGCGATAATGGTGCTTGTGCTGATCCTGGTCGCGGGGATCGTGGCGATCCTCGCGGCATGGCGGATCGGACCCTTCGCGGGGACGACGCAATCGACCGAGAATGCCTTTGTGCGCGGGCAGGTGACGATCGTCAGCCCGCAGGTGAGCGGTTACGTCACCGAAGTTCCGGTGCAGGATTTCGCGACGGTGCAGGCCGGCGACGTGCTCGCCCGGATCGACGACCGCATCTATCGCCAGCGCGTCGAGCAGGCGCGGGCCAATGTCGCCAACGCGCACGCGTCGCTCGCCAATAATCCCCAGCAGGTCGCGTCGCGCGCGGCGAGCCTCGGCTCGCAGCAGGCCGGGGTCGAGGCGGCGCGGGCGCAACTGGTGCGGGCGCAGGCCGACAATGCCCGGATCGAGGAACTCGCGCGGCAGGGTTTCGTCGCCAATCGCGAACGCGACGCCAGCCGCGCGGCACTGCGGCAGGCCCAGGCCGATCTGCGCCAGGCCGAGGCGGCACGCACCATCGCGCAGGAGGACATCCGCAGCGTCGCGATCGGCCGCGGCGGGCTGGAGGCGGGCGTCGAGGCGGCGCAGGCGGCGCTGCGGCTGGCCGAGATCGATCTGGCAAACACCGTGATCCGCGCGCCGGTAGCCGGGCAGCTCGGCGAGATCGGCGTGCGGCGCGGGCAATATGTCACGGCGGGCACGCAATTGATGTCGCTGGTGCCGCACCAGCTCTGGGTTATCGCCAATTTCAAGGAAGCGCAGACGGCGAAGATCCGCCCCGGCGCGATCGCGCGGTTCAAGGTTGACGCGCTCGGCGGCGAGCGGCTGACCGGCCGGGTCGAGCAGCTCGCGCCGGCGGCGGGGTCCGAATTCGCCGTGATCCGCCCCGACAATGCCAGCGGCAATTTCGTCAAGGTGCCGCAGCGTATCGCCGTACGGATCCGGATTGACCCGGACCAGCCGGCGGCTGCGCGGCTGCGCCCGGGCATGTCGGTCGAGGCCGAGGTCGAGCTGGCGGAGTAGCGGGATCGGCTAATCCTCCCCCGCAAGGGGGAGGTGGCAGGCGCAGCCTGACGGAGGGGGAGGAAGCACTGCGTTCAGTGAGTCCTCCCCCTCCGTCGCCTTCGGCGACACCTCCCCCTTGCGGGGGAGGATCGAAACCCGGCAAGCGCGCAGACGTCAGACGACCATCCTAATCCAGCCACCCCGCGTCCCGCAGCTCGGGATAGGCCGAGCGGCTCACCGGGGCGATCACGCCGCCGGGGAGCGTCAGCTCGGCGCGGCCATCCTTGCGCGTCGCCGACTGGACCGCCGCGCGCGCGACCCACCAGCTGCGGTGGGTGCGGGCGCCTTCGATCGGGGCGAGCTCGGGAATGGCGTCGCCGAGCCGCATCAGGATCAGCTCCGATCCGGCGTCGGTGTGGACGCGAAGATAATGGTCCTCGGCCTGCAGCGCGTGGATGGTGGCATCGCGGAGGTGGCGCGGCAGGCGCTCGGCGAGGCGCGGGCGCACAGGATTCGACACCGGCGCCGGCATGGCCATCTCCGGCACGCTTTCCGGCAGGGGCTGCGCGGTGGCATAGTTGATCGCGGTGATCACGCCGGTGACCATCAGGACCATCGCGAACAGGAAGGCGATGCCGCTCGCGCTGGGGTTGCGGTCGGGGAAGAACAAAATCGTGGTGCCGAGCACGACGAGACTCAGCGGCAGCGCGATGAGCAGGCTCACCGCGGCGCCTTCGATCCAGCGTTGGTGCGCGAGTTTGCCCCAGGTCTGAATTCCGATCGTCGCGCCAACCCCCATCAGCGCGCCCGCTTCCATGATCACCAGCCAATAGAGCAGGCGCGGGGCGAAGCCGATCGAATCGGTGCCGAACGCGCCGGTCAGCGTCATCACGAAGGCAGCGACGGTGGCGACGATCACGCCGCGGCGGTGGCTGGGGTTCCGGCCAGTGGCGGGGGCCGCCGTTCGCGAAGCGCGAATGGCATTCCCCTGCAGTTCACGCATCCAGACCCCCCGTGCACGCAAATGCGAATGACGCCTGACCCTTTGCCGGATCATCTGGCGCCAGTCGAATGCAAAGGGAGTTTCCGATGATCCTCAAGCCGCTTCTCGCCGCCGCGCTGGCGCTCGCCGCACCGCTCCCCGCCTTTGCGGGTCAGCCCACGCTCTCGCTGCACTTCGCCGGCGTGGCGGCACATCAGGGCAAGGTCCTGATCGCGATCTTCGACGAGGCGGGCTGGGCCGGGGGCAAGCCTGTGTGGGTCGGCGTGGCCGACGCGTCGGGCGCAGACGTGACCGCGGCGGTCACGGGACTCGCGCCGGGGCGCTACGGCGTAAAGGTGTTCCACGACAAGGACGGCGACGGCAAGATGGCGACGAACCCGTTCGGCATCCCGCTCGAGCCGTTCGGCTTTTCGCGCGACGCGATGGGCGTCGGCGGACCGCCGGCATGGGGCGACGCCGCCTTCGAAGTGACCGCCGCGGGCGCGGTCCAGACGATCACCTTGCGCTGAGGAGCGGCGCGATGGAACTCAACCGCCGCCAATTGCTCGGAACCGGCCTGCTCGGCGCCGCGTCGATGCTGCTCCCGCCCGAGAAACTCTTCGCCGCGATGCTCCCCGCCGACTGGACGCTAGGTGTCACGGACGTCGATGCTGATATCACCCCTCGCGCGATGCGCCGCGTCCATGGGAGGGCACCCGTGGACTTCAAGGGGCTGCTCTATCGCAACGGGCCGGCCAAATTCCGCCGCGCCGGCGGCAATGCGACGCACTGGTTCGACGGCGACGGACTGGTGCGCCGCTTCGCGATCCACGAGGGCGAGGCGCGGCTGGCGGCACGCTTCGTGGATACCGAAAAGCGCCGGCAGGAAAGCAGGGCCGAAGCAATGGTGATGCCGGGCTTCGGCACCCCGCAGCGGCCGGGGGCGGTGGTCACCGGGCCCGACAGCGCCAATGCCGCCAATACCAGCGTGATGCTGGCAGGGGACGAGCTCTGGGCCTTGTGGGAAGGCGGCTCAGCCTATCGGCTCGATCCCGAAAGCCTCGCGACGGTCGGCCCGAAGACGCTGCGACCCGACCTCGCGCAAATGCCTTTCCTCGCGCATCCCCGCACCGAGCCGGACGGCACGGTGTGGAATCTCGGCCTTGCCGGCGCCCGGGCGATGGTGTGGAAGCTGCGCCCCGATGGCAGCCTCGCCGCGGCGACGCCGCTGAAGCTCCCGCGCGCGAGCTACATCCACGATTTCACCGCCACCGCGCGGCACCTCGTCATCGTGCTCCAGCCTTGGGTCCAGGCGCGGCAGACCATGCCTTATTCCGCAATGTTCGCCTGGCAGCCCGAGCTCGGCACCCAGGTGCTGGTGGTCGACAAGGACGATCTGACGCAAAGCCGCATCTTCGAGCTCCCCGCGTTCAGCTTCTTCCATCTCGGCGATGCATGGGAGGAGAAAGACGGCACGATCCGCTTCGACGGGTGCGTGTCCGACGATCCGGCCTTTGCGATGAAGGAAGCGTCGGACCTGCTGCTCGGGCGGAACCGCGTGGCGTCGCCGCCGATGCTGGCGATGGTGACCCTGCACGCGGACGGGCGCGGCGAACTGGCGCGCACCGGGATCAAGGCGGAGTTTCCGCAGAACGACCGCCGTCGCGCCGGCCTGTCGCGGCGCTTCACTGCCTTTGCCGGGCTGTACAATGCCGAGCGCCCGCTCGCGCGCGGCGTCGGGCTGTTCGACTGGCAGCGGGGCACGGCGAGAAGCTATGATTTCGGCGCGCGCCAGCTGGTCGAGGAGTTCCTGTTCGTGCCCCGCGGTGCGGACGAAGGCGATGGCTGGCTGGTCGGCACCACCGTCAATCTCGATGCGCGCGCGACCGAGCTGCATCTGCTCGACGCGCGCCGGATAGAGGCGGGGCCGGTCGCGATATGGCGTGCCGATGTGGCGTTGCCGGTCGGATTCCACGGGACTTTCCGGCGCGGGTGAAAGCGTGGCATGGCGCGGCGATGCTCTATCTCTTCATCAAGGCGGCGCTGTCCGGCGTGATCATCGCGATCGTTTCGGAAGTCGCCAAGCGCTTTCCCGGCGCGGGCGCGCTGATCGCCTCGCTGCCATTAGTGTCGGTGCTCGGAATGATCTGGCTGTGGCATGATCGGCCCGACGCGGAGAACATGGCGGCGCATGCCGGCGCGACCTTCTGGTACGTGCTGCCCTCTTTGCCGATGTTCCTGCTGATCCCGGCTCTGCTGCGCGGCGGCGTTCATTTCTGGGTAGCGCTGGCGCTTGGTTGCGCGCTGACCATGGCCTTGTATCTGCTGATGACCTGGGCCGGACCGCGTTTCGGGCTGCGGCTCTAGGCTTCAGTCGAAACGCAGCCTGAGACCGCTGCGCGGCAACGTCGGGAAGCGGTCGCGCGGGATACGGAGATCCTGCTCGGGCAGCCTGTGCGGCGTGGCGAGCAGCAAGGTCACTGTGCGGCGGAGAATCTCGAGCGTCATCCACTCGCCGGGGCAGCGATGATCGGTACGATAGTCGCCTGCGCCTTGCGGGATCAGGTCGAAGCCGCTGCTGCGGCGCCCGACGAAGCGCTCGGGGCGGAAGCGTTCGGGGTCCCCCCAGATGCGCGAGTCGTGGTTGGTCGCATGGAGCCCGAGCAGCACCCAGCTGCCGGGCGCGAAGCGATGCTCGCGCCACTCGAAGGCATCGCGGACGCGGCCGCCGATCACCGGGAAGAAGGGATAGAAGCGACGCACTTCCTGCACGAACGCTTCGATCCGGTTCGCCGGATCGGCGCGCAGCCAGTCGGCGGCCTCGCGATGCTCGTGCAGCGCCAGCGCCGCGAAAGTCGCGAAGCGGGCGACCGCGACGGTCGGACGCAACAGGTTGAGCAATTCCACGCCGCTGGTGACCCGGTCGAGCCCTGCGTTCGCAATCCGCCCGGCGGGCGACGTGGCGTCGGCGCCGCACAGCGCATCGAGCCGCATGCGCGCCCATTTCTCGGTGCGGCGGCGCAGCAGCAAGGCGCGCCACGTGCGCGGACCCGCACTGCCGGCGCCATCGATCATCGCCATCAATTCACGCGCCCGGGCGCCGCGCTCCCCGGCGGTCAGGGACAGGCCTGCCCAGTCGCAGGCGGCGGCGGTCAGCAATTCGCCGAACGCGTCGTGGAAACCCACTTCTCCCGCGGCGCGCCAGCCGGGCAGCATCGCCTGCCAGTGGCGATCCACCGCCTCTCCCATCGCCGCGATCGATTCAGGTGCCATCATGTCGAGGAACAGGGCCTTGCGGGCGGCATGGGCGGCGCCGTCGAGCGACTGGACGCTCTTTTTGTCCTGCAACAGCCGCAGCGTGGTCGGCGGCATTGCCCCGGCGCGGGTGAAGCTTTTGCCGTCATAGAAATGGCGCGCCGCTTCCTCGCCGGCGATGAAGATCGCCGGGCGCAGCATCATGCGCGTCCGAAACGCGTCGGTCCCGAGCGCGCGGCAGCGATTCCCGACGAAATCATAGCCTTCGCGGAAGAACGCACGGGTGCTGTCGAATTCGGGCGCGCGGGGCAGAGCCATGCGACGCGAAAGCGCGAGCCTCGCCGTGGTTCCTGCATTCCCGCTATTGAGGGGGCGCGGCGCCGTCTCTAGGCTGTGTCGTCCAAGCTATTGAAGGACGGGGCGAATGAATCGGGCGGGGCTGTTTGCGTTGGCGCTGGTGTTGGCAGTGAGCGCTCCTGCGATGGCGGAGGATATCGTGACTCGTGAGCTGCCGTCCTCGGTCGCCGCCCTCGGAGAAAAATCGATCGACGATCTGCGCGCGATGATGGCGTCGGGTCAGCAAACCAGCGCCGGAATCACCGAGCTCTACCTCGAGCGGATCAAGATGCTCGACCAGAACGGACCGACCCTGCGTTCGGTGATCGCAGTGTCGCCCAACGCGCTCGAACAGGCGCGCGCCAGCGATGCACGGCGCAAGGCGGGGAAGCTCAGGGGCCCGCTCGATGGCGTGCCGGTGCTGATCAAGGACAATATCGACACGAAGGAGCTGCCGACCACCGCCGGCAGCCTCGCGCTCGCCGAAAACCGCACCAATCGCGACGCGCCGATGGTGGCCTTGCTCCGCGCGCAGGGGGCGGTGATCCTCGGCAAGACCAATCTCAGCGAATGGGCCAACATCCGTTCGAACAACTCGATGAGCGGCTGGAGCGCGGTCGGCGGACTGGTCAGAAATCCCTATGCGCTGGACCGCACCGCCTGCGGCTCGTCGAGCGGATCGGGCGCGGCGGTGGCGGCGAGCCTCGCGGCGGTCGCGGTCGGCACCGAGACCGACGGTTCGGTCGTGTGCCCCTCGGCAATGAACGGGCTGGTCGGATTGAAGCCCACGCTCGGGCTGGTCAGCCGCACCTATGTCGTGCCGATCAGCCACAGCCAGGATACGCCGGGGCCGATGGCGCGCAGCGTCAAGGATGCGGCGATCCTGTTCTCGGCAATGGTCGGCAGCGATCCGAAGGACGCGGCGACGAAAGGTGCCGACAGATTCCGCAAGGACTATGCGGTGGGCCTCTCGCCCGACGCCTTGCGCGGCAAGCGTCTCGGCTATTGGAAGCCCGAAATGGACGAGGCGCTGGCCGCGCGCTTCGCCAAGGCGTTGGACGAACTGCGCGCCGCGGGCGCGGTGCTGGTCGAAGTGAAGATGCCCGAGCTCAAGGGCCTCGGCGATGCCGAAGGCGAAGTGCTCTATACCGAGCTGCGGGACGATCTCGCCGCCTATCTGGCGACCGCGCCGGCATCGGTGAAGGTGCGCACGCTCGCGGACGTGATCGCGTTCAACGACGCCAACAAGGCGGCCGAGATGCCGTTCTTCGGGCAGGAGAGCTTCCTGCGCGCCGACAAGACGCGCGGCACGAAGGATCCCGAATATCTCGGCGCCCGGGCGAAGTCGGCGCGCCTGGCCGGACCCGAGGGGATCGACGCGATGCTCAAGGCGGCGAATGCGCAGATCCTCGTCACGCCGACCTATGGCACGCCGTGGCTCAGCGATCCCGCGCATGGCGACCAGTTCGGCGGGCCCTCGGCGAGCGAGCTTCCCGCCGTCTCGGGCTATCCGCACCTGACCGTGCCGATGGGTCTGGTCGAGGGGCTGCCCGCGGGGCTGTCGTTCATCGGCACCGCTTTTGCCGACGAATTGCTGCTCCAGACCGGCTATGCCTATGAGCAGGCGACCCATGCCCGGGTGGCGCCGCGCTACCTGCCGAGCGCGCCGGCCGATCTCGGACCGCAGAAGCTGCCCTGAACCGGTTTGTCACGGGGATCAGCTCGAACGGTTGAACCTCAGCGCCACGCGCGCCTGCCAGAGCAGCAGCAACGGCACCACGCCCAGCTCGATGCCGAGCGCGATCAGGTGGCCGCGTCCCGGCGGTCCGCCGATCAGCATGCCGTAGAGCCGCGCCAGTCCGCCGGTCACCGGCAGGATCGCGATCAGCCGCATGCGGACGCCTCTGGTCTCGATGTCGGGTAAGCAGCTCGCGAACAGCAGCACCATCGCGAGCAGCAGGCCGGAGAGATAGCGGAAATGGCTGTCGAGATCGCGGCCGACCACGCCGCGGTGCAGCCAGTCGGGGCCGAACACGACGCCCAGCGTGCCGCCGGCAAGCGGCACCAGCAGCACAATCAGCAACACTGCCTGCAGCAACCGCTTCTCCGCGCCCGGGCTCACGTGCGGTCGAGCTCGAGCAATTCCTCGCGGACATGGATCGCGCCGAGCGACATGCGGACCTCGACGAGAAAATAGATTAGCCCCGCCATCAGCAGCAGCATCGAGACGACGAACGCCACGGCGACGATCCCGCCGACGTGCAGCCCGAACAGCCGCGAGACGAACATCAAGGCAACGACGAAGCAGATCGCCAGCGCGCTCGACACGCACAGGAAGATCGCCTGGTTGATCACCGAGATGCGCCGGTCGATCAGCCGCAATTCCCAGACATGACGATCATGCTCGGGCCCGGTCGAGCGCGGATGAATCTCTTCGAGATTTCGTGCGCGATCCACGATCCGCGCGAGCCGCCCGACCATGACGTTGAGAATCGCGCCGATGCCGGCAAGCAGGAAGACCGGGGCGATCGCGCTCTGGATCGTATCGGCGACGGTCGAAAGATAGGGGCCTTGCATCATCGGCCGCGGTTATGGGGGTCTCGCGCGCCGGAGCGCAAGCGGGCATGAAGCTCACCGGTTGGTAACCGGTCCGGCGTACCAAAGCAGGGATGACCAAGCCGATGCCGCTCGACGCGTTCACGCGCCTGCCGCCCGCGCTCGCCGCCGATTGCGTCGACGGGCTGGCCGCGGGCATCGATCAGGTGGCCGCGCACGCGGCGCCGTCACATCGCTTCCTGCGCTATGGCTGGTTCGCCGCCGCGCTGCAGGCTTATGGTGGCGAGGCGCGCACCTTGACCGTCACCCGCGAAGGCGAACCCGCGGCGGCAGTGCCGATGGTGCGCATGGGCCCGTCCTGGCTCGGACTGGCGAGCGTGCCGGGCTGCTACTGGCCGTTCCGCAGCTTTCCGGTCCGTGGCGATGCCGGCGTGGAAGTCGGCGAGGCGCTGCTTGCCCGGCTGGCGCGCGAGGCCAATGCGTTGCGGATCGGTCCCGTCTATGACGGCGACCCGGCGCTCGAACTGCTTCGCGAGGCGGCGGCGGCGAAGGGCTGGGCAGTGCTCGACCGCTTCGTCGCCGACGCTTGGCTGCTCGACATCGCCGCGCTGCAGGCCGAAGGCACCTGGCCGCGCAATTCGACGCTCCGGAAGAACCGCTTCCACGAAAAACATCTCGGCGGTCATGGCCAACTGGACTGGAGCTTCGTCTCCGGCGCTGCCTGGGACGATGCGGCGTTCGACGGGCTTGCCGAGATCGAGCGGAAGAGCTGGATCGCGGATCGCACCGACGGCTCCGATGCCAAGTTCACGCGCGAAGGCCATGGCGGCTTCTGGCGCGCGGCCGCAGGCGACCCGGTGGTAGCCGGGATGATGTGGGCCGCGGTGCTGCGGGTCGACGGAAAGCCTGCCGCCTTTTCGTTCGACCTGAACGCCGGCACGCGCAAATACGCTATCGCGAACAGCTACGATCCCGCCTTCGCCAAGCATTCCCCGGGCAAGCTGCTTTACTATCGCAACCTCGTCCGCGGCATCGAGGATGGCATCACCACCGTCGACTGGGGCGCCGGCGACAGCGGCTACAAGCGCGTGATCGGCGCCGAGCGTGGCCCGACGATCCGCGACTTGCTGTTCGTCCGGCCGGGGTTGCCGGCGCTCGCGGGGCGGATGCTGCGTGGCCTCTGGCGGCGCAGCGGGCATGCGCAGTCCACCAGCGTCGCTCCGGCCGAAGTGCCGGGGTCCACCGGGTCGTACGCGACAGACTAGAGGCGCTATGCTCTCGCCCGGCCGCACCATGGATCCCGGAACAAGTCCGGGGTGACGATTAGATGGTCAGGCGGCAAATGCCTCCGCGTCGATCGAATAGAGCAATTCGGCCGGCGCCAGCGCCGCGGCCTTGAGCCCCATCGCCTCGGGCACGATCTGCTCGACATAGAAGCGCGCGGCGGCTGCCTTCATCTTGAGGAAGGCAGGATCGCCTTCGGACCGCGCGGCGACGCGGCCCTGCTGCTCCATGAGCCAGCCGCAGGTCGCCACGGAGAGCATCGTCAGGAACGGGTAGCTCGCGGCCAGCCTGTCATCGGTGTCGGCGCCGAGCAAATATCGCCCGACTTCCTCGCAGGCGTCGATCAGCCGGACCAGCTCGCCGTCCTCGGCGTCGCCGCGCATCTCGGCGAGCAGTCCGAACAGGGTGCCGCCATTGTCCATGCTCAGCTTGCGGCCGACCAGATCGGCGGCCTGGATGCCGTTGGTGCCTTCGTAGATCGGCGTGATCCGCGCGTCGCGGAAATGCTGGGCGGCGCCGGTCTCCTCGATATAGCCCATGCCGCCATGGACCTGCACGCCGAGGCTGGCGACTTCGTTGCCGAGATCGGTGCCGTGCGCCTTGGCCAGCGGGGTGAGCAATTCGACGCGCGCCTGCGCCGCCTTGTCGCCGGCCCGGCCGCGGTCGAGCTGGCCGAAGGCGTAGTAGACCAATGCGCGTGCCGCCTGGGTCTGCGCCTTCATCCGCAGCAGCATGCGGCGGACATCGGGATGCTCGACGATCGCAGCCGGAGTGCCGCCGCGCACGCCCTGCACCCGCTCGCGGGCATAGGCCACCGCGCGCTGGGTAGCGCGCTCGGCGACCTGCACGCCCTGCAGCCCGACATTGAGCCGGGCATTGTTCATCATCGTGAACATCGCGCGGATGCCGCCATATTCGCCGCCGATCAGCTCGCCGATGCAATCGTCGTGATCGCCAAAGCTGAGCACGCAGGTCGGCGAGGCGTGGAGGCCCATCTTGTGCTCGATCGAGACGGTGCGGACATCGTTGAACGCGCCGGGGGTGCCGTGGGGATTGAGCCGGTATTTGGGGACGAGGAACAGCGACAGGCCCTTGGTGCCCGCGGGCGCGTCGGGGGTGCGGGCGAGGACGAGATGGACGATGTTGTCGGCCATGTCGTGATCGCCGAACGAAATGAAGATCTTGGTGCCCTTGATCCGGTAGGTCCCGTCGCCGACCGGCTCAGC
Source organism: Sphingomonas psychrotolerans (assembly GCA_032334595.1). Taxonomy (GTDB): domain Bacteria; phylum Pseudomonadota; class Alphaproteobacteria; order Sphingomonadales; family Sphingomonadaceae; genus Sphingomonas; species Sphingomonas psychrotolerans_A. The sequence continues at coordinate 146,813 of JALMLT010000004.1, read as the reverse complement.
CTTCGACTTGAGCGCACCGACGTCGCTGCCGGCCTGGGGCTCGGTGAGGTTCATCGTGCCGGTCCATTCGCCGGTGGCGAGCTTGGGCAGGTAGAGCGCCTGCTGCTCCGGGGTGCCGTGATGCGCCAGCGCCTCGATCGCGCCGACGGTGAGGATAGGGGCGAGCGCGAAACCCATATTGGCCGTGCCGAGCGTCTCGAGCACCGCGACCGAGAGGCTGACCGGCAGCCCTTGGCCGCCGAACTCGGCGGGAGAGCCGATCGTGCCCCAGCCGCCTTCGACATAGGCCTTGTAGGCCTCGGCAAAGCCCGCCGGCATCCTGACGCCCTGTTCGGTCCATTTCGGCCCGTCGGTGTCGCCGGGCCGCTCGAGCGGCGCCCATTCGCCGGCGGCGAACTGACCGGCACCTTCGAGCACGGCATCGGTCATTTCGCCGGCCTCGGCGCTGATCTCCGGCAGGCGGACGATGTGCTCGAGGACGAAGCGCTGCTCGGCAGTGGCGGGGGTGAACATGAGGCCTCTCTTGTCGTCTTGTTTGCCGCGCTATAGCGCCCGTCCGGTGAGCCCGACAAATCCCAGAATCTTACCCTACGGCATGGCTGCGATCGCCGAGGCCGGGACGCTGATTCGCGCCGGCGGATGCGTCGCGGTGCCCACCGAGACGGTGTACGGGCTCGCCGCGAACGCCTGCGATTCGCGCGCGGTTGCGGGGATTTACGAGGCCAAGGGACGGCCGAGCTTCAATCCGCTGATCGTGCATGTGCCCGATCTGGAAGCGGCGGAGATCATCGCGCGGTTCGATGACGACGCACGCGCGCTGGCGCAGCGTTTCTGGCCGGGGCCGCTGACTCTGGTGCTGCCGGTGCGGCCGGAGGCGGGGATCGCGTCGCTGGTCACCGCGGGACTCGACACGATCGCGATCCGGGTGCCCGATCACCGTGCGATGCAGGCGCTGCTCGACGCGAGCGGGGTGCCGCTGGCGGCGCCTTCCGCCAATGCCAGCGGGTCGATCTCGCCGACTCGGCCCGAGCATGTCGCGAAGAGTCTGGCGGGGCGGATTCCGCTGGTGATCGACGACGGGCCGACGAGCGCGGGGATCGAGTCGACGATCGTGCAGGGTCGAACGATCCTGCGACCGGGGCCCTTGTCGCAAGCCGACCTGTTCCCCGGGGAGGCGCGGGGATCGGTGCTGCGTCCCGTCGAGCAGATCATCGCGCCGGGACAGCTCGACAGCCACTATGCGCCGCGCAAGCCGCTGCGGCTGAACGCCACGATGCGCCGCGAAGGCGAATGGCTGATCGGCTTCGGCGCGGTGCCGGGGGACGATACCTTGTCGATGCGCGGCGATCCGGTCGAGGCGGCCGCGAATCTGTTCGATGCGCTGCACCGCGCCGATGCTTCGGCGGCAGTGGCGATCGCAGTGGCGCCAGTGCCGGAGAGCGGAATCGGCGTGGCGATCAACGACCGGCTAAGACGGGCGGCGCACCCGCGCTGATCGCTCCCCTTCCTGCAAGGGAGGGGCAGGGGTGGGTGCGAGCGAAGCGAGCCCATCGCAAGGCTATCGACAGAAGAAAAGGCCGGGCATCGAGCCCGACCTTTTCTACCCACCCTTAATCCCCTCCCTTGCAGGGAGGGGAAAGAAGGTCAGGCCGTCGCGCCTTCCTTGGTCCGCGCCGCGAAGCTCTTGCGCAACTTGCGCAGCTTGGGCGGGATCACGGCGAGGCAGTACGGGTTCCGCTGGCCCTCACCCTGCCAATATTCCTGATGATAGTCTTCGGCCGGGTACCATTCCCCCAGCGGCTCGATCGTCGTTACGATCGGCGCGGGCCAATCGGGGGAGGCGCGTTCGATCGCCGCCTTGGCCTCGGCCTCCTGCTCTGCCGAATGCGGAAAGATCGCCGAGCGATATTGCGTGCCGACATCATTGCCCTGGCGGTTGAGCTGGGTCGGGTCGTGCGTCGCGAGGAAGATGTCGAGCAGATCGCCATAGGAGATCTGGTCGGTGTCGAAGGTCACCCGGATCGCCTCGGCATGGCCGGTATCGCCGCCGCAGACCTGCTTGTAGGTCGGATTGGCGACGGTGCCGCCGATATAGCCGCTCTCGACCTTGCTCACGCCCACGACATCGTTGAACACCGCCTCGGTGCACCAGAAGCATCCGCCGGCCAGCGTCGCGGTTTCGACTGTCATTTCATTCTCCTTGTCGCGGTTAAGATAGGTGAGGGTTGGCGCAGCGCAATCGCCCCTATAGGCGAGCCGCAAACAGGGAGATCCGAATGCGCGACGGTACGGTGCTGGTAACGGGCGGGGCAGGCTATATCGGCAGCCACGCGGTGCTCGCGTTGCTCGACGCGGGCTGGAAGGTCGTGGTGGTCGACAATCTGGTGACCGGGTTCGACTGGGCCGTCGACAAGCGCGCGAAGCTGGTCGTCGCGAACATCGACGACGAGGACGTCGTCCGCCGGACGATGCGCGACGAGGGCGTGATCGCGGTCATGCATTTCGCCGGCTCGGTGGTAGTGCCCGAAAGCGTGAGCGACCCGCTCAAATATTATCGCAACAACACCGTCGCCAGCCGCTCGCTGATCGAGAGCGCGGTGGTGTCCGGAGTGAAGCACTTCATCTTCTCGTCGACCGCGGCGACCTATGGCATCCCCGAGAAGGTGCCGGTGTCGGAGGACAGCCCCAAGGTGCCGATCAATCCCTATGGTATGTCCAAGCTGATGACCGAATTCATGCTTCGCGACGTCGCCGCGGCGCACCCGGTCAATTATTGCGCACTGCGCTATTTCAACGTCGCCGGCGCCGATCCGCAGGGGCGCAGCGGCCAGTCGACCGCGGGCGCGACGCACCTGATCAAGATCGCGGCCGAGGCGGCAACGGGCAAGCGGAGCGCGGTCTCGGTGTTCGGCACCGACTTCGCCACCGAGGACGGCACCGGGGTGCGCGACTATATCCATGTCACCGATCTCGCCGCGGCGCATGTCGACGCGCTCGACCTGCTGATCGCGCGGCCGGAGGAGAGCCACACGATGAACTGCGGCTATGGCCGCGGCTTCTCGGTGCTGCAGGTGCTAGACGCCGTCGATCGCGTGACCAACCGCAAGATCGAGCGCAAGCTTGAGGGACGCCGCGCCGGCGATCCCGACGCACTGGTCGCCGACAATTCGAAGATCCTCAGCACCCTGCCGTGGCGGCCGAAGCACGACGACCTTGAGGGAATCGTCAAGGACGCGCTCGCCTGGGAACGCAAGCTGGCCGAGCGTTCCTGATCCAACCCTCGTTCGCGTGACGGGGCGCTAGAACTTGCGAAACATCTTCAGCTCGACGCCCCACCACAGCAGCGCCCAACAGCTGCCGAAGGCCCAGCCGGCGAGCACGTCGCTCGGCCAGTGCACGCCCAGATACACCCGGCTCACCCCGATCAGCGCGACCAGCAGCATCGCCACGGCAAGCACCAATCCGCGCATCCGCCACCCGCGGACCAAGGGAAAGAGCAGGGTCGCCAAGGTCAGATAGACGATCGCGCTGTTGGCGGCGTGGCCGCTCGGGAAGCTGTGCGAGGTCTCCTCCATCAGCCGGTCGACCAGATCGGGCCGCGACCGCGCTATCAGCGCCTTGACCAAGGTCACCGCGAAGGCGCCGAGGCTGGTCGCGGCGAGGACGAGGATCGCCGAGCGGAAGCGGCGTTGCAGCGCGAGGAAGCAGGCGGTGACCGTCACCACCATGGTCAGCACCACGGTGCTGCCCAGCGCGGTTACGTCGCGCACCGCCGAAGGCAGCCAGTGCGGCCCGAGCGGCTGTTCCGGGTGGCCGGGGACGCGCATCGCCAGCATGATCGCGCGATCCACTTCGGCGGTGTCGCCGTCCATGATCTCGCGCCCGAACCAGACCAGCCCGAGCAGCAGCAGGGCCACCGCGGCGAGCGCGACGATCGGCCAGGGGATGCGCCGCGACGAGGCGGCTTCCGATTTGAGCGCGACGACCGGCTCCGGGGGCGAAGTCTCCATCCGCCCCCAATGCCGCATCGCGCCTAGAGTTGCACGCGCAGCGTGGCGCGCAGGTCACGCCCGGCGAGCGGGGCATAGTCCTTGAGTACGCTGGTGTGGCGGCGCGCCTCGACGTCGAAGATGTTGTTGGCCGAGAGCGTGAGGCTGGTATTCGATCCCGCGCCGAACGGCTTCCACGACAGCGAGGCATTGACCAAGGTGAAGCCTTTGGTCGGCGTCTCGAAATCGGTGACGCGATCCTGCTTGAAGCTGTGCTCGACTTCGACGCGCCCGGTGAGCGCGTCCGATTGCGCCTCGAGCCCGCCCATCACGCGGAGCGGCGGAATGCGCGGCACCGGGCCCTGATCGACGATCTCGGCATGGACGAAGTCGGACAGCGCGTCGGCGTTGATCGCGAACTTGCCGAGCTGGGCGAGCCGGGCCGAGCCCTCGATTTCGAAGCCGTAATAGCGCGCATCGGCCTGGTTGTACTGGAACACCGGCAGATCGTCCTCGATCGCCCCGGTCGGCGCGTCGTAGATATAGTCGCTGAACCAGTTGTAATAGGCCGCCGCCGACAGGCTCCAGCCGTCGCCCGAGCCCTTGAGCGTGCCTTCGACACCCCATGCCTTCTCCGTGGTGAAGTCGGGATTGCCGATCTCGAACGCCTGGGTCCCGGCGTGCGGGCCATTGGCGAACAATTCCTCCTGGGTCGGCGCGCGCTCGGACCGCGAGACATTGACGCCCAAACGGAGATGCTCGGCAAGCGCATAGCTCGCGCCGAGCGAGGCCGAGAGGCTGTCGAAGCTGCGGTCGAGCAACGGATTGCCGATATCCAGATCGGCTTGCGCGCGCAGATCGTTATGCTCGTAGCGCAACGCCGCCTCGGCCTTGAGCGCACCGAAATCGAGCGACTGGAGCGTGAACAGGCCGTATTGATTGCTCTCGGTGCGCGGCAGGAACTTCTCCTCGCCGACGATCCGGGTATTGCGGGTCGAGAATTGCCCGCCGGTCACGCCCTCCCACTCGCCATGCGTTTCCTGGACCAGTTCGAGCCGGCCTTCGAGCCCCTGGCTATAGAAGGTGGTGCCGACCTCGCCGGTATCCTCGATCTCGCTGTGCCGGTAATCGGCGGCGGCGAGGCGGACGCGGATCTGGTGGATGCCTGCCGTCTCGGTGGTGATGTCGCCGCGTACGTCGAGACGGGTCTGCTTGGCGTGGAGCTGGACGGCTTCGGCTTCGACTGCCGGATCGAGCGAATAGCGGATCGGCACGCCGTAAAGGCTGTCATAGCGCGACACCGAGAAGCCGAGGCTGCCATGATCGTCGACGATCGCCGCACCGCCGGCGATATCCCATGTCCGCGCCGCGGTGTTGGGAACCTCGCCCTTGAGGCCGGCGAGTGCCTGGATCTCGGGATCGGCGCTGGCCGCCGCCTGCGCGCGCAGCTCGGGAGTCAGCACATAGCCGCCGCTGCGCAGGTCGCCGGTCTTCGACCAGCTGCCATCGGCGTGGACGACGAGCTTCCCCGACACCGGCACGTCGGCGGCGCCCGAGACCGAGCGCTCGTCCGATGCACTGCCATAGGTCGCGATGCCGTCGGCGTGGAGCGGGCTTTCGGCCATCCGGCGCGGAATGCGGCTGTCGATCACATTGACCACGCCGCCGATCGACGAGGGGCTGAACAGCAAGGCCGAGGGGCCGCGCAGCACTTCGATGCGGTCGGCAGTGAGCGGGTTGATGATCGCAGCGTGGTCGGCCGAGGTGTTCGACACGTCGATGCTGCCGATGCCGTCGATCAGCAGCCGCGCGCGATCGCCGGTGAAGCCGCGCAGCACCGGGCGCGAGGCATTGGGGCCGAACGAGGTTGCCGAGACGCCCGGCTGCGAGGCGAGCGTCTCGCCGATCGTCGGCCGCATCTCGCGAGTCAGTTCCTCCGCCGCGAGAACCGCAGTGCCGCCGAGCACGTCGGCAGTCGCGCGGGCGCGGGTGCCGGTGACGACGATCTCCTGATTGGGCTGGTCATGCTGCTGGCCATCCGCTGCAGGTGCATCCGCGGGCGCATCGGCCGGTGCAGCGGGGCCGGCACTGTCGGGCAGGGGCTTCTCTTCGGCATGCGCCGGCAGGGCGATCAGCGAAACGGTGGCGAGCAACAGGGTACGCAGCATGAAAGAATCCCGAACTACAGGGTGTGCTGCAGTGCGATAGCTGCGATGATATATAGTATCAAGGGTGTTTGTCGATAGGGTCGAACGGCTGAGCGCAACAATCCGATCCTCCCTCGCGCAGCGGGGGAGGTGGCAGGCGCAGCTTGACGGAGGGGGCGTCTCCACGAGCGAAGTTCGGGAGCGAGACGCCTCCGTCGCCCTCGCGCATGCGAGAAAGGATCGAGCAATCAGAAGCGGAAGTTGAGCCAGCTGCCGAAATAATGCGAGTCGGAAACCTTCGCGGCCTCGAGAACTTCGCCCGCGGCGAAATACTCCCAGCGCGCGGTCAGCGACAGCCGCGGCGTGATCTTCCAGCTCGCCTGCAGATGGAGGGCGTCGCCGATGTGATTGCCGGCAATTAGCTGGGTGCGGGCATAAGCGGTGCCCGCGCCGCGGTAGACGGCGTCGCTCTCGTCCGGCCGCCAGCTGCGCTGATATTCCAGCGTCACGTCGATCGTCTTGATCGGCGAGACGGTGAAGTTGGGCGAGGCCTGGAACAGGTTCGTCGCCATCAATGCGCCCTGATAGCTGTAGAGGACGCTGCCGGCGGTCACCGGGCGGGCAGTATGGATCGTGCCGGTGCCGAAGCTGCCGCCGCCGCTGCCATAATCGAAGTGCACACCGATTCTGGGCGCCCAGCCCTTCTTGCCGAGGGCATAGGTCTGCGCCACCGCGGCGCTCCAGGCATCGATGGACCGGCCGGCGAAATCGCCGGTCTGGCGGGCGACGGTCCAGTCGAGCGTCAGATCGTCATAGCTGCCCCAGAATCGCGCGCCGTAATAGTGACGGATCTCGCGCGCGGTGACGCTGCCCCAGCGCTGCTTGTCGTTGCGCTCGCGCCAGACGAACGGGTCGAGGAACAGCTTGTGCGTCTTGTCGTCGCGCAGCACCACGCCGGCGGTCACGCCCGAGAAGCGCGTCTGCGGATCAGGAATGTCGTCGCTGAGGCCGTCCAGGCCGAGCCGGACATGCTCGAAGTCGAACAGGTCGACGCGCACCGCGCTGAGCTGGGCCCATGCACGCAGCCCCTGCTCGACGGTCCGGATCGTGTTATTGTCCTTCTGCTGGACGAGCGTCGACGAGCCGTCGGTGAATTCCTGGCGGCCGTAGCGCGCGCCGAGCGTCACCCCGCCGACCGTGCCGCCGATCTCGCCGAAGAATTGCTGCGCGAACAGGTCGTCGCGGAATTTGGCGCTGGGGGCGCCGTAATTATGTCCGGCGAGGCCGCCATGCGCGAGTTCGCCATAGAAGCGCAACGGCCCGACATGGAGATCGGCGCCGCCGACCAGCCGCAGCTTGTCCTCGACGCGATATTCCGAGTCCACCATGCCCGGGTTGGAATAATAATCGGCGCGGATCCGGATCTCGCCCGAGAGGGTGAGGTAGATGTCGCCCTTGCTGTCGAGCGGCAGATATTTGAGCCGGTCGAGAAAATCGTCGCGCTTTTTCGGATCGCGCATCAGCCGCCAGTCCTCGGCCCAGCGCGACAGATTATAGCCGCCGAGCTTGACCCCATGTCCATCGGCCTGGCGCGGATAGGCCCGGGTCGCGGGGTTGGCAGGCGCGCGCTCCGGCGTCGCTTCGCTCGGCGGAGTCGCAGGCTGCGCCGGCGGCACTTCCTGCTTCTTCGCGACGTCGGACGGGGCGCCGCCCGAACCCTTATAGGAAGCGACGACGAGGAGCTCGTCATTGCGAACCTCGGGCGCGGTCGAGATCGGAGTCAGCGTCTGCGCGGCGGCAGGCGCGGTCGTCAGTGCCAGCAGCGAGGCACCGAAAGCAAAACGGGCGGAGGGACGGAGCATGGGTCTTCCAGCGTGGATGCGTGGAGTCGCGCCGCGATCGCGGCGGACCCGAGAGTGATCAGACAGGCGCTCCGTCCCTGGCGGCGCGCGGCGGAAACAACAGGACCGGCTAGAAGCTGGCCCATTCGGGCTCGGCGCGATTGCTCGCGGCGAAGCTCGGCGTGGCGCGTTGCGGCCCCTGGCTCGCTTTGACGGCGGGGCGTCGGACGGCCTTGGTCGCCCCGACATTGAAGCGGGCGGATTGCTCGGTGAGCGCGGTCACTTCGCCGGCGAGATTGCGCGCCGCGGCGGAAGTCTGCTCGACCATCGCGGCATTCTGCTGGGTCGACTGGTCCATGACGTTCACAGCCGTGGCGATCTCGCTGATCGTGCTGGCCTGCGCGCGATTGTCGTTCGCCATGCTCTCGACGAACTGGTGGACCTGCTCGACGCTGCCGGTGATCTCGGCGAGCGCCGCGTCGACCTTGAGCACGGCGTCGACGGCGGAGCGGATCTCGCTCTGGGTGGTCGACAGCTGCTCGCGGGCGCGCTTGGCCTCTTCCTCGGCGCGCATCGCCAGCGCCGAGACGAGATCGGCGACGACCGCGAAGCCGCGGCCCGCCTCGCCGGCGCGGCCGGCCTCGACTGCCGCGTTCATCGCGAGAACGCGGGTCTGGAAGGCGATCTTGTCGAGGCCTTCGATCACGTCGTCGATGCCCTGCGCGCTGCCCGACACGCGATCCATCGCGGCGGTGGCCTCCTCGGCGGTGGCGCGGCCGGTCCCGACGATGCCGATCGCCTGCTGCGCCCGGTCGACCGTGCGGTCGGCGACTTCGGTGCTCGACTTGAGCCGCGCGTTCATCTGCGACAGCGCGGCCGACGTCTCCTCGAGGCTGGCGGCGTTGCTCTCGGTGCGACGGGCGAGATCGTCCGACGCCGCGGCAATTTCGCTCGATCCGCTCTCGATGCTCTGCGAGGCATCGGCGAGCGCCGCGATCAGGTCGCGCAAATTGCCGAGCGCCGTGTTGAAGTTGCCGCTGAGCGCCGCATAGGTCGCAGGGACATTGCTGGAGATGGTGCCGGTCAGATCGCCTTCGGACAGCGCCTCGAGCTTTTCGGACAGCAGCGACACGATCGCCTGCTGATCGGCATCGGCCTGCGCCTTGGCGGCTTCGGCCTCTGCCTTGGCGATGGCATTGTCGCGGAAGACCTGGAGCGCGCCTGCCATCTTGCCGATCTCGTCGCGGCGGTCGGCGCCGGGGATCGCGGCGCGGGTGTCGCCGTCGGCGAGCGTCCGCATCCGCACCGTGATCTGGCTGAGCGGCGCGGTGATCGAGCGGCTGATCACGAGGATCAGCGCGGCCAGCCCGAGCAGCACGAACAACACCACGACGCCGAGCTTCAGCGTCGCGTCGTTGACGGCGGCGCGGATCTCCTCGTTGAACACGCCGGTCGCGATCACCCAGCCCCAAGGCTTGAAGCCGCGGACATAGGAGATCTTCGGCTTGGCGCCGCTGCCGTCGGGCATCTTGTAATTGTACGAGACGAAGCCGGCGCCGTCGGTTTTCACGCGCTCGATCATTTCGCGATAATGGTGCTTGCCGTCGGCATCGGTGTCGTCGGCGACGTTCTTGCCGACCTTCTCCGGCTTGACCGGATGCAGCACCATGTTGTGATCGGTGTCGAGGATGAAGAAATAATCATCCTTGCCGAAGCGCATCGATCGGATCGCATCCTTGGCGGCGGCCTGCGCCTGTTCGCGCGTCATCCGCCCGGCTTTCTCCTCGGCCTCGAAGCGCTCGAACTGGCTATAGGCGACGTCTAGCGTCTGCTGCGTGCGCGCGTTGAAGCTCTCGGTCAGCGCTGCGTCCATCCGGCCGATCGACAGCGCGAGCACGAGCACCAGCCCGAGCAGGGATGCCGCGCCGATGATCAGGATGCGCTTGCCGATATTCATGCGCGCGAGGAACGCCATCAAGTATCTCCGAACTTCATCCAGTGATTATAGAGGGTTCGACCACACCCGCCCGGCGCCTAGGGGTTTTCCCGGGGCATTCCGCGACTGCTGGAACTGCTGATACGCTGCGTTGCCCGGCGGAGAAGCGGGGTGCCTGCTGCTGCCCGATGCCCTTGACGGAACCCGATCGCACCCTTCAGGGCGGGGCCAGTGCCCGAACATCTCTCCCTCAAGCGCGCCCGTCGGATCGCGCTTGCCGCGCAGGGCTTCGGCGCGGCGCATCCGGGGCTGGCCGCTGCCTCGCAGCTGCGCAGGACCGTCGACCGGCTCGGACTGCACCAGATCGACAGCGTCAACGTTCTGGTCCGCGCGCATTATCTCCCGGCCTTTTCGCGCCTCGGCAGCTATGACCGGGCGCTGCTCGACCGCGACGCCTGGGGTCCGAAGCGAAGCCGCCGGCTGTTCGAATATTGGGCGCACGAGGCCTCGTTGCTGCCGGTCGAGCTCCAGCCGCTGCTGCGCTGGCGCATGGCGCGTGCCGAGCGCGGCGAGATCGGCTGGAAGGGGCTGCGCCGTTTCGCGACCGAACGCCGCGCCGAAGCGGACGCCGTCCTCGCACGCATCGCCGCCGAAGGCCCCAAGGCCGCATCCGATTTCGAGAACGGATCGAGTAAAAGCGGCTGGTGGGAGTGGAGCGAGGCCAAGCTTGCGCTCGAATGGCTGTTCTGGTCGGGCCAGATCACCACGGCGACGCGGCGCGGCAGCTTCGAGCGCGTCTATGACCTCCCCGAACGGGTGCTGCCCTCGGACATCATCGCACAGCCGACGCCGGATCCCGAGACGGCACAACGTGCGCTGATCGAGCGGAGCGCACGCGCGCTCGGCGTCGCCACGTCCGCCGACCTGCGCGATTATTACCGGCTGAAGCCCGAGGAGGCGGATCACGCGATCGCAGCCTTGGCCGAGGAGGGCGTCCTGGTGCCCGCCGCCGTGGAGGGCTGGAGCCAAAAGGCCTGGCTGCACCGCGACACGCGCTTGCCCCGGCGCGTCCGCGGCGCGGCTTTGCTGGCGCCGTTCGATCCCCTCGTCTGGGAGCGGGCACGGACCGAACGCCTTTTCGGCTTTCGCTACCGGATCGAAATCTACGTTCCGCAGGACAAGCGCGTCCACGGCTATTACGTGCTGCCGTTCCTGATGGACGAAGCCCTCGTCGCGCGGGTCGACCTCAAGGCGGACCGGCAGGGCGGCCGCCTGCTCGCGCACCGCATTACGCTCGAGCCGGGCCCGCCAGCCGATACCGAGGCGAGGCTTGCAGTGGAACTCGAGCGCCTGGCCGAATGGCTCGGCCTCGGCGAGGTGCGCGTCGGCGAGACGGTGCGGGCGGGCTGAGCGACATCGCCCCCATCCGTTCGTGCTGAGCTTGTCGAAGCACCGTTCTTCCGCGGCCCGAGGAAAGGGCGGCCCTTCGACAAGCTCAGGGCGAACGCGGCGGGTTTTTAGAGCCGCTTTACAGAGCGGTTTGATTGCATCGCGCTGCAGGGCGCGCGACAAGCGCTGCTTCAACAGGAGATCCCGATGCGCGCCGCCTTTGCCTTGATGCTGTTGCCGATCACGCCGCTCGTGCAGGCGAGTGCCCCGGCCCCGGCAGCACAAGCCGAAAACCAGGACGCGGCTTTGCTCGAGTTCCTCGACGCGGCGTTCGACGCGCAGACCCGGCTCAGCCCGGAAACCCAGACGCAGCTCGGGCTCAAGACCGATTACGACCGGCTCGACGATTATACCGATGCCGCGGCAATCCGGCGCCGCGATCTGGGCGAGCGGGAGATGCGCGAGATGCGCGCGCGCTTCCGGCCTGAGCAACTCGGCGAAAGCGCCCGCGTCAGTTACCGCTTGTTCGAATATGAAGTGGAGCGGGCTCGCGCGTCGTTCCCCTACCGCAAACTCCGCTTCCCGGTGTCGACCAACGGCAGCCCGGCGGGTGCGATTCCGGTCCTGCTCATCAACAATCACAAGATCGATACGGTCGAGGACGCGCGCGCCTATATCGCGCGGCTGCGCGATACCGAGCGCGTGATGCGCGAAGTCGCGGCGACGATGCGCGAGCAGGCGGCCGCGGGAATCATACCCAACAAGGTCAATTTCGCTCCGGCCAGAGCGGATGCGCGCAAGGTCGTCACCGGTGCGCCGTTCGACAGCGGGCCTGATTCGACGCTGATGGCGGACTTCCGCAAGAAGGTCGCCGCGCTCGACGTCCCGGCGGCAACCCGCGAGCAATTGCTCGGCGAGTCGCAGGCGGCGCTGACCGGCCCGTTCCGGCGCGGCTACGAGACGCTGTTCGCGGCACTGGACGAGATCGAGCCCAAATCGCGGGGGAATTTCGGCGCATGGAGCCTGCCCGATGGCGCGGCTTATTATGCCGATCGGTTGAAGAGCTCGACGACCACCAGCCTGACGGCCGATCAGATCCATGCATTGGGGCTGCGGCAGGTCGCTTCGATCCGGCAGGAGATGGAAGCGATCAAGCGCGAGGTAGGGTTCACCGGGACACTCGAGCAGTTCTTCGACAAGGTGCGGACCGATCCGGCGTTCAAATATCCGAACACCGAAGCAGGGCGCGAGGAGTATCTGCGCGACGCCCGCGCCGTGATCGCCTCAGTGATGGCAGCGGCGCCGCGCTACTTCAGCGTGCTCCCCAAGGCGCCCCTTGAGGTCCGCGCCGTCGAGAAATGGCGCGAGGGCACCGCGTCCACGGCGTTCTACAACCGCCCCTCGGCCGACGGATCGCGGCCGGGCATCTATTACGTCAATCTCGTAGACATGAACCAGACCCAGAAGGTTCAGGTGGCCGGGATCGCCGCGCACGAAGGCGCGCCGGGACACCATTTCCAGATCGCCCGCCAGCAGGAACTCACCGGGCTGCCCAAGTTCCGCAAGTTCGGCGGCTACGGCGCCTATGTTGAAGGGTGGGGCCTCTATTCGGAGCGGCTGGCGAACGAGATGGGCGTCTACAAGGATCCCTATTCCCGCTTCGGCATGCTCTCGCTGCAGGTCTGGCGAGCGATCCGGCTCGTGCTCGATACCGGGATCCACTCGAAGCGTTGGACCCGCGAGCAGGCGATTGCCTATTTCCGGTCGAACAGTTCGGTCTCGGATACCGACATCGCACGCGAGGTGGACCGCTATTTCAACTGGCCCGGCCAGGCGACGAGCTACATGATCGGCCAGCTCAAGATCGCCGAACTCCGCAAGAGGGCGGAGACGGCGCTGGGGCCGCGCTTCGACATTCGGGACTTCCATGAAGTGGTGCTCGGCCAGGGCGCGCTGCCCCTCGACCTGCTTGAGGAGCAGGTGGACCGATACATCGCGAGCAAACGGGCATGAGCCTTGGCGTGCTTCGCCCGCTGCTGGTCCTGCTCGCCGCAGCGCTGACTCAACCTGCGGCGGCGCAGCAGGTGCAGACGCGCGAGGCGGCGCTTGCGCAGGACGCTGCCGAATATGCCCGCCTCTATGGCGTCGCGCAGGAAGAGGCGTTGCGCCGGCTGCGCGCGCAGCACGACAGCGTCGCCGCTACCGACGCGATCGCAACGCGCTATCGCGATCGCCTCGCCGGCATCTCGGTCCAGCATCGCCCCGATTACCGGTACATCGTCTATCTGACCGGCGATGCGCCGGTGACGGAGCGGCGCATCCGTGCCGGCGGCATGGAGGTGCCGGTCGTCTTCCGTACCGGCGCCAAGGCCACCCGCGATCGGGTGGTGTGGGCGATCACTTATCATCAGGCGGCGATCCGCGCGGCCTTGCCGAGTCCGCCCTCGATGGGGCTCGATCCGCGCACCGGCGAACTCGTCGTCATCGTCGGCAACGCCATCGCCGCCGCCGATGGCGGTGCGGCGGCGGTCGACGCGAAGCTCGAGAAGATCGCCGGGGTGCCTGTCCAGGTCCGGGTGCTCGAGCGCACCGAGACCAATCTCGACCTTCGTGGCGGCGGCCGGCTCGAAGGCGTGAGCCCGGACAACGGCAAGCGCTATCGCTGCACCACGGGCTTCGCCGTGACCGACGGCACGCGCGACGGCATTACGACGGCCGCCCATTGCCTCGACGACATGACCTATTTCGATCCGCAGCGCCGCTCGACGCCGCTCAGCTTCGTCGGCCAATGGGGCTGGGGCTATCACGACGTGCAGATTCACGCCGGCGCCGCCCCCGAGCGGCCTTTGATCTATTCGGACACCGCGCGGAGCATCGAACGTCCCGTCGAGATGCAGCGCAGCAAGCCGAGCACCCGCGCCGGCGACTTCGTCTGCCATCGCGGCGAGAGCAGCGGCTATAGCTGTGCCGAAGTGGAGCTGCTCGATTTCGCGCCTGCCGCCGAACTGTGCGGCGGTGCCTGCCTGCCCACATGGGTCACGGTCGCCGGCCCCAATTGCAAGGGCGGCGACAGCGGCGGACCGGTGTTCAGCGGGACGACGGCCTTCGGCGTGGTCAAGGGCGCGAGCTATCGTCGCGACGGCTCCTGCGCCTTCTATTTCTACATGTCGCTCGATTATCTTCCGGCGCCCTGGTCGTTGCTCCTCGACAAGGCCGCGGACCGGATGCGCGGAGCGCCAAAGACGGTTCGACGATAGCCAATCCCGGGAGTAGCCGGGCGCGGTACGCTAGACCGGCAGCCGGACCGTCGCGATCAGACCGCCCTCGGCGCGATTGGCAAGCTCGACATCTCCGCCATGCGCCCGCGCCACCGCCCGCGCGCTGGGAAGCCCGAGACCCACTCCGCCGGTATCGCGGTTGCGCGAGCGCTCGCCGCGAAAGAACGGTTCGAAGACGTGCTCGAGATCCGCGGGCGGGATCCCCGGACCGCAGTCGCTGACTGCGAGCACGGCATAGCCTTTGGCACAGGTGAGCGACACCTTGGCGCCGCCGGCATATTTGACCGCATTCATCACCAGATTGGTGACCATCGCCTTGATGGCAGCCGGGTTCGCATTGAGCACCACCGGCTCGCCCGGCGCGAGCGAAACCGCTTCGCCGCGATCGGCCAGGTCGTCGACCACGGTTTCGGCGAGCGAACGCAAGTCGAGCGGACGTCGCACCGGCGGCTGGCTCGTCTCGCGAACGTACGCCAGCGCCGTGGAGACCAGTCCTTCCATGTCGCGGATGTCGCTTTCACAAGCCCGGCGCAGATCGTCGGGCGCGCCCTCGAGCCGCAAGCCGAGCCGCATCAATGGTGTGCGCAGATCATGGGCGACCGCGCTCATCACGGTGGTGCGGTCGTCGACATAGCGATTGAGCCGCGCCTGCATCGTGTTGAATGCGGCGGCCGCTTCGGCGATCTCCCCCGGGCCCTCGAGCTCGAGCGGCGGCGCGCGCGGATCCCGCCCCAGTCGCTCGGCAGCGGCGGCGAAGGCGCGGATCGGCTTGGCGAAGCGATGGGCGAGCGCCCAGGCGAAGGGCGCGACCGCCAGCGCCGAGACCACCAGCCACGCCAGCACGAACCAGCGCCACGGCTCGAACCCTTCGACAGGCTCGATACGCAGCCACTGTCCGTCGGCTTGCCGCCACGCCGCAGTGAAATCCCCGATGACGATCGCGGCGCGCGCCGCGGCAGGACTGATCGGTACCGGCGGCGGCACGGCGCTGCGCTGGAACACGCGCTCGCGCTGCAGGAACGGCGTCGGGAAGCTGACCCGCACCGACGTGGCCGGCACGCCGAGCGCCGTCGCCAGCGCAAGCTCGATCCGCTCGGCGCGCGGATTCCAGGCTGTCGGCGCCACCGCTGCAACGCGCTCGACCTGCAGTTCGCCACCGGGGTCGTGCCCCTGCGCCGCCTGCACGATCTGCCCGACGGTGTAGAGCTTCGCCGAAGGCGTCTGCACAGCGATCAGCAGCGTCAGGTTCATCAGCTGAACCACCGCGACGCAGACCAGCATCAGCAGGAAGATGCGCAGGAACAGCGGCGAGCGTGCCGCGCTCCGCGCCGGGATCATGCGCGGACCACGCGCGGGACGAACAGATAGCCTTCGTTGCGGACGGTGCGGATGATCTCGTCGCCGCCGGCGCGCAGCTTGCGCCGCAGCCGGCTGACCTGCACGTCGATCGCGCGATCATAGGCGTCCGAATCGGGACCGCGCGCCGCCTGGAGCAACGCCTCGCGCGAGAGCACGCGCCGCGGCCGCTCGATGAACACGCGCAACACCGCGAATTCGCCGTCGGTGAGGCCGACCAATACGCCATTCGGGTCGAACAGTTCGTGGCTGTCGAGATCGATCCGCCAGCCGTCGAAGCCATAGACTTCGCTCACCGGCGCCGGTCCGATCCCCCGATTTCGCAGCGCCGCGCGGACGGTGGCGAGGATCTCGCGCGGACTGCACGGCTTGGGCAGATAATGGCCCGCACCCACCTCGAGCCCGAGGATCCGGTCCTGCTCCTCGCCGAGCGCGCTCAGCAGGATCACTTCGGGACCGCCGCGGCGGGCGATCCGGCGGCACGCCGCAAGCCCGTCTTCGCCGGGCATCATCACGTCGAGGATCACGCAGTCGACATGCGTGCGCGCGAGCACTTCGTCCATGCCCTGCGCATCGGCGGCAGTCTCGACATGGAAGCCGTGTGCGCCGAGGCTGTTGGCGAGCAGATGACGGATGTCGTTATCATCGTCGACGACGAGCAACGTCGCCGAATCGGAGCGGGTCTGGGCTAGGCTGGCCATGCCCTATAATAGGGCCGATGTGTCTGAATTGCTGCCCTATTTTTTCTATCCGGGCCAAGGGCTTGCGACCAGTCTGAGGATAGGGGAACGAGCCCCGCCATTGCTGGCGGAGCCCGTCAGGACCGGCTGTCGATGGCCTTACCAGCCGCGGCGGCCGTTGCGATCGTGCTTCTCGATCCGGATGCGTGCCGAGAGCGCGTCGAAGCGACGGTCGAGATCGCGGCGCTCGGCGAGGGTCAGGCCCGGGCGGCTGGCGCGGTAGCGCGCCTCGAGGCGGGCGAGTTCGCGGAACTGTACCTTCAGGCGCACCGCTTCCGAACGGCTGAGCGCACCCGAGCGGATGCCCTGATCGATGCGGGCGTCGAGCCGCGCCTGGCGCGCATTGATGTTCTGCCAACCCGCCTGGTAGCTCGCGAAATGCGGCGCCGGGGCGGCGATGGCGGTGGCAGGGAGCGCCGCGGCAGCGATGCCGAGGCCGGCGAGCATGAGAGTGAATTTCTTCATATTACTCTTCCTTTTGCAACAGGACCGCCGCTGCGGTCGAAGGGCGTTATCAAACGCGCGCGTCGCTTAAGTGTCCCAAGGCCAGCGCTTTTGTGTCGCGATTCGTCGCAGGAGCGCGAAAAGGCTGAACCAGGGTTCATCTCGCACGCCCTCTCCCCTCCGGGGAGAGGGCCGGGGGAGGGGCAGTGTGTCTTGACGCGAGAGCGGCGGACCTGAACCTCCCGTCCTGCCCCTCTCCCAACCCTCTCCCCTGAAGGGGAGAGGGCTTTGGTCACGCCGCCAGCAGCCGTTCCGCCTGCGCCCGCGCCTCCGGCGTGATCTCCGCGCCGGAGAGCATCCGCGCGATTTCCTCGCGGCGCTGGCCGGCGTCGAGCGGCGTCACGCCGGTCCGCGTGACGAGGCCGTCATGGCTTTTGGCGATGAGCAGATGCTGCGCGCCCCGCGCGGCGACCTGCGGGCTGTGCGTCACGACGAGGACCTGCGCGGTCGAGGCGAGCCGGGCGAGACGATCGCCGATCGCGCTGGCGACTGCGCCGCCGACGCCGCGGTCGATCTCGTCGAAGATCAGGGTACCGGCGCCGCCTTCCTCCGCCAGCGCGACCTTGAGCGCGAGAATGAAGCGCGACAGCTCGCCGCCGCTGGCGATCTTGATCAACGGCGCGAACAGCGCGCCGGGATTGGTCGACACCTCGAACTCGACGCGATCCATGCCCGCGGACGACCATCCACCCTCATCGAGGGGCTCGACCACGGTGCGGAACCGCGCCGCATCGAGCTTCAGCGGCTTGAGCTCGGTCTCGACAGCGAGGTCGAGCCGTGCGGCGGCCTGGCGTCGCGCCTCGGACAGCGCCCGAGCGGCCGCATGATAGGCGCGATGCGCTTCTTCCATGGCGAGTTCGAGCCGGGCGATACCGGCGCCGCCGCTTTCGACGCGTTCGAGCCGCGCGGCGAGCTCCTCGAGCAGCTGCGGCAGTTCGTCCGGCTGGACGCGGTGCTTGCGCGCGAGCCCGCGCAGTTCGAACAGCCGCGCCTCGTCCGCCTCGAGCGCCGCCGGATCGAATGCCAGCGCTTCCGCCGCCGAATCGATCTGGTCCTGCGCCTCGGCGCCCTCGGTGATCGCGCGGTCGACCGCGGCGAGCGCCTCGGCCAGCGCGTCATGGCTGTCGGCGATCCGTTCGAGGATCCGCGCTGCCTGGCGGAGCTGGCTCAATCCGCCCTCCGAGCCTTCGAGCAGTTGCGCGACCGACTGGAGGTCTCCCGCGACTTTCTCGCCGCGCTGCATCGTCGCGCGGCGCTCGGCGAGGCGCTCCTCCTCGCCCGGTTCGGGGGCGAGCGCGCGCAACTCGGTCACGGCGTGCGCCAGCCATTCGCGATCGCGCTCGGCGACATCCTGTTCGGCCCGCGCGACGGCAAGCGCGTCCTCGGCCTCGCGCCACGCCCGATGCGCCACCGCGACCGGCCCCGCATCAAGCCGGCCAAAGATGTCGAGCAGATTGCGGTGGCCGCGCGGATTGAGCAGTCCACGATCGTCATGTTGTCCGTGGATCTCGACGAGGTGCGGGGCGAGCTCGCGGAGCAGCCCTGCCGACGCCGGCTGGTCGTTGACGAAGGCGCGGCTGCCGCCGTCCGACTTGACGATCCGTCGGACGAGCAGGGGCTCGCCGGGTTCGAGTTCGAGGCCGTTCTGCGCCATCAGATTGGCGATCGCGCCGTCCTGCGCAGGCGTCTCGAAGCTGGCGGTCACCACCGCCTGCGCCGCGCCCTGCCGCACCAGCCCGCTTTCGCCGCGCGCGCCCAGCGCCAGCCCGAGTGCATCGAGCAGGATCGACTTGCCCGCGCCGGTCTCGCCGGTGAGCACGCCAAGGCCGATGCCGAATTCGAGATCGAGCGCCTCGATCAGCACCACGTCGCGGATGGAAAGCGCGGTCAGCATGCGCGCTCCCTATTGCAGGAACGGAGAGAGAACGGAAGCGCTTGCGCGCATCAGCTCGCGGCGGGCGCCTGCGCCTTGGCCAATTTGTCCTGATTGCGTTGCATCAGGTCATAGGCGCGCTTGTACCAGTCGGTGCCCGGATAGTTTGCGCCGAGCACCGCCGCAGCCTTCTGCGCCTCGGTCGGCATGCCGAGCGACAGATAGCTTTCGGTCAGTCGCAGCAGCGCCTCGGGCACGTGCGTGGTCATCTGGTAATTGTCGACGACGTTGCGGAAGCGCATCGTCGCGGCGAGCCACTGGCCGCGGCCTTCGTAGAAGCGGCCGATCTCCATTTCCTTGCCGGCGAGGTGATCGCGGACGAGATCGATCTTGAGCCGGGCATCGGCGGCGTAGCGGGTGTTCGGATAGCGGCGGGTGAGTTCGCCGAGCGAGTCGAGTGCCTGCTGGGTGATCTTCTGGTCGCGGGTGACGTCGGCGACCTGCTCGTAATAGCTGAGCGCGATCAGATAATAGGCATAGGGCGCATCGCGATTGCCCGGATGGACGGCGAGGAAGCGCTGCGCCGAGGCGATCGCCTGCGAATAATCCTGGTTCAGATAATAGCTGAACGCGCCCATCAGCTGCGCGCGCCGCGCCCACACCGAATAGGGATGCTGACGCTCGACTTCGTCGAACAATGCCGCGGCGAGCTTGTACTGACGCTGGTCGAGCCGTTCCTTGGCGGCGCTGTAGAGCGTGCCGACGTCGCGCGCGACATAGGGAAGGTCGGAGCGGGCGCCCTGCCTGGCGCACCCGGCGACCGAGAAGGCGAGCACCGGGACGAGGGCGAGCGCGAAAGCGCGGGCAAGGGGAGTACGCATGGACCGGGGTCTTAGCCGAGCGTGGTGGCGTCAAACAATCCTTTTCGCGGCGTCATTGTGGCGCGCGTCGAACACGGCGCAATCGGGCTGGCGCGCAGGATCGCTTGAAGGCATTGGTGCGTTGCACAATTCATTGCGCATCCGAACCGGAGGATCTGAGTGACTGCGACGCTTCTCGCCACGCACCGTGTCGAAAAACCTTGGGGCCGCCACACATTGTGGCCGGGTTTTGCCGACCCGGCGCCCGATCAGGACCCGATTGGCGAGATCTGGTTTCAGAGCCCCGGCAATTCCGCACCCGATCTGCTGATCAAATATCTGTTCACCAGCGAGAAGCTCTCGGTGCAGGTCCACCCCGACGACGCGCAGGCGCAGGCGAGGGGACTGCCGCGCGGCAAGGACGAATGCTGGGTGATCCTCGATGCCGAACCCGATTCGACGATCGCGCTTGGCACGAAACAGCCTGTGGATCGCGAAACCCTGCGTGCCGCGGCGCTCGACGGTTCGATCGAGGATCTGCTCGACTGGAAGCCGGTAAAGGCCCGCGACTTCTTCTATTCGGCGTCGGGCACCGTGCACGCGATCGGGGCGGGGATCACTCTGGTCGAAGTGCAGCAGAACAGCGAGACGACCTATCGCCTCTACGATTATGGCCGCCCGCGCGAGCTGCACCTCGACGACGGGATCGCAGTGTCCGACCCGGTGCCATACGTGCCGCATCCGATGCCGGGCAAGGTTGCCGAGGATCGCACGATCCTGGTCGAAGGCCCCAAGTTCGTGCTCGAGCGCTGGGAAGGCGGACGGCGCACCTTGTCGCTTCCCGAGGGCGTGACCGGCTGGCTGGTGGCGCTGGCGGGGGAAGGCGTGGTCGACGGTGTCGCTTTCCATGCCGGCGAATGCGTCACGCTGCAGGGCGAATGCGAGCTCCATGCCGAGGCGGGCAGCGACCTGCTCTTCGCTTATCCGGGAAGCAGCCGGATCTGATCCGGCGCCGACATGGCCGGGAGATGAACGCAAGGTAGTTTGCCATTCACGCAACCGCCGCGCGACGCGACACGTTGGATCTTCAACTGCATCAACAGGAGCAAGCTTCCATGCGTATCCTTTTTGCCGCTGCGATTGCAGCCGTCACTCTCCCGGCCGTCCCTGCAATGGCCCAGACGCCCCGACAGGAATATCGCGAGAATATCCGCGACGCCCAGCGCGACTGTAATCGCGAGCTGCGTCGTGCCGACAGTCGCCGCGAATATGACCGCGAGATGCGCGAGTGCCGCCGCGAGATGCGCCAGGCCCAGCGCGAATATCGCCGCGACAGCCGCGATTGGCGCCAGTATCGCAACTATGACTATAACCGCCTCCCCCGCGGCACGAATGCCTATTATGCCGACCAATATTATCGCGACGGCCGCTATTATCAGGAGCGCCGCCTGAGCCGGAACGACCGCATCTATCGCGGCAACGACGGCCGCTATTATTGCCGCCGCTCGGACGGCACCACCGGGCTGATCGTCGGCGGCGTTGCCGGCGGACTCTTCGGCAACGTGCTGTCGAACGGCCGCAACGCGACGCTCGGCACCCTGCTCGGTGCGGCCGCAGGCGCAGCGCTCGGCTCGTCGGTCGACCGCAACAACGTTCGCTGCCGCTAAAACGGCTCTGCCACGCAGGCGAGAGGGGCCCGGCGCTTCGGCGTCGGGCCTTTTCTTTGGCCGTGAGGCTTTATCAACGCTACGGGCGCGACGCCTTCAACGTCTCGATCCGGAGCACCCATGCCCCTCGGCTTCTTCCTTGTCATGATGTTCCTCCAGCAGGGCGCGGGCACCCCGACCCCGGCTGCCAATCTCGCGGGCGACCGGCTGGCGCCTCTCGTCGCAGTGGACGGGCGCTACTGTACTGCCGACGCGCGCTGGTGCGTTTCGCTCGACGGCGGCGGGGAAGAGGGTGCACCGGCCGTGCCCACCGTGCGGCCCGGCGACGCAGCGGCACCTGCACCGGGCCCTGCCGATGAGACGTCCGACGAGAGCTACGCAGTCTGGCCCGGCTTGGTCCTTCTGAAAGGCGGGGGATTTCTGGCGGGTGTCGAAGTCCGGACTAGCACCGCCTATTCCGGAGGCGGCGGCAGCGCCACCGAGCTGCGCCTGTTCCGCATTTCCGCGGGCGGACACACAGATGCCAAACCCGTGCTCACCGTGCCGGTCGGCGCCTCGCTGATGATCCGCGCCTGTTTCAGCGAAGCCGACATGAAAAGCCGGCGCGGTGCCTGCCACGACGAATACAGCTTCGCAGGCAGCATCGCGCTTGCGCAGGGAGCGACGGCCGGATTGCCGGACCTTTCCTACGACACCGAGGCACGGACCTATCCCCGCGGCGTCTCGCGGCTGGAGGATTCCACCGGCAAGGGGCGGCTGAAGAAGTCCGATCTCGTGCGTGCGCGCGATCCCGCCTGCAGCTTCGTGCGGCGATTCCGCTTCGACTCCGCCACGAGCACCTATCTTCCCGACCGGCCGCTGCCGGATTGTTCCGCCTACACCGTGCCGTGAGGGACCGGGCCGCAGGCTGTTGGCTAACGCCCAATTGCCGAAATTCGCGATGCGCTTAAGCTGGGTAGATGAGACGCGTCGCCGGAGTCATTTTGGTCGTGGCAGCTATTTGCTGGTCTGGCGCGTGTTCCGATCAAACTGTCGTTCGGTCAGCAGAAGAGTTTGATCGCACAAAAGAACGTTGCGACGGGCTCGCGCCGCAAGTGAGGGTTCTGGGCTGCTTTGTCGACGCTGCTAAGACGTCTCGGCTTGAGGTGGATCGGACTTTAAATCGAGCCCTGCAGGCCGCCGCCGCCTTGGAGAACCCGTATAATGCGTTCGCACGTTCGAGGAGTCTCCCGAACGCAGACTTGGTCAGGGATTTGAAAGCTGCTCAGACAGCGTGGCTCAGCTATTCCATGTCACAGTGCGCACTTGAGGGCGGCGTGGCCTTCGGCGGGAGCGGGACCGATATTCTGGAAGCGCAGTGCCGCTATCGTTTGAACGTGATCCGCTTGTCCGAGCTGCGAGCCGCGATTCGGCTGCTGGAGGATTAATGTCCGCTTTTCACCCTCTGGACCGTTCAGCCATCGTGCCGAAAGCGGTCGTTCATGCAGTCGCGACCTAGATCAGTCCCCCGGTGAGGAACAGCCGCACGCCGCTGATCAGCAGCACGAAGAAATTGAGATTGCGACCGCTGTTGCTGCGCGAGAGCATTCCGATCACGGCGCCGACCACTGCGATCGGAAACGCGATCCAGTTGAGCAGCGGGACGAGCGGGAACGGGATCACCCCCACCAGCGCAAACGGCAGTGCGAGCAGACCGATCAGGATCGAGACGAGGTTCAGCATTCCGGCAAGATGGGGCGCTATGGGTGTGTTGGCAAGCTAAAGCGCATCCGCCGGCGTGGCCAAGGGTTCCTTAACCCTGATAGGGCATGATCGACTCTCCAAAGGAGCGTCTCTCGCATGGTCCGCACCATCGGTTTCATTCTGTTCGTCTTCCTGCCGCTGGCGCTCGCCGGCTGCGGCGGACCGGCGCCGGCCAACAACATGATCAGCGATGCCGAGCTCGGCAACGTCGCCGATCCGGCGATCACCGGCGCAATCCAGGACCCGATCATGGTCGATCCGCAGCTCGGCGCGCAGGCGAACGGCGACGCGGTCCGCCCGCCGAGCCAGCCTTACTCGGGCGGCGTTCCCGACGATGCAGTCGCCGCCAATGGCGAAAAAATGAACACCGCCGGGCTGATGAAGGCGCCCGCGCCCGTCGCCGGCAAGGATTGTCCGCAGTGCAAGGCGGCGCGCGAGGCCGTGACCTTGGGCGGCCTCGCCGCCCGCCAGCCCAATGCCCGCATCAAGGGCTGCGCCGGTGCACTCCAATATTCGGCGCGCTGGGCGCAGCGCCTCCCCGCCGATCTTCCGCTCTATCCGCAGGCCCGGGTGACCGAGGCTGCCGGCGCGCAAGGCGGCAATTGCGCGCTGCGCGTGGTCAGCTTCTCGGCGGCACAGCCGGTCGATGCGCTGCTCGACTGGTATTATACCCGCGCGCGCCGCGCCGGCTACACCGCCGAACATCAGGTCGACGGGGCCCAGCACATCCTCGGCGGCACCCGCACCCGCGACGACGGCGCCTATGTGCTGTTCCTGACCCGGCGCAGGGACGGCGGCACCGATATGGACCTGGTCGTCAACAACGGGATCTAGGGCGCAGCCGACACAAGCCTCCCCGTTCGGCCTGAGCCTGTCGAAGGCGGCTAACCGCTAGCGATGGCGCATGCGGACAGGAGCCTTTCGACAAGCGCAGGGCGAACGGATTCGCGGACACAAGTGAACCGCCGCCCCAACAGCGCGGTTCCCCTGAGAGGCAATCCGCGCTACCGGCAGTGCATGCCTTCCCTTCTTCTCGTCATGCTCGGCGGCGCGTTCGGCGCCGGCGGCCGACACCTCGTCGGACGCGCGACGCTCGCCGCCTTCGGGCCGAACTACCCCTGGGGCACGCTCGCCGTGAACCTGATCGGCGGGTTCGCCATGGGCCTGCTCGCCGGCGGACTCGTCCGCTTCGGCACGGCCGGCGAGCAATGGCGGCTGCTGCTCGGCGTCGGCGTGCTCGGCGGCTTCACCACTTTCTCGGCCTTCTCGCTCGACCTGATGCTGATGCTCGAGCGCGGCGACTGGGGCGTCGCGCTCGGCTATGTCCTCGCCTCGGTGGTCGGGTCGCTGGTCGCGCTCGCGATCGGCCTCCAGCTCGCGAGGGCAATGGCATGAGCAGCGACGTCCGCCAGTTCACCGTCGCCGCCGACGACGACGGCATCCGTCTCGATCGCTGGTTCAAGCGGCATCTGCCCGACACCAGCTTCAACCTCGTCTCGCGCTGGGCGCGCACCGGCCAGCTCCGCCTCGACGGCGCGCGCGCCGAGCCGGGCGACCGCATCGCCGCGGGCCAGGTGATCCGCGTCCCTCCGGCCGAGCCGGTCAAGCCGGGCGCCGCCAAGCCCCGGATCGACCGCCCGAAGCTCAGCGACGACCAGATCGCCTTCGCCCGCGAGATGGTGATCCATCAGGACGCGCAGGCGATCGTGCTCAACAAGCCGCCCGGCCTCGCCACCCAGGGCGGCACCAAGACCATTGAGCATGTCGACGGCCTGCTCGACGCGCTCCAGTTCGAGGCCGAGGGCCGCCCCAAGCTCGTCCACCGGCTCGACAAGGACACGTCGGGCGCCTTGCTGCTCGCCCGCACCAGCCGCGCCGCCGCCTTCTTCTCGAAGCATTTCTCCGGCCGCAGCGCGCGGAAGCTCTATTGGGCGCTCGTCGTCGGCGTTCCCGATATCGAGGATGGGCTGATCGAGCTGCCGATCGGCAAGCAGCCGGGCACCGGCGGCGAGAAGATGCAGGTCGACATGGAAGAGGGATCGCCCAGCCGAACCCGCTACCGGGTGATCGAGCAGGCCGGCAACCGCACCGCGTGGGTCGAGCTCCAGCCGCTCACCGGCCGCACCCACCAGCTCCGCGTCCATATGGCGGCGATCGGCCACCCGATCGTCGGCGACGGCAAATACGGCCTGCAGGAGGCGTTCCTGACCGGCGGCATCTCGCGGAAGATGCACCTCCACGCGCGCCGCATTCGCATCGACCATCCCGACGGCGGCAAGATCGACGTCACCGCCGAGCTGCCGAAGCATTTCGCCGAATCGATGCACACGCTCGGCTTCGACCTTGCGCTCGGCGACACCGACGCGCTCGACGACCGCCCGCCGATGAGCCGCGAGCAGAAGAAGTCGGCGGCGCGCGCCCATGCCAAATCGGTGCGCAAGGAGCGCCGCGGCGAACGGCGCGGCCGCGGCCAGCGCGACTGAGATGCATCCCAATCCGGCTTTCCGCTGGGAGGATCGCGAGGCGATGCGCGGCTTCGTCGCCGAGCTCGGCTTCGGCGCCCTGTTCGCCGCCACGCCCGACGGGCCGCGCGTCGCGCATGTGCCGGTGGTGTGGCTCGACGACGCCACGCTCGGCCTGCACGTGTCGCGCGGCAACGGCCTCGCCCGCCATCTCGACGGCGCGACCGCGCTGTTCACCGCGCACGGCCCGGACGCCTATGTCAGCCCCGACTGGTACGGCACCGGTCCGAACGAAGTGCCGACCTGGAACTATGTGGCGGTCGAGCTCGAGGGCCGCATGGTCCAGACCGATCGCGACGGCCTGCGCGGCCTGATCGACGCGCTCAGCCACGAGCAGGAACGCCGCCTCGCCCCCAAGCCCGAATGGACCAGCTTGAAAGTCGACGCGAAGCTGCTCGGCAAGATGCTCGACGCGATCCTCGGCTTCCGGCTCGAGGTCACTGCCTGGCGCGGCACCCGCAAACTCGGCCAGAACAAGCCCGAGCCCGCCCGCCTGTCCGCCGCCGACGCGCTCGAAGCGCAAGGCCGCCGCGCGATCGCGCACTGGATGCGGTCGGCATGAGCGCGGCACTCACCAATCCTCCCCCGGAGGAGGAGGGGGACCAGCGAAGCTGGTGGAGGGATAGTCTCCACGAGCGATGGTTCAGCCTTTGGGGCAACTACCCCTCCACCGCGCAAGCGCGGTCCCCCTCCCCCTTCGGGGGAGGATCGCACTCGTGACCAACCGCCTCGCTTTGTTCGACTGCGACGGCACCCTCGTCGACAGCCAGGTCAATATCTGCCGCGCGATGGAGAAATGCTTCGCCACCTCGAAGCTCGATCCGCCCCCGCGCGAGGCGATCCGCCGCATCGTCGGCCTCAGCCTCGTCCCCGCCATCGCCCAGCTTCTCCCCGAAGCCGAGGCACGCCAGCATGAGGCGATGGCCGAGGATTACAAGCGCGCCTTCTTCGCGATGCGCGCCAGCGGCGCGCTCGATCCCGAGCCCCTCTTCGACGGCGTCGCCGACGCGATCGAGACGCTCGACGCGAACGGCTGGCTGCTCGGCGTCGCCACCGGCAAGTCCGATCGCGGCCTCCGCCACATTCTCGAGCATCACGGCCTCGCCCACCGCTTCGTCACCCTGCAGACCGCCGACCGCCACCCCTCCAAGCCGCACCCCTCGATGGTCGAGACCGCGATCGCCGAAGCCGGCGCCGCGCCCGAAACGACTGCGATGATCGGCGACACCAGCTTCGACATGGCAATGGCCCGCGCCGCCGGCGCGCATGCAGTAGGTGTTGCATGGGGCTACCACACCATGCATGAACTGCGGGAGTCGGGCGCGCATCATGTCGTCGAACATGCCGCGGCGCTGCCCGCGCAGCTGGAGGCTTTATGACCGACGCCGATCGCCTCGCGCAGAAGCGCTATTTCCTGATCGTGGCCGTCAATCTCGTCGCGACCGCCGGGGCCGTGCTCGGGTTGCTCGTCGCCGGCCGCTCGAACGCGTGGGAAACCAGCGTGCTCGGCGGCGCGATCCTTCTCTCGGCCTTGTACGTTATGGCGGTCGTGCCGCGCTTCCTCGCGCGGCGCTGGAGGACGCCGGAGCAATCGTGAAGCGGTTCTGGAAGGAAGTGACGGTCGAGCCGGGCAACGGCATCGCGCTCGACGGACGCCCGGTGCGCACCCCAGGGCGCGCCATACTGGCAGTGCCGACCCGCGACCTCGCCGAGGCAATCGCGGAGGAGTGGCGCGCGGTCGGCGACACGCTCGATCCGCGCGCGATGCCGCTGACCGGCCTCGCCAATGCCGCGATCGATCGGATCGCCCCCGATCCCGCCGCCTTCGCCGCCGGCCTCGCCAAATATGGCGAGAGCGATTTGCTTTATTACCGCGCCGAGGAGCCCGCGGCCCTTGTCGACCGCCAGGCGGCGTCATGGGATCCTTTGCTCGACTGGGCGCAGCACCGCTACGACATTCATTTCGAGCCGGTCGCCGGGGTGATGCACCACGCCCAGCCCGAGGCGACGATCGCGCGGCTGGCCGAGGCGGTCGCCGCGCTCGACCCGTTCCGCCTCGCCGGCCTGTCGCCGGTGGTGACGATCAGCGGCTCGCTGGTCGGCGCGCTCGCTTTGGTCGAGGACGCCGCCACCCCCGAAGCGATCTGGCAGGCCGCGCATGTCGACGAGGATTGGCAGGCCGAACAATGGGGCGAGGACGCCCTCGCGACCCAGGCGCAGGAGGCGCGGCGCGCGGAGTTCGATGCGGGGGTACGGTTTCTGGGGCTGGTTTAGGGGCGGAAAAACGGCTCCATTCTGGATGTAGCTCCTCCGATCCGAACGGCATCTGAGCTCCGCGACCGTTGACTTGTTGGAGAATGTTCTTCAAATGTTCTCACCCTCTAAGCATTGGAGGGGCGGAGCATGGGCGGCGCGACAGAGCGGCGGCACGCATTTTCGGTTTGGTTGCGGACGGGGCGGCTGCCAGGTCCTGCCGAGGCTTCCCAACCCGAGTTCAAATTCAATCCATGGCACGATACGCGGAACGGCAGATTCACGTTCGCCGGAGCAGGCCAATTTTATGGCATAGGCAGCATAAGCTCATCGAGCGCTCAAGACCGGATGGCGCCTCGGATCGTGTTCAAGGAGGATCCCGCCAAGCCGCCGCTCGCCAATAAGGAAGAGGTGGACGCTTGGGCGGCCAAGCTCCTTAGGAAATATGGCAAGCAGCGTGGCTTTCCTGAGGCCATCGAAGCGCAACGCCGGCGCTATATGCGGGCCCTCACCGACCGCGCACCCCCCGGTCCTCCTCGGGACGCGCTCGGTAAGGTAGCCGATTTCGCGACGGGGTTCGGAGAGGGCGTCATCGACGTGGGCAAGGAGGTCGCGAAGGGAGTGTACGCGCTCGCCACCACCAACCCCGCTACCAGTGCGAAGAACATTGAGTTCGGCATTGCACGGGCGATCGACGGCGCGGTCGCCGCCGAGGATACGCCGGCCCATGTTCAACTCAAGCGCGGCGCGCATGCGGTGCGCAATGCTTCCGCGCATGACCTTGGCCACGCGCTGGGGACCGTCACCGGCAACACTGCTCTTGCACTGGTACCGGGAGCGGTAGCGTCCAAAATCTCTGCCGCGCGTCGTGTTGCGAAGGCAGGTAGTGCCGAGGCAGCGATCAAGCCGCCTAAGATCAATTGGGTAGACGAGAGCACGGGGCAGAAAAAAGGTGTCGCCAAAGATTACAATGACTCGGCGGCAGGAGCTCGTTCGAACGTAGCCACCAGACGGTCACAGGTACCAGCGGTCGAACGAAGATTACCCGATGGGCGAACCCGTCCGGTAAGATTCGATGGAATTGAAGGGGAATATCTGGTCGATCGAAAGTGGTCGATTTTCACCACTCCAAAAGCGAAAAATCAAGCGCTACGGCAGTCAGAAGCTTTGAGGCAGAATGGCCTGACCGGCGTTTGGCAAGTTCCTACCGAGGTTCAAAGAAGGCGGGCTGTGAAACTTTTGCGCTCCTTGGGCATAGCAAACATTCGTGTGGAGTTGATTGAGCCATGATGGACAAGATTGCTAAGGCTATTGCCAACATCGTCATATTCTTGGAATACTCGTCGGAAGACGATATAAATGAAGACTGCGCGATTAAAGTTATGGAGCAAATCGCCGGGGACTTGGGGGAGCTAGATAGTCAGTCGCGCCGAGATCTTTGTAAAAGCTTCAGGTCAATTGCATCGATATACGATGGTGAAATCAGATCCTTTGTGAGCCAGCTTCCGAGCGAGCTTGGACTAGAAGAATCGGAAGACGATATTACATAGTTTAAACGATGAATTTTAGGCTTTTGCGAAAATATCGTTCATTATCGAGAACGCGAGGCAAAGCATCGCCCGACCTTGCCGCTGACCAGTCCACAGTCATAGCCGTTCCGGTGGCCGAGCCCGGCGCGTCACAGGGCAACCGCCGGAGCCGTTCGTTGAAGCAAGGCCGGAAAGAAGGCGCGGGCGGTGTTCCCGCCGCGCGCCCTTGTGCTTACTTCGGCGTCTCGACCTTGACGTCGGCGTCGATCTTCTTGGTGCCGCCGTTGAGCAGGCTCTGGCCGAACAGCAGATAGAGCACCACCAGGATCGCGATGATGCCGACCACCACCGCGATCACGGTGCCCGCGCCGCCGCCGCCGGTCTCGACCACCGTCGTCTTTTCGTCCGCCATTGTGCATCCTCCCGTTGTTTCGGGAGAGTAATCGGTCCAGCGGCCGTAAGGTTCCGCTTCACTGGCCGGTCTGGCGCGAGCACCGCAGCCGGCCATGGCCGCGTCCCTTGGTTGCACAATCGATCGAAGCCCGGCCGCCCCTTGCAATGTAGGATTTCGTTTGCTGAGGTCGGGGCGCTGCCACGCGGCGGCCGCTCTTTGACACGATCGATCCGACCACAAGGCAGGGCTCGGCTGGCCCAGACCTTTGTGCATCCCGCAGGGCCCTTCCGTCGCCGGGGAAACATGCGCGATAGTGTAAAGCTGGTGTCAACTTTGGGCCGTCCGATCCGCACCCGGCGATGCGGACAGCGCCGCGCCGCTACTTGTTCAGCCCGCGAATGAACCCGATCAGCCCGGTCTGGCGCGAGCGCCGCAGCCGCTCGGCCTTGAGGATCGTGTGCACCGAGTCGAAGCATTCCTCGACCTCGTCATTGACCAGCACATAGTCATAGCCGTCCCAGTGGCTGACCTCGGCGGTGGCGCGGGCCATGCGGGCGTCGATCACCTCGACCGAATCGGTGGCGCGGCGGAGCAGGCGCTGGTGCAGCTCCTTGAGGCTCGGCGGCAGGATGAAGACGCGGACGACGTCGCCGCCGGCGAGCTGGAAGAGCTGCTGCGCGCCCTGCCAGTCGATGTCGAACAGCACGTCGCGGCCCGAGGCGAGGATCTTGTTCACGCCCTCGCGCGGGGTGCCGTAGCGCTGGTCGAACACGTGCGCCCATTCGAGGAACTCGTTGTTCGAGACCATCTCGCGGAATTTTTCGAGGTCGACGAAATGATAGTCGACGCCGTCCTGCTCGCCCGGGCGCATCGGCCGGGTCGTGTAGGAGACCGACATTTCGAGGAACGGATCGGCGGCGAGAAGCTTGCGCGCGATCGTCGACTTGCCGGCGCCCGAAGGCGAGGACAGCACGAAGAGGACGCCGCGGCGGCGGAATTTGTGCGGATCGTTCTCGGTGCGATGGGGCATGGGCGCTAGTGGCGCGGGGACTCGGCTCCCGTCAAGTCAGACGCGCTCCGCCTTTTGCCGGCGCCGGTCCTTCGCGAGGCGGTACAGCCCATAGCCGCCGGCGAGCAGCAAGCCCGGCGTGCCCATCCGGGTGATCGCCCGCTGCGCGACATAGCCGAGCGCCGCGCCCTTCAGTCCGCCGCGGCCGTCGCGCCGGTCGATGCGGCTGCCGATCAGGGCGCCGAGCAGGTTGCGGATCATGCCGTGGTCTCGGTGCGCGAGAAGCGATGCACGGCATAAGCGATCCCGCCGAGCACCAGCGCGGCGGGGACGACGCGCTTGCCGACTTCCCACAGCGCGACGCCGGTCAATGCGCCGAGCGTGCCGCCCTCGCCGTCGCTGGCGTCGATCCTGTGGCCGAGCCAGCCCGCAATTGCCTTGCCGATCATCGAAATACTCTCCGATTGCGTTCGGGAGCTAAGCGGCTGGATTGAGGACTTGTTCCCGCGCTGCACACGGGGGGCGTGCAATCGCCACTTCAATCCTCCCCCGCCAGGGGGAGGTGGCAGCGAAGCTGACGGAGGGGGAGGAAGCACGACGGCGAGTGGGTCGCTTACCTCCCCCTCCGTCGCCTCCGGCGCCACCTCCCCCTTGCGGGGGAGGATACGGCCTTACCGCCCGATCATCGTCTCCGGCCGGACGTACTGGTCGAACGTCGCTTCGTCGACCAGCCCCAGCGCCAGCCCGCTCTCCTTGAGCGTCAGCCCCTTCTCATGCGCGTTCTTGGCGATCTTGGCGGCATTGTCATAGCCGATCGCCGGCGCCAGCGCGGTCACCAGCATCAGCGAGCGACCGACCAGATCGGCGATCTGCTTCTCGTTGGCCTCGGTGCCGTCGATGCAGCGCTCGGCGAAGCTGGTCATGCCGACCCCGAGCAGCTGGATCGAGCGCAGCACATTGGCCCCGATCAGCGGCATGAACACGTTGAGCTCGAAATGGCCCTGCATTCCGCCGACGGTGACCGCCTGATGGTTGCCGATCACCTGTGCCGCGACCATCGTCAGCGATTCGCACTGGGTCGGGTTGACCTTGCCGGGCATGATCGAGCTGCCCGGCTCGTTGGCGGGCAGCGACAGCTCGCCGAGCCCCGAGCGCGGACCGGAGCCGAGGAAGCGAATGTCGTTGGCGATCTTGTTGAGCGCCACCGCGAGGGTGTTGAGCGCGCCCGAGAAGAAGACGAGTCCGTCCTTGGCGGCGAGCTGCTCGAACTTGTTCGGGGCCGGTTCGAACGGCATCCCGGCGATGTCGCTGATCGCCGCGCTCATGTCCTCGGCCCAGCCTTCGGGAGCGTTGAGCCCGGTGCCGACCGCGGTGCCGCCGATCGCGAGCTTGCGGATGTTGCCGCTGAGCGCACCTTCGATCCGCGCCTTGCAGCTGATCAGCTGCGCGGCATAGCCGGAGAATTCCTGGCCGAGGGTCAGCGGCGTCGCATCCTGGGTGTGGGTGCGGCCGATCTTGACGATGTGGTCCCAGGCCTCGGCCTTGGCGGTCAACGACGCGGTGAGCTGGTCGAGCGCGGGCAGCAGCACGTCGCGCGTGGCGATCGCCGTGGCGACATGGAGCGCGGTCGGGAAGCTGTCGTTCGACGACTGGCTCATGTTGACGTGATCGTTCGGGTGGACCGGGCTCTTGCCGCCGCGCGTGCCTGCCAGCGCCTCGTTGGCGCGGCCGGCGATCACTTCGTTGACGTTCATGTTGGTCTGGGTGCCGCTGCCGGTCTGCCAGATCACCAGCGGGAACTGGTCGTCGAGCTTGCCCGCGACGATCTCCTGCGCCGCCGACTCGATCGCGTCGGCGATCTTCGGATCGAGCCCGTGCTTGCGGTTCACCCGCGCCGCGGCCTGCTTGACGATCGCCTGGGCGTGGACGATGCCGAGCGGCATCCGCTCCATGGGTCCAAACGGGAAATTCTCGATCGAGCGCTGGGTCTGCGCCCCCCAATAGGCCTGGGCGGATACTTCGATCGCGCCGATCGAATCGGTTTCGGTACGGGTCTGGGTCACACAACCTCCGTTCGCCCTGCGCTTGTCGAAGGGCGGTTCTTCTGTTGCCGGCGCTGTAGATGGAAGTACGGCGCTTCGCCAACCCCGGATCTGGTCCGGGGGCGAACGGGGGGAAGGGAATCCCTTATTTCTTCCGCTTGAAGTCCACCGAGACGACGTTCGAACCGTCATCGGCCGGCGTCACCGTCGGCCCGTCATTCTCGGCTTCCTCGTGCGGCTCGGGGCCCTCGGGCACATCCTGTGCCTGGAAGCGGAGTTCGAAATTGACCGCCGGATCGTGGAAGCCGGTGATCGCCGAGAAGGGGATGTTGAGGATCGCCGGCACCTGGTTGAAGCTCAGCCCGACCGAAAATTTGCTGTCGTCGACCTTCAGATCCCAGAAGCGGTGCTGGAGGACGATCGTCATTTCGTCGGGGAAGCGCTCGATCAGCCGCTGCGGGATGTCGACCCCGGGCGCGTGGGTCTTGAAGGTGATGTAGAAATGGTGCGCGCCGGGCAAAGCCTGAGTCGCGGCGACCGAGCCGAGTACGCGGCCGACCACGGCACGCAGCGCCTCCTGGACGATCTCGTCATAGGGAATCAGGCTGTCGGGCACGTTACCGGTCATAGGCCTTGGGTAGCGCCTCAAGCCCACGGGTCAAGCACATGCTGCTTCACCCCAAGCAAGCCTATTTTGCGCGGAGCCAAGGCGGCGCTATGGGGGGCGCCATGCGAACCGCCACGATCAGCCGCAAGACGAGCGAGACCTCGGTCGACGTCACCGTCAATCTCGACGGCACCGGCGCCTATGCGGTCTCGACCGGCATCGGCTTCTTCGACCACATGCTCGAGCAGCTCAGCCGCCACTCGCTCATCGACATGCAGGTCAAGACCGTCGGCGACCTGCACATCGACCAGCACCACACGGTCGAGGACACCGGCCTCGCGATCGGCGAGGCGGTCGCCAAGGCGCTCGGCGACAAGAAGGGCATCCGCCGCTATGCCGACGCGCTGTCGCCGATGGACGAGACGCTGGCGCGGGTGGCGATCGACATCTCCGGCCGGCCCTATCTCGTCTGGAAGACCGAATTCAGCCAGAAGCGGCTCGGCGAGATGGACACCGAGATGTTCGAGCACTGGTTCCACAGCTTCGCCCAGACCGCCGGCGTGACGCTCCATGTCGAGACGCTCTACGGCACCAACAACCACCATATCGCCGAAGCCGCGTTCAAGGGCCTCGCCCGGGCACTGCGCGAGGCGGTCGAGATCGATCCCCGCAAAGCCGATGCAATACCCAGCACCAAGGGTGTCCTCTGATGATCGTTGTGCTGCTGAGCTACAAGGTCGAACTGGCCGAGATCGACCGGCTGCGGCCCGCACATGTCGAATGGCTGAAGCAGGGCCTGGCCGACGGCAAGCTGCTCGTCGCAGGCCGCAAGGTGCCGGTTACCGGCGGGATGTTCCTCGCCCGTGGCGACCTCGAGGCGGTCAAGGCCTGGGCGGCGACCGATCCGTTCGCCCTCGAGGGCGCCGCCGACTACAGCTTCGTCGAGATCGCGCCCAGCATCATCGCGCCGGGGCTGGAAGCGCTGGCCGAATGAGCGTCGCGCTGATCGACTACGGCGCGGGCAATCTTCACTCGGTCCATAATGCGCTCAAGGCGGCGGGCGCGGAGGGACTGGTCATCACCGCGGATCCCGAAGTGGTGGCGAAGGCCGACCGCATCGTCTTGCCCGGCGTCGGCGCGTTCGGCGCCTGCGCGCGGGGCCTGCGCGACGTCGACGGCATGGTCGTCGCGCTCGAGCAGCGCGTGCTGAACCAGGGCGCGCCGTTCCTCGGCGTCTGCGTCGGCATGCAGCTGATGGCGACCCGCGGCGAGGAACTCGGCACCCACGAAGGGCTCGGCTGGATCCCCGGAACGGTGCGGCATCTGCCGCCCTCGCCCGGCGTGCGGGTGCCGCATATGGGCTGGAACGATGTCGTGCCGGTCGGCGAACATCCGCTGATCGAGCCCGGCGAGGCCTATTTCCTCCACAGCTTCGCCTTCGAGGGCGAGCATGTCCTCGCGACCACCGAGCATGGCGCCCGGGTCACCGCAGCGATCGGCCGCGACAACATGGCCGGCGTCCAGTTCCACCCCGAAAAGAGCCAGCGCTACGGCATCGCGCTGCTGGAGAGGTTTTTGCAATGGCGGCCGTGATTCATCAGGTCCTCCCCCTCCGGGGGAGGATTATTTGATGCCGCTCATCGTCTTCCCCGCCATCGATCTCAAGGCGGGCCAGGTCGTCCGCCTTGCCGAGGGTGATATGGACCGAGCCACCATCTATGGCGACGATCCCGCGGCGCAGGCAGAGATCTTCGCCCGCGCCGGCGCCGAATGGCTCCACGTCGTGGATCTCGACGGCGCATTCGCGGGCGAATCGGTCAACGGCGCGGCGGTGGCGGCGATCCTCCAGCGATTCGGGGGCAAGGTCCAACTCGGCGGCGGCATCCGCAATCGCGA
Source organism: Sphingomonas psychrotolerans (assembly GCA_032334595.1). Classification (GTDB taxonomy): domain Bacteria; phylum Pseudomonadota; class Alphaproteobacteria; order Sphingomonadales; family Sphingomonadaceae; genus Sphingomonas; species Sphingomonas psychrotolerans_A. The sequence goes on along the minus strand of JALMLT010000004.1, from coordinate 111,238 downwards.
GTCGATCGACCGCTGGTTCGATCTCGGCGTCGAGCGCGTCGTGATCGGTACCGCGGCGCTGGAGAATCCGGACCTCGTCCGCGAAGCGGCCCGCGACAATCCGGGTCGGATCGTCGTCGCAGTCGACGCCCGCGACGGGATGGTCGCGACGCGGGGCTGGGCCGACGTATCGGACGTATCGGTGGTCGAACTCGCGCGCCGCTTCGAGGATGCGGGTGTTGCCGCCTTGCTGTTTACCGATGTCGGCCGCGACGGGCTGCTCAAGGGCTGCAACGTCGATGCGACGGTGGCGCTGGCGCGTGCCGTCTCGATCCCGGTGATCGCCAGCGGCGGCGTGACTGACATCGGCGATATCCATGCGCTCCGCGGCCATGTCGCCGACGGTGTCGAAGGCGTGATCACCGGCCGCGCGCTGTACGACGGCCGCCTCGACCTGGCCGAAGCGATCGAGGTGGCGCGGTGAGGGTGTGGCACGAGTCTCCCTCTCCCCTCGGGGGAGAGGGCCAGGGAGAGGGGAAGTGCGGCGCACTATCCCTTCCTGCCCCTCTCCCGACCCTCTCCCCGGAGAGGAGAGGGCTTTTATGACCGTCCGTGCGCGCGTCATTCCCTGCCTCGATGTCGCGAATGGCCGCGTCGTCAAAGGCGTGAACTTCGTCGATCTCAAGGACGCCGGCGATCCGGTCGAGCAGGCGCGCGCCTACGACGCGGCGGGTGCCGACGAGCTCTGCTTCCTCGACATCACTGCAAGCCACGAGGCGCGCGGCACGATTCTCGACGTGGTCCGGCGCACCGCCGAGGTGTGCTTCATGCCGCTGACTGTCGGCGGCGGCGTGCGCAGCGTCGACGATGCCCGCGCGTTGTTGCTCGCCGGCGCCGACAAGGTCGCAGTCAATTCCGCCGCGGTGTCGCGGCCCGAGGTCGTCGCCGAGATCGCCGAGCGCATGGGCAGCCAGTGCGTCGTCGCCTCGGTCGATGCGCGCAAGGTCGCCGAGGGGCGCTGGGAAGTGTTCACCCATGGCGGCCGCCGCCCGACGGGGATCGACGCGGTCACCCACGCCCTCCGCCTCGCCAAGCTCGGCGCGGGCGAGCTGCTCGTCACCTCGATGGACCGCGACGGCACCCGCGACGGCTACGATCTCGAGCTGATCCGTACGATCGCCGACCGGGTGACCGTGCCGGTGGTGGCATCGGGCGGGGTCGGCAGCCTCGATCATCTCGTCGCCGGAATCCGCGACGGCCATGCCAGCGCCGTGCTCGCCGCGTCGATCTTCCACTTCGGCGAGGCCAGCGTCGCCGACGCGCACGCCGCACTCGCAGCGGCGGGAATTCCGGTTCGCAAGTAATCCGTGCTCCTGCGAAAGCAGGAGCCCAGAGTCACCAGAGACAGCGCGTGCCGTCCTGGCCTCCTGCTTTCGCAGGAGCATCGGTGTGGCTTAACGGTTCCCCAACGCCACACGCGCTACACCCCGCTCATGTTCCGCCTCGCGCTCGCCCTGCTGATTGCCACCCCCGCGTTCGCCGCCGCACCGCACAGCGGCGTCGCCGGCGCGCGCTCGATGCCCGAGCTCTCCGACCTCGCCCTGTTCGCCTGCGCCGCCTTCGCGATCTGGTTCGTGCGTCACCGCCTGCGCGCGCGCTTCCGCCGCGACGCACGCAAGGATTGACAGCCGGGCGCCGCTCCCGCAGCCGGAGCGGCATGGCAGATACTCTCGACGCGCTCGAAGCGGTGATCCGCGAACGCCGCAGCGGCGATCCCGCAAGCTCCTATGTTGCCCGGCTCACTGCCAAAGGCCGCGCCAAGATCGCGCAGAAACTGGGCGAGGAAGCGGTCGAGACGGTGATCGCCGCCATCGAGGACGACAAGGCGGCGCTCACCAGCGAAGCCGCCGACCTGATCTTCCACCTCGCCGTGCTGCTCGCCGATGCCGGGCTCAGCCTCGACGATGTCCGGGCTGAGCTCGCCCGTCGCGAGGGCGTGTCGGGGATCGACGAAAAAGCGGGCCGTTCCCGCTAGCGCACCCTCCCGCTTGCGGGAGGGGCCGGGGGAGGGCATGTGCGCTCAGCACACCGCGGCGAGGCTGGAGGCTCTCTCCTCCCCTAACCCCTCCCGCGAGCGGGAGGGGAATACATGCCCATCGACGCCACCAAACCCTATGACGACCAGAACATCTTCGCGAAGATCCTGCGCGGCGAGATCCCGTCGAAGCGGGTGTACGAGGACGACTTTGCGCTCGCCTTTCACGACATCAATCCGCAGGCGCCGCAGCATATCCTCGTGATCCCCAAGGGGCCGTACGTCAGCTGGGACGATTTTGCGGCGAAGGGCAGCGATGCCGAAATCGCCGGCTTCGTCCGCGCGGTCGGGCATGTCGCGCGCGAGGCCGGGATGGTGGCGCCCGGCTATCGGCTGCTCGCCAATATCGGGCAGGACGCGCACCAGGAAGTGCCGCACCTCCACGTCCACATCTTCGCCGGCCGCTCGCTCGGGCCGATGCTCGCCCGTTGAACATATCCCGTTCGTCCCGAGCCTGTCGAAGCACCGCCCTTCGACAAGCGCGGGGCGAACGGAGGCTGTCGACCTCTCTACCGCAAAGCGCGTGTTAAGGGATTGCGCGTCCGGCTTTTGCGGCTAGGCTCGCGCCTTTCAAATTCGGGCGGTGCGAACCGGCGCCGCGAAGGGGACCATTCAATGATATTCGGGCGCGTAAAACCACTCGACGCCATCCTGGCGACCGCGGAGAAGAAATCGCTCCACCGGTCGCTCGGTGCCTTCCAGCTGACCATGCTCGGCATCGGTGCGGTGATCGGCACCGGCATCTTCGTTCTGACCGCCGAGGCGGCGCAGAAGGCCGGGCCGGGCATGATGCTCTCGTTCATCATCGCCGGCTTCGTCTGCGCCGTGGCGGCACTCTGCTATGCCGAGATGGCGGCAATGGTGCCGGTCTCCGGCTCCGCCTACACCTATAGCTACGCCGTGATGGGTGAGCTGGTGGCATGGATGGTCGGCTGGGCGCTGATACTCGAATATGCGATCGCGGCCGGCGCAGTCTCGGTCGGCTGGTCGGGCTATTTTATCGGCTGGCTCAATACCAGTTTCAACATATCGGTGCCGCTCGATCTGGTCCGCGGCCCGTTTGATGGCGGAATGATCAACGTGCCCGCGATGATCATCGCGGCGCTGGTCACGGCCTTGCTGGTGAAGGGCACCAAGGAGAGCGCAACGGTCAACGCGGTGCTGGTGGGGGTCAAGATCCTCGCGCTCGCGATGTTCGTCGTCCTGACCATTCCCGTGATCAAGACCGGCCAGTTCACCCCTTTCGCGCCGCTCGGCTTCGCCGGCATTTCAGGTGCGGCGGCATCGATCTTCTTCGCTTATGTCGGCTTCGACGCGGTCTCGACCGCAGCGGAGGAGACGAAAAACCCCCAGCGCAACATGCCTATCGGTCTGATCGGCAGCCTCGGGGTGTGCACGATCTTCTATCTGCTCGTTGCGGCCGGCGTCATCGGCACGGTGGGCGGGCAGCCGATGTTCGGTCCGGCGGGCGAGACGCTTTCGCCGGGTACCCCTGCATTGTCGCAGGCCTGCGCGGCGGTTCAGGATTCGGCCGTAGTCTGCTCGAAGGAGGCGCTGGCCTGGACACTCAAGTCGATCGGCTATCCGTTCATCGGCTGGCTTGTCGGGGCCGCGGCGATCATCGCGCTGCCTTCGGTCATCCTGATGATGATGTTCGGCCAGACCCGCATCTTCTTCGTGATGAGCCGCGACGGGCTGCTCCCGGAATTCTTCTCGAAGGTCCATCCGCGCTTCCACACGCCGCACGTGATCACGATCATCACCGGCATTTTCGTGACGTTGTTTGCTGCCTTCTTCCCGGTCGGCCTGCTCGCGGACGTGTCGAATTCGGGAACGCTGTTCGCCTTCGCCGCGGTCTCGATCGCAGTGCTGGTGCTGCGTCGCACGGATCCGACGCGCGCGCGGCCGTTCCGCACGCCGGCGATCATGCTGACCGCACCGGTGGCGATCATCGGCTGCATCTATCTGTTCTTCAGCCTGTCAAAGGCTACCATCACGCTCTTCCTCGGATGGGCGGTGGTCGGCCTGATCGTCTACTTCGCCTATAGCCGCTCGCGCAGCCATGTCGGGCGCGGACTGGATGAGGTTCATGAGCCGGAGGCTTATGACGAGCTCGAGCCCCCGGTCCCCGGCACCCGCTGAGACGGATACATCGAAGATAAGGCAAGGGCCGGGGGAGCGATCCTCCGGCCCTTTTGCTTGCCGGCGAACGCCGCTGGACGCTGCGGAATCCGGCGCTATGCAGCTGGTGGTGCATGTGACTGCATGGCGTCGGGAGCGAGTTGAATGAACGATACGGCTTGGCAGACGGGTGGCGCGCTTTACGATGGCGCGCCGGTATGGCTGACGCTCTCGTTCGTGCTGATCGCGATCGGGATCATCCTCGCACTGCTGGTGCTCGCCTGGGGCACGCGGATCGCGAAGCGGCGGCAACAGGCGCGCCGGGAACTCGAAAGTCGCGGTGAGCTTGCCGGCCCCGACAAGCCCGCTCCGGCGCCGCCCCTGACTGCCGCACCGCCCGTCGCGCCGCCTCCGCCGCCGATGGCCGACGCGCCAGTGATCGCGGCGGCGCCCGATCCGGCACCCGAGCCCGCGCCGTTCGCCGACGAGCCGATCGCCGCCGCGGCGCCGCTCGACGCCGCACCCGCCAGCCTCGCCGTGTCCGATCCCGCGCCGGCGCCCGCGACCCCCGATCAGTTGACCCGGATGAAGGGGGTGGGGCCCAAGGTGGCGGAACGGCTGAATGCGCTCGGCATCACCAGCTTCGCCCAGCTGGCGGCGCTAAGCCCTGCCGAGGTCGAGGCGCTCGACGCCCGGCTCGGTAATTTTCAGGGCCGCATCCACCGCGACCGCTGGGTGGAGCAGGCAGGTTTCCTCGCCCGCGGCGATCAGGCCGGCTACGAAGCGGTGTTCGGAAAGCTGTAGGGCCGTCCGCTCGACCCACCGTTCGTGCTGAGCTTGTCGAAGCACGGCCCCTCACGAGCGCTCCGCCCGAGGACCTTCGTTCGCCCTGAGCTTGTCGAAGCCTGTCCTGAGCTTGGCCGAAGGGGGCCGTTCTTCTTTGTCACTCGCGGCGAGAAGACAGACGGTCCTTCGACAAGCTCAGCACGAACGGTGATGGGCCGCGCGTGAGCGCTACCCCGCCTCGCGCACCAGCAATTTGTCGATCTTGCGTCCGTCCATGTCGACGATTTCGAAGCGCCAGCCCTGTTCTTCGAACACCTCGCCTTCCTCGGGGAGATGCTTGAGGATCGCCAGCGCAAGCCCCGCGACCGTGGCATAGTCGCGGTCTTCCGGCAGATCGATACCGAGCCGCTCGGCCAGCGCGTCGGCCGGCATCTGGCCCGAGACCAGCAACGATCCGTCCTCGCGCACGACGAGGCTCGGCGTGTCGCCCGGCTCGGCATCCGACGCGAAGTCGCCGGCGATCGCGGCGAGCAGATTGGCGGGAGTCACGATGCCTTCGAAATGGCCATATTCGTCATGGACGAGCCCCATCGGCACTTCAGCGCGGCGCAGCGCCCCCAGCGCGTCCATCGCATCGACCTGATCGGGCAGCACCGGCGCGGCGCGCATCAGCCGCCGCAGATCGAGCGTTTCGCCGCGGAACAACGCCGCGGCGATGTCGCGCGCCTGGACTACGCCGATCACCGAATCGACCGAGCCTTCGGCAACCGGCAGACGGGTGTGCGGGGTCGCCAGCAAGGCGTCGCGGATGCCGTCGGCATCGAGGTCGACGTCGAGCCAGTCGACATCGGTGCGCGGCGTCATCACTTCGCGCACCGGCCGGTCGGCGAGGCGCACCACGCCCGAGATGATCGAGCGTTCATGCTCCTCGATCACCCCCGACTTGCTCGCTTCGGCGACGATCAGATGCAGTTCCTCGGCAGTGACGCGGTTCTCCGATTCGCGGTTGAGGCCGACGAGGCGGAAGATCAGCGAACTCGATTTGTCGAGCAGCCACACCACCGGCGCGGTGGCGCGGCTGAGCCACAGCATCGGGATCGCCATCACCGCGGCGATCGGCTCGGGCGAGCGCAAGGCGAACTGCTTTGGCACGAGCTCGCCCACCACGAGCGAGGCATAGGTCGTGACGGCGATCACCAGAGTGATGCCGATCGTGCGTGCGGTCTCCGGATCGAGCCCCAGCCCCTCGATGCGCTGTGCCACCGGTGTGCCGAGGCTCGCGCCCGAATAGGCGCCGGCGACGATGCCGATCAGCGTGATGCCGATCTGCACGGTGGAAAGGAACTTGCCCGGATCGGCGGCGAGGCGAATCGCCGTCGCGGCGCCGCGATTGGTCCGCGCCATTGCCTCGAGCCGGGCGGGGCGCGCGGAGACGATCGCCAGCTCCGACATCGAGAAGAGGCCGTTCACGGCGATCAGCACGAGGATGATCGCGACGTCGATCCAGGGGAAGGGGGCAGGCATGGTGCGGCGCCCTCCATATCCGCACTGGGCCACGCTTCACAACTGCTGTTCACTGCAGCTTCAGTGCGGAGGCGGAACAAGGCGGCGATGAGGCGGGTTTCCCCGTCCACAGGGTTCGCATTTCAGGAGGAAAGACATGCACATCGCCAACAAGGCGCTCCTCGCCGCCGCGCTCGCGGCCACCACGCTCACCAGCGCCTGCGTCACCGATCCGGTCACCGGCGAGCGCCGGGTGTCGCGCGCCGCGATCGGCGCCGGCGCTGGTGTGGTCGGCGGCTATCTGCTCGGCGATCTCGTCGGCGGGCGCAACGATCGTACCGAGAAGATCATCGGCGCCGGGATCGGCGGCCTCGCCGGGGCGGGGATCGGTGCCTATATGGACCGGCAAGAGCAGGAACTGCGCCGCCGTACCGCCGGCACCGACATCCGGGTGATCCGCCAGGGCGACGATCTGGTGCTCAACATGCCGTCGAACGTCACTTTCGCCACCAACGAGGCGAGCATCCAGCCGCAGTTCCGCAGCACCCTCGATCAGGTCGCGGACGTGCTCAAGCAGTATAACCAGACCTATATCGATGTGTACGGTCACACCGATTCGACCGGCAGCGACAGCTATAATCTCAGCCTCTCGCAGCGCCGGGCGAGCGCAGTGGCGGACTATCTGACCTCCCGCGGCGTGCAGAGCGCCCGGCTCGGCACCCGCGGCTTCGGCGAGACCCAGCCGATCGCCAGCAACGACACCGAGGAAGGCAAGGCCGCCAATCGCCGGGTCGAGATCAAGCTGGTGCCGATCACCCGGCAAGACGTCGGCTGAACACGCGCTATCCGCCCGTGCGCTTTGCGCTCCTGCGAAAGCAGGAGCCTGGAGGCACGGGCGACGCGCGGGCCGTGTACTCGCATTGCGGACTGCCCGGTAGCGCTCCCGATAGCAGCCAATGGGTCAGATGGCGGGTATCCGGCCGTTTGCGAAAAGGCAGCTTCGAACAACACGATCGCGCGGCTGAGATGCGCCTGAACGTATCCGGCCAAGGACGGCCGCCGGTCCATGGCGCTCGCTCGATCGCATGGCGAGCGCCAGCCGGCATCCTCAAACGGTGCGGATTGTTCCGCCGTCGATGACGAACTCGGCGCCGTGGATCGCCGCGGCGCGCGCGGAGGCGAGATAGGCGATCAGGTCGGCCACCTCTTCGGGCTCGGCTCCCCGCCCGATCGGAATTCCGCCCAGCGCATCGAGCACCGACTGACGCGCGTCCTCAACCGTGCCGCCATTGGCAGCGCGAAGCATTTCGAGAAAGTCTCCGGTGGCCTCCGTCATGATCCAGCCGGGCGAGACGGAATTGACCCGCACGCCCTTCGGCCCGAGTTCCCTGGAGATAGACTTGCTGTAGGTCCTGAGGGCAGCCTTGGCGGCGGCATAGCCGGTCGTCGATTCCGGCAGCGGCAGGACGGACTGGATCGAGGTCACGTGCACCACGACGCCTTCGCCTCGCTCGAGCATCTGCGGGATCAGCAGGCGGTCGAGCCGGACGGTCGCGAGCAAATTGAGGTTCAACTCGGCAAGCCAGTGCTCGTCGGTCAGCGCGACGAAGCCACCGGCCGGCGAGGCCGAGCCCCCGACGACATGGGCAAGGATGTCGATCCCGTCCAGCCGCTCGATCGCTGCCTTGGCCAGCGTTTCGCCGCCCTCTGGCGTGGTGAGGTCCGCCTGGACGTATTCGACGCCCTCGATGGTGTCCTTGACGGCGCGGGCGGCGGTGATGACGCGCGCTCCGCCGGCCACGAAGCGTTCGACTGTGGCGCGGCCCAACCCCTTGGTGCCACCGCTGACGAGCACGCGCTTGCCGGCGAACTCGGCAGGATCTGCCTTGATGCTCATACTGTAGTCTCCAGGGTCTTGATGGCGCCGTGCACCAGCGTGAACCGGTAGGTGAAGCGGAGCGGGCTGCCCGGAAAGTTACCGTGTGCGGGACCTTCGACGACGACATCGCCATCGTCTTCCCGAACAGAATCGGGCGTGAAGATCGCCTTCACCGGGAGCACTTCTTCTTCGAACAGCTGGCGGATCGCCGCCTGTCCCTCGAATTGCTTGCCGTTGTCGATGAAGACGGCGTCGCGCAGGAACGGCTTCAACATGCCGTCGATATCGAGACGGGCATTTGCCTCGATATAGTCGGCAATCGGCTTGGGCAGGTTCAGTGACATGTTCATCTCCTCGACGGCGATGAGGCCGATTTAGCGATGGACATTTCGGCTGATAATCGGGACAGATCGCGATGGGGTGTCGCGAAAAACGGGACAATGACTCGCCATTCGCTGATCGAGCTCGAGGCGGTTCTCGCCATCGTCCGGTGCGGGTCGTTTCGAGCGGCGGCGCTCGATCTCGGCCTGTCGACCACGGCCATCAGCAATGCGGTGAGCAAGCTCGAACGGGAGCTTGCCGTGCGCCTTTTCAATCGCACCACCCGCAGCGTCTCGCTCACCCATGCGGGACGGATCTTCGTCGGACAGATCAGGCCAGCGCTCGAGGACATCCACAAAGCGATGAACACGGCGCGCTCCCAGCAGGAGACGCCGTCCGGCACCTTACGCATCAATGCCTTTGCGACGGCGGCGCGCGAGATCATGGCGCCACTCGTGCTAAGCTATCTGCAACTTTATCCGCAGGTGCATATCGACCTCGTTACCGAGGGACGGCTCGTGGACGTCGTGGCGGCGGGCTTCGATCTGGGAGTGCGCAGCGCAGATCTGGTGCCCAGCGACGCGATCGCCATTCCGCTGGGCCAGATCCGACGCATGGCTGTTGCGGCATCCCCCGGCTTTTTCGAACGCAGGGCCATCCCTCAGGTGCCGCAGGAGCTGCTTGGCCACCCCTGCGTTCGCGTGCGGCTTCCCAATGGTGCCTTGTTCCGCTGGCGCTTCGAGAAGGATGGCGAAGAACTGCAGCTCGACGTCGAGGGCCCGATCACTCTGGACGAAGCGTCCCTCGCCAGGATCGCGGTGACGAGCGGCGTCGGGATCGGCTATTTCATGGAAGCCGATGTGCGAAGGGACATCGCGGCGGGGCGGCTCGTCCGCATTCTCGAAGACTGGACGCCGCCGCTCGCGCCGCTGTGTCTTTATTATTCCAATCGGCGCAATTCATCAGCGGCCTTCCAGGCTTTTATCTCGCTCGCGCGCGACTTCGCCGCGGGACGGCTCGCGCAGCGCTGATTCCAGCCGCAGCGGGTCGGCGCGGCGCGTATCAATCCGCCTGAAGGCAGCTGATCGGGCGCAGAGCTGCCGCTGATTCAGCGCGACCAAAACGACGGCTTCCCACCCGATCGCGGCCATTCAGTCATGCCGAACGCGGCTATTTATGGGTTTCCGGCCTGATTCCGCCTCGCGCGGAAGAAATCGCGCAATAGTGCCGCCGCTTCGGCTTCGCCGATGCCCGCGTAAACCTCCGGCCGGTGATGGCAGGTGGGCTGCGCAAAGAAGCGCGGTCCGTGCTCGACGGCGCCGCCTTTGGGATCGCTGGCGGCATAATACAGCCGGGCGATGCGGGCATGCGCGATCGCCCCCGCGCACATCGCGCACGGCTCGAGCGTCACCCAGAGATCGCAATCTTCCAGTCGCTCGCGGCCGAGTACCGTCGCCGCCGCGCGAATCGCAAGCATCTCGGCATGCGCAGTGGGATCATGGAGCGTGCGGGGCGCATTCGCAGCGGTCGCGATGATCTTCCCGTCGCGCACGACCACAGCGCCGACCGGCACTTCCCCCGCCTGCGCGGCACCCCCGGCAGCGTCGATCGCGGTTCGCATCGGTTCGGGCAGCGGGAACATGGCAGGGGACTACCGTCCCCGCCGCGCCGCGTCACCTGCTATGCAGCGGCAGGCGCCCGCCGCTCGTCCCGCAGTACCGTCCACAAGGCGAAAGCGACACCGGGCAGAAACGCCAGCACGGTCAGTCCGCAGCTGATCAGGAAGTCGCGCCCCGGGCCGCGCGCCAGATAGACCCCCAGCGGCGGCAGCAAAATTGCCGCCACGATTCTCCCGGCGGACATTATTTGGCGGCAGGCGAGGGCGTCGCCGCCGGCGCCTGCTTCACGTCGATCGTCGGCAAGACCACGGTCGCCTTCTTCATTTCCACTGTCGGCACCTCAACGGTCTTGGCGGTGTTTCCGATCCCGACGCTGCCCGTCTCGGCGCTGTACTTGGGCAAATTGCCGCCCTGCGCCTGCACGCTCACCGTCGGCAGGCTCGCGCCTTGCTGCTGGTTGATCCGCAACATGCCGGTCGCCATCGCCGCGACCACGCCGAGGGCGATCAGCCCGATCAGCACGAGAATTGCACGCATTGCCGTCTTCTCCCGGATCGAATCGTTTGCGTAATAACGCGCGACACGCCATCCGGGTTGCGTCGGCGGATGTGGCGATCGGGGAATCGGTTGACGCAATCCGCCATACCCGCTATCGGCGCGGCCTTTCCGGCTCACGCCAAGAATCAGGATTTCAAGCGATGTCGCGCATTTGCGAGCTGACCGGCAAGGGCCGGCAGGTGGGACACAACGTCTCCCACGCCAACAACAAGACCAAGCGTACGTTCCTGCCGAACCTGCAGAACGTCACTTTGATGTCGGACGCGCTGGGCCGCAGCATCCGCCTGCGCGTCTCGACGCACGGCCTGCGCTCGGTCGAGCATAATGGTGGCCTCGACAACTGGCTGCTCAAGGCCAGCGACGACGATCTGTCGCTGCGTGCGCGCCGCCTGAAGCGCGAAGTGCGCAAGGCGTCGGCCGAGAAGACCGCGGCCTAACCAGCCCATTTTGCCGATTGGCCATGGCGCGTTCCCGCCCTTGCGGCGGGAGCGCGCGGCTGATTGTGTGCGTCACGGCACCTGTTGCGCGCGCGATTAGTCGCTCCCGACGGGGTGACGCGCCACCAGCGCTGCATCGCGCATTCCCCGCCACACGCGCAGCGCCTGCGCCGTCTCGAACACGTCGTGGACGCGGATGAGTTGCGCGCCCAGTTCGGCGCCCTTGAGCGCCACGGCGAGCGATCCGCCGAGCCGCGCCTCCGCCGGCGCCTCGTTCGACAGTGCTCCGATCATCCGCTTGCGGCTCGCGCCGAGCACGATGGCGCAGCCGATGCCGTGGAACAGCGCGAGGCCGTTGAGCAGCGCGAGATTGTCGGCGAGCGACTTGCCGAACCCGATACCCGGATCGATCAGCACGCGCTCGCGGGCGATCCCCCGGGCGACCACGTCGTCGACGCGGCGCTCGAGCCAGTCATAGACCTCGAGCAATACGTCGTCATAGTCGCCTCCCGCGTGCCCCGTCTTCGCCGGGTCGGGCGAATGCATCAGTACCACCGGACAGTCTGAGGCCGCCGCCACGTCCAGCGAGCGCTCGTCGTAGAGCAGGGCGGACACGTCGTTGATCAGATGCGCGCCGGCGGCGAGCGCTGCCTCCATCACGCCCGCCTTGCGCGTATCGATCGACACCGCCGCACCGCTTCGCGCAAGACGTTCGATCACCGGTACGGTGCGTTCGATCTCGTCTCCTTCCCACACCGCCGCCGCGCCCGGCCGGGTGGATTCGCCGCCGACATCGATGATTGCCGCGCCCGCCACACTCATGTCGACACCGACCTGCGCCGCCGCGGCCGGATTGTCGACGTGGCGCCCGCCATCCGAGAAGCTGTCGGGCGTGACGTTGAGGATTGCCATCACCTGCGGCTGGTCGAGCCGTACGACGCGCTCGCCAAGCTTGAGCGGCGCGCGGGGAGCGGAAATGCGAGCCGCGAGCGCGTCGAGGCGTTCGTCGTTGGGCAGATCGGCGACCGGGACGATCTGCTGCAGCACGCGGCGGCCGTCCCGGACTGCGATCAGCTCATAGGCCGCAAACCAGCCGAGCCCACCCGCGAGTCGCGCCACCTGGCCGCCTTGTCCGACCGGGGTATCGGCGAACTGAACTGGACGCAGGTGGAGCCGGGCGGCGGCGGGAAGGTCGATCACGGCACCTCCAACGGCAAAGTTGACACTAGATTGACACTATCGGCGTAGTTTTCCGCTTGTCATATCAATCACTTGGTACCGCGCCCGCAGGGAAGGAGCCAAGCAGGCCAAATCCTACATTGCAACCCTGATCACGGCTGCGTCGCCAGCAGCCAGGTCTGGCGCAGCGCGTCGATCGGCTTGAGCGCGCCTTCGTCCTCATAATGCCACCAGGTCCAGCCGTTGCACGAAGGCGCATTTTGCAGCGTCGCGCCGAGCTTGTGGATCGAGCCGGTTGCATCGCCGCATGTGAGCGAACCGTCGGCGCCGACGACCGCCCGGTGGCGCCGCTTCGAGTCGGTGAGCACCGTGCCGGGCGCCAGATAGCCATTCTCGACCAGCTGTCCGAACGCCACACGCGGCGCGGACTTGGGCGCTTGCATCGTGGTCAGCGCCGATTCGTCGAGCGGCAGCGCGGCATCGATCCGCGCCTGCGCCGCCTCGACATAGACGCCCTCGCGATCGATCCCGATCCAGCGCCGGCCGAGCCTTTTGGCGACCGCGCCGGTGGTGCCGGTGCCGAAGAACGGGTCGAGCACGACGTCGCCCTTCTTCGTCGTCGCCAGCAGGATGCGGTACAGCAGCGCCTCGGGCTTCTGGGTCGGATGGACCTTGTAGCCGTCCTTCTTGAGCCGCTCCTGCCCGCCGCAGATCGGAAATTCCCAATCCGAGCGCATCTGGAGCTCGTCGTTGAGCGTCTTCATGCTGCGATAATTGAAGGTGTAGCGCGCCTTTTCGCCCTTCGACGCCCAGATCAGCGTCTCGTGCGCATTGGTGAAGCGGGTGCCCTTGAAATTGGGCATCGGATTGGCCTTGCGCCAGATGATGTCGTTGAGGATCCAGAAGCCCAGGTCCTGAATCGCGCTGCCGACCTTGAAGATGTTGTGATAGCTGCCGATCACCCAGATCGAGCCGTCGTCCTTGAGGATGCGACGCGCCTCGGCGAGCCATTCGCGGGTGAACTTGTCGTACGCCGCGAGGCTGTCGAACTTGTCCCATTCGTCGGTGACTGCGTCGACACGGCTGCCGTCGGGGCGATTGAGGTCGCCGCCGAGCTGGAGGTTGTAGGGGGGGTCGGCGAAGATCAGGTCGATCGACTTGGCGGGCAATTCGCGCATCCGCTGGATGCAGTCGCCGCGCAGGATCTGGTCGAGCGGGAGTACCGGCACCGGCTCGACAGCCGCCGTCCGCCCCCGCGTCTTTACCTTCTCCAGAACCCCCATTGCACTCAACTCCCTTGCCCGAACCCCCGTATTCGCGGGTCGCGGAGTCCGTCGTCAAGCAAACATTGGTTAACGAGAATGCCTGCTAAAGCGTTAACGCGCCAGAACATTCAGGCATCGACCCAGATGTTGAGTCAACAAGTTATCCACAGGCGCAAGCGCTGGTGGGTGTGGCGCAAAAGACTCAGGTGCCGGAAGCTGAAAATCCTCCTTCGCGCAGCGGGGGAGGTGGCATGCGCAGCATGACGGAGGGGTGCCTCCGCGAGCGATGACCTCGTGGAGACGCCCCCTCCGTCGCCTTCGGCGCCACCTCCCGCGCTTACGCGAGGGAGGATTGATGCGGTTTCACGCCGCGGTGCCGCCCACCGTCAGCCCTTCGACCAACAGGCTCGGCTGGCCGACCCCCGCCGGCACGCTCTGCCCGCCCTTGCCGCACATCCCGACACCCTCGTCGAGGGCGAAATCGTTGCCGATCCCGGTGACCCTGGTCAGCACCGAGGGTCCGTCGCCGATCAGCGTCGCGCCCTTGATCGGGCGGCCGAGCTTGCCGTTCTCGATCCGATAGGCCTCGGTGCACGAGAAGACGAACTTGCCCGAGACGATGTCGACCTGTCCGCCGCCGAACGACTTGGCGTAAATCCCCTTCTTGACGCGGGAGAGCAGCTCGGCGGGATCGTCCTTGCCGGCCTTCATGAAGGTGTTGGTCATCCGCGGCATCGGCGCGTGCTGGAACGATTCGCGCCGGCCGTTGCCGGTCGGCTCGACGCCCATGAGCCGCGCATTGAGCCGGTCCTGCATATAGCCTTTGAGGATGCCGTCTTCGATCAGCACGGTCTCGCGCGTCGGCGTGCCTTCGTCGTCGATCGACAGCGACCCGCGTCGATCCATGATCGAACCGTCGTCGACGACGGTGACGCCCGGTGCCGCGACACGCTCGCCGATTCGCCCCGAAAAGGCGCTGGTGCCCTTGCGGTTGAAATCGCCCTCGAGCCCGTGCCCGACCGCTTCGTGGAGCAAAACGCCGGGCCAACCCGGCCCGCACAACACCGTCATATCGCCGGCCGGCGCCTCGACTGCGTCGAGATTGACCAGCGCCTGCGCCAGCGCCTCGTCGATCGCGCGGTTCCATGTCGCCGGTTCGAACAGCCGATCGTAGAGCGTGCGCCCGCCGGTGCCGAAGCTCCCGGTCTCGCGCCGTCCGTTAGCCTCGACCACGATCGACACGTTGAGCCGTACCAGCGGCCGGACGTCGGTGGCGATGAAACCGTCGGGCCGGACGATCTCGACCACGCCCCATGATCCGGTAAGGCCGACCGAGACCTGCACCACGCGCGGGTCGCGCGCACGCGCCGCGGCGTCGATCGTCTGGCACAGATTCACCTTGTCGGCGAACGGCACCAGATCGAGCGGATCGCTGTCAGTGTAGAGGTGACGGTTATTGCCTTGCGGCGGCGGCGCCTTGCCAGCCTTGCCCGGCTCGATCAGCGCCATCGTCTCGGCCGCGCGGCGGATCGCGGCCGGGCTGATCTCGTTGGCATGGGCGAAGGCGGTGGTCTCGCCCGATACCGCGCGCAGCCCGAAGCCGGACTGGGTGTCGTACGAGGCGGTCTTCAGCCGGCCATCGTCGAAGCCGAACGCCTCGGTCTTGCGATATTGCAGATAGAGCTCGCCATCTTCGGCGCTCGCCAGTGCATCGGCCGTCAACCGGGTGGCGGTTTCTGGATCGAGCTCGCGATAGAGATAGGCGCGGGGATCGGAAGGAATCGACATCCTTCCGATATAGGACGGTCAGACGCTAGCGCCAGCCGGATGATCGGGCAATTGGCTCTGGTCGGCGCCGTCGGCGGGTCCGCCGATCAGCACGAAGCGGCGGTCGCAATAGCCGCAATCGACATAGCCATGCTCGTCGATCTGCAGGAACACGCGCGGATGGCCCAGCGCGGCGGGAACGCCTGGACCGGTGCCGTCGCAGGACACGCGGGCATGGCTGGTGCGGATCGTCTCGGGAGGGGGCACGGTCATGATTCGGCGATAGCAAGGGCCTGCGCTGGCATCAATTGCTTCGAGCACTGCATCTTCACCCGTTCGCCCTGGGCCTGTCGAAGGGCCGTTCTTCTTCTGCGTGAGAATGAAAGAACGGTGCTTCGACAAGCTCAGCACGAACGGGAGAGGGAGCCGTCCCACACCATGAGACTTGGCGAGTACGGCGCGCCGTCCTAGAGCCTCCGCATGACTCAGGCCGCGATCGAGATCGACAACCTCTGCAAGACCTACGCCGGCGGCAAGCGCGCGCTCGACGGGGTGAGCTTCGAGGTGCCGCGCGGGCAGATCTTCGGGCTGCTCGGTCCCAACGGCGCGGGCAAGTCGACGCTGATCAACATCCTCGCGGGCCTCGTCAACAAGACCGACGGGCGTGCCGCGATCTGGGGCTTCGACATCGACGCCCATCCGCGCAACGCCAAGGCGAGCATCGGCATCGTCAACCAGGAGATCACTTTCGATCCCTTCTTCACGCCGCGCGAGACACTCGAGATTCAGGCCGGGCTGTACGGCGTGCGCAAAGGCGAATTCGACCCGATGGAACTGCTCCGCGCGGTCCATCTCGAAGACAAGGCCAATGCCTATTCGCGGACGCTTTCGGGGGGCATGAAACGCCGGCTGATGGTGGCCAAGGCGATGGTCCATTCGCCGCCGATCATCGTGCTCGACGAGCCTACCGCCGGCGTCGATGTCGAGCTGCGCCAGCAGCTCTGGGCCTATGTGAAACAACTCAACGTACGCGGCGTGACGGTGGTGCTGACCACCCACTATCTCGAAGAGGCCGAGGAACTCTGCGACCGCATCGCGATCATCAACCACGGCAAATTGATCGCCAACAAGCCGACTCGCGAGCTGGTCGGCATGGCGCAGGAGAAGGTGGTCGAGGTCACGGTCGATCGGGACGTGCCGGCGCTGCCCGAGAATGTCTGTTTCCAGAAGATCGAGCTCAAGGCCGAGCGCACTTTGGTGATCACCTATCGCAAGGACCAGGCGAATGCCGGCGAAGTGCTCGGCGCGGTGCAGGGCGGCGGCTACGGCATCGTCGACGTCTCGACCCGCGAGGCCGATCTGGAGGATGTGTTCCTCAATCTTACTCGGGCGACGGGCTAGAATTAGCACGCTGGCGCCCGGTCCCCGTGCTCCTGCGAAGGCAGGAGCCCAGGACCGCGAAGGCAAAGTCGACCCCCGGCTCCTGCTGACGCATCAACCGTTCGGCCGGTTGCGGGCTCAGCGCCGATGCCGCGCGAAGAATGCCCACATCGCTTCGTTGTCCGCCGTCCAGACATGCCCGGCGTCCGGCGTGATCCGCGCAACCACCTCCGCGCCGCCGCGGCAATCTGCGTAGCCCCGCTCGACCATGCCGCTGTCCAGCATGCGCTCGGCGATCGGGCGTCGGCAGGCGTTGAGATCGGCCCAACGCGCCTCGGCCTTGCGCATCGTATATTGCCAATAGCCGGCGCCGCCGCCCTCGATCGGGTTGGTCGTGTCCTTGCCGCCGGCGAAGGCGATGACCGGCATCGTCCGCGACGGTGTACAGGTCGCTGCGTCGGGGAAGCGCGGATCGGCCGCCGAGGGATTTCCGGCGCGCAAGCCTACAACCGGGGCGATCGCCGCGAAGCGATCGGCGGCGACGCAGCCGAGCCACGATGCCATGCGCCCGCCGCCCGACAGTCCGGTGGCATAGACCCGGCGGCGGTCCGCGCAGCCCTGCGCGGCGAGCCAGTCGATCGCCTTGCCGAGGAACGCCACGTCGTCGGGATCATCGGGTCCGGGCACCTTGCCGGTCACCGTCGGCACGCCCGGGATGTTCCACACATAGCCCTTTCCCGCCGGAATGCCGCCGTCGGGCGCGGCGAGGAGGAAGCCGTGGCGCTCGGCGGTGTCCTCCAGCTTCGACTGGGCGAGCATGCCGGCGCCGTCGCCGGTGCTGCCGTGAAGCAGGAAGACGAGCGGAGCCTTGCCGTGCAGCTTCGCCGGCACGCGGAGCAGCAGCGAACGGCCGGTACCGCCGATCGCGATGCGCCGGGTTTCGCCTGGCGCGCCGAGCGTACATGCCCCCGCAGCCGACGCCCAGCTCGCGGCGATCGCCAGCGCAACGAAACCCAGACTATGGCGGCGCATATCTCTCTCCATTTGCCAGCGACCCCGCCTGGCGCCTAGGCGATGGGACGAACCAGCGGAAGGCGAACCTGCAAAGCGATATGGCCGGCGATCCTCACACCTGCGACATCCTCGTCATCGGCTCCGGCGCGGCCGGGCTTACTGCGGCGCTCAACCTCGCGAGCCGCTTCAAGGTCACCGTGCTCGCCAAAGGCGGCCTCAACGAAGGCTCGACTGCCTGGGCGCAGGGCGGGATCGCCGCAGTGCTCGAGCCGGGCGACACCTTCGAGAACCATGTCGAGGACACGATGGTCGCCGGCGCGGGGCTCAACGACCGCGCCACGGTCGAGATGGTGGTCGAAAACGCCCCTGCGGCGATCGAGCGGCTGGCGAAGCTCGGCGTCCCGTTCAACATGGACGGCAATTCGCTCCACCTCACCCGCGAAGGCGGCCACAGCCACCGCCGCATCGTCCATGTCGACGACGCGACCGGCTGGGCGGTGCAGGAGGCATTGCTGAAGGCGGCGCGCGCCAATCCGAACATCACGCTGGTTCCCGACATGGTGGTGATCGATCTCGCCACCAGCCGCCACGAGGCGCGTTATTCGGGTGCGGGCAATGTCTGGGGCGTCTATGCCTTCAACCGTGCCGCCAATCGCGTCGAGCTGTTCACCGCCAATGCGACGGTGCTGGCGACCGGCGGGGCGGGGCGGACCTATCTCTTCTCGACCGCGCCGCGCGGCGCGACGGGAGACGGCATCGCCATGGCGTGGCGCGCGGGCTGCCGGATCTCGAACATGGAATTCATGCAATTCCATCCGACCTGCCTGTACAATCTCGAGGTCAAGAACTTCCTGATCACCGAAGCGGTGCGCGGCGAGGGCGGGCATCTCAAGATCCCCGGCACCGGCTACCGCTTCATGCCCGATTTCGATCCGCGGCTCGAGCTTGCACCGCGCGACGTGGTGGCGCGGGCGATCGATCACGAGATCAAGCGGCTCGGCCTCGATTACGTCCATCTCGACATCAGCCATATGGGCGCGGAGTTCGTGAAGCAGCATTTCCCGACGATCCACGCCCGGCTGCTCGATCTCGACATCGACATGACCCGCGAGCCGATCCCGGTCGTGCCCGCGCAGCATTATACCTGCGGCGGCGTGGTGATCGACCGCGACGGCCGCACCGACCTGCCCAACCTCTATGCCGCCGGCGAAGTCAGCCAGTCGGGGCTGCACGGCGCCAATCGTCTCGCCTCGAATTCGCTGCTCGAATGCTTCGTGTTCGGCGAAGCAGTGGCGAACCACATCACCGCCAACTGGGCAGATCTTGCGCCGCCGCCCTCCATCCGGCCCTGGGACGAAAGCCGGGTCACCGATTCCGACGAGGAAGTGGTGATCAAGCAGAACTGGACCGAGATCCGCCGGTTCATGTGGAACTATGTCGGCATCGTCCGCTCGACCAAGCGGCTCGAGCGCGCCGCGCATCGCATCCAGATGCTGCGCGGCGAAGTGAACGATTATTATGGGCATTTCCGCGTCACCGCCGATCTGATCGAGCTGCGCAACCTGCTCGAGAGCGCCGACCTGATCGTCCGCTCGGCGCTTCATCGCAAGGAGAGCCGCGGACTGCATTACACGCTCGATTATCCGGAAACGCTCGACGCGGCGGTGGATACGGTACTCGTACCTTAGGGGTTCGCCCCGATGGCGAAACATAGGCTTCTGCCCTACGTTTCAGTCGAATGGTGGTGCCGGTTTCCTCTCCGTTCACGTTTCGTCGCTATCGTTACCGGATTCGTCGCATCCAGATGCGCTTGGGCTTTGATGCCGGCTGTGATCGCCGCATGTTGGAAGGGGCGCAAGGGGCTGCATTCGTGAAGAAATTTCAGAGTTTCTCGAAAATGGAGCGGGCATTGACGGTCGCGGGGCTCGGCCCGGCGATGCTGCTCGGCTGCGCGGTTCACGAAGATACCCAACTCGCCGCTTTCCTGCCGGCGCCCAGCTACAGCGTGCTGATGCCGTTTCCGGCTGCGGTTGCCGCCCCGGCAAAGCCGCGCCCGCCCGCGCCGCTCGGCCTCGTCAACTCGATCGACAACATCACCCGCAACTTTTCCGGGCTGGTCGGCGTGGCGGTTACCAGCATCGACGATGGCTGGATGGCGAGCAACGTCACCGCCAGCCGCCCGCTGCCGCAGCAGAGCGTGAGCAAGCTCTGGGTAGCGATGACGGTGCTCGACGGCGTCGATCGCGGCACGATCCGGCTCGATGATCCGCTCACCATCACCCGCGCCGATTTCACCCTGTTCCATCAGCCGATCGCGGCCCTGGTAAAGGGCGATGCCGGCTATACGACGACGGTCGGCGAGATCATGCGCCGCGCGATGCAGATGAGCGACAACACCTGCAACGACAAGTTGCTGCGTCTCGTCGGCGGCCCGCAGGCAGTGCGCGACTTCATCGCGCGCAAGCAGCTCGGCACGATCCGCTTCGGCCCGGGCGAGAAATTGCTCCAGGCCGGCACCGCGGGGCTGCAGTGGCGGCCTGAATATTCGATGGGCAACGCTTTTGCCGTCGCGCGTTCGCGGCTTTCGCCCGAAGTTCGGCGCGCCGCATACGAATCCTATGTCAAGGATCCGCCCGACGGCGCCGCGCCGGCATCGATTGCCGACGCGCTGGCCCGGCTGCACCGCGGCGAATTGCTTTCGCCAAGCTCGACCGACTGGCTGCTCGCCACGATGGGCGGCGCCAAGACCGGCAAGGCGCGGGTGCGCGGTGCGGTGCCGCCGGGTTGGCTGTACGGCCACAAGACCGGTACCGGCCAAGATCTTGGTGGCCGCACAGCAGGCTTCAACGATGTCGGTATCCTGACCGCGCCCGATGGGCGGTCCTATGCCGTCGCGGTGATGATCGGCGACACGTCGCGGCCGATCCGCGAGCGTCAGCTGCTGATGCAGGCGGTGGCGAGCGCGATCGTCGCGCATCACCAGCCCTCGGGTTCGTCGTTCATGGCGGGCGGGCGGCCGTCGCGCTGAGTTCGACCGCAAGCAGCGGGTCGCGCGCGGGCTGACGCACGCCTAGGTGCGCCCCATGACCGACACCATCGACTGGACCGCCGCCGCCGAGGCGCTCGATAGCAATGGCTGGGCCGTGCTGCCGCGGCTTCTCGCTCCCTCCGCCTGTGAACAATCCGCAGCTCTTTACGACGCGCCGGACCATTTCCGCAGCCATGTGAGCATGGCCCGGCATGGTTTCGGCCGCGGCGAATATCGCTATTTCGCTTACCCGCTCCCGGACCCGGTACAGGATCTGCGGGCCCGGCTTTATCCGCCGCTGGCGGATATCGCCAATCGCTGGCACGAGCGGATGAGCGTCGAGCGCCGCTTCCCGCCGACCCATGCCGAGTGGCTCGCCGAATGCCACGCCGCAGGCCAGACGCGCCCGACGCCCTTGCTGCTTCGCTATGGCCCCGGCGACTATAATTGTCTCCACCAGGACCTGTACGGCGCTTATGTCTTCCCGCTGCAGGTCGCGGTTTTGCTCTCGGAACCCGGACGCGACTTCGCGGGCGGCGAGTTCGTGCTGACCGAGCAGCGCCCGCGGATGCAGTCGCGCGCCGCGGTCGTGCCGCTGAGCCAGGGCGACGCCGTAATATTCGCGGTGAACCAGCGGCCGGTGCGCGGCAGCAAGGGAGACTATCGGGTGACGATGCGCCACGGGGTGAGCGCAGTGCATGTCGGGCGGCGGCATACGCTCGGGATCATCTTCCACGACGCTGCCTGAATAGCAGCCATGGATACGCAACGGAGAGACTCCCCTCCCTGCAAGGGAGGGGGAATTTGACTCCCAATACAGCCTAAGGCTTTGCCCGGCCCCGCGGCTCGGCTATCCCCGCGGCGATGCCCCATCTCTATCTCGTCGACGGCTCCGGCTATATCTTCCGCGCCTATCACCGGCTGCCGCCGCTCACCAACAAGCATGGCGAGCCGGTCGGCGCGGTCTATGGCTATACGACCATGCTGTGGAAGCTCGTCGACGAGCTCAACAAGGCGGACGGCCCGACTCACATGGCGGTGATCCTCGACAAGAGCGAGCACACCTTCCGCAATGAGATGTACGACCAGTACAAGGCGCACCGCCCGCCGGCGCCCGAGGATCTCGTCCCCCAGTTCCCGATGATCCGCGACGCGACCCGGGCTTTCTCGCTGCCCTGCATCGAAGAGTCTGGCTGGGAAGCCGATGATCTGATCGCCTCCTACACCAAGGCGGCGCTGGCGCAGGGCTGGTCGGTCACTATCGTCAGTTCCGACAAGGATTTGATGCAGCTGATGACCGATCCTTCGGTCGACATGCTCGATACGATGAACAATCGTCGGCTCGGCCCGGCGGATACAGAGGCGAAGTTCGGCGTCGGCCCCGAGAAGCTCGGCGAAGTGCTGGCGCTGATGGGGGACAGTGTCGACAACGTGCCCGGCGTGCCTGGGGTAGGCCCGAAGACGGCTGCCAAGCTGATCCTCGAGCATGGCGATGTCGAGGCAGTGCTCGCCGCCGCGCCGACGATGAAGCCGGGCAAATTGCGCGACAATCTGATCGAGCATGCCGAGATGGCGCGGCTCTCCCGCAAACTGGTTGAACTGAGCTGCGACGTGCCGCTGCCCGATCCGCTCGACGAACTCGAACTGAAGGGCATCCCCGACGCGCCTTTGCGCGCCTTCCTCGAGCATCATGGCTTCCGCACCTTGCTCAACCGGCTCTCGGCGGTTGCCGATGCGCCGGTCGAGACGCACGAAGTTCCCGGCCTCGAGGAGGATCCGCCCTGCAATCACGACGGCTACGATACGGTCGTCGCCGAAGAGGAGCTCGACCGCTGGATCGCCGAGGCGACGCACCAGGGCTGGGTCGCCATCGACACCGAGACCACCGGAGTCGACGCAACCCGCGCCGGCATGTGCGGGATCAGCCTCGCGCTCGCGCCGAACAGGGCGTGCTACATTCCGATCGCGCATGGCGGCAGCGACATGTTCGCCGAGAAGCCGGTCCAGCTCGATCCCGAGCTGGTCCTCGCGAAGTTGAAGCCGCTGCTGGAGGATCCGGCGGTGCTCAAGATCGGGCACAATCTCAAGTACGACATGATCATGTTCGCGCGCCGCGGCATCCAGGTCGCCCCCTATGACGACACGATCGTGATGAGCTTCGATCTCGATGCCGGGCTGCACGGCCATGGCATGGACGAGCTCGCCGCCACTCACCTCTCGCACAGCTGCATCGCGTACAAGGACGTGGTCGGTACCGGCAAGAAGCAGCTCGGCTTCCACGAAGTCGATCTGCGCGCGGCGACGCGCTACGCGGCAGAGGACGCCGACGTCACGCTGCGGCTGTGGCGCCGCTTCAAGCCGCGGCTCGCTTATGAGAGCGTGACGCGAGTCTATGAGATGGTCGATCGCCCGCTCGTGTCGGTGATCGCCGAAATGGAGCGTACCGGGGTCAAGGTCGATGCGGGGGTGCTTTCCCGCCTCTCCGAGGATTTCTCCAGGCAGATCGCCGCGCTCGAGGAGGAAATCCACGCGATCGCCGGGTTCAAGTTCACCATCGGCAGCCCCAAGCAATTGGGCGACGTGCTGTTCGACAAGATGGGGATCAAGGGCGGGCGCAAGGGCAAGTCGGGCGTCTATTCGACCGACGTCAACGAACTAGAGCGGATCGCCGCGGACAAGGATTCGCCTGGGCGCGAGATGGTCGTCAAGGTGCTCGACTGGCGCCAGCTGACCAAGCTCAAATCGACCTATACCGATGCGCTCCAAGCGCAGATCAATCCCGAGACCGGCCGTGTCCACACGTCATACTCGCTGACCGGCGCGCAGACCGGGCGGCTCTCCTCGACCGATCCCAATCTCCAGAACATCCCGATCCGCACCGAAGTGGGCAGACAAATCCGGGACGCATTTGTCGCCGAGCCGGGGAACGTGATCCTCGCCGCCGACTATTCGCAGATCGAATTGCGCCTGGCAGCGCACATCGCCGACGTGCCCGCGCTGCGCACCGCCTTCGAGAACAATGACGACATCCACAACATGACCGCGATGGAGCTGTTCGGCGAAGTCAATCGGGACACGCGTGCCTCGGCGAAGACGATCAATTTCGCGATCCTTTACGGCATTTCCCGCTGGGGGCTGGCCGGCCGGCTGGACATCACGCCGGACGAGGCGCAGGCGATGATCAACCGCTATTTCGAGCGCTTCCCCGGCATCAACCGCTACATCGCCGACACGCTCAACGAGGCCAAGGCGCGCGGCTATACGACGACCTTGTTCGGCCGGAAAACGCATTTTCCGCGGCTCAAGGCATCGAATCCCAACGAGCGCGCCGGCAGCGAACGCGCGGCGATCAACGCTCCGATCCAGGGTACCAGTGCCGACATCATCAAGCGCGCGATGGCACGGATGGGGCCCGCGCTCGCAGAGGCCGGGCTGCCGAACGTCAAAATGCTGATGCAGGTGCACGACGAACTCGTCTTCGAGCTGCCAGAAGGTGATGTGGAAAGAGCGAAGCCGGTGATTGAACGCGTGATGGCGACGGCGGCCGAGCCGGCGATCAAGCTCACCGTGCCCCTGGGCGTAGAGATCGGAGTCGGTCCGAGCTGGGGCGCAGCGCATTGACCCTCCTTTCCGTTCGCCCTGAGCTTGTCGAAGGGCGCCTCGCCACAGGTGACGCATTTGCGGATGCGCGTGCTTCGACAAGCTCAGCACGAACGGCGTGGTGGGACCGTCCGCTTCGTCCGGGGCAGGGCGAGCGGAATGGCTGAGTCCGCTCCCGCCGCTTCCACCGACGACATCAACGCGCTCGCCAAGGGCGGCCGGACCAACATTCTTGGTTTCGTGCTGCGCCTCGCCGCGCGGCTGCCGTTCCTGTTCATCGCCGGACGCGCGTACGGCCCCGACATCGTCGGGCGCTATGCGATCGCGGTTCTGGTGATCGAGGTCGCCGCCTTGGTCGCCACCCTCGGGCTCAAGCGCGGGCTGGCGCAGGCTTTGGCCTCGACCGACCGGCCGCATTCGCATGTCGTGTGGGACGGCGTGCTGGTGGCGTGCGGTGCCTCGGCGATCGCCAGTGCGGTGCTGATCGCCTTCCCGCAGGTCATGTACCCCAACAGCCATGTGATGGGGCTCGAGCGGCTGCTGCCGCTGGTGGTGTTCGCCGTCGCGGTTTCGGACGTCACGCTCGCGGCGCTTGCCTATCGCCACAATATCCGTGCCTCGGTAACCGCGCGCGCGATCATCGAGCCGTGGACGATCAGCATCGCGGCATGGGGCTTCTCGTTCGTATCGTCGCGCGACGGGCTGATGTATGCCTATGTGCTGTCGATGCTGGCCGCACTTGCCGCGTCGGTGCTGCCGTTCGTGCGTGAATATGGCCTGCCGCGCGGCTGGCATCCGCGGCTGGTCGACATCCTCGCGCTCGCCCGCCGCAACGCCCCGCTCGCCGGAGCCGATGCGATCGAATGGGGGACGCGCAACGTCGACCGCTTCATCCTCGCGCTTCTGTTCAGCCCGGCAGTGGTCGGCATCTATTACATGGCGCAGCAGGTCGCCTCGATCCCGCAGCGGCTGAAGTCGAGCTTCGATCCGATCCTCGCGCCCGTAGTGACCAACAGCCTCGCCGAGAACGACCGCACCGCGGTCGCCAAGCAGGTCCGCCAGGTCGGCTTCTGGATCGTCAGCGCGCAGGCCGCGTGCCTCGTCGTCTTCGGCATCCCGGCCGAGGGCGTGATGGGTCTGATCGGTCCCGAATTCGTCGTCGGCTCCGGCGCGATGTGCATCCTGCTGGTCGCCGAGGTGCTCGCCTCGACCGGCGCGGTCTGCGAGACCGGGCTGATCTACATCGCCCGCCACCGCAATCTGATGATCTCGCTCGCGGTGCTGCTGCTCCAGATCGCGCTGAGCTTCGCCTTCGTCTTCATCGCGCGGGCGCAAGGCTGGTCCGAGCCGGTGCAGGCCGCTGGCCCGGCGGCGGCGCTGGCTTTGTCGCTGACGATCGGTTCAGTGGCCAAGGCAGTCATGCTGCGGCGCCTGCTCGGCGCGCCGGTGGTCAATATCCGCCCGAGCTTCTTCGTCGCGATCGGCACGGCCGCCCTGGTCGGCGGGGCGTTCACCTCGCTGCCGCGGCATTACGAATGGGCCGAATTGAGCCTCGGCATGCCGGCGATCCTCGTCACCTTCCTGTTCGTGATGATCAAGTTCGGCTTCAGTGCCGAGGATCGGGCGCTGTTCCGCAAGACTCCCGTCGATGCGGCGCTGCCGGCAGAAGAGAAGCTGTAGGCACCCCTCCCTTGCAGGGAGGGGAATGGATCACTCCACCGGAAAGCCGCGCCGCCTGAACAGCGCCTTCACGTCGGGATCGCGCCCGCGGAAGGCCTTGTAGGCCTGCTTCCGGTCGGTTTCGTTGCCGGTCATCAGCAACGTCGTGCGGAACTTGTCGGCCGTCGCCTTGTCCCAGACATTCCCCGTCTCCTCGAACGCCGCCCAGGTGTCGGCGTCCATCGTCTCGGACCAGAGGTACGAATAGTAACCGGCCGAATAGGCATCGCTCGAGAACAGGTGATTGAACTGCGGCAGGCGGTGCCGCATCACGATCTCCTTCGGCATGCCGATGCTTGCCAGCGTCTCGCTCTCGAACGCGTCGACGTCGGTCACCGGCGTCTCGCGATCGTGCAGCTTCATGTCGACGATCGCCGAGGAGAGATATTCGACCGTGTCGAAGCCCTGGTTGAAGGTCTGCGCCTTTTCGATCTTGGCGACCAAAGCCGCAGGGATCGGCGCGCCGGTCTGATAATGTTTGGCGTAACGGTTGAGCACGTCGGGGGTGAGCAGCCAGTTCTCGTTCACCTGGCTCGGATATTCGACGAAGTCCCGCGGCGTGCCGCCGAGACCCGGATAATAGACATTGCCGAGCAGGCTGTGCAGCGCATGGCCGAATTCGTGGAACAGCGTGGTCGCGTCGTCGACGCTGATCAAGGTCGGCTGGCTGGCCGCGCCCTTGGTGAAATTGTTGTTGTTCGACGCGAGCACGATCTTCGTCCCGCGCAGGCCGTTGCGGCTGCGATAGCTGGTCGCCCATGCGCCCGAGCGCTTGCCGGCGCGGGCGAACCCGTCGAAATAGAAGATGCCGACCTCGGCCCCAGTGGTGCGATTGGTGACGAGGAAGGTGCGCACGTCGGGATGGAAGACCGGAATGCTGCCGGTATTCTCCTTGAAGTCGAGATCGTAGAGTCGACCGGCGGCGTAGAAGGCGCCCTGCAGGATCTGGTCGAGCTGGAGGTACGGCTTCACTTCGTTTTCGTCGAGGTCGTACTTCGCCTTGCGGACCTTCTCGGCATAGAAGCGATAGTCCCACGGCTCGATCGTAATGTTGGCGCCTTCCCTTGTCGCGAGCGCCTGCATGTCGGCGACTTCCTCGCGCACCCGCGCCACCGCGGCGGGCCATACCGCCATCATCAACTTCGACGCGTTCTCGGGGGTCTCGGCCATGGTATCGTCCATCCGGTACCAGGCATGGTTCTTGAAGCCGAGCAGCTTCGCACGCTCCTGACGGAGCTTGAGGATCTCGGCGATGGTCGCATTGGTGTCGTTGGCGTCGCCATTGTCGCCGCGGTTGACGAACGCCTTGTAGACCTTCTCGCGCAAGGCGCGGTTGGTCGAATACATCAGGAACGGCTGGACTGAGGAGCGCGTGTTCTTGATCGCCCACTTGCCCGCAGCCCCACGCGCCTTGGCCTCCTCGGCGAGGCTCGCCTTGAAGCTGTCGGCGAGGCCGGCGAGATCGGTCTCGTTGTCGAGCAGGATCGCCGTCTCCTCGTCGGCGAGCACCTTGCGACTGAATTCGGTATAGGCAGTGGCGAGCGCCTGGTTGATCCGCTTGACCTCGGCCTTGCCGGCTTCGTCGAGCAGTGCGCCCGAGGTGACATAGTCGCGATAGCTGCGTTCGAGCAGCCGGAGCTGCTGCGGGTTCAGCTTTGCCTTCGCGCGATTGTCGTAGATCGCCTTGACCCGCGCGAACATCTTGGGATCGAGGTTCAGCTCGGTGAAGAAGGCCGAGAGCCTGGGGCTCCATTCCTTGGCGATCGCCTGCACTTCCGGGGTGGCCAGATTGCTCTGATAGACTCCCCATACGGCGAACAGCCGCCCCATCTCCTCGCCCGAGCGCTCGCTGGCCTCGATCGTGTTCTGGAAGGTCGGCGCGGCAGGATTGTCGCGGATCTTGACCATTTCCGCGCGGGCATTGGCCATCGCTCGCTCGAAAGCGGGCGGGAACATCGCCGGCACCACCTTATCCCACTGCGGCACCCCTTCGTGCGGGCCGGGCCATCGGGCGAGCAGGGGCGTCGGGTCGGGCGTGGCGGCGGGAGCAGGGGAGGTCTGAATCTGGGTCTGGGGCATAATCGATCCGAAGCCGGGCGTGACAGCGATGAGCATGGTGGTCGCGATCAACGCGAGGCGAAGCGAATGGGTCATGAAGGGGTTCCCGGTGCTCTGGAATGCCGTCACCCTAGGGGCGCGACCCGGCGCAACGCAAGCGTCTGGCAGACAATGGATTGACTCTCGGGCAAAGCGGAACAGAATAGGAACATCGCCGTTCCCGAGTCGTGAGTAACCGCTGCAGCCTTATGGCCGATCCTGCCGTCCTTGCCCAGCTTCGCGAGCAATTGCGCGCGATGGAGACCAAGGGTTTCCGTCGCCGCCCGTCGCTGCCGTTCGGTGTCGGCGCGATCGATTCGCGGCTTGCCGATGGCGGGCTGCGGCTCGATGCGCTGCATGAGGTCGCAGGCGGCACCAGCGATATGGCCGATGATTGCGCCGCGACCTTGTTTCTCGCCGGGATCGCGGCGCGCGCCTGGGGACCGGTTTTGTGGGTGGTGCGGCGGCGCGATCTGTTCGCGCCCGGGCTCTCGCAAGTGGGGCTCGATCCCAAGCGGCTGATTTATGCCGAGGCACGCGACGATGCCGAATTGCTCGCAGTGATGGAGGAAGGCCTGCGCCATCGCGGGCTCGGCGCGGTGATCGGCGAAGCCAAGCGCGCCGATATGACCGCGACGCGGCGGCTCCAGCTCGCCGCCGAGGGCGGACGCACGATCGCGCTGCTGCTCAAGCGCGCCGCACGCGAAGGCAGCGATCCGATCGGTATGCCGTCGGCGGCAGTGACTCGCTGGCGGGTGACGTCGGCACCGTCGGCGCCGCTACCGGTGGAAGGCGTCGGCCGCCCGCGCTGGCGGCTCGAGCTGGCGCGGCAAAAGGGGGGAGAGGGTTTCGAAATCGAAGTGGAGGCATGCAATGCAACGGGTCGCTGCGCTCTTCCTTCCCCTGTGGCCGATCGAAAGGCTGTGGCGGGCGGAAGCGCGCGTCAGCACGCCGCCTGAGGCCGGCGTCCGGAATGCAGGCGGCGCTTCGCTCGATCCGCTGCGCGAAACCGCGGCAAAGGAGCAGGAAAATGCCTGTTCGGTCCCGCGCGGCGGCGGCTGGCGCCCCGGCGCGCGTTGGGCCCGTGAGGAACAGGCGCGCCGGATCGAGGCTCTGCCCACGCACCAGCGTCCGCCGATCCGCGAGCTCGGCCGCTGCGATGAAGCCGCGGCCAACCCCTTCCGCGCCATGCGGCCGGATGACGGGGGACGGCCAGATGGCTTGGTGCTGCAATCCTCCCCCGGAGGGGGAGGGGGGCCGCGCTTGCGTGGTGGAGGGGTAGTTGCCCCAAGCTATATCGCCCGTGGATACTACCCCTCCACCAGCTTCGCTGGTCCCCCTCCCCCTCCGGGGGAGGATCGGGCCCCTCTCGTCACCAGCCTCCGCAACGGCAATCGCGTCGAGATCGCCGCCGCCTGCCCGCAAGCGCAGGCGCTGGGGCTCCGGCCCGGCATGGCGCTCACCCAGGCGCGCGCACAGGTGCCGGGGCTCGACATCCGTCCCGCCCATCCAGAAGGCGATCGCGCGCATCTCGCCAGCCTCGCGATCGCATTGGCACGGCGCTGGACCCCGACGGTGGCGATTGCGGACGACGACACGCTCTTCCTCGACCTGACCGGCGTCGCGCATCTCCACGGCGGTGAAAAGGTGATGGCAATGCGGCTGCGGCGGATGCTGGCGCGGCTCGGCTACACCGCCCGCATCGCGATCGCCGACACGCCGGGCGCGGCATGGGCGCTGGCGCACCACCAGTCTGCCGGAACGCTTTGTGCACCCGGACGGCAGGCCGAGGCGCTTGCACCCTTGCCGATCGAGGCGCTGCGCATCGATGCCGCGGCAGTCGAACTGCTCCACCGTCTCGGCGTCACCCAGGTCGGCCAGCTGACGGCGATGCCGCGTGCGCCGCTGGCCCGCCGTTTCGGTGCCGCCCTCGTCACGCGTCTCGAACAGGCACTGGGCCGGCTGCCCGAGCCGCTGCATCCGGTGGTGCCGCCCGAGCCGATCGCCATCGTGCAGCGTTTCGCCGAGCCGATCAGCACTGCCGAGGCGATCGAGCACTGGCTCGGGACGCTGATCCCGCGCCTCGTTGCGGCTCTGGCCGAACAGGGGCTCGGTGCGAGCCGGGTCGAACTGATCGCTGCGCGAGTCGACGGGGTGCCGCAGCGCATCCGCATCGGCCTTGCCCGTCCCAGCCGCGACGGCGCGCATCTGCTGCGCCTGCTCGTCCGCCGCATCGATCAGGTCGAGCCGGGCTATGGCATCGACGCACTGACACTGCATGTCCGCCGCGCGCTGCCGCTCGGCCCCGAGCCTTTCGCCGAACGGCTCGACGAAGAAGGCGCGCCTGACCTCGCTACTCTGGTCGATACGCTGGCGACGCGGATCGGCATGCAGGCGATGTGGCGCAGCCGCCCGGTCGAGAGCGACGTGCCCGAGCGTTCGGTGGCGCGCATGGGCGTGCTCGACTCGCCCGAGCGCGTCGGCGTGCGGGCCAGGATCGACGCAGTCGGCCAACTCGATCGCAGCCCGGCGCTTCATCCCTGGCATCCCGAATGGCCCAAGCCGGCACGGCTGCTGCGGCGCCCCGAGCGGCTCGACCATGTCCTTGCCGAACTGCCCGATCACGCCCCGAAACGCTTCACCTGGCGCGGCCGCCCGCATCGCGTGATCCGGGCGGACGGGCCCGAGCGCATCCGCGGCGAATGGTGGAAGCGACAGGCCGAGGTTCACAGCGTGCGCGATTATTTCCGCGTCGAGGACGAGGAAGGCCGTCGTTACTGGCTGTTCCGCCGCGGCGACGGCGAGCGTGCCGAGACCGGCGATCTCAGCTGGTATCTCCACGGAGTGTTCGGATGACCTGGTCCGAGCTTCAGGTCACCAGCCATTTCTCGTTCCTGCGTGGCGCCTCCTCGCCCGAGGAATTGTTCGCCACCGCCGCGTTCGTCGGCATGAAGGCAATGGCAGTGACCGACCGCAATTCAGTGGCGGGCGTCGTGCGGGCACTCGTCGCGGCGGAGACGACCGGCGTGCGGCTGATCACCGGATGCCGGCTCGATCTCGTCGACGGCGCCTCGGTGCTGGTCTGGCCCGAGGATCGGCCGGCATGGAGCCGCCTCACCCGATTGCTCACCCTCGGCAAGTCGCGCGCCAATGCCCAGAAGGGGGAGAAGGGCAAATGCTTCCTCCATTGGGAGGACGTCGCGGCGCACGCCGAGGGACTGATCGGTGCGCTGGTGCCGGGAATGGCGGATACGGGCGACCCGCTCTCGCTGCGCTGGATGGCCGATGCGTTCGGGACGCGCGGCCATGTCTGCCTGACTCACCACCGCCGCCCGGGCGATGCGATGCGGCTCCACCAACTGCGGCTGGCGGCGCGCGGCTTCGGCCTCACTCCGCTCGCCACCGGCGACGTGCTCTATGCGACGCCCGACCGCCAGATGCTGCAGGACGTGGTGACGGCGATCCGCGAGAAATGCACGATCGACGCGCTCGGCTTCCGGCGCGAGCGCAATGCCGACCGGCACGTCAAGTCGCCCGCCGAGATGGCGCGGCGCTTCAGGGACTATCCCGAGGCACTGCGTGCCAGCGAGGCAATCGCCGAGCGCTGCACCTTCAGCCTGCGCGAACTGAGCGCGCTCTATCGCTATCCCGACGAGATCGTGATGACCCGGCGCACGCCGCACGAGGCGCTCGAGAAGCTCGCCCGCGATGCGCTGCACGCCAAATTCCCGGAGGGACCACCGCCCGAATATTCGACGCTGCTCGAACGCGAGCTCAAGCTGGTCGGCGAACTCGGTTATGCGCCGTATTTCCTCACCGTCATGGCGATCGTCGAGTTCGCCCGCGCGCAGGACATATTGTGCCAGGGACGCGGCTCGGCGGCCAATTCGCTGATCTGCTATCTGCTCGGCGTCACGTCGATCGATCCGGTGGTCCACGAATTGCTGTTCGAACGCTTCGTCTCGGGCGAGCGGCAGGAACCCCCCGATATCGATGTCGATTTCGAACATGAGCGCCGCGAGGAAGTGATCCAGTGGATCTACGAGACCTATGGCCAGCGCCACGCCGCGCTGACGGCGGTGGTCAGCCGTTTCCGCACCCGCGGCGCAGTGCGCGAGGTCGGCAAGGTGCTCGGGCTGCCCGAGGACGTGACCAGCGCGCTCGCCAGTCAGGTCTGGGGATGGTCCGAGGAAGGCGTGCCCGATGAACATGTCGAGGCGCTCCGGCTCGACCCCAATGATCCGCGGCTGGCGCTCACCCTGCAGCTGTCGCGCGAACTGATCGGCACCCCACGGCATTTGTCGCAGCATCCCGGCGGGTTCGTGCTCGCCCAGCACCATCTCGACGAAATCGTCCCGATCGAGCCCGCGGCGATGGTCGACCGGCGCGTGGTCGAATGGGAGAAAGACGATATCGAGACGCTCGGGCTGATGAAGGTCGACATTCTCGGGCTCGGCATGCTCGGCTGCATGCGCCGCGCGTTCGACCTGCTCGATCAGCACAAGGGGCTCCGCCTCACCTTGCACTCGGACGAGCTGCAGACCGACGACAAGACCACCTTCGCGATGATCCAGAAGGCCGACACGCTCGGCACCTTCCAGATCGAGAGCCGCGCACAGATGTCGATGCTGCCGCGGCTGAAGCCGAAGGAATTCTACGACCTCGTCATCCAGGTCGCCATCGTCCGGCCCGGGCCGATTCAGGGCGACATGGTCCACCCCTATCTCCGCCGCCGCGAAGGCAAGGAGAAGCCCGAATTCCCCAAGCCCGAGCTGCAGGCCGTGCTCCACCGGACCTTCGGGGTGCCCCTGTTCCAGGAACAGGCGATGAAGGTCGCGATCGTCGGCGCCGGTTTCACCCCGGCCGAGGCCGATGCGCTGCGCCGGGCGATGGCGACCTTCAAGTCGACCGGCGGCGTCACGCATTTCCGCGACAAGATGATCAACGGCATGCTCGCCAACGGCTATACCCAGGACTTTGCCGAGCGCACCTTCAAGCAGATCGAGGGCTTCGGCAGCTATGGCTTCCCCGAGAGCCACGCCGCCAGCTTCGCCAAGATCGCCTACGCCTCATCATGGATGAAGTGCCACCATCCCGACATTTTCTGTGCCGCCCTGCTCAATGCCCAGCCGATGGGCTTCTACGCGCCGGCGCAGATCGTCCGCGATGCGCGCGAGCATGGCGTCGAGGTCCGCCCGGTCTGCATCAATCACAGCGAATGGGATACGATCGTGCTCGCCGAAGCACCGTCTGCGTGTCGGCCGCCCGCACGCTTCGCAGGCACTGGCGCAGACTGGAACGTGCTGATGCCACTCCGGCTCGGCATGCGGATCGTTCAGGGGATCGATGCCAAGCAGGCCGAAATGCTCATCGCCGCGCGCGCCAGGGGCCCGTTCGCCTCGATCCACGACGCGTGGCGCCGCTCGGGGGTGAAGCCATCGACGCTCGAAAAGCTCGCCCGCGCCGACGCTTTCCAATGTCTCGGGCTCGACCGGCGTGCGGCGTTATGGGCGATCAAGGCATTGGGCGAGGCGCCGCTGCCGCTGATCGCCGCTGCCGATGCCCGCGAGGGCCGCATCCTTCCCGAAGCAGCCGAGGCGCCGGTTGCGCTGCTGCCGCTGTCCGCCGGCCGCGAAGTGGTCGAGGATTACCGTGCCACCCAGCTCTCGCTCCGCGCGCATCCCGTCGCGTTCCTGCGCGACCGGCTCGACCAGCAGCGCATCACGCCGTGCGGCAAGCTGGTCGAGGAGCGCGGCGGCGTCTTCGCATTGAAGGACGGGGCGCGGATCCACGTCGCCGGCATCATCCTCGTCCGCCAGAAGCCGGGCAGTGCCAAGAGCGTGTTCATCACGCTCGAGGACGAGACCGGCATCGCCAATGCCATCGTCTGGCAGGACCGGTTCCGCACCTATCGCCGCATCATCATGTCGGCGACGATGATCTCGGTGCGCGGGCGGGTGCAGCGCGAAGGGCTGGTGGTGCACATCATCGCCGAGGAAGTGATCGATTGCACCCCGTTGCTCCGCCAGGTCGGCAATGCCGATCTGCCGCGGCTCACCGCGCCTTCGGACGGCGCCCGCAACGGCGGTCAGGATCCGCGCCACCGCAAGCACTGGAACCCGCCGCCGTCGCATTATGCGTCACTCGCCGGCCCCTATGACGATGGACCGGTGATCGCCGTCAAGTCGCGCGATTTTCACTGAGGAGAGTACAGATGATGCTGCCAACCACGGGGCCATCCGTGTCCGCCCGGCAGAAGCGCCGCGACGAGCAGATGCTCTATCTGATGATCAAGCCCGATCCCGACGCGGCCGCGGCGATGGACGATCTGCGTCGGCAATATGGTCTGGCGCGCAAATATATCCCCGAGCGCTTCCACTCCACCCTCGTTCCATTGGGCGATATTCGGCTCATGTCGTCAGAGAACCTTGAACTTATCCGCAGTGCAGCCGCCTCGCTGCAGGCCGAGCCCTTCGAAGTGACCCTCAATCGGATCAGCGGCAATGCACTCGTCGGCAGCAGAATGCGGACGCTGCGCAATTTCCAGCACGCACTCGTCGCCAGGCTCGACGCATTTGGAGTCGATCTCCCGGGCTATACCTTCGACCCGCACGTCTCGCTCGCCTACGAGGGATGGCAACAACGCAACATCCTCGTGCGCCCGATAAGCTGGCGCGTTCGGCAACTCCTGTTGATCAACAGTGTCCGTGGCAAGGGACACGATCTACGCGGCAGCTGGACACTAGAAGCGCGGCAAGGGTCGCTTCCCTTCTAATCCCGAGGTCGCATTCCTGCCAGGCTCTTCGCCGCCTGCTTTTCCCGTAGGCTGAACAGCCTGCAGGTTGCCGCACTCTTCACCAGGCAGGCTCGGAGCAAGCTGCCAGGAGCGCCTCTGCTCGCACGCGCTAATGGCAAGCCTTGAGACATTCACTCCTGGAGACCCGCGGCGCGGGTCGCAGCTCGGCCTCGCCGTAGCGCATCAAATCTGGACCGTCCTGCTTTGGTCCAACTGCTGGCCGCAAAGGCTTGCAGGAAAAGAGAAGATACGCGAGACATTCACGCGCTGTCACGGAAAGTTC
Source organism: Sphingomonas psychrotolerans (assembly GCA_032334595.1). Classification (GTDB taxonomy): domain Bacteria; phylum Pseudomonadota; class Alphaproteobacteria; order Sphingomonadales; family Sphingomonadaceae; genus Sphingomonas; species Sphingomonas psychrotolerans_A. The sequence goes on along the minus strand of JALMLT010000004.1, from coordinate 75,812 downwards.
CGGATAGCGGCGTATCTCGGGCGAGGCTCTGGGCCGCACTCCCCTGTCGATGAAATTGTATCCATCTTGCAGTTCCGCAAGCCCAGGGGGAAATCGTGGCGAACATCACAGGGACAGACGCGGGGGAGTCGCTCCAGGGCACCGCAGGCGACGACGTGATCGATGGGCGCGGCGGGGATGATGCCATCGACGGTAACGAGGGCAGCGACATCCTGCGGGGCGGGGACGGCAACGACCACCTGAGCGAGGTTTCCTCGGGCGAGCAGATCGAGCATCACCAGATGTTCGGCGACGCCGGCAACGACTGGCTGTCGCTCGATCTGCGGTCCAGCTACGCCGACACCGTCCTGCTCGACGGCGGCAGCGGCAACGACAGCATCGTCTTCGACGCCTGGCATCCGATCCAGGCGCTGACCATCGCGGGCGGCGATGGCGACGACTTTATCTGGATCAAGGGCGGCGACACGCTTTCGGTGGACGGCGGATCCGGCGCCGATCGTATCCAACTCTCCTATAGCGAAAGTTCCGCGTCCTACCGATTCGCACTGGGCTCGGGTGCCGACACCCTCGAGCTGCTGCGCGGGTACGGTGAGGTCGGCGCGCCGATCCGCATCACGGATTTTCAAGTCGGGGCTGCGGGGGATCGAGTCGTCCTCGACCGGGTGTTCGTTTTGTTCGCCGGATGGGATGCCGTCACCAATCCGTTCGCCAGTGGGCATCTCGCGCTGATCCAGCGCGGTGCCGATGCAGTGCTGCAGATCGATTTGAACGGCGGCAGCGACGACCTGCAGGATTTCCTCGTCTTCGAGGGGCTGAACGCGAGTGCGCTGACGGACCACAATCTCGGCCTTTCTCCCAATGGCGGCGGCGCGTCGCCGGTCGTTGCGGATGGCGGGACAGGCGCGGACTTTCTCGACGGCTCGGGCGGCGACGACCTGCTGCGCGGCTTCGACGGCGCGGACCAGCTGTTTGGCGGTCTCGGCGACGACCGGCTGGAAGGTGGGCTCGGCGCCGACACGCTGGAAGGCGGTTTCGGTGACGACGTCCTGCTGGGAGAGGAGGGGGATGATACGCTGGCCGATTACGACGCCGGCAACGACCAGTTGCTGGGCGGCGTCGGCAAGGACTCGCTTTTAGTAGGGCGCTCGTACAACCAGCCCGCCAGCACGGTCGTGCTGGACGGCGGAGCGGGCGATGACACCCTCCGGTTCGCGCCGGGGCGCTATATCGAGTGGCGCGCCAGGATCGATCAGGTGACCTTCATTGGCGGCGACGGCAATGACACCATCCGCGCGCGGGGCGCGGGGCTGGTCGACGTGGATGCCGGCAGCGGCGCGGACCAGGTAAATATCGGGATCGACGGCACGATTAATCTCATCTCGCTGGGCAGCGGCGCGGATACGCTGACTCTGGGCGCCCTCGCCACCAGAGAAATCACGGCAGTGGTCATCCGCGACTTCGAAGCCGGCAACAACGGCGACCGGCTCGATCTCCAGGACTATATCGAGTGGGCGCTGACCGGCTGGAATCCGCTGAACAACCCGTTCGAATACGGCTACCTCCAGCTGATCCAGCGGGGCGCCGATGCCGTCCTCCAGATCGACGTGGATGGCGCCGCAGGCTCCGGCGCGCCCGACCCGGTGGGGATGACCGATCTGGTCATCTTCCGGAACCTCGCAGCGACGAGCCTCACCACCTTCAACCTCGGCGGCTATGCGACGTTCGTCGGGACCGAGGGCAACGACCTGATCGAGGGCGACGGCGGCAACAACACGCTGCGCGGGCTGGGCGGCAACGACACACTAAACGGCTATGGCGGCGACGATTTCCTCGACGGCGGCGCCGGCGACGACGTGATGACCGGCGGCAACGGCAGCGACGTCTATATCGTCACCGAAACGGGCGATCAGGTCATCGAAGCCAGCGACTCCGCCTGGACCAGCGTCGACGAGGTGCGGACCTCGCTGTCGGTCTATGCCATGCCCGCTTATGTCGAACGGCTGGTGGGTACGTCCGCGGCGGGACAGACACTCACCTCGCAAGGCGGCAATATCATCGGCGGCGTCGGCAATGACGTCATCGATGTCGGTAACGGCTCCGGATACGCCCTTGGCGGGGCCGGCGATGATCTTGTGAAGGGAGGAACGGGTAACGATCAGCTGCATGGAGGCCTGGGTTCGGACACTCTCTACGGCTACGATGGCGACGACTTTCTGAATGCCGGGGGCGGCTCGCCCTACGCAGCAGGCAATGATTATTTGGACGGGGGCAATGGTAACGATACCCTTTGGGGAAGCGACGGTAACGACGTTCTGATTGGTGGAATTGGGGACGACAAGCTCGAGGATTCCGTATCCGGAAACGATCTGCTCGACGGCGGCGACGGCAATGATAGCCTGCTCCTTTCCCGCTACAGCTACAGACCGATCGGGACCGTCAGCCTTCTCGGTGGAGTTGGTGACGACACGATAGAGGTCGTCGTCGACAATGCGAGCACGGTGATGATCGATGGCGGTACCGGAAACGACGAAATCGCCATCTATCGCATTGGCGGGATCGGAACGGTCACTCTGGGCGCTGGCGCGGACGTGATCCGCTTCTCCGACTATATGCCGGAAGTGAATCCGAATGGCCGCATCGCGGTCACCGATTTCAATCTCGGCGCCGGCGGCGACGCATTGTCCTGGACGGGATTTCTTCAGGGGTGGCTGCTCGGCTGGAACGCTGCGATCAACCCCTTCTCGTCCGGTCATGTCCGGCTTGGCCAGAATGGAACGTTGACCTTGCTGCAGCTCGATCGCGACGGCGGCGGCAATGCCTTCGCGACATTGCTGACGTTCCAGAACACGAACGCGGCCGGGTTCACGGCCACCCACCTAGGATATGCGCCGATCGGACCGATCGCACAGATCGGCGGGGCGGGTAACGACGTCATGGCGGGGACTTCGGGCGACGATGTCATTGAGGGCCTTGACGGCAACGACACGCTGCGGGGCGGCGCAGGCAACGATCGGCTCGTCGGCGGGGCCGGCAACGACGGTCTGATCGGCGAAAGCGGCCAGGATGTGCTGTCCGGAGGAAGCGGCGACGACAGCTATCTCGTCGACGCAGGCGACGTGCTGATCGAATCCGCCGGGGAGGGCCGCGACACGGTCTACACGGCAACCAGCTACGCGCTGGGCGCTGGCGCCGAGATAGAGGTGCTGACGGCTTATGATCGCGCGAGCACCAACGCGCTGACGCTCAACGGCAACGAGTTCGCCAACATATTGTACGGCAACATGGGCACCAACGGCCTGATCGGCGGCGGCGGAGCCGATACGCTCTACGGGCTTGGCGGCGACGACACTTATATTGTCGACGGGGCCGATCAGGTGATCGAACTCGCCGGACAGGGCCGTGACACGGTTTACGCACTCGCCAGCCATACCTTGCTGGCCGGCGCGGAAGTCGAGGTCCTGACTGCCTATGACCGCGACGGGGCGGCGGCGATCAATCTTACCGGCAGCGCCACGGCCAACATCCTCTATGGCAACATGGGCACCAACGGCCTGATCGGCGGCGGCGGCAGCGACACGCTTTACGGACTCGGCGGCGATGATTCCTACCTTGTCGACGACGCCTCGGACCAGGTGATCGAAGCCGCGGGCCAAGGCCGCGACGCGGTTTACGTCCTCGCAAGCTACGCGCTGCTGTCCAGCTCCGAAGTCGAGGTGCTGACCACCTATGATCGGGCCGGCACTGCGGCGATCAATCTCACCGGCAGCGCCACGGCCAACATCCTCTATGGCAACATGGGGGTCAACGGCCTGATCGGCGGCGGCGGCAGCGACACGCTCTATGGCCTCGGCGGCGACGACAGCTACATCGTCGACGACGCATCGGATTCAGTGATCGAGCTGGCTGGGCAAGGGCGCGACACCGTTTACAGCCTGGGTGATTTCGTGCTCGCGGCGGGTTCGGAAGTCGAGGTGGTGACGGCTTATGACCGCAGCGGGACAACCGCGCTCAAACTGACCGGGAACGCGCTGGCCAACACGATTATCGGCAATGCCGGCGCGAATGTGCTCGACGGCAAGGGCGGCGCCGATACGCTGTACGGGATGGGCGGCGCGGACACCTTCCAGTTCAGCACCGAGCTGCAGGCAGGCGCCGCGCCGGGGGGAATTGGCGACTTCGTCACTGGCGTCGATCGGATTGCGCTGGACGACGCCGTTTTTGGCGCGCTCGCCACGGGAGCGCTCGCGGCGTCGGCCTTCGTCACCGGGAGCGCGGCCGCCGATGCGGACGACCGCATCATCTACAATTCGCTGACGGGTGCGCTTTCGTACGATGCCGACGGCAATGGCGCAGGCGCAGCGATCCAATTCGCGACGCTGCTCTCGCATCCTGCGCTCGCCGCAGGAGACATATTGATTTTCTGAGAGCCGCGGTGACGGCAGAGTGACCGCGAGTTCTCCAGGTTGGTCGAAATAGCGGGGCCCTAGAGAGCCGGTCAGTGATTCACTTGGGCGCGGTCGCGACGATGCTCCTCGATCTTACCAGGATGATCGGCTTCTTCGCGCCGACCGGTTAGAGTTCAATAGAACGTCCATTGCGGCGATTATGACGATCATGAGCTTTTCATAAAATGGCAAGATCGTGGCCTACGACTGCGCGCGAGAGAACATGCGGCCGCACGGAACAGAGCCGCCAGATACCTCAATCAACGCCCTCAGCATTCCGGGAAAACTATTCGGATCGCGAGATCGCTGCAGCGACCGATTTCCACCCGATGACCGCCGTTGAGCCAAGTCTCCGGGCCTGCTGAAGGCGAATGTCCCAATCGGGTGGTAAACTGCCGGTCTGCTTCTGGTGCGAAGGGTCGAATAACTGCCAGCCGACCCGATGCCGAACTACGCGAATACTCCCAGCGGCGATGCTGTCAAAAGTCGAAAGCGTCCATTTGCTTCGCCAGCTATAGTAGCGTCCGAAATGGCGTTCATGCAGCCAATTGCTGAAAGTCGTGCCACTGCTGTGCTTTGCTATATTGCGAATGGATCATGGCGTAGCCCGCGTCGGCGATCCGCTCGCGTGAAGCCGTGTCGGTGAGTAACCACGCCACCTTCTCGGTGAGGTCGTCGACCGAGTCGTATGTCTGAATCGTGTTGCCCGATTCGAAGCCGCGGGGATAAATGCCCCGGTCGGATAGCATGAGTGCCCGACAGCCGAGAGCCTCCCAGCAACGGATATTGCCTCGATCGGGACCTGCCATATCGATAGCGCCGTTCACGACGATCTTGGCACGGGAGAAGAGGCGGTACAAATCGCGGCCATAGACCGCGTCCTCAGCAACCTCCGCGATATCTCGGCGGACTCTATGCGGTCCCAGCAGCGGTACCCATCGGGGGAAGATTTCAGCAAGTTGCGTGAGCATCGACCGCTGAAGACAAACTTTGACTTTATAGTGCGCGCCCAATCCAGCAACCATCGTAAGGATCGATGCGCGCCGGGTATGATACCGACTATAGGATCCCACGAACACAACGTCCCAGGTCCGGTCGGACGTTACCGCATAGTCTGACATTACCGGATCGAAGGCCGGATAGAACCACGCCGCCCGCCACCCACGTTCGCGAAACGACTGGAGGATGGACTCGAAGTTGCAAACGATCAGGTCGTATGCGCCGAAGTCCGCCTTCCCGCTCGGACCGGCACGCCAGGCTATGGATCGCTTTACGCAGCCTGGTAGCGTCCTCGCGAAATCACTTCTAAATCGCATCGCATCGAGATTGTAGAACACCTCGGTGCGGTGGTGCTCAATCTGAGCCAACAGGATCTCGTGCAGGCTGGATCGCTCCGACATTCCTTGTGAACGAGCCCAGTCGCGTTGCGAAATTGCGTCACGTCCAACCGCGAACGCCGCCTCCTCCGCCTCTTCAAGGACGGGCTGAAGCATGTGGACTGCAATGAAGCGGTCCACCATCAGGTGCTCCCGCACGGATGCATATGTCGACAATGACATGCCCTGCCGTCGCTGTTCGAGATATTGAGGATAGACGTCGAAATTCTGGAAGATGCGCATAATTGCTCCTCGTTGATCAAGGCGTCACCCCGATTCCGTAACTCCTGAACCAAGGGGTGCGTGGGACCTTGTCCTGGCTTTCGCCTGCAAATTGTCGGGCAAAATACGCCTGGTTGCCGTTGCGCGCGTGAATTAAGCCCGATGCAGCTACTGAGCTTGCCCCCTGCTGAAGGGCAAAATGCCCGTTAGCATTCGAGGCTCGTTTCGATAGCTATCATGACGGGTTTCGGAAAGATTATCCGGGACCGCGATGACTGATATCGGGGGCGTCAGCTGCCGTACAGCCCAAGCCCGAAGGAGTGCCCCTTTTTCGGCAAGCTCCGCGGCGACGCTGAACGACCGGAATAGGCAAAGCAGCCGAAGGGCTACAGAGAAATCCGGTGTATAAAATCAATCCAGACAGCAGAAACTGAGATTCCTCCCGCGCTTCAAACTTTAGCTATGGGACTTAGCGTCTCGGCGGCAACGGCGATCACCACACCACAGCCGCGTGTATACCAAGGGTTCCCTTGCGGCCAATGATCTGCCGACACGGTCAACCTGCGCTTGCGCGCGACTTGCCCACCGTGAGCGCAGGGGGGGTGATGGCCGTGCTCAGAAGAGGCGCGGAGAAGGCAAGCATAACATCTGTACCCCCTGCCGCAGGCGCTCGGCTGCAAGCGCAGGCAGATAGCCAACCGACGTGGGCGGCTTGCTGAGCATTTTCTCTGCTGGCCCTGCCTAGAGGCTCCGTCGGGCACCGGGGGATGCCGCCGCGCCTGGCGACTGTGACCCGCAGCGACGTACTCTGAACTATCTGCTTCAACTCAGGAAGCCGTCGACCCCCACTTCGGCGGTGCGAATCGTGGAAGGCGTCGCGCTCGGGTGCCTGAAAAGATCCCAAAGATGGACGAAATCGTCAGACGACGCTTTCCGTACATTTCCGCACGGTCAACCCGTGGTGCACCTAGTCATTGACTCTATGGCGCACCCGACAGGATTCGAACCTGTGGCCTCTGCCTTCGGAGGGCAGCGCTCTATCCAGCTGAGCTACGGGTGCCTGGAAGCCGCGCCTAGCAAAGCAAAACCGCGTGCGCCAGCCGTTTCCGCGTCAGCATGTCGCTTGCTTGCGTACGGGTGGTGGCGGCGTCTTGGGTTTATAGGCGCAAAGGTCGGCGACGGGGCAGCGCCAGCATTCGGGCGTCCGCGCCTTGCAGGTGTAGCGCCCGTGCAGGATCAGCCAGTGATGCGCATGCAGCCGGAAGGGCTGGGGCACGCGTTTGTCGAGCTTCAACTCCACCTCGAGCGGGTTCTTGCCGCGGGCGAGACCGGCGCGGTTGCAGACGCGGAAGATATGCGTGTCCACGGCGAAAGTCTCTCGGCCGAAGGCGGAGTTGAGCACGACATTCGCCGTTTTGCGCCCGACTCCGGGCAGTTTTTCGAGCAATTCGCGGTCCGCGGGAACCTCGCCGCCATGCTCCTCGATCAACGTGCGGCTGAGCGCGAGGACGTTCTTCGCCTTGGTGTTGTAAAAGTTGATCGTGCGCAGCCGCTCCTTGAGCACCTCCTCGCCGAGCGCCACCATCTTCTCGGGTGTATCGGCTTCGGCGAACAGGCTGCGGGTCGCCTTGTTCACCCCGGCATCGGTCATCTGCGCCGAAAGCACGACCGCGACGAGCAAGGTATAGGCATTGCTGTATTCGAGTTCGGTTTCCGGGTGCGGATTGTCGGCCGCGAGCCGCGCGAAGAACTCGACGATCTGCGCCTTGTTCAAATGCCGAGCACCTGGTCCATCGCGTAGCGGCCGGGCTGCTGCTCCTTGAGCCACAAGGCGGCCCGGACCGCGCCGCGTGCGAAGATCGCGCGGTCGTCGGCACGGTGGGTGAGTTCGATGCGCTCGCCCGCGGTGGCGAAGATCACGCTGTGGTCGCCGACCACCGATCCGCCACGCAGCGATGCCATTCCGATCGTACCCTCCGCCCGCGGGCCGGTCAGGCCGGCACGATCGGTGACGCCGGCCTCGGCGAGTGTGGTGCCGATCCCGTGCGCCGCCGCATTGCCGAGCATCAGCGCTGTGCCCGAGGGCGCATCGGCCTTGTTGCGATGGTGCATCTCGACGATTTCGATGTCCCAATCGGAGCCGAGCCGTGCCGCGGCTTCGCGGACGAGCCGCGCGAGCAAACCCACGCCAAGCGAGGTGTTGCCGGTCTGGAGGACGGGGATCTCGGAAGCTGCTGCATCGACCAGCGTATGGTGATGCGCGGTGAGCCCGGTGGTGCCGATCACGATCGGAGTCCATGCTGCGCGTGCGGCACCGAGATGCGCTTCCAGCGCGGCAGGTGCGGAGAAATCGACCAGCACATCCGCCTTACGGGCGAGGTCGGCCGGGCTGTCGCCCAGATCCGCGCCGCCGGCGACCTGCGCGCCGAGACCCGGCGCGACCGACGCGATCGCCTGGCCCATCCGGCCCATGCTTCCGAAAATGCCGATGCTCGTCATGTCGCCTGCTGTGGCACAATCGGGGGGCGGGGCGACAGAGGCTATTTCGGCTTCTTGCGTCCGAGCGGTATTCGCAAGCGGACCATCGCCCGCTGCGACACGGCACCAGGAAACTCGCGTTGCTCGGCCTCCAGCGAAAGTTCGCCCGGACCCACCTGTCTCGCTGCACGTACCGGCTGCTCGACATAACGCGGCTCGATCTTCTTGAGGCGGTAGCGATTGGAGTCGGCATCGCCGCACACGACGATCTCCTCGCTGCTGCGCTCGCATCGCGGTTCGGCAGTGACGGTGCGGGTGCCGTCGTCGCCGTCGGCGGGAAAGATCTTGCGGTCCTGCGGCAGGGCATCGGCGAGCAGCAGGGCGAGCAAGATCATCGGCAGGCGCTCCAAAGCGGTCCCGGCATTCAAGCGGCGATTTGCGGCAATCGCGTGGCAGCGGGTAGAGAGCGGGCATGGCCGACATTCGCAACATCGTCATTCTCACCGGCGCCGGCGTCTCCGCCGAAAGCGGAGTCGCGACGTTCCGCGGGCCCGGCGGGCTGTGGGAGGGGCACCGCGTCGAGGACGTCTGCACGCCCGACGCGCTCGCGCGCGATCCGGAGCTGGTCCATCGCTTCTATGACGAGCGGCGCGCGAAGCTCGCCAGCGTGGCGCCCAATGCCGCGCACCGCGCATTGGCCCGGCTTGATGCCGAATGGCCGGGCGAGCTGCTGCTCGTCACCCAGAATGTCGACGACCTGCACGAGCGCGCCGGATCCACGCGGCTGCTCCACATGCATGGCGAGCTCCGATCGGCATTGTGCGCGGCGTGCGGGATCCGGACGCCATGGGACGAAGCGCTGCCGCCCGAAACCGAATGCCCGAATTGCGGCATGGCGGCGCTGCGCCCCGACATCGTCTTCTTCGGCGAGATGCCGTATGAGATGGAGCGGATCGAAGAGGCGCTTGCGAGCGCCGATCTGTTCGTCTCGATCGGTACTTCCGGCGCGGTCTATCCTGCCGCCGGTTTCGTCCGGAACGCGCGCTATCACGGCGCGGCGACGCTGGAGCTCAACCTCGATCCGTCCGAGGGCAGCCTGTGGTTCGGCGAGAGCCGGATGGGCCCGGCGGGCGTGCTGGTGCCGGCTTGGGTCGAGGAAGTGTTGACTGCACACCAGACTCGTTCGCCCTGAGCTTGTCGAAGGGCGCGGCGCCGCATGCACGCCGCTCCGGGCAAGTCGCCCTTCGACAGGCTCAGGGCGAACGGGGGGCCGCCCCAGGGCGAACGGGGGTGCCACGACGTTGGCCTCAGTCCACCCAATCCAGCCCGATCTCGCGATAGAGCGAGCGGTCTTCCTCCCATTTCGGGTTGACCTTGACGTGGAGATAGAGGTGCACCGGCACCCCCATGATCCGCGACAATTCGGCGCGGGCGCGCGCACCGATTTCCTTGATCCGCGCACCGCCCTTGCCGAGCACGATCGCGCGCTGGGTGTCGCGGGCGACGAGGATCTGCTGATGGATCTCGACCGAACCGTCGGGCCGCTCCGAATATTTCTCGGTCTCGACCGCGCTGGCATAAGGCAATTCGGCGTGGAGCTGGAGATAGAGCTGCTCGCGGGTGACTTCGGCGGCGATCATCCGCTCGGTCGCGTCGGAGACCTGATCCTCGGGGAAATGCCATTCGCTCTCCGGCATGGCCGCGGCGAGCGCAGCCTTGAGCTCGGGAACGCCGTCGCCGGTCTGGGCACTGACGAAAAAGGTCTCGTCGAACGGCAGCGCCTCGTTGAGCTTCGCGGCGTGGCCGAGCAGCCGCGGCTTGTCGGCGACGTCGACCTTGTTGAGGATCAGGATCTTGCGCTCGGGACGGTTCGCGAGGCTTTCGATCACTTGCTGGACCTTGGGGCCGATCCCGCCCTTGGCATCGACGACGAGGGCGATCAGGTCGGCGCCCTCGGCGCCCTCCCACGCGGCGGCGACCATCGCGCGATCGAGGCGGCGCTCGGGGGTGAAGATACCCGGCGTGTCGACGAGGATGAGCTGGGCGTCGTGGTGGATCGCGATGCCCATCAGCCGGGCGCGCGTGGTCTGTGCCTTGGGGCTGACGATCGCGACCTTCTGGCCGACGAGCGCATTGACGAGGGTGGACTTGCCGGCATTGGGGGCGCCGACGATGGCGATCACGCCGCAATGGGGGGTGGGGGTGGACTCGGTCATTCTTCTCGCGATTCGGGGATGCGCCCTTCGACAGGCTCAGGGCGAACGGGACCGGGATTTCGGTCGCGGACACCAATAGCCGTTCGCCCTGAGCCTGTCGAAGGGCGATCCGCGTCTTGGCGATTGCGCGCGAGCAAGGACAGCCGCTGCCAGTCGCCGGCGATCAGCGCTTCCTTCTTCGCGCGGCTCCACCCTTTGATTCGGTGCTCCATTGCGATCGCCTCCTCGCGCGTGGGAGTTCGCCGCACCAGACCAGCGTCACGGGCAGCCGACTGGAAGTGAATCCTTTGATAGCGCCGGATTGATGTTGGGCTACTCTCGCTTCTACGTCTTCAGTGTGGCCGGCGTAGTAGGCGCCATCGCGACAGCGGAGGATATAGACCCAGAAGCCCATTGCTTCAGTCTGCGGCAGGGATGGCGCTTCGACAAGCTCAGCGCGAACGGGGAGGGCTGGTCGGTCCTCTCCAGCCGTTCGCCATGAGCTTGTCGAAGGGCGGGGCCCATCCGGACGATCTCGCGCGCCCCTGCGTCAGTCTGCGGAAGGGCGACAGCCCCGGGCTATCGAGACGTTAGCTTCCCCAGCAACGCCTTCGCCGCCGCGGTCTCCGCTTCCTGCTTGCTGGTGCCTTCGCCCGTCGCGTCGGGGAGCTTGCCGATGCTCACGCGCACGGTGAAGCGGGGGCTATGGTTAGGACCCGAGCGGTCGACGATCTCGTACTCCGGCGGGCGGCGGTTGTTGGCGGCGGCCCATTCCTGCAGCGCCGACTTGGGATGCTTGGGCGCCTGACCCTGCAGGTCGATCCGCTCGGCCCACGCCTTGCGGATGAAGGCGCGCGCCGGCTCGAGTCCGAATTCGAGATAGAAGGCGCCGATCAGCGCCTCCATCACGTCGCCGAGCACATTGTCGCTGTCGGCTGCGCCGTCCTCGCGTGCCTGCTTGCCCAGCCGCAGATGCTGCGCCACGCCCATTTCGCGTGCGACATCGGCGCAGACCGGGCCGGTCACCAGCGCGTTGAGGCGGCGGGAAAGGGCACCCTCGGGCTCGTCGGCGAAGCGCTCGAACAGCCATTCGGCGATGACAAGGCCGAGCACCCGGTCGCCGAGAAACTCCATCCGCTCGTAATTGGCGGCGGCCTGGCTGCCATGCGTCAGCGCGCGCTGATAGGCGGCGAGGTCCGCGGGCTTGCGGCCGAAAGTCTCAGCGATCCATCCCCCCAGCGCGGGGGCGGTCAGAAGCCTTCTCCGATCCGGCTCCAGCGCGCAGCGGTGAACCACGTCCAGGGCAGGAACCAGTTGGCGCTGCCGTCGGTCGACCAGAAGCTGACCACGGCCTTGCCCTCGATATTCTCGAGCGGGACGAACTCGATGCCGCCATCCTCGTGGCTGAAGCGGCTGTCGGTCGAATTGTCGCGATTGTCGCCCATCAGGAAGACATGGCCGGCGGGAACGGTGTAGATGCCGGTATTGTCCTTGGGATAGGTGCCCTGATCGAGCACGTCATAGGTCTTGCCGTTGGGCAGGGTCTCGCGGAACCGCGGGATGCTGCAGACCTGATTGCCCTGCGCGTCGACATTCTGGAACTGCGGCTGGCAGCGCTCGAAATTGGGCGAGATCGGCAGCACGAACTGGGCGATGCGATCCTTGGGGATCGGCTTGCCGTTGAGGATCAGCTGGCCGCCGACCATCTGCACGGTGTCGCCCGGCAGGCCGATCACGCGCTTGATCCAGTCGGTGTCGTTGCCCGGCGGCGCCTTGAACACCACCACGTCGCCGCGCTCGGGCGTGCCCGGGAAGATCCGGCCCGGAATCAGCGGCAGGCTCCATGGCAGCGAATGCTTCGAATAGCCGTAATTCCACTTGGTGATGAACAGATAGTCGCCGATCAGCAGCCGCGGCAGCATCGATTCGCTGGGGATCGAGAAAGGCGAGAAGATGAAGCTGCGCACCACGAACACGATCAGCGCCAGCTTGACGAGGAACGACGCGAGATCGCGCCATTCGGACTTGGGCTTGTCCGTCGCCGTGCCCACCGAGTAGGGCTTGGCGGCGTCGGCGGACTTTTCGGGCTCTGCGGAGGGCGCGTTTTCCATGGACTGTGCTCTGCTTGGGCTGGGCGGGTAGGTCAAGCGGCTGAATAGCGCTGGAAGCGCAGGTTGCGGGACGATAGGGGCAGCCTGCGTTCAAGGAGATGAACATGGCATTGCCCGACTGGTCGACGATTCAAGCCCTCAAGCCTGCCCCGCTCAAGCAATTGTTCGACGCCGACCCGGCGCGGCTGACGGCGCTGTCGCTCGACGTGGCGGGAATCCATTTCGACTGGTCGAAGACGCACCTGACGTCCGAGACGGTGCAGGCCTTTGTGGCACTGGCCGGATCCATGGGGCTCGCGGCAAAGCGCGACGCGCTGTTTGCCGGCGAGGCGATCAACGTCACCGAGGGGCGTGCCGCCGAGCACACGGCCGAGCGCGGCGAGGGGGCACCCGAGAGCGTGGCGCGGGCGCGCGGCTTCCATGCGCGGATGCGCGCATTGATCGACGCGATCGAGGCCGAGGCGCTCGGGCCGATCCGCCACATCCTGCATATCGGCATCGGCGGATCGGCGCTGGGCCCCGACCTGCTCGTCGACGCATTGGGCCGCGATGCCGATCGCTACGACGTGGCAGTGGTGTCCAACGTCGACGGCGCAGCGCTCGAGGAAGCGCTCGACCGCTTCGATCCGCAGGCGACGTTGATCGCGGTGGCGTCCAAGACCTTCACCACCACCGAGACCATGCTCAATGCCGAAAGTGCGCTCGCCTGGCTGGCGGGCAACGGAGTCGAGGATCCCTATGGCCGCGTGATCGCGCTCACCGCGGCGCCTGAAAAGGCAGTCGAATGGGGGATCGACGAGACCCGCGTGCTGCCGTTCGCAGAGAGTGTCGGCGGGCGTTATTCGCTCTGGTCATCGATCGGCTTTCCGGCGGCGCTGGCGCTCGGCTGGGAAGCGTTCGAGGAAATGCTCGAGGGCGCGGCCGAGATGGACCGCCATTTCCGCCTGACGCCGCTCGACAGGAACGCGCCCGCGCTCGCGGCGTTCGCCGACCTCTATTACGCGCAGGCCCGCGGCTGCGAGACGCGCGCGACCTTCGCCTATGACGAAAGACTGCGGCTGCTGCCGAGCTACCTCCAGCAGCTCGAGATGGAGTCGAACGGCAAGCGCGTCACTGCCGAGGGCGAGCCGGTCACTTGGCAGACCGCGCCGATCACCTGGGGCGGGGTCGGCACCGATGCCCAGCACGCGGTGTTCCAGCTGCTCCATCAGGGTACCCGGCTGGTTCCGGTCGAGTTCGTCGGGGTGATCGAGGCCGGCGACGCACAGGACGAGGCGCATCATCGCCAGCTGCTGCTCAACATGTTCGCGCAAGGTGCGGCGTTAATGGCAGGCAAGGATCATCAGGATCTCGCGCGCGCCTATCCCGGCGACCGGCCTTCCTCGACGCTGTTGCTGAACGCGCTCGATCCGCGGACGCTGGGTGCATTGCTGGCGTTCTACGAGCAGCGGACCTTCGTCAACGCGGTGCTGCTCGGGATCAATCCGTTCGACCAGTTCGGCGTCGAGCTCGGCAAGGAGATGGCCCGTGCGGCCGATCAGGGCGGCGACTTCGACGCCTCGACGAGCGATCTGATCCAGCGGGCGTTCGGCTGATGGGCGACGACGACTATGTCTATGACGAGGCGAGCGGGGAGTGGATCCCCGCCGCCGAGGCTGCGGCGAAGACGGCGGCCGATGCGGTCGAGGTGCGCGATTCGGTCGGCAATCTGCTGCAGGACGGCGACCAGGTTACCTTGATCAAGGACCTGACCGTCAAGGGCGCCGGCCAGACGCTCAAGCGCGGCACCTTGATCAAGTCGATCCGCCTGACCGGGGACGCGCAGGAGATCGACTGCAAATATGAAGGCATCAAGGGGCTGGTGCTGCGGGCGGAGTTCGTCCGCAAGCGGTAGGGCTCACCGCGATTCAGGTGCACCGCGACTCGAAAGTTGACACCAGCTTTACACTATCGGCAGCGCCTGCCGGACTTCGCATCTTCAATGATTTCAAAGAGCTGCGGACCTCGGCCAGCTGGCGAATCCAAGCAGACGAAATCCTACATTGCAACCCATGGCCGGCGGGCTCTGTATCCAGCCCCCAAGCTCGCCTTTGGGGGACCTCGGAAGATGCGACTTGATCCGCTGCGTATAACGCCAGCCCGATCGGTTCCGCCCAAGCGTTTCCAATCAACGCACGAACCCCTATCTGCCGGACGAACCCGGGGCAGAAGGACCGACCATGGCTGATTATGATTACGACCTCTTCGTCATCGGCGCGGGGTCTGGCGGCACGCGCGCTGCGCGGGTGTCGGCTGCCTATGGGGCCAAGGTCGCGGTTGCCGAGGAATTCCGCGTCGGCGGCACCTGCGTGATCCGCGGCTGCGTGCCCAAGAAACTGCTCGTCTATGGCGCGCATTTCGCCGAGGACCTCAAGGATGCGCGACGCTTCGGCTGGAACGTCCCCGATTGCAGCTTCGACTGGCCGACCCTGCGCGACAACGTCCTCGCCGATGTCGACCGGCTGAACGGGCTCTATACCCAGGGGCTGAACAATGCCGGCGCCGAGATCCTCCTCGAGCGCGCGACGGTGACGGGCCCGCACGAGGTGACGCTGGCGAGCGGCAGGAAGGTCACCGCGAAGTACATATTGATCGCCACCGGCGCGCATCCGCACATTCCCGACTTCCCCGGCAACGAGCACGGCATCACCTCGAACGAGGTGTTCCACCTCGAAAGCCTGCCGCGGCGTATCCTGATCGCCGGCGGCGGCTATATCGCCAACGAGTTCGCGGGCATCTTCAACGAGTTCGGCAGCCATGTAACGGTGGTCAACCGCACCGACGTGATCCTGCGCGGCTATGATCATTCGGTTCGCGACCGGCTGCTCCAGATCTCGCTGACAAAGGGGATCGACTTCCGCTTCCATGCCGAGTTCGAGAAGATCGAGAAGCTGGAGAATGGCTGCCTCAAGGTATTCCTGACCGGGCACGAGCCGGTCGAAGTCGACGTCGTGCTGTTCGCCACCGGCCGGATCCCCAATTCCAGCGGGCTGGGGCTGGAGGAGGTCGGCGTCGAGCTCGACGCCAAGGGAGCGGTCAAGGTCGATGCGCAGAGCCGGTCGAGCGTCGACAGCATCTATGCCGTCGGCGACGTGACCAACCGCATCCAGCTCACGCCGATCGCGATCCGCGAAGGACACGCCTTTGCCGATACGGTGTTCGGCAACAATCCGCGGACGGTCGATTACAGCTGCGTGCCGAGCGCGGTGTTCAGCCACCCGCCGATCGCCAGTGTCGGGATGACCGAGGGCGAGGCGCGCAACAAGCTGGGCTCGGTCAAGGTCTATGCCTCGGACTTCCGCGCGATGAAGAACGTGCTGGCCAATCGCAACGAGCGCGCGCTCTACAAGATGGTGTGCGACGGGATGACCGGCCGCGTCGTCGGCATCCACATGATCGGCCCGGACGCGCCGGAGATCCTCCAGGCGGCGGCGGTGGCGGTGAAGGCCGGGCTGACCAAGGAGGCGTTCGACGACACCGTCGCGCTGCATCCGAGCATGGCCGAGGAGCTGGTGCTGCTGAAGTGATCCAATTCCCCTCCCTGAAAGGGAGGGGCTAGGGGTGGGTAGCGAGCGCAGCGAGCCCTTCAGCGCAGCTCGTCGGGCGCGACCCTGCGGGCCGCGCACCCACCCCCGGCCCCTCCCTTGCAGGGAGGGGAGCTCAAGAGTTAGCCGCCTGCTCGAGCATCGCGTCGGCCTCGTCGCGGGGGACGTCGCCGGCGCGGCGGGATAGCCAGATCGTCGTGGCGAGGTCCCAGGTGACGTTGCCGACCGTCCGCATGATGTCGGGGATGGTCTCGACCGCCACGAGCAGGCCCAGCGGCGCCACCGGCGCGCCGATCGTCGACGCGACCGGCGCGATGGCGCTGACATAGCTCACCGTGCCGGGCAGACTGACCGAGCCGAGCGAGGTCAGAGTCGCGACGATCGTGCCCACCGCCAGTGTGGCAGGGCTAAGCGGAACGCCGAACCATTCGGCGACATAGATCGCCACCGCGAAATTCATCGCGGGACCGGTGGCGCGGAAGATCGCCACTGCGAGCGGCATGGTGACGCCGGAGACGGCGACCGGAACACCGAGCCCGCTCGCCCCTTCGATCATCACCGGCAAAGTGGCGAGCGAGGATTGGGTGCTGATCGCCACGGCCTGGCTCGGCGTCGCCGCGCGGAGATAGCGGCCGAAGCCCACGCGCCCGCCGATGATCGCGACCGGATAGGCGAACAGGGTCACGACGAGCCCGACGCCGGCCACTACCAGGATATAGTGGATCAGCGCGCCGAACGCGCCGGTTCCCGCCTTGGCGCCGACGACGAGGGCGAGCGCGAACACGCCGATCGGGCCGATCCACAACACCCAGTCGATCACCACGAGCATCACGTCGCGGATCGCAATGAAGAAGCGCGTCAGCATCGTGCGTGCCTCCTCGCCAACACGGGTGATCGCGAAGGCGAAGACCAGCGAGAAGATGATCAGCGAGAGGAACGCGTTCTCCGCCGCGGCCTTGACGATGTTGGCGGGGATGATCGCGGCGAGGAACTCGCCGAGCGGCGGCACCGGGCCGATCTTTTCCGCTCCCGCCATCGCGGCGCGCAGGCTGGCCGCCGATTCCTGCGGCAGCGGCGCGATCTGGAGGAACAAGGGAGTCAGTATCGCCGCGGCGGCGGCGGAGAGGAACAGCACCGTGACGTAGAGCGCGATCGCCCGGCCGGCGAGGCGCCCCGCCTGTGCCGCTTCCGCAGTGGCGGTGACGCCGGTGATCAGCAGCGCGACGACCAGCGGCACGATCGTCATCTGCAGGCCGTTGAGCCACGCCTGGCCGATCGGCTGCGCCCATTCGGCAACCGCAAGGCCCGTCTGCGGCGCATAAGCGGCGAACAGCGCGCCGACGATCAGCCCGGCAATCAGGGCGAGAAGAATACGGGTAGGTTGCGACATGCTCGCCCTTTGTGGTTTTCGCCGCTATCTCTGCGGGCACGAAACGCCACAAGGGCGCGAACAGGCAGGGCATGGCAAGAAAATATTTCGGCACCGACGGAATTCGCGGCACCACCAATGTCTCGTCGATGACCGCGGCGATGGCGATGAAGGTCGGAATGGCGGCCGGCGCACACTTCGCCCGCGGCGATCACCGCCACCGTGTCGTGATCGGGAAGGATACAAGGCTGTCGGGCTACATGCTCGAAAATGCGATGGTCGCGGGGTTCACGTCGGTCGGCATGGACGTGGTGCTGGT
Organism: Sphingomonas psychrotolerans; assembly: GCA_032334595.1. Classification (GTDB taxonomy): domain Bacteria; phylum Pseudomonadota; class Alphaproteobacteria; order Sphingomonadales; family Sphingomonadaceae; genus Sphingomonas; species Sphingomonas psychrotolerans_A. The sequence continues at coordinate 57,713 of JALMLT010000004.1, read as the reverse complement.
CGGGCCGATGCCGACCCCAGCGGTGGCGATGCTCACGCAATCGATGCGCGCCGACATGGGCGTGATGATCTCGGCCAGCCACAACCCCTATGCCGACAACGGCATCAAATTGTTCGGCCCCGATGGCTACAAGCTCTCGGACGAGGACGAACTGGCGATCGAGGCACTGATCGACGGCGAGGTGCCGCTCGCCGCCTCGGCGAATATCGGCCGGGCGCGCCGCGTCGAGGATGCCCGCGGCCGCTACATCCACGCCGCCAAATCCACTTTTCCAGAGGATCTGACGCTCGACGGGCTCAAGGTGGTGATCGATTGCGCCAATGGCGCCGCCTATCAGGTCGCCCCCTCGGCCCTGTGGGAACTCGGCGCCGAGGTCATCGCGATCGGCGTCACCCCCAACGGCAAGAACATCAATGACGGAGTCGGCTCGACTGCGCCGGATACCCTGTGCGAGACCGTCGTGGCATCGGGCGCGCAGATCGGAATCGCCCTCGACGGCGACGCCGACCGGCTGATCGTCGTCGACGAGACCGGCCGCGTGATCGATGGCGACCAGCTGATGGCGCTGATCGCGGGCGGCTGGGCCCGGCAAGGACGGCTCGCCGGCGGCGGGCTGGTCACCACGGTGATGTCGAATCTGGGGCTCGAACGGCATCTCGCGGCGCAAGGGCTGGGCATGGTGCGCACCGCCGTCGGCGACCGCTACGTGCTCGAGAAGATGCGTGCATCGGGCTATAATGTCGGCGGCGAGCAGAGCGGGCACATCATCCTTTCCGACTATGCCACCACCGGGGACGGACTGGTGGCATCGCTGCAGGTGCTTGCCGAGCTGGTCCGCGCCGGCGCGGCCGCGAGCGAAGTGCTTCATCGTTTCGATCCGCTCCCGCAGATCCTCAAGAATGTGCGGTTCAAGGGCGGCAAGCCGCTCGACGATGCGCGGGTCAGGGACGCCATCGCCGGCGCCGAGGCCGAACTGGACGGCAGGGGCCGCCTCGTGATCCGCGCCTCGGGCACCGAGCCGGTGATCCGGGTGATGGCCGAGGGCGACGATCGCGGGCAGGTCGAGGCGGTGGTCGACCGCGTCTGCGACGCGGTGCGCGAGGCGGCGGCGTGACGACTCGCTTTCCCGTTCGTGCTGAGCTTGTCGAAGCACCGTCGTTTCTTGTGTCTTGAGAGAAGAAGTACGGCCCCCTTCGACGCCGCCTGCGGCGTCGCTCAGGACAGGCTTCGACAAGCTCAGGGCGAACGGGAAAGGGTTTCAGGTGGAGGGAAAATGACCGGCCCCGTCATCAACATCGATTCGCTCGAATTCGACGATGTCGAGGAGAACGGGCTCTACACGTCGCGCCGCGCGACGATCAGCGACCTGATCGGTGCGCGCAAGCTGGGCTACAACCTCACCGTGCTTCCGCCCGGCAAGGTCCAGTGCCCGTTCCACAGTCATCACGGCGAGGAGGAGATGTTCTTCATCCTCGAAGGCGAGGGCGAGCTGCGTTTCGGGGCCGAGCGTCACCCGATACGCGCGATGGACGTGATCGCCTGCCCCACGGGCGGGGCCGAGGTTGCGCACCAGATCGTCAATACCGGCGCGGTCGACATGCGCTATCTGGCGGTGTCGAACCTCGTCGACATCGAGACGTGCGAATATCCCGATTCGGGCAAAATCAGCGTGATCGCCGGGCCGCGGGGGGCGCGGACGGTCCGGCACATGTTCCGCACGGCGGACGATGTCGACTATTACGAGGGCGAAGAGGGAACCGTCTGATGCTCGAAATGCGCAATCCGGCCGCCGTTCGTGCTGAGCTTGTCGAAGCACTGTTCCGTGTCGTGCAAAGAAAAGTCGCCCCCTTCGGCGCCCCCTTCGGCGCCGCTCAGGACAGGCTTCGACAAGCTCAGGGCGAACGGCAGGGGGTGCGTTGATGCTCGAAATGCGGCCTGATTGCGAGCGCTGCGGCGCCGATCTTCCGGCGGACGATCCAGGTGCCTTCATCTGCTCGTTCGAATGCACCTTCTGCGCCGCCTGTGCGGATGCGCTCGACGATCGGTGCCCCAATTGCGGCGGCGAACTGATGGACCGGCCGACGCGAACTGGTAAAGCGCTCGAACGGCATCCCGCGTCGGAAGAGCGCAAGTTCAAAGGATAGAGTCGTGGCTCCGCGTATCCTGATCATTGCCGGTTCGGACTCGGGCGGCGGCGCGGGGATCCAGGCCGACATCAAGACCGTGACGATGCTCGGCGGCCACGCCATGACCGCGATCACGGCGATCACCGCGCAGAACACGCTCGGCGTCAGCGGCGTGCATCCGGTGCCCACCGACATGGTGCTCGCGCAGATCGATGCAGTCGTGCGCGATCTCGGCGTGGATGCCATCAAGATCGGGATGATCGGCCCGGCGCGGACCGCGCTCGCGGTGGCGGAGAAGCTCGCCGAACTGCCCGGCGTGCCGGTGGTGTTCGATCCCGTGATGGTCGCGACCAGCGGCGCCACCCTCGCCGACGACGCGACGATCGCGGCGTTCGAACGGCTGATGGCACGGGCGACGGTGGTCACTCCCAATCTGCCCGAACTCGCCGCCCTCGGCGGCAACCCGGCGGCGTTGGTGAAGGCACATGACTGCGCGGTGCTGGTCAAGGGCGGGCATGGCGACGAGGCGCAGGTGGTCGACCGGCTGTATTCGGCCAATCCGGAGGATCCGCCGGAGATCGAATGGAGCGATCCGCGCATCGACACCGCAGCGACGCACGGCACGGGCTGCACCCTCTCTTCGGCGATCGCGTGCGGGCTGGCGCAGGAATGGGATCTGCCCGAGGCAGTGGCGCGCGGGCGGCGTTTCGTGCGGATCGCGATGCGCGAGGCGCCGGGGCTCGGCCGCGGCCATGGCCCGATGGGGCAGCAGGCAGTGCGGCTCGATCTCAACATGAGCTTCTTCGAGCCGATGCTGAACCAGGTGACGGTACCCGCCGAGGATCTCGCCGCCAGCGAGCGCTTCTACCGGCTGCTCGGGTTGCGCCAGGTGGTGCGGGCTTCCCCGCGTTATGCGCGGTTCGAGACGGAGGGCGGTGCGACTTTCTCGGTCGCTACAGACAAGAGCTACACCGCGCCGGTGGTGTATTTCGAATGCGGCGATCTCGACGTGACCGTCGCCTATCTCCAGCAGCAGGGCGTGACGTTCGAACAGGAGCCGAAGGACGAGCAATGGGGCTGGCGCGAGGCGCGGCTGCGCGATCCGGCGGGCAATTCGATTCGTCTCTATCAGGCTGGCGAGATGCGCCGCTTTCCGCCATGGCGGCTCGACGATGCCTGACCTCAAGTTCGAGCGGAAATACAAAAGGCTGCACAAGGGGCCTGTTGCCGGCGTGGACGAGGCCGGCCGCGGGCCGCTCGCCGGTCCGGTGGTCGCTGCGGCGGTGGTGCTCGATCCGAAATGCATTCCAGAGGGGATCGACGACTCGAAGGTGCTGACTGCCGCGAAGCGCGAGCGCCTGTGCGAAGAATTGCTCAAATGCGCCAAGGTCGGCGTGGGCATCGCGAGCGTCGAGGAGATCGACACGCTCAACATCTTCTGGGCGTCGATGCTGGCAATGTCCCGCGCGGTCGATGCCCTGGGTTTCGCGCCCGCATTCGTGCTGGTCGACGGCAATCGCTGCCCGGATTGGGAGCATCAGAGCCACGCCGTAGTCGGCGGCGATGCGTTGTGCCTGTCGATCGCCGCGGCCTCGATCGTCGCCAAGCACAAGCGCGACTGCATGATGGAAGAACTCGACGCGGCGCATCCCGGCTATGGCTGGAAGTCGAACAAGGGCTATTCGGCCAAGGTGCATCAGGAGGCGCTGCGTACGCTGGGGCCGACGCCGCACCACCGCCGCAGCTTCTGGCGGGTGGCACAGGCCGAGCTCGATTTCGGGCCGCAGGTCCAGGCGGCGGAATAGTCTCGCCGGGAGCACCGGCAAATGAGGGGGGAAGACAGATGGCCCAGAGTCCGTGGCAGCATCATCGCTCGGCAAGCGTCGCCGACGATATCGACTTCGAGATCAAGGGGCAGGAGCTCCAGTTCGTCGAGATCGAGCTCGATCCCGGCGAGAGCGCCGTCGCCGAAGCGGGCGCGATGGTGTGGAAGGACGCGCACGTCGAGATGACCACCGTGTTCGGCGACGGCTCGGGGAGCCAGGGCGGCGGGTTCATGGGCAAGCTGCTCGGTGCCGGCAAAAGGCTGGTCACCGGCGAGAGCCTGTTCACCACCGTGTTCACCCATCAGGGCAGCGGCAAGGCGCGGGTTGCCTTCGCCGCGCCGATACCGGGCGCGATCCTGCCGCTGCGGCTCGCCGATTATGGCGGACAATTGATCTGCCAGAAGGACGCCTTCCTCGCCGCGGCGCGCGGGGTGTCGATCGGGATCGCCTTCCAGCGCAAGATGATGACCGGGCTGTTCGGCGGCGAGGGCTTCATCATGCAGAAGCTCGACGGCGACGGCTGGGTGTTCGTCCAGATGGGCGGCACCGTGGTCGAGCGCCAGCTGGCGCCCGGCGAAGTGCTCCATGTCGACACCGGCTGCGTCGCCGCCTTCACCTCGACGGTCGATTTCGACGTCGTCGCGGCGGGCGGGGTCAAGAGCATGATCTTCGGCGGCGAGGGCGTGTTCTTCGCCCGGCTCACCGGACCCGGTCATGTCTGGATCCAGTCGCTGCCTTTCTCGCGGCTGGCCGGGCGGATGCTCGCCGCGGCGCGGCCTTATGGCGGGCAGAGCCGCGGCGAAGGATCGGTACTCGGCCCCCTCGGGGATCTGCTCGGCGGGGATTGAGTTACCCTCGGTTCGTGCTGACTTGTCGAAGCACCTTCCTTGTTCATCTCGGCAGAAAGAAGAACCGCCCTTCGACAAGCTCAGGGCGAACGGTGAAGAAGCAGCCGCTCGACCCGCAGCATCGCCGCCGCGGCCAGCAGCAAGGTCGCGGCGGCGAACGCCATCGTCCAGATCGGCTCGCCGGGGAAGAAGCGCTTCATGATCGAGCCCATCACCGTCGCGACGAGCAATTGCGGAACGACGACGAAGACGTTGAACAGCCCCATATAGATGCCGAGCTTGGCCTGGGGGAGGCTCGAGGCGAGGATTGCGTACGGCATTGCAAGGATCGAGGCCCAGGCGATGCCGATGCCGACTTCACTGACGATCAGCCAGCGCGCGTCGGGCATGACGAAGAAGCTCGCATAGCCGGCCGCACCGCATAGCAGCCCGACGATGTGCGTCCGGGCCTGTCCGATCCGGCCGGCGAGCAACGGCAAGAGCGTCAGCGCCGCCACTGCCGCGACGCCGTTATAGGTGGCGAACAGCACGTCGACCCAGCTGGCGCCTTCCTGGTAGCGCGGGCTCGCGGCATCGGGTGCGCCGTAGAAATGGTGCGCGACGATCGGCGTGGTGTTGATCCACATGATGAACAGGGCCGACCAGCTGAAGAATTGCGCGACGGCGAGCCGCTTCATCAGCAGCGGCATCCCCGAAAAGTCGCCGACGATGCTGCTGAGCATATTGGCGGGCGAACCGGCACGGGCGAGCGCGATCGCCGCGGCGCTGGCGAGGCCGTAGCCGACCAGCAGCGCGCCGAGCAGATAGACTTCCTTTTCGAGGCTGAGCTGGCCGACCGCCCAGATCACGATCGCGCCGGCGACGAGCCAGACGAGACTGCCGGCGAAGCTGCGAGTGGCTAGAGCCGGAGCCGCTTCGCTCGCCGGTTCGGCGGTGTGGAACGCCGCCATGGCGTCAGGCGCATATTCGCGCGTCGTCACCACCGTCCACAGCACCGACAGGAACAGGGCCGCGCCGCCGAACCAGAAGGCATAGCGGACGGTGTCCGGGATGCCGCCTTCACCTGCGAGATTGGAGACGCCGAGCTGTTCGAGCGCCCAGGGGAAGATCGATCCGACCACGGCACCGGCGCCGATGAACGCGGTCTGCACGGCATAGCCGGCGGCGTGCTGGTCCTTGCGGAGCATGTCGCCGACGAAGGCGCGGAACGGCTCCATCGAGATGTTGAGCGACGCGTCGAGCACCCACAGCATCACCGCGGCGAACAGGAGGGCCGGCGCGAGCGGCATCGTGAACAGCGACAATGAAGCGAGCAGCGCGCCGGCGCAGAAATAGGGCCGCCGGCGGCCGAGCCGGCCGAGCCAGGTGCGATCGCTCAGATGCCCGATCACCGGCTGGACGAGCAAACCGGTGAGCGGCGCGGCAACCCACAGCCAGGACAGATCGTCGATCTTCGCGCCGAAGGTCTGGAAGATCCGGCTCATATTGGCGTTCTGCAGCGCGAAACCGATCTGGATACCGAAAAAGCCGAAGCTGATGTTCCACAGGCCGGCGAAAGACTGTCGCGGCTTTTCGGTCATTCTGGGGCTCCGAACGATGGGAAGGCAAATCTATCCTCCCCCGCTAGGGGGAGGTGTCAGGCGCAGCCTGACGGAGGGGGAGGAATCACCTGATGCAGTGAGTCCTCCCCCTCCGTCGCCTTTCGGCGCCACCTCCCCCTGGCGGGGGAGGATCAAGAGGGTGGCATTCCAATTCAGGTTGCCGCGCCGCACGACTTGCGCACCACCAGTTTCGTCGGCAGCAGTGCCGAGCCGACCGGCTGTTCGCGGATGCGGCCGATCAGCGTTTCGACCAGTTTGCGTCCGGCAAGCCGCGGGTCCTGCATCACGGTGGTGAGCGGCGGGCTGGCGAGGCTGGCGGCGGGGATGTCGTCGAAGCCGACCACTGCCACGTCCTCGGGCACGTTCAGTCCAGCGGCTGCCAGCGCGCGCATCGCACCAATCGCGATCAGGTCGCTCGCGGCGAGGATCGCGTCGAATTTCTCGCCGCTGGCGAGCAGCGCGTTCGCGGCGGCGGCGCCCGATTCCTCGGTGGTGATCGCGTCGAACTGCAGCTTCGGCCGCGGGAGCACGCCGCCTTGCTTGAGCGCCGCGACATGGCCGCGATAGCGATCGTGAAACTCGGGATAATGCGACGACGCGCTGCCCAGAAACGCGATGTTGCGGCGGCCGAGCGAGAGCAGGTGCTGCGTGGCGTCGCTGCCGCCGCCGCGATTGTCGCAACCCACCGTCAGCCCCGAGGCTTCGGACTGGACCGAGCCCCAGCGGACGAAATGCGTCCCCGCATCCTCGAGCGCGCGCAATCGGGAGCGATACAGCTCGTAATCGCCATAGCCGAGCAGGATGATCCCGTCGGCCTTGCGTGAATCCTCGTAATCCACGTGCCAGTCGCTCGACAGCTGCTGGAAGCTGATCAGCAGATCATGGTCGTGCTCGGCGCAGGCGCGGATGATCGAGCCGAGCATCGAATGGAAGAAGGGATTGATCAGCGAATCGTCGGCGGTCGGGTCCTCGAAGAACAGCAGCGCCAAGGTCTGCGAGTGGCGCGTGCGCAGATTCGAGGCAGCCTTGTCGACGCGGTAGTTGAGCTGCCGCGCAATCGATTCGATGCGCAGCCGCGTGGCGGGATTGACGCCCAGCTCGCCGCGCAAGGCGCGGGAGACCGTGGGCTGCGAAACCCCGGCGAGTTGAGCGATGTCGAACGATGTCGGCTTGCGTTGCATGCCCCGGCTTCCTTCCCTGCGCACGGCCGTGCCCGCCGTTTCGCATAATATGCAGACAGCGCAGATCGCCTGCCGCGTCAACGCCACAGGTGATGCAGAAGGGCCACGCCGCCCTAGCATCGCCATTGAATACGTATGTGGCGGACTGGCCGACGGCATGCGTTTCGGAAGAAGTGCGCAGCGACGGCGGGCCAGCATCTGTGCCCCCGACAAGTTGCGCATTCGAAACGAACCGGCCGCGAGAGCCGGGAGACCGCATGGATTAGGGGAGAAGGACTTTGATCAGCAAAATTCGTGGCCGTGCGGCGCTTGGGGCAAGCAGCCGGGCAGTTGCAGCGGCGCTCGCGCTCACTGCGTTCGCCGCGCCGGCGATGGCGCAGGATGCCTCCGCCGATTCTGCCCAGGGCGAAGAGGCTGAGGGCGAGACCATCGTCGTAACCGGCATTCGCGCGTCGCTCACGTCGTCGGCGAACATCAAGCGCAACGAGGCGCTGATCGTCGATTCGATCTCGGCGGAGGATGTCGGCAAGCTGCCCGACGTGTCGATCGCGGACTCGCTGGCGCGCTTGCCGGGCGTGACGGCGCAACGCCTCGAGGGCCGCGACCAGCGCCTGTCGATCCGGGGCCTCGGCCCCGATTTCTCAACGACGCTTCTCAACGGCCGCGAGCAGGTCACCGTCGGCGACAATCGCGGCGTCGAATTCGACCAATATCCCTCGGAATTCTTCAAGAACGTCAATGTCTACAAATCGGCGGACGCTTCGCTGATCGCGGCGGGCATCGCCGGTACGGTCGACCTGCGCATGCTGCGTCCGCTGAATTCGCCACGTGCGATCGTTCTCTCCGCGCGCGGCCAGATGAACGAGAAGGACAAGCTCAATCCGGACGGCAGCCGTTACGGCTATCGCGCCTCGGCGACCTTCGTCGACCGGTTCGCCGGTGACACGCTCGGCATCGCCATCGGTCTTTCGGCGCAGAGCACGCCGACCCAGATCGAGCGCTATGCCGCCTGGGGCTTCCCGGCCGAGCCGGCGGCCGGTGGGAATCATTTCCTCGGCGGCGCGAAGCCGTACGTCCAGTCGAACGTGCTCAAGCGCTATGGCGGCGTCGCCACGGTAGAGTGGGAGCCGAGCGAGAATTTCCACTCGACCTTCGACGCGCTGTATTCGAACTTCAAGGAGACCCAGCGACTGCGCGGCATCGAATTCCCGGTCGCGCCGACCTGGGGCTCCAATGCAGTCATCCAGCCGGGCTATACCGTCGAGAACGGTCTCGTCACCGAAGCGACCCTGACCAACGTCGTCGGGGTCCAGCGCAACGATTATAACCGCCGCACCGCCGACAACATCTCGCTCGGCTGGAACAACGATCTGCGGGTCAGTGACTCGGTGCATTTCGTCGTCGACGCGAGCTGGAGCCGCGCGACGCGCACCGACTTCCTGCTCGAGACCTATTCGGGCACCGGCTACAACCAGTCGGGCGCCAAGGATACGATCCATATCTCGCAGAACAGCGACGGCACCTACGACATCGTGCCGACGCTCGACTATACGAATACCGGCATCATCAGCCTGACCGACCCCCGCGGCTGGGGCTTCAACGGCACCCAGACCGTCGTACAGGCCGGCTTCCTCAATCGCCCGGACTTCACCGACGACCTCAAGTCGCTGCGCGCCGCGTTCAAGGGCGAGTTCGGCGGCAGCATCTTCAAGGGCTGGGAAGTCGGCGCCAATTACAGCCGGCGCGAAAAGCAGAGCCGCTACACGTCCTATTTCCTCTGCCCGCCCGGCGGGGGCAGCAATTGCACCGTCGCCAGCGGTACCCCCACCAGCTTCGCGGTGCCGAGCGACGCCTTGCTCGATGAGCAGGTCTCGCTCGACTATCTCGGCGTGCCGAAGATGCTGACCTATGATCCGCTCAAGGTCTATGGCCTGCTCAATTCGGTGTTCGACAATCGCCCGGACTCGCTGGTGCGCGACAATGTCATCACCGAGAAGGTGCTGACCGGCTATGCCCGGCTGGGGATCGACGGCACGGTCGGCGGCAAGGCGCTCAAGGGTTCGCTCGGCCTGCAGGTGGTGCACACGAAGCAGAGCTCGTCGGGTGCGATCGCGGCGCTGCAGGGAGGGGTTGTCACCACGTCGCCGGTGGCGGACGAGACCAGCTATACGAACTTCCTGCCCTCGGCGACGTTCAGCGTCGAGCTGGAGGACGGCTTCTTCATCAAGCTCGGCGCCGCGCAGACCATGGTGCGTCCGCGCCTCGATCAGGAGCGCATCACCCAGGCGGTGACGATCGATTTCGCCAAGATCGGCACCGGCAGCCTGCCGCAGAACAGCCCGTTCAGCTCGAACGGCGGCAATTTCGCATTGAAGCCGTACCAGTCGACCAACATCGACGTGTCGTTCGAGAAATATTTCGGCGCCGGCGGCTATGTCGCGCTGACCGGCTTCTTCAAGAACCTCACCGACTTCGTCGATCCGAACAACAGCGTGCTCTACGATTTCTCGGCGCTGCTTCCGGCACTGCCCGCCCCGCAGCGGGCGATCGTCGTGGCGCAGAACGCGCAGTTCGGACTGGTCAAGACGCCGGCGAACACCGGCCGCGGCGAAATCCTCGGGGTCGAGGCGACGGCATCGCTCCCCTTCTCGGTGTTCAGTTCGTCGCTCGACGGGTTCGGCATCTTCGCGAGCGGCAGCTATGTCGACAGCCGGGTGATCTATGGCAGCAACCCGACCCAGCCGGTGACCCTGCCCGGCCAGTCGAAATGGATCGGATCGGGCACGGCCTATTTCGAGAAGAACGGCTTCCAGGCGCGCGCCACCTATCGCTGGCGCGACAGCTTCCTCGCGGAGCTGGCGGGTCTCTCCGCCAATCCCGAATTCCGGACCGGCAAGGCCGAAGGCGTGCTCGATGCGCAGATCGGCTACGAGTTCCAGAGCGGGCCACTGACCGGGCTGTCGATCCTCGCCCAGGCGAAGAACCTTACCGACGCGCCGTTCATCACCACCGAGGCCGGCGACACCCGGCTGGTGCGCGAATATCAGCGCTACGGCCGCGATTACTATCTCGGCATCACCTACAAGTTCTGACGCATGGATGCGGCCCGGCCTTCGCGTCGTGAAGTCCGGGCCGCAATTCTCGGGAAAGCGTAAAGTGGCGTCCGGACATCCTTATCGCATCGTCGTGGCAGGCGGCGGCACCGCCGGCTGGATGACCGCCGCGGCGCTCGCCCGGTTTCTGGGTGCGGGCTTCAGCGTGACCTTGGTCGAATCCGAGGAGATCGGCACCGTCGGCGTCGGCGAGGCGACGATCCCGCAGATCCGGATGTTCAATGCCGCGCTCGGGATCGACGAGAACGTATTCGCCGCCGCCACGCAGGCGACCTTCAAGCTCGGGATCGAATTCGTCGGCTGGACCAAAAGCGGGCGCTACATGCATGCGTTCGGCGAGGTCGGGCGGGCCAATGGCGGGGTCGCCTTCCAGCATAGCTGGTTGCGCGGCATGGCCGCGGGCGTTGCCGCGCCCTTGGCCGCTTACTCGCTCAACAATGCCGCGGCCTTGGCCAACCGGATGCAGCGCGGCCCGGCGCGCACCGCGCAGATGCTGCCGGAAATGCCCTATGCGTTTCACTTCGACGCGGGTCTCTATGCACGGTTCCTGCGCGACTATGCCGAGGCGCGTGGCGTCGTACGCCACGAAGGCCGGATCGTCGCGGTGGAGCGTGACGGCGAAAGCGGCGATGTGACTGCCCTGCGGCTTGAACGGAAAAGTGATAATTTGGCCCACTCCTCGCCCGTTCGGGCTGAGCCTGTCGAAGCCCGGCTCTCCACGAGCGTCCCGCTTGCGGACGGCCGCCCTTCGACAAGCTCAGGGCGAACGGATGGAGTTGCTCTGGACGACGCAAGTGCGATTGCCGGCGACCTGTTCATCGATTGTACCGGCTTTCGGGCATTGCTGATCGGCGAAGCGCTTGGGATCGGCTACGAGGATTGGTCGCATTGGCTGCCCTGCGACCGGGCGCTAGCCGTGCCGAGCGGGCGGGCACACGATTTCACGCCATATACGCGTGCTACGGCGCATCAGGCGGGGTGGCAGTGGCGGATTCCGCTGCAACATCGCACCGGCAACGGCATCGTCTATGCGAGCGATGCGCTGTCCGACGACGAAGCGGCGGCGCAGTTGCTCGTCAATCTGGACGAACCCGCGCTGGGCGAGCCACGGGCGCTGCGCTTCACCGCGGGCAAAAGGCGCGCATTCTGGCAGGCGAACGTCATCGCGGTCGGGCTGGCGAGCGGCTTTCTCGAACCGCTCGAATCGACGAGCATCCATCTGATCCAGTCGGCGATCGAGCGGATCCTCAAGCTGCTGCCGGGGCGGCGGATCAGCGACGCGCAGCGTGCCGAATATAACCGGCAGACCGATCGCGAGATCGACCGAATCCGCGATTTCCTGATCCTGCATTACTGGGCGAACGACCGCGACGAGCCGTTCTGGCGCGGGCGGCGCGATACGCCGCTGCCGGAGGAACTCGCGCACAAGATCGCGCTGTGGCGTGCCTCGGGGCAGATCTTCCACGAGGAGGGCGACCTGTTCAGCGAAGTCGCGTGGCTGCAGGTGCTCGCGGGGCAAGACATCGCAGCGGGAGGCTATCACCCGCTCGCGGATCAGCCGGACCGTGCGCAGCTCGCCGAATATCTCGAACTGCTGGCGAAGCTGACGGCGCGCGAAGTCGCGCAGATGCCCGATCATGCCGCTTTCGTCCGCCAGCATTGCGCCGCGCCCGAGGAGATCGCCGCATGAAACTCGCCGCCGTCGCCGCTTTGCTGTCGCTGCTTGCCGCGCCCGCGACGGCGCAGAGCTATCGCGATCGTCTGCCCGAGGACGAAATCCTCTATTTCCTGCTGCCCGACCGGTTCGAGAATGGCGACACCGCCAACGACCGCGGCGGACTGAAGGGCGACCGGCTCGTCACCGGCTTCGATCCGACTGCCAAGGGCTTTTATCATGGCGGCGACCTAAAGGGACTGATCCGGCGGCTCGATTATGTCGAGGCGCTCGGCGCTACGGCGATCTGGGTCGGGCCGATCTTCAGGAACAAGCCGGTGCAGGGGCCGAAGGGACAGGAGTCCGCCGGCTATCACGGCTATTGGGTGACCGACTTCACCCGGGTGGACCCACATCTCGGCACCGATGCCGACTTCAAGGCCCTGGTCGACGCGGCGCATGCCCGTGGGATCAAGGTCTATATGGACATCATCGTCAACCACACCGCCGACGTGATCCAGTATCGCGAATGCGGCGACTGCGCCTATCGCAGCCGCGCCGATTATCCGTACGGGCGCAAAAGCGGCGTGAAGGGCGCGGCGATCAATTCCGGCTTCGCGGGCGATCAGGTGCAGACGGCGGAGAATTTCGCACGGCTGACGCGGCCCGATTATGCGTACACGCCGTTCGTTCCTGCGGCCGAGAAGGACGCGAAGGTCCCGGCCTGGCTCAACGATCCGATCTATTACCATAATCGCGGCAACTCGACTTTCGCCGGCGAGAGCTCGACGATGGGCGATTTCGTCGGGCTCGACGATGTCATGACCGAGAGCCCGCGGGTGATCGAGGGGATGATCGCAATCTTCGGGGGCTGGATCGACCGCTTCGGGATCGACGGGTTCCGGATCGATACGGCACGGCACGTCAATCCGGAGTTCTGGCAGGCCTTCGTGCCCGCGATGCTGGCACGGGCCAAGGCGAAGGGCATCCCCAACTTCCACATCTTCGGCGAGGTCGCCGATCCGGACACCTCGGCACTGGCACGGCACACGCGCGTCGACCGGCTGCCGGCGGTGCTCGACTTCGCCTTTGCCCGCGCCGTCAATGCGGTGAGCGCGGGCGAGGCGGGGACCGACCGGCTCGCCACGGTGTTCGCCGCCGATCCGCTCTACGAAGGCGGCGAGGCGAGAGCGCGGCAGCTGCCGACCTTCCTCGGCAACCACGATCAGGGCCGCGCCGCTTTCTTCATCCGTAGGGCCAATCCGCAGGCGAGCGCGGAGGAACTGCTCGCGCGTGACCGGCTCGCGCATGCGATGCTGTTGCTGCTGCGCGGCGTCCCGACGATCTATTCGGGCGACGAGCAGGGATTCGTCGGCGACGGCGACGACCAGAATGCCCGCGAGGACATGTTCGCGAGCAAGGTCGCGGTCTACAACGACAACCAGTTGCTCGGCACGACGCGGACCAACGCGACGGCCAGCTTCGAGACCAGCCACCCGCTGTTCCGCGAGATCGCCACGCTGGCGAAGCTTCGCCGCGCGACGCCCGCGCTGACCCGCGGCCGCCAGCAGCTTCGCTTCGCGAGCGACAAGCCGGGGCTGTTCGCAGTCTCGCGCTTCGATCCGAACGACGGCCGGGAAGTGCTGGTCGCGTTCAATTCGAGCGCGCAACCCTGGACCGGTAACATCGCCGTCGAATCAGGCTCCACCGTATTTACGACGCTCGCCGGAGCGTGCCCCGCCGCCGCTGCCGCGCCCGGCAGCGTCACGCTCACCTTACCCGCGTTCGGCTATGCCGTCTGCGCCGCCGGAAAGCCGCAATGAACGAAATGCTTGCCCAGCAACCCGAAGCGGACACCCACGAATGGTGGCGCGGATCGGTGATCTACCAGATCTATCCGCGCAGCTTCGCCGATTCGAACGGGGACGGCGTCGGCGATCTCGCCGGGATCACGGCGCATCTCGATCATGTCGCGTCGCTCGGTGTCGACGCGGTGTGGCTGTCGCCCTTCTTCACCTCGCCGATGCGCGATTTCGGCTATGACATCGCCGATTTCTGCGACGTCGATCCGATCTTCGGCACGCTCGCCGATTTCGACGCGCTGGTCGCCCGTGCGCACCAGCTCGGGCTGCGGCTGATCATCGATCAGGTCTATTCGCACAGCTCGGACCAGCATCCGTGGTTCCAGGAAAGCCGCGGGAGCCGGAGCAATGCCAAGGCTGACTGGTATGTCTGGGCCGATGCGAAGCCCGACGGCAGCCCGCCCAACAACTGGCAGTCGGTGTTCGGCGGCCCGGCCTGGACATGGGATGCGCGGCGCGGCCAATATTATCTGCACAATTTCCTCCGCGAGCAGCCCGATCTCAACTTCCACAATCCGGCGGTGCAGGATGCGGCGCTGGCGATCGCCCGCTTCTGGCTCGAGCGCGGGGTCGACGGGTTCCGGCTCGACGCGATCAATTTCACGATGCACGATCCCGAGCTGCGCGATAATCCTCCGGCACCCGACACCGGCGCGCCGCGCACGCGCTCGTTCGACTTCCAGCAGCATGTCTATAATCAGAGCCATACCGACATCCCGCGCTTCCTCGAGAAGCTGCGGCATCTGGCCGACAGCTTCGGCGGGCGGTTCACGGTGGCGGAAGTCGGCGGGCCGACACCCGAGCCCGAGATGCATCTGTTCACCGAGGGCGAGACGCGGCTCAACAGCGCCTATGGCTTCAACTTCCTCTATGCCGAGCGGCTGACGCCGGCACTGGTCCGTGACGCGGTCGCGGGCTGGCCGCACGCGCCCGGCATCGGCTGGCCGAGCTGGGCCTTCGAGAATCACGACGCGCCGCGGGCGATCTCGCGCTGGGTCGCCCCGGAGCATCGCGATGCCTTCGCGCGGCTCAAGATGCTGCTGCTGCTGTCGCTGCGCGGCAATGCCTTTCTGTATTATGGCGAGGAACTGGGGCTCACCCAGGTCGAGATCGGCTTCGAGCATCTTCGCGATCCCGAAGCGATCGCCAACTGGCCGCTGACGCTCAGCCGCGACGGCGCGCGCACGCCGATGCCGTGGTCCGCCGACGCACCGGCGCTCGGCTTCAGCAAGGGGCAGCCATGGCTGCCGACCGGGCCCGATCATGCCCTGCTTGCCGTCGACCGGCAGGAGGCCGATCCGCAGTCGCTGCTCAACCTCACCCGGCGGCTGATCGCGCTCCGCCATTCGAGCCCTGCGCTGATGACCGGATCGATCACGGTCGGCGAGGCCGGCGAATCCTTGCTGATCTTCGAGCGCGAGGCGGCGGGGCAGAAGTTGCTCTGCGCGTTCAACCTCGGCGCGGAACCGGTGTCGCTGCCACGGGATTTCGGCGGTCGCCGCGTGGTTCAGACGGTCAACGGCGCCACGCTCGACCGATTGCCGCCCTTCGCCGGGCTGATCGCCGAATAGAGGGAATTGCCTCCGCCGGGGCGGACGGATAGAATAGCTGCAGGGAATCGCAACTCTCCGGAAACTGCCGGTCTGCCGTCAGCAAGAGGAGCACGCGATGCCCGAATTCACAGGACCCGCCACCCGTTTCAGCCCCGGTGCCATTCAGCAGGCCGCCGACGAGATCGGCTGCGACGTCGCCGCCGTGAAGGCCGTGATCGACGTGGAGAGCCGGGGCGGCTTTCTTTCGGACACCCGCCCCAAGATCCTGTTCGAGCGCCACGTGTTCAGCAAGCGTACCGGCGGCAGGTTCGATCAGTCACATCCCGACATCTCGTCGCGCGAGCCGGGCGGATACAAGGGCGGCGCGGCCGAATATGACCGGCTTGCCGAGGCCATTGCGCTGGACCGCAAGGCCGCACTCGAATCGGCGAGCTGGGGCGCCTTCCAGATCATGGGCTATCATCATGACGCGCTCGGCATGCCCGACGTCGAGGATTTCTGCCGCGGCATGTGCAATTCGGAGGACGATCACCTCTCCGCCTTCGTCCGCTTCGTGAAGCTCAACAAGCTCGACGACGAGCTCTGCCGGCGCGACTGGGCCGGGTTCGCCCGCGGCTATAACGGCCCGGCGTTTCTCAAGAACCGCTACGACACCAAGCTCGCTGCCGCCTATACGCTGCATGCGATCTCGCCGCCGCGCACCGACGCCATCCAGCGTACGCTCAAGATGGGCGATGACGGCCCCGACGTCGCCTTGCTCCAGAAGAAGCTCGGCCTTGTTGCCGACGGCGATTTCGGGCCGGCGACCAAGACGGCGGTGATTGCCTTTCAGCGGGCTCATGCTCTTGGAGACGACGGAATCGTCGGCGCCAAGACGCGGCAGGCGCTCGGCTTGTAATGTTGCGCGGCGCGCCGGGGTGACTTAGCATCGCCAGATCCGCGTGACTGGCGAGACAGATGGAGCACCATCGGGAAGCGCGGAGTCGAATTGCCGCATCGCCTGGGCACCCTCGCTTTCGCTGGAGGAAACCATGCCCGACGCCGCGCCGCTCCATATCGCGGTCCTGCTCTATCCCGAGGTGACCCAGCTCGACCTGACCGGACCGGCGCAAGTCCTGTCGCGCCTCGGCAATGTTAAGCTCGATCTCGTCGCGAAGACGCGGGACCCGGTCTCTACCGACGCCCAATTCCCGCTGCACCCGACCGCCAGCTTCGCCGATGTCGCGCGCACCGACGTGCTTTGCGTCCCCGGCGGCTTCGGCACGGTAGCGGTAATGGAAGACGCCGAGACGCTCGCCTGGCTCCGCCAGGTGGGCGGGACCGCGCAGTGGGTGACCAGCGTTTGCACCGGTTCGCTGATCCTCGCCGCGGCGGGGCTGCTTACCGGTTATCGCGCGGCCTGCCACTGGGCGTCGCGCGAGCAGCTCGCCTGGTTCGGCGCGGAGCCGGTAGCCGACCGCGTGGTGTTCGATCGCAACCGGGTGAGCGGCGGGGGAGTCACGGCAGGCATCGATTTCGCGCTGGCGCTGACGGCGGCGATCCGCGGCGAGGCACATGCCCGCTTCGTTCAGCTCAGCCTCGAATATGATCCCGCGCCGCCGTTCGACAGCGGCTCGCCCGAACGCGCCGATGCCGACACCATCGCGCGCTATCGGGCGATGGTCGATAGGTTCGCGCCGGGGCGCGCAGAGAAGGTGCGGGCAATCGCTGCGCACTCGGCGGTCCGCGGGGCGGAGGCCGGTGGGTCGTAGAACTGCCCGGGCCTTCCGTTCGCCCTGAGATTGTCGAAGGGCCGTTCTTCCAGGCGGGGGAAGAGAACAGGACGGGGCTTCGACAAGCTCAGCCCGAACGGATTAAATTGTATCAGCCAAGCGCCTTGGCCGTGCGCTTCAGATCCTCGACCAAGGCGGCGAACTCATCCTCCGCACGCCTCGCATCGAACCCGCTCGATGCCAGGCCAACGTCCGGCCTGAGCCTGTCGAAGCCCGAATGAGTCTCACGGCGCTTCGACAAGCTCAGCGCGAACGGGGAGGATGCTAGCCCAGCGCCTTCGCGGCGCCCTTCAGGTCTTGGACGAAGGCGGCGAACTCGTCCTCGGCGCGGCTTCTGTCGGGCATGCGGAGCAGGAAACTGGGATGGATCGTCACCCAGCCGAGCCCGCCCTCGGCGAGCTCGATCGCGCGCCCGCGGCTGCCGCTGATCGTGACCACCTTGCCGAGCATCTGCCGCGCCGCGGTCGCGCCGAGCGCCACCGTCATCTCGGGCTTCACCAGCAGCCGCTCCTGTTCGTACCACCAGCGGCAGGCCTGGATCTCGCCGCCATCGGGCTTGGCGTGGATGCGCCGCTTGCCGCGCGGCTCGAACTTGAAATGCTTGACGGCATTGGTGACGTAGACACCGGCCCGGTCGATCCCTGCCGCGGCGATCGCCTTGTCGAACATCTGCCCGGCCGGTCCGACGAACGGACGTCCGGCGAGATCCTCCTGATCGCCGGGCTGCTCGCCGACGAACATCATGCGTGCGTCGACGGGGCCTTCGCCGAAGACGGTTTGCGTCGCATGCTTGTAGAGGTGGCAGCGCGTGCAGCCGGCCGCTTCGTCGCGCAGCGCTTGCCACGCCGCCTCGATATTGCCGCCGATCTCGGTCCGCGCCTTGGCAACCATGCCGATCTCCCGCTGTCGCGCCGTCGCGACCAGTTCCTTCACCAACGCGGTCTCGGGCATGTTTTTCCAGTATTTGCGCGGCATCTCCTTGAGCATCGCGCCGGTCTTCAGTCGCGCCGGGTTGAAGATCGAGGCATAATAGGTCTTCCACACATCCTCGACCGGATCCTCGCCCGGGGCATCCGCCTTGCTGGCGCCCGGCCCTTCGGCGAGCGTCTCGCGATCCCAATGGAGCGAAAGCTCGGGTGTGAGGATCGACCAGCGCATATTGGCGAAGCGATTGACGAAGAAGCGCGCATTGGCGCGGACGATGTGATGTTCGGGCTCGAACCACGCGACATAGGTCTCGCCCTCTGCGACCTGAACTTCGCGGAAGCGGACGAAGGCGCGCATCTTGTGAATGTCGCGGCGCACTGCCTTCGCCATCTCCTCGAGCCGCCGGACCAGCGGATCCGCGGCGTCGTCGATCCGGCGCGGCTCGACGATCAGCCCGGTGAGCAAGCTATAGAGCAAGGCGAAACGCTGCGGATCGGAGTGCAGCACCACGGTCTCGGCGAGATCGAGAAAGGCGCGGGGGACGCGAAAGGGCGCCGGAGTGGCCGGTGCGAGCACCGCTTCGTCGCCGAACAGGTCGGTCGGCGCCTCGCCGACCTGCCAGACGATTTGGCCTGGCGGCACGCGCGCGCCGGCGAGCGCTCGCGCGGCGTCGCGCCAGCCTTCGAAATCATCCTCCGCGCCCAGTGTCACGACCCGCATCGTTCTCCTTAACGCGCGGGAGCCGGTTTGGGCATCGGCGCCTGCTCAACAGCGTGGCTCGGGTCTGTGGGAGACGAACTCGATCAGCCGGCCGTCGGGATCGCGCAGATAGCCGGCATAATAATCGGGATGGATATGCGGCGCGAGCGCCGGGGCACGATCGAGTGTGAGCCGGGCGGCACGGGCACCGGCGTAAATCCGGTCCACCGTGGCGCGATCGGGCGCGGTGAAGGCGAAATGCAGCTTCGAGGGCTCGCCTTCGACGAGGAAGAGGTCGAGCGCATCACCGTTGCCGAAGCCCTTGGCGAGGCTGTCGACCTTCTGGACATAGCCGAGCGGCGCCAGCGCAGTGGCATAAAAGCGCAGGCTGTCGGCCATGCGGGCAGTGTAGATTTCGATATGGTCGATCATGCGGGTCTCCTGTCGGTGCCCCGAAGAGATAAGGCCCGCAGCTGCGGGGATCCGGCGAAGCGGCGCCGCAAAACGCCGGATTTCTGCAAAGATCGCGGCTAGGATGCCGTATGGCCCGATCCGATCTCGATGCGTTCGATCGCAAGCTCCTCGCGCTCGTCCAGCGCGATGCCAGCCGCACCGCCGATGCGCTCGCCGACGAAGTGGGGCTTTCGCCGTCAGCGGTGCTCCGCCGGTTGAAACGTTTACGCGACGACGGCTTGATCATCGCCACCGCGGCCGTGGTCGACCCCGCCAAAGTGGGGAGGCCCAATTTCTTCCTCGCCGCGCTCGAGATTGAGCGCGAGCGGCCCGAGCATATCGCGCGGCTGCGGCAATGGCTCGCGGCGGAGGATTGGGTCCAGCAGGTCTATTACGTCACCGGCACCGCCGACTTCATGCTCGTCGTCGTCGCGCCCGACGTCGCCGCCTATGACGAACTGATGAGCCGGATGATGGCGGACAATCCCAATGTCCGCCGCTTCACCACCAATGTCGCGCTCGGCGTCGGCAAGCGCAGCCTGTTCGTGCCGGTCGGCTGAGCTTTATTCGCGCTCGTCGCCGGGGCCATGCTCCTCGGCGCGTTCGAGCTCCTTCGGCTTGCGTTCCTCGAATACCTCGGCAAGCCGCTCCTCGACCGCGGCCGGCAGCCGTTCGGAGGCGGCCGGGAACATGTCTTCCTCTTCCTCGTCGATATGGTGCTCGTAGCGGTGGCGCATTTCCGCGAACTTCTGGTCCCATTCCCACGAGCCGAATTCGAGCTCGATCAGCTCGCCGAGGAAATCGTCGACTTCCTTGTGCTCGGAGACCGAATGGCGGGCATCCTCGCGCAGCTCGGGATCGGCGAGCATCGTCGCGTAGAGCGATTCCTCCTCGGCCGCGGCGTGCGCCTGCAGCTCGAGCCGCAGCGTCTCGAAGGCGTCCCGGCGCGGATCGTCGGTGCCGGGATTGTCGCCGACGCGCTTGAGGAGCGCACGTTGGCGGTCGTGATCGGCCTTGAGATCCTCGAAGATGCGCGCGTCTGGCATGAATGTCTCCTTCGCCGCTCCCAACCGGCGAGGCCCGTGCTTGTTTCAGCCGCGACTCATTCTCAGGCGGCGAACAATTCGAGCTGCTCGCGCTTCGGCGCTACGAGCGGGCGCAGATCGGCGCGGTCGGCGAGCGCCACCGGGCGCCAGTCCTCGGCGACGAGAAAGGGGCGGACCTTCGCGATCGATGCCGTCAGCCGCGCCACGTCGGCGAGCCGCAGCCGGCGCCAGCGGCGGGTGGCGAGGATCGCGTCGACTGCTTTGACGCCGAGGCCCGGCACGCGGAGCAGCGCCTCGCGCGGGGCGCGGTTGACGTCGACCGGGAAGCGGTCGCGGAACTTGAGCGCCCAAGCGAGCTTGGGATCGACGTCGAGCGGCAGCATGCCGGTCGCCGGGTCGGCCGCCTGTGCGACTTCCCCGGGCTGATAGTCGTAGAAGCGCATCAGCCAGTCGGATTGATACAGCCGGTGCTCGCGCATCAGCGGTGGGCGCTGGAGCGGCAGCACGGCGCTGGCATCCGGGATCGGGCTGAACGCCGAATAATAAACCCGGCGGAGCTTGAAGCGGTCGTAGAGCCCGGCCGCGCGGGTGATCACGTCGCCGTCGGTCGCGGCATCGGCGCCGACGATCATCTGGGTCGATTGGCCGGCGGGGGCGAATTTGGGTGCCGATTTGTAGCGTTTGCCGGCGTCCTGCCCGTCGTCGATCGCCGTGCGGACGTCGTTCATCGCGCCCTCGATTCGCGGAGCGGATTTCTCGGGGGCGAGGCGGGTCAGTCCGGCGACGGTCGGCAATTCGACATTGATCGAGACCCGATCGGCATAGAGCCCTGCCTGATACACCAGATCTGGGTCGGCATCGGGAATCGTCTTCAGATGGATGTACCCGCGAAAGTCGTGCTCCTCGCGCAGCAGGCGCGCGACGCGGACGATCTGTTCCATTGTGTAATCGGACGAGCGAATGATGCCGGAGGAGAGGAACAGGCCCTCGATATAGTTGCGCTTGTAAAAGTTCAGCGTGAGATCGACGACCTCCTCAGGGGTGAACCGCGCGCGGCGGACGTTCGAGCTCTTGCGGTTGATGCAATAATGGCAGTCGAACACGCAGCTGTTGGTCAGCAGGATCTTGAGCAGGCTGATGCAGCGGCCGTCGGGCGCATAAGCGTGGCAAATGCCCATCCCCTCGGTCGAACCGATCCCCTTGCCGCCGGCCGAGTTGCGCTTCGTCGTCCCCGAGGACGCGCAGGAGGCGTCATATTTCGCCGCGTCGGCGAGGATCGCCAGCTTCGCGCGGGTGTCCAATTGTGCCATTTGTTCGATTTATGTTCTTGTTATCCTTATGTCCAGTGGCGATGGACGCTGTTCGTCGCAACGGATAAGCAGCCGGACATGGGTTGGGCTTTTCGGCAGGACGTGAACTGGCGCATCGCGGCGCTGTGGATCGCGCTTACGCTCACCTGCAGCGCGGGCTGGCTGTTCAAGGCGCATTGCGTGCCCGGCGGCTGGACCGATGCCGAACAATATAGCACCGGCTGCTACAACGATATGATGCCGTTCTGGCATGGCCGCGAGGTCGCCAAGGGCAAGATCCCCTATCTCCAGACGCGGATGGAATATCCGGTGCTCACCGGGGCGCAGATCTGGGCGGAGGGAACCGTCACCCGGCTCGCCTTCGGCGCACGGGCGCGCGACTGGCATTTCCTCGGCGTGGTGCTGCTCGTCAATGCGTGGCTGGCCGGGCTGGTGCTCAACTGGTTTCTCGCTGCCGGAATGGATGCGCGGCGGCTGTGGGGCTGGGCAGCGGCGCCGCCACTCATTCTCTATGTGGGGCATAATTGGGACATGGCCGCCGTTGCGTTCGCGGTCTCGGCCATGCTGTTCGCGCGGAGCGGACGGCTGGTCCCCGCCGCGGCGATGGCGGGGCTCGGCACCGCCGCCAAATTGTTCCCGGTGCTGATATTGCCGCTGCTCGGCCTGGGCGCTTTGTTCGGCGATGCGCGGCCCTGGCGCGAGCGGCTGCCTCGCGCGGCGGCGCTCTCGGCGGCAGCGATCGGCGTCTGGGTACTGGTCAATCTGCCGGTGGCGCTGCTCGCCCGCGAGAACTGGAGCGAATTCTATCGGTTCTCGCAGGAGCGCCCCGGCACCATCGCAGCGACTTGGGATGCGCTGACCAATGCCGGCTGGTGGGCCACATCGATCGAGGAGCGCAACCGTTACGCGCCGCTCGTCTTCCTGATCGGCTTCGCGGCGATCCTGGGTTTCGGCTGGCGCAAGCACCGCGCGCATTTGTGGGTGTTGTTCACGCCGGTGCTCGCCTGGTTCATGCTCACCAACAAGGTCTATTCACCGCAATTCGACCTGTGGCTCTACCCGCTGCTGCTGATGACCGCGCCGCGTTTATGGCCGCTCGCGTGGTTCGTGCTTGCTGACATCATTGCCTATTTTGCCGAATTCTGGTGGCTGAGCGGCATGCAGCACGGCTGGCCGGCGACGACGCCGACCGAGGTCGCGATTGCCGTCGGCTTTCGCGGCGCGGCGTTGCTCTGGATCATCGGCGAATGCGTATTGCGCGACCCGCCGGCGTGGCTGGTGCGTAAAGACTGACGCGCTCAGGGCAGCGGCAGATCGGTCTGTTCCTGCCGGCGCGCATTCGATTCGGCACGGGCCCGCGTCGCCTGACGCACGAAGCAGCCGGTCTGGCCGCCTGGGCCGACCGTCGAACAGCTGCCCGTGCCCATCCGCCCCGCCTCGAGCGCATCCTGCGAGCGCACCGCCCAGCTTTCGGTCGCCTGCGGTCGAACCGTCGATTGGCGCAGATTCTGGGGGATGCGGAAGCGGTCGGCTTCGTCGAGCCGCTGGCAGACGACGATCTCTTCACCATTGTCGTTGGTCGGGCACTTGTCGTTGCCATAGATCACGAGGATGCCGTTCTGCGCGGCGTTCTGCGCCTGCGCCGTCGGCATCAGCACAGGCGTTGCGGCGAGTGCCGCCATGATCACGATCCGCTTGAGCATCCTGCCTTCTCCTCGCGCACAGTCTGGCGCGTCAACGCTGAACCGGGCCTGTCATATCCGTTTCGATATCGCAATGGCAGCACGACAGCCGAGCCGGATCAATCCGGACAACAACGGATAGCCCGGCGCAGTCTCTGCACCGTGCGCGAGCGCCGTGTCGCGATGCTCGAGCTCTTCGTCGCGAAACTCGGCCACGGCGTGGCTGAGTTCGGGATCATCGTCCCCGAGTTCGGCGAGCTGCCGCTGATAATGGATATCGATCTCGGTCTCGACGGCGGCGGTGCATGCCATCGCGGCGGCGGGCCCGATCGCCGCGGTAGCGGCGCCCAAAGCGAAGCCGGCGACGTTCCAGAAGGGCTGCAGTGCAGTCGGCCTGACCCCGCGGCGCGCGATCATCGCGTCGAAGAAGGCGCGATGCCGCTCCTCCTGATTGGCCATGCCGTTGATCATCCGCGCAGCCGGGGTGCGATCTCCCATCACGGCGAGCTGCCCGGCATAGATGCGCGTCGCACCATATTCGCCGGCCTGATCCACCCGGATCATCGCGTCGGTGCCTTCGCGGCGGTCGCCCGGCTTCCAGCTCATCCGTGCGCCCTGCGCGGCGCCAGTGCGAAAATCGTCACTGCGCCGCCCAGCGACAGGATCGCGTTGAAGCCCGCGAGACTGATGCCGAAGAGTGTCCATTGCGCCACGTCACAACGTATGATCGGCCGCCGAAGTGCCGCGGTCAGCAAATCCATTGCCTCGCCATGGCCTACCGGCGCGGTGCAGGCAGTGATTCCCTGCCACCAATGTTGTTCAACGCCCACGTGGAACACGCCGATCGCGCCGCTGACGGCGATCAGCACGCCGGCGAACAGCACGAACAGCATCTGCACCGGGCGCGGCAGCGGCGCGAACGACAAGAGCGCTACCGGGAGCGCCGCATAATGCGGCCAGCGCTGCCAATGACACATCTCACAGGGGAAAAGGCCCCCGAAGAGCTGCGATCCCCATGCGCCTGCCAGCAGTGCAGCCGGCAGCAGCAGCGCAATCCATCGCGCGATACGAAGTCCGTCGTGGGGCATGCCTCAGCGACCCTTGATCGCGACCTGGGGCTTGCCGGCCGAACGGGCGATCGTCTGCAGCGCATAATGGAGCTGGAAGTCGTCGATGCCCTGCTTCTTGAGCTGCTCGGGCGTCGCCGAGAAGCGCGGATCGGTGCGGCTGTCTTCCTCGAGCGTCTTGTCGTCGACCTTCTCGGCGTTGATCAGGTGCTTCCGGAGGTCCGCCTCGCGGATGACGGTACGATCCTTGTAGTCGGGATCGGACAGCTGCGGGACGGCGAGGTCGGGCTTGATGCCGCCTTCCTGCACCGAATGGCCCGACGGAGTGTAGTAGCGCGCCGTGGTGAGCCGCAACGCCGCGCGCGAGCCCATCGGCAGGATCGTCTGGACCGAACCCTTGCCGAAGCTGCGCACGCCCATGACGAGCCCGCGATGATGGTCCTGCAGCGCGCCGGCGACGATCTCCGATGCCGAGGCCGTGCCCGAATCGACCAGCACGATCACCGGCAGCCCGCGGGCGAGATCGCCCGGGACCATGCTTTCGGCGTAATAGCGCTCGATGTCGTTCTTCTCGCGGCCGCGCTGCGAGACGATCTCGCCATGGCTGAGGAAGACGTCGGAGACCGCGATCGCCTCGCTCAGGAGGCCGCCGCCATTCTCGCGCAGATCGACGACATAGCCGAGCGGCTTGTGCCCGAGCTGCTTGTCGATCGCCTGGATCGCCTTGATCGTGTCCGCGCCGGTCTGCGCAGTGAAGGTGTTGATGTTGATGTAGCCGACGCCGTTCTTCACTTCCCACTTCACCGGCTTCTGCACGATGATCTCGCGAACGAGCGTGAGCTGGAGCGGCTTGTCGGCGCCGGGGCGGACGATGGTCAGGTTGATCTTGGTGCCCGGCTGGCCGCGCATTTGTTCGATCGCCTCATCGAGGCTGCCGCCGACGATGAACTTGCCGTCGATATGGGTGATGAAGTCGCCCGACTTGATCCCGGCACGCGCAGCGGGGGTGTCCTCGGTCGGCGCGATCACCTTCACCGCACCCTCTTCCTGAGTCACGGTGAGGCCGAGGCCGCCATAATTGCCTTCGGTCTGGATCTTGAGATTGTCGAAATCGAGCCCGTCGGCGAAGGAGGAATGCGGATCGAGCGCGGCGAGCATCCCCTGGATCGCGCCCTTGACCAGAGTCTGGTCGTCGACCTTGTCGACGTAATTCGCCTTCACCTGGTTGTAGACTTCCATGAAGGTGTCGAGTTCGCGGTAGCTGTTGGTGTCGACACCAGCCATCGCCCCCGAGGCGACGGGAACGAGCGCGAGCGCGCTGACAGCAGCAGTGACCTGAAGGAGCGGACGCAGCATCATACGACTTTCGACAAAAACATGCTTCAGTGATTTAGTGCAGGATAACGGCTTTTCCACGGCCTGTCAGTTCAGCAATTGCGCGAGGTCCATCGGCTGCCCCCGCCGCCGCAACTCGACCGTCACCCGAGGCTCGCCGCTTTTCCACGCGCGGCCGATCAGCTGCCCCTGCACGACCTGATCGCCGACGCGAACCGCGATGCCGCCGAGCCCCGCGATGAGCGAGGTCCAGCCCTCGCCATGATCAATGATGATGACGCCGCCATAGCCGCGGAACGGCCCGGCATAGACGATCCGTCCTGCGGCAGGAGCGACCGCGCGGGTGTTGACCGCGGTGGCGAGCGTGAGACCGCGTGCGCGAACGCCGGTGGCCGAGAGCTCGCCCATCCCGGTGACGAGCTGGCCGGCGACCGGCAATCGATAGGCCGGGGCCCGCTTCGGCAACGGCGAGGCGTCGTCGTCGGGGCGCGGCAGCGGTCCGGGCAGGGCCAGCAATTCGCGTCGAACCTGGCTTGCCTCGCCTTCGGACTGCATCTGGTCGACGATGTCGCGGGCGCGTTCGCCGAGTGCGAGCGCGCGATCCGATTCGATCAGCGCACTGCGGCCGAGCGCCTGCGACCGCGCGCGATGCGTCGCTTCGAGCTGGACGAGGGCAAGTCGCTCCGCCTCGAGCCTCGCGCGGCTGTCGCGAAGGGTCTTGACCGCGGCTGCCGCATTGGCGCGCAGTTGCTGGACGCGGGCAAGTTCCGCGCGCACCTCGGCTGTGCGCCGCTCGACCACCGGCAGCGTGGTGCCGAGCACGGCGCGAACATGGACGATGTCCTCGGTCGAGCCCGGCTGGATGAGGCCGAGCACCGCCGGCCGCCGCGCCATCGATTGCAATGCTGCGATCAGCCGTACGATAGGGCCCTGGCGTTCGGCGACTTGCACCCGTTGCGCCGCGAGCAGGCGGTCGACGATCGCGATCCTCGCTTCGGCTGCGACGATCTCGGCTTCGGCGGCCTTGATCCGTTCGGCGGCGGCGGCTTCCTGCCCGCGGGCCTGCACCGCCCGGTCGCGTTCATTGGCGGCGGCGGCCTCGAGCGCGCGTGCCCGCGCCTCCGCGGCTGCCGACGCGGCAGTGGCGGATTTCAGCCGCGCCTGCTGTTCGCGCAGTTCCTGCGCAGGCGCCATGCTCCCCGCCCCGAGCATCGCCAGCAAGGCCGCGCCAGTGACGATGCTCCGTTTCGGCCCCATGGCTCACCCTTCGCGGTGATAGGGGTGATTGGCAAGGATCGAGGTGGCGCGCCACAATTGTTCGGCAAGCATCGCGCGCGCCATCAGATG
Organism: Sphingomonas psychrotolerans; assembly: GCA_032334595.1. GTDB lineage: Bacteria > Pseudomonadota > Alphaproteobacteria > Sphingomonadales > Sphingomonadaceae > Sphingomonas > Sphingomonas psychrotolerans_A. The sequence continues at coordinate 30,311 of JALMLT010000004.1, read as the reverse complement.
CGGCCAGGTCGCACGCCCGAACGAAAGGAGCAGGTCGGCTTGGCGGCGCTGGACATCGTCGAAGCCGTCGGCCGCGCCTATCAGGAAACGCGCCTCGCGGACGCCGTCGTCGCGCCACCGGTCGAGCCGTTCTGCGAGTACCCGTGACGGCAGGTTTTCGCCGGTCTCGTCGAGCATGACGATGCGCGTGCCGGAGGCTTGCTCCGGCACTTTGCCGCCCGTGTCGGGAAGCTCGGTGATGCGCGTCGGCCATGCGACACGCTTGAGGTAGCGTTCGACCAGCTCCGCCTCGGGCCCCCGCCCGATGCGGCCGCGTGCGACGATATGGAGCAGCATTTGCCGCCCGTCAGCCGCTCAGGCCTGCCCCGCAGTCTCGCCGAACGACCACATCCGTTCGAGATTGTAGAAGGTGCGCACTTCGGGGCGGAACAGGTGGACAATCACGTCGCCGGCATCGATCAGCACCCAGTCGGCAGTCGGCAGACCCTCGATACGGGGCGAGCGGCCGAACTCGGCCTTGATCTTCTCGGCGAGCTTGGCCGCCATCGAGGCGACCTGTCGGGTCGAGCGGCCCGAGGCCACGACCATGTAATCGGCGATGCTGCTCTTGCCGGCAAGCGGGATCGAGACGGTCTCGACCGCCTGGTCGTCGTCGAGCGAGGCCATCACGAGCGCGTGCAGCGCCTCGACGCCATCGGCACCGGGGGCGTGCTGCACATTGGGGGAAGTTGCCAAGTTAGCTCCTCAGGGTTGCGGGCTGTCTGTGCGCGATGGTGGAAACGGCACGGACGACGTGGATATGGGTATCGCAGGCGCGTCCGAAAAGTGCCGGTGCCAGGCAGGGTCGGCGGCGCGAATGCGGGTCGCCGAAGTCGGATCGGGGCGAAAGCGCAGCAGCACGAGGGCCGGCAATCTCCAACACGTCCATTTCTTCGCCTGGCCTGCGGGCCGCACAGCGCGCCGCAGCCAACTCATCGCAGGACTTGCGTGAGCGCTGGCATTGTAGCCCGGGCGTGCAACGACTGCAATCGGAACCTGCCGCGCGATGCTCCGCCAGTCGCGCCAGCGGTGGAACTGGGCGAGATTGTCGGCGCCCATCAGCCAGATGAAGCGATGTTTCGGGTAGCGGCGGACGACTTTGTCGAGGGTGTCGGCGGTGTAGCGGGTACGCAGCCGCGCCTCTATGTCGCTGACACGAACCGGCGCATGACGGGCCATTTGCCGCGCCGATGCGAGGCGGGCGGCGTAGGGCGCCATGCCCGCTTGGGCTTTGAGCGGATTGCCTGGTGAAACCAGCCACCACACTTCGTCGAGCGCAAGCGCGCGGATCGCGTGGAGCGAAAGCTTGCGGTGTCCGCGATGCGCCGGATTGAACGAGCCGCCGAGCAGGCCGATGCGTTTCAAGGCCGCGCCTGGCCGCTCCCGCGCACCACCCATTTATAGGTCGTCAGGCCCTCGAGCGCGACGGGGCCGCGGGCGTGGAGGCGGCCGGTGGAGATGCCGATTTCGGCGCCGAGCCCGAACTCGCCGCCGTCGGCGAACTGGGTCGAGGCGTTCCACATCACGATGGCGCTGTCGACTGCGGCGAGGAAGCGCTCGGCGGTGGCGGCGTCTTCGGTGACGATTGCGTCGGTATGATGCGAGCCGTGTGCCGCAATATGCGCCATCGCGGCATCGACTCCGTCGACCAGCTTCACGGAGAGGATCGCGTCGAGATATTCGGTGTCCCAGTCCTCGGCATTGGCCAGCCGGGCGCGCGGCTCAAACGTACGGATCTCGGCATCGCCGCGCAGCTCGCAGCCGGCATCGGCGAGTGCTGCGAGCACCGGTGCCGGATCGGCGAAGCCGCGATCGATGAGCAGGGTCTCGGTTGCGCCGCAAATGCCGGTGCGGCGCATCTTGGCGTTGAGCGCGAGATCGCGCGCCATCGCCGGATCGGCGGCACGGTCGACATAGGTATGGTTGAGCCCGTCGAGATGCGCGAGCACCGGCACCCGCGCCTCCGCCTGCACGCGTGCTACCAAGCCCTTGCCGCCTCGGGGCACGACCATGTCGATCGCGCCTTCCGCGGTCAGGATCGCGCCGACGGCGGCGCGATCCGTGACGGGGACGAGCTGGACCGCGTCAGCCGGCATGCCGCCGGCCTCGAGGCCCTGCGACAAGGCGGCGTGAATTGCGCGGTTGCTGCGAATCGCCTCGGAGCCGCCGCGCAGGATCGCGGCGTTGCCCGACATCGCGCAGAGTGCTCCGGCATCCGCGGTGACGTTGGGCCGGCTCTCATAGATGATCCCAATCACCCCGATCGGAATGCGGACGCGGGTGAGGACAAGACCATTGGGCCGTTCGACTCGCTCGATCACCTTGCCGACGGGATCGTCGAGACGGGCGACGGCTTCGACACCGGCGGCAGTCGCTTCGACCCGCGCTGCATCGAGCCGCAGCCGGTCGAGAAGCGCACCGGACAGGCCCGAAGCTTCGGCGGCTGCCATGTCCCCGGCATTGGCCTCGACTATCGTGCCGCTCGCCTGCCGAATTGCCTCCGCGGCGGCGAGCAAGGCGCGGCTCTTGTCGGCGCTGGTCATGCCGGCGAGCCGCCGCGCGGCAGTGCGCGCGCGCGCGGCCATGTCGGCGATCAACATCTGGATATCGGCGTCGGCCATGCTGCACCCGCTAGCACGACTTCGCGCAAGCTGATAGATCGCGACGGATGGGGGAATTCGAGGCAGCCGGCGAGATCGTCACCGGAGGGTTGCTCGGCCGCGCGATGGAGCCGCGGGCGGGCGAGGGGCATAAAGCGGCGCATCACATGTGCCTCAACTGCGGCACGGCGCTGATCGGGCCGCATTGCCATCGCTGCGGGCAAGCGGGGCATGTCCACCGGTCGCTCCACGCGATCGGGCACGAAATCGTCCACGGCGTCTTCCACTTCGAAGGCAAGTTCTGGCGGACCTTGCCGCTGCTGACGTGGCGACCGGGCGACCTTACCCGGCGCTACATCGCCGGCGAGCGCGCGCGCTTCGTGTCGCCGATGGCGATCTTCCTGTTCTCGATCTTCGCGATGTTCGCGGTGTTCTCGTTCGCGGGCCTCTCTGCCCCGACCGAGATAGCCGGTCTGTCGAGCCGGCCGGCTGCGGCGATCGAGCAGGCGAAGAAGGACGCGACGGAGGAGGCCGCAGAGGCAAGGAAGAGCTTGGGCGAACTTCCCGCCGACAGTCCAAAGCGGGAAAAATACGAGAGGCGCATTGCCAGCGCCCAGAGCGAGCTCGAAAGCCTCGAAAAGGCCGGGAAGTATCTCGTGCCGGGCGAGCCGGACCAGGCCATGGAGGTCCATACCGGGTGGTACACGCTCGATCACGGGATCGAGAAGTGGAAGAAGAACCCGTCGCTGATGCTCTACAAGCTGCAATCGAGCGTCTATAAATTCTCCTGGCTGCTGATCCCGCTGTCGCTGCCATTCGTGTGGCTGCTGTTCTTCTGGAAGCGCGAATACAAGCTCTACGACCACGCGATCTTCATCACTTATTCGATCGCCTTCATGTCGCTGCTGTTCATCGTCCTCACGGTGGCGGGGAAGCTGGGGGTGTCGTCGGGATGGCTGGCGCTTGCCGGCCTGCTCATCCCGTTCATCCACGTCACCCGCCAGCTGCAGCAGGCCTACCAGCTGCAATGGTGGTCGGCGACCGCCCGCGCGATCGTGCTGACCCAGTTCATTTCGATCGTGCTGACTCTGTTCATGCTGATTCTGGTCGCGATGGGGATGATGGGCTGAACGATCGCGGAAGGAGGCAGGAGCCAAGGCCGGCTCAGCGGCAGGGATAGGTCCGCTTCATGTAGGCGTAGACTGCTGCCTTCATGCTCATTCCGCGCTTCGCCGGCGGGATTTTCTCGAGCTCGGCGAGCATCTGCCGCGGGGTGAGCTTCGGCTTGCCGGTCTCGGGCGGACAGCTGTGCGGCGTCTTCCCCGCCGCGCGTGCGGCACGCAGGTCGGCAGTATAGGCGGCGCGGATCGAGGCGACTTCGCGCTTGAGCAGTTCGGCGTCGGGCGAGAGGATCGCCAGCGCGCCCTGCGATTGCAGCGCCCTGGCCTTGGCGAGGAATTGCGCGACGCTCATTGCCTGCGCTGCCGTCGGCGCAATCAAACTCGCGGCAACGATCGCAAACATCACACGCCGCATACGAAAAGCCCTCCCGCGATTGCTCGGGGGAGGGCCTAGTCGCGACGCGTTTAACGTCAACTGAACTTATGCGCCTTGCGGTGCGGGATTTCCGAACGGACCCTTGGGCTTGCGGATCTTGGGGATCGAGGTGCCCGCCGTCGCCACCGGGCTCGCCTTCGCGCCCGGATCCTCACGGTCGAGAGTCTCGCCGGCGATCAGCCGCTTGATCTCCTCGCCGGTCAGCGTCTCATATTCGAGCAGCGCCTGGGCGAGTGCGTGGAGCTGGTCGATATGATCGGTCAGCACCTGCTTGGCACGATTGAGGCCGCCTTCGACGAGCTTCTTGATCTCGCCGTCGATCAGCAGCGCGGTCTCGTTCGACATCGGTGCGGCGCGGCTGCCGCCATAGCCGAGATAGCTCTGCTCTTCCTCGGCATATTCGAGCGGACCGACCGCTTCGGACATACCCCACTTCGTCACCATCGAACGTGCCAAGCGCGTGGCGGACTGGATGTCCGACGAGGCGCCCGAGCTCACCCGGTCGTAGCCGAAGATCAGTTCCTCGGCGACACGGCCGCCCATCGCGATCGATAGATGCGCATACATCTGGTCGCGATGCATCGAGTTCTGGTCGCGCTCGGGCAGGCGCATCACCATGCCGAGGGCGCGACCGCGCGGGATGATCGTCGCCTTGTGGATCGGGTCCGAAGCCGGCTCATGGAGCGCGACGATGGCATGACCGGCCTCGTGATAGGCGGTCATCCTTTTCTCGTCCTCGGTCATCAGCATCGACTTGCGCTCGGCGCCCATCATGACCTTGTCCTTGGCGTCCTCGAACTCGCTCATCGCGACGAGGCGCTTGCCACGGCGGGCCGCCAGCAGCGCCGCCTCGTTGACGAGGTTCGCCAGATCGGCGCCCGAGAAGCCGGGGGTGCCGCGGGCAATCACGCGCGGATCCACGTCGGGCGCCAGCGGCACCTTCTTCATATGGACCGAGAGGATCTTCACGCGGCCCTCGATGTCCGGACGCGGCACCACGACCTGGCGGTCGAAGCGGCCAGGGCGCAGCAGCGCGGGATCGAGCACATCGGGGCGGTTTGTCGCCGCGATGATGATGATGCCTTCGTTCGCCTCGAAGCCGTCCATCTCGACGAGCAGCTGGTTGAGCGTCTGCTCGCGCTCGTCATTCTGGTTGCCGAGGCCGGCGCCGCGCGAGCGGCCGACCGCGTCGATCTCGTCGATGAAGACGATGCACGGTGCCGACTTCTTGGCCTGTTCGAACATGTCGCGGACGCGGCTGGCGCCGACGCCGACGAACATTTCGACGAAGTCCGAACCCGAGATGGTGAAGAACGGCACGCCTGCCTCGCCTGCGATCGCGCGGGCGAGCAGCGTCTTGCCGGTGCCGGGCGAGCCGACGAGCAGCGCGCCCTTCGGGATCTTGCCGCCGAGGCGGGCGAACTTGGTCGGGTCCTTGAGGAACTCGACGATCTCCTGCAGCTCCTCGCGTGCCTCGTCGATGCCGGCGACGTCGTCGAAGGTGACCTTCCCTTCCTTCTGGGTCAGCAGGCGGGCGCGGCTCTTGCCGAAGCCCATCGCGCCCGAGCCCGAATTCTTCTGCATCTGGCGCAGCACGAAGAAGGCGATGCCGAGGAAGAGCAGGAAGGGGAGCGACTGGTAAAGGATGTAGAACCAGACCGACGGCTGCTCCTCGGGGCGGGCGTTGATCGTCACGCCCTTCGCGCGCAGCGTCGAGATCAGCTGCGGATCGTTGGGCGCGTTGGTGCGGAAGCGCGCATCGCTGGTGAGCGTGCCCGATACGGTACTGGTGCCCGCCGAGCCCGCCGCGATGTTGACCGACCTGACCTCGCCCGCCTGCACCTTGTCGAGGAAGCTCGAATAGGACATCGCGTCGCCTGCGACCTGGCCGGTCGGGCGATCGAACATGGTCACGAACAGCGCCAGTGCGGCGAGAATGCCCACCCAGATCAGCAGGCTCTTCATCCAGGGATTGCCGCCGCCGTTCTCGGGACCTTGCGGCTTGTTGTTGTCGTTCATATCGAGCTCGAACCCTTTCGCCCATCAAGATAGGCAGCGCCAGGTTAATGGCAATGGAACAACACGGATGTTTGGGTCGATCAGTGTGATCGGCGCGCCGGAGCTGCGCTAAAACGCCATTCAGCATGTTTTGTGCTGACTTTCACCCCCGCAATCGTACCGGTGCCGCCGGATTCGAGCGTCGTGAGGAGCCGGTCGAGGCTGGTGCCGCGGAGGGGAGGCGCTTCCGACAAGGACGGCGCTTCGACAGGCTCAGCGCGAACGGGGGAAGTGCAGTCCTCTCCCATTCCGTTCGCCCTGAGCTTGTCGAAGGGCTGCTCTTCTTTCTTCTGCGCACGCACCCAGTCGATCGCTCGTACCGCCAGTCGACGGCGCAATTCATAGGGCAGTCCCGCCGGATTGAACCACAGCGTGCCGCGCTCCGCGCGACTTCGCGCACCCCATTCGCGCTCCGCTACCCACTCCAGCGCGTCCTCGGCATGCCGCAGATTGCGCGCGGCGAGCGCCAGCCGGTCGACGGGAAGATCGGGCGAATCGGCGAGCAACTGGCGGATCCGCGCACGATCGAAGCGCGGATCGCGGTTGGAGGGGTCCTCCACCGGAGTGATCCCGGCCGCCGAGACGATCACCGACAGTTCGGCACGTGACCAGCCCAGCAGCGGGCGGATCAGCGTCGCGCCGCCTAAAGGGCGCGCACTGCGCATCGCCGCCAGACCGCCGACGCCGGCACCCCGGCGGGCGCGCATCAGAAAAGTCTCGGCCAGATCGTCCTGCTGATGCGCTGTTGCGACATAAGGGGCGCGGTCTTTCGCCCATTCGGCAAGCAAAGCGTAGCGCAGCGCCCGCGCGCTTTCCTGAAGGTTGCCTGCAGGCATCGCTCCGGTGAGGATGGCGTGCGGGACCTCCAACCTGTCACAAAGCTGAGCAACGAACATGGCTTCTTCGGCAGCTTCGGGGCGAAGGCCGTGATCAACGGTGACGGCGATCACGCTGTCGCCAAAAGCGGCAGTGGCCAGCAGCAGCAGTGCGAGGCTGTCGGGGCCGCCGGACACGGCAACGGCCAAGGTAAAATCCTCCCCCGGGGGGGGAGGGGAACCGCGCAGCGGTGGAGGGGTAGTGGCCACGCGCGGCGTCGCTTGTGGAGAATACCCCTCCGTCGGCCTGCGGCTGCCACCTCCCTCGCCGGGGGAGGATCGAACGATCGCCTCGACATCGCGCCGAAAGCGGGCGACGAGCTCCGCCGGCGGCGTCAGCTCATTTGCACTTTTGCGCAGCACGTCCCTCGGCCACGCCGGCCTTCATTTCGGCCGACAACCGCGCGCCATAGAGCTGATCGAGCTCGGTATAGACCTTGCACACCTCGCTTGCCGGCTTCTTGAGCTTGGTCAGCGCCTGGGCGAGATAATAGAGGCTGTCCGGCGCGCGCTCGCCATTGGGGTTCTTCTTGTAATTCTCATAGAACGCCACTGCGGCGAGGCTCGGCGCGCCGGCGTCGAGATAGGCGCGGCCGAGCAGATTCTGCGCGAAGCTCGCGCGCCGGTGCTGCGGATATTTGGTCGCGACCGTCTCCAGCTCGCGGCGCGCCTCGGGGTAGAGCTTGGCCTGCCAAAGCCGGTAGCCATAGGTGTAGCCGTCCTCAGCCGGGTCGCCGCTGTTCGGCTTCTCGATGGCGGCGACTTGCTGGGCGCGGGTGCCGGCCGGCTTGGGCGTCGGCTTGTCCTCCGTGGCGGGGCGCGTAGGCCGTGCGGGCGCCTCGCCGAGATCGACGGGCGCGATCACCGGATCGCCGTCGGACGCGGCCGGGCTCGCCCCCGCGCTCTCCAGCGCCTTCAGCCGCGCGTCGGTGGCGCGCTTATAGGCATTGAACCCGTCCTCGAGCTGCTTCAGCCGATAGCCGTCCTGCTCGACCTGACCGGTCAGCGTCTGGACCTGGTTCTCGAGCGCGGCGACGCGCTGGGTGAGGTCGGCGATCGGCGTACCTGCCGGGGTCCCCGGCACTTCGGTGCTGGTCTCGGGAACGATTTGCGGTTCGACGGTCTGGCCGGCGCCGCCGGGGAACACCTTGCGCTGCACGGCGCGCATCTCGCGCTCGAGCCGGTCGACCCGACCCTCGATCGCCGTCGACTGGGCCCGGGCAGTGCCCGTCCCCGCGATAAGCGCCGACAAAGCCGCCGCAGCCATCCAAATACGCATTCGTCACACCCCCCGGTGCAGGATTAGGGAATTAACAACGCGGTATAGCTGACACGCCGCGCCTGTCGCCAGCCTTAAGGCGTTGCCGTGACGTTGCCAGCAGGGGATTCTGCGGGTGCGGCAGACGGCGTCGACGATGCGTCGGACTGCCCGCGCGCCTGCAGCGCCGCGGCGCTCACTTCGGCCTCGATCGTCTCGACCCCGGTGCCGAGCGGCGCGACATTCGATCCGTTGAGCAAGACCTGCAGACGATCCGGCCGCCCGGTGCGCACGCGCGGGCGATCGGCATCGGCGGGCACGTCATAGCGTTCGCCCGCGGCCATCTCCTTTTCGAACAGTCGCTTGCCGCTCGCGTCGGTGACGCGCAGCCAGACGGTGTCGAGCGCGACAAGCGTCACCTGACCGCCGCTGACCGGTGTCGGAGCGACTGCGGGAGTCGCAGCATTGCCCGCCTCGGCGGTATTCTCGACGGCGACGGCGACCGGCTCTTCGGCCGGCGCGCTGCCGCGGAACAAATTGGTGCCGTACCAGAGTCCGACGCCAATCAGCACGAGGAGCGCGACGATCGCGCCCGTCCACGCGATCCCGCTCGACGGCACGCGCGAGCGCTCGTTGAAGTCATAAGGCGGCGGCGCGACGGGGCGCTCGGGGCGGTCGCCGATCTCGTTGCGCAACTGCCGGGCGAGCGCGACTTCGTCGGCCCCGACCGCGCGGGCATAGGCCTTGGCAAATCCCATCGCATAGGTGACCGAGGGCAGACCCGAATAATTGCCGCTCTCGATCGCTTCGAGATGGCGTTGCGGGATGCGGGTGCGGCTGGCGATCTCGCTCAGTTCGAGCTGCTGCGCCTCGCGCGCCGCACGCAATTTCTCGCCCACGGTCGCGGGAAACAGCGTCGGGTTGTCGGCGTTTTCGCCTTCCATTCTTACCTCCGGCGGAAGGGTTGCGGCCCGGAGCGCTCCCGCCTTTGCGCGGGTGTCCCTCAGCCGGCTGCGCCTGTCAACGCTGCCGTCCGCAAATCGGGCGAAAGATCAGGCCAGTTCGACCGAATGTTGCATCGCCCATTCAGTCAGTGAGTCGCGCAGCGAACGGCGCGGATCGACCAACCAGCCTTGCATCGAGTCGATCAATGCGGCACGATCGAGCGAGCGCACGAGCGCCTTGATCGGACCTACGGCGGCGGGGGTGATCGACAGCCGGTCTATACCAAGGCCGATCAGCGCCATCGCCTCCAGCGGCCGCCCGCCCATTTCTCCGCATACCGCCACTGGCACGCCCGCCGCATGCGCCTGATCGACGACGCGCTTGATGAAGCGCAGGATCGACGGGCTCAGCCAGTCGTAGCGCAGCGCCAGCTTGGGATGCGCGCGATCGGCGGCGAACAGAAACTGGGTGAGGTCGTTGGTCCCGATCGAAAGAAAGTCGATCTTAGGCAGCAGCAGATCAAGCACCTCGGCGAGCGCTGGCACTTCGAGCATGGCGCCATAACGGATTTCGTTGGGCATCTTGCGGCCGCGTGCGGCGAGCCATGCGCGCTGCGCCTCGAACAGGTCGCGCGCGGCGTCGAATTCCCATGGCTCGGAGACCATCGGGAACATGATGTTGAGCGTCTTGCCCGCACCCGCCTCGATCAGTGCGCGTGCCTGTGCCTTCATCAGGCCGTCGCGGTCGAGCGCGAGACGGAGCGCGCGCCAGCCCATCGCCGGATTCTCTTCGTCGCCATCCTCGTCGTGATTGAGATAGGGCAGGGCCTTGTCGCCGCCGATGTCGACGGTGCGGAAGGTGACCGGGCGCTCGCCCGCGGCTTCGAGCACGTCCTTGTACAGCCGTCGCTGCGCCTCCCGCTGGGGCAGGGTCGCCGAGACGAGGAACTGGAATTCGGTGCGGAACAGCCCGATCCCGTCCGCGCCGGTCAGGTCGAGCGCGGCGAGATCGTCGCGCAGGCCGGCGTTGACCATCACCGTGATGCGGTGGCCGTCCCTGGTGACCGGCACTTCGCCCCGCAATTGTGCGAAGGCGGCGCGGCGCTTCTGGCTGAGCGCGAGCTTGGCCTCGAACGCCTCGAGCATCGCCTGGCTCGGCCGGATGAACACGCTCTCCTCGCCGCTGTCGAGCAGCAGCATGTCCCCCTCGGCGATCAGCCTGCGAATGTCGCGGACGCGGCCGAGCACCGGCACCCCCATGGCCCGCGCGACGATCGTCACATGCGCGGTCAGCGATCCTTCCTCGAGGATCACGCCCTTGAGCCGCCGTCGATCATATTCGAGCAGTTCGGCGGGGCCGAGATTGCGCGCGATCAGGATCGAATCGTGGCGCAGCCCCATTTGTGCGGCGGTGCCCAATTGCCCCGAGACGATGCGGAGCAGGCGGTTCGACAAATCCTCCAGATCGTGCATCCGGTCGCGGAGCAGCGGGTCGTCGATCTCTCGCATACGCTGGCGGGTGCGCTGCTGGACGCGCTCGATCGCCGCCTCGGCGGTGAGGCCCGAATCGATCGCCTCGTTGATCCGGCGCGACCAGCCTTCGTCATAGGCGAACATCTTGTAGGTCGCGAGGACCTCGTCATGTTCGCCGCCGCCGCCGAATTCGGCCTGGCTCGCCATGCGTTCGATCTGGTCGCGCATCTTGTCGAACGCGGCGTAGACGCGGTGTCGCTCGACCTCGACATCCTCGGCGACGGTATGCTCGATGGTGATGCGGGGCTGGTGGAACACGGCGACGCCTGCCGCCATCCCGTCGACCAGTTTGAACCCGTGCGCATGCGCGGCGGCGGTCGATTGCGGGCGAGTCGAGCCGCCGCCGCCGGCGGCATCGATCAGATCGGCATTGGCGATCAATTCGGAGAGCACCATCGCGACGGTTTGCAGCGCCTCGATCTCGACATCGGCATAGCGCCGCGGCTCGGCATGCTGGACCGCGAGCACGCCCACTGCGCGTTCGCGGCGGATGACGGGGACTCCGGCGAAGCTATGGAAACGGTCCTCGCCCGTTTCGGGGCGATAGGCGAAGTCGGGATGGGTCGCCGCCTCGTCGAGGTTCAGCGTCTCGACATTCTTGGCGATCGTGCCGACCAGCCCCTCGCCGAGCCCGAGCTTGGTGACGTGGACGGCCTCCTGCGAGAGCCCGCGGGTGGCGAACAGCTCAAGCACGCCCTCGCGAAGCAGGTAGATCGAGCAAACCTCGCTGTCGAGCGCCGTGCCGATGATCTCGACCACCGAGTTGAGCTTGGACTGCGCAGGCAGCCGTTTCGCCATCACGTCGTGAAGGCGGGTCAGGATCTCGCGGGCGGACGCAGCGGCGGTGAGGGCCATGGCCCCGCGCTAACAGATTGCGTCCGCCCGCGCTATTCTCCGTGCGGCCAGGCTGCCCTTACGGAACCAGTGCACCGAGCTGCGGTGCCGGCACCTCGGACGCAGCCATTGCGACCGGCGCCATATCCCCCCGCTGCCACGCGGCGAATTCGACCTTGTAGGCGTCATAGGCGCGATAGAAGTCGGTGAACGGCGCCTCGAGCCGCGGCAGCGCCTCGGCGGCGAAATCGGCGAACTGGGCCGGCTCGACGGTCTCGGCGCGGGCGAGCACTTCGCGCGCGGCCATGCAGAACCCGTCATGCGCGGTCGGCTGGGCGAAGAAGTTGTAGACCCGCGTCATCTGGCGGTCGTGAATGTCTTCCCAACCTGCGCCGTTGCGGGCGCGGTAAAGGCTCTTCACGCCGGCATCGGCCGCGGCGAGGCTGTCGCGCTGCACGCGGAGCAGGCGATTATAGGCGGCGACGGTCTCCGGCTCGGCGGCGTCGCGGCAGCCGAGCGCGGCGACGTTGAGCGCCGAGCGGACGTGCCAGCTCGCCTCGTCGCGGCTGAGGTCGCGGTTCGGCGTGGCATAGCGGCCCTGCGCGTCGCGAAGCGGAATCATCTGGTTCGGCGCGGCACCCGCAGGCGGCGCCGGCGGCGCGTCGAAACGCTGCGCGGCGGCCGGCGCCGCGATCAGCGTCGCGCCGGTGAACGACAAAAGGACTCGTGCAAGAAGCTTCATGGAACCCACCCCGCCGGGCAGCGTGATGGGCCACGCGCACTCGGTCCTTCATTATAGAAAGCGGCGCGAACTCAGGAGTTTAGACTCCTCCGGAGAATCACGTTTCAAGCCCCTTGCATTTCTACTTACTGTTTGTCATACAGTGTGCGACACATACCATGTGAGACACGGCAGTGCCTATCGAAGAAGATCTGTTCGAAAAGCTGCGCGTCGAGCTCCGGCGCGGTTCGCTGGTGCTGGCGGTGCTCGGCGCCCTGCGTGAGGAGCGTTACGGCTACACGCTGCGCACCAGCCTCGAGGATGCCGGGCTGCCGATCGACGAGGGCGCGCTCTATCCCTTGCTGCGCCGGCTCGAGGCGCAGGGCTTGCTGACCAGCGAGTGGCGCGAGGAAGGCAAGCGCAACAAGCGCTTCTACCGGCTCTCGCCCGACGGACTCGATATCCTCGGCCAGCTGCTGGGCGAGTGGAACGCAATCTCGGAATCGATCCTGCGGCTTACCGGAAAGGACAAATGATGGACCTGATCGAACGCTATCTGGGTGCAGTCCGCTGGAATCTGCCTGCCGACCGCGCCGACGACATCGTTGCCGAACTTGGAGACCTGATCAGGGCACGGGTCGAGGACCGCGAGGAGGCGTTGGGCCGGCCGCTCGGCAAGGACGAGATCAGCAGGCTGCTCAAGGAGTTCGGCCATCCGCTCGCGGTCGCCGGACAATATCGCGAGCAGCGCGCATTGATCGGGCCCGAGGTCTTTCCGTTCTATTGGTTCGCGCTGCGGGTTTTGCTGGCAGTCGTCGGGCTGATCGCGGCGATACAGATCGGCGGACGGGTCATCGTCGGCAACGAGCATGTCTCGCGGGCGTTGGCCCACGGGATTGGGCAGGCCTGCGAGGCGCTGCTTCTCCACGCAGCCTTGGTCACGCTGGCTTTCGCAGTGATCGAGCGGACCGGCTGGCTCGCTGCCTATCTCGAGCGGTGGAAACCCGAGGAACTGCCTGATCTTTCCGGGTTGCGCGTGCGACCCGGCGTGCGGCCCGGGTCATGGGAACCCGTGTTCGGCATTGCGCTCGGCATCGCCTTTCTCGCCTGGTGGAGCGGATCGGTCGAGCTACCCTTTTTTCCCCGCAACGCCGGCGTCGCCGTTCAAGCCGCGCCGATCTGGTCGAGCCTCTATTGGCCGGTGGTCGCACTCGTATGGGGGCAGATCTTCCTGTGCCTCGTCACTCTGGTTCGCCCCCGATGGAAGGTCGGGCGTGCCTTGCTGATCGTGCTCGTTGCGGCCGGGACGGTGGCCATCGCGGCCGCGCTTCATCAGGCGGGCTCACTCGTCGCCGTTACTTCCGGCGACGCTGGCCAGACGCTCCGCCTCCAGCACAGCCTCGACCGTGCGTTGGCGATCGCGGTGATCATCGTCCCCATCTTTGCGGTCGGGCAGGGGGCGGTCGATCTGTGGAAGCTCTATCGTGAGCGCTGATAGAGGATAGGCCTGGTTCACCTGCGAAAGCAGGGCCCGGAATCACGATGTGTGCCGCTTGTGATCCTGGACCCCTGCTTTCGCGGGGGAACGGACCAGTGCCAATAGGGCCGGCCGCGGTTCAGGCCGCCCTTTTCTCCAGTGCATGCGCGGCCTCGGCCATCAGCGTTGCGATGATCTCGGCGACCGGTTCTTCCTTGGTCACCATGCCGACCGACTGGCCGGCCATGACCGAGCCATGCTCGACATCGCCGTCGATCACGGCGCGGCGCAGCGCCCCCGCCCAATAATGCTCGATCTGGAGCTGGGCCTCGAGCATCTCGACCTTGCCCTCGTCGAGCAATTGGGCAACTTCGCGCTGCTTGGCGGTGAACAATTCGCCGCCCGCATTCCTGAGCGCGCGCACCGGGATCACCGGCAGCCGCGGATCGATCTGGACGCTGGCGACCGCGTCGCGGGCAGACGCCCGAATGAACGCCTTCTTGAAATTGGCGTGGGCGATGCTCTCGGTCGCGCAGACGAAGCGCGTGCCGAGCTGGACACCCGCCGCGCCCATGTCGAGATAGCCCGCGATCGCCTCGCCACGGCCGATCCCGCCGGCCACGAACACCGGCACCTGGGCGGCGACTTCTGGAAGGATTTCCTGCGCCAGCACGCTGGTCGAGACCGGTCCGATATGTCCGCCTGCTTCCATACCCTCGACGACGAGCGCATCGACACCCGAGCGGATCAGCTTTTTCGCCAAACTGAGCGCCGGCGCGAAGCAGATCAGTTTGGCCCCGAACGCCTTGATTGCGTCGAGGCTGCCGGCAGGCGGCAATCCGCCGGCGAGCACGACATGCGTGACATTGTGCTTCTTGCACACTTCGATCAGATCGAGCAGCTGCGGGTGCATCGTGATCAGATTGACGCCGAACGGCTTGTCGGTGAGCGCCTTTGTCCCGGCGATTTCCTTGTCGAGCAATTCGGGGGACATCGCGCCGCACGCGATGAGCCCGAAGCCGCCGGCGTTCGACATCGCTGCGACGAGATTACGCTCGCTCACCCACGACATCGCGCCGCACATGATCGCGACTTCGCTGCCGAGAAATTCGCGCCCCCGTGCCATCCGGCGGGCAAGGCGCTCGGCGCCGATCGTGCTTGCTGTCGTCATGGCGGCAGGCCTAGCCGCGTCGGCGCCACGGGGGCAAGCCAATCCTGCCGAGGCGAGTCGAGAAGCGGTGCAGCCGGCATTGCCCGCGCGACCGGGCGTATCCCATAATCAGGCCGGCTGGCGTCGGCACCCGAAAGTTGACACCAGGTTTACACTATCTGCCTCTCCCGTGGGCCGTCACATCCTTCCACCTGTCAAAGAGCGGCGGAGCCACTCGCCTGGCAAGGCAAGCAGGCGAAATCCTACATTGCAAGCCCGTCGCTGCGGACCGGGCCGACTCAGTCGTCCGCCACAGTGCCATAAGTGATACGAATGCTGACCCAGGCGCCGGTCAGCTCCTTGCCGCCGACCCGCGGCGCGCGAACGCGGAATTGCCATGCCGCCTGGCGTACCGAACCCGCATAGCCCGATCCACGCGGCCCTTCGGCAACTTCCTGGCAGTCCTCTACGCGATGGCCCTCGGCAGTGCGGCAGGCGATCAGCCCCCAGCCGGGGCCGCGGGCGCGTGCGGAAATATAGGGCTGGAGCTCGGCATTCGTCGGGCGACGATACCATTCGGCGGCGTAGAGCGGTTCGCCATTGGGCGCCTTGCCGACGATCGCGGTGTCGCCAGGCCGGCTGCCGGACGCGGCGGTGGCCGGCTCGCCTTCGGTCGGTGCGCTCGGCACGGTGCCCTTACCGGCAATGTCGGCGCTGCGATACTCGGATCGAGTCATCCGGATAAAGGTCGGCGGCAGTGGTGTCGGCGCGGGCTCGGGTGGCGGGGTCGGGACCGGCCGGGGGAGCTCGGGCCGCGCCTTCTCGCGCGCGGTGCTCTTCGCGGCCGCCTTTTTTTGCTCGGTGTGCGTGGATTCTTCGGTTTCGCCGGCCACCGTATCGATTCCAAAGGTCGTGGTGGTGGGCGGCGGCCGCTTTTCGGTGAGCACCGGTGCGACGAACCAGAGCAGCAGTGCCACGAGCAGCTCGACGACGAGCGCCAGCACGAACGCGATCCCGCGCTGCCCCAGCGATGCGCGCAGCCGGGCAGAGGCGCTCGGGCGCGTGTCGAGGGAGTCGGCTGACGGCAAGGCAGGCGAGCGATGCCGTGCGGATGCGGCGGAAAAATGTCAGCCGTGCAGGACGCTAGAAGCGCCGCGCGACGCCGACATAGAGCTCGACGTCGGGGCTGTCGGCATTGAGCCCCGCCACCGCGCCAGCATCGAATTGCAGATCGTCGCCCCGCTGCAGCGCAAGAGACAGGCCGGCCAGCGCCTCGGTATGCGGGTCGAGCGGGTCGTCGTCGCGCGTCACCTGGAATTCCAATGAGGCGTCCAGAGCATCGGACAGCGCCATGTCGACTCCGGCGACGCTGCCATAGGCGAGATGGCGCCCGTGCCGATCCCCGTCCACTGCGGCCTCGACCTGCGGCGTGAGCGAAATGCCCAATTTGTCGGTCAGATCGAAATCCACGGGGAAGATCAGTCCGGCACCCCAGTCGCCCGCGCCGATTGCCGCGTCGCCGACCGGCAGCGTGGCGAAGGGCATCACCGCCATCGAAAAGCCCGATCCGTCCGGATGGGAGAGGTTCTGCCGCAGCGCGGTCCGGAGGTCGCCCACACCGCTTGTGCGCGAGACGACGCCAGTCGCGTCGCGTTCGCGGACATGGCCGAGCGCCGTCCAGCCGACCTGCGCCTCGAGCGTCTCCGTCAGCCCCGCGCGCACCAGGATGTCGCCTGCCTCGATCGTGTCACTCCGCCTCTGCGAATCGCGATCAAGCGCCCAGTCGGCGGCGCCTGCCTCGACCACCACGTGACCGCGATCGACGATGCAGGTGGGCGTGTCGAGCCCGGGGCGGTCTGCGCAGAAGGGGCGCAGCTCCTGCGCCTGCGCGAGACCTGCCGTGCCGAGGCCGATCAGCCAGCCTGCCGCCCATCTCAGCGCCTTGCGCATGGCTGCTCCGTCACGATCCGGAAGCACGAACCGCCGTCCGTCTGATGGTTGCTCAGGCGGCGGCGTCCTCAGCGTCAAGGCCATAAGCGGTGTGCAGCACGCGCACCGCCAGCTCGGTTTCGTCCTCGTCGATCAGCACCGACACCTTGATCTCGCTGGTGGTGATCGCCTGGATGTTGATCCCGCGCGCGCCCAACGTCGTGAACATCGTTGCGGCGACGCCGGCATGGCTGCGCATTCCGACACCGACAACCGAGATCTTGGCGACGCGCGTATCCTGGATCAGCTCGGCAAAGCCGATCGCCGCCTTGGACTGGTTGAGCGTCTCGATCGAGCGGGCGAGGTCCGCGGCGGGAACGGTGAAGGTCACGTCGGTCGCGCTCGCGCTGCCTGCACTGCGGTGCGCGATGTTCTGGATGATCATGTCGACATTGATGTTGGCTTCGGCGAGCGGCGTGAAGATCGAGGCCACTGCGCCCGGCTTGTCGGGCACCGCCGTCAGCGTGATCTTGGCTTCGTTCTTGTCATGCGCGATGCCGGTGATGAGCTGGCTTTCCACGTCCTGAATCTCCTCTTCGCCGACGATCATCGTCCCCGGCAATGTGTCCGCCATCGGTGCGGTGTCGCCGGTGAACGACGACAGCACCTGGACGCGGACCTGTTCCTTCATCGCGAGCCCGACCGAGCGCGTCTGGAGCACCTTGGCGCCGACGCTCGCGAGCTCGAGCATTTCTTCGTAGGTGACTTTCTTGAGCTTGCGCGCCCTGGGGACGATCCGCGGGTCGGTGGTGTAGACGCCGTCGACATCGGTGTAGATGTCGCAGCGGTCGGCCTTGACCGCCGCCGCCACTGCCACCGCGCTGGTGTCCGAACCGCCGCGGCCGAGCGTGGTGACGCGGTCGCTGCCGTCGTTGGTCACGCCCTGGAAGCCGGGGATCACCGCGACTTCCCCGCGCGCCCAGCCTTCTTCGAGCCCGTCCGAATCGATCGACTGAATGCGCGCCTTGGCATGGGCGGAGTCGGTCTGGATGGCGACCTGCGAGCCGAGCCACGAACGCGCGGGCACACCGATCGCCTGCAGTGTCATCGCCAGCAGCCCGCTGGTCACCTGCTCGCCGCTCGACACCACTACGTCATATTCGCGCGGATCGTACAGCGAGCTCGCCTCGCGGCAGAAATTGACCAGCCGGTCGGTCTCGCCGGCCATCGCCGAGACGACCACCGCGACCTGGTTGCCTGCGTCCCATTCGCGTTTGACGCGTGCGGCCACGCTGCGGATGCGCTCGATTCCGGCCATCGAGGTGCCGCCGAACTTCATCACGATGCGTGCCATGTCGGGTGCTTGTTTTCCGGGCCTTGGGTAGGATGGGACGGCCTGATAGGAGGCGGCCATGGCGAACGCAACCAAAGCAACTATTGACCGGCATGAAGCTGAGCATTTCGGCAAGCTCGCCGCCGATTGGTGGAACCCCAAAGGCAGCTCGGCGATGCTTCACCGGCTCAATCCGGCGCGGCTCGCTTATGTCCGCGAAGTGACCGACGAGCATTTCGACGGTGATGGCATGTCGTTCGCGCCGCTTGCCGGCAAGACCGCGCTCGACGTCGGCTGCGGCGCCGGGCTGCTCGCGGAGCCGCTCGCCCGGCTCGGCGCGAAGGTCACCGGCCTCGATGCCGCGCCCGAGAATGTCGGTGCGGCGCGGGCGCACGCGGCCGCGATGGGGCTCGATATCGAATATGTCGCAGGCGGCATCGAGGACCTGCCGGGGCGCCGCTTCGATCTGGTTACCTCGATGGAAGTGATCGAGCATGTGTCCAACCCGGCGGCGTTCGTCGCCGGGCTGGCCGAGGCGCTCGCGCCGGGCGGGCTGATGATCCTGTCGACCCCCAATCGCACTGCGCTGTCACGTCTTGCGATGATTACTCTGGGCGAAGGCAGCGGCGCGATCCCGAAGGGCACGCACGACTGGCACCAGTTCCTGACGCCCGCCGAACTCACTGCCCTGCTCGAAGGCGCCGGGCTGGCGGTGTCGAATCTGCGGGGCCTCGGCTTCTCCCCCGCGCGCGGTTTCGTGCTGAGCGAGGATACCAGCCTCGACTATCTGGTCACCGCGCGCCGCGTCTGAACGCGCTCATTGCCCCATGTCGAGCACCGCGACCGGGCCAAGGTCGAGGACGTGCCTGCCGGTGTTGACGTGGAAGGCAGCGCCAACGGTTCCGGCTGCGTAGTCCTTGTCCGCCTTTCCGGCGAACTGGAGGAACTGCCATTCGGAGGTCGCGTCGAAGCTCTTGGCGAAGATGGCTGTGTAAGGCGCTGCCGCGAGCTGGAACTGCGCATTTACCTTCGCGCTCGGCGCCTCGGCCTTGCTGAGCCGGGCATAGAAGGCGATCACGATCCGATCGCCTGCCTTGATCGGCCTGATCAGCGGCACATTGACTCCGACGCTCCACGGATCGCCCGAGCCGGTCACCGGCAGCCGCAATGCCTTGCCGCCCTGCACGGCCTTGTCGGTCACCACCTTCGGGACGGGCGTCAGCCCATAGACCTGGAAGCTCGCCGGGTTGGTGTTGTTGACCACCTTCTCGGCAAGCGCGTCCTCGCTTGTCCCCGAATCCTGTGCGATCCCCGGCGCGGCAAGCAGTGCCGGCATTGCCGCCCCCAATGCGAGTGCGATCCGCAAGTGCATGATTCCCCCTCCTTATATCTCAAGGAAGAGACTATGCGGCGTCGCCCTGTGGTCAATCGTCAAAGTGGCGGTGGGGGAGCCCACGGATCAGAAGAGTCTGCCCCCGTTCGGGACAGCCATGGTCGGCTGGAACAGCACGACCTTGCCTAACTCGTCGGGGAAACCGAGGGTGAGCACTTCTGACATCACAGGGCCGATCTGGCGCGGCGGGAAATTGACGACCGCCGCGACCTGCATCCCGGGCAATTCCTCGAGCGTATAATGCTCGGTGATCTGCGCCGAGGAGCGCTTGCGGCCGATCACCGGGCCGAAGTCGATCACGAGCTTGTAGGCGGGCTTGCGCGCCTCTGGAAAGGGCAGCGCCTCGACGATCGTACCGACACGAATGTCGACGGCGAGGAATTGGTCGAAGCCGATAGTCTCGGCGGGGAGGGCGGCGGGATCGTGGGTGACGTGCATGATGCGCCATTATCGCGCCTGCTCCGCTTCCGCCAAGGCCGCTTCGACCACCGCGGGCCGGGCTTCCTCGCCCAATTGCTCCATCGTGCATTGCCGCGGTGCCTTGTCGGGGCGCCAGCGCAGGAAGCCGGTGCCGTGACGGAAGCGGCGGCCGGTGACATGGTCGTACCGGACCTCGGCGACCAGTTCGGGGCGGAGCGGCTGCCATTCGGCCGAGCGTTCGGTCGACCAGCGGCTCGGCCCGCCCGGCGCGTCGCCGGTGAAACCTGGGGCTTCAACCAACGCCTCCAGCCGTTCGGTCAGTTCGGGACGGTCGGCGGCGGCGATCGCCGAGGTGAAGCCGACATGGTGAAGCAGCCCGGCATCGTCATAGAGGCCCAGCAGCAGCGAGCCGACCTCGCGCTTCTTCGTCGCATAGCGGAAGCCGCCAACCACGCAGTCGGCGGTGCGGAGCCGCTTGACCTTGCGCATTGCGCGCTCGCCGGGCTGATAGGTCTCGTCGCGGCGCTTGGCGATCACGCCGTCGAGCGCCCCGCCGGCGGCGTCGAGCCACTTCTGCGCGACTTCCGGATCCTCGGTGATCGGTGAGAGGCGCAGCGTCGCCGAACGGTGCCGCGCATAGAACGCTTCGAGTGCTGCCCGCCGCTCGGCCAGAGGGCGGTCGGTCAACGATGCGTCGGACCACAGGCAATCGAACAGCATCAGCCGTGCCGGCGTCTCGACCGAAAGCTTGCGGATCCGGCTCTCGGCCGGATGCAACCGCATCTGCAATGCGTCGAACGACAGGGACGCGCCGACCGGGATCAGCAACTCGCCGTCGAGCGCGATCCGCTCGACCGGGAGGGCTGCGATCGCCGCCGCGACTTCGGGGAAATAGCGGGCCAGTGGCTTGCCCGATTTGGACTGCAGCTCGACTTCGTCGCCCTGCTTGAAGGCGAGGCAGCGAAACCCGTCCCATTTGGGTTCGAACTGCCAGCCCGGCCCGTCGGGCAGCGCGGCAACCAGCTGGGCTTCCATCGGTTCGATCGTCATGCGTCGGCAACGCGGCGTCGGCGCAATGGTTCGAGGATGGCAATGGCTTTGCAACTGGAGCGCTTCGTCGAGGCGCAGCAAGATGTCTATCAACAGGCGCTCGCGGAGCTGCGCGACGGGCGCAAGCGCAGCCACTGGATGTGGTTCGTCTTCCCGCAGATTGCGGGGCTGGGCCGCAGCGAGACGGCGCGTTACTATGCGATCGCGGATATTGCCGAAGCACGCGCCTATCTGGCGCATCCGCTGCTCGGCCCGCGGCTGGGCGAGGCTGTCGACGCGGTGCTGGCGCATGCCGGCCGAATTTCGGCCGAGGCGCTGTTCGGCGGTATCGACGCGATCAAGCTGCGCTCGTCGATGACCCTTTTCGAAGCCGCCGCGCCGAACGAGCGCCGCTTCGCCGCGGTGCTGGATCGACTCTACGGCGGAGCGCGTGACTCCGAGACGCTTCAGCGGCTCGCGCCGTCGTAATGCTGGATGTTCAGCGCATCCAGATCGACGCCGTCGGCACAGCGCAGATTGATCTCGACCATCGGCCCCTGCGGTCCCTTGCCCTCGGCGAACGGCGCAACGCCGCAGGTCGTGCAGAAATGATGGTCGATGGCGTGCTTGTTGAACTGGTAGGTCGCCACTGCCTCGCGCGGCGTGTGCAGCGTGAATTTGTCGGGCGTGGTGAAGTGATGGAGCGGCGCCTTGCGCCGGCAGATCGAGCAATTGCAGGCGAGTGCGCTGGTCGGCGCCTCCTCGTCGACGGTGTAGCGGATCGCGCCGCAATGGCAGCTTCCGGTGAACGGCATGTTCTCTCTCCCGATCAGTCCTTGTCTTGTCCCGTTGCACTAGTCCCCAGCGATGCTCTTGAAAAGTGTTCCTGTTATGTTCTAGAATTGGTGCATGCAATCGCAGTTCGGCTTTTCCGGGCGTGATGACATCCGGCGCTGGCAGGAAGCGCTGGCGCCGATTCGGGCATTGGCCGGGCCGCTGCCACGCCGCTCGCCGATCGGCGCATTGGTCAAGTCGATGATCAGCGGGCGAACCCGTGATCCGGTGTCGCTTGCGGCTTATGGACGGCTGGTCGCTGCGTTCGGGACGCCGGGGCGCGTGCTGGCGGCGGGCCGCGAAGCGGTGTTGTGCTGCATCCACGACGTCACGCACGCGGAGGACAAGGCGCGTTACGTCATCGGGACGCTCGGCCGAATCGCCGAGGAGCGTAAGGGGTTCGACCTAACTTTCCTCGCCATGCCGCCGCTCGAGGAGGCGCTTGGCTGGCTGGAACGCCTGCCTGGCGTCGGTCGGAAGGTCGCTGCCGCCACCCTCAATGGCAGCACGCTCGACCGGCCCGTGCTCATTGTCGACGGCCATGTCCTGCGCGTGCTTCAGCGGCTTGGGTTCGTCGACAAGCATGCCGACGCCCGCGTCGCGAGCGAGGCTGTCACAGCGGCGATGCCGGAGTGGAATGGCACAGCCTTTCGCGATTTCCACGTCGCTACCAAGGCGCTCGGTCAGAGCATCTGCCGCTTTGGCGCACCCGACTGCAGCCGGTGCCCGCTGCGCGGGGATTGCCGTTCGCGTTGTTGACAGCCTTGCCGGGCTTTCCGACACGAAGGTCATGGGCGACGTGAAACTGCATCCGAGTTGGCTCGAACCGCTGAAGAGCGAGTTCGCCGATCCGTATATGTCGGCGCTTCGGGAATTCCTTCTCGCCGAAAAGGCGGCGGGCAAGCGGATCTTCCCGGCGGGCGGCGAATGGTTCCGGGCGCTTGATCTGACGCCGCTCGAAGACGTCCGCGTCGTCATCCTCGGACAGGATCCCTATCATGGCGAGGGGCAGGCGCACGGGCTGTGCTTCTCGGTGCGGCCGGGCACGCGCATTCCGCCCAGCCTGGTAAACATCTACAAGGAGATGGAGGCGGATCTCGGCATCCCGCGTGCAAGGCACGGCTTTCTCGAGCATTGGGCGAAACAGGGCGTGCTGCTGCTCAATGCCGTGCTCACCGTCCAGATGAGCATGGCCGCCTCGCATCAGGGGCGTGGCTGGGAGCGCTTCACCGATGCGGTGATCCGGCTGGTCAATGCGAAGCAGGAGCCCGTGGTGTTCCTGCTCTGGGGCAGTCACGCGCAGAAGAAGGCGGCTTTCGTCGATTCGATCGACAAAGGCGGGCGCCACCTCGTGCTCAAGGCGCCGCATCCCTCGCCACTGTCAGCGCATACGGGATTCTTCGGCTGCCGGCACTTTTCGAAGGCGAATGCATTCCTGACGAGCCGCGGGCAGAAACCGATAGACTGGGCGCTTCCCGAGCTCGATTGACGCGGCGCGTACGACCGCTCACATTGCTAAGCCCCTGAGCAAGCGGAAAAAGAGCTGAAATGCGCAATACGATTGCCACGCTGCTGAGCCTGTCCCTGACGCTCTCCGCTTGCGGCGGGGGAGGCGGCAGCGGCTCGGTCGTCACGCCGCCGCCGACGGGCAGCGCGCCGACTCCGACGCCGGTGACGACTGCAGGGTGCTCGCTTCGCGAACGGCAGGACTGGGCGGCTGCACAACTGAGGGAATGGTATCTCTTCCCCGAAACCTTGCCGGCGAGCCTCAGCCCTACGCCTTATGCGACGGTGAGCGACTATGTCGATGCGCTCACGGCCACCGCGCGTGGGCAAGGGCGGGATCGCTATTTCACCTATCTGACCTCCATCGCCGAAGAGAATGCCTATTATTCTTCGGGTTCGAGCGCGGGCTTTGGCTTCCGCCTCGCTTATGATTCGGCGGCGGGACGCGTCTTCGTCGCTGAGGCGTTCGAGGGCACGCCGGCGCTGAGCGCGGGAATCGACCGTGGTGCCGAAATTACCGCGATCGGCACCAGCGCGAGCGACTTGCGCGCGGTCAGCGCAATCATGGCGAGCGGCGGCGCCCAGGCAGTGTCCGACGCGCTTGGGCCATCGACGGTGGGCACCACCCGCACGCTCCGGGTCGTTGATGCCACCGGCACATATATCATCACCATGGCCAAGGCAGATTATACGCTGACGCCGGTCTCGTCGCGTTATGGCGCCAAGATCCTTGACGATGGCGGCCGCAAGGTCGGCTATGTCAATCTCCGCACCTTCATCTCGACGGCCGATCCTGCGCTGCGGACTGCGTTCGGGAACTTCAAGGCGGCGGGGATCACCGAGGTGATCGTCGACCTGCGCTACAATGGCGGCGGTCTGGTCTCGACCGCGCAACTGATGGGCGACCTGATGGGCGCCAATCGCACGACCAGTGACGTGTTCGACTATATGGCATTCCGGCCGGAGAAGGCTGCCGAGAACGAGACTCGCTTCTTCCAGCCTAAAACCGAGTCGATCGCGCCGACGAAGATCGCCTTCATCGGCACCGGCGGCACCGCCTCGGCGAGCGAGCTCGTGGTCAATGCGTTCATTCCGTACCTTCACGCCAATGCTGCGCTTATCGGCACCAACACCTACGGCAAACCGGTCGGTCAGATCGCGCTCGATCGCGCCGCCTGCGACGACCGACTGCGCGTGATCGCCTTCGCCACCCAGAATGCCGCGCGGCAGGGCAATTACTTCAATGGATTGGCGGGGACGGTCGAGGCGAGCTGCCGTGCCGGGGATGATGTGGCCTATCCGCTTGGTGACCCGCGCGAGTCTTCGACCAAAGCCGCGCTCGATTTCCTCGCCGGGCGCAGTTGTACTGCGATCACGTCGGGCAGCCAGTCGACATTGGCCCTGCGCTCCGCCACGACTGCCCGCGAGCTGCTCACTCCCGAGCGCCCGAGCACCGTTCAGCGCGAGGTGCCCGGAGCCTTCTAGCTCTCGTTATCGGGCTGGCGATCGGCGACTGACTCGTCTGAGGCTTGCCGAGCCTCCTCCGCCGCTTCCGTCGGCACCAGCGCGCGCACTTCTTCCATGAACCGGACGAGCGAGATCGGCTTGGAGACATAGGCGTTTGCTCCGGCCGAGCGGATGCGTTCCTCGTCCTCGCGACCGGCATAGGCCGTCACCGCCATGATCGGAATCGCGCGCAACTCGGGATCCCGCTTCATCTCGCGGATGAGATCATAGCCGGTGACGTGCGGCATCTGGATGTCCATCACGATCAGCTCGGGCGCGAATTCGCGAGCCCTGGCGACTGCCTCACGGCCATCGCTCACCGGCGCCACGGCAAAGTCGTGCGCGCGCAGCAAGTCGCAGAACAGCTTCAGGTTGAGCTCGTTATCCTCGACAACCAGAACCCTTTTTGCCACGCGCAGAACCTCATTCAGTTGGAGACGGTTTAGGCGATGCCGGCAGGGGAAACAAACGCAGAGGCGCTTGCGCTCCAGGCATTGGTCTGGACTTTGGGTGATTCCACCCGGGCGACGCGGCTGCTCGATCTCACCGGGCTCGATCCGGCGGAATTGCGAGCCCGCGCAGGGGAGCCGGCGCTGCTTGCCGCGACTCTTGGCTTTCTCGAAGGCCATGAACCCGATCTGATCGCCTGTGCCGAGGCGCTGGCGGTGACGCCGGGGGCTCTGGTCGGCGCCCGTGCGGAGCTCGATCGCGCATGAAGCCGTTACTGATCACCGACTGCGACGAAGTGCTGCTCCACATGGTCCGTCACTTCGGCGTGTGGCTCGACGAAGCGCACGACATCGATTTTACCCCCAATGGTGGTGATTTCGCCACCTCGATGCGGCGGCGCGCTGACCAGACTTTGGTCCAGCGCGAGCAGATGTGGACTCTGCTCGATGGCTTCTTTCCCGATCAGATGGACCGCCAGACCTTGGTGCCGCATGCCCGCGAGGCGCTTGCTGCCTTGGCCGAACACGCCGAGATCATCGTGCTCACCAATCTCGGCGACCATTGCCGGGCGCACCGCGTCGCCCAACTTGCCACACATGGGATTGCGCACCGGGTGGAATGCAATCAGGGGCCGAAGGGGCCGCCGGTGGCAAAGCTGGTCGCTGAAATGGGAGCACCGGTAGCGGTGTTCGTCGACGATCTCGCGGTGCACCACGAATCGGTCGCCAAACACGCCCCGCATGTCCACCGGCTCCACATGATCGCGGAGCCTAGCCTCGCACCGGACGTGCCGCCTGCCCCGGCAGCGCATGCGCGGATCGACGATTGGCGGGAGGCGCAGCGCTGGATCGAGGCGCGGTTCGCGGCGGGCTTGACCGCAGATGCCGCTGGTGGTTGATCGCGCCATGACCCAGGAAATCGACGCAAAGCTGGCCGAACTCGGCCTTTCCCTCCCCGAAGCGGCCGCACCGGTCGCGGCCTATGTCCCCGCAGTCGAGGCGGGCGGGCTGCTCCATGTCTCGGGACAACTCCCGTTCAAGGACGGCCAGCTGATGACCGGTCGGCTCGGCGAGGACCGTGATCTCGATTATGGCCAGGAGGCGGCGCAGCGCTGCGGGCTGATGTTGGTCGCGCAGGTCCGCAAGGCGCTGGGCGGTGACCTCAGCCGGGTCGAGCGGATCGTCAAGCTCGGCGTGTTCGTCAATTCCACAGGCGATTTCACCGATCAGCCCAAGGTCGCCAATGGTGCCTCCGAGCTGATGCAGGCGCTGTTCGGCGAGGCCGGGCGCCACGCCCGCAGTGCCGTGGGCGTGCCGACTCTGCCGCTGGGCGCGGTCGTCGAGGTCGACGCGGTGGTGGCGATCCGTAGCTGATCGCTGTGGCGGCTCAGCCACAGTTCGTCACGAACGAGCAACAAAGCAGCAAATAATGTTGTGCGCCGCAGCGTCGTCCGGCAAGGTTCGGGCGTCGTTCGAAGTCGTGCCGGCACTCGATGCCCAAACAGATGCGATACCGGCGACAGCAGGTGGGGACCCTTTGGTCTGGAATTGAAAGGGATTTCCATGCGCACTTCAATGATCAGCCTCGGCGCGCTCATGCTCGCCACCGCGGCGCCGGCAATGGCGCAGGACGCGGAAGAGACTGCGCCCGCCAGCCCGGTCACTGTGACCGGAAGCATCACGCTCACGACCGACTATCGCTTCCGCGGCCTCAGCCAGTCCGACAAGAAGGTGGCTGCGCAATCGACCGTAAACGTCAACCATGAGTCCGGCCTCTACGCCGGTGTCTGGACATCGACGATCGACGATCAGACCTCGCTTCCGGGCTATGGCGATGTCGAGGTCGATCTGTACGGCGGATTCACCAAGACGCTCGACAATGGCCTCGGCGTCGACGTGGGGCTGCTCTACTATTACTATGCCACTGCCCCGAACCGGCTGGGCGGCGCACCCAACGACACCGACTTCTTCGAGCCCTATGCCTCGGTGAACTACACGCTCGGGCCGGTGAACGTGAAGGTCGGCGGCAATTACGCCTGGAGCGGTCAGTCGGGCCTCGGCGACGACGACAGCCTGTATCTGTACAGCAATCTCGCCGTCAGCGTCCCGACCACCCCGATCAAGGTGCTCGGCCATGTCGGCCGCTCGAAGGGCGCGCTCGGCGCGTTCAACCTCGACCCCGACGACGACAGCTATGTCGACTGGTCGCTCGGCGCCGAAGTGTCGCAGAAGGGCTTCACCTTGGGCGTATCCTATATCGACACCGACATCACATCGACCCGCCTCGGCGGCGACAAGTTCAACAGCCTCGTCGGCGGCAACCAGACCGTACTCGGCTATCTGACCTTCGCCTTCTGAATGCCGTAACCGAAAAGGCCGGCCGCTCGATCGAGCGGCCGGCCTTTTGTCATTTCGGCGTCGTGCTGGCCCGGGCGGTCTGTCCGTCACCCTCGGGCGCGGCGATGATGTCGCGGGTGGTCGTGCCCTTGTCGACGACGTTCGTGGTCGGGCTGCCGGCGGTGCTGCGCGCGCCCGGCTCGGCGGTGGTGCGGCCGGCGGCGTCGAGCGTCGCGTTCTCGGAGGCGCTGCGCGCCTGCGAGCCGCCGAACAGCGCGTCGAGCGCCTGTGCCGAAGGCGAGGTGTCTTGCGGACGCGGCGCGCCGGGGCGCGGCGGCACCAGAGCGAAATCGGGCGGGATCACCAAAGGCGCCTGACGCGCGACGGCGAATTCGTCGGGACGCGCGCGGTCATAGCCGTTCTTGCCGCAGGCGGAGAGCGAGCCGACGAGCGCGACGCCCGTAGCGATCAGAACCAACTTACGCATTGACTTCATTCTCCACAGGAGCAGGCGTCCCGGCCTGCTTATCGCGCACGAACAAGGCGCGGATCAACAGGATCAGCACGCCGATGGTAATCGCCGCATCGGCGACATTGAAGACCAAAAACGGGCGCCACTCGCCGAAGTGCAGATCGGCGAAATCGACGACATAGCCGAGCCGGGTGCGATCGAGGATATTGCCGAGCGCACCGCCGAGCACGAGGCCCAGAGCAATCACATCGGGGCGCTTCTTCTCGCGCAGCATCCACCACAGCACCCCGGCCGCGATCGCGCCGGTGAGCAGCACGAGCAGCCAACGCATCGTCGCGCCGCTTGCAGGCAGCAGCCCGAGCGACACGCCGACATTCTTGACGAAGCGCAGGTCGAAGATCGGCAGCACGGTCAAGGACGCGTCCTGCACGTTCAGCCCGAGCGGGCCGGTGACATAATATTTCATGCCCTGATCGATCAGGAACACGATGCCCGCGACGAGCAGGCCGAGCACACGCAAATTCATCAGTCCACCACCCCGCTGCAGCGGTCGCACAGCAAGCCGTCCTCCGCAACCTCGGGAAGATGGCGCCAGCATCGGCCGCATTTGTGGCGCTCGGTGGGCGTTACCGTGACCGCCGGCCCCTGCTCGACCTTCGAGACGATGAAGAGCTCGGCGAGTTCATCGCCCGAAGCGGGCAGATCGGGCACGGTCACTTCGGCCTCGAGGCTCGAACGCACCTTCTTCTCGCGGCGATAGGGTTCGATCGCTTCGGTGACGGTCTGGCGCAGCGCGCGGATCGCGGTCCAGTCGGACGTGACCGCCGCGCCCTCGGGCAGCACCGGCCATTCGAGCAGATGGACCGATCCGTCCTCGCTCGGGAAGCGCGCCTGCCAGACTTCCTCTGCCGTGAAGCTGAGGATCGGCGCGGCATAGCGGACAAGCGAATGGAACAGGATGTCGAGCACGGT
The DNA here is from genome assembly GCA_032334595.1 of Sphingomonas psychrotolerans. Classification (GTDB taxonomy): domain Bacteria; phylum Pseudomonadota; class Alphaproteobacteria; order Sphingomonadales; family Sphingomonadaceae; genus Sphingomonas; species Sphingomonas psychrotolerans_A. The sequence continues at coordinate 1,085 of JALMLT010000004.1, read as the reverse complement.
GCGATAGGCGCGGCGCTTCGGATCCGACGGGGCATCGCAATAGAGCGAGTCCTTGCGGATATCGAAGAAGAAGGCCGACAGATCGTCATTGGCGAAATCGGTCAGCGCGCGACTGTAGCGGTTGAACTCGAACGCCTCGGCGGCGGCGCGCAGCTCGGCATCGAGCTCGGCGAGCTTGGCGAGCACATAGCGCTCGAGCTCGGGCATCTCTGCGACCGGCAGCTTCTCGGCATCGGTGAAGCCGTCGAGTGCGCCGAGCAGGTAGCGGAAAGTGTTGCGCAGTTTCCGGTAGGTGTCGCCGGTGCCGGCGAGCACTTCCTTGCCGATGCGGACATCCTCGAAATAGTCGGTCTGGGCGACCCACAGGCGAAGGATGTCGGCGCCGCTTTCGCCGATGATCTTGAGCGGATCGACGACGTTGCCGAGGCTCTTCGACATTTTCCGCCCATTGCCGTCGAGTGCGAAGCCGTGAGTGAGCACGGCGCCGTACGGCGCACGGCCGCGGGTGCCGCAGCTTTCGAGCAGCGACGACTGGAACCAGCCGCGATGCTGGTCCGAACCCTCGACATAGAGGTCGGCGCGGGCGTCTGCGCCGTAACGCGCCTCGACGACGAAGGCGTGGGTCGAGCCGGAATCGAACCACACGTCGAGGATGTCGGTGATCACCTCGTAATCGGCGAGGGAGTATTTCTCGCCGAGCAAGGCCTGGTGATCGGCCTGGAACCACGCATCGGCGCCGCCGGTGGTGAAGGCCTGGAGGATGCGGGCGTTGACCTCGGGATCGCGGAGGTAATCGCCGGTCGCGCGGTTGACGTAGAGCGCGATCGGCACGCCCCAGGCGCGCTGACGGCTGATTACCCAGTCGGGGCGCCCTTCGACCATCGAGCGGATGCGGTTCTTCGAGCGCTCGGGCACCCAGCGGGTGTTCTCGATCGCGTCGAGAGCGATGCCGCGGAGAGTGGCGCCATTGCCTGCAAAGCCCTCTCCCCTCCGGGGAGAGGGTTGGGAGAGGGGCAGAGGGTCTGCGCCATCGACAGGGCCCCCCCCCCCCCCCCCACCCCCCCGGGGGGGGGGGGGGGAAGAAA
>JALMLT010000003.1:0-673334 GCA_032334595.1 Sphingomonas psychrotolerans | reverse complement strand
AGTGCCTCGGCGGCACCCACCCCCAACCCCTCCCTTCCAGGGAGGGGCGTGCAAGACGGCCACGCTATCGCTGAACGTCCGCTTCCCACCCGATCTCGGACATTCAGGCGCTTTCCCGAAAGCGGACGTTCACGGGGTCTCTACCAAAAGCCTGCCGCCTTTGTTCTGACGCCGAAACTATGAGACCCTCGTTTGCGGCGACTCGCATTCGCGTCGCCCATCAGGGGGAGGCTCATGAGCGACAATCCAAATTATCCGATCGGAACCGCCGCGGTGAACTGGTTCGACAGTTCGAACCAGCTTCACATTCGCGTCTATTCGACGGACGGCTACACCATCACCGAGCGCTGCGCCGACGGTCAGGGCTGGACCACCGGCTTCAGCATGCCCGGCAGCGCGGTATCGGCAACGTGCTGGAACGATTCCGACGGCGTTCATATCCGCGTCTATGCAACACTCGACGACACCACGACCGAATGGTGCTTCGATCCCGGCACCGGCTGGACCAAGGGCGAGTTCACTACCGATTGACCTGCAGCGTCGCGCCGGCGCCGCCATCTTGGCGCCGGCCGATCGCATCTCTATTCCGCGCTTCGCATCGACGGAGGGTGGGATGATCGAGGGTTCGTGTCATTGCGGCGGCGTCCGCTTCCGGGTCGACTGGCAAATCCAAGAACTCACCACCTGCGATTGCTCGCTTTGCGAAATGCGCGGGGCGCTGATGACCAAGGTGCCGGAGTCAGCGCTTGAGATCCTGTCGGGCGAGGACCTGCTCACGCTCTACCAATGGAACACGCATCGCGCGCGCCACTATTTCTGCAGCCGCTGCGGCATCTACGTCTTCCACCGCAAGCGCGCGGCGCCCGACCATTTCGGCGTCAACGTCCGCTGCCTGCACGATTTCGACCGCGCCAGCGTGCCGGTGCGGGCCACCGAAGGCGCCAACATGACCGTCGAGGTTCCGGACCCGTGCGACCATTGGCCGGGCCCGCGAGCCCAGTCATCCGCGCGTGTGCAAGGCGAAACGCCCTTTCAAAGTAGGATTTGATCTGAGACGCTGCGGGTCGCTCTTTGAACTTCGTGAACCTCACTCCACGACGTGCGCAACATTGTTGCCGCGGCGCGCAACGAAGTTAGTCATTCCGCGTGAAAAATGCGAAGTTAAGCGCCACAAATCCTACAAATGCCGCGACTCAGTCGAGGTTCGGCCGCAGCCAGCGGGTCGCCTGCTCGACGCTCACCCCGCGCCGGCCCGCATATTCCTCGAGCTGATCCTGGCCGATCCGCGCCACGCCGAAATACTCCGCCTGCGGATGCCCGAAATAGAAGCCGCTCACTGCCGAGGTCGGCAGCATCGCGAAGCTCTCGGTCAGCGAAATGCCCGTGCGCCTGTGCGCGTCGAGCATCTTGAACAGGATCGGCTTGAGGCTGTGCTCGGGGCAGGCCGGATAGCCAGGAGCCGGGCGGATGCCGCGATATTGCTCCTTGATCAGCGCCTCGTTGGTCAGTTGCTCGCCTTCGGCATAGCCCCAGAGCGAGGTGCGGACGAACTGGTGCAGGCGTTCGGCGAAGGCTTCGGCGAGCCGGTCGGCGAGTGCCTTGAGCAATATGTCCGAATAGTCGTCGATCGCCGCCTTGAAGCGCGCGAGATGCGGCTCGATCCCGTGTAGCGACACCGCGAAGCCGCCGATCCAGTCGCCGTTGCGGTCGATGAAGTCGGCGAGGCACATGTTCGCGCGGCCCTCGCGCTTGGCGATCTGCTGGCGCAGCATCGGCAGCCGGACATGGGCTTCGTCCTCGACATGGACGACGATGTCGTCGCCCTCGCGCCGGCACGGCCACAGCCCCGCGACGCCGCGAGCCGCCAGCCACTTCTCGGCGATGATTCTGTCGAGCATCTTGTTGGCGTCGGCGAACAGCGACGTCGCGCTCTCGCCGACCACCTTGTCCTCGAGGATCGCGGGATAGTTGCCGGCGAGCTCCCAGGCGCGGAAGAACGGGGTCCAGTCGATATATTTCCGCAGATCCTCAAGATCCCAGTCGAGAAACTCGTGGACGCCCGGCATCCGCGGCTTGCCCGGCTTGAGGCTCATATCGGCCTCGAACGCATTGTCGCGCGCTTTGTCGATCGGCAGCAATTCGCTCTGCCCTCGCCCGGCGCGCGCGGCGCGGACCTGCTCATATTCCTCAGCGATCTTCGCGACATAATCGTCGCGGATCGTCTCGGAGACCAAGGTGGTCGCGACGCCTACCGCCCGGCTCGCATCGAGCACGTGCACGACCGGCCCCTTGTACGCCGGCTCGATGCGCAGCGCGGTGTGCACCCGGCTGGTCGTCGCCCCGCCGATCAGCAGCGGCATCGTCATATTCGCGCGCTGCATCTCCTCGGCAACCGTCACCATCTCGTCGAGGCTTGGCGTGATCAGGCCGGACAGGCCGATCATGTCGGCATCATTCTCGTTGGCGGCTTCGAGGATCTTCGTCCACGGCACCATCACGCCGAGATCGACCACTTCGAAGCCGTTGCACTGTAGCACCACCCCGACGATGTTCTTGCCGATGTCGTGGACGTCGCCCTTGACGGTCGCCATCACGACCTTGCCCTTGCCCTTGGCGCCGGGCTCTTTCGCCGCCTCGATGAACGGCAGCAGATGCGCCACTGCCTTTTTCATCACGCGTGCCGACTTGACCACCTGCGGCAGGAACATCTTGCCCGAACCGAACAGGTCGCCGACGACGTTCATGCCGTCCATCAGCGGGCCCTCGATGACTTCGATAGGGCGGGCGAACTGGAGCCGGGCCTCCTCGGTGTCCTCCACGACGAACTGGTCGATGCCCTTGACCAGCGCATGCTCGAGCCGCTTGGCGACATCCCAGCCGCGCCACTCGGCCGCCTGCTTCTCGGCGACCGCGTCGGTGCCGCGATAACGCTCGGCGAGCGCCACCAGCCGCTCCCCCGCCTCGGGATCGCGGTTGAGGATGACGTCCTCGCAGGCAGTGCGCAGTTCGGGCTCGATCTGGTCATAGACGTCGAGCTGGCCGGCATTGACGATCGCCATGTCCATCCCCGCCGGGATGGCATGGTAGAGGAACACCGAGTGCATCGCCCGGCGCACGGGCTCGTTGCCGCGGAAGCTGAAGCTCAGGTTGGAGAGTCCGCCCGAGATATGGACGTGCGGGCAGCGCGCCTTGATCTCGCGGCACGCCTCGATGAAGTCGACGCCGTAATTGTTATGCTCCTCGATCCCGGTCGCCACGGCGAACACGTTGGGGTCGAAGATGATGTCCTCGGGCGGGAAGCCGATGCCGACGAGCAATTTGTACGCCCGCTCGCAAATCTCGACCTTGCGCTCTTTGGTGTCCGCCTGCCCCACCTCGTCGAACGCCATGACGACTACCGCGGCGCCATAGGCCATGCATTTGCGGGCATGGTCGAGGAACTGCGCCTCGCCTTCCTTCATGCTGATCGAATTGACGATCGGCTTGCCGGAGACGCATTTCAGCCCCGCCTCGATCACGTCCCACTTCGACGAATCGACCATCACCGGAATGCGCGCGATGTCGGGTTCGGCCTGGATCAGCTTGAGGAAGGTGGTCATCGCCTCGTGGGCGTCGAGCAGGCCTTCGTCCATGTTGACGTCGAGCACCTGCGCGCCCGCCTCGACCTGCTGCAGCGCGACTTCGACCGCGGCGGCATAGTCGCCGGCCATCACCAGCTTCTTGAAGCGGGCTGATCCGGTGACGTTGGTGCGCTCGCCGATATTGACGAAGGCGGTGGAGGAGGCGGTGGTGTTCATGTCTTCTTTCTTCCCCCTCTCCCCTTCAGGGGAGAGGGCCGGGGAGAGGGGCAATGTGGAGGGGGCGTCGCGGGGGGGGGGCCCCCCCCCCCCCCCCGCCCCCCCCCCCCGTGGGGGGGGGGGGGGGGGGGGGGGGCCCCATGTGGAGGGGGCGTCGCGTGCCCCTCTCCCTAACCCTCTCCCCTGAAGGGGAGAGGGAATTTGGCTTAAGCCGCCATGGTGAACGGCTCGAGCCCGGCGAGTCGGGTCCGCACCTCTGGCGTGGGGATCGGCCGGCCAGGGAGCCCCTTCACCGCCTCAGCAATCGCGGCGATGTGTGCCGGGGTCGAACCGCAGCAGCCGCCGAGCACATTGACTTGCCCCGCATCGGCCCATTCCTTGACCAGAGCCGCGGTGGTCGCCGGCGCTTCATCATAGGCGCCGAGTTCGTTGGGCAGTCCGGCATTCGGATAAACCATGATCAGCGTGTCGCAGAGCGCGGCGAGCGTCTTGACGTGCGGGCGCAACTGCTCGGCACCGAACGAGCAGTTCAGCCCGATCGTCACCGGTTTCGCATGTCGCACCGCGTGCCAGAACGCCTCGACGGTGTGCCCGGAGAGATTGCGTCCCGAGAGATCGGTCAGCGTCATCGACAGCATGATCGGCAAGTCGCGGCCAAGGTCGTTCCCCGCCTCGATTGCCGCCATGATCCCTGCCTTGGCGTTCAAGGTATCGAACACCGTCTCGATCAGGATGAAGTCCACGCCGCCCTCGACCAGCGCGTCGATCTGCTCGCGGTACACGTCCTTGAGATAGTCGAAGTCGATCTCGCGATAGCCCGGATCATTGACGTCGGGCGACAGCGACAAGGTCTTGTTGGTCGGACCCAGCGCACCCGCTACGAACCGTGGGCGGCCGTCCTTCGCCGCGAACTCGTCGGCGATTGACCGCGCCAGCTTCGCGCTCTCAACGTTGATCTCGCGGACGAGATGCTCGGCGCCGTAATCGGCCTGGCTGATCCGGTTGGCCGAGAAGGTGTTGGTCTCGGCGATGTCGGCCCCCGCCTCGAAATAGGCGCGGTGGATGCTCGCCGGCACCTCGGGCATGGTCAGCGCGAGGATGTCGTTATTGCCCTTCTGGTCGTGGCCGAGGCCGAGATTGCCGGCATAGGCCGCCTCCTCGAGCTTCCAGTTCTGGATCTCGGTGCCGAACGCGCCGTCGGTGATCAGGATGCGCTTCTGCGCCTCGGCCAACAGTTTTTCGCGTGGTGTCATCATAGCTTCCCTTCGACCTCCGCCCGCGCTCCCTGCCGCTTGCGGGAGGGGTCGGGGGAGGGCCTGAAATTCGAGAGGTGGGGACAGCCCCTCCCTAACCCCTCCCGCAAGCGGGAGGGGAATTTACGCCGCCACCAGCTCTGCCCCGACCTTCGGCCGCAATCCCAGCAAGTGGCAGATCGCGTAGCTCAATTCCGCGCGGTTGAGCGTGTAGAAATGGAATTGCCGCACGTCGCCCGCATACAGCTTCCGACACAATTCAGCGGCCAGTGTCGCCGCGACCAGCTGCCGCGCGGCCGGATGCTCGTCCAACCCCTCGAACAATTTGCCCATCCATGCAGGAACCGCAGTGCCGCACATCGCAGACATGCGCTGAACGCTGGCGAAGTTCATCACCGGCATGATCCCCGGCACGATCTCGGCAGTGACCCCCGCCTTGGCGGCGGCGTCGCGAAAGCGGAAGAAAGTATCGGGCTCGAAGAAGAACTGCGTGATCGCGCGCGTCGCCCCGGCATCAACCTTGCGTTTGAGGTTGTCGATGTCAGCGCGGGGATCAGGCGAATCCGGATGACATTCGGGATAGGCAGCGACGGAGATCTCGAACGGATGCAGCTTGCGCAGCCCGGCCACGAGATCGGCGGCATTCTCATAGCCGCCCGGATGCGTCGCGTACTTTTCGCCAGCGCGCGGTGGATCGCCGCGCAACGCGACGATGTGCCGCACACCCGCTGCCCAATATTCCTCGGCGACCTGATCGATTTCCTCGCGCGTCGCCTCGACGCAGGTCAGGTGCGCCGCTGCCGGAATGGGAGTCTCGCGCGCGATCCGCGCCACGGTGTTGTGCGTGCGCTCGCGCGTCGTCCCACCGGCGCCATAGGTCACGCTGACAAAGCGCGGCCCGAGCGGCGACAGTGTTTGGATCGACTCCCACAGCGTCTCTTCCATCTTCTCCGTCTTGGGCGGGAAGAATTCGAAGCTTACCTCGATGTCGCCGGCCACGTCGGCGAACAGCGGCGCTGCCAGCGGGTCCACGATGCTCATGCCGCTTTCACTTCCTTCGATGTCGTGCCGGTCTTGCGACCCAGCCATAATTTGACGGTCAGTTCGCCGCCCTCGAGCGTCTCGACCAGCACCGGCGCCAGCCCGGCAGCGGCGAACCAGCCGAGGATCTGCTCGTCGGAGAAGCCGAGCCTTGTATGCGCATCGCGTGAGCGCAGTTCCTCACGATCGTGCGGCGCAAAATCGACGATGAGCAGCCGCCCGCCGTCGCTCAACACCCGCGCCGCCTCGTTGATCGCGGCGCCCGGCTGCTGCGCGAAATGGAGCACATGGTGCAATATGGCCGCATCGGCGCCGCCGTCGGCGAGCGGCAGCGCATAAAGATCGGCCTGTCGCAACTCGGCATTGGCGAGCCCGCGCTCCGACAATTTGGCGCGCGCCAGCCGCAACATCTCGGACGAGCGATCGATCCCGAGCGCCTGCTCGGCAAGCGGCGCGAACAGTTCCAACATCCGTCCGGTGCCGGTCCCGATATCGATCAGGCAGCCGAGCGGCGCGTCGCCCAGCACGCGCGCCATTGCCGCCTCGACCTCGCTCTCGGCGACATGCAGCGAACGGATCGCATCCCATTCGCCCGCATTGGCCTCGAACCATTCGGCCGCGGCGCTCGCCCTATCGGCACGCACCGCCGCCAGCCGCGCCTCGTCGGCGACCGTCCAGTGATCGGCTTCGTTCCAGCTGTCGAGCGCGGCGAGGATGGGCTGGACCTTGGCATGCGCGCCGAGCGCGACGAACACCCAGCTGCCTTCCTTGCGCCGCTCGACCAGTCCGGCATCGCACAGGATCTTCACATGCCGGCTGACGCGCGGCTGGCTCTGCCCGAGCACCTGCGCGAGTTCGCCGACCGACAGCTCCATCGCGCGCAGCAGCGCGACGATACGCAGCCGCGTCGAATCGGCAAGTGCGCGGAAGATGGCGAGGGCCTGAACCATGTCGGATATAGATATAAAGATATCTTTATATCAGGTCAACGCAGTTGCACCACCCGCCGCCGGTAGCTAGCCCTTCCCGTGTCCAGAAAAGAGGTTCGATCGATGCGCAAGACCTTGGTCCTTCTCCCCGTCGCCCTGCTCGCCGTCACTGCCTGCAGCGGCGCGAAGAACGAAGCCGCCGAAGCCAACGAGACGATCAGCGGCGACAGCAACACCATGGGCGAGGCCGTCAGCGAAGTGAACGCCGCCAACGCCGCCACCGAATCCGCCTTCACCGAGGCCGAGAACGCCTATGCCGGCAACGCCGCCGACATCGGCGTCGGAAACGAGATCGAGGAATGAGGCGCGGCCTGCCGCTGCTGCTGCTCCTTGCCCTCGCCGCCTGCGGCCAGTCCGCAGACGAGAGCGGGAGCAGTGCAGACGAGGCACGCCGGCTCAATGCGGCAGCGGCGGCAACCGACATCAACGCAACCTTCGCCGACAACGGAACCCGACCATGACCGCATTCCGTGAACTCGGCGCCAGCGGGCTGGCCACACCGCCGCTGGTGCTCGGCGGCAACGTCTTCGGCTGGACCGCCGACAAGGCGACGAGCTTCCGGATCCTCGACCGCTTCGTCGAAGCCGGCGGAGTGATGATCGACACCGCCGACGTCTATTCCGCGTGGGTGCCGGGCCATCAAGGCGGCGAATCCGAGAGCATCATCGGCGAATGGCTGCGCACGTCCGGCAAGCGCGACAAGGTGCTGATCGCCACCAAGGTCGGCATGCTCGACGGCGACGGCGGCAGCAGGCTCGCACCCGCCCGAATTGCGGCCGCTGCCGAAGCTTCGCTGCAGCGGCTCGGGATCGACACGATCGACCTTTATTTCGCGCATCAGGACGACGAGGATGTGCCGCAGACGGACGTGCTCGCGGCGTTCGACGCGCTGATCAAGGCGGGGAAGGTCCGAGCGCTCGGCGCTTCGAACTTCCACGCCCTCCGCCTGAAATCGGCGCTCGACATCGCCACGCGCGAGGGACTGCCGCACTATCGCGTGCTACAGCCCGAATATAATCTGGTCAGCCGCCACAAGTTCGAAGGCGAGCTTCAGGACCTGTGCATCACCCACAATATCGGCGTGGTACCCTATTACGGCCTCGCCTCGGGCTTTCTGACCGGCAAATACCGCAGCGAAGCCGATTTCGGCAAAAGCGTGCGCGGCGGCCGGATGGCGGCATTGCTCGCGGGCAAAGGCGGCGCAGTGCTCGCTGCGATGGACGAAGTCGCCGCCGAGACCGACGCGACGCTCGCCCAGATCGCGCTCGCCTGGCTTGCTGCACAGGACGGAGTCACGGCCCCGATCGCCAGCGCCACTTCGATCGAACAGCTGGACGAGCTGGTCGGCGCGTGGAACGTCGAACTCAGCAAGGACCAGCTCGCCCGACTGACTGCCGCAGGCGCCTGACAAACACTGCGAGGGAGATTGGCGATGTCCGACGATCATGCACTGCCGGCTGCCGGCGATCCTGATTACGATGGGTTGTTGCGCGCAAATCTCCAGGGCGTGTTCAACGAGCGCGACGCCGAAAAGCGCGCTGCCGCGATCGCCGGGCTCTTCACCGCCGACCCGGTCATGTACGAGCCGGACAATGTCGTCGAAGGCCGTGCGGCGATCTCCCAGGTCGCAGGCGCGCTGCTCGAACGGTTCGGCCCCGACTTCGCCTTCACGCCGGAAGGCACCGCGGTCGGTCATCACAATCTGGCCGCGCTGCATTGGCATGCCGGCCCGGCAAACGGGCCGATAGCCGTGACCGGCACGGACACCGCCCTGTTCGTCGGCGGGCGAATCTCGCGCCTCTGGGTGCTGCTGAACCCGCCGGCCTGAGCGCAACCTGGGCGCCCGCCCTCTGCGGTACGGGCGCCGGGAAGACAGCGACGAGAGTTCCGGGCGGTTGCATTCCCGCGGGCCGACCGACGCGATAACGGCCGCCGAACGGAACACCCCCGCCCCCTCCCGCATTACCTCGGCATGGCTCGACACCCGATCCTGCACGCATGACCACCACCCGCTGGCCCACCCGCCTGTGGCTCGTCCGCCACGGCCAGAGCGCCGGAAATGTCGCGCGCGACCTTGCACACGCATCGGGTGAGCACCGCATCGCGATCGACATCCGCGATGTCGACGTGCCGCTGTCAGAACTCGGCGAGCGTCAGGCGGACGCGCTCGGCCGCTGGTTCGCCCGCGGCGAAGGCAATGGCCGCCCCGATGTCATCCTCGCCAGCCCCTATCTCCGCGCCCGCGAGACGGCGCGGCGCTTCCGCGACGCCGGCGGTGCCGATCCCGACGAGAATATCTGTGTCGACGAACGGCTGCGCGAGAAGGAGTTCGGCATCCTCGACGGGCTTACCACGGCCGGCATTCGCGCTATGCAGCCTGAACAGGCCGAATTCCGCCGCCTGCTCGGCAAATTCTATCACCGTCCGCCCGGCGGCGAGAGCTGGTGCGACGTGATCTTCCGACTCCGCTCGCTGATGGACACCGTCTCGCTCCATTATGCCGGGCGCGACGTGATGATCGTCGCGCATCAGGTCGTCGTGCTGTGCCTGCGCTACATCATCGAGAATTTGTCCGAAGCCGAGATCCTCGCGATCGACAAGAGCGGCGACGTCGCCAATTGCTCGATCACCGAATATGTCCATCATCCTGACGCGGGCAAGGACGGCGGACTCGTGCTGGTCCGCTACAACGTGACCGCGCCGGTCGACGAGGATCCGGTGGCCGAGACCACTTCGGCGCCCGACGCTTTGGTCGCTGCGCGCGGATGACGCCGCTCGACACCGGCTGGCTCGCCGCGCACCCGCTTCCGGCGCCTGGCGCGGATACCGACAAGAACAGCCGCGGACGCGTGCTGGTCGCCGGTGGTTCGGAAACGGTTCCCGGCGCGCTCCGGCTGACCGGCGAAGCGGCCCTGCGCGCGGGCGCGGGCAAGCTCCAGCTCGCCACGGTCGAGCGCGTGGTGATGCATCTCGGGGTGCTGGTTCCCGAAGCCGCGATTTTCCCGCTGCCCGCCAACGACGCGGGCGAGCTCGGCGAAGCTGCGGGCGCGGAATTGTGCGGCTATCTCGAACGCTGCGACACTTTGGTGCTCGGGCCGGGCATGGGGGCTGAGGCGCCTGCCGAAGCGATCCTGCGCGCGGTCGTCGCCGAACCGCGTGCCACCCTTTCGCTGGTGCTCGATGCGGCAGCGATCAGCGCTGCCGCCAGCCTCGCTGCGGAGTTGCGCGCGCATCAGGGCCGTGTCGTTCTCACGCCCCATCCAGGCGAGATGATCCGGCTGATGGACTGTGACGCCGCGCGGATCGACGACGACCCGGCCGGGCTGGCGCAGGAAGCAGCAAGGCGGTTCGAGGCCACCGTGCTGCTCAAGGGCCCGGAGACGTGGATCGCCTGTCCACGCGAGGGGCTGCTCCGCTATCCCGGCGGCGGCCCCGGCCTCGCGACCGGAGGTTCGGGCGACGTGCTTGCGGGAATCATCGGCGGTTTGATGGCGCGCGGCGCCCCGCCCCGCATCGCCGCCGCCTGGGGCGTATGGCTCCACGGCGAAGCAGGGCGCCGCCTCGCCGAGCGGATCGGTCCGCTCGGCTTTCTCGGCCGTGAATTGCTCGGCGAGATCCCGCGCCTGCTGGCAGTCGCCGGCTAGAGGTAGCTGGTCACCGCGGGCGGGTTCCACCATGCATTGTTGCGCCCGTCGCTGTAGCGGACCGGCGCGGCCGCGAGTTCCTCGTCGGTCGCGTCGTCGAGCGCGCCAAGCTGCACCGACACGAATGCGCCGCCGATTTCGGGCACATCACCCACGCTGAACGGCGCGCACCCGCAATTGCTGCAGAAGCGATGGCTGCCCTGTCCGGTGCCGAACGAATAGTCGCTGAGCACATCCGCGCCGCTCAGCAGGCGGAAGGCCTCGGGCTTGAGCAGCGCTCCCCAGTTGCGCCGCTTGGTGCAGATCGAGCAATTGCATTTGCCGGTGCCTGCGGCGAGATCGATCTCGGCCTCGAAGCGCACAGCGCCGCAGTGGCAACTGCCATGATAAGTCTTTTGCATTGTCTGTCTCCCTCGTTGTGAGGCTCGACTTACTGCCATGCTGCTGCCAGCATGGTGTCAGCAGCATGGCAGTAGAGGCTTTTCGATGCGCAAGGCCGACCGCCTCTTCCAGATCGTCCAGATCCTTCGCCGATCCGCGCGCCCGGTCACGGCCGATTCGATTGCAGAGGAACTCGAAACTTCGAAGCGCTCGGTCTATCGCGATATCGCCGCACTGATCGGCCAGCGCGTGCCGGTCCGCGGCGAAGCAGGGGTCGGTTATGTGCTCGAGGGCGGCTTCGACTTGCCGCCGCTGATGCTCACGGCCGACGAGATCGACGCCGTCGCGCTGGGCGTTCAATGGGTTGCCGGCCATGCCGACCCGGCACTGGCCCGCGCGGCGCAGGACGTGCTCGCCAAGGTCGCAGCGGTGCTACCGGAGGAAGTGCGGGGCTTCTTGGAGGATCCCTCCGCGCGTACGCCGCCTGCCTGGGATCAGCCAGTCGAGAGCGTTGACGTCGCCGGACTGCGAAACGCGATCCGCGCAGCGCGCAAGGTCGCGATCCGCTACACCGATCCTTCGGGTGCCACTACCGATCGAACGCTATGGCCGTTGGTCATCGGCTATCTGGATTCGGCCCGCGTGCTCATCGCGTGGTGCGAACTCCGTCAGGATTTCCGGACCTTCCGCCTCGACCGTATCGATACGGTGACCTTTCTCCCCGACCGCATACCCGCCGATCCGGGGACCTTGCGCAGGAAGTGGCGCGCCGGCCTCGGCACATCGCCGGCATGATGATTTCGGCTCAGCGATTCGCCGACCGTCAGGAGCTTCAGCGTTTGATACCGGTATCAATAACTTCAGAACGTTGATTTAGCGGATATTTATTCCACGTGACCCCGGTTGCCCGTATTCCGCGTTGCCGCTACCATCATGATACCGGTGTCTAAGAGGTGCCGGGGAGAGACGATCGCAAAGGTCGCGAGACTGGAGAGGTGAACGCCCGTGGCGCCGGCGACGACGACTGATCGTCGTGCAAGGCGGCCGTGCGGCCCCTTCTCCGCATGAGCAATAGCGACGGGACGGCCGCAATGCATAGCGCCGCCCGTCCAGGGAGGGGCACGATGACCAAGAACAATCTGAATTCGATCCTGCGCGGCGGTACGTCCTTCGCTGCGCTTGCGCTCGCCGTAGCATGGGGCAGCGCCGCGGCCGCACAGGAGGCGACGCCGGCGGCGGAGCAGACCGCGGAAGCCGGACAGGACGAAACCGCGACCCCGGCGCAGGGCGACGAGATCGTCGTCACCGGCTTCCGCGCATCGCTGCAGAACGCACGCAACATCAAGCGCGCGTCCAACCAGATCGTCGACGCGATCACGGCCGAGGACATTGCCGACTTCCCCGACGCCAATCTGGCGGAGTCGATCCAGCGGCTTCCCGGCGTGTCGATCGATCGCGACAATGGCGAGGGCCGTACGATCACCGTCCGCGGGCTCGGCGGCGACTTCCAGATGGTTCGCCTGAACGGTGCCGATGCCCAGAATGTCGCGGGCGGCAATCAATCCGACGCCGGCGCCAATCGTTCGCGCGGCTTCGACTTCAACACCTTCGCTTCCGAGCTGTTCGGCGGGATCAAGGTCACCAAGTCCACCGCCGCCGAGAATGACGAAGGCTCGCTCGGCGCGATCATCGATCTCACCACGGGGCGGCCGCTGTCGTACAAGGGCAATCGCTTCGCGATCGGCGCGGAAGGCGAATATCGCGAGAACGGCAAGAGCTGGAATCCGCGCTTCACCGGACTCGCCTCGGTCAAGCTCACCGACACGTTCGGGATCCTCGTCTCGGGCGCGTACCAGAAGCAGGAACAGCAGATCGACTCGTACCGCCGCGGCATCGGCGCGTTCGAATATACCTATCGCAGCTCGCAGCTGAACGGCGTCACGCCGATCACCTACGGCTTCGCGCGTCCCGGCGGTGCCGGCCCGACCTTCGGCTCGGATCCTGCCGCCTATGCGCTGATCACGCCGACCACGATCATTCCGACGCTGCCGTCGATCGGGCGCCAGTTCCTCGATTACGAGCGGCTCGGCTTTACGGCCACCGCACAATGGAAGCCGGCGCCCGGGACCGAGATCACGATCGACGGCGTCTATTCGAAATATGATCAGGACAGCAATTCGAGCGGCATCACCACGATCGGCCTGAACCGCAACGGCACCAATGCCCGGGCCGCGCAGACCGGCTCGGCGGGACTTCGGCCGGTCGGCAACGCCAATTACTTTGCCGACCGCGTCGCACTCTACGCCAATTGCGTGCCGAGCGCGGCGGTCGACTGCAACGGCGATGCCGCGGGGACGGGCGTGGGTCAGGCGCCGTTGACCGGCTATTTCAACAGCCTCAATCCGAACAATCTCAACCCATTCGATTATTACAACAATCCCGCCTCGCCAGGCTATGTCGCGACGGCGAACGGCACCGGTTTCTACAACGAGCTGATCGGCCGGCCGAACACCAGGATCCGCGCGGCGCACGTCAACGAGTCGAACCGGGCGGATTATCTCGTGCTCGACGATGTCGACTGGCGCAGCTTCGCCGATGCGCAGTTCGGCACCACCGAGTTCAAACAGCTAACCGCCAACATCCATCAGGACCTCGCCGAGGGCTTCTATGTCGACGCGACGGGTGGCTGGTCGAAGTCCGAATTCCGCGCCTACGGCCTGCTCGCCGAGTTCAATGCGATCGATCGCGACGGCTACACCTTCGACGATCGTGGCGGCGGCAAGATGCCGGTGTTCAATCCGGGCTTCGACGTTGCCAATCCGCAGAGCTGGTCGCTCGTGAAGGGCCTGTCGACGATCCGCTATTTCACCAACAGCGTCGACAACGAGTTCAAGGTCGCGCGCGTGAACTTTACCTATGAAGCGCTTCCCGAGATGGCGCTCAAGTTCGGCATGACCGCCAAGAAGTTCGATTATGCCGGCGATCAGGGCCGCCGCACCCAGTCGATCGAGGCGATCAACCCGACCCTTGCCGAGGCGCGCCTCAACATCACCGATCTCGGCCAGACCATCGGCTTCGGACAGGGGCTCGACGTCAGCGCGGGTACGCCGACCAGCTATTACGCGCCGGACCTGGGCAAGTTCATCAACCAGTTCGGCATCGACTGCAATTGCGTCAACAAATGGGGCGATTACCGCGCCATTGTCGACGGGCGCCAGCGTGCCGCGGTCAGCGAACAGGACGTGTCGGGCTTCTTCCAGGTCGATTACAACGTCAATTTGCTGGGTCGGCCGCTGCGCGGCAATGTCGGCTTGCGCATCGCCAATACCCGCGTCTCGGGCTCGGGCAATGTCGGCGGCAGCGACGGCGTCGCGGGGGTGCCGGTCACCGCGCATAACGAATATTGGGACTGGCTGCCCTCGATGAACGCCAATTGGGAAGTCGCCGACGATTTCCTGATCCGCTTTGCCGCGGCGGAAGTGATGTCGCGCCCGCAGCTCGCGGCGCTGACGCCAGGCACGACGTCGTTCGCGACCGGACTCAACGCAGCCGGCGCAGCGCCGGCGGTGACCGTGGGCAATCCCTATCTCAACCCGTTCCGCGCGACCAATCTAGACCTCAGCATCGAGAAGTACTTCTCGCATAACGGGCTGATCGCGGTGAACTTCTTCAAGAAGACGATCGACAGCTTCCCGCAGCAGATCGCGCTCGAGGCGCCGCTGTCGACGGTGTTCGAGCCGGCGCTGTATCAGCAGGTCGTCGAGTCGATCGCGAGCCCGACGCTGCAGGCCTATACCCGCGCCGGCGGCATCTGGGCGATCCGCCAGTTCGCCGACGCGCCGGGGGGCGACATCAAGGGCGTCGAGGTCAATCTGCAGACCGACTTCTATTTCCTGCCGGCGCCGTTCGACAAGTTCGGCATCACCGCGAACTATACGCATATCGAATCGAATCTGAGCTATCTCACCGGCGCGGTGCTCAACACGACCCAGAGCGGCGGCGCCGGGACGGCGCAGAACAGCTTCGCCGAGGGGCCCTTCCTCAACACCTCGCCGGATGCGTTCAACGCGACGCTCTATTACGAGAACAGCGTCTGGTCGGCGCGCGTGTCGGGCGCGTACCGCACGCGCTACGTCAATCGCTTCCCGCTCGCGAGCGGCACCTGCTCGGTCGGCACCACCACCAATGCCGGCGGCGCGTGCAACTCGCCGGTCGTCGCCGACTTTGGCTACAACGAGGATACGCTCAATATCGACCTGGCGTTCGCATGGAACGTCACGGACTTCGCCAAGCTCACGCTCGAGGCGCGCAACCTGACCAACGATCCGCAATATCGCACGATGTACGGCGCGAGCCCGGTCACCCAGACCTATGCCAGCACCGGCCGGATCGTCACCGCCGGCTTGCGGCTGGTCTTCTGAAGGGCGCGGCGCACCAGGCTGGAAGAGGACGATATGCAGATCAGCAGGCGAGGAACGTTTGCAGCGGCGCTGGCGGGAGGTACAGCCGCACTCCTCAGGCCGGGCGAGGCGCGCACCGCACCCGCGCCCGAGTGGAAGCGCGGCTTCGACAATCAGCGCATCGCCGATCTCGGCAACGGCAAGTTCCTCAATCCGTTGCTGTCGGGCGATCACCCCGATCCCGCCATCCTCAAGGATGGCAGCGATTACTACATGACCTTCTCGAGCTTCGATTCGTACCCGGGGCTGACCATCTGGCATTCGCGCGATCTGGTGAACTGGCAGCCGCGCAAGGCCGCGCTGACGAAGAATATCGGGTCGGTCTGGGCCGTCAGCGTCGAAAAGCATGGCGGGCGCTATTTTCTCTACATTCCGGTCAAGGCGAAGCCGAATTCGATCTTCGTGATCTGGGCCGACCACATCGACGGGCCGTGGAGCGATCCGATCGACCTCAAGCTGCCCGGCCACATCGATCCGTGCCATGCGGTCGGCGAGGACGGCTCGCGCTGGCTGTTCCTCTCGGGCGGCGACCGCATCCGCCTCTCCGCCGATGGCCTGTCCACCGTCGGGGCGGTCGAGCACGTCTACGATCCGTGGCATTATCCCGACGATTGGGAAGTCGAGAGCTTCGCGCCCGAAGGCCCCAAGATCCACCGCCGCGGCGACTATTTCTACATGATCACCGCGGTCGGCGGCACTGCCGGTCCACCGACCGGTCACATGGTCATCGCCGCGCGGTCGCGCTCGATTCATGGCCCGTGGGAGAATTGCCCGGCCAATCCGCTGGTGCACACCACCAGCGTCGACGAGAAATGGTGGTCGCGCGGCCATGCCTCGCTGGTCGAGGCGCCCGACGGCAGCTGGTGGTCGATCTACCACGGCTTCGAGAACGGCTATTGGACACTCGGCCGCCAGGCGTTGCTCGATCCGATCGAATGGACGAAGGACGGCTGGTTCCAAATGAAGGGCGGCGATCTTTCGCAGCCGATCCGCAAGCCGAAGGGCGGCAGCGCCCTGCCCCATGGCCAGCCGCTCTCCGATGATTTCCGCGCACCGCTCGCGCTCGGCCGCAAGTGGAACTTCTTCAAGCCGGCGCCGGAGGAAAGCGGCCGGCAGCGGGTCGAGGATGGCGCGCTGGTGCTCAAGGCCTCGGGAACGGCACCGGGCGATTCCTCGCCGCTCCTGCTCATCGCGGGGGACCAGGCATATCAATTCGAATGCGACATCGAAATCGCGCCGGGCGGCACCGCCGGACTGCTGCTATTCTATGACGAGAAGCTCTATTGCGGACTCGGCTTCGACGAGAAGCGCTTCGTCACGCACCAATATGGCATCGAGCGCGGCCGCCCCGCCAATCCGCACGGGCGGCGCATGCGGATGCGGGTGACCAACAATCGCCATATCGTGTCCTTTCACACCTCGCGCGATGGCGGCAGGACGTGGAAGCGCTTCGATCGCGGGATGGAAGTCTCGGGCTACCATCACAACGTTCGCGGCGGCTTTCTGATGCTGCGCCCGGGCCTCTATTCGGCCGGCGCCGGCGAAGCGCGCTTCCGCGACTTCCGCTTCCGGGCGCTGTGAGTGGCCCGGCGGCTCAGGCTGCCAGCGGTTCTGCGTTCGAAAGGAACGGCGTCACCGCCGCAAGCGCCCGCGCGACATATTCCTCTTTCTCGCCCACCGGCGCGACATAGCCGATCGCCGCTTCGGCATCGGCCACGCTCGCCAGCCGCGCGAGGATCCACGTCGCCAGATATTGCGACGCGAGACATCCGCCTGCGGTCGCTACGTTTCCATGCGCCACGAACGGCGCATCGAGTACCTGCACCCCGGCTTCGATCACCCAGGGCCTGGTCGTCAGGTCGGTGCAGGCCGGAAGCTCGCCGATCAGCCCCAGCTTCGCCAGCAGCAAAGTGCCCGAACATTGCGCGCCGATCAGCTGACGAGACGGGTCGAGCACGATCCGCGAGATCAGGCCGGCGTCGGCAGCAATCTCACGCGTGCGGAAGCCGCTGCCGATGATCACCGCATCGGCCTCGGAGGCGAAGTCGAGCGGCTTCTGGCCCTGCACGACGACGCCGTTCAGGGAGGTCACTTCGGGAGTCGGCGTCGTGATGTACGCGCGCCAGCCTTTTGACTTCATGCGGTTGAGGATCGCCGCCGCGACGAACGAATCCAGTTCGTTGAACCCGTCGAACGTCAAAACGGCAATCTGCATGGAAGCCTCCCCGAACCGCCATCGCATCTAGCACCGGAGGAAACCGGAGGGAAACGCACATCGGCTCGTAATCGGCCATGGCGCCGCTTAAGAGCGGCAGCGATGATCCGACTGCGACCCCAAACCGCTGCCTATTGCATGCTCGCGCTGGTGATGCTGCTCTGGGCGGGCAATTCGATCGTCGCCCGCGCAGTGCACGACGCCATTCCGCCTTTCTTCCTCGCGCTGCTGCGCTGGACCGGCGCCTTGCTGGCAATCACACCGTTCGCCATCCACCATGTCCGGGAAGATCACGCTGCGATCGTGCGCAACCGGGCAGTGATCCTGCTGCTCGGGCTGCTCGGCGTCGCCGCGTTCAATGCCTTTCTCTATTCCGGTCTGCGGTACACCACGGCGAGCAACGGCATGCTGCTACAGGCCGCCATTCCCGCCCTGGTGCTGCTCGTCGACTTCGTGATATTCCGCGTCCGCGCGGGCGTGGGCGCGATGGCTGGCGTTGCCCTGTCGACCTTTGGCGTCGTGATCATCGTCCTGCAGGGACACCTGACGGCGCTTTCGCAAGTCACCTTCAATCGCGGCGACGCATTGATCCTCGGCGGAGTGCTCACCTGGTCATTCTACACCTCGCTGCTCCGGCTGCGGCCCAAATTGCATGCCCTGAGCTTCCTTGCGGTGACCTTCGCAATCGGGGTGGTGGCGATGCTCCCGCTCGCCGCGACCGAATGGGCCGAAATCGCAGCGATGCGCTGGACGCCGCAAGTGATCGGCGCAGTCTTCTACGTCGCACTGCTGCCTTCGGTGGTGGCTTATGGGCTGTTCAATGCCGCGGTTGCCAGCGTTGGCCCCGCCAGTGCCGGGCAGGCGATCACCTTGATGCCGCTGTTCGGCGCGCTGCTCGCGGCGGCGATCCTCGGCGAGCAGCTGCACCAGCATCATCTTGTCGGGATGGCGCTGATCTTGGGCGGAATCATCGTCAGCGCTGTCGTGCGCGCACGCAGCGGAACGAACGTCACTGCGCAAGGTTGATCCCTTTGAAGGGAGACTAACATGGCGCAGGACGGCAAGCAGGACGCGATCGCTCTTCTCAAGGCCGATCATCGCGAGGTCGAGGACCTGTTCGAACAGTTTGAAAAGGCCAGCGGCGCCTCCAGAAAGCAGAAGATCGCCAACCAGATTTGCCTCGAACTGACCGTCCACACGAGGATCGAGGAAGAGATCTTCTACCCGGCGTGCGAAGGCAAGATCGAGGAAGACCTGATCAAGGAAGCCTATGTCGAACATGACGGCGCCAAGGTCCTGATCGCCGAGATCGAGGCCGGCAGCCCCGACGACGAATATTACGATGCGAAGGTCAAGGTGCTCTCCGAGCAGATCGAGCACCATGTCGAGGAAGAGGAAAAGCGCATGGAGGGCATGTTCTCCCAGGCGCGCAAGGCCGGGCTCGACATGGATGCTTTGGGCGAGGAAATGCGCGCACGCAAGGAAGCGCTGATCGCCGAATACAAGGCTTCGGGCCTGCCCAAGCCGGAGACGACCACGCTCGAGGCTACCTCGATCTAGATTCTGCAAGCTCCCCTCGTCAGCAGTCGAGGGGAGCGTGCGTTTAATCGGTCGTCGCTAGGCAGCAGCGGCGTTGTCGGTCGGGACTTCGCTGGCCGCGCGGATGTCCGCTGCAAGCGCATCGACCCGGTCGGGATCCGAATCCCAGGCGAACATGAACCGGGCGCCGCCACCGATGAAGGTGTAGAATGCCCAACCGCGGGCACGAAGCCCTTCGAGCACGGCCGCTGGCGCCCGCAGGAACACCGCGTTGGCTTCCACCGGGAACATCGGCTCGACCTTGGGCAGGTCGCTGATCGCCGCCGCCAGTCGCGCCGCGCAGGCATTTGCGTGCTCGGCATTGCGCAGCCACGCGCCGCTTTCGAGCATGCCGACCCAGGGCGCGGCGAGGAAGCGCATCTTGGACGCGAGCTGGCCCGCCTGCTTGCAGCGATAGTCGAAATCCTCAGCCAGTGCGCGATCGAAGAACAGGATCGCCTCTCCCACGGCCATGCCGTTCTTGGTCCCGCCGAAGCAGAGCACATCGACTCCGGCACGCCAGGTGATGTCGGTGGGATCGCAGCCAAGATGCGCGCAGGCCTGCGCGAAGCGCGCGCCATCCATGTGCAGTTTCAGGCCGAGCGCCCGGCAAGTCGCCGAGATCGCCCGGATCTCGTCGATCGAATAGACCTGTCCGGTCTCGGTCGGCTGGGTGATGGTCACCACGCGGGGCTTGGGGAAATGGATATCGGAACGGCCGGTTGCGACGCTGCGGATCGCTGCCGGCGTCAGCTTGCCATCGTCGGTGGTCGCGACCAGCAGCTTGGATCCGTTGGAGAAGAATTCCGGCGCCCCGCATTCGTCGGTCTCGACATGGGCCGAGGACGAGCAGATCACCCCGTGATAGGATTGGCACAGCGAGGCCAGCGCGAGGGAATTGGCGGCGGTGCCGTTGAACGCGAAGAAGATCTCGCAATCGCTGGCGAACAAGGTGCGAAAGGCATCGGCGGCCCGCTGCGTCCAGTCGTCGTTACCATATGCCGGTGCCGAGCCGGCATTGGCCGCCTCCATCGCTGCCCACGCTTCGGGACAGATTCCGGCATAATTGTCGCTGGCGAATTGCTGCGGTTGCTCGGTCACGCGTTTACTCTCTCTGGTTTGCCCTCGGCACCAGGAGAATTGCGACGCGTGGCTGTATGGAGACCCGAGGGTTGCCATGACGGCCACATCCTTGCGCGAAGTGCGCAAGCACCACCTTGCCCGGGGAGCAGGTTGGTGTCGGGGCGTCGCCCGACTCTTGATGCATGCCGGCCAGCTAGCGCCCGTCGCTGCGGCTGGCAAGGACTCGTTTGCTGCAAGTGCGAACACAATGCCGCAAAATCCTGCGCGAGGTGAAAGCAGCTGAAATCGACGTTGCAGACGCGTCCAGAACGGTTGAACGTCCGTGCGGCACGGTTCCCCTCAGGCCCTTGAACTCCTTGGCGTCTCAACTATATTTGCTGTGTACGGCGTCGTGTCCCCCCTTTCACGAAGCCGTGCGACACGCCCTCGGGCGTGTCTCCTCCCTGAACCTTGGCCACCTCGTGCCTCGTGCACGAGGTGGTTTTTTATTCGGCGGCGAGTGCGCTCGGCAGCGCTTCGTCGGTGACTGCGTCGATGATCGCGCGGAGCAGCCGGCTGGTAGCCGGCAGACCCTCGCCTGGACCGTCCAGCGCATCGTCCAGATAGAGCCGACGATCGAATTCGAGCTGGATCGCGTGGACGCCGCGCCTCGGCTCGCCATGGCGTTCCAAGATGTGCCCGCCGGAATAGGGCGCGTTTACCGCCGTGGCCACGCCGTGCGCCCGCGCAACGCCTTCGATCCTGCCAGTGAAGCGCGCCGCGGCAGCTTTGCCGAAGCGGTCGCCCAGCACGAGGCGCGGAGCCGTCTCCGCAGGGCCGAGCGACGGCATCGAATGCACGTCGATCAACACGGCCACGCCGAAACGCATGCGCGCCGAAGCCAGAGCCGCATTCAGCGCGGCATGATAGGGTCGGTGATCGGTCTCGATCCGCTGCTCGACCTCGTCGGCGGACAGACGTCGCTGCCAGATATCGCCCGAATTGCCGACTCGCCGCGGCACGAGGCCGAGCCCGCTGCGCAACTTGGCCGATTGCGGGTTGCCGATCTTCGCCGCGCCATCGTCGAGTCGCGGATCGCGCTCGTGCTCGGCACGATTGAGGTCGATCCACGCGCGTGCACGCTGCGCGACGAACAGCGTTTCGGCGCGGCGCGCATCGAGCCCCAGCGCATCGGCATAGCGGTCCTCGAGTCCCCTCAGTGCCGTGAGTGGCACGCGCAGCGCCGAACGCAGCTGCAGCGGATAATCCCGCCCCGCATGCGGCACCGACAGCACAACCGGGGTGAGCGGTTCGAGCGGCCCGTGCCGCACGAAGGAGGACAGCGTCGTCACTGGTCCCTGCCTAGGCACGGCACGGCTCGTCAGCAATCACCCATAGGTAAACTTGCTGGAAATTTTTAAGGGCTTTGCGCATAGAATGCGGCCTCTGATTATTTGGGGTAGTGATGATCCGGATTCTGCTGGCCGAGGATGACCGCGTGATGCGGGAATACCTCACCCGAGCGCTCGAACGCTCGGGCTATGCGGTCAGCGCCGTCGACCGTGGCACCGAGGCGATTCCCTTGCTCGAGGCCGAGCGATTCGACTTGCTCCTCACCGACATCGTGATGCCCGAGATGGACGGGATCGAGCTTGCCCAGCGCGCCAGCGAGATGGCGCCGGAAATGCGGGTGATGTTCATCACCGGCTTCGCGGCGGTGACGCTCAAGGCCGGAAAGCAGGTTCCGCAGGCGCGCGTGCTCTCGAAGCCGTTCCACTTGCGCGACCTCGTTCTCGAGGTCGACCGCATGTTCCAGTCGGAGAATGCCGGCTTCAACTGATTTAGCGAATGAGGGTGCTTGCGCGGGGCCGAAAGCCTCGCTAAAGCGCGCCCTCCTTGGGGGCGTGTAGCTCAGTGGTAGAGCACTGTGTTGACATCGCAGGGGTCGCAAGTTCAATCCTTGCCACGCCCACCATCAAAGGAAGCCCGCGTTGAGCCTCTCGGCTCCGCGGGCTTTTTTGTGTCTGGAGAGATGATGACCGAAGCCGATGCCGCGCTGGTGCAACTTGTCGAGGCGCTGAAGCAGCGCGGCTATCGCTTCGTCACGCCGACGCCGGCGACGCATGCGCGGGTGGTGAAGCGGTCCGACCGGCAGGAAGCACGCGACCTCGCCGATATGCTCGGCTGGAGCCTGCCGTTCACGCCGGCACAGATCGACGCGGGACTGTTCGCATTGCTGGAAGCGGGCGAAGCGGTCGAAACGGTGGGGAACGGGCGCTTCCGGAGCCGGCTGCGCGCGTCCTCGTTGAAGGATAATCTTTACCTGCACTCGGCCTATCCGACCGATGCCGAGAATTCGGTATTCTTCGGGCCGGACAGCTATCGTTTCGCCGATCTGATCGAGGCCGAGCTGACTACGGCGGGAGTGGCAGATGGAGCCGTCATCGTCGACATCGGCACCGGTGCCGGCGTGGGCGCGATCGTCGCGGCGAGATCCTGTCCCACTGCCAGGCTGTGGGTGACCGACGTCAATCCCGACGCATTGCGGCTCGCGGCGGTGAACGCAAAGGCGGCGGGAGTCACGGTGACCGCGGTGGAGAGCGCGACGCTCGATTCGATCGCGGAGTCGATCGATCTGGCGCTCGCCAATCCGCCTTACATTATCGACGACGACGCGCGAACCTATCGCGACGGCGGCGGCATGTTCGGCGGGCAGGTCTCGCTCGACATGGCACGGATGGCGGTGCGCCGGCTCGCGCCGGGCGGCAGGCTGATCCTCTATACGGGCAGCGCGATCGTCCGCGGGGAAGACCTTCTCGGCAAGGCACTTGCCGGGCTCGCCGAAGCCGAGGGTTGCGCTCTGCGCTACCGCGAGATCGACCCCGACGTATTCGGGGAAGAACTCGAGCGCCCGGCCTATGCGGAGGTCGACCGTATCGCGGTCGTTGCGGCAATCTTCACCAAGGCCCGACCGAGCCGCGGCCCGGCAGCGCCTCGCTATTCCGGAGTAGCGCTGTTTGCGGCAGGCGCAGCCGAGGCTCGGGCACGCTTGTCAGCGGAAATGCGCTCGGCATAGCTGCGCGCCATCTTCTGGTGCGCGATGCGTGCTGGTGCGCAATCGGCCGCAGCGGCGCGGGCGACTTCGTCGGCGTGCCGCCTGCTCAGATAGTCTAGGTCCATGGCAAGCTCCTGAATGCGTGTAAGCGGGAGCGCGGTCCTGTCTCTCAGCCACCCGCGCTTACGAAAACAGCCTGCGGGTGATGAGTCGGGCTTTAGCACAAAGGCGCGACCTGCGCGAATCGCGTGAGCAAAACGCTGCGCGGTTCCGAAAACTTAATTCAGGATTGTCATGCGGTTAGACCGACAATGTTGTCAGCCGGCGAAACCAGTCTTGCAGACGCTCCCGCGAGCACTCGCCGCGACTTACGCGGACAGGAGCGGAGGCAAGCAGGGCACGGCCGGACGCCGCGCCCCGTAAGCAGTTCAGCCGAGCACTTCACGAACGGCCGCGCGGGCGACTTCGCGCGGGCACGGCTCGATCGGGAAAAGTCGACGGTGGAGCGGCACGAAGGCTTCGAAGGCCTTGCGGGCGCCGCGGGTAATCTGGGTGTCTTCAATATGCGTGAAAAAGTTCATTCTATTTCCTGTTGGGTGTTCAAAATCGCCCTCCGACGGTTGCCGGTCGCGAGACGGGACAGGAGCGAGACCCGAAGATCCCGTGCATCCCTCGCTTGCGAAAAAGGACGAACGGCGCCGGGGTTCCCTCGGGAACGGCCGCAACACGGCGGGCGCCAGACCGGGATATGGGAATAAGGTTAACAATTCGCAAGGGGTAGACCGGAAGCCTTCACCCATGACGCGACGCTGCCGCTCTGCTAGGAGCGCGCCCGCGTAAATCACTGGAATATCTTCGTGTCCGAACCGATCCTGCCCTTTTGCGTCGCCGCGCTCTATCAATTCACGCATTTCGACGATTGCCAGGCGATCCGCGAACCGCTCGCCCGCTTGTGCGATGCGGAGGGCATCAAAGGCACGCTGCTGCTCGCCCCCGAGGGAATCAACGGCACGATCGCGGGGAGCGATGCGGCGATCGAGGCCGTGCTCGCGCACATCCGCGCCCTGCCAGGCTGCGCCGGCCTCGACGTCAAATATTCGCGCGCCGCGACGGTACCGTTCCACCGCATGAAGGTGCGGATAAAGCGCGAGATCGTGACGATGGGCGAACCGGACGTCGATCCGACCGATGCCGGCGAATATGTCGCGCCGCAGGACTGGAACGCGCTGATCGACCGACCCGATACGATCGTGATCGACACGCGCAACGACTATGAAGTCGCGATCGGCAGCTTTGCGGGGGCGATCGATCCGAAAACGCGGAGCTTCCGCGATTTCCCCGAATGGGTGCGCGCGCATCGCCATGAGTGGGAGGGAGCTACCGAGAAGCCGAAGATCGCAATGTTCTGCACCGGCGGAATCCGCTGCGAGAAAGCGACCGCCCTGCTCAAGGCCGAAGGACTGGATGCAGTCTATCATCTCAAAGGCGGGATTCTCGCCTATCTCGAGCAGGTGCCGCTCGAACAGAGCCGATGGCAGGGCGAGTGCTTCGTGTTCGATGAGCGCGTGGCGGTCGGACACGGTCTCGCACCCGGCACCCATGGCCTGTGCCGGGCATGCCGGATGCCGGTCAGCACGGAAGACCGGCAGTCGCCGCTGTTCGTCGACGGCGTCGCCTGCCCCGCCTGTCATGCCGGGCGCAGCCAGGAGCAACGCGAACGCTATGCCGAACGGCACCGCCAGGCGGAACTGGCCGCGGCGCGCGGCGAGGCGCATGTCGGCGCAACATTTCCGCCGCGCGACACCGACTAAACCGCTTGCCGGCCTGAAACCGCCCTCCGCGCCAGCCGTTGTTCCTGCTGAAAGGAACCGACATGGCCGATACGCCCGGCGGCACCGCCCCCGACAATCTCTCCACCGGGCATCAGAAGCCCGGCGACGCAATGCGCCCGAAGGACACGCTCGACAGCGACAATGACGCGGCCCATTGGCCCAAGGACTTCAACCCCGCCGAAGATGTCGGCAAGGCGAAGCCCAGCGGCAACCCGACGGACTGATCAGCCGGCTTGCTGGGCCAGAAACGTGAACAGCCGCCGGGGCGAGGCCTTTACCTCGCACCGGCGGCCGTCGCATGCAGTTCGTCAGTTGGTCAGAGAGCCGGGCTGACCAGCTGCGGCTGCGGCATTTTGCCGAGGCGGACCTGCCGGCCGAAAATGTCGCGCATCAGCGCCAGCGAGAACAGGTGCGCGTAGATCAGCGGCAGCATACCGTTCTGGACGATCTTGCGCAGCTGGTCGCCACGCAGTTCGTTGAGCTTGTTCTCGTCGATCATCATAAAGCCGCGATAGATGAAGGGCTGATCATTGCCCTCCTGCTGGATCGTGACCTCGCCGTCGATCAGGATGTCGAGTTCCTTGAGGTCCTTCATGAACATCGCGGTGCGCGCACCGGCCTGCTCGAACTGCTCGTTGAACTGGAGGATGTTCTTGGTGACCTCGGTCGGCTCGCCATTCTCGAACAACTTGTCGCCGTCCTCGAACGCGCCGATCGTGTCCGACGACGGATCGAAGCAGAGCGACAGCTCGTCGGCGTCGGGACGCAGGCGGGCGAGCAGATAAGGATAACGGCGGATATAGGCCGGAACGTAGAAGTTCGGCTCGAGCAAGGTGCCTTCGTCGTCGAAGAAGGTGTTGACGCCTTCGTTGAGCCCCATCAGCGCGAGCGGAACGGGATCGTCGCCCACCGAGAAGACGATCGGCATGAAGCGCTGGACCAGCGGGAATTCCTCGACGGTGACCGGCACGGCATGCTGCTTCGCGAGGAAGGGTGCCTTGTCGCGGACGCGAATGCGGAAATCGGCGTGCGCCTGGCTCGAAAGCGGCTCGAGCTGGTTGTAGAACAACGGAAGCGACTGTTGTGGCGCGCTGGCCATCCGAAACTCTCCTGAAAAGATGCTGAGACTTTAAATTCGGCGAAGGTCTATGGTCTCGCGGCGTCCGGCGCAAGCGTGACCAGTTTTCCCGGATTGAGAATCCCTTTCGGATCGAGCCCCGCCTTGATCGCGCGCAGCACCGTCATCCGCGACGGCGCGCTCAGCCGCTCGAGCTCGGCGCGCTTCATCTGACCGATACCGTGCTCCGCCGAAATCGAGCCGCCCGCCGCGACGACCATGTCGTGGACATGCGCCGAGATGCCGGGGCCGTCTTCGGCATACCAGCGCGCAGGGTCGACGCCTGCCGGCGCACGAACGTGGAAATGGACGTTGCCGTCGCCGAGATGGCCGTAAGCGACCGCCTCGGTTCCCGGGAATCTTGCCTCCGCCTCGGCACCGCCTTCGACCATGAAGCGCGGCATGTCGTCGACCGGCACCGAAATGTCGTGCTGGAGTGCCGGCCCGCCGGCGCGTTCGGCCTCGGAGATCGAGTGCCGGATTCGCCAGAAATCCTCGGCCTGCGCTTCGCTCGCGGCAATCACGGCGTCGCCCGCTAGGCCGTCCTCGAGCGCCGGGGCGAGCAGCCGCTCGAGCAGGGCGGCGGGCGGCTCGGCGGCGGGATCGGTCGCCACAGCCTCGATCAATACGTGCCACGGGTGTGGCGTCGCCAGCGGCCGGCGGGTGCCGGGGATGTGCCGGAGCACCAATGCGAGCGTCTTTTCGGGCAATATCTCGAAGCTCTCGACGGCTCCGGTCCGGGCCTCGAGCATCCGCAGCAGCTCCAGCGCCCGCGCCGGACTTTCGAGACCGACCCACGCGACCGCCCGCGACACCGCGCCGGGAACCAGCCGCAGCGTCGCCGCCGTGACGATGCCGAGCGTGCCCTCGGCGCCGATCAGCAGCTGGTTGAGATCATAGCCGCGATTGTCCTTCTTGAGCGCGGCCACGCCGTTGTGGATCGAACCGTCCGGTAGCACTGCCTCGACGCCGGCCACGAGGCTGCGCATCGTGCCGAAGCGCAGCACCTGCGTGCCGCCGGCATTGGTCGAGACGAGTCCGCCGATCGTCGCGCTTCCGCGCGCGCCGAGATCGAGCGGGAAGCGGCGCCCCGCGGCTTCGGCGGCGGCGCGGAGGTCGGCGAGGATTACGCCGGCTTCGGCCACGGCGAGGTTGCTCTCCGCCGAGAGCGAACGGATGCGGTTCATCCGGCGCAGCGACAACAGCAATGCCGAGCCGTCGGCCGGCGGAGTCGCGCCGCCGACCATCCCGCTATTCCCTCCCTGGGGCACCAGCGGCACGCCTGCCTCTGACGCCAGCGCGACGATCGCCGCCACTTCCTCGGTCGAGCCGGGCGAGAGCAAGGCCGGTGCCGTGCCATGATAACGGCCGCGCCAGTCGGTCAGCCACGGGGCGATCGTATCGGCATCCGTCGTGACCACTTTGGGACCGAAATGTTGCCGAACCGTCTCGACAAGCTGGTTTTGTGCTGGTGTCATGGCAGTTTCGGTTAGCACGCCGCGCGCCAGTTCATCCACTGTTCAAAACCATGCCTTACAAACCCCGCCAGACATGCTGAACCCGCTGATCGCCGCCTCCGGTATCCTGCTGTTGTTCGCTGCCCCGGCCTCCCCGCCGGAGCCGCTCGACTGGGACGTGGTCGCGACTCAATTCCAGCAGCAGCGCGTCACGATCCACGTGCCTCGCGTCACCGTTCGCACCACGACGATCATCATGCGCGCGCCGCGCCCGGTCGCTCTGGTCGAGAAGAAGGCCGACGACTGCGTCAAGATGGAAGATCTGGCCGGCTTCTCGGTCAATCGCTTCGACAGCGTCGATCTGGTGCTCAAGAGCGGCGCCTTGCTCCGCGCCAAA
Organism: Sphingomonas psychrotolerans; assembly: GCA_032334595.1. Classification (GTDB taxonomy): domain Bacteria; phylum Pseudomonadota; class Alphaproteobacteria; order Sphingomonadales; family Sphingomonadaceae; genus Sphingomonas; species Sphingomonas psychrotolerans_A. The sequence goes on along the minus strand of JALMLT010000003.1, from coordinate 645,056 downwards.
CTTGGCAACGATTGCCCGGCGCTGGGCTTCTACAGCGGCTTCTACGTCAAGGCGAACAAGGACAGGAAGATGTGCGCGAAGCGCGACTCGATCCGTTCGCGTTCGGGCCGGTTGTGCGCCGTGCAGTCGTTCGCGGCGCTGGTTCCGGCGCGCTGAGCGCCTTCAGCTTGACATTCGCAGCCAAATCCGCAAGCGCGTGAAGGCTTTGGAGGCGTGGATGACCACGCCCGTTTTCCGGAAAACCGCATGAGCTTTGCCGATCTCGGCCTTTCAGACGACCTTCTGCGCGCAGTCACCGACGCGGGCTATACCGAGCCGACTCCGATCCAGCGTCAGGCAATCCCGTCGGTGCTGATGGGCAAGGACCTGATCGGCATCGCGCAGACCGGCACCGGCAAGACCGCTGCCTTCGTGCTGCCGATGATCGACATTCTCGGCGAAGGCCGCACCCGCGCGCTGATGCCGCGCAGCCTGATCCTCGAGCCGACCCGCGAACTCGCCGCGCAGGTCGCCGAGAATTTCGAGAAATACGGCACCAACCACAAGCTCTCGATGGCGTTGCTCATCGGCGGCGTGCAGATGGGCGACCAGGTCAAGGCGCTGGAGAAGGGCGTCGACGTGCTGATCGCCACGCCGGGCCGGCTGATGGACCTGTTCGGCCGCGGCAAGATCCTGCTCACCGGCTGCAATCTGCTGGTGATCGACGAGGCCGACCGGATGCTCGACATGGGGTTCATTCCCGACATCGAGGAAATCTGCACCAAGCTGCCGAAGAACCGCCAGACCCTGCTGTTCTCCGCGACGATGCCGCCGGTGATCAAGAAGCTCGCCGACAAGTTCCTGAGCGACCCCAAGCGCGTCGAGGTCGCCCGGCCCGCATCGACCAATATCAACATCACCCAGCGCATCGTCGAGGTGCCGGGCAGCGCCTTTGCCAAGCGCGAGACGCTGCGCACCTTGCTGCGCGAGGACGACGTCACCACCGCGATCATCTTCTGCAACCGCAAGACGACGGTGCGCGAGCTCAACAAGAGCCTGAAGAAGCACGGCTTCCGCTCGGCGGAGATCCATGGCGACATGGACCAGCCGGCGCGCCTCGCCGAGCTCGACCGGTTCAAGAAGGGCGACGTCAACATCCTCGTCGCGTCGGACGTCGCCGCGCGCGGGCTCGACATCAAGGGCGTCAGCCACGTCTATAATTTCGATGCGCCGTGGCACCCCGACGATTATGTCCACCGCATCGGCCGCACCGGCCGCGCGGGCGCGAAGGGCGTTGCCTATACCCTCGTCGCACCCGACGATGCCGAGAACATCGCCGAGATCGAGAAACTCACCGGGCACAAGATCGAGCGGGTCAAGGTCAAGGGCGTCGAGGCCCGCGAAGCAGAGGCGCCGAAGCGCGAAGCGTCGTCGCGCCGCCGCGGGCGCAGGGCCGAGGCAGACCAGTCAGACCGCGAACCCGAGGCCGAAGCCGCAGCCGCGCCGGCCCGTGCGGCTGCGCCGCGTCGCGAAGAGCCCCCGCGCCGCGAGCGTGGCGGCCGGGATCGTGGTCGCGGCGACCGCCAGGAGCCGCGGCATCAGGCGCGCGGCCAGCAGGAAGAGCCAGATGATGGCTGGAACGGGCCGGTGCCCGACTTCCTGAAGTACACGCTGGGCGCGTGAGCGCGCCTGCGGGTGCCGGACCACCGGTCCGCTCGCCCTGCATCAACATCTGCCGCATCGACGACGCCACCGGCTGGTGCATCGGCTGCGGCCGCACGCTCGACGAGATCGCGCGCTGGGGCCGCACGACCGGTTCCGACCGAGAGTCGGTGACCGCGCAACTGCCAGCGCGGATGGCGCGGCTGGAGCGCGACGGCGCCTGACCGGGGTCGCGCTCAGGCGGGCGCCGCCTCCGCGACCAGCGCATCGTCCTTCGCCGCGGCGCGGACGAATGCCTCGCGCCCGCTCAGCCGGGCGAAATAGGCCGTGAACGCATCGCGCTTGGGCAGCGTGCCGAACATTGTGCCCCAACCCACCGCCGAGCCGACATAGACGTCTGCCGCGGTGAAGCGTTCACCGGCGATATAGGGGTGCGCCCACACCGCGCGCTCGAGCACGTCGACGGTGAGATCGTAATTGCCATAGCCGAACATCCGCCCCTGTTCGGTGGTCGGCGCGAACTGCGCGTAATTATTGGTCACCGCCTGCTCGACGGGGCCGGCGGCGAAGAACAGCCAGCGATAATAGTCGGCGCGCTCCTCGGGGCGCGGCGCCAGGCCGGCTTCCGGGAAAGCGTCGGCGAGATAGGCGCAGATCGCCGCGCATTCGGTTACCACCTTGCCGCGATGGACGATCGCCGGGACCTTCCCCATCGGGTTGATCGCGAGATAGTCCTCGCCCTTCATCGTCGTGCCGTAGTCGACCACATCCGTGCGATACTCGACACCGACTTCTTCGAGCATCCAGCGCGCGATGCGTCCGCGCGACTGCGGATTGGTGTACAAGATCAGATCGTCGCTCATCTTCCTGCTCCCGCTGCGGTTGGGAACATAACATGAACGAAACGATCGGGCGAGTCAATCACCCCAGGCTGGTCCGCAACAGGTGGAGCAGCCGCCCCCAGGCGCGCTCGGCCTGCGCCTGATTGTAGACCTGGCTGTCGGGCGGGCACCAGCCGTGCATCGTGTCCTGATAGACTTCGATCTCCGCCGGCTGCCGGGCCGCCGCGAAGGCGGCGCGCAGCTTGTCCTTGTCGCCGGGAGCGCGGGCATCGTCGTTGGCGGCGATCGCGACCAACCAATGCGCCTTCATTTGCGGCACCCGCGCGAGCAGGTCGTCGGCCGCCATCCCGCCGCCGTGGAAGGTCGCGCCGGCGCGCACCCGGGCCGGCGCTCCCGCTGCCGTGAGCATCACCATCGGACCGCCCATGCAATAGCCGGTGCTGCCGATCCCGCGCTTGCGGTCGACTTGGCGCTGTCGGTCGAGCCACGCGACAAAGGCTCTGGCATCGCGGCTGGTCGCCTCAGCCGTGAGCAGCTTGCGCCACGGCCCCACCTTCTCGCCGAGCGCCGCGTCGAAACCCTGACCCGGTGTGACGAACGGGGCCCGCGTCGAGCGATAGAACTGGTTGACGGTGAGCACCGCATAACCCGATTGGGCGAGCCGATCGGCCATTTGCCGGAAGGCGGGGCGCAGCCCCATGATGTCGGGCCAGACCAGCACCGCGGGGTGCTTGCCGGCGGCAGGCGCTACGAAATAGGCGTCGGCAGTGCCGTCCGGCGTCGTGATCGTCACGTCACGACCTTTGGTTGCGAGCGCGTTGGCAGGCATCGGCAACAGCACCGCGACGCCTGCTGCGGCGGCCGCCGCGCCAAAGCCGCGGCGCGTCATCGCATCGGCGAGAAAGCGTTGGTTATCGGCTTCGGTCAGATCGTCACACATGCATCCCTCCTGCGATCGCCGACCCGCATGGATCCGAATCACTCACGGAGGCTACACGCCGGCCGGACGCAGGCCTACTGTCATTCAGGAAGATGGAGGCGTCCGGATGCCAGCCCGTTGGCCCTGAGCTTGTCGAAGGGCGGTTCTTCTTCTGCCGCTTGAGAAGAAGAACAGTGCTTCGACAAGCTCAGCACGAACGGAGAAGGTCGCGAGGGACATACGCCCCCACGCTCGCTCAGCTGCGGAACAAAGTCTCGGCAGTATGCTCGATCGGCCCGCTCGACTCCTCGCCGCCCTCGCCCGCGTCGGCATTGGCGGCGGCGGTGCGCTCGGCGCGGAGCTGCTCGATCAGTGCCTCGCGGTCGCCCTCGAGCCTTGTGTCGGTCGGCGCCTCAATACCGGCGGCCTTGGCAGCCTTGGCGACCAGAGCGTCGAGCTCACGCTGCGAAGTCAGGCCGAGCGTGACCGGGTCCTTCGGCGTGATGTTGGCGATATTCCAGTGGCTGCGGTCCCGGATCGCGGCGATCGTGGTGCGGGTGGTACCGATCAGCTTGCCGATCGCGCCGTCCGAGATTTCGGGATGGTGGCGCAGGATCCAGGCAATGCCATCCGGCTTGTCCTGCCGCTTCGACACCGGGGTGTAGCGGGGACCCTTGGTGCGGCGGACCTGCTCGGGGCCCTTGAGCATCTTGAGCCGGTAATCGGGATTGGCCTGGCCCTTCTCGATCTCTTCCATGGTCAGCTCGTGCGCGCGGACCGGATCGCGGCCGGTGAGCTTGGTCGCGGCGGTATCGTCGGCGATCGCCTGAATCTCGAGGATGTGGAGCCCGCAGAACTCGGCAATCTGCTCGAACGAGAGCGACGTGTTGTCGACCAGCCAGGAAGCGGTCGCATGCGGCATCAGCGGCTGGGCCACTTTTCGTCTCCAGAAATAGAAAGGGCCGCCCATCACGGGCGGCCACGTCATCTTGACGACTTAGTGCGATGCGCGGCGAAGAGCAAGGCAAGAGGCACTCTGGCCACAAACCCCTAATGTGCGCCGGGCTCTTCGATCGTCACCTTGGGCATAGTGACGTTGATCCGCAGCGCCGAATCGACCTTCGGACTCTTGCAGAGGCTGACGACGCCGTCGGAAATCACTTCCTCGCCGGTCTTGCGATGCCTGAGCACCACTCTTGCCGCCAGCGCGCACATCGATGCGTCGCCCGCTTTGTAGGTCCAGCGGGCGAGTTGCGGGCGGAGCTTGCTGTTCCGGAAGAGGTTCGGCCCCCAGACCGGCGCGTCGGCGGGATCGGGCGAGCCGACATCGAGGTACAGCCCGACCGCGTCGTAATCCGTGGTCTGGTTGATGATGAACAGGCAGCCCGTCTCGAAGCAGCGCTTGCCCTGCAGCTTCTGGCCGCGGAACTGGAGCATCATGCCCATCGCGGTCAGTTCGTTCGATCGCCGCGCGAAGGGCAGCTCGTTGGCGCCTGAAACCGGCCCGCTAAGGCCCACCGCATCCTGCGCGGCCGCTGGCGCCGCGATGCAAAGCAAGCCGAGCAGCGACGCTTCGATCATGAACGCGTTCACGAAGTTACGCATGCTCGTCCCCCCATGCGAGCCCCATATCAAGCGGCCGCCTGATGCCCATCCATGGGATAGAGCGCGTTCAGGAACTGGCGTGCGCTCGCTTCCCAGGTGAAGCTCCGGCCGTAATCGGCGCAGGCGTCGCGGTCGCGCGTCAGCGCCTCGCCGATTGCTTTCGTCAGGTCGGAATCCATTGCCCCCGTCTCGGGTGTCAGCACGTCGACCGGACCGGTGACCGGATAGGCCGCGACGGGCACGCCGCACGCCAGCGCCTCGATCATCACCAGCCCGAACGTATCGGTCTTGCTGGGGAATACGAACACGTCGGCGCCTGCATAAGCCGAGGCAAGTTCCTGGCCGAACATCGGGCCGAGGAACTTCGCGTCCGGGAAGCGCGCCTCGAGCGCCCCGCGCGCCGGACCGTCGCCGACGACCACCTTGGTGCCCGGATGATTGGTCTTTAGGAACGCCTCGAGATTCTTCTCGATCGCGACGCGCCCGATATAGAGTTGCACCGGCCCTTCGAGATGGGCCATCGCCGGATGCGGCGCGAGGCCGGGACGGAAATTGGCGAGGTCGACGCCCCGGCCCCAATGCTTCACCTTGGTGAGGCCGTGCGCGATCAGCGATTCGCGGATCGACGGAGTCGAGGCGAGGATCGCCTGGCTCGGCGCATGGAACCAGCGGATATAGCGCCAGATCCACTCGGCCGGCACGCCCGAGCGCGCCGAGACGTAATCGGGAAACTGGGTGTGATAGGCCGTGGTGAACGGCATGTCATTGCGCAGGCACCAGCGCCGCGCGGCGACGCAGAGCGGGCCTTCGGTGGCGAGGTGAATCGCGTTGGGCCGAAAATCCTCGAGCATCGCGCCGACGCTGTGCGTGCTGGCGAGCGCGAGGCGGATCTCCGGATAGGTGGGGCACGGCAGCGAGTAGAATCGATCGGGCGAGATTACCTCGACCCGGTGTCCCTGCGCCTCGAGCACCCGGCGGACTGACTGGAGCGTGCGAACGACGCCGTTGACCTGGGGCTCCCAGGCATCGGTTACGATTGCGATGCGCACTTCGTCGACTCCCGTCGCCGCCGTCACGCCGCCTCTAGTCTGGCCCCGGACTCCGACGCATCGCGCGCCGCTATCTCATCGGCCCAATGGAGAATTTCCATAGTGCCGTCGTAATGCTCGACGAGCGCGGTGCAACCCTCCACCCAATCGCCATCGTTATAATATTCCACACCGTGGATGCTGCGCATCTCCGCTTTGTGGATATGGCCAGCGATCACGCCGTGGATTCCGCGGTGCGCCGCCTCGTGCGCGACGACTTCCTCGAACTTCGAAATGAACGAGACGGCGTTCTTGACCTTCTGCTTGGCATATTTGCTCAGCGACCAATAAGGCAGGTTGAACAGCCGCCGGACGCTGTTCATCCAGCGGTTGAGCGCCATCAGCGCCTCGTAGGCCGCATCGCCGAGATGCGCGAGCCAGCGATGCGACATGGTGATTGCGTCGAATTCGTCGCCGTGCAGGACGAGGAGACGGCGACCGTCGGCGGTTTCGTGGATCGCCTGGCGGAGAATTTCGACTCCGCCGAAATTGAGGCCGGCGAACTGGCGGAACATCTCGTCGTGATTGCCGGGGATGTAGACGATCCGGGTGCCGCGCTTCGCCCGCTTGAGCACGCGCCAGACGATGTCGTTATGCGAGGCTGGCCAGTAGAGCCTTTTCTTCATCGCCCAGCCGTCGATCATGTCGCCGACGAGGTACATCGTCTCGCTGTCGACGTGATCGAGGAAGTCGATCAGCATCTCGGCATTGCAGCCGCGGGTCCCGAGATGGACGTCCGAAATCCAGACGGTGCGATATTGCCGCCGCCCCGCGACCACTCGCTCCGGGATCGAGGGCTGGGTCGCGTGGAAGTCGCCGAACTGCGCTGCGTCGAACGGAAGCCGTGTGATCGTCGCCATGATCATTCCCCCGCGGGAGCTTGTCCTGCGGCAGCCTATGCCCGGCGAATGTTACAATCCGAATCGTTGCTCAGTCGGTGATCGGAATATGCGCCGGATGTGCAGCCACCCGCGCCAGCCAGGCGCGAACATTCGGATAAGGCTGGAGATCGAAGCCGCCCTCTTCCGCCACATGTGTATAGGCATAAAGCACGATGTCGGCGAGCGTCAGCCGGTCGAGCACGAGGAAGTCGCGCCGGCCGAGATGCTCGTCCATCAGCGCCAGCGCCGCCTCGCCCGCTGCGATCTTGCCGGGCAATTGCGCGCGCTGGAGTTCGCTCAGGTTCGCCTCGCCGACCAGGGTTCGCCAGAAGCGCACCGTCGCGATGTTGGGCTCGTGGTTGTATTGCTCCCAGAACAGCCAGCGCAGCATGTCGGCGCGGTCGAAGCGGTCGGCGGGGATCAGCTCACTGCCGTCGGCGATGTAGAAGGCGGCGGCATTGCTCTCGGGGAGGAAATCGTCACCGGTCTGGAGCACCGGGATGCGGCCATTGGCGTTCACTTCGGCGAGGAACTCGGGGGTGCGCGTCTCGCCCTTGAGAATGTCGTAGTTGCGCCGCTCGAGCGGCAGCCCGACATGCGCGGCAGTGAGCCGGATCTTGTAGCAATTTCCCGACGGCGCATATTCGTGCAGCACGAACGGACCCATGACGCTCTCCCCTTGCTGGTACCGGGCCCTTCTGCGGAGCGAGGCCCGCGGGTCAAACAAATTGCCGGTCGGGGAGCATAAGGCAGGCTTATCGCGATGCGCTCCTCTCGTGCTCCTGCGAAAGCAGAAGCCCAGGATGGTGGGGTACTGAACCGCACCGGCCGCCCCCTGGCCATGGCTCAGATGAGTCCGAGCTCCTCCCGCTGCCGCACGACCGAGCGATGATAGAGCCATCCCCACAAACCGACCGCCGCCACAAAGAGCCAGCCCCAGGCATGCGCCCAGAACGGGAAGAAGAACCCCTGCCGAAGGTCGCGACCGACTTCCTGCATCAATTGTTCGTTGCCCGCCTCGATCAGCGGAGTTTCGACGAGTTCCCGGCGGTCGTTCGAATAGAGCACGAAGCCATATTCGGAGTACCATCCGAATGGCATGCCGAGAAAGCTCCATTCGCGGATCGAATAGCCGAAGCGCGGCCGCTGATAGGACGAGGCCAACCGTGCCGGCGGCACCCGGCCGGCGAGCACGAGTATCTGGTAGAGCTGCTGCGCCTTGGTGGGCGTATGCGGCACATGGACACCGTACTGGCCGACCAGATATTCGAGGTTGGAGAGGACCTTGCCCGAACCCTCGGGCAGCGCCGCGACATCGGCTACGGCGCGGCGCTGATCGCTCAACACCCAGTCGCGCGGCGACATCAGCAGGATGACGACGAGCGCGACGATCAGCGCGCCCCCGAAAAGCTTTACTGGCATTGTTCCCCCCGGAATTTGCCGGGCAGCTTAACAAATTGTTGTCGCCGCGCCAGCCGCTCCGGGTGTCTCTCTATAAGACTCGGGAGGAGTGCCCGAATGACGTTGCAGAGTCTCTACGAGGAACATCGCGAAATCTTTCGGCTGGGCGAGCAACTGATCGAAGTCGCGGGGCTCGATTCGCCGCCGATGCACGAACTGGTCGCGGCTCGGCGCGCAATCTCACAAGCGGTCGCCCGGCATCTCGGCAACGAGGCCCGGCTGGCGCTGATGCCGCTCGGCGCGAGCGCCGATCCCTATCACCGCGCGCTCGCCCGCCGCTACACCAGCGATCTGCTGTCGATGCGCCAGTCGGGCATCGCGCATATGGGCCGCTGGACGATGGAGACGATCGCAGCCGATCCACGCGAATACCGTCTCGCCGTACGCGCCCAGATGCGGATGATGGCAGCGCGTCGCGAATGGGAGGAAAGCGAGTTTCTGCCGGCGGCGGAGCGGCTCGCGTCCGGCCAGCGCCCCGCCCTGCGCGCGGTGGGGTGACTCCCGCGTTCCCCTCCCTCCAAGGGAGGGGAGTATCAGTCACGCGACCGTGAGCACGATCTTGCCAACATGGTCGCCCGATTCCATCCGGCGATGTGCTTCAGCGGCATCCGCCAGCGCGAAGGTCGAATCGATCGCCGGCTTCAGGCGACCCTGCTCGACGAACGGCCACACCGTCCGTGCAATCTCATCGGCAACGAGGCTCTTGAACCCAGTGTCGCGTGCGCGCAGCGTCGAGCCGGTGAGCACCAGCCGCTTGCGCATCACTTGCCACAACGGGATCTTGACCTCGGCACCGCGCTGCACCGCGATCGAAACATGGCGCCCCTCCTCGGCGAGGCATTCGAGATTGCGCGGCACATAGTCGCCGCCGACCATATCAAGCACGATGTCGACGCCGCGTCCGCCGGTGATGTCCATCACACGGGCGACGAAATCCTCGGTCTTGTAATTGATTGCTTCGGCGGCGCCGGCATTGCGCGCGGCCTCGCATTTGGCGTCCGAGCCGGCGGTCACCAGCACGGTCAGATGAAACAGCCGGGCGAGCGCGATTGCCATCATGCCGATCCCACTGGTCCCGCCATGGACGAGCAGCCAGTCGCCATCGGCGGCATAAGCGCGCTCGAACACGTTGGTCCACACCGTGAACAACGTCTCGGGCATCGCCGCCGCCTCGACCATGGTCAGTGCCGGTGGCACCGGCAAGCACTGGCCCGCAGGAGCGACGACATACTCGGCATAGGCGCCGCCGCTGACCAAGGCGCAGACCGGCTGGCCGACCACTTCCTCCGCCACGCCGGGACCGACCGCGACGATCGTCCCCGCCGCCTCGAGGCCGAGGATCGACGGCGCTCCCGGCGGCGCCGGATACAGCCCCATGCGCTGCATCACTTCGGGGCGGTTGACGCCCGCCGCCGCGACCTTGATCAGCACTTCGCCTTCGCCGGCGGCCGGAACCGGACGGGTTACGGGCACGAGGACGTCGGGTCCGCCGGGCTGCTCGGGATCGATGGCCAGCATCGTTTCGGGCACGGTCATCGGTTTGTCGCTTTTCGCCCTCGGTAGAAACCCGAGGTCTTATTGACATCGCTCCGGCCAGGGTCAACGTTCACAGGCATGGACGCCGACGAAAATCTGCCGCGTCGCAAGGACGACCTCGCCGCGCAGCTCGGAAAGCAGGATCTCGATCCGCTTTCGGTGGACGAGCTGAACGAACGCATCGCTTTGCTCGAAAGCGAAATTGCGCGGTGCAAAAGCAAAATTCAACGCGCCGTTAACCACCGCGCAAGCGCAGACGCTCTATTTAAGAGATGAGCGTGACGGCATCGGAGCCGGGGCGATACGCCGCTTTTCTCCGGTGCGAGGGTAGCGCGCTTGATGCGGGCCACTGCCATCCCGACATATTGGGAAAGGGGCCATGTATCTTTTCGGGCCCACTGGAGTTGTATCCGAATGCCTAGTTTCGCCTCCGCCCTCGAATCCACCCTCCACAAGGCCCTCGAGGCCGCCTCGTCCCGCCGCCACGAATATGCGACGCTCGAGCACCTGTTGCTGGCACTCGTCGACGACGAGCATGCCTCCAAGGTGATGAGCGCCTGCGGCGTTGATCTCGGCGAGATCAAGAACACCGTCGCGCATTATCTCGACACCGAGCTCGAGGCGCTGAAGGTCGAGAATGCGACCGACCCCTCGCCGACCAGCGGCTTCCAGCGCGTCGTCCAGCGCGCGATCCTCCACGTCCAGTCCTCGGGCCGCGACGAGGTTACCGGCGCGAACGTGCTCGTCGCCTTGTTCAGCGAGCGCGAGAGCTATGCCGTCTATTTCCTCCAGCAGCAGGACATGAGCCGGCTCGACGCAGTGAGCTATATCAGCCACGGCGTCGGCAAGGGCGCTACGCCGACCGAGACCACCACGCCCAAGGGTGCGGAGGAGGAGAAAGCCGCCAAGTCCGACACCAAGTCGGGCAAGGGCGAAAGCGCGCTCAAGCAGTTCACCGTCGATCTCAACGAGAAGGCCAAGGCCGGCAAGGTCGATCCGCTGATCGGCCGCTCGGCCGAAGTCGATCGCACCGTGCAGATCCTCTGCCGCCGCTCGAAGAACAACCCGCTCTATGTCGGTGACCCCGGGGTCGGCAAGACCGCCATCGCCGAAGGCCTGGCGCGCAAGATCGTAGAGGGCAATGTTCCCGACGTGCTCAAGGAAGCGGTGATCTATTCGCTCGACATGGGCGCCTTGCTCGCCGGCACCCGCTATCGCGGTGATTTCGAGGAGCGGCTGAAGCAGGTCGTCAATGAGCTCGAGAAGCTGCCCCATGCGGTGCTCTTCATCGACGAGATCCACACGGTGATCGGCGCGGGCGCGACCAGCGGCGGTGCGATGGACGCATCGAACCTGCTCAAGCCCGCTTTGTCGGGCGGCACGATCCGCTGCATCGGCTCGACCACCTACAAGGAATTCCGCAATCACTTCGAGAAGGACCGGGCCCTGCTCCGGCGCTTCCAGAAGATCGACGTCAACGAGCCTTCGGTCGAGGACACGATCAAGATCATCAGCGGATTGCGCTCGGCGTTCGAAGGCCATCACTCGGTGAAGTACACCCCCGATGCGATCAAGTCGGCGGTGGAGCTCAGCGCGCGCTACATCAACGATCGCAAGCTGCCCGACAAGGCGATCGACGTGATCGACGAGGTCGGTGCGATGCAGATGCTGGTGCCGCCGAGCAAGCGCAAGAAGGTGATCACCACCAAGGAGATCGAGCAGGTCATCGCGACCATGGCGCGGATCCCGGCCAAGTCGGTCTCGTCGGACGACACCCGCGTGCTCGCCAATCTCGAGCTTGACCTAAAGCGGGTGGTGTTCGGTCAGGACAAGGCGATCGAGGTGCTCAGCTCCGCGATCAAACTGAGCCGCGCGGGTCTCCGCGATCCCGACAAGCCGATTGGCAACTATCTGTTCTCGGGCCCGACCGGCGTCGGCAAGACCGAGGTGGCGAAGCAGCTTGCCGAATTGCTCGGCATTCCGCTCCAGCGCTTCGACATGTCCGAATATATGGAGCGCCACTCCGTCAGCCGCTTGATCGGCGCGCCTCCGGGCTATGTCGGCTATGATCAGGGCGGCCTGCTCACCGACGCCGTCGACCAGCAGCCGCATTCGGTGCTGCTGCTCGACGAGATCGAGAAGGCGCATCCGGACCTGTTCAACATCCTGTTGCAGGTGATGGACAACGGCAAGCTCACCGATCACCACGGCAAGACGGTCGACTTCAGGAACACCATCCTGATCATGACCACCAATGCCGGCGCATCGGACATGGCCAAGGAGTCGATCGGCTTCGGCGAGAGCAGCCGCGAGGACGTTCAGGAAGAGGCAGTGAAGAAGCTCTTCACTCCCGAATTCCGCAACCGCCTCGATGCGATCGTGCCGTTCGACTATCTCCCGACCGAAGTGGTCGCACGGGTGGTGGACAAGTTCATCCTCCAGCTCGAGCTCCAGCTGTCGGACCGCGGCGTCCACATCCAGCTCGACGACGAGGCCAAGACCTGGCTCACCCAGCGCGGCTACGACAAGCTCTATGGCGCGCGTCCGATGGGTCGCCTGATCCAGGAGAAGATCAAGCAGCCGCTCGCAGAGGAATTGCTGTTCGGCAAGCTCGTCCATGGCGGCGAGGTATCAGTGAAGCTCAAGGACAATGCCTTGGCCTTCGAGATCACGCCGGCCGCGCCCAAGCCGAAAAAAGGCGGTGGCAAGAAAGCCGAGAAGATCGAGGCGAAGTAAGCCTTCGAACTGAAAATGCGACGGGCTCGGGGGCATCTCCGGGCCCGTTGCTTTTGGCCGACCGGCGATCCGGCAAGACCCGTAAGCGAATTTCCGGAATGGCGCCCGCCCGATCCGATCGCGATGATGGGCACAACCAGAAGGGAGTCCCCCCGGTGTCGCTCACTTGGCTCCGTGCTTTCCGTCGCAAACCGGTTCCGCGCAAGCTGCTTCCCGCCCCGCGACGCTTGCCGCTCGCAAATCGTGATTACGACCCGGTGCGTGCGCTGTTCGAGGCTGAATGCGGTTGAGCGGATGCCTACAGCTCGACAGCTGACTGCCGGCCGGTCGGCTCTCGCTTAATAACGGTAGACCACTGGCGGCGCCGTATTGTGGATGATCACCACGGTCACGCCGCCGCTCGCCGTCGCAGGTTCGGGCATCGGCTGGTATGCCAGCCTGGGCGCTTCGCATCCCTCCTGCCGGCAAGCCTCGATCTGCGCAATCCGCTCCTCGGCCATGCGGCGCGTCCACAGGTCGCGGTCGATCGCGAGCGCAGTCTGGTCCTCGGTGCTCGCCCAGGCTTCGTCGCGGCAATCGGCATCGCTGCCGCAGATCCGGTTCACGGCGCGGCCGATCCGCCGAGCGAGTTCGTCGACTCCCGCGGGAGTCGAGAGATCGAGCGCGGACGCATCGACACGGATCGAGCGCCACTCATAGTCGCTCGCCTGTGCCGCAATGGGAAAGACCAGCGCAGCAAGCGCGAGACCGAACAGCTTCGTCATGGGTTGATCCTCGGTAGATGCTGGATCATAACGGAGCCATAACGCTTCAAAAGCCCCCGGGTCGCACCGGACCGAACCGCCCGCCTGTCCCATCTTTGGACATATCGCGCCGCAGGTCGGCGTGTATTATTCCGTAGCGCACTGAGGGTTGCGCAGCTCCCGTTTGGCCCCCTCTACCGCCTCCGCAGGGCAGCATGCCGCGCCTCGATTCGCCCCCTCTTTGCCGCAAGCGAACCGCAGTGTTAGAGGGGCGGCGTGGCCAAGACAGTGGAAACCGCACAGCGGCTGATGCCAGGGCAAGGGAGCGCGCCCGTGCTCTCGCGCCCGTTCTTCGAGGACAAGGCCCGCGCCTTCTGGATCCTGCAGGCGGCCGGATGGAGCGGCTATCTGCTGCTGCGTTGCGTCGTCTCGATCTCCAACACCGGGCTGGCGGTGGAGCGCATCATCGCTGCGATCATCGAGGCTATCGTCGGCTATTGCCTGACATTGCTGCTCTCCACGCTCTACGGCTATTATCGCCGCCTGCCGCGGATCACCGGCATCCTGCTGACGCTCACGACCCTCGCGCTGGCGACGGTGATCTACGCGGTGATCGACGCCTTCACCTTCTCGTTCATCCGCGAGGGCGATACCGGCGTCACCTTCGCGTTGATCGTCGGCACGGTGTTCATCAACTTCACCGTGCTCGCGGGCTGGTCGGCGCTCTATTTCGGCATTAATTTCTATCTGATCGTCGAGCAGCAGATCGACCAGATGCAATTGCTCGAGAACCAGGCCTCGTCGGCGCAGCTGGCGATGCTGCGCTATCAGCTCAACCCGCACTTCCTGTTCAACACCCTGAACTCGATCTCGACGCTCGTGCTGCTCAAGCAGACCGAGCGCGCCAACATCATGCTGAGCCGGCTGTCGTCGTTCCTGCGCTACACGCTCGCCAACGAGCCGACCGCGCACGTCACGCTCAGCCAGGAAGTCGAGACGCTCAAACTCTATCTCGAGATCGAGAAGATGCGATTCGACGAGCGGCTGCGCACCCACTTCGACATCGATCCGCGGGTTTCCAAGGCGCGGCTGCCGTCGCTGTTGCTCCAGCCGCTGGTCGAGAATGCGATTAAATACGCCGTCACGCCGCAGGAGGAGGGCGCCGATATCACCGTCACCGCTCGACTCACCGGAGAACGAGTGCAGATCGCCGTATCCGACACCGGCCCCGGATTGATCGAAAGCAAACCACGGCCGACTCTCTCAACCGGCGTGGGGCTCGCCAACATCAAGGAGCGGCTGGCGCAGGCCTTCGGGCCTGACCATCGTTTCGAAACTAGAACGAAACCCGGGGAAGGTTTCAGCGTTGAAATCGAGATACCGTTCCAGCTTGAGGAACCGAACCGAGAGGCCGCATGACCATCCGTACCATCCTCGTTGACGACGAACCCCTGGCGATCCAGGGGCTCGAGCTCCGGTTGCAGGAGCATGAGGATGTCGAAATTATCGACAAATGCTCCAACGGCCGCGAGGCCATCCGCGCGATCAAAACCCACAAACCCGACTTGGTCTTCCTCGACATCCAGATGCCCGGCTTCGACGGCTTCTCGGTCGTCCAGGGACTGATGGAAGTCGAACCGCCGCTATTCGTGTTCGTCACGGCCTATTCCGACCACGCCATCCGCGCCTTCGAGGCGCAGGCGATGGACTATCTGATGAAGCCGGTCGAGCCGAGTCGCCTCGCCGACACGCTCGACCGCGTTCGCCAGCGGCTGGCGGAGAAGCGTGGCGTCGAGGAAGTCGACCGCCTCAAGGAAGTGCTCGCCGAGGTCGCGCCCGACGCAGTCGAGGACATCGCCGCCGCCGATACCGGCGAGATGGCGTCGAACCGCTTCGAGAAATTGATCAACATCAAGGATCGCGGCCAGATCTTCCGCGTCGACGTCGACACGATCGAGCGCATCGACGCCGCCGGCGATTACATGTGCATCTATACCGGCGACAACACGCTGATTCTGCGCGAGACGATGAAGGACCTTGAGAAGCGTCTCGATCCGCGCCGCTTCCAGCGCGTCCACCGCTCTACGATCGTCAATCTCGACCTCGTCCGCCAGGTCAAGCCACACACCAACGGTGAATGCTTCCTCGTGCTCGATTCGGGCGCATCGGTGAAGGTTAGCCGCTCCTACCGCGACGTGGTGGCGCGGTTCGTTCACTAGATCGGGCCTCCGGCGAGGCCGCGCGACGCCATCCCTTGCTACCGTCACCCCGGACTTGTTCCGGGGTCCACTGCGCCGCGCCGGCAGCCGTCGAACCTCGCGTTCAGCCCGGGCAGGTCACCCCGGCACTCCGGCCGGGATGACAGCCATGCTGCCCGATCATATTGACAGCAAGCAACGGATTGCATCAGCAACCGCAACGAACTAGAACATTCCGCGAACGAAACGGAGAGCGGCGATGTCGAAGTTTGAATCCTTTGCGGCCCTGCACGTCCCCGGCACGCCGGTGATATTGTTCAACGTCTGGGACGCGGGCTCGGCCAAGGTCGCAGCCGGCGCCGGAGCAAAGGCGATCGCCACCGGTAGTTCTTCGGTCGCCACGGCGCACGGCGTCAACGATGCCGAGGGCCTGCCGCTCGAGCTTGCGCTCGCCAATGCCGAACGCATCGTCGCCGCGGTCGATCTGCCGGTCACGATCGACTTTGAAGGCGGCTATGCGGTCGACGAAGAACCGCTCGCGGAGAACATGGCGGCGCTTGCCGCCACCGGCGCGATCGGCTGCAATTTCGAGGATCAGGTGATCGGCGGCGAAGGCATGCACCCGATCGATCTTCAGGCGCGGCGTATAGCCGCAGCGCGCCGCGGAACGGGCGCAGCCTTTTTCCTCAATGCTCGGACCGACATTTTCCTCCAGGCCAAGCCGGACACACACGACGCAGCCAAAGCCGACGCTGCAATCGAGCGCGCGCATGCCTATGCCGAAGCGGGCGCAAGCGGCTTCTTCGTCCCCGGCCTCGCCGATCTCGATCTGCTCGCCAAGGTCTGTGCCGCCTCGCCGCTGCCGGTGAACTTCATGGCCTTCCCCGGCGCGCCCGATGCCAAGGCAGTCGCCGCGGCCGGCGTCGCGCGGATCAGCCACGGCCCCTTCCCCCACATGCTCGCGCTCAAGGCGTTCGAGGATGCGGCACGGGAGGCGTTTGCAGAATAGCTTTATCCTCACGCGGGGCGAGGCGGGAACCGGCAGGCATGAATCCCTCTAATGACTCTGTCGAGATTTGATCCTTTGCGCGTCTCGGCTCCCAGGCGGCATCAAGGTGTCGAAGGGAGATCGACACATGGACAGACGTAAATTCCTTTGGGCCACCGGGGGCGCGATTGCCGCCGCTTCGGCGCTGCCGGCGCTCGGCAAGGCAGCCCCTGCTCGCTTCGGCCCGGACTTCCGCAAGGCCATCGCCGCGGTCGAGCAGGCGAGCGGCGGGAGGCTCGGCCTTTCAGTGATCAACACCGCCACCGGCGAGCGCTTCGGCTGGCGCGCGAGCGAGCGCTTCCCGATGTGCAGCACCTTCAAGTTCGCGCTCGCGGCGGCGATCCTCAAGCAGGTCGAGACCGGGCATGAACGGCTCGACCGTCGCATCGCGGTGAAGGCCAGCGACATCGTGAGCAATTCGCCGTTCGCCGAGAAGCATATCGGCGGTACCGCGAGCATCGGCGATCTGTGTCGCGAGACGATCACGATCAGCGACAATGCCGCCGCCAACCTCCTGCTCCGCACGATCGGCGGTCCGGCAGGGTTCACGCGGCGGCTGCGCGCGTTCGGCGACCCCGTCACACGACTCGACAATTGGGAGCCCGCGATGGGCGAGGGACGCCCGGGCGACGCGCGCGACACCACCACGCCCGAAGCAATGGCCGGGCTGCTCCGCCGGCTGACGCTCGGCAACGCGCTGGCACCCGCGAGCCGTGCCCAACTCGTCGCGTGGATGAAGGCAACGCGCACCAGCGGCACAAGCCTGCGCGCGGGACTGCCCAAGGCTTGGCCGGTCGCCGACAAGACGGGAACGGGCGGCCATGGCACTACAAACATCGTCGCGGCGATATGGCCACAGCGCCACGCACCGCTTGTCGTTACGAGCCTCCTCACCGGGACGTCGCTCGAGATGGAGGAAGGGCGCGCGATGCATGCGCGGATCGGCCGGGCAATCACGGCGGTGCTGACCTGATTTCACTCCCCTCCCTGCCGGCAGGGAGGGGCCGGGGGTAGGTGCGCGCGTCCGCGCGCTCAAAAAGACTCAGTACCCAGTAAAAGCGCCGGTCGAGGCATCGAGCCTCGCCCGGCGCTACCCACCCCTAACCCCTCCCTTTCAGGGAGGGGAGTTTGCAAGCTCAGCCCTCGGCGTCGTCCGCTGCTTCCTCACCCTCGGCGGGACGCTCGAACCACGCCTCGACCGGGCCGGTCAGCTTGATCGTCAGCGGCTGGCCCTTGCGGTCCATCTTCTTGCCGAGCGCGACCCGGATCCAGCCTTCGGAGATGCTGTATTCCTCGACGTCACGGCGCTCGGCGCCCTTGAAGCGGATGCCGATGCCGCGCTCGAGAATCTCGCGGTCGAAATAGGGGCTGTTCGGATTGACCGACAGACGGTCCGGAGGCGTGTCACTCATAGCCCGCCTTTGCCGCTATTGCTCGACGCTTTCAAGATAACGGTGGATCGCCGAGACCACCACCGAACCTTCGCCCACGCCCGAGGCGACGCGCTTGACCGATCCCGAGCGCACGTCGCCGACCGCGAACACCCCGTGCGCCGACGAGCAGAAGAAGGTCTCGCCGGACCCGGTCCTGACGAACCCGGCTTGGTCGAGTTCGACGCAGCCGTCGAGCCAGTCGGTATTGGGTTGCGCGCCGATCATCACGAACAGCGCGCCGACCTCGTGCCGCTGCACCTCGCCGGTCTGCCGATCGGTCCAGCTGAGCGCTTTCAGATGCCTGTCGCCTTCGAGTTCGGTAACTTCGGTAAACGGGTGGAGCGTGATCTTGTCGGACGCCTCGATCCGCTCGATCAGGTAGCGCGACATCGTCGCCGCCAGCCCCGGCCCGCGCACCAGCATATGGACGTGCCCCGCGGTTCGCGCGAGGTAGATCGCCGCCTGCCCGGCCGAATTGCCGCCGCCGATCACCACGGCAGTCTGCGCCGCGCACAGCCCCGCTTCCATCGCAGTCGCGGCATAATAGATGCCGTTGCCCTCGAGCTCGGCATAGTTGGGCAAGTCGAGCTTGCGGTACCGCGCGCCGGTCGCGACCACCACCGCATGCGCCTTGAGCGTCGCGCCGTCGTCGAGATGGATCGTGTATGGCCGCGCGTCGCAATCGATCCCTGCGGCACTCCGCGATACCAGCAGCCGCGCGCCGAACTTCTGCGCCTGGACCTGTGCACGCCCGGCGAGCGCCTGTCCGGAAATGCCGGTCGGGAAGCCGAGATAATTCTCGATTTTCGAACTGGTCCCCGCCTGCCCGCCCGGCGCCACCGATTCGATGACGATCGTGTCGAGCCCCTCCGACGCGGCATAGACCGCCGAGGCCAGCCCCGCCGGCCCGGCGCCGACCACCGCCACGTCATGGACGTGGTCCGGATCCACTGCCGAGGCGAGCCCGAGCGCGTCAGCGAGCTGGGCATTGCTCGGATTGCGCAGCGCCCGCCCGTCGGCGACCACCACCGGCAGGTCGGCATCGGTGAGTGCGAAGCATTCCATGAAGCCGCCGGCATCGGCGTCAACTTCGGTGTCAATACGCCGGTGCGGCAATGCGTTGCGCGAGAGAAAGGTCTCGATCCGCGCGGTGTCCGCCGCATGCCCGGGGCCGACCAGCGCCACGCCCGCCGTGCCGTGCAGCAGCATCCCCACCCGGCGCAGGATGAAGGCGCGCATCACGATCTCGCCGATATCGGGCTCGGCCGCCATCATCCGCCGGAACTCGGCGCGCCCGACCCGCACCACCCGGGTCTCGCCCTTCGCCCGCCCGGTGACAAGGATCGTGCGGTCGTTGAACAGATCGAGCTCGCCGGTGAACTGGCGCGGCACATGCGTGTGGACCACCGTCTCGGCGCCCTCCACGTCGGTGTCGACGATCTCGATCGAGCCGGCCATGCACAGGAAGAAGTCGACGCTGCGATCCCCGCGCCGGAACAGCAATTCGCCGTCGGCCAGCACTTCCTCGCTGCCGAACGCCGCCACCCGCGCCGCCATTTCGTCGGACAAAGACGGAAAGGTCTGCGCCGCGCGGAGATAGGGGTCCGAAGGATCGGGTCGTTGCGCGGGCGAATCAGGTTCCATGTGCGGCATCTTAGCGCCTGTGCCGCACATGCGAAGAGCGGCGCGGACCGGAGTCCGCGCCGCCTGTCCCGTCAATCTGCCGGATCAGCGGCAGTAACGCACGCGCACCGGCCGATCGAGATAGGGGTCCCACATCCGGCGCGTGTAGCACCGGTCCCAGCCGCGATAGCGGCGGTAGTAGTCGCGGTAATAATAGCCGTCGGTCGGGTAATAGCCGCGCTCGCGATAATAGCGCCGGTCGTAATCGTAGCGGCGGTCGTTGTTGCTGGCGAGTGCCGCGCCGATCGCAAGACCGGCAATACCGGCGACGATCGCCGTTCCGGTATCGTCGTGGTGGCGATAGCCGTAGCCATAGCCATAACGGTCCCGATAGCCGCGATAACGCTGTGCGTCGGCGGTCGGCGCGACCGCAGTCAGCACGCTCGCGCCAAGGACCGTGCCGAGCACCGCCTTCCTGACGAAATTGGCCATGATACTCCTCCTCTCAACTACGCGCGCCGGGCGGTCCGGGGGTGGAGTCGCGGCGCTGAGGCTATGCAATTAACGCCCGCCGGCTGAATGGGTTCGGAATCGGGTGTTCAGCGCGCGTTTAGCCGGTTAACCGGGGCGCCATGGCGTATTGGCTCCTCCGCTCCGAACCCGATGCCTATTCGTGGGACGATCTCGTCCGCGACGGTGCCACTGAATGGAACGGCGTTCGCAATTACACCGCGCGCAATTTCCTGAAGGAAATGCAGCCCGGCGACCGCGCACTTTTCTATCATTCGAACACCGAAAAGGCGGCGGTCGGCATAATGGAGATCACCCGCGCCTGGCAGCCCGACGGCGACGACGGCAAATGGGCGAGCGTCGCGGTGAAACCGGTCGAGAAGCTCGCGCGGCCGGTCCCGCTCGCCGACATCAAGGCCGAGCCGCGGCTCAAGGAACTCGAGATGCTCCGCCAGTCACGCCTGTCGGTGACGCCGGTCCGCGACGCCGAATGGGCGGTGCTGCTGGAAATGGGCGGACGTTGAGCGCAAGGCGCGGGAGGCCATAGCCGGCGCAGCGCGGCAGGGTCTCGCCGAAAGGACCTGCCAGATGCCTGGGGTGCCGATCCCCAAAGTCACCTTTGAGCTTCGAGCCTGGACGCGGCCCACCCCCGTCGCCTTTGCGTTCAAGATTCCGCCAAAGCAAAGGGCGCCCGGATCGCTCCGGACGCCCTGAACCTTACGCCGCCTGCTTGGCGCGGCTCTGCCGCTTGCGCTCGTGCGGATCGAGGAAGCGCTTGCGCAGCCGGATCTTCTTCGGCGTCACCTCGACCATCTCGTCGTCGTCGATATAGGCGATCGCCTGTTCGAGCGTCATCTTCTTGGGCGGAGTGAGGCGGACGGCGTCGTCCTTGCCGCCCGAGGCGCGGAAGTTGGTGAGCTGCTTCGCCTTCATCGGATTGACCTCAAGGTCATCCGTCTTGGCGTTCTCGCCGATGATCATGCCCTCATAGAGCGCTTCGCCATGGCCGACGAACAGGATGCCGCGCTCCTCGAGCGGGCCGAGCGCATAGCTCTGCGCCTCGCCTGCGCCATTCGAGATCAGCACGCCGTTCTTGCGGCCTTCGATCTGGCCCTTGAACGGGCCATAGCGCTCGAACAGCCGGTTCATGATGCCGGTGCCGCGGGTATCCGACAGGAACTCGCCGTGATAGCCGATCAGCCCGCGCGACGGCGCCGAGAAGGTGATGCGGGTCTTGCCGCCGCCCGAGGGACGCATGTCGGTCATCTCGGCCTTGCGCTGGTTCATCTTGTCGACGACCGTGCCCGAGAATTCGTCGTCGACGTCGATTACCACGGTCTCGTACGGCTCGGTCTTCTGGCCGTTCTCGTCCTCGCGGAACAGCACGCGCGGACGGCTGATGCCGAGTTCGAAGCCCTCGCGGCGCATCGTCTCGATCAGCACGCCGAGCTGAAGCTCGCCGCGGCCGGCGACTTCGAAGCTGTCCTTGTCCTCACTCTCGGTGACCTTGATCGCCACGTTCGATTCGGCCTCACGCTCGAGCCGGTCGCGGATCATGCGGCTGGTCACCTTGGTACCCTCGCGGCCGGCCATCGGCGAATCGTTGACGGCGAAGCGCATCGACAGCGTCGGCGGATCGATCGGCTGCGCCTGGATCGCCTCGGTCACCGAGGTGTCGGCGATGGTGTTCGACACGGTGGCGACGGCGAGCCCGGCGAGGCTGATGATGTCGCCGGCGCGTGCCTCGTCGGTCGGGACGCGGTCGAGTCCCTGGAAGGTCATGATCTTGGAGGCGCGGCCGGTCTCGACGACGTTGCCGTCCATGTCGAGCGCGTGGATCGGCTGGTTGACCTTGACCGTGCCCGACTGGACGCGGCCGGTGAGGATGCGGCCGAGGAAATTGTCGCGGTCGAGCAGCGTCACGAGGAAGGTGAACGGCGCGTCGACTTCGAGCGCGGGCGGCGGAACGTGGTCGACGATCTTCTGGAACAGCGGGCGCAACGTGCCTTCGCGCAGACTCGGATCCTCATTGGCATAGCCGTTGCGGCCCGAGGCGTAGAGCACCGGGAAATCGAGCTGCTCGTCGGTGGCGTCGAGCGAAACGAACAGGTCGAACACTTCGTCGAGCACTTCCTGGATGCGCTCGTCGGGACGGTCGATCTTGTTGACCACGACGATCGGCTTGAGGCCGAGCTTCAGCGCCTTGCCGGTGACGAACTTGGTCTGCGGCATCGCGCCTTCGGAGGAATCGACCAGCAGGATGACGCCGTCGACCATCGACAGGATGCGCTCGACCTCGCCGCCGAAATCGGCGTGGCCCGGCGTGTCGACGATGTTGATGCGGATGCCTTCCCACTCGACCGAGGTCGGCTTGGCGAGAATCGTGATCCCGCGCTCCTTTTCGAGGTCGTTCGAGTCCATCGCGCGTTCCTCGACGCGCTGGTTGTCGCGGAAAGTGCCCGACTGGCGGAAGAGCTGGTCGACGAGCGTGGTCTTGCCGTGATCGACGTGGGCGATGATCGCCACGTTGCGGAGGTTCATGCGATTGTCCTGGATGCCGCTGAAGTGCGGTGCGCGGGCGCCCATAGCGCAATTTGTGCGTTGCGGGAAGTCTTCGCGCCGCTACGGAGAATCACATGACCGACCCCCTCAAGATTCTCGTCATCCTCGGCAGCGTCCGCGAAGGCCGCATGGCCGAACCCGTGGGCAAATGGGTGATCGAACAGGCCGCCTCTCGCACCGAACTCGATTGCGAGCTGGTCGACCTCAAGGACTGGGACCTGCCCTTCTATCCGTTCGCCAGTCCGCCGGCGGCGGGCAATTACCGCGATCCGCTGCAGATCCGCTGGGCGGAGAAAGTGGCGAGCGCGGACGGGTACATCCTGATCTGCCCCGAATATAATCACGGCCCGCCGGCGGTGCTCAAGAACGCGCTCGACTTCGTCTATGCCGAGTGGAATCGCAAGCCGGTGACCTTTGTCGGCTATGGCGGCAATGGCGGCGCCCGCTCGATCGAATTGCTCACCTGCATCGCGCGCGAGCTCCAGATGGCGCCGCTCGAGGCCTCGGTCCACATCATGGGGGTCTGGGGCAAGGTGAAGGACGGGGTGTTCGTTCCAGACGACAAGGATTTGCGCTGGACCGGACATCTGTTCGACGAGCTCAGCTGGTGGGGCAAGGCGCTCAAGGCGGCGCGCTGACCTTGGCGAACCCCCGGTGGTGTACTATCTAGCTGATACACTTGGATAGCCGTCGCGAACCTCGTATGAGGGCCGCAACAGCTTTGGAGAGTTTGAATGGCGACTGCAGCTGAGACCGTGACGGCCGAACAGGATCTGGTGCTCACTCCGCCTGCCCCGGTTCCGGTGGTGGCGCCGGAAAAGGCCGCGGGGCTGGTGCCGGTCGAGGACGCCAAGAAGTCCGAGCTCGAGAAGCGCGTCGAGGGCTTCATCGACGATCTCGTCGCGCAGGACGTCAACTCGCCCGAATTCGGCAAGCGCGTCGATGCGATCGCCGCGATGGGGCAGAAGGAGATTCGCGACGCGGCGGGCCAATCGAACCGCTTCCTCGATCGCCCGGTCCGCGCGATGAGCAGCGACACCGGCGTGGGCGCCGATCTGCTCCAGCTCCGCAAAACCGTCGAGGAGCTCGATCCGGGCCGCAACGGCAAGTTGATCGGCGGCAATGACGGCTTCCTGTCGAAGCTGTTCGGCGGCTCGCCGCTTAAACAGTATTTCCGCAAATACCAGTCGTCGCAGAGCCACATCCAGGGCATCCTCAAGAGCCTTGCCAGCGGCAAGGACGAGCTGCTGATGGACAATGCCGCGATCGACACCGAGCGCGCCAATCTGTGGGCGGCGATGGGCCGGCTCGAGCAGATGATCTATCTGTCCAAGGCGATGGACGCCAAGCTCGAGGACAAGGCCAACGAGCTCGACCACAGCGATCCCGCCAAGGCCAAGGCGATCCGCGAGACCGCGCTCTTCTATGTCCGCCAGCGCACCCAGGACCTGCTCACCCAGATGGCGGTGACGGTGCAGGGCTATCTCGCGCTCGATCTGGTCAAGAAGAACAATGTCGAGCTGGTCAAGGGCGTCGATCGCGCCTCGACCACCACGGTCTCGGCGATGCGCACGGCAGTGACGGTCGCGCAGGCGCTGACCAATCAGAAGCTGGTGCTCGACCAGATCACGGCGATCAACACGACCACCGCGAACCTGATCGACTCGACCGGCCAATTGCTCAAGAGCAACACCGCCCAGATCCACGAGCAGGCGGCGAACTCGACGATTCCCGTCGAGACGCTCCAGCGCGCCTTCCAGAACATCTACGACACGATGGACGCGATCGACACGTTCAAATTGAAGGCGCTCGACAGCATGAAGACCACGGTCAACACGCTGTCGAACGAAGTCGAGAAGTCGAAGGGCTATATCGCCCGGGCCGAAGGGGCCGCGCAGAACCAGAGCGGCGCGGTGAGCGAGACCTTCAAGCTGGAGGCGATGTAGGCTCGTGACCGATGTCGATCGCCTGAGCGCCCGCGCCGAGGAACTGATCGAGCGCGCCCGCGCCCGCGCCCCGGTGACCGCGGCCGACCAGCGGCTGCGCCGGCGGCGCGAGGCCGAAGTGGTCCGGCGGGTCGGCCGGATCGCGATCGCCGACGGCGCGATCATCCTCGGCGCGATCGTCTTCGCGCTCGCCGTCGCGCCGCTCGGCATCATGGGCGCGATGCTCGTCGCCTTGCTGCTGATCGTCGCGACTCTTGTTTTCGCAATCCTTCCCGCCGGCGGCGGCGCGCCCGAGGTCGCGCAATTGGCGCAGGTGCCGCTCAAGGCCTTGCCGCGCACCACCGAGCATTGGCTCGACACCCAGCGCCCGGCCCTGCCGGCGCCGGTCCACGGGCTGGTCGATTCGATCGGCGTGAAGCTCGAGTTCCTCGCGCCGCAGCTCGCCTTGCTCGACGAGAATTCGCCGGCGGCGGGCGAAGTGCGCAAGCTGGTCGGCGAGCAATTGCCCGAACTGATCAAGGGCTATGCGCGCGTCCCCGAACCGCTGCGCCGGGTCGAGCGCAACGGCCTGACTCCCGATCAGCAGCTCGCCCAAGGGCTGCAGGTGATCGACGACGAGATCGCCGAAATGTCGACGCAGCTCGCCCAAGGCGATCTCGACCTGCTGGCGACGCGCGGGCGGTATCTGCAGATCAAGTACCAGGGCGACGAAGGCGGCAGCGTCTAGGGCGCATGCGACATGACAATCCTCCCCCGCCAAGGGGAGGTGGCGCTCGAAGGGCGTCGGAAGGGGAGGTAAGCCACGCCCCTTCAATTCAAGCGATGTGCGTCCTCCCCCTCCGTCACGCTGCGCGTGCCACCTCCCCCTTGCGGGGGAGGATTGAAACGATCCGCTAGCTCGGGCAGCCGTAGCGCGCGTCGAAGTCGCGGGCGAGCTGGCCGAGGCTGACCGCACCGAACCGCGCCAGCAGCAATGCCTCGGCTTCGCCCAGCGCCTCGGCCACCGCTTCGTTGACGAGCTTCTCGACGAGGCAGTGCGGCATATCGGCCTCAGCGCCGATCGCGAACAATTGCGGCCCGCCGACGGCGCGATGCACGTCGAGCAAGGTCACCGCGTCCAGGTCGCAGGCGAGCAGCCAGCCGCCGCCATGGCCCTTTTCCGAGCGGACATAGCCGGCGTCGCGCAGCCCCGCCATCGTGCGGCGAACGACCACCGCATTGGTCCGCAGCATCGTCGCGATCGCTTCCGACGTCATCGGGCCGTCGTGCCGAGCCATGTGCAGCAGCACGTGGAGCATTCGGGAAAGCCGGCTGTCACGTCGCATCGCCGAACCCTCTTAGCCCGCAGCTGATTTGGCAAGCTTTGTCATTCATGATACATTTGATGTTACATGATTCGCAGGAGAAGCCAATGCGCCGAATGAACGATCCCGATCGCTGGAACGCGCTGGCGAAACATTATGAAGAGACCGCGCATCCGTTCACCGCGCGCTTCGCCGAAGCGGCGCTCGCGCGAGTCGAGGTGACTCCGCAGACCCGGCTGCTCGACGTCGCGACCGGGACCGGCGCACTCGCCCTCGCCGCGGCGCGCAAGGGGGCGCAGGTGCTGGCGACCGACTTCTCGCCCGGAATGGTCGCGCGGGTGGCTGCGCACGGCCTGTCCAATCTCGAAGCGCGCGCGATGGACGGACAGGCGCTCGACTTGCCCGATCAGTCATTCGATGCCGTATTCTCCGTGTTCGGCGTGATGATGTTCCCCGACTGGCGCCAAGGCCTGCGGGAGATGGCGCGCGTGACCCGGCCGGGCGGGCATGGCGTCGTCGCCACCTGGATCAGCGACGGCGCGGCGACGCATCTGCTGCTGTCGCAGGTCGTCCGCGCGCTGTTCCCCGAACGCGACTGGCGGTCGGGCCTGCCCGAGGGGCTCACTTATTTGGGGAATCCCGAGCGACTCGCCGCCGAGATGGTCGCCGCCGGCTATGCAGCGCCCGTCATCGAGACCATGACGCATGACTATTCGTTGCGAATGACCGGTCTCGATCCGCAAACCCAGTTCGGCCTGAGCGAGGATTGGGCAGCACTCGGCGCGGAAGACCAGCAAGCGGTGATCGACGAAGTGTACCGGCGGGCCGATGGCAGGGACGTGCTGCCGGTGCCTTCGACTGCGCTCATCGCGGTGGCGGAGCGGTGAAGGGAGCGCGTCGCCCGGCTTCTGCCCGAGCTTGCCTCGGGGAGGAATTTCTGGGCGGCTCAGCCCTCGAACCTAACGATTCCCGACCGTCGCCTCGGCGCGGTCGCGGAGGCGTTCGACTGCGGCCGCGTGAATACCCGGTGCCGTGGCGAGCACGCCGAACGCCTGTGCCTCGGGCGTGTTGAAGGCAAGCGGCCGGCCGAACGCGTCGCTCACCGCCGCGCCCGCTTCCTCGGCGAGCAGGACCGCCGCGGCGATGTCCCATTCATTGCCCCAGCGGATGGTCGCGAGCAGGTCGGCCTCGCCCGCCGCGACCATCGCTATGCGCAGCGCGATCGAATTGGGCTTGGCGACCATCGTCAGATCGCGATCGACCTTGGGCAGCTGGTCGGCCGGCACCCGTGCTCCTGCCAGCTGGCTCCGCTCGGCGACGTGCAGCCGCTCGCCGTTGCGGAAAGCGCCCTTGCCCGCCTCGGCGGTCCAGACTTCCTGCCGCGCCGGCGCGTCGAGCACGCCGATCACCGGCCTGCCCTTTTCAACGAGGGCGACCGACACTGCCCAGCCGTTGCGGCCCCGCAGATAATCGCGGGTGCCGTCGATCGGATCGACCACCCAGATCCGCTCGGCATCGAGGCGCGCGGCATTGTCGATCGTCTCTTCGGAAAGCCAGCCCGCGTCGGGGAGCAATTCGCCGAGCCGATAGCGCAGCATGCCGTCGACTTCGAGATCGACGGCGCAGACCGGATTGCCCGGCGACTTTTCCCATCGCCGGAAATCGGTGTTCCACAGCCGGATCGCGAACCGCCCGGCATCGGCGGCGATGTTCGCGACCTCGGCGGCGAGATCATTCACCGGCAATCGTCATCCCGTCGATGCGAACGGTCGGCGCGTTGATCCCGTAGCGGAATTCGAGGTCGTTGGCCGGAGTCAGCGCGAGGAACATGTCCTTCAGATTGCCGGCGATGGTGATCTCGGAAACGGCGCGGGTGATCTCGCCCTTCTCGATCAGGAAGCCTGCCGCGCCGCGGCTGTAATCGCCGGTGACGCCGTTGACCCCCTGCCCGATCAGCTCGGTTACCAGAATGCCGCGGTCGATCTCCCCGACCAGGGTCTCGGGCGGAATATTGCCCGGCTGCATGTAGAGGTTGCTCGGCGCGACCCCGGGCGCCCCGGCGCCGCCGCGTGCGGCATGGCCGGTGGGCTCCAGCCCGAGCTGCCGCGCCGACGCACTGTCGAGCAGCCAGGTTTCAAGCATGCCCTCGTCGACCAGCTTAAGCGGCAGCACCGGCAGGCCCTCGCCGTCGAACGGCCGCGAGCGCAGGCCGCGCGGACGATGCGGGTCGTCGCAGATCGTCACGCCCTTGGCGAATATCTGCTTGCCGAGGCAGTCGAGCAGGAAGCTGGTCTTGCGGGTAATCGCCGCGCCGCCGATCGCCCCGAGCAGATGGCCGACCAGCCCTGCCGAGACGCGGCGATCGAAAACCACGGGCATCGCCCCGCTCGGCACCTTGGCGGGGTTGAGCCGCGCCACTGCCCGTTCGCCGGCCAGCCGCCCGACCGCTTCAGGCGATTCGAGCATCGCGGCGTGCCGCGCGCTGTGATGGGCGTGATCGCGCTCCATCGCGCCGCCGCTTCCCGCCAGCACGCTCGCCGACACGCCGTGGCTGGTCTGGGCATAGGCGCCGGTGAAGCCGTGGCTGGTGGCGATCGCCATCACCGAGCGGCTGGCGCCGGCATTGCCGCCCTCG
This sequence comes from Sphingomonas psychrotolerans, assembly GCA_032334595.1. Taxonomy (GTDB): domain Bacteria; phylum Pseudomonadota; class Alphaproteobacteria; order Sphingomonadales; family Sphingomonadaceae; genus Sphingomonas; species Sphingomonas psychrotolerans_A. Next base: position 616,345 of record JALMLT010000003.1, on the reverse strand, counting down.
CTGTTGGTCACGCCTTCGACGGCGCGGGCGGCCTCCTCGGCGGCGAGCGCCCGGGCCCTGAGCGTCTGCGGGTCCTCATTGGCGCCGTCGTCAAGATCGAGCAGCGGCGGGCTGCCGTGCAGCAGCCGCTCTTGTGGCGCGAGACCCGCCCATTTGTCCTCGGGCGCCTCGCGCGCCATTGCGATCGCCCGCTCGACAAGGGCATCGAGCGATTCGGAGCTGAGATCCGAAGTCGAGACGCTCGCCGAGCGCTGACCGACGAAAACGCGGAGACCGAGCTCCTCGCTTTCGGAGCGCTCGACATCTTCGAGTTCGCCCATCCGCACCGAGACGGAGAGCGAGCGGTCCGCCGCGAACACGGCATCCGAGGCATCGGCGCCCGCCGCGCGCGCACGGTTCACAATGTCATGGACGCGCTCGCAGGCCTGGGACTCGGTAAGCATCGGGGCGACTTAGGACCCGGCGGCACCGCGTGCAATGGAGGGGAGCATGTTCAAATCCTCCCCCGCAAGGGGGAGGTGTCGCCGAAGGCGACGGAGGGGGAGGATTCACTGAACGCAGTGAGTCCTCCCCCTCCGTCATGCTCCGCATGCCACCTCCCCCTGGCGGGGGAGGATTTGAGGTCCCGGTCCGCGTCCGCTAAAACGTCTGCCCGACCACGAAACACGCGGCGAACATCAGCAGTCCCGCATTGCGGTTCGACCGGAAGCGGTGAAGCGCATTGGCGCCGTCGGCCGGTACGAGCGTGACGACCTGCCAGCCGAGATGCAGCGCCATCGGCAGCAAAGCCGCGAGGGCCAGCGGATCCGGGCGGAGCTGCCAGAAGGCCATGCCCCACAGCAGCAGCGCCACGATATAGAAAGCGGCGACGCCGCCGCGAACATGCCCGCCGAGCCGACGCGCCGAGGAACGGACGCCGACCAATGCGTCGTCCTCGACGTCCTGCAGCGCATAGATCGTGTCGTAGCCGATCACCCATACGATGCACCCGGCATAAAGCAGCAGCCCCGCCAGCCAGCCCCGGTCGGGCGCCTCGGCCCAGCCGACCAGAGCCGCCCAGGAGAAGACCAGCCCGAGCCACGCCTGCGGCCACCAGGTGATTCGCTTCATGAACGGATAAGCCGCAACCAGCGCCAGGCTGCCGAGCGCCACGACGGCGGCAATCGGCTTGAGCTGGACCAGCACCACCAGCCCGATCAGGCACAAGGCGAGCAGCCAGATCCACGCCGCCTTGAGCGACACCGCACCGCTGGCGAGCGGGCGGCTGGCGGTGCGCGCGATCTGCCGGTCGAGATCGCGGTCGACGATGTCGTTATAGACGCAGCCGGCCCCGCGCATCGCAACGGCGCCGAGCAGGAACCACAGGATCAGGTCCCATCGGCTGAGCGCATTGCCCGAGAGCGCGACTGCCCAGGCGCCGGGCCAGAACAGCAGCCACCAGCCGATCGGCCGGTCGAACCGGGCGAGCAAGGCATAGGGCCGCACCGCGGCCGGCAGCATGCCGACCAGCCCGCGATGCTCGGTGTCGGGGACGATCTCGGGTGCCGCAGTCATGCCCTCCGTCTTCGCCGCGGCCGCGCAAAGATCAAGCAGCCGATTGCAACAATCCGGCATATTGCGGCGACAAAGCGCGCGCAGGGCTGCCGCCGGTTCATTTCGCGGGAGGCCAAAAATGCGCGCATGGATGTTGGGAAGCTTGATCCTTGTGGCGAGCAGCGGCGAGGCAATGGCGCAGGACGGCCCGCCCGAGGGACCGCCGCCGGGCGAAGGGCGTCCCGTAGGCCCGCCGCCGGATGGAGCCGGGCGCGGAGGTCCGCTGTTCATCAGTCCGATGGGCGAGCCGTTTCGCGGTGACCCCGGCACGCCTCCGCCGCACGAAGCATGGTTCGACGGCGCGGACACCGACCATGACGGCGCGCTCAGCGAGGAGGAGATGGTCGCCGACGCGGCGCGCTTCTTCGCGGTGCTCGATCAGCGCAAGGATGGCGAGATCGACCCCGACGATATCGAACGGTACGAGACCATTCTGGCACCAGAGATCCGGACCGGGGGCGGTGGCGGAGGTCCGCGCTTTGGCGGACGCGGCCTGGGCGGACCCGGCGGCGGGCCCGGCGGACCGGGTGGCGAAGGCCGCGGGCCGGAGGGCATGGCCGCGCCACGCGGCGGCGAGCGCGCCGCCGGCACGAGACAAGGCGCCGCACGCTTCGGCTATCTCGACTATCCCGAGCCGGTCACCGTCGCCGACCGCAACCTCAATCGTGGCATCGACCACACCGAATTCGCCAGCGCGGCATCGGCGCGGTTCGCGATGCTCGACGCCAATCACGACGGCAAGATCGAGAGAAGCGAGTTGCCCAGGCTGCGGCCCTTCGGCGGCCGCCCGCCGCGCGACGGCGGCAGGCGCGCGCGGACGGAGATTCCCGAGGACTGAGGCTCAAAGTCTCCCCTCCCTGAAAGGGAGGGGCCGGGGGTGGGTAGCGGCGGCTGGGCTCGATGCCCAGTCGGCGCTTCGATACCGGGGTACTGAGTCTTTTGGGCGCGCAGACGCGCGCACCCACTCCCGAGCCCCTCCCTGCAAGCAGGGGGGAGTTATTGGTGACGAAACGAGGGGGTCGGGCTAGGAGGTGCCATGCCCGCAACCCCCGCCTGGCCGCCGCAATCCACCCCCCGCCTGTTCGTCGAGAGCGAACTCGCTCCCGGACCGCTGCGCATCGCCGGGCCGCCGGCGCATTATCTGATCCAGGTGATGCGGCTGAAGGGCGGCGACCCGGTCAAATTGTTCGACGATCGCACCGGCGAATGGCTCGGCGTTGCGCAGGCAGTCGGCAAGCGCGATCTCGTGCTCGACGTCACCGACAAGCTCCGCGATCGGGAGCCGGTGCCCGATCTCTGGCTCTGCGCGGCGCCGATCAAGAAAGGCCGGATCGACTGGGTCGCGGAGAAGGCCTGCGAACTCGGCGTCGCCCGCCTCGCACCGGTGCTCACCCGCCGCGCGGTAGTCGACAAGCTCAACCTCGATCGTCTGCGTAGCCACATGATCGAAGCCGCCGAGCAATGCGGCCGCACTGCGCTTCCCGAGCTGGTCGAGCCGGTCAAGCTGCCCGCGCTGCTCCGCGACTGGCCTGTCGGACGCGCCCTGTTCTTCGCCGACGAGACCGGCGGCGCTCCCGCGCTCGACGCGATGCGTTCGCGCCCCGGCCCCGCCGCGATCCTTATCGGTCCCGAAGGCGGCTTCGACTCCGAGGAGCGCGAGGCGATCCGCGCGCACCCGAGCGCCGTCGGCGTTGCGCTGGGCCCGCGGATCCTGCGCGCCGAAACCGCGGCGGCGGCGGCGGTAAGTCTCTGGATGGGCGCGGCGGGGGATTGGTGACCGAGCGGTATGAATTCCCCACTGGCGCCTGCCCGCGGGCCCGCGTAAAGGCGCGCGGATGAGCACCAAGACCGTTTCGAACAGCAACGCAGCGGTCATCGAGAACCGTGCGCAGCTGGTCGACTATTTCGCGCGCGGCGAGAAGCCGAAGGACCGCTGGCGGATCGGCACCGAGCACGAGAAGTTCGTCTACTCGATCAAGGACCATCACGCCCCGAGCTACGACGAGCCCGGCGGCATCCACGATCTGCTGATGGCGCTCACCCGGTTCGGCTGGAAGCCGGTCGAGGAGCGCGGCAAGGTGATCGCGCTCGCCGGCCCCGATGGCACGATCAGCCTCGAGCCGGCCGGCCAGTTCGAGCTTTCCGGCGCGCCGCTCGACAATCTCCACGAGACCTGCGCCGAGGCGGGGCGCCATCTCAAGCAGGTCAAGGCGGTCGGCGACCAGCTCGGCATCGGCTTTCTCGGCCTCGGCATGTGGCACGACAAGACCCGCGCCGAGCTGCCGATCATGCCTAAGGGCCGCTACAAGATCATGCTCAGCCACATGCCGCGGGTCGGCAGCCTCGGGCTCGACATGATGCTCAGGACCTGCACGATCCAGGTCAATCTCGATTATGGCAGCGAAGCCGACATGGCCAAGAAGTTCCGCGTCGGGCTCGCGCTGCAGCCGCTGGCCACCGCGCTGTTCGCCAACTCGCCCTTCACCGAGGGCAAGCCCAACGGCTTCCTCTCGTTCCGCAGCAACATCTGGTCGGACACCGATCCGGCGCGGACCGGCATGCTGCCGTTCGTGTTCGAGGACGGGTTCGGATACGAGCGCTACACCGACTATGCGCTCGATGTGCCGATGTACTTCGTCTATCGCGACGGCGAATATATCGACGCCGCGGGACAGAGCTTCCGCGACTTCCTCAAGGGCGAATTGCCCGCCTATCCGGGGCACAAGCCGACGATCGACGACTGGGCGGACCATCTCTCGACCGCCTTCCCCGAAGTGCGGATGAAGCAGTTCCTCGAGATGCGCGGCGCCGATGGCGGGCGCTGGGGCCGGATCTGCGCGCTGCCGGCGCTCTGGGTCGGGCTGCTCTACGACGATGCCGCGCTCGACGCGGCATGGGAGCTGGTGAAGGGCTGGTCGATGGACGAGCGCGAGGCGCTCCGCGGGGCCGTGCCGAAGCTGGCGCTCGACGCTCCGATCCCCGGCGGCGGCACGCTGCGCGACATCGCCGGCGAGGTCCTCGACATCTCGGCCGCGGGGCTCAATGCCCGCGCCCGTCTCAATGCCTCGGGCGACAATGAGAGCGGCTTCCTCGATCCGCTCCGCGAGATCGTCCGCACCGGCAAAGTGCCCGCGCAGATCCTGCTCGATCGCTTCAACGGCGACTGGGGCGGCGACATCACCCGCGTCTACGAAGAGGCGAAGTTCTAGCACGCCGCTGCCGGATCTTGCGCTATAACCGCTGGCACGGCGGGGAGGCGCAGGGGATGGATGCGGCAATCCTGGTGAGCGCGTTGGGGCTTGTGGTGGCGACGATCGGCGGATCGGTCGCGCTGTACAATGCGCGCAAGTCGGTGCTGTGGAAGCGCGCGGAGCTGGCCAATAGCCACCTCAAGGAGCTTCTGACGAACGACGAACTGCTGTTCGCCTGCCGCTGTCTCGACTGGAACGGCGGCATTCTCGTGGTCCCGGAGAGTTTGCGGCCGCTGCTCAAGGACCCGGGCGAGACCATCACGCATGATGTCGGCGTGTACGCCACGGCCATGGATCCGTATCTCACCCTCGCCGAGATGGCGGCCGAGCCGCGCCTTCAGATCTACCGCACCGCCACCGACACGCTGCTCGGCTGGCTCAGCGCAACCGACAGCGCGATCGACCGCAAGCTCTACACGCCCGCCGACATCCGCGAGGCGGGCTATTGGCTGGGTCGGGTGCACCGGGTGCCCGCGGTGATGGCGTTCATCGACGCGTTCGGATATCGCGAGCCGCTGGACCGGCTCGCGCGCCAGTTCGGCATCGACCCGCCGCCGCTCGTAACCCGCGCCGGCGGGAGTTAGGCGCCCGCCCCGCGGCGCAGACCGAGCGAAAGAAAAATCCGCGGCACTACGCCGTTACGCGCCATCCACGCCGAATATTCCTGATAGGCCGGATCGGCTCCGAGATGCCGCTCCTCGGTCCGCGCGCGCCAATAATAGACGCCGCTGACGCAGGCCATCACCGCGGCGTTGCGCACCGCGTCGTGCCAGTTGGTGGTGGCGAGGAACGGCATGGTCGACAGCCACCAGAACAGGTTCTTCGACAGATAGGCCGGGTGTCGCGACCAGGCATAGGGCCCGTGGGTGAGGATCCCGCGATGGGTCAGGTTCGAGAAGCGCAGCCCGAAGGCGATCGTCGCCCAGGCATAGATCGCGGTCAGCGCCACCAGCACCGCGCCGAGCACCGGCAGGAGCCACGGATAATTGCCCAGCCAGTACGACCAGTCGGCGCTGCCCTCGTGATAGTCGAGCGGTCCGCCATTGCCCATCAGCAGGAAGGGCGGATAGCAGATCAAGGCCGCGGTCCAGCCGGCGGCATAGGGGTTGGCCGTGCGGATGTGCGAGTCGAGCGGGCGGAAGGTGAGGATGTAGCCGGCGGTGGCGAACGCCACGTCGATCACGAACATGAAGGTGACGAGATAGGTCGCCAATTTGACCGGATCGGCGAGCGCCTCACGCGGGTCGATCGAGACGAACTCGCCGAAGCCCGGCGGCACGATCGCGACCATGAAGGCGAGGAAGAACGCCTTCACCGCCCAGCTGCGCAGATGGTTGAAGATCGCCTCGCGATCCCAGCCCTCCGCCCCCATCGCCCAGGCGCCGAGCGACCAGGGGCCGTCGCGCGGCTCGACCAGCCGGCGATCGAGCCAGAGGACATAGGGCACCGAGAGCACGAACAGGATCGGCGCCGCCACCGTGAAGCAGGCCATGGCGAACGGATAATTGGCGTAGCGCGTGTCCCACCAGACCCGGCCGAGCACATAGATCGCGGCGATGCCGCCCCAGGTCAGCCACAGGCCGGTGAGCTTGGTCACCGACAGGTCGAGAGTCTCGCGCCACGGCCGTTTGAGGCTCCAGTCGATGCCCGTCGAGGGACTGCGATGCACCTTGTCGACGGTCAGCGACCACAGCACCATCGGCAGCGCGCAGGCGACCACGTTGACCAAAGCCGCATAGGGCCCGTTCATGCGGAAAATATGCGCGACCACGACCCAGGCGGTCATCCCCGCCAGCCCGACGAGACCGACGCCGCCGCTAACCGCCGAGCGCGGTCGCGGATCGGCCTTGGCGCGCGAGGCCAGAGCGGGATCGTGATACATGGCCGAAACATCTAGCCGGCAATGGTTAGGGAGCGGTGAAGGATATCCCGCCCTCTTTACCTCCCGCAATTCAACGGCCTAAGAGCCGCCATCTCCTCCAGACAACGAGGTCGCCCCGAATGCTTCGCGCGCTGTCCGTCGCCCTGCTCCTCGCCTCCACTGCCCCCGCGCTCGCGCAGAACTCCGCCCCGCAGCCGGCACCGTTCGTCGACACCATCCCCGAGGCGCGCGATGTCGCCTATCCCGGCACGATGCTGCTCGATATCGACGCGACCGACACCCAGCGCGGCATTTTCCGGGTCAGGCAGACGATCCCCGTGGCGAAGAGCGGCCACATGGTCCTGCTCTATCCCAAATGGCTGCAAGGCAAGCACGGCCCCCGCGGCGAGATCGAGAAGCTGACCGGCCTCCAGATCAGCGCCAATGGCAAGCGGCTCCAGTGGAAGCGCGATCCCGTCGACGTGTTCGCATTTCATATCGACGTGCCGAACGGCGCGAAGAAGCTCGACCTCGAATTCCAGTTCGCCTCGGCGACGGTCTCGAACCAGGGCCGCGTCGTGATGACCCCGGCGATGATGAGCCTGCAGTTCAATTCGATGAGCCTCTACCCGGCCGGCTATTTCGTCCGCCGCATCCCGGTGCAGGCCAAGGTCAAATATCCCGAGGGCTGGTCGGCGGCGTCAGGGCTGCCGTCGAAGGCGGTCGGATCGACCTACAGCTACGAGAAAACCAATTACGAAGTGCTGGTCGATTCGCCGGTGCTCGCCGGCCGCTATTACCGCGCATTCGAGCTGAGCCCGCGCGTGACGCTCGACGTATTCGCCGACAGCCCCGAGGAGCTCGAGGCGAAGCCCGAGCAGATCGAGGCGCACAAGCGCCTCGTCGACCAGGCGGTGAAGACGATGGGGTCGCAGCAATACGACCATTATCATTTCCTGCTGTCGATCAGCGACGAGCTCGGCGGGATCGGCCTTGAGCATCACCGCAGCTCGGAGAACGGCGTCGACCTCGGCTATTTCACCAAATGGGCCGACGACGCCGGCGACCGCAATTTGCTGCCGCACGAATATACCCATAGCTGGGACGGCAAGTATCGCCGCGGCGCCGATCTCTGGGCGCCCGATTACCGCACCCCGACCCGCGGCTCGCTGCTCTGGGTCTATGAAGGCCAGACCCAGTTCTGGGGCTATGTCTTCCAGGCGCGCTCGGGCCTGGTGAGCAAGGCCGACACGCTCGAATCCTACGCAAACATCATGGCCAGCCTCGACAACCGCAAGGCGCGCGAGTGGCGGCCGATGGGCGATACCACCAACGATCCGGTGATCAGCGCGCGTGCGCCCAAGGGCTGGGTGAGCTGGCAGCGCTCGGAGGATTATTACAACGAAGGCCTGCTGATCTGGATGGAAGTCGATTCGATCCTGCGCGAGCAGTCCAGGGGCACGAAATCGATCGACGATTTCGCCCGCGCCTTCTTCTAGGGGCGCGACGGCGATTATGGCGAAGTGACCTACACCTTCGACGACGTCGTCCGCACGCTGAACGCCGTCCAGCCTTATGACTGGCGCACCCTGCTCGACCAGCGCATCAACCAGGTCTCGCAGCGCGCGCCGCTCGCCGGCTTCGAGCGCAACGGCTACAAATTGGTCTATACCGAGGAGCCCAACAAGGCGACGAGCAAGAGCGTGGTCGACCTTGCCTACTCGCTCGGCCTGACGCTCGGCGCCAAGGGAATCACCAGCGTCATGTGGGACAGCCCGGCGTTCGAGGCAGGCATCGATCTCGGTGACGAGATCGTCGCGGTCAACGGCCGTGCCTATACGGGCGATCGGCTCAAGGCCGCGGTCAGGGAAGCCAAGGGCGGCAAGGACCCGATCAAATTGCTGCTCAAGAGCGGCGATCGTTTCCGCGATGTTGCCATCGACTATCATGGCGGGCTTCGCTATCCGCACCTCGTGAAGACGGCCACGGGAGAGGCTGGCCTCGACAAGCTGCTGGAGCCCCGCTGAGACGGGGAAGGCGGCCAACCAAGCAAGGTCTGAAATGCGTATCGACTTGATTCCGGTGGGCGACGATCCGCCGAACAACCTCAACGTCATCATCGAGGTACCGACCGGCGGCGAGCCGGTGAAATATGAGTTCGACAAGGCCAGCGGCGCGCTGTTCGTCGACCGCATCCTCCACACGCCGATGCGCTACCCGGCCAATTACGGTTTCGTGCCGCACACGCTTTCGCCCGACGGCGACCCGCTCGACGCGCTGGTGATCGCGCGCTCGCCTTTCGTGCCGGGCTGCGTCGTCCGCGCGCGGCCGATCGCCGTGCTCAACCTCGAGGACGAGGCCGGCGGCGACGAGAAGCTGGTCTGCGTCCCCGACGACAAGACCTTCCCCTATTATTCGAACGTGGACGAGAAGGACGATCTGCCCGGCATCGTGATGGAGCAGATCGAGCACTTCTTCACCCACTATAAGGACCTCGAAAAGAAGAAGTGGGTGCGCATCGGCACCTGGGGCGGCGCCGACGACGCGCGCCGCATCACGCTCGAGGCGATCGAGCGCTACAAGGCCGACAAGGCCGCCGCAAAGGAATCGGTCGACGCGACCGGCGTCGAGACGGCACAGGGCTGAGCCACCGCTGCATCGATGCCACTTTAATCCCCCTCCCTGAAAGGGAGGGGCGAGGGTGGGTTCAAGAACAGGTCGGGCTCGATGCCCGGCCTGTTCTTTTTTCTACGCTCTCGTTGGGCTCGCTGCGCTCGCACCCACCCCCAACCCCTCCCTTCCAGGGAGGGGAGTAAGGCGGCTTGCCGGTCGCCCGGATCAGCGCCTACGCTGCTGCGATGGCGAACCCTCCTGCACGTGGCATCGGCAACCTGATCGCGCCGCCGCGCTTCCTCCTATTCCTCGCCGCAAGCGCCGTCGCGATGTCCCTCGCGATCCCGGAATTCGGACTCCGCACGGGCGTGATGACCGGATTCGATGCCGGCGCCACGATCTTCCTCATCGCGGCCCTGCCGCTGCTCGGCCATCGTTCCGACGATATGCGCCGCTCGGCGACCCGCAACGACGCCAACCGGCTGTTGCTGTTGTTCCTCACCCTCGCGGTGAGCCTCGTCGTTCTCGTCGCGGTCGCCAGCGAGCTGATGCAGCGCGACACGCCCGATACCGGCTCGATCGCGCTGATCGTCGGCACCTTGGTACTGAGCTGGGTGTTCAGCAACACGATCTACGCGCTGCATTATGCCCATCTCTATTACCGCGCCGCAAACGGGGGCGACGCCGGCGGGCTGCAATTCCCCGAGGAGCCGGAGCCTGATTATTGGGACTTCGTCTATTTCGCCTTCTGCCTCGGCATGACCTTCCAGACCAGCGACGTCAGCGTCACCGACCGCGGCATCCGCAAGGTGGTGACGCTGCACTGCCTCGCCGCCTTCGTGTTCAACCTCGGCATCGTCGCCTTCACCATCAACGTGCTGGGCGCATAGCCAATCTTAGATCCTCCCCCGCCAGGGGGAGGTGGCAGCGAAGCTGACGGAGGGGGCGGAAGCACGTCGGCTGGTGAAGTCGCTTACCTCCCCCTCCGTCGCCTCCGGCGACACCTCCCCCTAGCGGGGGAGGATCGAGCGGGGACCCGTCGTCGGCAACGAAGGTACTTCCCCCTCTCGTGCTCCTGCGAAAGCAGGAGCCCAGGATAGCGAAGTACGCAACCAGCCTGGCTCCTGCTTTCGCAGGAGCACTGGAGTGAGACTGCTTGTCCGGCCGGCGACGGTCCTTACGCCGGCCCGCCCTTGCAATGTAGGATTTCGCCTGCTTCCCTGACGCCGCGGGAGAAATCCCGCCGCTCTTTGACAGGTCCAGATTTCCCGTTTTCTCACGAAAGAATGTTGCGAGATGGACGCAGTTTCCGCCAACTGTGTCAAATTAAGCCGAGTCAATCACCGCTTCTTCGGCTTCTTCTTCGGCGCGCGCTGTCCCGCAGCGATGCCCAATGCGGCCCATTCGCGCAGTGCGTCGGCGTCGTCATAGGCGTCGCTCGGCGCGCGGCGATAGTTCATGCTGTCGGACATGCCGGTCGAGAAGGTGACGGTGAAGCGCTCGCGATAGCCGGCTTCGTCCCAGATCGCATTGCTCTCCTCGTCGGCCTTGATCCAGAGTTCGCCGTCATGGACGATCGCGAAGATCGTGCCGTCGAGATAGAGCGTCGCGCCGCCCATCATCCGGCGCATCGTAACCGTACCGACCGGCTCGAGCGCCTCGGTGACCCAGTCGACGAGGCCCTGATCGACTGCCATCAATGGCCCGACGTCAGCTTGAGCCCGGCAATGCACGCGACAACGCCGAGGATCAGCAACGAACGCAGCAATGTGAAGGGTTCCCCGAACCAGACCATGCCGATCACCACCGTGCCGAGCGCGCCGATACCCGTCCATACCGCATAGGCAGTGCCCATGGGAATGGTGCGTGCCGCGATGTCGAGCAGCAGCATCGACAAGGATACCGAGATGAGGAAGCCGAGCGTCCAGGGCAGGTTCCGGAAGCCGTCGGCGTAGCGGAGGCAGGTGGTGAACCCGACCTCGAACAGCCCGCCGAGGATCAGCCAGGCCCAGGCCATCAGTCTCTCCCCGCCAGCCGAACGAGCGCATCGCCTGCGACGCGCTGCACGCGCCATTCGTCCATGCCGACCGCGCCCATCGCGCGATAAAACTGGATCGCCGGCTCGTTCCAGTCGAGCACCGCCCATTCGAACCGCCCGCAGCCACGGTCGAGCGCGATGCCGGCGAGATGGCGCAGCAATGCGGTCCCGGTACCCGAGCCGCGTGCCGCGGGGGTGACGTAGAGATCCTCGAGATAGAGCCCCGGCCGGCCGGTCCAGGTCGAGAAGTTCTGGAAGAACAGGGCAAAGCCCACCGGCGCCCCGTCGAGCTCGGCGATCACCGCCTCGGCGGCGGGACGCGCGCCGAACAAGGCTGTTGCGAGCATCTCCTCGGTCGCCTCCACTGCGTCCGGCTCGCGTTCGAATTCGGCGAGTTCGCGAATGAAGCGGAGGATAAGTCCCGCATCGGCGGGAGTGGCGGGACGAATCTGGGTCATGGGAATGCGGCCTCTGCTTCGGGGGCGGCACCGTGGCCGCCTTTCTTGCGTGCGGCGAGCACGCAGCCCGCCACGATCAACACGGTGCCCGCGATCGTCGCGAGCGTGACTTTCTCGCCGAACATCCACCAGCCCATCAGCGAGGCCCAGATGAAGGCGGTATATTCGACCGGGAGCAGCACCTGCGCCTCGGCGCGGGCATAGGCCCAGGACAGCAGGAGCAGCGAGACGATCGCAAGCAACGCCGCCGCGCCGATCCCCGGCCAATGCTGCGCCGCCGGCACCGCCAGCCACCACGGCGCGGCGAGCGCGAGCAGGCCGAGCACGAACAGGTTCTGGAAGAAGGCGATCTCGAGCGGTTTGGCGAGCTGGGCCTGGTGGCGGGCGACGACGAGGTTCATCGCATAGACCACGGCCGAGAACAGGATCGCGGCCATGCCGAGCACGGTCTCTTCGCTGTGGCTGCCGCCGATCCGTCCGGCGACGACCACCGCGACGCCGGCAAGCCCGAGCAGCGAGCCCCAGATCGACTGTGCGGTGATGCTCTCCTTGAGGAACAAAGCGGCAAGGCCGAGCGCGATGAGCGGCGCGATGAACGACAGGGCGATCGCCTCGGCGAGCGGCACCCGCACGATCCCCCAGAAGAACGCGATCGCCATTGCGGCGACGAGGATGCTGCGGGCGAAATGCACTTTCATCGTCCCGCGGCTGGGCAGGGTGGGCCGGGTGCAGGCATAGATCGCGCCGGTGAGCAGCACCGCGACGCCGAGCCGCCAGACGAGCGTGTTGTACGCGCCGATCTCGATCGACACGGCCTTCATCACTGCGTCCATCACCGAATAGAAGGCGATCCCGGCGCACGCCGCGGCCAAAGCAACACTGGTCGAGCCCCGCATGCGACGCGCATAGCCGCGCTGCGCGGCTGCGTCACCTCTAGCGTAGCCGCATCTCGTCGCCGGTCAGATGCACCGATTTGAGCTTGCGCAGATAGGATTGGCCGAGCAGCGACACGTCGAGATCCTCGATCACGGCGCCGTGCACGTCTCGGACCCGCTTGCCGTCAAGGACGATGTCGTCGATCACCACCCGCTGGCCGTAGACATCGCCGGAGGCGCCGCGGGCGACCACGTCGAAGGCGTCGGGATCGAACTTGACCCTGGCGCGCCGTGCGTCGTCCATGGTCAGCGCGACCATGTCGGCACCGGTGTCGACGACGAAGCGGATGGTCTCGCCATCGACCTGCGCAAAGGCGAAGAAATGGCCGTTGCCGTCGGGCTTGATCACGGTTTCGACTGGCACGTCGGCAGGTTGGACGGCGGCGATTCCGGCAGCCGCCGGCGGTGCAGGCGCACGTCTGGGCGCCATCAGGCCGATGACGACGCCGACAGCGACGACCGAGAGAAATGCCAGACGCATATTGCCGGCGAGCCTAACCCGGAACGCTTACCACCGCGCTAATACGGCGGTGGTTCAGTGCTCCTCCGAAAGCAGGAGCCCGAAGATTACTCCGCCGCCTGCACCGCGGCGCTCTCCGCTGCCTCGATCTCCGCGGCCTTGGCCTCGACCAGCCGGACGATGTGGTCGATCATCCCGGCGTCCTGAACATGGTGATCGGTCACGCCGGAGAGATAGACCATGTGCTTGCCATTGCCCCCGCCGGTGATGCCGATATCGGTCTCCCGCGCCTCGCCGGGGCCGTTTACGACGCAGCCGAGCACCGAGAGCGACATCGGGGTGCGGATGTGCTGGAGCCGCTCCTCCAAGGCCTGGACGGTGCGGATCACGTCGAAGCCCTGCCGTGCGCAGCTCGGGCACGAGACGACGCGGACGCCGCGGTTGCGGATGCCGAGGGCCTTTAAGATCTCGAAGCCGACGCGGACTTCTTCCTCGGGCTCGGCCGAAAGCGAGACGCGGATCGTGTCGCCGATCCCGTACCACAGCAGGCTGCCGATCCCGATCGCCGACTTGACCGTCCCGCCGACGAAGCCGCCGGCCTCGGTGATGCCGAGGTGCAATGGGCAATCGACCTGGTCGGCGAGCTGCTGATAGGCGGCGACCGCGAGGAACAGATCGCTCGCCTTCACTGCGACTTTGAACTCGTGGAAATCGCGGTCCTGAAGCAATTTGATGTGGTCGAGCGCGGACTCGACCAGCGCCTCGGGACAGGGCTCGCCATATTTCTCGAGCAGATCCTTTTCGAGGCTGCCGGCATTGACGCCGATGCGGATCGCACAGCCATTGGCCTTGGCCGCATTGACCACCTCGTTGACGCGCTCGGCCGAGCCGATGTTGCCCGGATTGATCCGCAAACAGGCCGCGCCGGCATCGGCGGCCTCCAGTGCGCGCTTATAGTGGAAATGGATATCGGCGACGATCGGCACACGCGCGGCGCGGACGATCTGCTTCAACGCGGCTGTGCTCTCGACGTCGGGGCACGAGACCCGGATGATGTCGACGCCGGCATCCTCGCAGCGACGGATCTGGTCGATTGTCGCACGCGGATCGCTCGTCGCGGTGTTGGTCATTGTCTGCACCGTCACCGGCGCGTCGCCCCCGACGGGGACGTTGCCCACCATGATCTGGCGGCTTTGGCGACGCACGATATCGCGCCAGGGACGGACGGACATGGAGTTCCTTGCTAACGCTTTGCTTACTCGAGCGGCATATAGCCCTCCCCGCCTCGCTGCGAAAGGCGCGAGTGCCGAGGGGTACGGGTTTGACTGCGCTGCGCGAGACTATTGGAACCGCGCAAAGCCAACGCCATTACGGTATGGACTGGCTGCGCATCGCCGCGTTCACGCTGCTGATCGTCTATCACGTCGCGATGGTGTTCGCGCCCTGGACGTGGGTGATCAAGACCAACCACAGCTATCCTGCATTGATTCCGCCGATGGCGCTGCTGACTCCATGGCGGCTGCCTTTGCTGTTCGCGGTCTCTGGCTATTCGTCGCGCAAATTGTTCGACCGGTCAGGCGGCGCGTTGCCCTTCGCCCGCTCGCGTGCGTCCCGGCTGCTGATCCCCCTCGCCTTCGGGATGGCAGTAATCGTCCCGGTCGAGATGTGGGTGCGGGTGCTCGAGACAGGCTATCCACACGGCTATCTGCGCTTCTGGGCAGTGGACTATTGGCGCATCGGCAGCTTTTACGGGCGCGAGTTCCCGAGCTGGGAACATCTCTGGTTCGTCGCCTACCTCGCCACTTACAGTCTCTTGCTGGCGGCGGCGATCGGCTGGCAGGGAACGCGGGTGATCGAGCTGCTCGACCGCGCGGCGAACTGGCTCGTGCACGGACCGCGGCTGCTATGGGTGCCGATAGCCGGCCTCGTTATCTTGCGCCTGGGGCTCCTGTTCGTGGCGCCCGAGCATCAGGGGCTTGTCAGCGACTGGGGCGGGCACAGCCAATATGTCCCTATCTTCCTGTTCGGCTTCGCGCTCGCCGGGGCACCACCGCTCTGGTCGGCGATCGCTCGGCTGTGGAAGGCTGCGCTGGCCGTCGCGATAATCACTGGAACACTGGTCGTCGGCATCGAGGTCGCCTATCCGGGTACGTCAATTCCACCCCATGCACTGATGGCACTCGACCGTGCCGCAAAGGTGGCCATGGCATGGAGCATGATCCTCACGCTGTTCCATGTCGCGGAGACTTGGTGGAACCGCGATCACCCGTGGCGCAAGCCGCTCGCGGAGGCTGTGTTCCCATTCTACATCGTCCATCACCCGGCAATCGTATTGCTCGCCTGGTACACGCTGCCGTTCGATCTGGGTCCAGCTCTTGAATTCGCTTTGTTGCTCGGCGGTACGATGGCAATCTGCTTCGGCATGTGGATAATCGGCGGCCGGGTCGGCTTGCTGCGGCCACTGATCGGACTGGGTCCGCTCGCACGCTCACCGCAACCCGCCCAAAAGATTGCGGCATTACCGGGAGTGCCTTGATGCGCCTGTCGCTCCTGCTGCTCGGAGCTCTTCTCATGCCGCTTTCCGCACAGGCTCAGCAAACCGCGTCTAAACCCAAATGAACCTTGGTGATGCATGGCGGCGCAGGAATCATCGGGGGCGAAACCCTGCGGCACGCCGCAGAGACGGTGATGGCCGAGATCAGGGCGCTCGGCTGCACGGCGGTGTGATCGTGACGGGCCCCACCGGGGGTACGGCGTGGAGCTTCAACACGCCGGGAATGTATCGCGGCAAAGCATCATCGACTGGCGAACGGGTGGTGGCGTTCTACGGGGAGGATTGAGTAAGGCGGCTCCATGATTCGCAAGCTTCTGCTCCCGCTGCTGGCGGTGCTCGCCGCCTTCCTCCCCGCCCAGGCGAACGCCTATTGGGAATACGGCCACGAAACCGTCGCGGCGATCGCCTATCGCAACGTGACTCCGGCGGTGCGCGCCGAGATAGGCCGGCTGCTCAAGCATCAGGCGCTGCTCGAGACGCCGACCTGCCCCGCGCGGACGATCGAGCAAGCCAGCGTCTGGCCCGATTGCATCAAGGAGCTCGGACCGCGCTTCAGCTATGCCTATAACTGGCACTATCAGAACGTGAACATCTGCAAGGACTTCACGCTCAAGGGCAATTGCCCAGACGGCAATTGCGTGTCGGCGCAGATCGATCGCGCCACCAAATTGCTCAAGGACCGCACGGTACCGCTGCGCGAGCGGGTGATGGCGCTGGCGTTTCTCGTCCACTTCGTCGGGGACCTCCACCAGCCGCTCCATGCCGGCGACCGGGGCGATCTCGGCGGCAACCGGGCGAAGTCGACCTATGGCGTCTATTCGACGGAGAAGCTCAACCTGCATTCGATCTGGGACGGGCTGCTCGCCGAGCGGGCGATCTCCACGCCGCCATCGCTGGTCCGGGTCTATTCGCCGGCCGAGCGCGCGGCGGTGAACGGCGGCAGCGTCGAGGACTGGAGCCGCGACAGCTGGCAGGTGGCGCGCGACGTCGCCTATGCCAGTGCCTATGGCGATCCGTGCGGCCCGGTGCCCGAACGGGCGAAGCTCGACGAGGCGACGATCGAGAAGCTGATCGAGCCTGCGCGGCAGCAAATGGTCAAAGGCGGATTGCGGCTGGCGCGGCTGCTGGATGAGTCTTTGGGGTGAGCCAGGAACACGTTCGCCCTGAGCCTGTCGAAGGGCGGCTATCCACGAGTCGGAAGACAGGAGGCGGACCGGGCTTCGACAAGCTCAGCCCGAACGGTATTCGGGACTATCCTAATCCCGATCCCCCCAACGCCATTGCCAGCCGCCGTCGGTCTTGATCCAGCACAGCCAAAGGGCGCCGGTGAACAAGGGCACGAACAGGAACTGGTAGAGGGGATTACGTTGCGCGAGCCGCGCCACGGCCCCGGCGGCGAGCAACGTCGCCAGCACAAGCGCCCAACCCTGCCACGTCACCGGCACCGCACCCCAGCCATAGCGCTTCTGCGCGAACCAATAGCCGGGCCGGACACGGTACCAGTCGCGAATACGGCCAAACACCCGCGTCACCCGCGTTGATTGAGCATGACGAGGCGAATCAGCCCCAGGCCGATCAGCACGAAGCAGATCATGCCCCCGAGGATGAGCCACTCGTGCTCGCCCTTGTAGCGCTCGAGCCAGGCGCCACCGCCGATCATCATCGCCGACAGCAGGCCCAGCAGTGCCGCGGCCCGCGGGTCGCGACGGGCGCACCGCCGCTTGCGCGCAAACAGAAACATCATGCCTCGTCTTCCTTGTCCCTGGGCGGGCGGCCGCGTTTCGCGCGCACCGGCTCCGCCAGCTTGACTCCCCGCCTCCCCAGCGCCTCGCGCAGCAGGCATTCGACCTGCGCGTTGACGCTGCGCAGATCGCTCGCCGCACTGCGCTCGATCGCCGCATACAAAGCGGGGTCGAGACGCAGGGGAAATGCCTTTTTCGGGGGAGCCGACACCTTACGCCTTACTGATAGAGCGAGCCTGTATTGACGATCGGCTGGGTGTCGCGCTCGCCGCACAGCACCACCATCAGGTTCGAGACCATCGCGGCGCGGCGCTCGTCGTCAAGCTCGACCACGTTCTTGGCCGAAAGCTGGGCGAGCGCCATCTCGACCATGCCTACCGCACCTTCGACCAGCGTGGTGCGCGCGGCGACCACGGCCTGGGCCTGCTGACGGCGCAGCATCGCGCCGGCGATCTCCTGCGCATAGGCCAGATGCGTGAACCCGCATTCGTCGACCGTAATGCCCGCCACCGTGAGCCGGGCGATTAGTTCGGCACGCAGTTCGGCACCGACCTGATCGTGATTGCCGCGCAGCGTGACTTCCTGATGCTCGAAATCGTCATACGGATAGCGCGAGCCGATCGTCCGCACCGCCGCCTCGATCTGGACGTTCACGAATGCCTTGTAATCGTCGACGTCGAACAGCGCCTGCGCGGTGTCGGTGACGCGCCACACCACTTGCGCCGCCATCTCGATGGGGTTGCCGCGCAGATCGTTGACCTTGATCCGCTCGGAAATGATGTTGTTGGCGCGGACCGAGACCTTTTTCTTGAGCATCCACGGCCAGGTCCAGCGCAGCCCGGTGGTCCGGTCGGTGCCGCGATAATCGCCGAACAGCAGGATCACTGCCGCCTGATTGGGCTGGAGCAGATAGAAACCCGAAATGACGAACAGGAACAGGATCGACGAGACCAGCAGCGTCGAAACCACCACCGCGTCGGCCACGCGATCGATCTGGCTGATCGCCGCCACTGCCGCCGCGATCGGCAGCAGCAGCACGAGCAGCATGCCGTAGCCGCTCATGGTGTGCGCCGCGCGTTCGCTGCTCTGGCGAAGCGCCGAGGTGGCGCCACGAATATCCGTCATCACTGCCTCCCGTTATTGTGATATCATATTTATATCGAACCTGGAGCCTGTGCAAGCGCAATCGACCGACACGAAAACGCCGCCGATCCGGGGATCGACGGCGTGCCCATGATCGACGTCCCTTCGCCCTGAGCCTGTCGAAGGCGGAACCCCGAACTCTGCGCCTATGGCGCATCGTGCTTCGACAAGCTCAGCACGAATGGAACATAGGCGGCTTCAGTTGATGACGACGGTTACCGCGCGGCGGTTCTGCGCCCAGCTAGCCTCGTCCGAGCCCAGCGCGATCGGGCGCTCCTTACCGTAGCTGATCGTCGTGATCCGGGTCGGCGAGACGCCGCGCGCCGCGAGATAGTTCTTGGCGGCATTGGCGCGGCGATCGCCGAGCCCGAGATTATATTCGCGCGTGCCCCGCTCGTCGGCATGGCCTTCCAGCGTTACGCGCGCTTCCGGATGCGCGGTCAGCCAGGTTGCCTGGCTGTCGAGGATCGAGCGCGCCTCCGAATCGATGTCATATTGATCCAGCGCGAAATGCACGGTGTCGCTGGTGACCTCGCGCTTGAACTGCTCGTTGAGACGGCCCGCGATCGTATCACTGCTCTCGCCGCTGCTATCGCTCGGCGGCGCGGTGTCACTGGGCGCCGGCGGCAGCTCGGGCGGGCGCTTCTTGGCGCAACCCGCCGTGGCGACGAGCGCCAGGCCGAGGACCAGGCTGGTCGTCATCTTGGCCATCATATTCCTCCTCTAGTCATGATCTTCGTGCAGCAACCCGCTTTGGTAACGTTTCAGGGGCGAATCGGTCCCCAGCTCGGGTCCGAGCCGTCGAGCGGAGTCGGGATCTTGCGCGCGTTGACGCCGGTGAGATCGACCGACCACAGATCGGGCTTGCCCGAGCCCTGCGCTGCGCGGAAGAACATCAGCACGCGGCCGTTCGGCGACCAGGTCGGACCTTCATCGCCCCAGGCGTTGGTGAGCAGTTTCTCGCCGCCGCCGCTCGAATTCATCACGCCGATGCGGAAGGCGCCGCCACCGGTGCGGGTGAATGCGATCAAATCGCCGCGCGGGCTCCAGACCGGGGTGGCGTAGCGTCCGCCGCCGAAGCTGATGCGCTTCTGGTTCGAGCCGTCGGCATTCATCACATAGAGCTGCTGGGTGCCGCCGCGGTCGCTCTCGAACACGATCTTCGAACCGTCGGGCGAATAGCTGCCGCCGGTATCGATGCCGGGGGCGTTGGTCAGCCGCTGCGGCTGCCCGCCGCTCACCGAGATGCGGTAGATGTCGGTGTTGCCCGCCACCGACATCGAGAACAGGATGCTGCGGCCATCAGGCGAGAAATGCGGCGCGAAATTCTGGCTGACATTGTCGACCAGCCGGCGGTTGGTCCGCGCACTCATGTCGTATATCCAGATCGACGGCCGCCGATTTTCGTAGCTCATGTAGACGATCGCGTTCTGCTTCGGCGACATGCGCGGGGTGAGCACGATATTCTGGCCGTTGGTCAGGAAGCGGTGATTGGCGCCGTCCTGGTCCATGATCGCGATCTGCTTGCGGCGCTTGCCCTTGGGGCCCTGCTCGGCGACGTAGACGATCTGGCTGTCGAAATACGGACCTTCGCCGCTCAGCCGCGTGTAGATCGCGTCGGCGCATTTGTGTGCAGCGCGGCGCCACTCGCCCGGCGACACGACGAAGCCCTTGCGCACCAGTTCGGTCTGGAGCGCGACATCGTAGAGATAGCAGCCGACGGTAAGCTGGCCGTTGCCGTTTGCGCGAACATAGCCCTGGACCAATGCCTGGGCCGCGCGGCCGGCCCACATGCCGTAATTGGGCGTGGTCACTTCGCTATAGGCGATGGTGCCCGCCTGCGCTGGGCCTTGGGTCTTGAACAAGCCGGTGTTGCGCAGATCATCGTCGATGATCTGGGCGAGCTTACGGCCGAGCTCATCGGTTGATCCGGCCGCGGTCGACGCGGCGCCGGCAGCCGGCATCGCGGGGATCATCAGCACCATGTCCTTCGCGGCGGCATTGGTGACATCAACGCTGAGCACCGAATCCTGTCCCGTGTCCTGCGCCCCGGGCGCGGTCTGCGCTTCCGGCGCGTCCTGGGCGTGGGCCGTAGCCGCCACGCCCAGCGCCAAGGCGATCCCCAATGCGATTTGGCTGGCTTTCATGATCAAAGATCCTCGTAGAGAACGGGTCCGATGGTTTTCCACGCATCGTAATATTGCGGCGGCAGCTTGAACGGCGCCGCCAAGGTCACCGCGCGGATCGCGCGTTCCCTGTGCAGCGCCGCCTGGGCGCGATTGCTGTCGGTGACGCCGGTCTGGGTGACGCGGACCTGTGCGGCGATCGAGCCATCGCGATTGAGCCGGACCACCACAGTGGTGCGGAGCTTCTCTGAATCGGCGCCGCTGGGCGGCGTCCAGTGCGGCTTGACCTGGCGTTGCACCTCGGCCTGCAGCGCCGAACGTACCGCAGGCCCCACAGTGGCGGCGGGCGGCGTCGTCGCCTTGCCGGCGCTGGGCTTGTTGTTGATCCCCGCGAGGATGCCGTCGAGCGCACCGCTTGCCTGAACGTTACGCCGCGCCGGCTGCCTGGCAGGAGCCGCCGCAGCCGCGGGCTTGGCGGGCGGCTTTTTCGCAGGCGCCGCGACGGGCGCCGGTTTGGTCGGCTGCTTCGCTGGCCGCGGGTCGGGCACCGGCACGGGCTTGGGCGGCGACGGCTGCGGCTTGGCAACCGGCTGCGGATCGGGTTGAGGCTCGGGCGGTGCCGGCTCGGGCTCGGCTTCGGACGGCGTTTCGACCGGCGACAATCGTGCGGCGGCCTCCTCATGATTCGGCACCGTTGCCTGGCTTTCCAGCCCGACCTCGTCGCTGATCGACACTTCGATCGGGGTGACGACGAGCTTCTCCGGATTCGGCGACATCGCCGGCGAAAGGAACACGAACAACCCCAGATGACCGATCGCCGCAATCGTCAGTCCCACGGCCTCGGAGCGACTCAGCGCCATGGCGTCACTTGCTCGCGGCGTTGGTCAGCAGCGAGACGCGATTGAGCCCGGTGCGATTGAGCTCGCCCATCACGTGCATGACCTTGCCATAGCCGAGACCCTGATCGGCGCGGAGGTAGATTTGCGGCGGCTTGCCGTCACTGCCCTTGCGGGCGGCGACCTGCTCGAGCATCGCGGGAAGTCCGGCATCGTCGACCGGCTCGTCGTCCACGAACACCTGCCCCTTGTCGTCGATCGCGATCTGGACCGGCTTCTCCTCCTGGTCGAGCGCCTTGGCGCGGCTCTCGGGCAGGTTGACGGGCACGCCCGCGGTGAGCAGCGGCGCAGTGACCATGAAGATGATCAGCAGCACCAGCATCACGTCAACCAAAGGCGTGACGTTGATCTCGGCCATCGGGGTGCGGCGGCCGCGTGCCTTATTGGAGGGGAGATGCATGGCCATCGTCAGGCCTCCATCTCCAGGCGGCGGCTGAGCGTCGCGTGGAAGCCGTCGGCGAAGCGGTTGAGGCGCTGCTCGACGCGATTGATGGCGTGGCTGTAGCGATTATAGGCGATCACCGCCGGAATCGCCGCGAACAGGCCAATCGCGGTGGCGAACAGCGCCTCGGCGATGCCGGGGGCGACCACCGCGAGCGACGAATTCTGCTCGGCGGCGATGCTGGTGAAGCTGCGCATGATCCCCCAGACGGTGCCAAACAGCCCGACGAACGGCGCGACCGCACCGACGGTGGCGAGGAAGTTGAGCCGGTCGGCGAGGCGATCGATCTCCTGCGCGACGGTGGCGCCCATCGCGGTTGCGAGGCGCTCGCGCGTGCCCTCGCGATCGATCGACTTGCCGGTGGTCGAGCGGCGCCATTCGGTGACACCAGCGGAAAAGACCCGCGCGATCGGCTGGTCGCGGGTCGAGGCGCGGCGGTGGAACTCGTCGATGTCGTCGGCTTCGCGATACTCGGTTTCGAAGCTGGCTATGCCCTTCTTCACGGCGCCGACGCGGAAGCCGAAGCTCAGGATGATCGCCCATGTCCACAGACTCGCCGCGAGCAGCCCGATCATCACGCCGCGGACCACCCAGTCGGCCTGCAGAAACAAGGCGACAGGCGACATCGTCGCGGCGGCGGTATTCAGAAACAACATGTCGAGCTCAGTTTCCCTTCCAAAGCAACGGTTCGAACGCCGCCATCCATTCTGCCGGCTGGCGCCGCGGCCGACCTGCCGGGGAGACGAACGCCGCCTCGACTTCACCTTGGGCCACGATTGTTTCGCCGCGGATGACTCGTTGCTGAATGACCACGGCGGCAGCGCGCAGCGAGACAAGCCGGCTGACGACGATCAGTTCCTCGCCGAGCCGGGCCGGGGTGCGATAATCGAGCCGGACGCTGCGCAGCGCATAGGCGCCCTCGCCGCTCTCGAACGTCGTGCGTTGGTCGACTCCGGCGGCGAGCAGCATGTCCGAGCGGGCGCGCTCCAGGTAGCGCAGATAATTGGCGTGGTAGACCACGCCGGTTAGGTCGGTGTCCTCGAAATAGACGCGCAAGCCGAAATGGTGCTCGAGGCCCTCGAAGCGGCCCAAGGCGGAGAGCGCGTGCATGAGGGCGCCTTAACCAAGCCTAAAGCAGGGGGGAACCCCTCGCCTCAGTCGAACAGCCCTTCCTGCGCGGCGGGTGGAGGGTTGAGGCCGAGATGCTTCCAGCCGGCGGCATTGAGGCAGCGCCCGCGCGCGGTGCGTGCGATCATGCCGATCTGGATCAGATAGGGCTCGATCACTTCCTCGATCGTGTCGCGCGGCTCGGACAACCCGGCGGCGAGCGTCTCGACGCCGACCGGTCCGCCTTTGTAGATGTCGGCGATCATCGTCAGATAGCGCCGGTCCATATTGTCGAGCCCGAGCGCGTCGACCTCCAGCCGGGTCAGCGCCGCATCCGCCACCTTGGCATGCACTGTTGCCTCGCCCGCTACATTGGCGAAGTCCCGCACCCGGCGCAGCAGCCGCCCGGCGATGCGGGGGGTGCCGCGTGCACGGCGGGCGATCTCGTGCGCCCCATCCTGTGCGACATGGAGGTCGAGCAAGGCAGCGGCGCGGGTGACGACGCGCTCGAGTTCGTCGACGGTGTAGAATTGCAGCCGGACCGGTATGCCGAAACGGTCGCGCAAAGGCGTGGTCAGCAGCCCCTGCCGTGTCGTCGCGCCGACGAGGGTGAAGCGCGGCAGGTCGATCCGAACCGATCGCGCCGAGGGCCCCTCACCGATCATCAAATCGAGCGCGCGATCCTCCATCGCCGGATAGAGTACTTCCTCGACTGCAGGATTGAGACGATGGATCTCGTCGATGAACAGGACGTCGCCGTCCTCGAGATTGGTGAGCAAGGCGGCGAGATCGCCGGACTTGGCGATTACCGGGCCGGAGGTCGAGCGGAAGCCAACCCCCATTTCGCGGGCGATGATCTGGGCCAGCGTGGTCTTGCCGAGCCCGGGCGGGCCGAAGAACAGGACATGGTCGAGCGCGTCGCCGCGCTGCTTCGCGGCCTGGATGAACACGCGGAGGTTCTCGCGCGCCGCCTTCTGCCCGACGAACTCGTCGAGCGTCTTCGGACGCAAGGCGGCGTCGATATCTTCGGCGCGGCGCGATGCAGTGAGGATGCGATCGTCCGTCATTTCAATCGCGCTTTGGCCAGCGCAGCTTTCAAACCAGGGTCGACGATATAACTCTCCAGTTCGGCGTTGCTCCTCCGCGGGCGTGTGTCGTACGGCCCCTTCACTGGGGCCGCGACAATGTGCATCTCACCCGACTTCCACCGGACCAGCCCGTCGACAACCACGATCGCAGTGCCGCTCATGATCCCATAATCGATGCAATTTCCGCCTAACGGATATTCGGGCAGATCGATCGTCACCGCATCAACGCCGAGCGCCTTGGCCAGACGTTCGTCCAATGTGGCCCGAACGGCATCACCGTCGACAGAGAGAATATGAACGAGCAGCATATCTCGTCCTGCACGTGCCGTCGGTTCGTGATCGAAGAAGTAATATTGCATCGCGTCGCCGTCCGTGCACGCGGCGGCAGTGACCGTCGTTCCAATGAGCGCCAGCACGAAGAACGATAAGAACCTCACGGCATGGCCCGCTTGCAGCGCCAGCCGCATTAGAAGACGAAGGCCGATGCGACGGTCAGTCATGCTCTATGCCCTCGCCGGTGATCTGAACCCAGGCGTGCTTGCGGTTCTCCCACACCGAGAAGTTCGGCGTGGGAAAGCTCGGATCGGCGAAACAGCCAATCGGGATGGCGATCAGATCGGGCAATCCACCGCCCTGATACCAGACCGTGCCGCCGCAACCGGGGCAGAAATGGAAACTGGTCTTGGCGCCGCTGTCATTGACATGCACCCATTCGCTCGACTTCCCATCGAAGCGGACCTGGTCGAGAGGGAAGCGCGCCTGGGCGGCAAAGGCCGAGCCACTGCGCCGCTGGCAATCGAGGCAGTGGCACACCGAAATGCGCACCGGTTCGCCGCGCGCCTCGGCCTTGAGCTGGCCGCAGCGGCACGTCGCGACGCGCGTCGTCACTTCGCTGCCTTTCTGAGCGCCAGCCGGACGAGCGCGTCGAGCGTCGCGCCGGGTCCGAGCTCGTCACTGGCGGCGCCGACCGCACTGCCCGCCTCGGCAGGCTTGAAGCCGAGATTGAGCAATGCCGAGACCGCGTCCGACGCCGCGCTGCCCGCAGGCACCGGCGCGCCGGCAGACCCGCCGAGCGCGATGCCGCCGGCCTTGTCCTTGAGTTCGTTGACGATGCGCTGGGCGAGTTTCGGCCCAACGCCATTGGCGCGGGCGATCATTGCGGAGTCGGCTCGGGCGACCGCCGTCCGCAACTCGTCAGGAGTGAGGATCGATAGAATCGCCAGCGCAACCTTGGCCCCGACGCCCTGGACGTGGGTGAGCAGCTTGAACCAGTCGCGCTCGTCGGCGGTGGCGAAGCCCATCAGCCGAATGAAATCCTCGGCGACCAACATTTCGGTATGGATCGTCACCGGATCGCCGGTGATGCCGAGCTTCTCCAGCGTCTTGGCCGAGGCGCCGACCAGATAGCCGACGCCGTTCACGTCGATCACCGCATGGTCTGCACCGGTAGCCGCGAGCACGCCCTTGAGATGCGCGATCATTGACGAGGGTTCCGCGAGTCAAGCAGCGCGTCGGTTGACTCGCTTGACTCGAATCGCGGTTTTGGATCCGTGCTTGACTCGTTCGCTCCGCACGCGATCGGGGCGGCTGCAGGGCGGAGGACCGGGGGCGTCATGCCGGTACATAAACAGAACGACGCAGCGTAGGAAAGTAAAAACCCGGTTTTGTCAGCCGATCCGCAGGCGCGAACTCGCCAGATGGTGCGCGTGACAGATCGCGACTGCCAGCGCGTCGCCGGCATCCGGCCCGTCGATCTTCACGCCCGGCAGCAGCCGCGCGACCATCGCATGAACCTGCGCTTTCTCGGCGCCGCCGGTGCCGACGACCGCTTTCTTGACGATACTGGGAGTATATTCGCCGACGTCGAGCCCCGCCCGCGCCACGGCGCACAGCACGACGCCGCGCGCCTGTCCGAGCTTGAGCGTCGATTGGGCGTTGGAATTGACGAACACTTCCTCGCACGCCGCGGCCTGGGGCGCGTAGCCGGTTAGGACCGCGGCGAGCATCGCGTCGAGATGCGCGAGCCGACGAGCGAGCGGCGCCTGCGGGTCGGTCTTGAGCTTGCCGTTGGCGACATGGCTCAGCCGATTGCCCTCGGCTCGGATCACACCCCAACCGGTCGTGCCGAGCCCCGGATCGAGGCCGAGGATGATCATGTCCGACGCATGCCGACACGCGAAGGCGTGAAGGGAAGATAGATATTGTGGGCCGCTGCGCGGCCGAGGCGCGGAGGCGCAAAGAGGTGGTATTCATCTGCGGCGCAAGCCGCTTCACGAACGGCCGCAGGCTTGGCGAACGCGTGGGGGTGAGGGGCACTTGCGCGGCAGAGGCCAAGTCTCCGCGCCTCTGCGCCTCGGCCGCGCAGCGGCCCCAAATCTACCTCGCGCGGCCGCGCCCTCGCGTGATCAAGGATCAGCCCAGCTTCTCCATCACCTCATCCGAGACTTCGTAATTGCCCCAGACCGTCTGGACGTCATCGTCGTCGTCGAGTGCGTCGATCAGCTTGAACAGGGTCGCGGCATCGGCCTCGTCGACCGCGACCATAGTCTGCGGACGCCAGGCGAGCTTGGCGCCTTCCGGCTCCCCGAGCACTGGGGTCAGCGCCTTGGCGACTTCGTGCAGGTCGCCCTGTGCAGTCCAGATTTCATGGCCGTCCTCGGAGCTGGTCACGTCCTCGGCACCTGCTTCGAGCGCAGCTTCGAACACCTTCTCCGCATCGCCGGCGCTCGCCGGATAGGTGATCAGGCCCATGCGATCGAAGGCGTGGCTCACTGCGCCCGGCGCCCCCAGATTGCCACCGTTCTTGCTGATCGCCGTGCGCACATTGGTGACGGTGCGGTTGCGGTTGTCGGTGAGCGTCTCGACGATCAGCGACACGCCGCCGGGGCCGAACGCCTCGTAGCGGATTTCCTCGTAATTCTCCGCATCGCCCTTGCTCGCCTTGTCGATCGAGCGCTGGATATTGTCCTTGGGCATGGACTGCGCCTTGGCCGCGTTGATCGCGGCGCGCAGGCGCGGATTCATGTCGGGATCGGGCAGACCCATCTTGGCCGCGACGGTGATTTCGCGGCTGAGCTTGGAGAACATGCTCGAGCGCTTCTTATCCTGCGCGCCCTTGCGGTGCATGATGTTCTTGAACTTGGAATGGCCTGCCATGGAATCCAACCTAAACCGTTCGGGCTGAGCCTGTCGAAGCCCTGTTTCCGCTCAGCCGGCGGTTAGAAGAAAATACTGCCCTTCGACAAGCTCAGGGCGAACGGGGTTGCGTGCCTCAGTGCAGACCCAGCGCGTTGCGATAGGTCTCCAGCAGCGCGTCGGCCTCGTCACGGTGGTGCTTCTCCATCTTCCGCAGACGGACGATCGAGCGCATCGTCTTGACGTCGAAGCCGGTCGACTTGGCCTCGGCATAGACGTCCTTGATGTCGTCGGCGATGCCCTTCTTCTCTTCCTCGAGGCGCTCGATCCGCTCGATGAAGAGACGCAGCTGCTCGGCGGAAATCGAATCGGACATCGGGATACTCCTGCTGGTGCCGCCGCGCCCGCGCAGGGCCGCAGCGGCGGCCCCGGGGTTCGGCGATGAAGATGAAGCGGCGCGCTTAGAGGACGCAGGCGCCGGGCTCAAGTGCTACCGGCCAGGCTCGCTCATCGACGGCGGATCGGAGGCGGGAAAGCTCTCGTCGATCGCTTCGTCGAGCAGTTCCTCGCGGTGATTCTTCGCGAGGCTCGCCTCCATCCGCGCGAGCTGCTCGGGCGTCGCCTCGCTCTGGTGCTTCGCCTTCCACTCGGCGAACGGCATGCCGTAGATCAGCTCGCGCGCCTCGTCCTTCGACAGGCTGCCATCGGCTTCCTGCACCCATTCGGCGAGGCAGTTGCGACAGAAGCCCGAGAGACCCATCAGGTCGATATTCTCCACATCGGTGCGATGCCGCAAATGGCGGACGAGCCGCCGGAACGCGCTGGCCGCCACGGCGTCATCCAAAGTCTCGAGTGTCGGCATCGTGAACCTCCGTGGTTGATCGGCACGGATTAACGGTTAGAGGCAGGCGCGCACAAGGATGACAGCGATGACCAAGGCCATAAGCCCCCGCAGCCGTAAAGTCCGCGTCCTCGCGACGCTGGGCCCCGCAAGCAATTCCGTCGAGATGATCGCCAAGCTGTTCGAGGCGGGGGCGGACGCCTTCCGCGTCAACATGAGCCATGGCGATCAGGCATCGAAGGTGCCGGTGATCGAGGCGATCCGCAGCCTCGAAAAGCGCTACGGCCGGCCGACGACGATCCTCGCCGACCTGCAGGGACCCAAGCTGCGCGTCGGCAAGTTCGCCGAAGGCAAGGTGGTGCTCCAGACCGGCGACACCTTCGTGCTCGACCGCGATTCGACTCCGGGCGACGTCAGCCGCGTCGAACTGCCGCACCGCGAGATTTTCGAGGCGGCGCATGCCGATGCACGGCTGCTGCTCGACGACGGCAAGATGGTGCTGCGCGTCACCAAAGTCGAGAAGGACCGGCTGGTGACCCGCGTCGAGGTGGGCGGGACCCTGTCCAACTCGAAGGGGCTCAACGTCCCCGACATGGTGCTGCCGCTCGCCGCGCTGACCGAGAAGGACCGCAGCGACCTCGCCTTCGCGGTCGAGCAAGGTGCCGACTGGATCGCGCTCTCGTTCGTCCAGCGGCCCGAGGATCTGATGGAGGCGCGCCGCCTGATCGGCGGCAAGGCGGCGTTGCTCGCCAAGATCGAGAAGCCGTCGGCGATCGCGCGCCTCGACGAGATCGTCGAGCAATGCGACGGCGTGATGGTGGCGCGCGGCGATCTCGGCGTCGAGCTGCCGCCGCAGAGCGTGCCGCCGCTGCAGAAGCGCATCGTCGAGACCGCGCGGCGGATGGGCCGCCCGGTCATCGTCGCGACGCAGATGCTCGAATCGATGATCGAATCGCCCTCGCCGACCCGCGCCGAGGTCTCCGACGTCGCCACCGCCGTCTATGACGGCGCCGACGCGATCATGCTTTCGGCAGAGAGCGCCGCGGGCAAATGGCCGTGCGAATCGGTGGCGATGATGAATTCGATCGCCGATGCGGTCGAGCGCGATCCCGCGCATGGCGACCGCGTCCATTTCACCGTCACCCGACCCGACCCGACCACCGCCGACGCTCTCGCCGAGGCGGCGAAGAACATCGCGCGGACGGTGTCGGCATCGGCGATCGTTTGCTTCACCAGCTCGGGCTCGACCGCGCGGCGAATCGCCCGCGAGCGGCCGACCGTGCCGATCATGGTGCTTACTCCGAAGATCGAGACGGCGCGGCGGACGGGCCTGCTCTGGGGCAGCCATGCGGTGCACACCCGCGACGTCGAATCGTTCGAGGAGATGGTCGGCAAGGCCAAGCGGATGGCGCTGCGCCACACGCTGGCCAGCGCAGGCGATCGTATCGTGGTATGCGCGGGCGTGCCGTTCGGGACGCCGGGGTCGACCAACGTGCTGCACGTAGTGACGATCCTCGGCGACGAGCTGAAGAATTATCAGGGGCCTGAGGGGGGCTGAAGCTCGGCCCACGCAACCGCGCTCCGTCACCCCGGCCTTGTGCCGGGGTCCACCGGGAGGCGGGCGATGGTTCAGAGATGGAACGTCAGCGCTTTAGGCGCAGTGGACCCCGGCACAAGGCCGGGGTGACGGTTAGTTGGACAGCAATCCCAGATGGACCAGCTCCGCCCGGAAGTCCTCGGCATTGGTGAACAACACGCCGTGGATTCCGGCGGCGTTGGCGCCCTCGACATTGGCGGGGCTGTCGTCGACGAACACGGCGTCGGGACCTTCGAGCCCGAATCGCTTGAGCGCCAGCGCGTAGATCGCGGGATCGGGCTTCACCAGCTTCTCGTCGCCGGACACCACGATGTCGCGGAAACGATCGAACAGTTCGGCATATTGCGGCACCCATTCGCGCCAGAATTCGCCGGAGAAATTGGTGATCGCGTAGAGCGGCACGCCCGCGGCATCGAGCTCGCGGACGAGCTCGAACATGCCAGGCACGGCGTGCGGGATCGTCTCGCCGAAGCGCGGGCCCCAGGCGCCTATCAGCTCGGCATGCTCCGGATGCAGCGCGATCAGCTCGGCCGAAGTTTCGGCAAAGGGGCGGCCGGCGTCATGCTGGAAATGCCATTCCTTGGTGACGACATTCGCCAGAAACGCTTCGAGCGCCTGATCGTCGTCGATCAGACGCTCGTAGAGATAACGCGGATCCCATTCGACGAGGACTCTGCCGACATCGAAGATGACGGCCTTCGGCGTCCCCACGCCCGGAAATCAGCCCTGGCGGGCCTTGAACCGGCGATTCGTCTTGTTGATCACGTAGATCCGGCCGCGGCGGCGGATCACGCGGTTGTCGCGGTGGCGCCCTTTGAGCGACTTCAATGAATTCACGATCTTCATGACCGATTCGCTTCTCAAATATCTGGATGCTGGAAAAGAGGCGCCCGCCTAATGGCGCAGGCCGTTCAAGTCAAGGCGTTCCCCTTGCGGAACCGAGTCCGCGCGCGCAGGTTGACGTGCGGCGGGGCGTTCCCCCCGCAAGACAGGAGGTGCGTCGCGTGAACAAGGTCCTCAGCATGGCAGTCGTGGGCGCGGCTTTGCTCGCGGGCGGCTGCGCCACCGGCACGCGCATGGCACCGGTGGAAGTCACGCGCTACCATCTCGGGGCATTGTCCGAGCGCACCGGGGTCGCGATCGAGCCGATGAGCGGGGCGGCGCAGATCAGCCCCGAATTCCAGCTTTACGCCGATGCCGTCGCGGCGGAGCTCCAGCGGCTCGGCTTCGCGCCGGGCGCGACCGGATCGGGCTATATCGCGGCGGTGTCGTTCACGCGCACCCAGCTCGGCAGCTATCGCGAGCAGCCGCCCGTTTCGATCGGTCTCGGCGGCGGCAGCATCAGCGGCGGGCGGCGCAGCGCTGTCGGTCTCGGCGGCGGGCTGTCGTTCGGGATCGGCGGCAAGACCCGGCCGGTGATCGGCTCCGAGCTCGCCGTTCAGCTGCGCCGGCGCAGCGACAACACCACCGTGTGGGAAGGCCGCGCGGTCACCGAAGGGGTCAGCGGCAAACCGGGCAGCGATCCGCGCGAGGCGGCGACGCGGCTCGCCCAGGCGTTGTTCAGGGACTTCCCAGGCGAGTCCGGGGTGACTACCACGGTCAAATGAGCATCCAGATCAACGCCGGTTTCGACGGCGGCAATATCCGCGTGGTGGCAATCGAGGGAGACCGGATCGACCTCGAGATCGTCAAGGATCACCTCTCGGACTTCTACCAATGGTTCCACTTCAGGCTGGCCGGAGCGAAGGGTCGCACGCTGACCTTCCGCATCCTCAATGCCGGCGGCGCCGCCTATCCGTTCGGCTGGCCGGGCTATAAGGTGCGGTGGAGCACCGACCGTGAGAACTGGCGGATGTCCGACGCAGACTATGCCGGCGGCGTTCTCAGCTTCACCCGGGCGATCGACACCGACCTGGTCTGGTTCGCCTATTTCGCCCCTTATTCGATGGAGCGGCACCACGATCTGGTGACGCGCATCGCCGCGCAGCCCGGCGTCACCCACCGCGAACTCGGCGTGACCCTCGATGGTCAGCCGATCGATTGCCTGACCATTGGTGAAGGCCCGAAGCAGCTCTGGCTCTATGCGCGCCAGCATCCCGGCGAGACCATGGCGGAATGGTGGATGGAAGGCGCGCTCGAGAAATTGACAAATGCCGATGACGCCAATGCGCATGCGCTGCGGCAGAAGGCGACCTTCCACATCGTCCCGAACATGAACCCCGACGGGTCGCGCCGCGGTCACCTGCGCACCAACGCCGCCGGAATCAACCTCAACCGCGAATGGCATTCGCCGACGCCGGAGAAGAGCCCCGAAGTGCTCGCAGTGCGCAACCGCATGGACGAGACCGGCGTCGACTTCGCAATGGACGTGCATGGCGACGAGGCGATCCCCGCCAATTTCCTCGCCGGCTTCGAAGGGATTCCGAGCTGGACCGACGCGCTTGGCGAGAAATTCTACAATTTCGCCCGCCGGCTTGCCGAGACCACGCCCGAATTCCAGCTCGATCTCGGCTATGAAAAAGCCGCACCGGGCCAGGCGAATCTGTCGATGTCGACCAATCAACTGGCAGAACGCTTCGGCGCCGTCTCGATGACGCTCGAAATGCCGTTCAAGGATCACGATGCCAACGCCGATCCGGAATTCGGCTGGTCCCCGGCGCGCTGCAAGGTGCTCGCGCGCGCCTGCCTCGATACGCTCGCCGGCATGATCGACGAAATCTGATGGAGATACGCGAGGGGGGACTCGACGAGCCGCAGGTCGTCGCGCTGCTGAACGTGCACTTCGCCGGCATGCTGGCGAATTCGCCCAAGGACAGCTGCCACTTCCTCGACCTTTCGGGGCTCCGCGCGCCCGGTGTGACCTTCTGGTCGGCATGGGACGGGGAAGATCTGCTCGGCTGCGGCGCGCTCAAGCAGCTCGACCCGGCACATGGCGAGATCAAGTCGATGCGCACCGCCGCCGAGCATCTGCGCCGCGGCACCGGCGCGGCCCTGGTTTCGCACATCCTCAAGATCGCGCGCGAGCGCGGCTACAAGCGCCTGAGCCTTGAGACCGGTTCGGGCCCGGCATTCGAGCCGGCCCATGCTTTGTACCGCCAGTTCGGCTTCACCGAATGCGCGCCGTTCGCAGAGTACAAGGAAGACCCGTTCAGCCGCTTCATGTCGCGCGTGCTGTAGGATCGCAAAGCTCCCCTCGCTTGCAGGGGGAGTCAGCGTATCGTTCCCCTACCCTTCCTCGATCGTCCGCTGGTCGGCGGGGCCGATCGCGAGTTCGTGCCAGTCGAGCCCTTCCTGCAGCCGCTCATATTCCTCCTGGCCGATCGCATCTTGGTCGCGCAGGGCGTCGAGACGGTCACGCTGTGCCGCGATCGCCTTGAGCTTGAGCTGCTGGCGGGCGTTGAAGTCCTCGCAGGCTTCGCCGCCATCGAGCGCGGCACGATCGATCTCGAAATGCCGGCGCATGTCTTCGGCGACCTGTCCGGGCGCGTCGCCGATCGCACTGAGCGCAGCATCGGCCAGCGCGCGCTTCGCCACGATCTTCTCGCGGCGGTCGTCGCCATCGGCCAGGCCGAGCAGGCGGATCAGCGGCGTGAGCGTCAGCCCCTGCACCACGAGGGTCGCGAGTACCACCGCGAAGGCAGAGACGACGATGAGATCGCGCTGCGGGAAGTCGCCCGGGAGCGCGAACGCAGTGGCGAGGGTGACCAGACCGCGCATTCCGCACCAGCCTACTACCAACGCCTGCGCCACGCTCGACGGTTCCGCACTGCCGCGCAGCAATGCGAGGCGGGCCGCGAGGCGGTTATAGATCAGGACCCAGACGATCCGCGTCACGATCACCGCCGCGACGACCATCGCGGCGACCCCGGCTGCCTCGCGCAGCCGCGCGCCGTTCATGCCGCCCAGGATCTCGCGCACCTGCATCCCCATCAACAGGAACGCGAGCACGTTGAGGACGAACACCGCGACACCCCAGACCGCGAAGGACTGTACGCGGTTGCGCGCGTTGATCCCCATCTTGGGATCGTTGGCGATGAACATCGCCATCGTCACCACGCACAGCACCGCCGACAGCCCCAATCGCTCGGCGACCAGCCAGGCGATGAAGGTGTTGACGAATTCGAGCAGGTTTCCGCCGAACGAGCTGCGGGTATAGGGAATGATGTAGCGGAACGCCCAGGCGAAGCAGAGGCCGAGTGCGATTCCCCCGGGCACGGCGAAGCCAAGCCGCAGCGCGACGCCGCTGTCGATCCCGCCATGGCTCTGCACGGCGACGGCGGCGCTGAACAACAGCAGCGCGGTCGCGTCGTTGAGCAGGCTTTCGCCTGTGAGCTCCTGCACTGCCCGGCGCGGCAGCGCGGCCGAGCGCAGCACGGTGGTCGCCGCGGCGGCATCGGGCGGAGCCACGATCGCGCCGAGGGTGATCGCGGCGGCGATCGGCAGCCCGGCAAATGCCCAGCCTATCCACGCCACCACCGCGGTGGTCAGCAGCACCGCCACCACTGCCAGCGCGATCAGCTGCCGCCACAATTTTCGGACGGCGGCCAGCGGAAAGTCGAACGCGGCATCGAGCAGCACCGGCGCGATGAACAGGGCCAGCGCGGTGTGCCCCTCGAGTGCGATCGCCGGGCTGCCCGGCACCAGCGCGACGATCACGCCCGCCGTTGCCAGCATCGTCGGATAGGGGATCCACGTCCGCCGCGCGACCTGCAGCAGCACGACGGCAAGCAGCAGCAGCGCGACGAGGCTCTCGAAGAAGGTCATTGATCCATGCTAACGCACGGAACGCGAATCAGGCGAACACTTCCGCGAAAAAGCTGATCATCGCCTGCCAGGAGCGGCGATCGGCCCTGGGCTCGTACGCGATGTTGCCGCCGCCGGTGCGGCTTGTATCGGTGAAGGCGTGCCCGGCATGGCCATAAGCATGGAGCTGCCAGTCGGCACCGCTCGCAGTCAGTTCGTCCGCCAGCGCGACAGCGGCGTCGGGCGGCGCGAGCGGATCATCCCAGCCATGGCAGATCAACAGCTTCGCGGCGATCGGCGTGACATTGGCATAGTCGGGCCGGTCGTAGACGCCGTGGAACGACACGCCGCCGCGGATCCCAAGTCCGGCACGCGCCATGTCCAGCACGCATTTGCCGCCGAAGCAGAAACCAGTCGCGCCGGCCTTTTCGGCATTGGCCTGCGGCAGATCCTTCAGCGCCTGCAGCGACGCCGCGAGCCGATCCCGCAGCAGCGCCCGGTCCGCGTTCATCTCGTCCATGTAGCGGCTACGATCTTCGGGTGGCAGCAGCAAGGCGCGCCTGCCCTGCCCGAACAGGTCGGCGGCGAGCGCTACATAGCCGAGCCCGGCGAGCGCTTCGGCCTTGCGATTGTCGGCCTCCTTCTGTCCGAGGATGTTGGGAAGGACGAGGATGCAGGGGCGCGGGCCCTCAACCGCATCGTCCCACGCCGCGACTCCCTCGAAAGGGCCGCCCGGGCCGTCATAGACCAGAGTCTCGCGTACGATCGCCATATCCACTCCGTTCGTGCTGCGCTTGTCGAAGCACCGCTTTTCTCTCTATCAGCGCGCTCGAAAAGAACAGGGCTTCGACAAGCTCAGCCCGAACGGGGTTGGGATCGGCCCGCAAATCCGGAGCGCCCATGACCAAGCTCGTCCTGATCCGCCACGGCCAGTCGGCGTGGAACCTCGAGAACCGCTTTACCGGCTGGTGGGACGTCGATCTGACCGAGCAGGGCGTCAAGGAAGCCTGGGCCGCGGGCGAATTGCTCAAGGAGAAGGGACTCGACTTCGACCTGACCTTCACCAGCTTCCAGAGTCGCGCGATCAAGACGCTCAACCTCGCGCTCGAGGCGATGGGGCGGCTGTGGCTGCCGACCGAAAAGAGCTGGAAGCTCAACGAGCGGCATTATGGCGGGCTTACCGGGCTCAACAAGGCCGAGACCGCGGCGCTCCATGGCGACGAGCAGGTCAAGATCTGGCGGCGCAGCTTCGATGTGCCGCCGCCGCTTCCCGAGGAAGGCTCGCCCTGGGACCTCGCCAAGGACACCCGCTATCACGGCGTGCCGATTCCGCAGACCGAGAGCCTCAAGGACACGATCGCCCGCGTTCTGCCTTATTGGGAGGAGCGGATCGCGCCCGAGATCAGGGCGGGCAAGCGCGTGCTGATCTCGGCGCACGGCAATTCGCTGCGGGCTTTGGTCAAGCATCTCTCGGGGATCCCCGACGAGGAGATTGTCAGCCTCGAGATCCCGACCGGGCAGCCGATCGTCTACGAGCTGGACGAGACGCTGGCGGCTACCGACCGCTATTATCTCAGCGAGCGCTGAGAGCCTCTCCCCTCCCTGCAAGGGAGGGGATCAAGGGGTGGGTAGAAAGGGCCGGGCTCGATGCCCGGCCTTTTCTTTATCGCGGAGCGGCTCGTTGGGCTCGCCTGCGGCTCGCACCCACCCCCTGCCCCTCCCTTGCAGGGAGGGGAGTCAGAGGTTGCCCTCTCCGCTCGCGCTCTTTAGGAACCCCGCTTCCACACTTGGCGGGGCATTTCGTGGCACCTCTGGTCGGCATCATCATGGGCAGCACCTCCGACTGGGAGACGATGCGCCATGCCGCGCGGGTGCTCGACGAACTGGGCGTGGCGCATGAGACGAAGGTGGTCTCCGCGCATCGCACGCCGCAGCGGCTCTACGATTACGCCACCACCGCCGCCGATCGCGGCATCAAGGTGGTGATCGCCGGGGCCGGCGGCGCGGCGCATCTCCCCGGCATGGCTGCGGCGATGACCCATCTTCCGGTGCTCGGCGTGCCGGTCGAGAGCAAGGCGCTGAAGGGCGTCGATAGCCTCTATTCGATTGTCCAGATGCCCGGCGGTGTCCCCGTCGGAACGCTGGCGATCGGCAAGCCCGGTGCGATCAATGCGGGGCTGCTCGCCGCGGCGATCCTCGCCACGTCGGACGACGCGCTCGCCGGACGGCTCAAGGCGTGGCGCGCGGCGCAGACCGACAGCGTGGCGAGCGACCCGGAATGAGCGTGCTTCCGCCCGGATCGGTGATCGGCATTCTCGGCGGCGGCCAGCTCGGCCGGATGCTTGCGGTCGCTGCGGCGCAGCTCGGCTATCGCACCCATGTCCTCGCCCCCGACGCCGAGAGCGTCGCCGCGCAGACCGCCTCTAGCTACACGCGGGCCGACTATCACAGCCGCATCGTCCTCGACGAAGTCGCCGGACAGACCGACGTCGTGACCTACGAATTCGAGAATATAGCGATCGGCCCGGTCGAATATCTCTCGGGCAAGGTGCCGGTGCGCCCCGGCCCACAAAGCCTGTCGATCGCGCAGGACCGCGCACGCGAAAAGGCGTTTGTCGGCGGCATCGGCGGCAAGACCGCGCCGTGGGCGCCGGTCTCGACGCTCGACGAGTTGAAGGCCGCGATCGATCAGATCGGCACCCCGGCGATCCTCAAGACGCTGCGGCTCGGCTATGACGGCAAAGGCCAGGTGCGCATCCGCGATGCCGGCGACGCCGAAGCAGCCTGGACAGAGATCGGCGAGCGGCCGGCGATCCTCGAAGGCTTCGTGCAGTTCAGCCACGAATTCTCGATCATCACCGTGCGCGGGATCGACGGTGCGCTGACCAGCTATCCGCCGCCGTGGAACGAGCACAAGGACGGCATCCTCGCGCGCTCCTCGCTTCCCGCCCCTGCCGAGATCGCCCGCCACTGGACCGAAGCCGCCGCGCTCGCCGGTCGAGTGGCTGAAGCGCTCGGCCATGTCGGCGTGCTGACGCTGGAATTCTTCGCGACCGAGGACGGCCCAGTGTTCAACGAAATGGCACCGCGGGTGCACAATTCGGGGCATTGGACGATCGAGGGCGCCGAAACCTCGCAGTTCGAGAACCATATCCGCGCGATCTGCGGACTTCCGCTCGGCTCGACCGCACTAACCGGGGCCCATGTCGAGATGATCAACCTGATCGGCAGCGATGTCGATCAATGGCCCGAGCTGCTCGCCGAGCCGGGCACACATCTGCACCTCTACGGCAAGGGCAATGCCCGGCCGGGACGCAAGATGGGGCATTTGACGCGGGTGAAACGCTCCTGAATCCTCCCCCCCAGGGGGAGATGGCATGCGCAGCATGACGGAGGGGGAGGAATCACTGGGCTCCGTGATTCCTCCCCTCCGTCGCCTTCGGCGACACCTCCCCCTAGCGGGGGAGGATAAAAAAGGGCCCGCCTCCTTTTGGAAGCGAGCCCCTCTGCCCCAGTCCTGAGAAAGCCTCAGCCGCGCGTACCCGTGATCGGGAAGCTGCCGAACGCGCCCGCGGTAACATTGCCGTTGAGGTTGTCGCCGTCGACGGTCGCCTCGACAGTGAGGGTCATCGGCATCGGCACGGTGATGTCGAGCGAGAAGGTCAGCGTGTCGCCGTTTACCTTGCCGTCCTTGATATCGGTGGTGCCGAGCCCGCCCGAGAAATTGCCGGTGAAGCTGTCCCCCGCGCTCTGCACGGTGAGCACTGCCTGCTGATCGCCCATCGGCGACTTGGTCACCGTGTTCCAGCTGCCGTCGACATTCGCCATTGCGTCTCTCCTGATCTCGAAATTACTTCGACGCGGCGGCCGCGGATGAGCCCGCCACCGACGCTGCAGGGACCACCTCGACAGGCAGGCCGAGGCTGTCAAGCTGCGGCTTGACCTTCGCGGCATCGCCCACGACCACCCAGACGAACTTCTTCGGGTCCAAAGCCGCGCGTGCCGCAGCGTCAAGCTGCTGCACGGTCATGCTCCGATATTTTTGCGCGATGGTGTCGTAGAAATTGTCGGGCCGCTTGCGCAGGTCGTTCTGCTGCATTGCCGACAGCACTGCGCCCGAGGTTTCGAATCGGCCGGCGAGCTCACGCGTGGTGCCGTTGATCTCGCGGGTCAGCTCGGCATCGGTGATACCCTTGGTGGTCAGGAACTCGCTGACCTGTTGCTGGATCGCCTTGATCGAATCGCCGGTCTTGTCGGCCTGGACCGGGGCGCTGATCGTATACGGGACGGCCTTTTCCAGCCAGTCATAGCCGCCGCGCGCGCCGTAGGACCAATGCTTGTTCTCGCGCAGCTCCATGTTGATCCGCGACAGGAAGCCGGCGCCCAGCACCTGGTTGGCGGTGAGCTGGGGGAGCAACTCGCTCGACGGGTCGAGCGCGGTCATCTGCGCGGCGAGAATCAGCGACTGCGGCGAATCCGGCCGGTCGACCAGCACGATCTTTGGCGCGACCTGTTTCGGGGCGACGGTGAACGCCTTCACCCCTGCAGGCCCCTGCCCCTTCCAGTTGCCGAAACGCGCCTCCAACGCCGCCTTGACCTCGGCCAGCGGGCGATCGCTGACGACGAAAATCTTCGCCTTGTCCGGTCGGATCCACGCCCGATAGAAAGCGAGCAGATCGTCGCGCGTCAGCGTCTTGACGGCGGCGGGATCGCCACCACCCGCGCCGAGCTTCACATAAGGGTTGGCGGGGCCATAGATCAGCGGCGGCAATGCACGGTTGGCGAGGCCTTGCGGATTGGTCAGCTCGGCGGCGATGCCGGTGAGCTGGGTAGCGCGGAGCCGCTCCACCTCGTCAGGCGCGAAGGCGGGGTTGCGGACAACGTCGGCGAACAGATCAAGCGCGCCGGCAAGGTTGGGGCTTGGCGCGGCCACGGAGAGATAGGTGCGATCCGACGAGCTGCCGGTGCTGATGCTCGCGCCGAGCCGCTCGCGCGCCTCCGCGATCGCGATCGAATCCTTGCTGGTGGTGCCCTCGTCGAGCAGCGACAGCACGAGATTCTGGGTGCCGAGCTTGTTCGCGGGATCGGCGACGACGCCGGCATCGAAGCTCATCACCACCTGCGTGACCGGCACCGCGGTGCGATTGGCGTAGACGATCTCGACGCCGTTCGAGAGCTTCGCCCGCGAGACATCGGGGAAGTCGAGATCGCCGATTTGCGCGACGTCGGGGAGCGCGCCGCGCGTGCCCTTCACTGCTTCAGCCTTGGGCCCGTCCGCCGGCTTGGCAGCTGCGGGTACCGCGGCAGCCTCCTGATACGCCTCGCGCTGGCCTGGCTCGACCATGATCGTGAGCGACGGCCGGTTGAGCCATTTGCGACCGGCGGCCTGCACCTGCACGGGAGTCACGCGCGCAGTCTCCTCGAGCTGCTTTTTGAAGAAGCCCGGATCGTTCGAATAGAGTTCGCCCGAGGCCAGTGCGACGGCCTTGCCGCCGAAGCCCCCGACTGCTTCGAGCCCCGAGATGCGCCCCGACACTGCGGTGGTGGCGACGCGCTGAACCTCGTCGGCGGTCGGACCGTTCTTGATCAGATCGGCGACGATCTCGTCGAGCCGCTTGGCCACGAGATTGGCATCGACACCCGGCTTCACGATCGCCTGGACCTGAAAGATGCCGAGCTGCGCCATCGACTGGATGCCGGCAGAAACCTGTACCGCGAGCTTTTCCTTGCGCACCAAGGCGTTGTCGAGCCGCGAGCTGGCAAGGCCGCCTAGCACGTCGCCGAACACGTCGAGCGGCACCGATTCGGGGTCGTTGAGTCCGGGTACCGCCCAGCTGCGCAGGATCATCGTCGCCGCGACGCGGTCCTTCATCACCACGGTCTTGGACTGCGGCAGGGTCGGCACGGTGACTTGCGGCAGATTGCTCTTCGGGCCCGCCGGGATAGCTCCGAAATATTTGTCGACCAGCGGCCGCGCCTCTTTCGCATCGACGTCGCCGGCGAGGACGAGCACGGCATTGTTCGGCCCGTAGTGCGAGCGGAACCAGTTCTTGACGTCATCGAGGCTGGCGGCGTCGAGATCGGCCATCGAGCCGATCACGTTATGGCCGTAAGGGCTGCCGGCGAGCAGCTCCTCGAGCAATTTGTAATAAACGAGGCCGTAGGGCTGGTTGTCGCCCTGCCGCTTCTCGTTCTGGACGACGCCGCGCTGTTCGTCGAGCACATCCTGGGTGATCGCGCCGAGCAGATAGCCCATGCGGTCGCTCTCGAGGAACAAGGCGCGATCCAGCGCCGGGCGCGGCACCGTCTCGAAATAATTGGTGCGGTCGAAGCTGGTGGTGCCGTTGAAGTCGGTCGCGCCGACCTGCTTGAGCGGCTCGAAAAAGTCGCCGGGGGCGTTCTCCGAGCCATTGAACATCAGATGCTCGAACAGATGCGCGAAGCCGGTCTTGCCCTGCGGCTCGTGCTTCGAACCGACATCGTACCAGGTCGATACCGCGACGATCGGCGCCTTGCGGTCGGTATGGACGATCACGCGCAGGCCGTTCTTGAGGGTGAACTCCTCATAGGGGATATCGACACGCTTGACGAGTTCGGCGACCGGCACCGGCTTCGCGGCGGCTGCAGGTGTCGCCTGTTGCGCAGCCACCGGCGCGGCGGCGGCGGCGAGCGCGATGGTGGCTGCACTGCAGTACATCAGAAACGACTTCATGGCGGTGATTTCCCCGGGGAGCATCGATATCGGCGCCGAACATAGCGTGGACAGTAACCGCTGCAACCGAATCCGGCGCGGCTTGCAGGTGACCGCTTTTCGATTAGCCTAGACGAGCACACACCTGACGAAAGACCTCCGCACATGCGTGTTCCGATGCTCCTCGCCGGGCTGCTGCTCGCCACCACGCCGCTTGCCGCACAGCCGGCACGCGACGAGCCGCAATTCAGCGCTGCCGAGGTCCGCAAGCACGTCACCTTCCTCGCCGACGACCGGCTCGAGGGGCGCGACGCCGGCACGCCGGGGCACGAGGCAGCCGCACGCTACGTTGCGATGCAATTCGCCGGGCTTGGGCTCGAGCCCGGCGGCCCGGACAAGAGCTGGTTCCAGCAGGTGTCACTCGCCGAATACGGCCTTGACGCGCGCCATCCCGCCTCGCTGCATATCGGGGCGCGCAGCTTCGCCAACGGCACCGACGTGCTGATCGCGCCGTCTCCCCGCTTCGGCACCGGCGCCCAGATCGTGGCCGGCGAAACAGT
The DNA here is from genome assembly GCA_032334595.1 of Sphingomonas psychrotolerans. GTDB lineage: Bacteria > Pseudomonadota > Alphaproteobacteria > Sphingomonadales > Sphingomonadaceae > Sphingomonas > Sphingomonas psychrotolerans_A. The sequence goes on along the minus strand of JALMLT010000003.1, from coordinate 574,471 downwards.
GTTCGTCGGCTATGGGCTTGAGGCGTCCGATCTTGGCTATGACGACTATGCCGGGCTCGATCTGCGGGGCAAGTTCGCGGTCATGCTGCTCGGCACGCCCAAAGGCCTTCCCGCACCCGTTGCCGCGCGGATGAACAAGGATCGCGGGGTGATCGCCGCGAAGCACGGCGCCATCGGCATTCTCTACATCGTGGCGCCGGACGAGGAACGGCAATGGCGTTACGCATCGGACACGCTGCTCGGAGACACGACGAAGTGGCTCAGCCCGGAAGGTTTTCCCGAGGGCTTAGATCCCGGAGTGCGGATCGGCGCCTATCTCGACGAGGCTGCGGCAAAGGCATTGTTCGCGGGGTCCGGCACGCGGGTCGCGCAGTTGTTCGCAGCGGCGGCAGTGCCCAAAGCAAAGATCAAAGGCTTCGCGCTCAAGCAACGCGCGACGCTGACGCGCACCAGCAAGGTAAAGGCTTATCGCAGCCCCAATGTGATCGGCGTGTTGCGCGGATCGGACCCGGCGCTGGCCGATCAATATGTCGTGCTGAGCGCGCACCTCGACCATGTCGGCGTCGATCCGCATCTGCCCGGGGACAAAATCCACAACGGCGCTATGGACAATGCCGCGGGCGTCGCGACGATGCTCGAGGCGGCGCGCGCCTTCGCGCAGAGCAAGGACCGGCCGAAGCGCTCGATCCTGTTCGTCGCGCTCACCGCCGAGGAGGATGGACTGCTCGGCTCGAGCTATCTCGCGCAGCATCCGGTGACCGGCAGCGGCCGGCTCGTCGCCGACGTCAATCTCGACATGCCGATCCTGCTCTACGATTTCCAGGACGTCATCGCGTTCGGAGGCGAGCATTCGACGATGGGCGAGATCGTCGCCCGAGCCGGCGCGTGGATGGGCGTGAGCGTCTCGCCCGATCCGATGCCCGAGGAACAGTTCTTCGTCCGCTCGGATCACTACAACTTCGTCAAGGCGGGGGTGCCGTCGATTTTCCTGATGACCGGTTTCGCGAACGGCGGCGAGAAGGCGTTCCGCGATTTCCTTGCGAACAATTACCACCAGCCCTCGGATCAGCTCGATCTGCCGTTCAACTGGGAGGCCGGCGCCAAGTTCGCGCGGCTCAATTACTGGATCGCGCGCGAGGTGGCCGACGCGCCCGAACCGCCGCATTGGTATCAGGGCGACGAATTCGGCGATCGCTTTGCGCCGGGCCAATCGCGGGCGCCACGGCGCCAGCCGGGAAATAGCGCATCGAGCCTTGTGTTGCACAATAGCAACACTACATCGCGGCCGTAACCAACAGGGGCCAGCATGAACCTCGAGAAATTCACCGACCGCGCCAAGGGCTTCCTCCAGTCGGCGCAGACCGTCGCGATCCGGATGAGCCATCAGCGGATCGCGCCCGAGCACCTGCTCAAGGCGCTGCTCGAAGACGACCAGGGGATGGCGAGCGGTCTGATCGGCGCCGCCGGCGGAGACGCGAAGCGCGCGCTTGCGGAAACCGATGCGGCACTCGCCAAGATCCCCGCGGTGTCGGGGGGCGGCGCACAACAGACGCCGGGGCTCGACAATGATGCGGTGCGCGTGCTCGATTCGGCCGAGCAGGTCGCGACCAAGGCCGGCGACAGCTTCGTCACCGTCGAGCGATTGCTGCTCGCGCTCACCCTCGCCACCACCACCGCCGCCGGCAAGGCGCTCGCCGCCGCCGGGGTGAAGCCCGAGGCGCTCAACGCCGCGATCAATCAGCTGCGCAAGGGCAAGACCGCCGATACCGCCGGCGCCGAGGACCGCTATGACGCGCTCAAGAAGTTCGCGCGCGACCTGACCCAGGCGGCGCGTGACGGCAAGCTTGATCCGGTGATCGGCCGCGACGAGGAGATCCGCCGCACGATCCAGATCCTTGCCCGCCGCACCAAGAACAATCCCGTGCTGATCGGCGAGCCCGGCGTCGGCAAGACCGCCATCGCCGAGGGGCTGGCGCTGCGCATCGCCAATGGTGACGTGCCCGATAACCTCAAGAACCGCACCTTGATGTCACTCGACATGGGCAGCCTGATCGCGGGGGCGAAATATCGCGGCGAATTCGAGGAGCGGCTGAAGGGCGTGCTCGACGAAGTGAAAGCCGGCGAAGGCGACATCATCCTGTTCATCGACGAGATGCACCAGCTGATCGGCGCCGGAAAGACCGAGGGCGCGATGGACGCGGGCAATCTGCTCAAGCCTGCGCTCGCCCGCGGCGAGCTCCACTGCATCGGCGCGACCACACTCGACGAGTACCGGAAGTATGTCGAGAAGGACCCGGCGCTGCAACGGCGCTTCCAGCCGGTGTTCGTCGGCGAACCGACGGTCGAAGACACGATCTCGATCCTCCGCGGATTGAAGGAAAAGTACGAGCTGCACCATGGCGTTCGCATCACCGACGGCGCGATCGTCAGCGCCGCGACCTTGTCCAACCGCTACATCACCGATCGCTTCCTGCCCGACAAGGCGATCGATCTGATGGACGAGGCCGCGTCGCGGATCCGCATGGAAGTCGAGTCCAAGCCCGAGGAGATCGAGACGCTCGACCGGCGGATCATCCAGCTCAAGATCGAGCGGGAGGCGCTCAGGAAGGAGACCGATGCGGCGTCGAAGGACCGGCTCGCCACGCTCGAGGCCGAGCTTGCCAATCTCGAGCAGCAATCGGCCGAGCTGACTGCGCGCTGGCAGGCCGAGAAGGACAAGATCAACGCCGAATCACGGCTCAAGGAGCAGCTCGACGCCGCCAAGCTCGAGCTCGACCGGGCGCAGCGCGCCGGCGATCTCGGCAAGATGGCCGAGCTCAATTACGGTACGATCCCCGCGCTCACCAAGCAGCTGGAGGAAGCGCAGCAGCAGACCGGCAACGCGATGCTGCGTGAGGAAGTCACCAGCGAGGACATCGCCGCGGTGGTCGCGCGCTGGACCGGAATCCCGGTCGACAAGATGCTTGAGGGCGAGCGCGAGAAGCTGCTCCATATGGAGGAGCAGCTCGGCAAGCGCGTCATCGGCCAGTCCGACGCCGTCAAGGCCGTCTCGACAGCGGTGCGCCGTTCGCGCGCCGGGCTGCAGGACCCCAATCGCCCGCTCGGCTCGTTCCTGTTCCTCGGGCCGACCGGCGTCGGCAAGACCGAGCTGACCAAGGCGCTCGCCGAATTCCTGTTCGACGACCCGAACGCGATGGTCCGCATCGACATGAGCGAGTTCATGGAGAAGCATTCAGTCGCGCGGCTGCTCGGCGCGCCTCCCGGCTATGTCGGCTATGAGGAAGGCGGCGTGCTGACCGAGGCGGTGCGGCGACGGCCCTATCAGGTCGTGCTGTTCGACGAAGTCGAGAAGGCGCATAGCGACGTGTTCAACGTGCTGCTGCAAGTGCTCGACGACGGGCGGCTGACCGACGGTCAGGGCCGCACGGTCGACTTCTCGAACACGATCGTGATCCTGACCTCGAACCTCGGGTCGCAATTCCTCACCAATCTGGCTGACGGGCAGAAGGTCGAGGACGTCGAGCCGCAGGTGATGGAGATCGTCCGCGCGCATTTCCGCCCCGAATTCCTCAACCGGCTCGACGAGATCATCCTGTTCCACCGGCTCGCGGCCGAGCATATGGCGCCGATCGTCGACATCCAGGTCGGCCGGGTCGGCAAATTGCTCGCCGATCGCAAGGTGAAGCTCGATCTCACCGACGCCGCGCGCGCGTGGCTCGGGCGGGTGGGCTATGATCCGGTCTATGGCGCGCGACCGCTCAAGCGCGCGGTCCAGCGCTATCTGCAGGATCCGCTCGCGGACCTGATCCTGCGCGGCGAGGTCAAGGACGGCGCGACGGTGCACATCGACGAAGGCGACGGCGCGCTGCGCCTCAGCGTGGCGTAGCCACGATCCGCTGCCGGTCCGCGGCGGAATGTAGACAGGCGCGCCTGAAAGGCGCGCCTGTCAGCAGCCCGCCTGGCGCTGACACGAACTGGTTTGCGAGCGCTCGACATTCTGGCGGTCGAGCGCGCGCTGCTCGGCCCATTCGGCGCGGCTCATGCACACCTTGCGCGTCTGGAGGCGGCTGCCCAGCACTTCCTCCTTCTTGCAGACGATCTCGTTCGGGTCGCGCTTCTTGGGCTTCGACCCATCCTGCGCCGTCGCCGGAGCGACGCTCAATAAGACCAGCGATGCCGCGACGATCGCGGCTGCAGCAGTTCGGATCATGAGACGCTTTCCAACACAACGCCGCCCAGGTGCGGCAACACCCGCCGAGTTTGATCGTGATCCGCGGCTGAGTCCAGCACTCACAAAGTATAGCCGAACTTCTCCACCCAAGGCGCGAGGACGGGCAGCACCGGCTCAAGATGGGCACGGTAACGATGCCAACGGCCTGCCGCGCGCTTGTAGATCGGCTCGGTCACCTGCGCGTAGCTTGCGGTGGTGATCAGACCGCGGGCGCGCGCAGTCCGTGTGTGGTCGAGCGCCTCCGGATTCCATTCGAGCTCCAGCCAGTCGAACAGCGGTCGGACCTCGGCCTCGACGTCCTCGATCAGGCGTTCGTAGACGATCGAATGCGCCTCGACGGCGAACAACGCGTTCGCCCGCTCCCAATGGCTGAAGCTGAGATCGTAGAATTCCGCCGCATCCTCGAGCCGAAGGAAATTGGACATCGCGCGATTGAGCCGGAAGTTGCTCATGAAGCAGCTGAGCAGGACGTCGCACGGATGACGAAGCGCGAGGATGAAGCGCGCGTCGGGGAATAGCCGCTTGATCAGTGGCACCTTGCTGAGGAACAGCGGCGACTTGTCGATCAACATCTGCCCCGGCGGGAGCGGTGTGATCTTTTCCACTTGCTCGAAATAATGCGCACGCGCCGCGACGATCGCCTCGGCATCCATCGTCGCGAGCTTTGCCAGCCCACCAATCGCTTCGCCGACGATATTGAGCGCCGGCTTTTCCTCCAGCACGATCGTGCCCGGGTGCCCCATCAGGATGGTGTCGAGCAAGGTGGTGCCCGAGCGGGGAAAACCGACGAGGAAGACCGGCGCGGGCTGTTCGGGCGGGGGCACCTCGCGCGTCCACCCGGCGACCCATTCGGGCGTCATCGTCGTTAGTTCGCCGCGCAGCTCGCTGCGCAGTTCGGCAGCCCGTTCGAGCGGCGCGCCGGGGTTCGCCGCATGCCGGCGCGCGGTTTCCTCGAACCATTTAAAGGCTTCGTTCGACCGGCCCAATCGATCGAGCAGGGTGGCATGCAGATGCGCGGTACGTTCGGGCTCCAGCTCGGCCGGCACCAGTGCGAGGGCTTCCAGCCCCGCCTCGAACCTTTTCGCGCGGCGATGCTCGAAGGCCCGCAGGAAACTGAGCGTACCAATGTCGATGTGGTTCATTTCCGCACGCGCGATCAGCGGTGCGAGCGCTTCTTCGCGATTGGTGTGTTCATAGTGGATCGCGAGAGCGATATAGGCGTCGCGCGAGCGCGGATCCAATTCGAGCGCGCGCAGATAGGCGGCTTCCGCCCTCGCCGTGTCGAGCATCGCACCATATTCGACGCCAAGCTCGAACTGCATGGCCGCGTCGGCCGGATCATATCGCGCCGCGTCCTCGAGGATCGGGAGCGCCGCGGCGTCGCGCCCCTCGGCCTTCAGCAGAAGATAGAGTTCGTGGAGCACGCGCGCATCGCCCGGGAATTCCATCGCCGCCGCGCGCAGCACGGCTTCCGCGTCGCCGGACCGTCCGGCGGTGCGCAATGCCGCCGCGAGGTTGATACGCGTCGGCGCGGCGCGCGGATCGAGGGCAACGGCATGTTCGAGCGCAGCGATACTGGCGTCGAAATCGCCCAGCGCCGACCGGGCGTTGCCGAGATTGTTCCAGCTCTCGAAATCTCGCGGAGCCCGTGCGACGACGAAGTCATAGGCCTCCGCCGCTTCGTCGAACCGCTCGAGCGACTGCGCGAGAAAGCCGCGGTAGCGGGCCACGCGTAGCGTGGGATCTGCAGCGGCCCGTTCCAGCGTCGCGACATCGAGCGCAGCCGCGTGATCGCCCAGATCGATCAGTACCGCGATCAGGTTGCAGGCCATCGTGATGTCGTCAGGGCGCGCACGATGCGCGAGGCGAAGCTGGCCCGCAGCCGCCGCGAGGTCGCCAGCCCGCGCCGACAGCATTCCCAGAAAGGCGTGCAGCGGTGCCGGATCGGCGCTGCGCGCGACGGCGCCCTCGGCGAGCGTTCGCGCGCGGCCAAGGTCTCCGCCTTGAGCGGCGCGCACCGCTTCGCGAAGCGCCTCCGCCGTTGTCGGGTCCAGCGTGGGTGCGTTGGTCATAGGGCAGCTATGAACCTGCAGACGCGGCTGGCGCAAGCCGCGCACGAAAAGGGGCGGCCGGCTCGCGCCGACCGCCCCGATTCTGCGTCTTTCCGGAACTTAGAAGTTCAGGGTGATACCTGCGAACAGGTAGCGGCCCAGCGCGTCATAGGTCGCCGGATAGGTGTTGCCGTTGCACGGACCCGTCGGGCAGAGGTTCGAACCCCCACGCGAGGCGTTGCCCGAGGTCACCAGCGGCGGCTCGAGGTCGAACAGATTGTTGACACCGAGACGGAAGGTGTAGGCGTCGCCGATCGAGAAGCTCGTCGCCAGATCGATATAGTTGAAAGCCTTCAGGCGCAGGCCCGGGTTGAAGTTGAAGTCGCCTGCGAGGCTCTCCTGGTCGGTCGTCGTCTCGGCATGGATCGGGCCGATGTGACGCCATTGCACCGACAGGCCGACTCCGCCGTCCATCTGGAGCGTGGCGCGCAGCTTGTGGCGCCATTCGGGGATCGGCGAGCCCGAGTTGGTGGTGCCGCCGACGCTGCAGGTCGGGCCGTAGAGACCGGCGCAATCATAAGGCGTGGTCAGGCCGTTATCGACCCGGTAGCTGTCGACCCAGGTACCGTTCATGTTCAGCGAGAGGCGGCCGAGACCGAAGAACTGCGTCGAATAGGACGCTCCGACTTCGATACCCTTGGTCTGCAGTTCACCGACGTTGTTCGGTAGATCGCTGACGTAACCGCCCGGCGTGAGCCACAGCGAGCCGGCAGCGTCGCGATGCACCAGCGCGCACGATGCCGGCGTGAAGCTGGCGGTCGCATTGTTGGTGCAGTCAGCAAGGATCGAATCCTGGCCGAACGAGCGGATCGCGTCCTCGATCTTGATGTCGAAGTAATCGACAGTCAGGGCAAAGCGCGGTGCGAAGGTCGGCTGGAAGACCACGCCGACGGTTTTGGTCGTCGCCTTTTCCGGCTGCAGATCCTGGTTACCGCCGATCAGGCCGTTATACTGGCCTGCCGGATTGCCCGGAGTGCTGCGGCCGACGCCGAGACCTTGTGCGATGCAGCCATAGTTGGTCGCCGTCACCGTCACATCGGCGCAGGGATCCTCCGATCCGTTCAGGCCTACCGTCGCAGTCGCGAACAGCTCCTGGATGTTCGGCGCACGGACGGCCCGGTTATAGGTACCGCGGAAGCGGATATCCTTGATCGGCGCGAAGTCGACACCGACCTTGTAGGTGTCGGTATCGTAGCTGCGATCGGCGCTCGTCTTGTACGACGAGTGACGATAGCCGGCATTGAGCGCGAGCAGGTCGACGAAGTTGTCCTGCACCAGCGGGATCTGGGTCTCGCCGAACACTTCGAACACGCGGAAATTGCCCGAGATCGGCAAGGTCGCGCCGCCCTGGCCGGTCAGATCGCCGGTCTGGAAGGCATTGTCGGTCTGCAGCTCGAGCTCGGTCTTGCGCCACTCGGCACCGATGTTGACGCCCACGCCCTCGCTCGCCCACGGCGTCTGGATCCCGTAGCCGCCAAGCTGGCCGGTGAACGAGATGTTCGCCACCTGCTCGGTGGTCTGGCCCTGCTGGAAACCGGTAGCCGACAGATAGTTCACCGCGGCCGGGCTCACCCCGCCGGCGCCGGCGAAGATGTTGTACGGCACGCAATTGGTGTCGGTGCCGTCGAGGACGGAGCGGCAAACGGGATCGACCACGCCGGGCGTCCGCGGATCGTCGACGACGTCGAGCGCGCGGGTCAGACGTGCGACCGAGAACTCGTTCGAATAGACCTGCGAGTACTTGACCCGGCCGAACTGGTAATAGGCGTCGTACGACCATTGCTCACCGAGATCGCCCTTGGCGCCGATCACGCCGCGATAGTTGGTGTGCTGGAGGTCGGCCTGACGCGGACCACCTTCGACGTTGCGGCGCAGCACCTGGAGATAGGCGAGGTTGTACGGCAGACCGGTGCGCGAATCGAAGAAGTTGATCGGCGCGGCGCCCGGATTCGGGTTGTACGGCGCACCTGCCGCCAGCGGGAAGTTGCCGAGGAAGCCGTTGATCAGGTTCTCGCCGTCGCAGATCACGGCGCGCTGTGCCGCCGACATCAGCGGGTTGGTGCAGTTGACGGTCAGCGTGTTGCCGAAATCGCCCGACGGCGCGATCTGCGCGACGGTGCGGTCGTCCATGAACTGGAATTCGAGATAGGGCTTGAATGCCTCGTCGACTTCGTAATTCGCGAAGACGCCCGCGGTGTAGCGCTCGTCCGGACGCTGGAAATAGTTGGTCGGCGCGAAGTTGTAGCGCGTCGCGGTGTTCGCGAAGCCGCCGCCCGGCTGGAAGGTGTAGAAGGTCGAGGTGCCGCCATCGAACACGAGCGCGTTACCCTCGGCCGAAGTCGCCGAGCCGCCGCATTGCGGGGCGCCGGCGCCGCTGTTCTGGATCGTGCAGGCGCTGTAGTCGCGGCGGGACTGGGTCACTGCCTTGACGTTGCGATAGCCGAAATAGGCCATCGCATGGCCGCGATCGTCGCCGCCAAAGCTGGTGCCGACCGCGAAGGTCCCGTCGAACGCACCGCCGTCGACGACGTTGCTCGTCGGGTAGCCATAGCCGGCGCGGCCCAGCGCCTGCTGCGCATTGAGCAGCGGCGGCGTAAGCGAATTGCGGTTGTTGTGCTGATAGACGCTGTACTGGCCGTCGATCCGCACGCCTTCGAAATCGGTATCGATGATGAAGTTGACGACGCCAGCGACCGCGTCGGCGCCGTAGGTCGACGATGCACCGCCGGTCAGCACTTCGACGCGCTTGAGCAGCGAGGCGGGGATGATGTTGATGTCGGCAGCCGAACCGCTGGTCGGGCTCGGGTCACCCGGCAGCAGGCGCCGGCCGTTGACGAGGCTGAGCGTGCGGGTCGAGCCGAGACCGCGAAGGTCGACCGTGGCGGCGCCGGTCGCGCCGTTCGACAACGACGAGGCCTGGCTGGCGAACACCGCCGGCAGCGAGTTCAGCAGATCTTCGACGCGGGTCGTGCCCTGCAGCTTGACGTCCTCGGCGCCGACGACGGTGACCGGAGCGGTCGACGTGATGTTGGCCTGCGGAATACGCGAACCGGTGACGACGATGTCGCCCTGCTGCGTCGCCTGATCCTCGGTGGCTTGGCCCTCGATCGGCCCGGCTGCAGGCGTGTCGTTGGTCTGCGCAAAGGCCGGCGCAGCGAACAGCGCGCCTGCCAGCGCAAGTGCCGACAGCGCAGTGCCGCCGCGCAATCCGCGTGCAATAGTGGTTTTCTTCATGCTGATCCCTCGCTTACTTCCGGCCAGGTCTCCGGGACCGGCGGCCGGTATGTCTCCCCGCTCCGCTTGCCGCACTGTGCGCGTGCAAAGGTCGAAGCTTGGACGGTGGGATGAAGCGGCGCTTTGCCCGTGTAAAGCACGCATTGGGCTCAGCCCGCCGCGTTCTAGCGCCGTGTAACCAAAAAGACACAGGTGGAGTTCGATTGTTGCGCAGAGTCATCCTGCTCTGCACAAAAGTTATGCTGCAGCGCGACGCAACATCCGCATCAATCCGCGACGGGCATCGGTCCGGCGATTAACAACGGGTCAATGCGCGCGTCGCGCCACTTCAGGCTCCAGTGCAAATGCGGTCCCGTTGCGCGGCCGGTTCGCCCCACTGCACCGACCGGCTGCCCGCGCCGCACCTGCTGGCCGAGCTTCACGTCGATCCGCGAAAGATGCATGAATGCCGTGTTGAGCCCCATGCCGTGATCGATCATCAGCAGATTGCCCTCGAGCGTGAACGGAGTGGCGGCGGCGAGCACCACGACTCCGTCCGCCGGGGCCAGCACGACGGTCCCGGTCGGGCGGGCGATGTCGATTCCCGAATGATAGGCACCGGGCTCGCCGCGATAGATGCGCTGCGACCCGAACAGCGTCGAGATGCGTCCGGTCACCGGCCAAAGGAAAGTCTGTCGCCAGCCCTGTGAATCGCTCCGCAACGCGCGTGCGGCGTTGATCTGGGCCAGTTCGGCAGGCCGCGCACGTTCGAATTCGGGGCGGGGTACAGGATATTTCGGCAGCGTGTTCAGCCGCGAAATGTCCCATGCCCGCGGGGCGATCGTCAGTGGCTGGCGGATTTCGCTGCCGTTTCCGAGCCGCGCGGCGAGAATTGCCGTGGCCGGCGCGTCACGGTCGAAAGCGATGAGAAACCGGCGATCCGGAGCGATGTCGACCGGATTGCCATTCAGGCTGAGCAGGGTCGTCCCGCGTGGCGCAACGCCGATTGCCAGTCCGCCTTGCACCAGCTGCCCACTGAGCGCGAAGCGATCGGCCTGCACGGCAGCAGGCCGGCTCTGATTGCCGTTCGCCGCGCTGCCGAGCAGCCCCACCGCAATCGCGGCGGCGACGAAAGGCGAGAATTTCATTTTCCGTGCAGGGCCTTGGCCGCATGTTCAGCGGCCGCATAGGGTTCCTGCCGCTCAACGCTCCAGTAGCGCAGCGTCTCGAGCGGGATACGCTCGCCGCTCACCGCGCAGACGACGTGATCGCCAGGCGCGAGCACGCGGAAGCCGTTGGCCATGTAATGCAGCCTTGCGGCGCGGGCGGTGTTGGACATCAGCATGGCGGCGTCTCCCGGTTGGGCGTCTGGTTCACAGCAGGCTCGGCTGCTCGGGCTTGGCGGCAGTGTAGGATTTGCTGCCGGCGCGCTCAACCCGGGCATCTACCGGTCCATCCCTGAACTGCAGCGTAATCGCTCCTGCTGCCTGCGCTTCGGCGACGGTGGTGACGACCTTGCCGGTCGCCTTGGCGCCCACCCGGACATAGCCACGCTGGAGCAGATTGTCCGGATTGACGCTGTCGAGCAGTCGCGAAGCGCCGTCGAGGCGGTGCTTCGCAGCCGCAACGAGCTGGTCAAGCACCGCCGGCCGCAGCGCGCCCGCGTCGCGATCCAGCCGCGCCCGGGCAAGCGTCACCCGCCGCTCGAGCGCGCGATCGAGACGGCCGGCGAGATCGTCCATCTTCTGCCGCTGCGGACCGAGCAGCGCATCGCGGCGCGGCAGCACCCGCACCAGCGCCTCGAGCCGCTCGCCGGCACGCTCATGATAGCGGCGAACGCAGCGTTCGGTGCGATGCGCCAGCGTGGCGACGGTGTGCCGCACGTCGGCCAGCACCGGCACTGCGATTTCGGCAGCGGCGGTCGGTGTCGGCGCGCGGAGGTCGGCGGCGAAGTCGCACAGGCTGGTATCGGTCTCGTGCCCGACCGCCGAGATCACCGGGATGCTGCACGCCGCCACTGCGCGGACCACGACTTCCTCGTTGAACGCCCAGAGATCCTCGATCGAACCGCCGCCGCGTGCGACGATCAGCAGATCGGGCCGTCGCACCGGACCGTCGGCAGGCAGTGCCTCGAACCCGCGCACCGCTGCCGCGATTTCGGCTGCGGCACCCTCACCCTGCACCTTGACCGGCCAGACCAGCACATGGCTCGGGAACCGGTCTTCCAGCCGGTGAAGGATGTCGCGGATCACCGCGCCGGTCGGCGAAGTGACCACGCCGATCGTGCGCGGCATATAAGGCAGCGGCTTCTTGCGCTCGCGATCGAACAGTCCCTCGCCGGCAAGCTTCGCCTTCAGTTTCTCGAACAGCGCCATCAGCGCGCCCTCGCCGGCAAGCTCCATCCGCTCGATGACGATCTGGTATTTGGAGCGGCCGGGATAGGTGGTGAGCTTGCCGGTCGCGATCACTTCGATCCCGTCCTGCGCCGCGAAGGGCAAGGCGCTCGCCGCGCCGCGCCATATCACCCCGTCGATCACGGCGTCGGCATCCTTGAGGCACAGATAGGCGTGGCCCGATGCGGCGCGCTTCCAGCCCGAAATCTCGCCACGCAGGCGGACATGGCCGAACTCGCCCTCGACCATCCGCTTGAGCGCCGACGACAGCTCGCTGACGCTCATCGCCGGTGCGTTGTCGCCCGGCATTTGCTCGGCTACGAGCCGGGCTGGCGTATCGAAAAAGGGGTCGGGCATGAACGTCCTGTTGCTGGGTTCGGGGGGGCGTGAACATGCGCTTGCGTGGAAGCTCGCACAATCGCCGCTGCTCACGAGGCTCTACGCCGCGCCGGGCAATCCGGGAATAGCCGAGCACGCCGAACTGGCCGATATTGCGCTATCGGACCACCGCGCGGTGATCGATTTTTGCATTCGCCATTCGATCGGCTTCGTGGTGATCGGGCCCGAAGCGCCCTTGGTCGAAGGGCTCGGCGACAATCTGCGCACCATGGGTATCGGGGTGTTCGGCCCCAACAAGGCCGCAGCGCAGCTCGAGGGTTCGAAGGGCTTCACCAAGGATCTGTGCGCGCGCGAAAATATTCCGACCGCCGGCTATGTGCGGGTCGAGAGCCGCGACGGCGCGCTGGCCAGCCTCGAAGATTTCGCGCTGCCGGTGGTCATCAAGGCCGACGGGCTTGCCGCGGGCAAAGGCGTCACCGTGGCGATGTCGCGTGACGAAGCCGAAGAAGCGATCCGCGCGATCTTCGCCTTGCCCGGCGCCAGCGCCGTGATCGAGGAGTTTCTCGAGGGCGAGGAAGCCAGCCTGTTCGTGCTGACCGACGGCACGACCTTGCTCCCGTTCGGCTCGGCCCAGGATCACAAAAGGGTCGGCGACGGCGACACCGGCCCGAACACCGGCGGAATGGGCGCCTACAGCCCCGCGCCGGTGCTGGCTCCCGAACTCGAACGGCAGGCGATCGACACGATCATCCGGCCGACGGTCGAAGCGCTTGCCCGGACAGGCTCACCTTATTCGGGCGTGCTCTATGCCGGGCTGATGCTGACCACGCACGGCCCCAAGCTGATCGAGTATAATGCGCGTTTCGGCGACCCCGAGTGTCAGGTGCTGATGCTGCGCTTCGAGGGCGATCTGCTCGAGCTGATGGTCGCGACGGCCAGGGGCGAACTCGCCGGTCGTGCCGATCCTGCCTTCTCGACCGACACTGCGCTGACGGTGGTGATGGCGGCGCACGGCTATCCGGGCACGCCTCAAACGGGTGGCGCGATCCGCGGGATCGACGCCGCGGAAGCGACCGGGGCGAAGGTGTTCCACGCAGGCACCCGGCGCGATGGCGCCGCCTTGGTGGCAAGCGGCGGCCGCGTGCTGGCCGTCACGGCGCGCGGTAGTTCAGTCCGCTCGGCCCAGGCCGCAGCCTATCAAGCAGTCGATGCGATCGACTTCCCCACCGGCTTCTGCCGCCGCGACATCGGCTGGCGCGAAGTGGCGCGGGAAGAGGCCGAGACGAGCAGGTAGCATCGTTTTGATCCTCCCCCTGACGGGGGAGGATGGACGAGTGCTCAAGGCCGCCGGTCAGCGGTCCCAGTCAGGGATGGTTGACTGCCATCTTGCCCGCCGTACCCTGTCTCAGGCCCGCGCAGCGCCGCCGGCGATCAGCTTCTGGGACAGCGCCTGCCAGTCGAAACCCCAGCGCGCCGGGTCTTCCTCGCTGACGATATGGTCCGCGCCGCCCGAGCTCGACAGGAAAACATCCTCGAGCGTGAGCGGGGACTTTTCGACCGCGCAGTGGAAGATGCGAACCTTGCTGCGCTCCTCCTTCGCGCCGTCGGGAAGCACGATGCCGAGGCGGTTCGAGCGCATCCGCACGAGCAATCCGGGCGGTACGACACCGATGCTGCGGAAGAACTTGAACAGCAATTCGCGGTCGAAATGGCCTTCCCAGCCGTACATCTCGGTCGCAGCCTTGAGCGGCGTCCAGCCCTGCTTGTAGGCGCGGTCCGAGGTCAGCGCGTCATAGACATCGCAGATCGCACCCATGCGGGCGGCGAGGCTGATAGCGTCGCCGTTCAGCCCGAACGGATAGCCCGAGCCGTCGATCTTCTCGTGATGGAGCAGGCTGACGTCGAGCACTTCCTGAGTCACGCCCTCGCCCTTTTCGAGCATGGCATGGCCCTGTTGCGGATGCGCCCGGATCAGCGCGAACTCAGCGTCGTCGAGGGGGCCGGGCTTGTTGAGGACGGCCTCGGGCACCGCCATCTTGCCGACGTCGTGGAGCAATCCGGCGAGCCCCATGGAGCGAACGCCCGTCTCGTCCAGACCAAGCTGGCGCGCGAGATTGACCATCAGCGCGCAGACCGCGACCGAGTGGAGATAGGTATATTCGTCCTTCGACTTGAGCCGCGCCATGTCGATGAACATCGCCGGGTTGCGATCGACGGCGTCCGATATATCGGCGACGACCGGCTCCACTGAAGCGGTGTCGATCGTCTGGCCGAACCGCGCACTGTCGAACACGCCCTGCACTGCGCGCTTGCTGCGAGCGATCGTCTTTTTGGCGGCCTCGCGGTCGGCTTTGGCGATATCGCGCGGCGTGACCGGCACACTATGCGCGGCCGGCGTGGCGATAGACGCGCGCGGAACCGCACGCGGCTCCGGTGTAGAAGGCGCTAGCCCGCGCTCGACATCGATCACCACCGCCTGCACTTCACTGGCGAGCACCGCCGCCAGATCTTCGGGCCGCTCGAGCAGGAAACGCGTGCGCCAGAACGGATGGCTGAACCACGAGCCTTCGAACCCGTGGATGTACATCCCGATCTTCACCTGGCTCGGCGGTATCCGTCGCAGCAAGTCCGGCCTCGAATCTTCCCCGAGGCAGCGCTAACATAGGCTAAGTTGCGTGAACGTTAAAGTTGCGCCCTGCTGCGGATGCCGGCCTTACGGCCTGACCGATTGCTCCGCCAGCGCCTTGAGGTCCGCTTCGGCGCGCGCACCGTAATGCTGGATGATCTCCGCCGCGCAGATCGCGCCGAGCCGCAGCGACTCCTCGAGCCCGCGGCCCTGCGCCTGGCCGAACAGGAAGCCTGCGGCGAACATGTCGCCCGCGCCGGTGGTGTCGACCAGCTTGGCGATCGGCTCGGCCGGAACCTCGACGCGTTCCGAACCCTGCAGTGCCATTGCGCCCTTTTCGCTGCGCGTGACGACGAGCAGCGGCACCTTCCCGTGGATATGCGCGACTGCCGACTCGAAATCCTCGTGTTCGCACAAGGCAAGCAGCTCGTTTTCGTTGGCGAACAGGATGTCGATCAGCCCGTCCTCGATCAGCTTGCGGAAATCGTCGCCGTGCCGCGAGATGCAGAATACGTCGGAGAGGGTGAACGCCACCTTCCGTCCGTTGGCCCGGGCGATGTCGATCGCCTTGCGCATCGCCGCGCGCGGCTCCTCGGGATCCCAGAGATAGCCTTCGAGATAAAGGATCGCGCCGCCCGCGATCAATTGCTCGTCGAGCGCCGCTGCCGGCAGGAACTGCGAGGCGCCGAGAAAGGTGTTCATCGTGCGCTGACCGTCGGGCGTGACGAAGATCAGGCAGCGCGCGGTGGTCGGCTGGCCCGGGCGGACCGCGGTGTCGAAATCGACGCCCGCGGCGCGGATGTCGTGCGCGAAGACGGTGCCGAGCTGGTCGTCCGCCACCTGCCCGATGAACGCGCATTTGCCGCCGAGCGCAGCGATCCCGGCGACGGTGTTCGCCGCAGAGCCGCCCGAGACCTCGCGGCCCGGCCCCATCTTGGCATAAAGCGCGTCGGCTTCCTCGGGCGAGAACATCAATTGCATCGAGCCCTTGGCGACGCCGATCTCCTCGATGAAGCTGTCTTCGGCCTGGGCGAGAATATCGACGATCGCGTTGCCGATTGCGACGACGTCATGCGTGGTGGTCAAGGTGGAAGCTCCGACAGGGTTGCGCGGACGCCCTAGTGGCGGGCAAAGCATAGCGCAATGATCCACGGCCTCCTCCTCTCGCTCGGGCAATTGTTCGACCGGCCGATAGTGCGGGTCCTCTTCAAGTCGCTCGCGCTCGCCTTGCTGCTGTTCGTCGCGCTCGGCTTCGGACTGTGGATCGCGATGGACCGGCTGGCCGGCTTCGCCAACGAATGGATGGGGCTCGGCACCGCTGCCGGCACGCTCGCCGACGTCGCGACCTTGCTGCTGTTCGTGCTCGGCTGGTGGCTGCTGTTTCGTGCAGTCGCCGTAGCAGTGGTCGGGATCTTCGCCGACGAGGTCGTCGCCGCAGTCGAGGCGAAACACTATCCAGAAGCCCATGCCGCCGCACGCGACGTGCCGCTCGGACGGTCAGTCGCGATGGGCGTGGGCTCGGCGCTGCGGGCGATCGGATTCAATCTGTTGCTGTCGCCGCTCTACCTGATGCTGCTGATCACCGGCGTGGGGACCGCGCTGGCATTCTTCGTGGTCAATGCCTGGCTGCTCGGACGCGATCTTGGCGATATGGTCGCGGCGCGGCATATCCCCTATGCACAATTGGCCGAGTGGCGGCACGGCACGCGCCTTCGCCGCTTTGCTCTGGGGGCGGTCAGCACGGGGCTGTTCCTCGTGCCTTTGGTCAACTTGGTCACGCCGGTGCTCGGCGCGGCGCTGGCCACGCACATGTTTCACCGCGGGAGGGTCGCATGAGGCTTTGGATAGTGGCGGGCGCGGCGGCGCTGTCCGGCTGCGGCGGCGAGATGATTCCCGAGGCGCGTCCCGCTGCCTATGTTCCCGTGCCGACGGCAGTGCCCGCACCCGCCAGCGTGGTCGCGGTCAAGGGCCAGACCGCGCCGCGGCTGATCGCGCAATTCGGCCAGCCCGCGCTCGACGCCAGCGAGGGCCCAGCTCGCAAACTCCAGTTCGCCGGCCCCATCTGCGTGCTCGACACCTATCTCTACCCGCCTGCGAAGGGTCGCGGCGAACCCGTGGTGACGTATCTCGACACCCGCCAGCGCGACGGCGGCCCGATCGACCAGGCAAGCTGCCTCGCCGCTCTCGCCGCACGGCGGCCGGCGGGGCGGTGAGTAAAGCCCCTCCCCTTCAGGGGAGGGAATGGGGGTGGGGCCTGGCCGTCCCACCGGGCGTATCGCCCCCCGCACTGCCCCACCCCAACCCCTCCCCTGAAGGGGTGGGGCTCTGGAGCCGTCCCAGCGCCCATTCCGCCGCCTCGCGGATCACGTCATCGGGGTCGCCCAGCAGCGCCCGCACCGGTTCGACCAGCGCCGCGCTGCCGCTGTTCCCCGCGGCGATCAGGCAGTTGCGCACCATGCGATCCCGCCCGATTCGCTTGATCGGCGATCCGGCGAAGACTTCGCGGAACGCCACATCGTCAAGCCCGAGCAGATCGGCCAGCGCCGGCGCCGTCAGCTCGGCACGCGGCGCGAATGCCATGTTCGCCTGCGCCGCCGCTGCGAACTTGTTCCACGGGCACACCGCAAGGCAGTCGTCGCAGCCATAGATATGGTTGCCGATCGCGGCACGGAATTCGTGCGGGATCGGCCCCTTATGCTCGATCGTCAGATAGGAGATGCAACGCCGCGCATCGAGCCGGTATGGCGCGGGGAACGCGTTTGTCGGGCACGCCGTCTGGCACGCGTCGCAGCTGCCGCAGGTCGAACGGCCGGGCCGGTCGGGCGTGAGGTCGAGGGTGGTGTAGATCGCGCCGAGAAACAGCCAGCTGCCATGGCTGCGGCTGACCAGGTTGGTGTGCTTACCCTGCCAGCCCAGCCCCGCGGCTTCGGACAAGGGCTTCTCCATCACCGGCGCGGTATCGACGAACACCTTGACGTCCGCGCCGGGGGCAGCGCCGACCAGCCAGCGCGCCAGTTCCTTCAGCTTGCGCTTGATCAGATCGTGATAGTCGGCGCCCTGCGCGTAGACCGAGATGCGCCCGGTCTCCGGCTCGCCCGCCAGCGCCATCGGATCGACTGCCGGCGCGTAGCTCATGCCAAGCGCGATTACGCTGCGCACCTCGGGCCAGAGCGCGGCGGGGCTTTCGCGATGATGCGCCCGCTCCTCCATCCAGATCATCGATCCGTGCGCACCTTCGGCCAGCCATTGCCGCAGCCGTTGGCCCGCCGCGGGCGCTGCGTCGGCACGCGCGATGCCGCAGTCGGCAAAGCCGATTTCGGCCGCCTTGTCCTTGATTCGCTGTTCGAGTGGCTTGTCTTCGCGCACGCCGACCCGCTACCACGAAGCGCAAGGGAGGACACCCATTGAGCAGCGATCTGGCGGTGAGCGCCACCGGCCTCGTCAAGCGCTTCGGCGACAGGCGCGCCGTCAACGGCGTGAGCATCGCGGTTCCCAAGGGGCTGATCTACGGTGTGCTCGGCCCCAACGGCGCGGGCAAGACCACGACCTTGCGGATGCTGCTCGGCATCATCGAACCCGATGAGGGCACGCGCATGCTGCTCGGCCACGAGGCGCCGCGCGACGCCAGCGACCGGGTCGGCTATCTGCCCGAGGAGCGCGGGCTCTATCCGAACATGAAGTGCCGCGAGGCGATCGCGTTCATGGGCGCGCTGCGGGGGCTGCCGTGGAACGTCGGCCGCAAGCGCGCCGGCGAATTGCTCGACCAGGCCGGGCTCGGCCACGCCGCCGACGACAAGATCCGCAAGCTCTCCAAGGGCATGGCGCAGCTCGTCCAGCTGCTCGGCTCGGTGGTGCACGAGCCCGAATTGCTCGTCCTCGACGAGCCCTTTTCGGGACTCGACCCGGTCAATCAGGAACGGCTCGAGAAACTGATCCGCGCCCAGCGCGACCGCGGCGCGACGATCCTGTTCTCGACGCATGTCATGGCCCATGCCGAGCGGCTCTGCGACTATCTGTCGATCATCGCCGGCGGCGTGGTGAAGTTCGAGGGCACGGTCAACGACGCCCGCGCGCTGCTGCCGCTCAAGGCGCATTACACGCCGCATCACCATGTCGAGACCGCCGGCGCGCTGCTGCCCCCCGATGCCGAGCGCGAGAATGGCAGCTGGCGCTTCACCGTTCCGCCCGAAGGCATCGAGGCGCTTCTCGTCCGGCTGATCGACGCTGGCTACGGCATTTCGGGTCTGTCGATCGAACGGCCAGGGCTGCACGACGCGTTCGTCCGGATCGTCGGCGCCGACGCGCTGGAGCAGGCGGCATGAGCCGGCTCATGAAAGGCTTGCGCCAGGCGCTGACCATTGCCCGTCGCGACCTCAAGGCGATGGTCATAACTCCCACCTTCCTGCTCTTCCTGTTGAGCCCGCTGCTGATGCTCGGCTTCGCCGGGATTGGAAGTCTCAGCGCGAGTTCGGCGATGGAAGGGCGCGAAAATCGCCAGCAGCTGATCGCGATCGTGCCGCCGGAACACGCGAGCAGCTTCAAGGCCGCCGACCGCGAACTGCGTCAGCTCTCGGCCCGCCCGCGTCCGCCGCTCTCGATCGTGACACCGCGCGGGGACGCCGAGACGCAGGCACGTGCGCTGTTCGCGCGCGAAGACACCGAGGCCGTGCTCTACGGCCCCCTCGCCGATCCGCACGTGCTTCGCGCCGAAGGCCCGGGCGGCGATGCGAGATTCCTCGCCACTGTCGCGCGACAGGCGTGGCGCGCAGAGAAAGCGGGCGTGGCGATCCCTGATGCGGCACCGGACATCGAGATCGTCGCGCGCGCCGGCACGTCTTCGAGCATGCGCGGCCAATCCGCCTTCTTCGCCGCGCTCGGCATCTTCTTCCTGACGCTGATGCTTTCCGGCCAGGCGGTCGGCGCGATGGCAGAGGAGCGCTCGAACAAGGTGATCGAAGTGCTCGCCGCAGCCGTGCCGCTGGAAAGCGTGTTCTTCGGCAAGCTGCTCGGCACCTTCGGGTCAGCGTTGCTGTTCGTCACTTTCTGGGGCGTACTCTTCGCCAATCTGCCCACACTTCTGCCGCCGGCATATGCAAGCGGGCTCAGCAGCTTCGGAGCGGCGGTCGGCCCGGTCTTCGCGCTGCTGTTCGTCCTCTATTTCGCGATGGCGTACCTGCTGCAGAGCGCGATCTATCTCGGGCTCGGCTCGCAAATGGGATCGCAGCGCGAAATCCAGATGCTGTCGCTGCCGATCACGATCTTCCAGTTCGCGATGTTCGGGCTCGCCTCGTTCGCCGCCGGCCACCCCGGCAGCTGGCTCGCCACCGCCGCCGAGATATTCCCGTTCAGTTCGCCGCTGGCGATGGCGGCGCGCGCCGCCAATGCCCCCGAACTCTGGCCGCACCTCCTCGCGCTGGGCTGGCAGGCATTGTGGGTCGCGATCACCGTCACGGTCGCCGCGCGGCTGTTCCGCCGCGGCGTGCTCAAGTCGGGCAGTCCGAAGCGCAGCAAGCGACGGCCGGAACGACATCCTATTGACACAGCTGTCAGTTAAGGTTCTCCTCTCCGCAAAGCAGGAGAGGCATGATGGCGACGCTGGCGACCGACCCGGTTTCGGAGAATGCAGTCGATCCGCTCGATATGAGCCGGGCCGAGCTCTATCGCGACGATGTCTGGCAGGCGCCGTTCCGCGAACTGCGGGAAAAGGCGCCGGTCTATTATACCGAGCACAGCGCCTTCGGGCCGTACTGGTCGATCTCGGCCTACAAGCCGATCGTCCAGGTCGAATCGCTTCCCGATCTCTATTCGTCCGAAGCGGGCGGAATCACCATCGCCGACCTTAAGGAAGGCGATATCAAGATGCCGATGTTCATCGCGATGGACCGGCCGAAGCATACCGGCCAGCGTCGCACTGTCGCGCCCGCGTTCACGCCCTCCGAAATGGTGCGGATGAGCGACAATATCCGCAGGCGCACCGCCGAGATCCTTGATTCGCTGCCGGTGGGACAGGAGTTCGACTGGGTAGATACCGTTTCGATCGAGCTGACCACCCAGATGCTTGCCATTCTGTTCGACTTTCCATGGGAGGAACGGCGGCTGCTGACCTATTGGTCGGACTGGGCCGGCGATATCGAGATCGCCCGCGATCCGGTGCGCAAGGAGCAGCGGCGCAACATCCTGTTCGAATGCGCCGCCTATTTCGGCAATCTCTGGCACGGCAAGGTCGGCAAGGAGCCCACGCCCGACCTCATCTCGATGATGATCCATTCGGACGCGATGAGCCACATGGATCAGATGGAGTTCCTCGGAAACCTGATCCTGCTGATCGTCGGCGGCAACGACACCACGCGCAACTCGATGAGCGCCTATGCCTGGGGGCTCGCGCAATTCCCCGACGAGCGGGCGAAGCTCGAGGCGAATCCCGAGCTGATCCCCAATGCGGTGCAGGAGATCATCCGCTGGCAGACTCCGCTCGCGCATATGCGCCGCACCGCCACCCAGGACAGCGAGCTCGAAGGGCAGCAGATCCGCGCCGGCGACAAGCTAGCGCTCTGGTATCTCTCGGCCAATCGCGACGAGAGCATCTTCCCCGATGCCGACAAGATCATCGTCGACCGCGAGAATGCCCGGCGGCATTTGTCGTTCGGCCACGGCATCCATCGCTGCGTCGGCGCGCGGCTGGCGGAGCTGCAGATCGGCATATTGCTCGAGGAAATGGCCAAGCGGCGGCTGCGCGTGAACGTGCTGCGCGAACCCGAACGCGTCGCCGCGTGCTTCGTCCATGGCTACAAGAAGATGCCGGTCGAATTGAGCCGCTATTAAATCCCAGATCCTCTCCCGGAGGGAGAGGGGGACCAGCGAAGCTGGTGGAGAGGAAATCTCCGCGCGCGATGTGGCTTGTGGCGACTACCCCTCCACCGCCTTCGGCGGTTCCCCTCCCCCTCCGGGGGAGGATTGGATTCCGCGCGCTTCCGTCCCACATTCCCCGCATGCAAACCGACCGACGCACGCTCCTCACTGTTGCCGCACTCGGCGCCCTCACCGCCGCTTGCGGTGGCGCGCCCGCCGAAGCCGCGCAGCGCTTTCCCTTCACGCTCACCGATGCCGAGTGGAAGAAGCGGCTGAGCCCCGCCGCCTATCGCACCCTGCGGCAGGGCGCGACCGAGTTTCCGGGGACCAGTCCGCTCAATCGTGAGCATCGTACGGGGACATTCGTCTGCGCAGGCTGCGAGCTGCCGCTGTTCGCCTCGTCGACCAAGTTCGACAGCGGCACAGGGTGGCCGAGCTTTTACGCGGCCTTGCCCAATGCGGTGATCAGCAGGAGCGATCGGAGCCTGGGGATGGAGCGGACCGAGATAGTGTGCCGCCGCTGCGGCGGGCATCTCGGCCATGTCTTCGACGATGGCCCGCGGCCGACCGGCAAGCGTTATTGCATGAATGGCGTGGCGCTGAAGTTCGTGCCGAAGGGCTGATCAGTTCGTCGAGTGCTCCGCAATCCTCCCCCGCAAGGGGGAGGTGGCATGCGAAGCATGACGGAGGGGGAGGACTCACTGAATGCAGTGAGTCCTCCCCCTCCGTCGCTTTCAGCGACACCTCCCCCTTGCGGGGGAGGATGAAGTATCGTTTGACTATGCTAATCGGTTAGTTGGCAGCGGTCTCGGGCTTGAGATCGCTGAGGTCGAGCTCGAGCGAGGCGACCAGCACCTTGTCCGCCTTCTTCGCCATCACCGGGGCATCGAAGGCGCCGTCGTCGCTGCCGTCGGCACCGTCGGAATAGATGAAGCCGTTGACCGGATAGCTCGAGGTGCCGAGGCCGCCGAGCGGCGCGAACCAGACGCGGACTTCGCTCCAGTCGCCAGCTGCCGACACGTCGACCGCGCGAACGCCACGCTCGATACCGCCGCGACGCGACCAGTTGGCGTGGTTGAGCAGCACTTCGCGATCGCTGATCACCTGCGAGACCATCGCGACGTGACCGAACGGGTTCTTCGCGGTCTTCTTGAACGACATCACCGCGCCGACCTTGGGGGTGTTGCCGCGCTCGTAGCGGCCGGCCGCCTGTGCCCACCACGTCCATGCGTTGCCATGGATGTCCACGCCGGACACCTGACGGGCATAAGGCACGCACTGCAGATAGGCGCTCTTCGCCTGGGCAGGAACGGCAGTCATCAGGGCGCACGACACCACCAGCGCGAAACGCGCTGCGAAAACACGGAAATTCATAGACCCCCCGGTCAGGAAGCTGTTGAGCGTTGCTAACCGCAACATAGGACGGGCGTACACCCCTGCGGACCGTCGATCGGACGAACCGTTGCGGCGAGCCGATGGGTTGAAGGAACACCGTCGGGAATGGCGGAAATCTGCGGGTTTTACGTAGTCTGAAGGTTTAAAATCTCTTAATTTCTCTGGCCGTACGGCCTCACATATCCCGCCTTGCCAAGCCCGCGCGCGCGGCCGAGAAGAGCGGCACGCGTCGCGCAGGATTGTTGCGCGCGAGCACCTGCCTAGGTGTTTTCCACAATGCCAAAACTCGGTTCATCGCAAGCTATGTTGCGCTGCAATACCCTTTGGGCTCCTATAATGAATGGGAGCCAACGGCTGATTAAGCGGCACGTTAACCAATCTGCCGCATGATCACCGACGGGGATTGAGTGGGTGGGAGTTTAGGTGATGGCATCGAAGATGAAGCCGGCCGAGGGCGCGATGACGCTGGCCGAGATGAAGGAATTTGCGGGGTTCAGCGCAGCGACGCAGCGTTATGTGCGCCGCGCTCTCGACATCGGCCTCGAACGTGAGGACGCGATGGAGCGCTGGTCGCGCGACGTGGTCGAGGCCGCCAGCATCCGCGCCCAGGCCCGTATCTATGAGCGCCTGCCCGAGCTGCGTGCGCTGATGCCCGACGACAGCGACCTCGCCGCGATCGAGCCGTTCATGGCGCCGCTCGTCACCGTGACGGCATTCGACCTCGGCCAGGGCCGGCTGACCAGCTTCTCGGCCTATCGCTTTCTGTACGAGCGGCTGATCGGCGCGGAAGTCCGCCCGTGGCTGCCCTCGGCCTTCTGCTCGGCGGCGGCGCTGCCGCATCTGCATCCGGATCTGCGCCGGAAACTGCTCCAGTCGATCAGCGAAGCCGCGGCGACTGCCTCGGGCTGGTCGAACCGTCAGCCCGCCTTCTTCCCGCAATGGGTTGAGAAGGTCGACGCGAACGCGCTGCCGAACTGATCTCCTCGGGGGCCTGTTTCACCGGCAGGACCGCCACCCCATTTCCCCGCGCTCGGCCTGGTCGAGGTGCAAGTGATCGCGGTGCGCCGCGTTGTAATCCGGCGAGAGCACCGTCGAGAACAATTTGCACCCGCCGGTGCGCACCTCGCGCAGAAACGCCGCCCTTTCGCCCCCCTTGTCCCAGTCGCCGAGAACCGAGATGCGCGTACCGTCGGAAAGACGGAAGCCGGCAATGTCGATCGCATCGGCCGTGGCATGCTCGCTCCAGTCGCCGGCGCTGCGGCCATAGAGCCGACGGCACGAATAGCTGCCGAGATGCTCGATCCGCTCGACGCGTCGGCCGAAATGCTTCTGCGCGGCGGGCTGCACGACGTTCCATTCCCACATCGCCAGTCCCGCCGCGACCGGGCACGACACGCCGAGCCGCGCCGGGCTGAATTCGATTCGCCGTGCCCCGCCGGGCGCAAAGCGGAGCGCATCGGCATAGCCGCACCGCTCTCCCGATTTGACCGAGGGCAGGATCGTGTAGCGCACCCCCGCGGCCTGAAGCAAAGCGCGGCATTCAGCGAAATTGTCGGTCAGACCCGCGATCTTGCGGCCGGTGAAGGCGCCGATCGGCTGGGCTAGGTCGAGCCGGGTCCAGGGCAGGTCCTGCGGGCGATTGCGGACCGCCGCATAGACCGCGAAGAAGAGCAGCAGCAGCAATGCGAAGATCACGACGGCGAGGATCGCCTGGCGAATCGTCCTCATGCACGGATCGCCCGGGCGAGCGGTTCGGACGTGACCGGATAACCGAGATCGTCGGGGATGCAGAGGTGCTCGCCGTCGGTGCGTCGCTCGATCCACGGCGTGACGGTACGCGGCGGATGCGCGCGTGCGTCGGCGACGGCCGCGTCGAAGGTCTCGAACAAGGCCAGCCGTTCGAGATTGCGGCGCGTCGGGAAGATGATCATGGCCTCGCCCCGATCGGCGGCGTCGAGCACCGCCTGGGCGGACGCCCAGAACACGCGGACATTCTCGTTGCCGTCCACCACCGGCTCGGCGCCGTCGGGCGCGCGGGCGAGATAGAAGCGCGTGTCGAACACCTTGTGATGCACGCCGCTCGGCAGCCAGCGCGCGAACGGGTGCAGCGCATCGAGCTTGAGCGTGCCGCCGTATGCCTCGAGCAGGGCACCCATCGCCTCGCCGGCATAGAGCCGCCGCCGGAGATCGGGGATCGCCCCGGCCGGCACGTGCACGCCGACTGCGACGGCCGCTTCCTCGATCGTCTCGCGCACCGCGGCGATTCGCGCGGCAAGATCCTCGGCGTCGCCGGCGAGCGTTGCCGCGAGCGCGTGGTCGCCGGGATCGACGCGCCCGCCCGGGAAAACGAGGGCGCCGCCCGCGAACGACATCGCCCGCGCCCGCTCGACCATCAGCAATTCGGGCGAGCCTTCGGCGCTCTCGCGCATCACGATCACGGTGGCCGCGGGAATCGCCTCGGGGTCCGACATGCCTCCGATCTAGGCGAGGGCCCTGCGCTTCACCAGCCCGGGCTCTTGAGCCTTACCCGCACGAGCATGTCGCTTGAGGTGATGAACAGGCTGCGGCCGTCCTCGCCGAAGGCGCAATTGGCCGCCGCCTTGCCGGTCGCGATCAGGCCGAGCGCCTTGCCCTCGGGCGAGAGGACGTAGATGCCGCCGGGGCCGCTGGCGAACAGCCGGCCGGCCTTGTCGACCTTGAGCCCGTCGGGAAGGCCGGGAAGCTTCCGCGCAAGCGGTTCGCTGAAATCGTGGAAGATCGTCGCGGCAGCGCGCGGCAGGCCGTCGGCACCGAGCGGGTAGACGAGGATGTGCGGGCGCGTCTCGTCCGACATCGACACATAAAGCGTGGTCTTTTTCGGGCAGAGGCCGATGCCGTTGGGGCGGCTGAGCGTCTTGTCGATCGCGTGGACCTTGCCGTCGCCCGAACGCAGGAACACGCCGTTGAACGGCAGCTCCTTGAGCGGCGAGCTGTCGCCTTCGGCCAGACCATAGGGCGGATCGGTGAAGTAGATTGCGCCGGCGCGACCGAAGGCGACGTCGTTGCAGCTGTTGAATCGCTTGCCTTCATAGCGGTCGGCGAGAATCGTCCGGCGCTTCGTCGCGAGATCGACCGCGGCGATCACCCGCGTTCCTGAGTCGGCGACGATCAGCCGGCCCCGTTCGTCGACTCCGAGGCCGTTCGATCCGGCCTCACGAATGCCCGCGGGGATCGGCCCCGCCAACCCCGACGGGTTCAGGAAGGGCGAGACGCCCTCTCCTTGTTTCCAGCGATACGCGATATTCGCGGGCACG
Organism: Sphingomonas psychrotolerans; assembly: GCA_032334595.1. Taxonomy (GTDB): domain Bacteria; phylum Pseudomonadota; class Alphaproteobacteria; order Sphingomonadales; family Sphingomonadaceae; genus Sphingomonas; species Sphingomonas psychrotolerans_A. Next base: position 548,021 of record JALMLT010000003.1, on the reverse strand, counting down.
TCGGAGAAGAGCAGATAGCCGCCCTTCTTCACCCAGACCGGCCCCTCGGCCCAGCGATAGCCGGTGGCGAGCACTTCGATCGGCGTGTTCACGCCGAGCACGGCATCAAGCGCCGGGTCGAAGCGGGTGATGCTGCCCACGGTTTCGGCGCGGGCAGCCGCGGGGACGAAGGGGAGCGCCGCCATTCCGGCGAGCGCCGCGCGGCGCGTGATCGATACGGTCATGGTCCCCTTCTTACACGAACGGCCAGATCAGCAACGCGATTCCGAAGCTGGTCAGTCCGGCGATCGTCGCGCCGATCGTCCAGCTGCGGAAGGTCTGCGCCTCGGTCAGGCCGAGATATTGCTTCACCAGCCAGAATCCGGTGTCGTTGACATGGCTCGCGATTGTCGCCCCGCCGCCGATCGCGATCGTCACCAGCGCGATGCGGCTCGGGCTGAGCGCCGCGGCGGTGATCAGCGGCCCGGCCAAACCTGCAGCGGTGACCATCGCCACGGTCGCCGAACCCTGCGCAATGCGGACGAACGCCGCGAGCAGGAAGGCGAAGACCGGCACCGAGACCTGCGCCGCGGTGACGAGCGCGGTGATCTGCTGCCCTGCGCCCGATTCGATCAGCACTTCCTTGTACGCCGCGCCTGCGCCGATGATCAGTACCATCAGCCCGGCAGGCTCGAGCGCGCGGGTCATGATGCTCGACAGCGTCGCCCAGGGCGCGCCCTCGCGCCAGCGGAGCCAGCCGGTCACGGACAGGGCCGCGAGCATCAGCGCCGTGAACGGATGGCCGAGGAAAAGCAGGACGGTCTTGGCAGGTCCCGCCGCCATCGCCTGCCCTGCCACTGCCGCGATGAGGATCAAGGCGAGCGGGAACAGCATCGCCAGCAGCGCCGGCAGGAAGCCGATCGGCTTCGTCTGCGGCGCGCCCTCGTCGAGCATCGGCGGCGGCGCCTGATCGCCGAACCCGGGCGCGCCGTGGAACAGCTTCGCAAAGATCGGCCCCGCGATCAGCGCCGAGGGAATGCCGCAGATCAGTCCGTAAAAGGCGAGCAGCCCGTAATCGGTATGGATCAGCTCGGCGACCGCGACCGGCCCCGGGTGCGGCGGCAGCAGCGCGTGCATCGTCATCAGCCCGGCGAGCAGCGGCAGCGCGAAATAGGTCACGCGCCGCTCGGCCCTGATCGCCAGGGTGGCGAGCAGCGGCGCGAGGATGATGAACGCCACGTCGAAGAACAGGGGCACGCCGACGAGGATGCCCACCGCGGTGAGCGCCCAGGGCACGCGCCGTTCGCCGAACAGATCGAGCAGGCGATGGGCGATCGCATTCACGCCGCCGCTGGCCTCGAGCAGCCCGCCTAGCACGGCCCCCAGACCGATGACCACCGCGACGAACCCCAGCGCCTCGCCGGTGCCCTTTCGGATCGCCGCGATTACCGATTGCGGCTCGCCGCCGAACGCCAGCCCGGTCACCAGCGCGACCAGCAGCAGAACCAGAAACGGCTGGAGCTTGAAACGCAGGACCAGGACGATCACTGCGGCAATGCTCGCGGCGACGATCGCCATGGTGTACCAGGGCTCGGGCATCAGGCGATCTCCACGTGCGGTTGAATGGCAGCGGCGGTGACGAGCTGCGTCCCGTCCATCCTTACGCCTTCGCCAGCGTAATGGTCTTGCGCTCGCGCGCGGCCCGGTAGATCGCCTCGATCAACCGCATGTCGCGCAACCCTTCCTCGCCCGAGACGATCGGCTCGCGGCCGCTCATCGCGCATTCGGCGAGGTGATCGAGTTGCGCCACGAACTGGCTTTTGGCCGGCGCCGGCAAGCGTACTTGCTCGGGCGGGCCGTTCTTGTGCGTCCACATCTGGTGACCTTCATAGGGCGTGGCCGGCTCCATGCCGATCCACCCCTCGGTGCCCGTTACGCGCCACGCATTGTGGTATGAGCTGTAGCTAGACACGCAGGCGGCGAGCGCACCCGAGGGGAAGCGCATCTGCCAGTCGATCCGGTCCTCGACATTGCGGAAGCGCGGATCGCTGCGGTCGGTCGACTCCATCGCGTTGACTTCGATCGGCTCCTCGCCTGCAAGATAGCGCGCGGCGTTGAGGCTGTAGATGCCGATGTCCATCATCGATCCGCCGCCCGACATCGGCCGATCGAGCCGCCATTGGTTGGGCTGGGCGTTGAAACCGTGCTCGGAGGTGATCAGCCGCGGCCGGCCCACGAAGCCGCTCTTCACCAGCGCAATGCCGTGACGATTGTACGGCTCGAAATGACTGCGATAGCCGATCATCAGCTTCTTGCCGGCCTTCCGCGCCGCGGCGATCATCGCCTCGCACTCGGCCGAGGAGACCGCCATCGGCTTCTCGCACAGCACATGCTTGCCGGCCTGGCTGGCGCGAATCGAATATTCGGCATGCATCGAGTTCGGCAGCACGACATAGACGAGATCGATGTCCGGATTGTCGCGGATGCTGTCGTAATTGGCGTAGCTGTAGCGATGCGTTTTCGGAATGCCGTACTCGGCACCGAAGCGCTCCAGTTTCTCCGGCGTGCCACTGACGAGCGCGGCCAACTTCGCGAACTCGCAATCCTTGAGCCGCGGCATGATCTGGCGGGTAGCATAGCTGCCCAGCCCGACGATCGCGTAGCCGAGCTTGCGCTTTGGCGGCTCCTGCGCGCGGCCGCAAGCCGGCAGCGTCGCCGCCAGCAGCGCGGCGCCCGATCCGGTCAGGATTTCCCGGCGGCTTTGCCCGTTGCCCATCGCCTTCTCCTCTCCGCCGCCCGCTCTATTTTGATCAGGTCACATGTGCGCGTGCAGGCGCGCAGCTGTTAGCGCTATCACGCTTGTTGCGTGCCGCAAATAGCTCCTACGACCATTGGCCGAGCCCTTTCAGCCCGCCTTCACCACTGCGGCAGTCTATTTCAGCTGCGCGAGCAGATCGTCGAGCGAGGGCTCGGGGGTCGGCGTTTCGAAGCTGGCATCGAGCATCGAGCCGAGCATCGATTCGCGCGATCCCCAGCCGAAACGCTCGCGCACTACGTGCTGCAGATTCTCGAGCAGCGGGATCCGCAATTCTCGCAGCTTGATCAGCTCGCCGCCGGGAAAGACCATCGCGTTACGCAGTCCGGATACCGAGGAGGCATTGCCGAGCGTGCGTGCCGCCGTCGACAGAATATGCGATACCACCTCGCGGCTGCCGACCGCTCCGGGTTCGCGGATCATCGCGAGCCGGTACATGGTGTAGAGACCCATCGCGGCCGAGATCAGGAAGAAGAATTCGAGATGCGTGAACATCACGCCGAACTCGCTTGCGCCGGAGGGACTGGTCCAGCGCAGCGCCAGACTCAGTTTGCGCGCGGCGAAAAAGTCGCTCGCCCAGCCGCCGATCACCGGTGCGATCCCCGCCGCAATCGCGCCGATCATTGCGTTCGAAGCCATGAACCCGGTGGCGCCGCTCGGCGGGCTGAGCTTGAGGACGATGTTTCCCGAGGCGAGCCCGACGCCGGCGCCGGCGGCGCCCATCACGACGTGCAGCACCACAAGATAGGCGGCGCGTAGGCTCTGCCCATGGATTTCGCTCGCGAACGCCATCGCTGCGATGCACAGGATGAACAAGGGCGTGGCGACGCCGAGCACCGACTTGTTGGCGAACCGGTCGCTGAGCACGCCCCAGCCGCGGATCACCGCGAGATTGGCCATCTGGCTGATGAAGCTCAGCACCAGCACGAAGCCCATGCTGAACCCCAGCTCGCGGACGAAATAGACGGTGAAGAACGGGGTCGCCAGATTCACCGCGAATTGCCAGCTGGCGAGATAGCGCAGCATCGATCGGAAATTGGGGTCGCGCAGCGGCGCCGCGAGCAGCCGGAAGATCGTCACGCCTCCGCTCGAGGCCGGCATCCGCGGCTCGGGCACCCGCGCCAGCGCCGCGGTGCTCACCAGCCCGCAGCCGAAGCCGAACAGATACAGTGCGGCGAAGATATAGTCGCCGGTGGCGCGGTCCCCCGCCGTGCGTTCGAGCGCCAGCGCACCGCCGACGGTGGCGAGCGCGCTCACCGCCGTGCCGTACATCGTCCGGCGCGAGAAGAAGCGGCCGAGGCGATCGGACGGCACGAGGTCGCGCATCCAGCTGTTCCAGCTGCACGCGCCGACCGCATTGAACCCGTAATGGACCAGTGCGGCGGCGATCAGCACCGCCGCGGCCGTCCGCCGATCCTGGATGAACGGGATTGCCGCATAGACCGGCAAGGCGAGGCGCGCGAGGAACACGCACACCACGGAGATGCGCCGCCGGGCGCGCAACCGCTCGACAAGCGTGACCGCCGGCGCCTGCAGGATCTGGGTGAACAGCGGGATCGCCGCGAGCAGGCCGATCTCGATATTGCTGGCGCCGATGTGGAGCGCCAGCGCGAGCAGCACGACGCCGCTGTTGAGCGCCCCGATCGCCGTGGCGAACGAAGCGTCGACGAGCAGGTTGCGCAAACCGCGCCGAAGCTCGTCTTCGGTGACGCTGCTCTGCGGACCCAGCATGTCCTACGAGATGCCGGGCTCGCTCTGGTGCAGTCGGTTCATCCGCGCTCCTCCGCCGTGTCTGTGGGGTTCGAACCGTGCCGGGCAGGGCCAACTGCGCTGCTTTGGCACGACCGATAGCCACCGAACGGCTGTCGGCGCACGGATATCCCCGAACGGTCGCGTCGCCCGGTCAGGCCGCCTGAATCGCCGCGAGCTCGACGCCTGCTGCGATCTTGCCGTGGTCCTGCTCGGCCCAGCGTGCAGCAAGGCGACGATAGGTTGCCAGCGCCTGACCCACCACCTGGTCCATATTGTAATAGCGATAGGTGGCGAGCCGTCCGACGAAGCTCACATCGGGCTGCGCCAGTGCGAGCGCCTCGTATCGTTTGAACAGCGCCTGATTCTCGGGGCGGGGGATCGGGTAATAGGGGTCGCCCTCGGCGCTCGGATATTCGTAGGTGATGCTGCTGCGGGGACAGACTTGCCCGGTCAGATGCTTGTATTCGGTGATCCGGGTGTAAGGCGTGCTTTCGGACGGATAATTGACCACCGCCACCGGCTGATGCTGCTCCGCGTCGACGGTTTCGTGGCGGAATTGCAGCGAGCGATAGGGCAATTTGCCGTAGCAATAGCCGAAATATTCGTCGATCGGACCGGTGAAGACGAGGTGCTTGTGCGGATAGGCCTCGCGTGCCTCGCAATAATCGACCCCGAGCAGCAGATCGATGTTGGGATGATCGAGCATCCGCTCGAACATCCTGGTATAGCCCTCGGCCGGCATCGCCTGGAACTTGTCGGTGAAATAGCGGTCGTCGGTGTTGGTCCGCGTCGGCACGCGCGAGGTCACCGACTTGTCGAGCTCCGACGGGTCCATGCCCCATTGTTTCCGGGTATAGCCCTGGAAGAAGGTCTCGTAGAGTTCGCGGCCGACCGCGGAGATCACCACGTCTGCCGAGGTCTTGACCACATCGACGGGCTCTGCACGCGAGGCGAGGAAGGCCGCAGCGTCTTCCTCGGTCTGGAGGTCTAGCCCGTAGAGCAGATTGAGCGTGGTCCGGTTGATCGGCATCGGCACGAGCTTGCCGTCCACATCGGCGAGAACGCGATGCTCGTACTGCCGCCACTCGGTGAATTGCGACAGATAGTCGAACACGTCGGCCGAATTGGTGTGGAAGATGTGCGGGCCATATTGATGGATCAGCACGCCGGCATCGTCGAGCCGGTCATAGGCATTACCCGCGACATGCGGCCGGCGATCGACGACGAGCACGCGCTTGCCGCCCTCCCGGGCGAGCCGCTCCGCCATAACCGCGCCGGCAAAGCCTGCGCCGACTACCATCACGTCATAGACCTGCGGCCGTTCGGCCGGCCACGACACCGGCGACACCACAGGCTGGACATGCTCGCTCTTCGCGATCGCCTGTTCGATCAGATTGGCCATTGCCTTGAAGCTGAGATCCCAGCTGATCGTCTTGAGCATCGCGTCTACCGGACGGAGCCAATCAGGATCCTGCCGGAGCGTCAGCGCCGCCTCGCAGCCGGCGATGAACTCGGCCGGTGTCGCGGCGATCTTCACGGCGTCGATATTGCCATAATGGCGGATCACGTCGGTGATCGGAGTCGACACCACCGGGCAGCCGGCGGCGAGATATTCGGGGGTTTTGGTCGGGCTGATGAACCGGGTCGCCTCGTTGATCGCGAACGGCATCAGCGCGACGTCCCAGCCGCGCAGATAATCGGGCAGCTCGGCATATTGCTTGCCGCCGAGATAATGGAGATTCGGCCGGCGCGGCAGATCGGCTTCGCTGATCTTGACCACCGGTCCGACGATCACCAGCGACCATTCGGGACGCGCATCGGCGATCTCGGCGAGCAAGGCGAGGTCCATGCGCTCGTCGACGACGCCGTAGAATCCGAGCCGCGGTCCCGGGATAGCCGCCTGATCGACGGGTGCCGCCCCGGCCGACCGTGCGGCCGCGAAATGCGCCGCGTCGACGCTCGACGGGAAGGGGTGGACGCCCGGATGCCGGTTGCGCTTGGCCTCGTAGAGGCTGTAGCCGCCGGTGAAGACGAGGTCAGCCTGATCGATCAGTCGCTGCTCGAGCGGCAGCAATTCGGGCGGCGCGCCCTTGAAGTTGGCAAGCTCGTCCATGCAGTCATAGACGACACATTCGGCCGGGACGTGCTCGGAGAAGGGCAGCATCATCGGCGTGTAGTACCAGCGCAGTACCGGCTTGGCCGGGCGCTCGCCGACGGCTTCATCCAGCAAGGTTCGCAGCGCGGCGGTCTCCTCGGCGGGGCTCAGCCCCCCGGGCAATTGCGGCGTCAGCACGATCACGCCGGTCTTTTCGCACATCGTGGCGTCGATCCGCGGCTCCGACGCACCGTAATTCGGCTCCTCCCAGAACAGCACGCGCCAGTCGCGCGCGAAGCGGCTCATCAGATGTTGCGGTCGCTGGAAAACGAAATTCCAGCGGAGATGGCTGAAGCAGAGCAGCGTACCCTTGGCGGCCTCGACCTCGGTAAAGAACAGGGGAGTATCGGTGCGCTGCTCGCTCATGCGGAAAACCTTGCTCGTTGATGAACAAGTTCAGAACCCGCGGCTCCGTTCCAAGTTCCTGAAGTATAACAATATATATGACTTAACATTTGTGATTCGGCGTGCAGTCCCTGCATCCGCGGATACAATCGCGCCCTGCAATTGTTGGGTCCGCGTCGTCTAGGGAGACACGCGGATGGGGCAACTCGAACTCTGGGCAGGACCCGAATGTACGGTCAATCGTGTCGGGGATACGTTCGGCGACCAGTTCGAGCGGTGCGGCCACGCGGAGCGTATCGAGGATCTCGATCTGTTCGCCGGCCTCGGCATCAAGGCGATCCGCTATCCGGTCTTGTGGGAGCGTATCGCGCCGGAAAGCCCCGAGCGTTGCGACTGGAGCTGGATCGATCCGCGCCTGAACAGGCTGCGCGAACTCGGCATCGGCGTGATCGCCGGACTGCTCCATCACGGCAGCGGGCCCGCCTATACCGATCTGCTCGACGACGAGGGTTTCGCCCGCGGACTCGCCGAACATGCCCGGCGAGTGGCAGAGCGCTACCCGTGGATCGACCGCTACACGCCAGTGAACGAGCCGCTGACGACCGCGCGTTTCTCCGCGCTCTACGGCCATTGGTATCCGCATGCCCGCGACGAAGGCGCCTTCTGGCGGGCGCTGCTCAACCAGATTGATGGCGTGCGGCTGTCGATGGCGGCGATCCGCGCGGTCAATCCGGCCGCCAAGCTGATTCAGACCGACGATCTCGGCCGCACCTTCGCCACTGCCGAGGTGCGCGGCCAGGCGGCGTTCGACAATGTCCGGCGCTGGGCCGGCTGGGACCTGCTGTGCGGCAGGGTCACGCCGCAGCACCCGCTCTGGGCCCATATCGCGCAATTCGGGCTCGCCGCGCGGCTCGAGGCGATCGCCGCGGCGCCCTGCCCGCCCGACGTGATCGGCGTGAACCATTATCTGACCAGCGATCGCTTTCTCGATCACCGGCTGCACCGCTATCCGCCGCACGTCCATGGCGGCAATGGCCGTCAGCATTATGCCGATGTCGAGGCGGTTCGCGTGCTCGAGCCCGCCCCTCCCGGGCTCGAAGGCGCCGTGCGCGAGGCTTGGGAGCGCTATCGCATTCCCGTTGCGGTCACCGAGGTCCATAATGGCTGCACCCGCGAGGAGCAGATGCGCTGGATGGCCGAGGCATGGGATACGGCCGGGCGGCTCCGCGACGACGGCGTCGACATACAGGCGATCACGATCTGGTCGCTGCTCGGCAGCTGCGGCTGGAACACCTTGCTCACCGGCCCCGGCATTTACGAGCCCGGCGTGTTCGACGTCAGCGGCGGCAAGCCGCGGGCGACGGCACTAGCGGCGCTGATGCGCGGTCTGCCGGAGGGCGCGCCGCGTCCGCCGGCGGCACAGGACGCCGGATGGTGGCGGCGATCGACTCGCTTGCTCCACCCGACGGTGCACCGCCCCGCCGCTCTCGATGCCCATCGCGGCGGCGAAGACGCTCCGCCCCGCTCCGCGCCGCTGCTGATACTCGGCGCCACCGGCACGCTTGGACGGGCGTTCGCGCGCGCCTGCGTCCACCGCCATCTCGCCTGTGTGGTCACCAGCCGCCGCGAGATCGACCTGCGCGATGCTGACAGCATCGCCCGCGCGCTCGATCGTCACCAGCCTTGGGCAGTAATCAACGCCGCCGGCTGGGTCCGTGTCGACGACGCCGAGGGCCAGCCGCAAGCCTGCCACGAAGCCAATGCCGACGGTGCTATCCGGCTCGCCGCCGCAGCAGCCACCCGCGGTATCGCCACACTCAACTTTTCGAGCGATCTGGTGTTCGATGGTCGCGCCGCGGCGCCTTATGTCGAAACCGACCCGACCTCTCCCCTCGGCGTGTACGGCCAGAGCAAGGTGGCGATGGAGCAAGGCGTCGCGTCGCTGTCCGGTCAGCACCTGGTGGCCCGGACCGCCGCCTTCTTCTCTCCCTTCGACTCTTACAATTTTGCCGTCGCGACAGCTTCGGCGCTTGCGCAGGGCGAACGCTTCCGCGCGGCGCGGGACCTTGTGGTGAGCCCCACTTATGTCCCGCACCTCGTCGACACGGCGCTCGACTTGCTCATCGATGGCGAATCCGGCCTGTGGCACCTGACCAATGGTACCGCCGTGTCATGGGCGGAGTTCGCCGGATTGATCGCCGACCAGCTCGGTCTTCGTGCCAGTCTGGTGGAGTCAGTTCCGGCCGCCGAACTGGGCTTCCGCGCCCCGCGCCCGGACTTCGTTCCGCTCGCCACGACGCGGGGCTCCGCTTTGCCTCCGCTGGAGACCGCGCTCGCGGAATTCGCTGCGCACTATAGCCGCACTGCTCTTGAGGAAAACGCGCAGGCTGCCTGAGCGCCCCTGATCCGGTCAGCTATCGCGTGGCGTGGCGGAACGCCCAGCGCAGCGTCCCCGCCATGCCGCGGGTTCCGGCACGCACCGCCGGTGCGGCGAGCGCCGGAATGCGCAGGCCGTGCATGCGCTTCGCCCAATCCGGCAATAGATCGATGGCGGCCTGAAAGGTCATCGCCTGAAACGGCCTGACCGCCAGGTTCGGCGCCGGCTGGCCGAGCAGGATCTGCGCGACTTCGCGGGTACGGGCGTCGACCCGGAGTTCTTTCTGCAGTTCCGCAATCAGTGCGTCGGCCTCGGCGCGGCTGCGCGGGATCGGGGCGGCCCCGAGCGCCTCGGCGATCCGGGCGAATTCGGCGAAATAGCGATCCTGATCGTCCAGCGACATGCCCGGCTCGGCGTAGCGCCGCCACGCGTCGAGGAAGCTCACTGCCTCGGTGACATGGACCCAGGCGAGCAGTCGCGGATCGTCGGCGGCATAGGGCGTACCGTCCGGCAAGGTCCCCCGGACGCGGCCGTGCACGTCGCGCACCTTGCCGATGATCGCCTCGGCATCCTCGCGCGCGCCATAGCTGGTCACCGCTATGAACCGTGCAGTACGGCGCAGCCGGCCGAGCATGTCGCCGCGAAAGCTCGAATGATCCCACACGCCGGCGAGCACCGCCGGGTGGAGCATCTGGAGGAGCAATGCGGCAACGCCGCCCACCATCATCGTGGTGACGTCGCCATGCACCCGCCAAACCACCGATTGCGGGCCGAACAGCCCGTCGGCACTGCGCGCCACGGGCTTCTCGCCGCGCGCCTGATCGTTGAGCACGGCGCGCACCTGGCCGATCAGCGCGGATTTGAGGGTGCGGGCGGCTTGATGGGCGGGACTCATCGAACCAAGCTAGGCACCGGCGCGCGCATCACAAGCCATGAACGGCCTCGGCGCGCGTATCTGCGCAGACAAATCACCCCAAATTCGGCGCGACAAGCGCGCATTGTGGCGCCGCAACAATGGGTGGATTGACCCCGGCTGTCTTGCAGTGCAGCAAACGCGACCATGGCTAGCCTGGCGATCGCAAACAACCCCGATATCCGCTTCCTGGGACGCCTGCTCGGCGACGTGATCCGTGCCTATGGCGGCGAGGAGCTGTTCAAGCGAATCGAATATATCCGCGCCACATCGGTCGACCGGCATCGTGGTGTCGCCGGCGCGGGCGCAATCGACTCAGGACTGGACCGGCTGAGCCTCGACGAGACGCTCGATTTCGTTCGCGGCTTCATGCTGTTCTCGATGCTCGCCAACCTCGCCGAGGACCGCCAGGGCATCGAGACCGAGCAGCATGCCGATGTCGCCTCGGCACTCGCGCGGCTGAAGGAGCACGGCATCGGCCACGACGCCGTGATGGCGCTGCTCGATCACGCCCTCGTCGCCCCAGTGTTGACCGCTCACCCAACCGAAGTGCGCCGCAAGTCGATGATCGATCACAAGAACCGGATCGCAGAGCTGATGGCGCTCAAGGATCTCGGGGTCGAGGAGACCGAGGACGGCGACAAGGTCGACGAAGCGATCCTGCGCCAGATCGCCCTGCTGTGGCAGACGCGGGTGCTGCGCCGCGAGAAACTGGGCGTCGCCGACGAAGTCGAGACCGCGCTCTCCTATCTGCGCGACGTATTCCTGCCGGTGCTCCCCGCCCTTTACGCCCGCTGGGATCGCGCGCTCGGCGAACGCGCCCCTTCGTTCCTGCGCGCCGGCAGCTGGATCGGCGGCGACCGTGACGGCAACCCGTTCGTCACTGCCGACTCGATGAAGCTCGCGCTCGCTCGCGCTGCGGAGACGGTGCTGTCCTATTACATGGACTCGGTCCACGCACTCGGCGCGGAGCTGTCGATCTCGACCGAACACACGCAGGTGAGCGACGCCGTGCTCAAGCTTGCCGAGGCGAGCCACGACACCGGCCGCAGCCGCGAAGACGAGCCTTATCGCCGGGCGCTCACCGGCATCTATGCGCGCCTCTCGGCGACGCATGAGAAGCTCACCGGCAAACGCGCCGCGCGCCCCGCGCCGCTTCAGGGCGAACCCTATGCCGAACCCGCCCAGCTGCGAGAGGAACTCGCCGCGATCGCCCGCGGGCTTGCGGCGGAGGGCGCCGGCCCGCTCGCCAGTGGCGGCGCGCTCGGCCGGCTGATCCGTGCGGTCGAGACCTTCGGCTTCCATCTCGCCACGCTCGACATGCGCCAGAACAGCGCCATCCACGAGCGGGTGATCGCCGAACTGCTCAAGGCCGCCTGCGTGTGCGACGATTACCTCGCACTCGACGAAGCCGCGCGCGTGGCACTTCTCCGCCACGAGCTGGAAAGCCCGCGGCCACTGACCAGCCCCTATGCCGAATATTCGCAAGAGACGGCGTCGGAACTCGCCATCGTCCATGCCGCGGCCGAGGCGCACGCCAAGTACGGCCGCCAATGCATCACCCATTACATCGTCTCGATGGCGCAATCGGTATCGGACCTGCTCGAAGTCCATGTTCTGCTCAAGGAAGCCGGCCTCTACATTCCGGGTGAGCAGCCGGAGGCGCACATCATGGCGATCCCGCTGTTCGAGACGATCGCCGACCTCGAAGGCGCGCCCGCGATCATGGAAGCATGGCTCGGGCTTCCCGAAGTCGCCGCGATCGCCGCGAAGCGCGGCCATCAGGAAGTGATGATCGGCTATTCGGATTCGAACAAGGACGGCGGCTATCTCACCTCGACGTGGCAGCTTTCGCGCGGATCGACGGCGCTGAAGCCGGTGTTCGAGAAAGCCGATCTCGCGATGCAGCTCTTCCATGGCCGCGGCGGCGCGGTCGGGCGCGGCGGCGGCTCGTCCTTCTCGGCGATCCTCGCCCAGCCGCCCGGCACGGTACAGGGCCGCATCCGCATCACCGAGCAGGGCGAAGTGATCGCCGCCAAATACGGTACCCGCGCCAGCGCAATGACCAATCTCGAGGCGATGGCATCGGCGACCCTGCTCGCCAGCCTCGAACCCGAGCAGCTCGCCCCGGCCGACGCCGGGCGCTTCGCCGCAGCAATGGATGAACTCTCGGCGACCGCATTCAACGTCTATCGCGGGCTCGTCTACGAGACCGAAGGTTTCACGACCTTCTTCCGCCAGGCCACGCCGATCGCCGAGATCGCCGGCCTCAAGATCGGCTCGCGCCCCGCGAGCCGGAAGAAGTCCGACGCGATCGAGGATCTGCGCGCAATTCCCTGGGTGTTCAGCTGGGCGCAGGCGCGCGTAATGCTGCCCGGCTGGTACGGTGTCGGCGCGGCGCTCGACGCGTTCGCGGACAAAGGCCTGCTTCGCGAGATGGCGGCCGGCTGGCCGCTCTTCGCCTCGACTCTCGCCAACATGGAGATGGTGCTCGCCAAGTCGGACATGGACGTGGCGCAGCATTATGCCGCGTTGGTCGAAGACCAAGGGCTGCGCGAGACAATCTTCGGCCGGATCCGCGACGGCTGGAAGCAGACGCATGATGGGCTGCTGCAGGTGACCCGCCAGACCCGCCTGCTCGAGAAGCACCCCAGCCTCGAAACCTCGATCCGGCTGCGCCTGCCCTATATCGAGCCGCTCAATCTGCTTCAGGTCGAATTGCTCAAGCGCCACCGCCGCGGCGAGGACGACGCCCGCATCGGCGAAGGCATCCTCCTCTCGATCAACGCCATCGCGACAGCGTTGCGAAACAGCGGGTAACGGCCCGTGCTCCTGCGAAAGCAGGAGCCCAGGATCACAGGCCGATCGCTCTGTAACTCTGGGCTCCTGCTTTCGCAGGAGCACTGGATTCCTTCTACGCCAGGAACGGCGCCGCCACTTCCTCCGGCACACGAACCAGCCGTCCGGTCGCACGATCGAGAATCGCCCAGGTCGTCTTGGCCTCGACCCGGACTTTCCCGTCGGCACCGGTGAATTTCATGTAGCGATTGAATCGCGCGCCCTTGGGCGGCTCCTGCACCCATGTCTCGGCGGTCACCGTCTCGCCCTCGAGGACGCTGCCGCGATAGTCGATCTCGTGACGGGTGATCACCCAGATATAGGCGGCGTCGTGCTCCGGCGCCGCGATCGCGTGCCAATGCGCCACCGCGACGTCCTGAATCCATTTGACCCACACCGCATTATTGACGTGGCCGAGAATGTCGATGTCCTCAGGACCGGCGGTGATCGTGGTGGTGTAGGGCGTCATGACTACGAACCTAGCGCAGCCGCCTCGTGAAGCGGAGCCCTGATTTGCGCGTCAGCGGATCGCGGTGCAGGCGATCGGCGGCTGACCGGGGGCAGTGAAGGTCATGTCGCTGCCCTTGGCGCGCAATTCATACCCCTTGGCGACGTACCGGATCCCTGACGCCACGCGATCGCCGCGCAGCGTCGCCAGAGCCTTGCCGCCGCGCGAGACCGTCACCCGGTCATTATCGGGATCGAACCGCGCGACGAGCCGCGATCCGTCCATGCATCGATAGCGCGCGGTCGAGCGATTATCCTCGGTCGCTTGCGGCGTGGGTGTAGCCTCGGCCGGACGCGGCTTGATGTCGGTGCTGCGGATCCGCCAGCGGCGCTGCTCAGGGGTGGCGCCGTCGATGTCGCCGGCGCGGTGCAGGGTCACCGATCCGCGCATGTTGAACGGCCGCGCGCCCTCCTTCAGCCGGCCATAGACTTGTACGGGCACGGTCACATAGCGCTGCCCGGCACCGGCATCGACCCGTCCCGGCGCGCCGATATTGGCGTGATATTCCGAATAGCGTGCGAAGCTCGCGGCGAAGGCCCGCCCATCCATACCGGCAGCGCCCGGCTCCCACAGCCGGTAAGCCTGGCCGTACTTCCCCGCCTCGAGGAGCGCGTAATAAGTCTGCACGACATTCGCGGCACCTTGCGCGCTGCCCTCGGTGAAAGGCGCCTCGCTGACCGGAGTCATGTCGTTGTCGAGCCCGCCAGGCTCACCCGGCGCCGGTGGATCGAGCGGTGCAGGCGTCGCCGACGGGGCCGGCTGCGGCTTCGCCGCGGGCGTGGTCTGCTCCACCGGCGCCGGATCGAATTCGTCCGCGGCAGATACTACGTTCTCCGCCGGCTGGGACGAGCAGGCGGCAAGCGTGAGAAGCAGTGGCAGTGACAGGCGCATAGGATGATCCATGTTAGGCAGCGGGCGAGGAACGCGCCCGCTGCCGCGCCTGTTCCTCAGTCTTCGAGCGGGCGGTTGCCGACGAAGCCGAGCCGCTCGACGCCCGCCCGCTTGACCACCGCCAGCACCGAATCGAAGCGTTCGTAGCGGGCCTCGGGATCGGTGTTCATATGGAGTACCGCCGCGGCATCGCGCTGCATCGCGGCCAGCAGCTCGGGCAGCTCGCTATCCGCGATCTGTCTGCCGTCCCAGAACAGGGTGCCGGCGCGGTCGATGCCAAGCTGGTGCGGTCGTTCGACTTGAATGGGGCCGTCACCCACTGGCAATTCGATCGGGAGCTTGTGCGTCGCCACCGGAATGCTGAGGATCATCACGATCAGCAGCACCAGCATCACATCGATGAAGGGCGTGACGTTGATTGCGCTGAACGGAACCGGCTCGGGGACACGCGCGGCCTTGACCATGGCACCTCTCCTCATCATTGATGATGTAACATATCATTCGAGAGAGATGGTGCAAGTCACTGTTTTGCAGGCTGCGCAGGCCGTTCAGCCGCTCAGCAATTCTCGTATTTCCAGTTGCGGCGCTTGCCTTCGCGGAGCCACCCGACGGCTTCGGCCACCCGCTTGGCCTTGGTCTCCGGGCGTTTGGCTTCGGCGATCCATTCGCAATATTCGCGCCGGCAGCCCGGCGGAAATCCGGTGAACGTCGCCGCGGCTGCCGGATCACCGGCCAGCGCTTCGGCGAGTTCGGGCGGGACCTCGGCTTCGGGTTTCGGAGCCTTCACCCCCCGCTTCGGCTTCTCGCCCGCATCGATGCGGGCGACCGCGTCGCGGATCTGCGCCTCGAAGGTTGCGGCGTCGGGCAGATCGTCGAGGCTCTCGATCCGGCCATATTGGCCCATCGCCGCGCCTTCCTTGCCGGTCGCCAGCGCCTGCCGGTCCCAGAAGCCAAAGGTCGCATGCGCCTTGAACGCTGCCATGTTGGCGAGGGGCTTACCCTTCCAGCTGAATGCCGGCATCGACCATTTGATCGATTCCTCGATGTCAGGACAGACCGCGTGCACCCGAGCGCGCATCCAGTTGAGGATCGGCTGGGCGAATTCGGCGCGCCCGGCAATATAGGTGTCGACGCGCGTGTCCCGCGGCATGGCGCTTCTCCCCTGACGCGCCGGATGCTGATCCGGCGCGCGTCGGGGGTCAAGCGTCAGGGTTCGAGCGCGACGTCGTCGCCGTCGCCCAGCTCCTCGTCGAGGTCGTCCTCGTCGACATCGTCGTCGTCGAGATCCGCCTGGATCTCGTCCTCGCGAATGTCTTCGGCATCGAGATCGACTTCGTCATCCTCCTCGCCGAGTTCGTCGTCGACCATGCCGAGTTCGTCTTCGTCGGCGATCGCGTCCGGATCGTCGAGCCCGAGCGGAATGTCGGTCAGGATCGTGCCGTTGCTCGGACCGTCCTGCGTCGCCTCGATGATCTCGGCACCCTGCGCCTCGTCATAGCCTTCCGCGGACCAATTGTCGGTGGAATGCGGGGGAACCTGGTTGCCGCCCATACACTGTCCTCTTCTTGATGGGGGCGTGAACGTCCCCCGACACGGTTCGAACGGGGATCGTGCCACATCCGTTCCGTCCCGGCGAGACGAAGCCGTCAGCTCGGCCGAAAAAGCCGCCCCTTTTCGGCGATTGCGATCGCAAGGAAGGCGAGCACGCCCATCACGACAAAGCCGGTATAGAGCGGCACGGTGGTGCCGTTGAACGCCTGGCCGATCTGCGCGCCGATCAGCGCCCCGCCCAAGGTGGCGACGAAACCCTGAAGGCTCGAGGCGGTACCAGCGATCTCGCCCATCCGCTCCATCGCCATCGCCGAAAAGTTCGAATTGGCGAGGCCGAAGCTCGCCATCATCAGCGCCTGAAGGATGGCGAAGGTCCACAGATTCTCGTGTCCCGAAAAGGCGATCGCGAGATGGATCCCGGCGAACAGGATCAGTGCCGCGAGCGCGGTATGCGAAATCCGCCGCGTGCCGACCTTCATCACGATCCGCGAATTGAGAAACGATCCGATCGCCATCGTGCTCGCCACGGTCGCGAACACGACCGTCAACAGTTCGGGCCGGCCGAACACATCCTGCATGATCTGCTGCACCGAACCGATGAATCCGAAAAGCCCGCCCGACAGCAGCGCCGCCGCGATGGTGTAGCCGACCGCGATGCGGTCGCGCAGCACCAGTCCGTAATCGGCGGCGATTCGCGCCGGCTGCAGGCTCTGGCGCGAATCCATGTTGAGCGTCTCGGGCATGCGCAGCCAGAACCACGCGACCACCAGCGTGGACACCGTCGCCACGCCCCAGAAGATCATCCGCCACGATCCGCCCGCGGCGAGCACGCCCTGCCCGAACGCCGGGGCGAAAATCGGCGCGGCCATGAACACGATGAAGGCGAGGCTCATCACCCGCGCCATCGCCCGCCCCGCGAAACAGTCGCGCACCAGCGCCACCGTCACCACGCGGGCGCCCGCCGCCGAAGCGCCCATCGCCGCACGCGCGACCAGCAGCAGGACGAAGCTTCCCGAGATCGCTGCCAGCGCGCTGGTGAGGACGTAGCTGACCAGCGCAACGATCAGCACCGGCCGGCGTCCGAACCGATCCGACAGAGGCCCGTAAATCAGCTGCGCGAAGGCAAAGCCGAGCAGGAACGCCGTGATCACGAACTGGCGATGATTGGGTTCGGCGACGTCGAGGCTGGCACCGATCGCAGGCAGCGCCGGCAGCATCGAATCGATGCCCAGCGCGGTCAGCGCCATCATCGACGCGATCAACGCGACGAACTCGCCGAAATGCAGCGGCGCGCGATTGGCGGATTCGGTGGAGAGGTTCGGCTCGGACATGGGCGAGCCCATGGCGGATCGGCGGGCGGGCGTCACCCCCTCTGCGTGCAGGCGCATGCGCCGCGCTTGTTCGAACCGGCCCCGCGGGTCTAACTGGCTGCAACACACGGAGACTCACATGCTCGACACGCTTGCCGAAATCCCGGCGCTTTCGCTCGCCGACCAGCAATCCGACCCCGACGGCTTTGCCCGGGAATTCGGCCGTTCCTTCCAGCGCTTCGGCTTCGCCGTGGTGCGCGATCACGGCATTCCCGCCGAACTGATCGACCGCGCCTGGGCAATGACCAAGGCGTTCTTCGACCTGCCCGAAGAAGAGAAGCGCGGCTATTTCGTCGAAGGCGGCGGCGGCGCGCGGGGCTACACGCCGTTCAAGACCGAAATCGCCAAGGGCGCGACGCATGTCGACCTCAAGGAATTCTGGCATGTCGGCCGTCAGCTCGCCGCAGGCCATCGCTTCGAAGAGAATATGGCGCCCAACATCTGGCCCGACCGGCCGGAGGGCTTCCGCGAGACCTTCCTCGAGTTGTTCCAGGCGTTCGACGACGCGGGCGACAAATTGCTCTCGGCGATCGCACGCTATCTCGGTCTGGAGCCGAACTGGTTCGACCATGCCGTCAAGGACGGCAATTCGGTGCTGCGCCTGCTTCATTATCCGCCCGTCGATGCCGATGCCCCGGAAGTCCGCGCCGGCGCGCACGAGGACATCAATCTGATCACCCTTCTGCTCGGCGCCGAGGAAGCCGGGCTCGAACTGCTCGATCGCGACGGAAAATGGCTGCCGGTCAAGCCGCCCGAGGGCGCAATGGTGGTCAATGTCGGCGACATGCTCCAGCGGCTGACCAACCATGTCCTGCCCTCGACCACCCACCGCGTGGTCAACCCGCCGCCCGAGCGCCGGGGCCATTCGCGCTACTCGATGCCCTTCTTCCTGCACCCCGCGCCCGACTTTCTGATCAAGGCGCTTCCACAATGCGTCACGGCCGAGAACCCCGAGCGCGAGCCGCCGATCACCGCGCACGACTATCTCGCCGAACGCCTGCGCGAGATCGGACTGATCAAGAAGTAATCCTATCTTCCCCTCCCTCACAGGGAGGGGCTAGGGGTGGGTAGCGGCGGACGGGGCTCGATGCCCCGGCCGTCGCTTTCATGTCAGGCGTCGGAGGCTCGCTGACGCTCGCCACCCACCCCCAGCCCCTCCCTTCCAGGGAGGGGAGTGAGAGAGATTATGACCGAACCGCTTCGCATCGCACTTGCCGGCCTCGGAACCGTGGGCGCGGGCGTCATTCGCCTGCTCGACGCCAATGGCGAGCTGATTGCGCGGCGCGCGGGGCGGCCGATCGAAGTCGTAGCGGTTTCGGCGCGCGACCGCACCAAGGATCGCGGCGTCGACATCGCGCGGTTCGACTGGATCGACGATCCCGCCGAGCTGGCACGTCATGCGGGCGCGGACGTGGTGGTGGAGCTGGTCGGCGGGTCGGACGGGCCCGCCCTCGCGCTCGCCCGCGCGACGCTCGGTGCCGGCAAGAGCCTCGTCACTGCCAACAAGGCGATGATCGCGCATCACGGGCTCGAGCTCGCACGCGCCGCCGAAGCCGCAAACCTCGCGCTCAAGTTCGAGGCCGCGGTCGCCGGCGGCGTGCCGGTGATCAAGGGGCTGCGCGAAGGCGCCGCCGCGAACGTCATCGCCCGGGTCTATGGTATCCTCAACGGCACCTGCAATTTCATCCTCTCCAAGATGGAGGCGGAAGGCCGCGACTTCGCCGAGATCCTCAGCGAGGCGCAGGCGCTCGGCTATGCCGAGGCGGATCCCAGCTTCGACATCGACGGCGTCGATGCTGCGCACAAATTGTCGATTCTCGCCAGCGTCGCCTTCGGTGCGCAGCCGGCGTTCGGCGATGTCGCGGTCACCGGCGTGCGCCACGTCATCGCCGCCGACATCGCAGAGGCCGCCGCGCTCGGCTATCGCATCCGCCTGCTCGGCGTTGCCGATGCGGGACCGCACGGGTTGTTCCAGCGCGTGCACCCGCACCTCGTCCCGCTCAGCCACCCGCTTGCCCATGTCCTTGGCTCGACCAACGCCGTCGTCGCCGAAGGCAATTTCGTCGGGCGGCTGCTGTTCCAGGGCGCCGGTGCCGGCGACGGTCCGACCGCCAGCGCCGTGGTCGCAGATCTGATCGACATCGCCCGCGGCGAATTCGGCCCGCCTTATGCGATGCCGGCGGACGCACTCGCCGCCCAGGACGCCGCCGACAGCGGCGAGCGCCGTGCCCGCGCCTATGTCCGGCTGACCGTCGCCGACCGGGTCGGGGTACTCGCCGAGATCGCCGCCGCCATGCGCGACGCCGGCGTGTCGATCGAGAGCCTCATCCAGCGCGGCGCCCAGCCCGATGGCAGCGTGCTCGTCGCGATCGTCACCCACGAGGGTCCCGAGCGCAGCGTCGCGCAGGCGCTCGAGAAGCTGCGCGGCTCGCAGAGCCTCGTCGGCGAGCCGATGTGGATGCACATTCTGGGCGAGTGAGGGCAGACCACATCCTCCCCGTTCGTGCTGAGCTTGTCGAAGCACCGTTCTTCTTGCCGGGCTCGAAGAGAAAACGGCCCTTCGACAAGCTCAGGGCGGCCCGGGGTTGGGCCTTACGGCGCCAGTTCGCGCCGCACCCATTTGAGGCCACGGCCGCCGACCGACACGGTTGCGCCAACAAACCCGCAATGCGCCATGAACGCGCCCTGCCCGCACTCCGGTTCGGTGCGCCCGCCGACCAGTCGGTTCACCCGCTGATCGGGCAATTCCTGACGCGATGGCGGGACGAACGGCACGCGATAGCGGTCGGCTTCGCGCAAGCCGCAGACGACGATCTCATCCGCGTCGTCGGCCACCTTGCATTGAACGTCGCCGGCAGTCTTCGCCCGATATTCGGCAATCGCGGCATCGATCGCAGACGCTTCCTGGGCGAGCAACAGCAACGGCAGCAGCATCCGCGATTCCTTGACCCTTGCGACGAAGCGAGGCTGGCGTACGGTTGTGGCGAAATTGCGGTGCGCCTGACAGCGCTAGCAGCCTCGACAGTGCAACACGTGCCGCCTATCGCCGGGTCAGTTCTGCAAGGGGATTACCAGCCGATGCCGACCGCCAGTCATGTTCTCGATCGTGTCCTCGTGCTCGAAATGGTGCGCGTCACCGAAGCCGCGGCGATCGCTGCGTCGAGCCTGGTCGGGCGCGGCGACGAGAAGGCGGCCGATCATGTCGCGGTGGAGGCGATGCGCGAGGCGCTCAATTCGCTCTACATGGACGGCACCGTGGTGATCGGCGAGGGCGAGCGTGACGAGGCGCCGATGCTTTATATCGGCGAGAAAGTCGGCTCGGCCATCGGCAGCGGCCCCAAGATCGACATCGCGCTCGATCCGCTCGAGGGCACCACGATCTGCGCCAAGGCCGGGCCCAACGCGCTCGCGGTCCTAGCGGTCGCCGAGCATGGCTGCCTGCTCAACGCGCCCGACGTCTATATGGACAAGATCGCAATCGGCCCCGGCTATCCCGAAAACATCATCGACCTTGCAAAGTCGCCGACCGAGAACGTCCAGGCAGTCGCTGCCGCCAAGGGCGTGAACCCCAGCGACATCATCGTCTGCGTGCTCGATCGCCCGCGCCATGAAAAGCTGATCGCCGAGCTGCGCGCGATCGGCTGCGGCATCGTACTGATCGGCGACGGCGATGTCGCCGGCGTGATCGCCACCACCGATCCGGACACCACGATCGACCTTTATATGGGCACCGGCGGCGCTCCCGAGGGCGTGCTCGCCTGTGCGGCGCTGCGCTGCGTCGGCGGCCAGTTCAAGGGCCGACTGCTGTTCCGCAACGAGGAAGAGCGCGCCCGCGCGCGCAAATGGGGCATCGAGGATCTCGACAAGATCTACGACCTCACCGAACTCGCCAAGGGCGACTGCATCTTCGCCGCGACCGGCGTCACCGACGGATCGCTGCTCGAGGGCGTCAAGCGCGGTCGCGGCAAGATGACCACCGAGAGCGTGGTGATGCGCGCCAGCTCGGGCACCGTCCGCTGGGTCAAGGGCGAGCACCGGCTGGATTGAAGCTACGGAACGCCCCTCCCTGAAGGGAGGGGTTGGGGGTGGGTGCGCGCGTCTGCGCGCCCAAAAGACTCGTCCCGAAGCAGCGAAGCGAGGGACGAGGCATCGAGCCTCGCCCCTCGCTACCCACCCCTGCCCCCTCCCTTTCAGAGAGGGGAAATTTAGACTGCGAGCCTGCCGGCGACACTTGCTCGCCCCTCGCCAGCGCCCTACCCCTCCTCCACGACATTCGGAGGGACTATGCGCGGCTTGATCGGTTTCGTGGCACTGGCGGCGCTCGCCGTACCTCTTGCAGCGGCCGCGCAGGCCGTGCCGCAAGCCACCGCCGCCTCCCCCTTCACCTACGAAGAAGTCATGGTGCCGATGCGCGACGGCACGAAGCTCCAGACCGTCATTCTCCGCCCGACCGGCAAGACCGGCAAGCTGCCGATCCTCCTCCAGCGCACGCCTTATGGGGTGCCCGACAAGGCGCCTTCCGGCGTTCCCGGATCGATGCGCTTCCTGATCGAGGACGGCTATATCCTCGTTTTCCAGAACATGCGCGGCCAGTTCAAATCGGAGGGCGACTTCAAGATGTCGATGGCGCTCGACGCCGTCGGCAAGAAAGGCGTCGACGAGGCGACCGACGCGTACGACACCGTCGACTGGCTGGTGAAGAACGTGTCCGGCAACAACGGCAAGGTCGGCATGTGGGGCGTTTCCTATCCCGGCTATGCCTCGGCGGTCGCGCTCGCGCGGCCGCACCCCGCGCTCAAGGCGGTAAGCCCGCAGGCGGCGTGGAACGACTGGTGGATCAACGACGATCTCCACCGCTATGGCGCGATGCGACTGTCCTACGCCACCGACTGGCTGTTCAGCCTGCAGAACAACGACCAAGGCGACGATTTCGACTATGGCGGCAAGGCCCCGGTCGACACCTACGACTGGTTCCTGCGGCTCGGCCCCGTCGCCAATCTCGACAAGCTCTACTTCAAGGGGAGCGTCCCGCAGCTCACCGCGATGATCGAGCATCCCGATTATGACGATTTCTGGAAGCGCCAGCGCTGGACCGAAAAGCTCGGCCGCACGACGGTGCCGACGCTCCACGTCGCCGGCTTCTGGGATCAGGAAGACCCGCTCGGCACGTGGAAGATCTACGAGAAGATGGAGGCGCAGGACCCCGATGGCCTCAACATGATCGTCGCCGGTCCGTGGGCGCACGGCACATGGCACGGCGATGCCAGCGACGTCGGCTATCTCAAGTTCGGCAAGACCAGCGGGGTCGACTTCATGCGCGACATCGAGGCGCCGTTCTTCGCCTATTGGCTCCACGGCAAGGGTGCCCGGCCGACCGGCGAGGCGCGAACGTTCCAGAGCGGCTCGTGGCAGTGGAAGTCCTACGCCAAATGGCCGGCCCCCGGCGCGACGCTGACCAACCTCTATCTCCAGGCCGACGGCACGCTCTCCTTCACCCCGCCCGCCGATGCCGGCCAGTGCCGCGAATATGTCTCCGATCCGGCCAATCCGGTGCCGTTTCGCGAGCGCCCGATCTCGCGCACCTATCCCTCGCAGGAATGGCGCTGGTGGGAGGCCGCCGACCAGCGCTTCGTCGATCACCGCCCCGACGTGCTCAGCTACACCAGCGCCCCGCTCGAGGCGGATCTCACCGTCACCGGCGAAGTCGCCGCGAAGCTGATGGCGTCGACCTCGGGCACCGACAGCGACGTCGTCGTCAAGCTGATCGACGTGCTCCCCGAGGATTATGAGCCTGCCCGCCCCGGCACGCTCGGCGAATATCCGCGGACGCTGAACGGCTATCAGTTCCCGATCGCGATGGAGGTCCGCCGCGGCCGCTATCTCCAGAGCTTCGAAAAGGCGACGCCGCTCACGCCGAACCAGGTCGTCGCCTGGGACGTGCCGCTGCGCAGCCACGACCATGTCTTCAAGAAGGGCCACCGGATCATGGTCCAGGTCCAGTCGAGCTGGTTCCCGGTGATCGACCGCAACCCCCAGAAGTTCGTGCCCAACATCTACAAGGCGGCGCCCGAGGACTTCGTCAAGGCGACCCAGCGCGTCTGCGGCGGCTCGCTGATCGCGCTGCCGGTGATCAGATAGCGCCGAACATCAGGTACGCGTCCTCGCCATAGGACGGGTCGATATCGCAAGGGACATAGGCAAAGCCCTGCTTCGTCCAGTAGCGGTCGGCCCCGCCCACCGCCATCAAGGCGATGTCGGAAAAACCGAGCGCTCGGGCCTCTGCCCGGACGAAGTCCAGCGCCGCCCTGCCCGCCCCGCTCCCGCGCGCGGCCGGGAGCAAGGCGATGTCGTGAAGATAGTAGCTATCGGCATCCGCCGGGATCGCCCCGAGCATCGCACCCAGCTTCGGCGGCGCGTCGCGATGCCATGGATGGCTGATCAGATAGCCGATGACTGCGCCGTCCTGCTCCAGCACGCGGCAACCTTCCGGATACAGCGCCAGCCGCTCGGCATAGACCGTAACCGGCTCGGTGAAGCGCCCGTGCACCGCGTCCGAGATGGCAGACACTGCGGCGAGATCCCCCTCGCGCATCGGCCGCCAAATGGCAGCCACGCGGCTAGCTCTTCAGCCGATATCCGGTGCGGAAGATCGCGATGATCAGCCCGAGGCACAGCACGAGGAACAGCCCGGTCACCCCGAGGCTCCACCCGACGCTGACATCGCCCTGCCCGAAGAAGCTCCAGCGGAAGCCGCTCACCAGATACACCACCGGATTGAACAGGCTCACCGTGCGCCACGGCTCGGGCAGCATGTCGATCGAGTAGAAGGCGCCGCCGAGGAAGGTCAAAGGCGTCACCAGCAGGGCCGGCACCACGTTCAGCTGCTCGAACCCCTTGGCCCAGATCCCGATGATGAAGCCGAACATGCTGAACGTCACCGAGGTCAGCACGAGGAATGCCAGCATCGCCGCGGGGTGGTCGATCCTGAGCGGCACGAAGAAGGCCGAGGTGATCAGGATGATCAGGCCGATCACGATCGACTTGGTCGCCGCCGCGCCGACGAAGCCGATCACCATCTCGACCGCCGAGATCGGTGCCGACAGCAGTTCGAACACCGTGCCGGTGAATTTCGGGAAATAGATGCCGATCGAGGCATTGGCGATGCTCTGGGTGAGCAGCGACAGCATGATCAGTCCGGGGACGAGAAAGCTGCCGTAATTGACGTTGCCGATCGAATCGATCCGGCTGCCGATCGCCCCGCCGAACACGATGAAGTAGAGCGAGGTGGTGATCACCGGCGTCGCGACGCTCTGCCAGAGCGTGCGCAAAGTGCGCGCCATCTCGAACTTGTAGATCGCCCAGATGCCGTGGAAATTGACGCCGGTCATGCCACCGCTCCCGTCATGTTCGTTCGCCCTGAGCTTGTCGAAGGGCGGCGTGCCTTGAACAATCCGCTTGAGGATAGGGGTGCTTCGACAAGCTCAGCACGAACGGTCAGGGACAGATGGGTCATGCCACGGCTCCTTCGTTCGACGCCTGCCTCGCCTCGACAAGATCGACGAAGATGTCCTCAAGGCTCGATTTCGACGTATCGAGATCCTTGAACGCGATCCCCAGTTCCGAGAGTTTCCGCAACAGCGAGGGAATGCCGGTGCGCTCCGCCTGCGCGTCGAAGGTGTAGCGGAGGCGATGCCCCTCATCCTCGAGACTGAGATGCCATTCCTCGAGCCCGGCGGGAATCGCGGTCATTGGATCGACGAGCGCGATGTCCATCTCGCGCTTGCCGAGCTTCTTCATCAGCGCGGTCTTTTCCTCGACCAGCAGCAATTGCCCCTTGTTGATCACCCCCACCCGGTCGGCCATTTCCTCGGCTTCCTCGATATAGTGCGTGGTGAGGATGATCGTGGTGCCCCGCTCGCGTAACTTTCCGATCATCTTCCACATGTCGCGGCGGAGCGAGACGTCAACGCCGGCGGTGGGCTCGTCGAGGAAGAGGATGTCGGGTTGATGGCTGAGCGCCTTGGCGATCATCACCCGGCGCTTCATGCCGCCCGACAATTCCATGATCCTGGCGTCGCGTTTGTCCCACAGCGAAAGGTCCTTGAGCACCTGATCGAGATGCGCCTGATCGGGCTTCTTGCCGAACAGGCCGCGCGAGAAACGCAGGGTCGAGCCGACGCTGGAGAACATGTCGACCGCGATTTCCTGCGGCACCAGCCCGATTTTCGAGCGCGCCTCGCGCGGATGGCGGATCGCATCGTGCCCGTCGACGAGGATCGTCCCCGAACTCGGCGTGACGATCCCGCAGATGATGCTGATCAAGGTGGTCTTGCCGGCGCCATTGGGCCCGAGCAATGCGAAGATCTCGCCGCGGCGGATCTCCAGATCGACATGGTCGAGCGCCTTGTGGCCCGACCCATAGGTCTTGCTGACCTGTGAAACCGACAAAATGGATGACATTCGGGATGGCCCCCGGAAACGGAACGGAGCCGTTACGTAGGGGCGGGGGTAGGCCGAGACAAGCGGGCGCCGCTGAAATCCTCCCCCGCAAGGGGGAGGTGTCGCCGAAGGCGACGGAGGGGGAGGAAGCACATCGCTTAGCGGAGTGCTTCCTCCCCCTCCGTCATGCTTCGCATGCCACCTCCCCCTGGCGGGGGAGGATAACAATTTAT
The DNA here is from genome assembly GCA_032334595.1 of Sphingomonas psychrotolerans. Classification (GTDB taxonomy): domain Bacteria; phylum Pseudomonadota; class Alphaproteobacteria; order Sphingomonadales; family Sphingomonadaceae; genus Sphingomonas; species Sphingomonas psychrotolerans_A. The sequence continues at coordinate 521,855 of JALMLT010000003.1, read as the reverse complement.
TTCCCCGCTCGCGCTGCCGCCACGGCATCCGCCAGCCCGGCATAATCGCGCGCGCCGGCGAGCAATTTGCCGCCGATCACCCATGCTGGCGTGCCCGTCATCGCCAGCGTTTCGCCGAGCTTGTGGTTGGCGGCGATCTCCTGCTCGACGGCCTGGGACTGGAGCGCCTTGGCGGCGACGGCCTTGTCGAGCCCGGCCTTGTCTGCCGCGATCGCGATATTCTCCGCGCTCGGCTGACCGGCAGCATAAAGCGCATCGTGGAACGCGCGGAACTTGCCCTGCTCCGCCGCCGCCAGCGCCCAGCGCGCCGCGACCACGCTCTCGGGCCCAAGCACCGGGAATTCGCGATAGACCACGCGGACCCCCGGGTCCTTCGCCAGCAACTCCTCGATGCCCGGCAAGCTGGCGCGGCAATAGCCGCAGGCATAGTCCATGAAGGCGACCACGGTGACGTCGCCGTTCGGGTTGCCCGCCCAGGCGCCGGCATAGGGCTTTTGCAATTCGGCGAGATGTTGCGGCACTGCCGCCTGCGCACCTTGCTGCGCCTTTTCGTAGCGGGCATTCTCGCGCGCCTGGAGCCGGTCCATCGCCTCGGGAAGCACTTCGGGATGCTCGAGCAGATAGCCCCGGATCGCCGGTCCGGCGAGGCCGGGCATCCAGCTCAGCAGCAGCGCGAACATTCCGGCGCCGAGCAGCGCGGACACGAGCATCGCGCCGGCAAACGCCAGCGGGCTGCGCAACACTTTGTCGGTCATCGGCGCCGCTTCTTCTCTTCGTCCATCGCGGTCTGCGCGACCATCGAAATGTCCTGTGCGCGCACCCAGTCGGCCGACCCCTGCGGCAGGCCGCCCATCGCCGCGCGCGCGCTCATCAACGCGGTGCGCATGTCGCCCATCAGATGCGCGCGCTCGGCGGTGGCAAGCGCCGTGCGCGGCTCGTCACCCTTGCGCTCATAGACCGTGCCCAGCTGCATCCAGGCGAACGGGTTCTCCTTGTCGCGCGCGACTGCCGTGCGCAGCACCGATTCGGCTTCGGCCAGATTGGCCTTGTCTTCGGTCGCGAGCAGCGCGTGGCCGAATGTCGCAGCGATCAACGGCTGGTTGTTCGAGCGGCGGGTCGCTTCGCGCAGCGGCGCGAGCGCTTCGGCAGGCTTCCCCGATTCGAGCAAAATTTGCCCCTCGAGCTCGAGGAAATAAGGGTCGTCCGGCGCCGTCTTGACCAAAGCCGCGGTCTCCGCGGCCGCCTGATCGGGATAGCCCGATTTGTGATAGGCATAGGCCCGGGCGTAGTGCGCGGGCGCCGATTGGTCGCTCGCGGGGTAGCGCCGCAAGGTAGTCTCGGGCTCGCTGACATAGCCGCGCAATTTCGCCTGAACGCGCTTGAAGCGCTGCTCGATAGCGGGGTCGTTCGGCTTGCTCCACGACGGCGCCGATTGCAGGTCGGCCTTGAGGTTCTCGACGCGATCTGCGGACATCGGGTGGGTCTGGGCGAACGGATCGACTTCGGGATTGGTCGTGTAATAGCCGTAGCGGTGCATCTGCGCCGAGAGCTTGTCGAAGAAGCTCAACATTCCCCGGCCGCTGATTCCCGCCGTGGTGATGAAGCGCGCGCCGGCAGCGTCGGCAGACGATTCCTGCACCCGGCTGAAGGCGAGATATTTGCCGATCGCGGCGCGCTGCCCCATCATCAGCAGCCCGGTGCCCGCCTCGCCCGCGCCTGCCGCCATCGCCGCGGCGCCGAGCAGCAGGCTGAGAATCGAGATATTGGTATAGCCGCCATCGTTCTGGAACACGGCGTGGCCGCCCACGATATGGCCGATCTCGTGCGCGATCACGCCCTGCACTTCGTTGGCGGTGTCCGCCGCGTCGATCAGCCCCGAATGGACATAGACGATCTGTCCGCCCGCCACGAAGGCGTTGATCGAAGGATCGTTGATCAGCACCACGCGGACATTGGCCGGCGACAGCCCCGCCGCGATGATGATCGGCCGCGACATGTCGGCGAGCAGCGCCTCGGTCTCGGCATCACGCAGGATCGACTGCGCCATCGCGGGTCGCGCGGCGAAACAGCTCAGGCAGAGAAAGGCGAGCAGGGCCGCAAAATGCTTCATGCGCGGCATCATCGGGGCAAACTCCAGGGACGGCAACGCTGTTGGAGATTCGCGATGAACATGTCGTGAAGCGAGGCGAGCGTGCGCGCTTCCGCTGCGCACGCTCGCCTGCGCATCAGGCGCCGAAAGTGCGCTGCCACCAGCCGCGCCGGGGCTCGCCCTCGGGCTGGCCGCTTGCTTCGGCCTCCCCGGCTTCGGGTGCAAGGTCCTGCGTCACTGCCTCCGGCGCGGCGGGAGCGTCTTCGGTCACCTCTACGGGTGCCGCATCGGCCTTCTTGCGCCGGGTGCGCTTGGGCTTTTCGGCCGGCGCCTCCGCCGCCGTTGGCTCGGGCGCCGGGGCTGCAGCGGCTTCGGCCGGAGCAGCTTCGGCATCGGCCTTCTTGCGACGGCTGCGCTTGGGCTTCTCGGCCGGCGCTTCCGCGGCGACTGCCTCGGCCGCCGGTTCCGCCGGTGCTGCTTCGGCCTCGACCTTCTTGCGGCGCGAGCGCTTCGGCTTGGCCGGCACTTCAGCTTCGGTCACGGGCTCCGCTTCAGCCACGGGCTCAGCTTCACCAAGGGCTGCGACATCGCTCACCGGTTCGGCTTCGCCTTCGGTCACGCCTGCCGCTTCGGCGACTGCTTCCTCGGCATGCCCGCGACGACCGCCGCGACGGCCGCGCCGGCGCCGCTTGCGGCCGGCTTCGCCTTCCTCGCCGCTGTCGCGATCGACCTGTTCGGCAGCCTCGGCCTCGACATTTCCGGCGGGCTCGTCGCCCTCAGGCTCGCCGATCTCGCCTTCGTTCGCCGCTTCGCCGGCTTCGCGCTCGCCATTCTCCTGCTCGCGGCCACGACGGCCCCGGCCGCGACGACGGCGGCGGCGCTTGCCGCGACCTTCGCCCTCGCCTTCGTCGCGCTCGCGCGCTTCGCGGGGCTGACGGTCGCGCGGCGCCTCGGCCTCGGCTTCCTCCTCGGCCTCTTCCTCGTCCTCGACCTCCTCGACATAATCGTCTTCGGGCTCTTCGATCAGGCGCTCGATCTTCGGCGCATAAGCTGGCGGCGGACCGCCAACCTCGACCGACATCCGCGCACCCTCGAGTTCGCCGTCCGACGCGATCTCGATCGTCACGCCATAGCGTTCCTCGATTTCGGCCAGTTCGGCGCGCTTCTTGTTGAGCACGTAGAAGGCAGCTTCCTGGCTCGCGCGGAGCAGCAATTGCGAGCCGCGGCCGCGGGCGGCCTCGTCCTCGATCATGCGCAGTGCCGACAGGCCGGCCGACGAGGCGGTGCGGACCAGGCCCGTGCCTTCGCAATGCGGGCACTGGACGGTCGATGCCTCGAGCACGCCGGTACGCAGCCGCTGGCGGCTCATCTCCATCAGCCCGAAAGCCGAGATGCGGCCGACCTGGATGCGGGCCCGGTCGTTCTTGAGCGCCTCCTTCATCGCCTTCTCGACCTTACGGACGTTCGACGAGTGATCCATGTCGATGAAGTCGATCACGACGAGACCGGCCATGTCGCGCAGCCGAAGCTGGCGGGCGATCTCGTGCGCCGCCTCGAGGTTGGTCTGGGTCGCGGTCTGCTCGATATTGTGCTCGCGCGTCGAGCGGCCCGAGTTGATGTCGATCGAGACCAAGGCCTCGGTCGGGTTGATCACCAGATAGCCGCCGCTCTTCAGCTGGACGACCGGATTGTACATCGCCGAGAGCTGGTCCTCGACGCCGGCGCGCTGGAACAGCGGCACCGCATCGGCATATTGCTTCACCTTCTTGGCGTGGCTCGGCATCAGGAGCTTCATGAAGTCCTTGGCCTGGCGATAGCCGTCCTCGCCCTCGACGATGACTTCGTCGATGTCGCGATTATAGATGTCGCGGATCGCGCGCTTGAGCAGGTCGCTGTCGCCATAGACCAAAGCCGGCGCCGACGACTGGAGCGTCGTCTCGCGGATTCCGTCCCACAGCCGCGCGAGATAGTCGAAGTCGCGCTTGATCTCGGTCTTGGTGCGCTGGAGCCCGGCAGTGCGGACGATGCACCCCATCGTCGGCGGCAGCTTCAGGTCCGCCATGATCGTCTTCAAGCGCTTGCGATCGGCCGCCGAGCTGATCTTGCGCGAAATGCCGCCGCCGTGGGCGGTGTTGGGCATCAGCACGCAATAGCGGCCGGCGAGGCTCAGATAGGTAGTCAGCGCTGCGCCCTTGTTGCCGCGCTCTTCCTTGACGACCTGAACCAGCAGCACCTGGCGGCGGCGGATCACGTCCTGGATCTTGTAGCGGCGGCGCAGGTTCATCCGGCGCTGGCGCAGCGCCTCGGCCTCGTCTTCCTTGCCGCCGCGTCCACGCCGGCGACCACGGCCGCGGCGACGATCGCCTTCGCCGCCTTCGCCGCTCTCGTCTCCCTCGGCGGTCTCGCCTTCGGCCTCGTCGTCATGCTCGTCGTCGTCGTGCGGACGCTCGAGCACCTCGACGCCGTCCTCGCCTTCGAGATGATCGTCCTCGTCGCCATCGTCCTGCGCGCGCAGCGCGGCTTCCTCGGCGGCGTGCTCGGCCTCTTCGCGGAGCAGGGCTTCGCGGTCTTCCTTGGGGATCTGGTAATAGTCCGGGTGGATTTCGCTGAAAGCGAGGAAGCCGTGGCGGTTGCCGCCGTAATCGACGAACGCCGCCTGCAGCGACGGCTCTACCCGAGTGACCTTGGCGAGATAGATATTGCCCTTGAGCTGCTTGCGCTCAGCGGACTCGAAATCAAATTCCTCGATCCGGTTCCCTTTGACGACGGCCACCCGGGTCTCTTCCCGGTGGCGTGCGTCGATCAGCATACGCATGGTCATTTATTATTCTCCGGGCGCGCCGGCCTGGACCCCTGAAGGCAGTAACCCTGAAGGGCTGGAGCGCGAGCGCGCGATTCAGAATGCGGCCTGGGCCGGCGGCGCCGGCTGTGGTCTCGCAGGTTTCGAAAAATGCTGCTGCTCGCAGGGCACGCCCGGACGCATCGTCCGGAAGCTCCGCAATCGTCACGCGGCCGGCCGCAAGGGCCTGGCGGGTGGGACGATCGGGAAATTGCCTCATGCAAGCGTCAACCTGAACTGTCGCGGCAGATGTGGCCGCGAAACTCGTCCGATACAAGGATCGGAGCACATTCTTGCTAGCACCCCCCGCGCCATGCGGCAACCGCACGCGATACGAATAACGCGAGGCAAGCCACGGCAGCGATTTGCCGGCCTTCCGGCAAATTTATGCCGATTAACCAAGCTGTTTCACCTCGACTTGAGACGGACCGTCTAAAAGAAACCTGTCAGGGAAGACGTGTCTCAGAGTTAGGTATCATGCATTTGGGCTGGACCCCCCGAGGCCCGGCGCGGCATATCGCGCGGGTGCTATTCCTGCTTGCCCTTCTCTCCGGCTGGTTGACCGGGGTGCCGAGTTGGGCGGGCGTCGTGCAGGAAGTGCGCGTGAACGGCGATCGGATCGTCGTGAAATTCGACGCGCCGGTCGCGCAGGCGAGCGCGTTCCTGCTCGCCGGCCCGCAGCGCATCGCGCTCGACGTCGCGGGTGCCGAACCCGGCCGGGTCGCCGTCGCTGACGGTGCCGTCGCGAAGATCCGCCAGGGCGTTCAGGGCGACGGTGCGCGCGTCGTGTTCGATCTTGCCCGCCCGGCGATCGTCACCGAGGGCAGCTTCGCCCGAGACGGCCGGACGCTCACCCTCCAGCTCGCAACCGTCGACGATGAGCGTTTCGCCCGCGCCGCGGCCGAGCGGCGGATGCGCTTCCTGCCGCCTCTGGCCTGGCTCCAGCCCGCACGCCGCCCCGCCTACAGCGTCTCGATGAAGCTGCCCCCGCGCACCGTGCGCGCGCCGCTCCCGCGCGTCTATGGCGAGGCCGGGCGTCCGCTCGTGGTGATCGACGCGGGTCATGGCGGGCACGATCCCGGCGCGCTGTCGGCGGATGGCGGCCTGCGCGAGAAGGAAGTTACGCTGGAGGTCGCGAAAGCGATCAAGGATGCGCTGCTTGCCTCGGGCCGCGTCCGCGTCGCGCTCACCCGCGAGGACGACCGCTTCCTCGTCCTCCAGGAACGCTACGGGCTCGCCCGCCGGCTCAAGGCCGATCTGTTCATCTCGGTCCATTGCGACAGCGCCGGCAATCCCGAGGCGACCGGCGCCACCGTCTACACCTTGTCCGAGGTCGCCTCCGACAAGGAAGCCGCCCGTCTCGCCGCGCGCGAGAACAAGGCCGATATCCTCGCCGGTGTCGATCTCGGCGTCGCCAGCCCCGACATCTCGTCGATCCTGATCGATCTCACCCAGCGCGAGACGATGAACATGTCGGCAAATTTCGCCCGCCTGCTCGGTCGCGAGGCGCAGCCGCTGATTCCGATCAAGGCCAATTACCATCGCATGGCCTCGCTGATGGTCCTCAAGGCACCCGACATGCCTTCGGTGCTGTTCGAGACCGGCTATATCTCGAACCTGAGCGACGCGGCGTTCCTCGCCTCGAACGACGGGCAGCGCAAAGTGGCGCAGAGCGTGCGCAAAGCGGTGGAGATCCATTTCGCCACGCGCATGGCCTCGCGCTGATCCGATCCCCGTGTCGTTCATGCGCTCATTATAGAGGCGAAACGGACGAGTTGATTTCGCGGGCGTTTTGATCGGGTTTCATCGTGCCAGAAACTTGCTACACCGCACCCCGCATGGCGGACGGCAGCATTTCCAGCGAGAAAGTGACGATCAAGCGTGGGGCCGGCGGCATCCGCGGCTGGTATGGCCGCGTGCGCAAACGCTGGTGGTTTCGCATCCTCGCCTGGCTGGCGCTGCTCGCCGGGATTTTCTGGTTCCTGATCTGGCTTCTGATCGCGCGCAACCTGCCCTCGGTCGACACGCTGCGCGCCTATGAGCCGCCGCTGCCGACCAATGTCCGCTCGGCCGACGGACTGCCGATCCACAGCTACGCCCGCGAGCGCCGCGTCCAGCTGAGCTACGCCGAATATCCGAAGCAATTGGTCGAGGCGTTCATCTCGGCCGAGGACAAGACCTTCTTCAGCCACCATGGTGTCGACATTCCCGGCCTCGTGCGCGCCGCGTTCCAGGGAATCGCCAGCGGATCGACTCCGCGCGGCACCTCCACGATCACCCAGCAGGTCGCCAAGAACCTGCTGATCGGCAACGAAGTCAGCTATCTGCGCAAGGGCAAGGAAGCGATCCTCGCCTGGAAGATCGAGAACACGCTCTCGAAGCAGCAGATCATGGAGCTCTATCTCAACTCGATCGAGCTCGGCCGCAATGCCGGCGGTGTCGAGGCGGCGAGCCAGGCCTATTTCGGCAAGGAGCTCGATCAGCTCACCCTGCCGCAAATGGCCTATCTCGCAATCCTCCCGAAGGGTCCGGCGAATTACTCGCCGGAACGCTACGAGGCGCGCGCGCTCGAGCGGCGGAACTGGGTGCTCGGGCAGATGCTCGCCAACGGCTTCATCGACGAGGCCGCGCACGCCGAGGCAGTCGCCGCGCCGCTCGGCACGGTACCACGCCAGACTCCGAAATATGAGCGTGTCGGCGGCTATTTCGTCGAGGAGGTCCGCCGCCAGCTGATCGACAAGTTCGGCGAAAAGGCCGAGGACGGGCCGAACAGCGTCTATGGCGGCGGCCTGTGGGTGCGCACGTCGCTCGACCCCAAGCTCCAGCAATATGCCCAGAAGGCGCTCCGCGACGGCCTGCTCCGCTATGACCGCGGCCGCGGCTGGTCGGGCGCAATCAATCATGTCGATGTCTCCAGCGGCTGGCTTCAGCCGTTCCTCAACACGAATATCGGCGTCGATTACGAGGATTGGCGCGCCGCCGTGGCGATCGAGCGGAACGCCGGCGGGTGGGAAATCGGCTTCGACAACGGCCAGACCGGGACGCTGCCGCGCAGCCTCGCGACGATGCCGGTACGCGGCAAGGGTGGCGAGGCATTCGATGCGATCAAGCCCGGCGACATTCTGGCGGTGGCACCCGAGGGCAATAGCTGGGCGCTGCGCTCGGTGCCCAAGGTCTCCGGCGGGATGGTCGTCGAAGATCCGCGCACCGGCCGCGTGCTGGCGATGCAGGGCGGATTCGATTCGCGCCTCCAGTCGTTCAATCGCGCCACCCAGGCGCAACGCCAGCCGGGCTCGACGATCAAGCCTCTGGTCTATGCCGCGGCGATGGAAGCCGGGCTCACCCCCGCATCGATCGTGGTCGATGGCCCCTTCTGCGTCTGGCAGGGCGCCGGGCTCGGCAACAAATGCTTCCGCAACTTCGGCAACATGCGCAGCGCAGGGCCCAAGACCCTGCGCTGGGGCGTCGAGCAGTCGCGCAACCTGATGACCGTGCAGGTCGCCAACCAGATCGGCATGGACAAGGTCGTCGATCTGATCCAGCGCGTCGGCGTCTCGAAGCAGAAATTCCCGACCTACCTGAGTTACGCGCTCGGCGCTGGCGAAACCACCGTGCTGCGCATGGTCAATGCCTATTCGATCCTGGTCAATCACGGTCGCGCGCTCGACCCGACGCTGATCGACTTCGTCCAGGACCGCCGCGGCCAGGTAGTCTGGCCACAAAACTGGCGTCCCTGCGACCGCTGCAATGCGCGCGATTATGACGGCGGCGCGATGCCGCGCCCGATCACCCGCGCGCGCCAGCTCGTCGAGCCGATGAGCGCCTATCAGATCGTCCACATCACCGAGGGCGTGATCCAGCGCGGCACCGCGACGGTGCTGCGCGATCTCGGCCGCCCGATCATGGGCAAGACCGGGACAACCTCGGGCCCGACCGACGTGTGGTTCGTCGGCGGCACCCCCCAGATGATCGGCGGCCTCTATCTCGGCTATGACAATCCGACCAATCTCGGCGGCTATGCGCAGGGTGGATCGATCGCCGCGCCGATCTTCAAGCAGTTCGCCATCCCCGCGTTCAAGGACATGGAGGTGCTGCCCTTCACCGCGCCTGCCGGCATCCGCATGGTTCGCATCGATCGCGCGAGCGGCCGCAAGGTCACCGGCGGCTGGCCGACCAGCGATCCGCTCGCGTCGGTGATCTGGGAAGCCTTCAAGCCGGAGGTCGAGCCGCAGCGCCGGCGCCGCACCGGCGAGGAGGAAGAGGCGGTCGAGAAGAAGGCCGTCCAGCGCAAGACCGCCCCCGCCACCCAGGCACCCGCCGACAGCGACTTCTTGCAACGCGAGGGCGGAATCTACTAGCGCGCTTCCTACATAGGAGCGTCCCGCACACCTTCGTCATCCCGGCGAAGGCCGGGATCTCGGGCCGCGAGCGAAACGGCCTGAGGCGCGAGATCCCTGCCTTCGCCGGGATGACGGAATGATTTGGAGTTTTTGATTATGCGCGCCGAAGCGCAGGCTCATGTCGACAAGATCAAGGCGGCGCTGGCGCTGCTGCGCCGCTTCCTCGATTGGGACCGCGCGCTGCGCCGGCTCGACGAGCTCAATGCGCGCGTCGAGGACCCGACGCTCTGGAACGACGCCAAGCAGGCGCAGGACGTGATGCGCGAGCGCCGCCGCCTCGACGAAGCAATCAGCGCGACGCGCGCCATCGAGACCGAGCTCAACGACACCGCCGAACTGATCGAGATGGCCGAGGCCGAGGGCGACGAGGAAATGGCGAGCGAGGGCACCGCCGCGCTCGCTGCGCTCGCCGAGCGCGCCGAGGTCGACAAGGTCAAAGCATTGCTGTCGGGCGAGGCCGACCCGAACGACACCTATATCGAGATCAACTCGGGCGCGGGCGGCACCGAGAGCCAGGACTGGGCGGGCATGCTTCAGCGCATGTACACGCGCTGGGCCGAGCGCCATGGCATGAAGGTCGAATTGATCGACTATCACGCCGGCGAGCAGGCCGGGATCAAGTCGGCGACCCTGCTGGTCAAGGGCGAGAATGCCTATGGCTATGCGAAGACCGAGAGCGGCGTGCACCGGCTCGTCCGCATCTCGCCTTATGACAGCGCCGCGCGCCGCCACACCAGCTTCTCGAGCGTGTGGGTCTATCCGGTGATCGACGACAATATCGAGGTCGACTACAACGAGAGCGACCTGCGCATCGACACCTATCGCGCCTCGGGCGCGGGCGGGCAGCACATCAACACCACGGATTCGGCGGTGCGCATCACCCACATCCCGACTGGCATCGTTGTCCAGTGCCAGAACCAGCGTTCGCAGCACAAGAACAAGGCCGAGGCGTACAACCAGCTCCGCGCCCGCCTCTACGAGCTCGAGCTGCAGAAGCGCGAGCAGGCCGCCAATGCCGAGAACGCCACCAAAACCGACATCGGCTGGGGCCACCAGATCCGCTCCTATGTGCTCCAGCCCTATCAGCTGGTGAAGGATCTGCGCACCGGTGTGACCTCGACGGCGCCGGGTGACGTGCTCGACGGAGACCTCGACGCGTTCATGGCCGCTGCGCTATCGCAGCGCGTGACCGGCGAGACGGTCGAAGTGGAGGATGTGGATTGAGGTCAGCCCTCGCTCTGGGCACCGTCTTGCTGCTGCTCGCGGCATGCGACGGCGGCAGTGCGGTTCCGCGCGAGCATAAGACCCAGACCAAAAACACCGGCTTCCCTGCCGCCGATCGTCCGGTCGCAACGATCGTGTCGACGCGCTGGTCGACCGAGGAGGCGCGCGACCGGCTCAACGAGGCGGGCCAGGTGATGAACCTCGCCGGGATCAAGCCCGGCATGACCGTCGCCGACATCGGCGCGGGCGAAGGCTATTACACGATCCGGCTCGGCCAGCGCGTCGGCAAGGAAGGCCGGGTCGTCGCGGAAGACATCGTCCCCGAAGTGCGCGACGCACTGGCAACGCGCGTGGTGCGCGAACGGCTCGATAATGTCAGCGTCCGGCTCGGCCTCCCCGCCGATCCGCGGCTGCCGGAGGGCAGTTTCGATCGCGTGCTGATGGTGCACATGTACCACGAGATCGAGAGTCCCTATGAGTTCCTGTGGCGGCTGCGGCCGTCGCTGCGGCCCGATGGGCAAGTGATCGTGGTCGACGCCGACCGCCCCACCGAGCATCACGGCACCCCGCCCGACCTGCTCAAATGCGAGTTCGCCGCGCTCGGCTATGCACTGGTTTCGATGCGGCCGATGCCTTCAGCGGGCGGCTATATCGCCATATTCCGCGCCGAGGGCGAGCGGCCCGAGCCCGGCATGATCAAGGCGTGCAAGAGCGGCGCGCGCGCAACCCCGGTGGCCGTACAATCAGGTCAGGGATCAGAGTAGACCCAGCTGCCGAAAGCTGGTTATCCCGTCGCGCGCTACGATAAGGTGATCGACAAGCCGAATGTCGAACGTGCCGAGCGCACGCGCGAGCAATCGGGTGGCCTCGAGGTCGGCGACGCTGGGGGCCGGATCGCCGCTCGGATGGTTGTGCGCCATCACCACTGCCGCCGCGCCGAATGCCAGTGCATCCGCAGCCACGTCGCGGATTGGCAGCACCAGCCGGTCGACCGATTTCGACCGGGCATGCCGCATCCCGAGCACGCGCTGGTCTGTGCCGAGATACGCGAAGGCCATCACTTCGGTCAGCTCATCGGCGAGGCAGCCAAATAGTGCACCCGCGCCAACGGAATCGCGAAGGCGGCGTGGCGCGACAAGGGTTTCCAATGGCATCGCCGGGTGTTGCCAGCGCTGCGCCGGCGGCCGAAGCGCTTCCTGGTCCGATTCCGACTCTGTTTCGCCGCCCGCCGACTACTAATCGGGGTAGCAGATCGTCTTTTCTTCAGGATGCTCTGCGAAGAACCTGCTGCGCGCAGCCTTGTCCGCCTCGCGGTGCCTCCGGCCGGGCAGAACGAAGACCGTCTTGACCTTGAAGGAAACCGCCACTCCGTCCTTGATCACGGGAGAGTATCTGGCGTCCTTCATGACCGCGTTGCAGTACCAGAACCGCTGTTCCCGCTTCATATTGCCTGCGCCGGTGCGGCAGCGAGTCGGAGTCCCCTTGCTGTCCACGTCGATCAGTGCGTCTGCCCAGAAGTCGCCCGGCATCCTCTCGCCGGTCTGCCACGGATAGGCATCTCCCGGCGAAAATTTCGGACAGGGATCGCTAGCGAGCACCGGGCCTGACACAAGCATCGCCGCGCACAGCGGCAGCAGGAAGATCTTCATGGAGCCGCAGCCTAACGAAGCTGCACATTGAGGCAAGCAGGCTCCAACCATTCTTGCCGCACCCCCGCTCCTGCCGCTAGGCTCGCTCGATGCGTCAATATCTCGACCTGATGGAACGCGCGCTGAATCAAGGTGCGGAGACGATGGACCGCACCGGCACGGGCACCCGCTCGGTGTTCGGCCACCAGATGCGCTTCGATCTTGCCGCGGGCTTTCCTTTGCTCACCACCAAAAAGCTCCATATCCGATCGATCATCATCGAATTGCTGTGGTTCCTGCGCGGCGACACCAATGTGCGCTGGCTGCAGGAGCGCAAGGTGAGCATCTGGGACGAGTGGGCCGACGACGCCGGCGATCTCGGCCCGGTCTACGGCAAGCAATGGCGCCGCTGGGAGACCGCCGACGGCAAGGAGATCGACCAGATCGCCGAGCTGCTCGACACGATCCGCAACAATCCCGGTTCGCGCCGCCAGATTGTGTCCGCGTGGAACCCCGGCGAGCTCCACGCCATGGCGCTGGCACCGTGCCATTGCCTGTTCCAGACCTATGTCGCGAACGGCAGATTGAGCCTGCAGCTTTATCAGCGCTCGGCCGACATCTTCCTCGGCGTCCCGTTCAACATCGCCAGCTATGCGCTGCTCACGCATCTGCTCGCGCAGCAGGCGGGGCTCGAGGTCGGCGAGTTCATCTGGACCGGCGGCGACTGCCACCTCTATTCGAACCATCTCGAACAGGCGCGCGAACAGCTGGCGCGCGCGCCCGGGCCGCTTCCCCGGCTCGAGATCCTGCGCAAGGCGCCATCGATCGATGGCTATGAATATGAGGACTTCGTGATCCACGATTATCAGCCACAGGCCCATATCAAAGCGCCGGTGGCGGTCTGATGCGCGGCAAGATCATCCCCCTCGCATTGCTCGCCCTGGCCGGCTGCGCCGCGCAGGACGAAATGCCCAAGGTCCAGACCGTCGAGGTGGTGAAGAGCTACCCGCACGATTCGCAGGCCTTCACCGAAGGGCTGTTCCTCGATGGCGGCACCCTGTTCGAAAGCACCGGCGAGGAAGGCACTTCCGGCGTCCGCAAGGTCAGGCTCGAGACCGGCGAGGTCACCGCTCAGGCGCCGCTCTCCTCCCCCTATTTCGGCGAGGGCATCATCGGCTGGAAGGACAGGCTCTACCAGCTCACCTGGAAGGACCAGAAAGGCTTCATCTACGACCGCGCGACGCTCACGCCCAAAGGAGAGTTCGCCTATACCGGCGAAGGCTGGGGCCTGACTCATAACGGCAAGTCGGTGATCATGAGCGACGGCACCGATAAATTGCGCTTCATGGACCCCGACACGATGGCGCAGCAATCGACCCTCGCGGTCACCGCCAATGGCTGCCCGGTCAAGGACCTCAACGAGCTCGAATGGATCGACGGGGAGATCTGGGCGAACATCTGGCGCACCGATCTGATCGCGCGGATCGATCCCGACAGCGGCAAGGTCAAGGGCTTTGTCGACGTCTCGGCACTCGGCCCGCCCACGCCCAGCGAGGACGAAGTGCCCAACGGCATCGCCTACGACGCCGCCGCGAAGCGCATCTTCGTCACCGGCAAGATGTGGCCGCAGCTCTACGAGGTCCGGGTCACCGACGCCGCCGCCAATGGCGTCGCGCAGGATCAGGCCGCGGCGCTGATGCGCTGCCAGAACTGACGCGATGGCCCGCATCACCTTCCACCTCGCCCGCGCCGACAATGGCGTGATCGGCAAGGACGGCAAGCTCCCCTGGCACCTCCCGGCCGACCTCGGGCGGTTCAAGGCGCAGACCATGGGCAAGCCGATGGTGATGGGCCGCAAGACCTTCGAGAGCTTCCCCGCCCCGCTGCCCGGCCGCCGCCACATCGTCCTCACCCGCGACACCGGCTGGTCGGCCGCCGGCGCCGAAGTCGCGCACACGCCCGACGAAGCTTTGGCGCTCGCCGGCGACGAGGTCGCAGTGATCGGCGGCGCCGAGATCTTCGCCTTGTTCCTCGACCGCGCCGACCGCATCGAGCTCACCGAAGTCCATGTCGCAGCCGAAGGCGACGCGACCGTGCCCGCATTCGCCGCCGGCTGGCGCGAAACCGCGCGCGAGGACCATGCGAGCGAGGCCGGCCGCCCGGCATACAGCTTCGTCACGCTGGAGCGGGCGCCATGAAGAAGATCCTTTGGGCGCTCGCTGCGATCCTCCTGCTCGGCGCGATCGGCTTTTTCGGCTTGGCCCCGGCCTTCGTCGAATCGGGGATGAACAAGGTCGTCGCGGCGCCGCTCCCCAAGGTCAGTGCCCAGACCCGCCAGTTCCACGCTTCGCTCCAGATCGCCGACATGCACGGCGACACCCTGCTCTGGCGCCGCAGCCTGCTCGACCGCGCCTCCCGCGGCCAGGTCGACCTGCCGCGGCTGCTCGACGGCAATGTCGCTTTGCAGATCTTCTCGTCGGTGACCAAGACCCCCAAGGGCCAGAATTACGATGCCAACGGCGCCGACACCGACAACATCACCCTGCTGACCGTCGCCCAGCTCCAGCCGCCGCGGACATGGAACTCGCTGCTCCAGCGCTCGCTGTGGCACGCCGAAAAGCTCGACCGGGCCGCGGCAGGATCCGACGGCAGGCTGCGCGTGATCCGCACCCCCGCCGAACTCGACCGGCTGCTCGCCGATCGCACCGCCGGCAGGAAGATCGTCGGCGGCATGCTCTCGATCGAGGGGCTGCAGGACATGGAGGGCAAGCTCGCCAATCTCGACCGGCTATACGCTGCCGGCTTCCGCATGGCCGGCCTCGCCCATTTCTTCGACAATGACGTCGCCGGATCGATGCATGGCGTGAAGAAAGGCGGCCTTACCCCGCTCGGCGTGCAGGTGGTGCGGCGGATGGAGAAAATCGGCATGATCATCGACATCGCCCATTCGAGCCACCAGACCGTCGCCGAAGTACTCCGCATGGCGCGCCGCCCGGTGGTCTCGAGCCATGGCGGCGTGCAGGCGACGTGCAAGGTCAACCGCAACCTCACCGACGAAGAGATTCGCGGCGTCGCGCGCACCGGCGGCGTGATCGGCATCGGCTATTGGGACGCGGCGATCTGCTCGACCGCACCCGAGGCCGTCGCCCGTGCGATCCAGCATGTCCGCGATCTGGTCGGGATCGACCATGTCGGGCTCGGCTCGGACTTCGACGGCGCGGTGACCACGGGCTTCGACACCTCCCAGCTCGCCGCGGTAACCCAAGCGCTGGTCGATCGCGGCTTCGCGCAGGACGAGATCCGCAAGGTCATGGGCGGCAACGTCCTGCGGGTGATCCGCGCGGGGATGCTGCCGCAACCATAATCCTCCCCCGCGAAGCGGGGGAGGTGGCGCCGAAGGCGACGGAGGGGGCGCCTCCTCGAGCGAACCGCCTGCGGCCAGGCCCCCTCCACCACTTCGTGGTCCCCCTCCCCCGCTTCGCGAGGGAGGATTTGATTGAGCCCCCTCCCCTCCCTATAGCCCCGCGCATGGAGCGTCTCGACAACGGCTCGCCGGTGCCGGCGCATCTTCGCGGCGGGATCGTCGCGCTCGGCAATTTCGACGGATTTCACGTCGGCCATCAGGCAGTGGTCGGCCGCGCGATCGCGCGCGCCTGCGCCGAGGGCCGACCGGCCATCGTCGCCACCTTCGATCCGCACCCCAGGCGCTTCTTCCAGCCGCAGTCGGGCCATTTCCGCCTGACCACGCTCGACCAGCGCGCCCGGCTGTTCGCAGCGGCGGGCGCCGATGCGATGCTGGTCTTCGCTTTCGATTCGGCGATGGCCGGGCTCAGCGCGCGCCAGTTTGCCGAGCGGCAACTGGTCGAGATCATCGGTGCCGGCGGCGTGGTCACCGGCGGCGACTTCACCTTCGGCAAGGGCCGCGAAGGCAATGTCGAAACGCTCGCCGCCCTCGGCGCCGAGCTCGATTATTCGGCCGAAGTGGTCGCGCCGGTAACGCTCGACGGCGAGACCGTCTCGTCGAGCCGCATCCGCGACTATCTGCGCGACGGGAATCCGCGCGCCGCCGCGCGGCTGCTCACCCGCCCCTTCGCGATTGAGGGCCCGGTCCAGCACGGCGCGAAGCTCGGCCGCCAGCTCGGCTATCCGACCGCCAATATGGACCTCGCCAATTATCTTCGCCCTGCTTACGGCATCTATGCGGTGCGTGCGCAGTTGCGCGACGGACGCATCCTCGACGGCGTCGCCAATCTCGGCATCCGCCCGAGCATCGAGCCTCCGGTTGAGCTGCTCGAAAGCTATTTCTTCGATTTCTCGGGCGACCTCTACGATCAGGTCATCGAGGTCTCGCTGATCGACTATCTCCGCCCCGAGGCGAAGTTCGACTCGCTGGACGCACTCAAGGTCCAGATGGACGCGGATGCAGTGCAGGCGCGCGCGGCGCTGGGCGCGTAAGCGAACGCGCCACCCTATCCTCCCCCGCCAGGGGGAGGTGGCAGCGAAGCTGACGGAGGGGGAGGAAGCACAACGGCGGGTAAGTCGCGTACCTCCCCCTCCGTCGCCTTCGGCGACACCTCCCCCTTGCGGGGGAGGATTGCTGGACATCGACACACGTCTTTCGTCACCCCGAACTTGTTCCGGGGGTCCACCGCGCGGCGGCGGATGCGCAAGCGGTTCGAGCTTCATCCGTCGTGACTTGGTGGACCTCGGCGCAAGGCCGGGGTGACAAGCAGGGGCGACGACGGCGCGCGCCCTTCCAATGCAGGACTTCGTCTGATCTATTCTGGACGATGCAACCGCCCTTCTCCGACCCGGCCTGTCGACTTGTCACGCCCCGGTCGCGTGGCGTCAGTGACGCGTCATCGCCGCGTATCCGTCGCGCCGCTGGCGAAAACCCGCAGTTTTCCGTCGGACGCCGCACCAAAACCCCGATTCGAGTCAAGCGAGTCAACCGCGTTGACTCTTCGCGGCGGCGCGCACGCGCAAAGCGCTTCCCCGATCGCTCGACACCAGCTAATCCCCGCCGCCAAATGACCGACGCAACCGACTCCACGCGCGACTGGCGCGACACCGTCTTCCTGCCGAAGACCGATTTCCCGATGAAGGCCGGCCTCGCTGCCAAGGAGCCGGCGATCCTCGAGCGCTGGGCGAAGATCGGGCTCTATCAAAAGCTGCGCGAAGCCCGCGCCGGCCGCGAGACCTTCCTGCTCCACGACGGCCCGCCTTATGCGAATGGCGACATTCACATGGGTCACGCGATGAACAAGATCCTCAAGGACATCGTTGTGCGCAGCCAGACCCTGCTCGGCAAGGACGCGCCCTATGTCCCCGGCTGGGACTGCCACGGCCTGCCGATCGAGTGGAAGGTCGAGGAAGCCTATCGCGCGAAGAAGCTCAACAAGGACGAAGTCGACCCCGTCGCCTTCCGCGCCGAATGCCGCGCCTATGCCGAGAAATGGGTGGGCGTGCAGCGCGGCCAGTTCGAGCGGCTCGGGGTGATGGGCGACTGGAACACGCCCTACCTCACGATGAACTATCAGAGCGAGGCGATCATCGCCGGCGAATTGCTCAAATTCGCCGAGAGCGGCCAGCTCTATCGCGGCGCCAAGCCGGTGATGTGGTCCCCGGTCGAGAAGACCGCGCTGGCCGAGGCCGAAGTCGAATATGAGGACGTCGTGTCGACGCAGATCGACGTGGCGTTCGAGATCGTCGAGGCGCCCAACGCCCCCGAGTTGGTCGGCGCGCATGCGGTGATCTGGACGACCACGCCATGGACGATCCCGGTGAACCAGGCGCTCGCTTATGGGCCGGCGATCCATTATCACCTGTTCCACGCGGAAGACGGCCGCCGTTTTCTCCTCGCATTCGACCTAAAGGAAGCGTTTGAGCGACGGACAGGGCTAGCGCTCGACGCGGTCGCGAGTGAGCCCACTTCCGACGTTGACGGCCTGCGTGAAATCGCGAGTAGCCAGATTGTCGGCACCCAACTCGAAGGCGCCGTAGCCCGCCACCCGATGCATCATCTTGGCGGCTTCTTCGCCAGGCCGCGCCCGTTCCTGCCCGGCGACTTCGTCACCACCGACGCCGGCACCGGCCTCGTCCACATGGCCCCCGATCACGGCGAGGACGATTTCCTGCTCTGCAAGGCGCACGGCATCGATCCGGTGTTCGCGGTGCAGGGCGACGGCACCTATCGCTCCGACTGGCTCTGGCTCGGCGGCCAGGGATCGGTGATCAACAAGAAGTTCACCGCTTCGGACGGCCCGATCTGCACCGACCTGCGCGAAGCCGGCGCCCTGCTCGCCGCCTCGGACGATTTCGCCCATTCCTATCCGCACAGCTGGCGGAGCAAGGCCAAGATCATCTTCCGCGCGACCCCGCAATGGTTCATCCCGATGGATTCTTCTTCTCCCTCTCCCCTCCGGGGAGAGGGCCGGGGAGAGGGGCCTGTCGATGGCGCAGACCCTCGGGCCCCCCCCCCCCCCCCACCCCCCCCGGGGGGGGGGGGGGGGGGGGCCCCGGGCCCCCCCCCCCCCCGGGGCGCCCCCCCCCCCCCCCCCGCCGGGCGGGGGGGGGGGGTGGGGGGGGGGTGGGGGGGGGGGGGGGGGGGGGGGGGGGGGGGGGGGGGGGGGGGGCCCCCGGCCCCCCCCCCCCCCGCGGCCGCTTCGCGGCCGCACCCCCTCACCCAGCTCCGACTACGGCTCTTCGAGCCTAAGTCTGCGTAACCCTCTCCCCCTTCGGGGGCGAGGGGCGTGTGTTTACCGGCGCGGCGTAGAGCGCTTCGCTGCCGCCTGCGAGCGCATAGAGACGCGCTACGGCCTTGACCCACTGGCCGGCAATGTCGAGCCGGCGGTTGTGCCGCCACGCCAATGTCGGCAGCGCAGCGGTCCGCAGCCCGAGCAGCGCCAGCGAGCGCAAGGCAAGCGTCGCCGGGCTCGCGGACTTGCGCGCTACCTTCGTATCGGTGACGCCGATCCGCCACATCCGGCGGAGCACCCACGCCTTGCGCGCCCGTTCCGCGCCCACCCATTCGAAGACCCGCGCTTCCGGCGCCCAGGCGAAGGCGGCGCCGAGCGCCTTCAGTCGCGTCAAAAAATCGAGGTCCTCGCCGCCGCTGCGGTTGAAGGCCGGGTCGAACCACGGCGCACCGACCATTTCGAGCGCCGCCCGCGTCACCAGCAGATTGTTGCTGGCATAGAGCATCTCGGCCGGCCCCTCGGGGCGTTGTTCCGGTCGGAACACGAGCGTCTGCTCCGCCCAATCGGGTGCGCCTTCGGGGAAGACCGGAGTCACCGGTCCGCCCACCACCGCAGCGCCCGTACGCTGCTGGACTTTGACGAGCGCGGCGAGCCATTGCGGCTCGGGCCATTCGTCGTCGTCGATCATCGCGAGGCGCTGCATCCCCGGAACGGTGAGCGCATGCGCGACGATCGCGTTGCGGGCATGGCACAGCCCGGGTTCGGGCACGCGAATGACTTCCATCGGGATTCGGAAGCGCTCGGCCATCGCCGTTGCCACCGCGGCCCCCTCTCCTTCGGCATCGTTGTCCGCGACGAGCAACACGGTATCGTCCAGCCCGTCCAGCTTCGCGACTGCCTCGATCAGGTGACGCAGCTGCTTCGGACGCCGGAAGGTAGGGACCGCGATGACCGTCGCCGGCATGTTTATTCGGCGGCCTGCCGGAACGGCAGCGGCGGACGTGGTACGAAGCGCCGCTCGAGCTTCTTGATCGCGCGGTGGCCAGGAACCTCGATCAGCAGATAGCTGGCCCAGCAGATCAGCCACGTGGCGATCAGCAAGGCCAGGACGAACGCCCAGTCGAAACCGACCACATGATGGCGGTGGGCGATGCCCATGATCCGCGCGAACACGTCGCGGACCAGCGGATGCCAGAGGTAGATCGAATAGCTGATCAGCCCGAGATGGAACGACACCGGGTTGGCGAGCAGCGCGCGTGCCGTGTGGCCGTTATAATAGCAGGCCATCACCAGCGGGACGAAGCTCAAGGCGACCAGCACGTCGCCGCGCGGGATCAGCAGCGCCGCGACGATCAGTGCGCAGCTGCCGAGGAAGCCGTGCTCGCCGCCGAGCGCCTGCTCGACCCTCGGGTGATTGACGAGGCGATAGGCGATCACCCCCAAAGAGAAGCCGGCAAGGCAGCGCAGCACCGGCAGGATGCTGTCGGCATCGTTGACGTCGAGCGGACCTTTGGAGCCGTGCCCGAACGTCGCCACGACAACCAGCAACGCGGCAGCGCCGGCCGCCTGCAGCCAGGCAAGCCGCGAGAAGGCGATCAGCGCCACCAGCGGATAAGCGAGATAGGCGACGAGTTCGGTGCTCACCGACCAGCTGTTGCCGGCGAGCGCCTGCGTCCCCCAGCCCCAGCTCTGGATCATCAGCAGATTGGTGATGATGTTTGCGGGCGTAAGCGCGACCGGCTGATCGCCCGAGACGTTGACGAGAATGCGGGCGAGGAACACCAGAGCCACGACGAAGTGGAGCGGCCAGACGCGCGCCATGCGATTGAGCAGGAAGTCGCCATAGCTCGCCCAGCTGGGGCGCTTCACGACGCGCTCGTAATAGCCGATCGAGATGACGAACCCCGACAGCACAAAGAACAGGTCGACCGCGAGATAGGCACGCGAGAACAAGGTCAGGTGGAACGCCGCGAAGGCTGGCGAATGCGGGATGTGATAGAGCAGGACCGCGATCGCGGCGATGCCGCGCAGCCCGGTCAATGGCGCGATTCTCATGCCGCTACTCCCTCGCTCTGATTGCTTGCCCTGCGCGCCGGCGCAGCATCGAACGCCGCCGCCATCGCCGCCCAGAGCCGTTTGCGCCGCAAGTCGCTGTCGAGCGGCAGGCCGCGCGACGGCTTGCCGTCGGGCCAGCGATATTCGGGATAGGTCGACAGCCACGAATAGCGGTCCGAGAGACCCCAGGTCAGCACCGACGAAGTCGCGGGATTGTCGAGCGCCACGTCGAGAAACGCCTTGCCGACGGCGGCGACCTGCGCGTCGCGCGGCTCGATCGCCTGCGGACCGCCGCGATCGGCAATGTCCATTTCGGTGATCGCAATGCCTAGCCCCATGCCGCGGACCTCGTCGAGGAAGCGCGCGAAAGTGCGTTCGTCGAACGGCTCGCGGAAGGGCTTGAGATGCCCCTGGATGCCGAGCGCGTCGATCGGTACCCGCCGCGACAGCGCGCGCTCGAGCAGCCGCAGGATCGCCGCCCGCCGCGCCTCGCACCGGCGCGAGGCGTGTTCGAGGCCGAAATCGGTGAGAAACAGCCGCGCGCGCGGATCGGCTTCACGCGCGGTGTGAAAAGCGAGGTCGATGTAATTCTCGCCGAACGCCTGTTCCCAGATGTTCTTCGCGCGCAGTCCGTCGGGACGGCCTTCCTTGGGCTCGACCGGCTCGTTGACCACGTCCCACTCGCCGATCCGTCCGGCATAGCGACGCATCGCGGTTTCGATATAGCCGGTGAGCAACCCCTCCTTCGCACGCGGGGCGGCTCTCGGAAGCGCGGCCTCCAGCCACGGGGGGTTCATCGCGTACCAGACCAATGTGTGCCCGCGCACCGCCAGCCCGTGCTGCTCTGCAAAGTCGACGAGCTTGTCGTTGCCGCTGAAATCGTAGCGGCCCGGCGCTGGCTGGGTGACGTGCCGCTTGAGCTCATATTCCTGCACGATCGTGCCCGCTTCGCGCAGGACGGCGGCGGTGAATGCCGGGTCCTTGGCGATCTGGCCCGACTTGATCGCGCAGCCGTAGCGGCGGCCGCTGCGCCGGGCACGGGCGTTGAGACCCGGGCCGTCGAAATCAGGCAAGGGTGGGACGAACGGCACCGCGCTGCTGACCAGCGGCACACTGCACGCCGCCGCCGCGCCGGCGATGAACGCACGGCGCCTCATATCCGGACTCCCCGCACCCGACTGGTCAACGCGATCCATCGATCGGCCGCCTTTCGATAGACATTGTCCGGAACGATGATCTGCAGCAGCACGATCGCGGCCACGCGCGGGCGGAAAGCGCCGTGGCGCAGCGCGTCGAAATAGTAACGCAGCGCCGTGCGCCGGCTCGTCGGCCACACGCTTTTCGCCGCGTGCCAGCCCATATAGGCCGAATAAGCGCGCGCCGAGATGTGCGGGCGCAGATCCTTGAGCCAGGCGAGATTGCCGATATTGGCGCGGACCTGCGACAGCCGGTTCTCGGTCTTGCGATCGGCCCAGAGCACCGTCGCGCGCGGCGCCATCAGGAAGCGCGCGCCCGCCAGCGACAGCCGCACGGCGAAGTCGGTGTCGTCGCCGAAACCGACATCCTCGCGGTAGCGCACCGTGATGGCGAGGTTGCGCCGGAGCGCGATGCTGCTCGTCTGGATGAAGCCGCGTTCGCACATCAGATAGCGGTCGACGCTCTCGCCGCTCAGCAATTCGCGATGCGGTTTGAGGAAGTGCCGGCCCGAGCCGCGATCGACGACGACACGACAATAAGCGACGACATCGTCGCCCTGCGCGAGCAACGGCAGCAGGTCCGCGAGGTGATCGTCGAGAAAACGATCGTCGGAATCGAGGAAGGCGACATAGCGCCCGCGCGCGTAATCGATGCCGCGATTGCGCGCCGCCGCAGCCCCGGCATTGGGCTGAACGATGACGTGGAGCCGTTCGTCGCCGATCGCCGCGACCGCGCTGGCAGTACCGTCGGTCGAGCCGTCGTCGATTACGATCACTTCGATGTCTCGGACGCTCTGGGCAAGCGCGGACCGAACCGCCTCGACCACGGCGTCGCGGCGGTTGAACGTGGGGATGACGACCGTGAACAGCGGCCCCTCGCCCGACGGCTCCAGATCGAGAGGGCTATCCGGCGCCATTCACTTGCCCGCCTTGCCGGCGAGGGCCTCGGTCTTGCCGAAACGCTGGACGAACTGGTTCACCAGCGAACGGTACAGCGACTTGGGCAAATAGGAGCGGAGCAGCTGGCGCGCGAGGATGCGGGGCGGCACGCGGCCGTAGAACAGGCCGCGGACCAGCTCGGGGATCGTCGCGAGCGGACGGACCGGCGCCATGTGATAGGCCAACACCGTCGCGCGATAGCCGTGTCGCGCACGGCTCGTGAGCAAATGGCCGCAGCGATCGAGCCAGTCGAGCGAGGTCTCGTAGCCGCGAACATAGGAGGTGCGGCCGACCTCGCTGGCGTCGAGCCAGATGGTGAGCGGCTGCTCGATCATCCGGAAGCGCGCGCCGGCGACCTGGAGCCGCACTGCAAAATCGAGATCCTGTCCCTTTTTGAGCGCGGGATCGAAGCGGACCCGCTTCGCCAGTCCCGTCGGCACGACAAGCGTCGAGGTCTGCATGAACTGGTTGGCGCAGAATAGATATTCGCCGACATCCTCGTCTTCGCGGATGCCGCGCTCGGGGCGCACCCAATAGCGGTCGACGCCGCGATCGACCTTCATCTGCGAATAGAGGACCAGATCGTCCTCGTCGGGCAGGGCCGCGGCCATGATCGACAGCTTGCCGGGCAGGAACTGGTCGTCGGAGTCGAGGAACGCGATATAGCGCCCGCGCGCTTCCTCGATGCCGCGATTGCGCGCGGCGCCGCCGCCGGCATTGTCCTGCCGGACATAGCGGATGCGCGGATCGCCGATCGCGCGCACGACCGGCTCGGGATCATCCTTAGAGCCGTCGTCGACGACGATGATCTCGAAATCCCCGAAATCCTGTTCGAGCACCGAGCGTATCGTCGTGGTGACGATCCCCGCGCGATTGTAGAGCGGGATCACCACCGAGAAGGTCGGCTGGCCGGTGTCGTTCTTCATGCGCCGTGCACCTTGCGATATTCCTCGTAGCGATGGCCGGTGAGTGCTGCGATCTTGCCCGCCGCGCGATAGAGCTTGCCGAGGCGGACGATCCGCTTGGCGCGATCGAGCGTCAGCACGCCGAGCGAGCCCAGGACGAAGCCGCCGAGGATCCGCGGCGCCTCGACGGTCGCCACCTTGAACGGGGTGCTGTGCGTCATTGCGGTGATCGTGTCGGTCATCCCGATCCGGTAGCCGCGCATCAGCAGCCATTTGGACGTGATCCGGCTGGCCGGGATCAGTTCGGTGACGCGGGCATCCTCGGCCCAGGCGAAGCGCCGCCCTGCCCGCTGCATCCGGGTGAACAATTGCTTGTCCGATCCGCCGGTGAGCGCCATCGCCTCGTCGAACGGCTTGTCGCCGAGCGCGCGCAGCGCCTCGGCATCGATCAGCACATTGGCGGTGCTGTCGATCAGATCGACCACGCCCGAGGCACCCCGCGACTTGGGCTGCAGCAACGGGTGGCGCGCCGCCCAGGGCGCGACCTCTCCCTCCATCTCGCGGAGCACCGCCCCGCCGACCACATCGGCGCGCGTCGCGGCCTGGCAGGCGAGCATGGCGTGCAGCCAGTGCGGATCGGCGGCCTCGTCGTCGTCGAGCATCGCGACGAAGCGGATGTCGGGCAGTCGCAGCGCGGCCTCGACAAGCGCGTTGCGGACCTGCGGGATGCCGGGCGTCGCCACCGTCAGCAGCTTTAGCGGCCAGCGATAGCCCTCCGCCTGCAGGGCCTCCGCCGCGGCGATCCCCTCCCGCTTCACGGCATCATTGTCGGCGACGATAACCGTAACCTCGCGCTCGGTGACCAGTGCGCCGAGGGAGCGCAGCGTACGGGTGATGCCCTGCGGCCGCTGCCGCGTGGCGATGCAGATGGCGATTTCGGTCATGCGGCACCTCCGGGAGCCAAAGCGGGCGTGCGGCGGTGCCAGCGGGGTCGGTCGACCGCCTTGAACGAGGCATGGGCGATCGCAAGCGCCGACAGGAAGATCACCCAGACCTGACGATCCTTGTCGAAGAACGAGGTCTCGAGCAGATTCTGGTAGAGCACGAAGCTCCAGATCGCGAAGGCGCTCGCCATCAGGGTGGCGTTGGCCTTGGTCGTGCCGGTGAGGAACCAATAAGCCGGCAGCACCACGAACGACACCAGCAGCAAGATCAGTCCGACCGGGCCGGTGGTGACGAGGATCTCGAGATAGCCGTTGTGCGAATGGGCCGTGAGCAGCTGGAATTGCTGGTTCAGATATTGATGCGCCGGCGAGAGCTCGCCGACCTGCCAGAATCCCCCGAACCCCGCGCCGAGATAGGGATGATCGGCGAGGTAATCGATCGCCACTTTCCAGATCGACACGCGGCCGGTGAACGCGGTCGGATCGGCGAACAGCCGTTCGACCGTCGGCTGGAACGCGATGTAGAGCGCGAGGAACAGCAGCATGCCCCCCCCAACGAGGAGCAGCAGCACTGCGCGCTTGGCCACCGATTGGCTGAGCACCCGATAGACCGAGCTCACCGCAAGGATCGCAAAGCACAAGGCGAGCGAGGTCTTGCTCTTCGTGCCGATCACGAAGACGAACGCCATCACCGAGAACAGCGCGTAAAACCATTTGCGGGACGTGAAGAAGGCATGCGCAGTGACCACGAAGGTCAGCGCCATGACCGCGCCGGCGATGTTCTTGTGGAAGAAGAAGCCGCGCCACGCGCCGATCAGCGCCTTGTCGCTCTCGGTTGCCGGGTGGAACGCGTTGGGCGTGAGCGGCAATGAGATCCAGCAGATCAGCAGCGACGTGACCAGCGCCGCCATCAGGGTGCGATAGATCCGCTCGGGGCCTAGCAAGGCGAGCGACAGGAAGGTGATGTAGATCACGATCACCTGCTGCATCGCGCGCTTGAACGAGACGAACGGATCGACGCCCCATGCGCAGCTGATCAGAAACCAGCCGAGCATCACCAGCAGCGGCCAATAGGTGAATCGATATTGCGGTTTGTAGCGCCGGACCAGCTCGAGCAGGGTCAGCAACATCGCGAACCCGATGAAGAAGGCTTGCTTGAACAGGTCCGACCCGTCATTGTTCGCCGCCATCGCCACCAATTGTTCCTGGTTGCGCGACGAAAAGGGCTGCTGCCCGATGAAAATCATCATCAGGAAGACGTAATAAACGAACTGCGCGACCGGGATCAGCGCCTCGGCGCGGTCCGCCACGGTATGGCTGCGCGACACGCCACCGGCGCTCCGCAGCGGCACGCGGCCGCGATGCCAGGGTAGCGCAAGGCTCATTTGGCCATCTCGCGCCGCGCGTGCCGGTCGAGCCGCCAGATGCCGAGCATCATCACCAGCTGCGCGAGCACCACGCCGGCGATCGTGTAGACCGAAGGCGCAAGCAGGGTGATCGCCACCACCGCGCCGATGCCGACGAAGCAGCTCCGCACGCTGGTCGCGGCGAGCGGCCTGAACGCGCCGCGCGCCTGGGTGAGCACGCTCATCGGCGCCTGAAGGCACTGGACGAGCGACAGGGCACCGCAGAGCGCGACGGCGATCATCACGGTCTGGACCGACAAAGTCGGCTTGATGATCACGTGCGGGAAGAACCAGAGGATGCCTGCTGCGGTGACCACGGTGGCGGCCCAGATCACCACCAGAGCGGCCATGAATGCGCGCGCCGATCCCCGTGCGGACTTGTCGTCGCCCTTCCCCACCGCGCGTGCCATGCGCGGGCGTTCGAGCTGGGTCAGCGCGGTAATGCAGACATTGACCGGCCGGAAGAACAGCATGCCGACGGCGATCGGCGCGAAGGCCGCCGGGCCCGCGAAGAGCGTGACGATATAGCTGTGCGCGTTCGACGTCGCCTCGGTGGTGATCACGCCGATCAGCGTCCACGCCGATTGGCGCTTCCACACCGGGGCATAGCTCGCGAAGGCGTGGCGCAGCCCCGTCGGACGGTGTCGCGCGAGAAAGCCCGCGCCGAACGGCACCAAAGCAATCAGGCCGGCAACCGCAAGCACGGCGCCGAACAGCTCGAGCCTGGGACTGAAAGCCAGCGTGGCTCCCACGCCGACAACGACGAGCACTGCATAGACCACGTCGGAAATCGCCGCACCGCCCGGCGTGTGGTGCGCATAGGCATTGGCGCGGCCGAACCAGCGCAGCAACGAGAACAGGCCCGCCGCCCCGAACGCCGCCGCCGCCCAGGGCCCTGCCATGATCCAGCCGATCGCGGCGCAGAGCAGGCCCTGCGACAAGGCCAACAGCAGGTTGACCGGATAGAAGAAGTCGAACCCGTCCTCGGCGCCTTCCTCGCGCTGGTTCACGGCGATCGCATAGGGCGTCGAGACCAGGGCATTGGACAGGCTGTAGCCGAACTGGATGATGACCAGCAGGAAAGCGAGCGTACCGATCTCGATCGCCTCGAGCCGGCGCACCGAGACGAGCTGGACGAGCAAATGGCTGACCGACACCGCGGCCGAGGACATGCTCGCCAGCCCGAACCGCGCCAAGGTCGCGCGCAGCGGCTTGCGTTCAGGAGCCATGGCAGGCGCCTCAGCCATTCCGGTGCTTCCAGATCAGATAGAGCGCGTGCGGATTGGTGGTGAGATAGCGCCACGCGAGGTGGCGCGGATTGGTGGCCATGCGGTGGAGCCATTCGAGGCCCGCATTCTGCATCCATTGCGGCGCGCGCGGATAATCGCCGGTGATGTAGTTGAACAGGCCACCGCAGGTGACGATCCAGCCCGCGCGGATCCGGTCGCGATTGCGCACGCAGAAGGCCTGTTCGCGCGGTTTGCCGGTGCCAACCCAGAGTATGTCGGGCGCTGCGGCGTTGATCGCATCGATCACCGCGTCCTCCTCGTCGGGCTTCCAGAAGCCGTTGCGGCGGCCGGCGAGTTCCAGCCCCGGCGTGTCCGCGCAGATCTTGTCGGCGCAGTCCTTGTTCACCTGCTCGGTACCGCCGAGCAGATAGTAGCGCACCTTGGACGCCGCGGCGCCGGCCAGGCTGTCGATGAACATGTCGGTGGTGCTCGAGCGATCGGCAATCTTCGGCCCGCCGAGCCAGTGCGACGCCTTGACGATGACCTGGCCGTCGGCGTGGATCAGATCGGCCTGCGCCAGATCCTTCGCGAATGTCTTGTCGGTGGCATTGAGCGACAGGCCGTGGCCGTTGCAGTCGAATACCAGCAAGGGCCGCTCGCCCGCCGCGAGCCGCAGCGGCGCATCGCGCAGCATCCGCTCGATCAGCGCACGCAGCGACAACGTAGATACCGGCACGCCGCCTACCCAGGCGGTCTCGCCATGACCGCTTTCGCTCGCTCCACCGCCCAGCGACAGCTCGATCGTGTTTCCGTGCATGCCCCGCTCCTCAGCTGACCACCGAACCTGCGATCGGGACCTGATGCCGATCGAGATCGTCGATCACGCGCCGGATCTCGGCGACCGGAGTCACCCCCCGCCGGGTGACGAGCACCACTGCATCGAACTTCTCGAGGATGTTGCCGAAAGCCGTGCCGCCGCGCGGGCGCTCGGCGAGGAAGGCGAGCAGATTGGCGCCGGGAAGGTTCCAGCCCGCTGCCGCCTCCGCAAGCGAGCCCTTTTCGACCAGGGTCGCCGCTCCCCCGGCTGCCTGACCTGCGGGCATCAGCCAGAGATTGTCGATCGCGCTCTGTAGCACCGGCAGGCGGAGCGCCATGCCGCCGAGCTGTTCCGCCAAACCGATGCGATTGGGCAGCCGCAGCAGCCGATCGAGCGACGGCCGGTCCACATCGGCATCGACGAGGATCGTCGGGCCGTCCATCTGCGCCAGCACGGCGGCGAGGTTCGCAGCGAGGATCGACGCCTCGTCGCCGCCCTGCAGCGACAGGATCGCGAGCCGCAATCTGCCGTCCGCGCCGCCGGCCTCGCGCGCGGTGGCGAGCAGCTTCGCACGGACCTTGCGCACCTTGGCGACATAGGGATCGTCGGCGTCAAACGCCGCGGTAACCAACGGATCGACGCGTTTGTCGCCGGGCTGGAGCAGCCCGAGGCCGGCCGGGGTCGGCGCTTCGGGATCGCCGCCGGGGTGAAATGCGGCTTCGGCGAGAAGCGGGTTTGCGCCCGCAGTGGAACGGAGCCTCATGCTGCCTCCTGACGTGGCACGAACAGGCCGCCAACCGGCCGGGACTTGGGAGAAAGATCGGCGATCACCTCGACTTCGGTCGCCGCGGCAAGGCCGTTCACGGTGCGCACCCGCGGGCGCAGGATCTCGCTCAGCACCACCGCAGCGACACCGGCGAGCAGGCCCAATGCCAGCCCCGCGACGAACCACAAGGGCAGGTTCGGCCGGGCCGGGAACAACGGCACCGTCGCCTCATCGAGCAGGCTCGCATTGGGCTGCGAGATCTGGCTCTTGAGGGCGGCTTCGTTGAAGCGCTGGCGGACGGTGTCGTAGGTCTGGCGCGCGGCCTCGACGTCGCGCTGCATGACCATCAGCTGATCCTGCACGCCCGACATCCGGATCATCCGATCCTCCTGCGCCGCCATCTCGGCGCGAAGCTCGGCCTCGCGGCGGCTCGCGGCGCTGCTGTTCGCGGTCATCGACGATGCCTGCACAGAACGGGCTTGGCGGAGGTTGCCCTGCAGCTCGGCCAATTGCGCCTTGGCGGCGATCATCTGCGGGTGGTTGGGGCCGAGCGACTTGCTGAGTTCGGCCACCTTCGCCGCCTGCGTGGCAATGGCTTCCTGGATGTTCTGGACGACGAGCGCCGTCGCGACCTCGGGCACCGCAGCCGAGCCCGATTTGGAATGCGCCGCAGCGGCGTCGGCCTGCGCCTGAGTGAGATAGGCGGAGAGGTTCTTGAGCTTCTCGGCCTCGAGATCCATCCGGTTCATGCCGATGATGTCGTGGGCGCGCTGGAAGTCGGAGAGCTTCTTCTGCGCGACTTCGTAGCGGCGGCGGACATCGGCGGTGCGCGCCTCGAACCATTGCGCCGATCCCTGCGCGGTCGACGCGCGCAGCGCGACCTGCTCGCGCATGTAGATTTGCGCGGTGAGGTTCGCGACGCGGGCCGCCACGGCGGGGTCCGGATCGAGGAACTGGATCTGCAATACGTTGCTCTGCCGCCCGGTCACGACGTTCAGCCCGGCGCGGACCCGGGCCGCCGCCTGCTGCAGCCGCGATTCGGCGGGAAGATCGGCGGGCGTCGCGTCGACGAAGCCGGCTTGCCGGGCGACGAGATTGACCACCTTCGCGCTCTTGATCAGGTCGAGCTGGGTAGCGATGATCGAATCGGTCTCGACCCGCGCCTGTTGCTGCTGGCCGCTGTCGGTCGGGTCCGTCTGCGACAGATCGAGCAGCAGCGACGAACTCGCCAGATATTGGCGCGGCTGCATCAATGCGATCCCCGCGACAATCGCGAACAGCACGCCGGCGATTGCCGCGACCAGCAGCCAGCGCGCCTTTAGCGCCTCGATCAGATCGGCTGCCTTGATCGTCATAGCCCGACTCCCTGGAGAAGCTCGCGTGCGTCGAGCGTGTCGCGTGCCTGCGGTGCGGCGTCGCGCGCTCGCGATGCCGCGCCATTCGCCATCAGCACGAGGAATTGCGGCGACAGCGAATCGGCGAACTGGAGCTCGCCGGGCATGCCGTCCTCGCTCAGCGCGGGCGCGATCAGCCCGATCGTCCGATCGACTGCGGCCGCCCCGCCGATTTCATCGCCGAACAGGTCGGTGCCCGCAGCGGTCATCCGCTCGAAAGTGAGCACCGGCGCATGCGCGGCGAGCACGCCGGCCAGCGCGATCATGCCCCGCAGCGCTCCCGCCTGGGCCAGCGCGCGTTCGAAGACAGTGCAGATTTCGGGCGTGAGGTCGCTCCATTCGGCGAGCGCCTCGGCAAGACCCTTTTGCGCGTCGGCAAGCGTGATGCGGTCTCGCCCCGAGGCTTCGGCGGTCAGCGCCGCATGCATGCCGAACACGCGCGCGTGATAAGGCGAGCCGATTGCCGCCGAGACGATCGTCTGCAGCGCCTCTTCGTCGAAGGCCAATCCCGCCTGTTGGGCGCAGAGCCGCAGCAGCCCGGCCAGTTCGTCGCGCTCGATCGGCGCAACCGGCTGGGCGAACAGATGCCGCCGCAGCGACGGATGCGCGGCGAGCAGGCCGTCGACATTGCCGGCGATGCCGACCAGCACGATCTGCACGGTCGAATGCATGTCGGTGAGCAGCTTGAGCAGCGACGCGACTTCGTGGCGCGTGCGCTCGGTCGTGACCCGATCGAATTCGTCGACGATCAGCAAGGTGCGCTGGGTGACGCCCTGGACGAAGAGATTGGCGAGCTGCTGGACGCCGAGCGGGCGGTCCGTGGGAAGCGCCGACGCGACTCCGCGCTGGAGCGGCAATTCGTCGAGAAACGGACGGAACAGCCCGTCGACATCGGTGCCCTCGCTCGCCGAGCCATAGAGCGCGACGCAGCCCGCTTCGTCGGCGAGGTCGCCGAACACGCGCGCCAGCGAAGTCTTGCCCGATCCGCGCGCGCCGTAGATCAGCGCGTGCTTGCGCTGCTTGACGACGGCGTCGATCAGCCGCGCGAGCTCCTTCTTGCGCCCGGCCAAGCCATGGCGATCGCTCACCGGCACCGCCGTGTTGAACGCCGCGAAGACTGCGTTGCGCCGGAACGCGATGTTCGGCTGGCTGCCCGGAACGCGCGCGGCCGAGATCGCCACCTTCGGCTCTTCCGCGACCGGCGCGACATAATCGGGCCGCTCGGGAATGCGCCTGCCGCCGGCGTCTCCGCCAAGCAGCCCCCGCAGCCAATGCTGCAATCGCTCGCTCCAGCTCATGCCGTCTCTCCAGTCTGCGTCACGCTCAAAACAGCTTCTCGCGGATGACCAGCACGTCCTCGGGCTGGACCGGATCGTCGAGATTGATTCCCTCGACCTCCTTGCCGGCGCGACGCACCTTGATCCGCTTGGTCGAGCCCGCGAGCGTCGGTCCGCCGGCGAGCGCGAGCGCCTGGCGGAAGGTCTGGCCGGGGACGAAGTTGAAGGCGCCGGGCTGCTGCACCTGGCCGTAGACATAAACCTTCTCGGCGGGCGGCACGAACAGGATGTCTCCGGGAGAGAGCGGCCGGCTGGCGCCGGCGTTCATGTCGGCGAGCGAGATCCGCACCGGGCCGCTGCCGTCTGCGGGCGTGAGGATCACGGCATTGGCGCCCGTCGCGGTGGCGCCTCCCGCCTTGGCCAGCATCGCCGCGACGCTATAGGGCCGGTCCAGCGGATAGTTGCCCGCCTGCGGCACGTTGCCCAGCACCGTGACGAAGCGGCTGACGAACTGCGATACCTCGACATTGACGGAGGGCCGCTCGAGATAGCCGCCCTTGGCATAGCCCGCCGCAATCGCATCGGCGAGCTCGGCAGTAGTCTTGCCGCGCACGTCGACAGCACCGAGCATCGCCAGCCGGATCGTCCCATCGGCCTTGACCCGGGTGGTTACCGAGAGATCGGGCTGGCCGTAGATGAACACCTTGACCTCGTCATCGGGGCCGAGCCGATAGCCGTCGGGCGCCGCCGCGCGCTCGGTCGCGGCAGCGGGGGCGCCGGCACCGACGGTCTGGGCAGTCGCCGAAGAAGCGAGGATCGACGCGGCCAATGCCGCGGAGAGGAGCTGGTGGTTCAGGGAGATGTTCCTCATGGGTTAAAACCTCATCGTTGCGCCAAGCGCCACGCGCGTTGCACGATAATTGGAGACGTCACTGTTGGTCGCGCGATCGAGACGGGAAAGCGAGAAATCCAGCGCGAAGCGATCGGTCAGCTTGCGGCTCGCCAGCAAACCGAATTGGTTCGTGCGATCATGCGTATAGTTGAATGGCCGGATCGCCGCGTCCTGCCGAAAATCGCGCCGGACCAGCTCGCCAAACACGCCGACTGTCGTGAGCTCGCTGAGCGCCACCTCCGCCGACAGACGGTGGGCAGTGCGCACGGCGAAACCCGTCGCGATCAGGCTGTCGTTGACGATCGTCCGCTCGGTCGAGCCGGTGACCTTCACCCGCGGAATCGCGAAGGTGGAAACACGCACGATCCAGCCCGGTCCGTCATAGCTGCCGATGGCGGCCGAATTGCTCGTCACCTGCATCCAGCGCACGTCCGCGTCGATCGAGGTCAGCGGCGACACCGACCGCGCGAAAGACAGGCCATAGGCATCGCTGCGGTTTTCGACCCCCAGCGCAGGCCGATCGCTGGTGACGTGCTCATAATAAGCGGTCAGCTTACCGAGACTCGGCCGCGCGTAGCCGATGCCGGCGCGGTGGAGATTGCTCGTCTGATCGGCATATTCGAAACCGTCGCCGTTGCGGGTGGTGTCGCGCCGCCACGCCGCGACCGGATAGAGTCCGGCCGGCCGCTCGCAATCGGCCGAGACGCCGAGAGTCGAGAATTTCTGGAGATTCTCGCTGGCGCTGTTGATGTCGCCATAATCGGCACGTTGCTGCCGATAGCTGGCAAGCGGCCGCACGGCACACTGGCCGGCGATCAGGAACTTGCCCGACCCTTCGACCTCGAACCGCGGTTTGCTCCGACCGGTTTCGGAAAGGAAGCGGTCATAGCCGGCAACCGCCCGCAGCCTGATCGCGCGGGGCCCGACGTCGCGATCGAAGCGCACCTCGACTGCCGGGGTGACGATCACATCGTCGACGGGATCTCCGGTCCTCGAGTCGACGCGGTAAACATTGTCATCATAGACCGCGGTGACCGACGGGATGATCCGCAGGCCCTGATCCGCCTGCTGCTGGCGCGGCCTGGACCGTTGCCCGTCCTGCGCCTGCGCAGGCGAAACCGCTACAAGCAGTACGCCTCCTGCAACGAACAACGCCGCCGGAAGCCCTCGGGGAATGCGCCGAGACACAGCTCCGCACTCGTTCGCAAGTGCGAGAGAATTTGAACCAGATACTCTTTCGTCAGAGCAAAGCACGCGCTCGTGACCTCGTTGCAATGCAGCAATTCGGTCATGCTAGAGCGTTCGGTCGCCGCTGCCCACCGGGGGCAAATGCAGTTGGTCGCGCCAACGGCACGGCTTGTTCGTTTCTGGGCGACAAATGCCGCCCACCCAATGGTTCAGGCGAGTCGGCTCAGCCCATCAGCCAGAAGCCGACCGCGCCGAGCGCGACGACGAAGCTGGCAATTCCCGCCCAGCGCGAGCCGGTCTCGACCATGCGTTCCGCGATCGGCTCGCGAAAGTCCGCGGGCATCAGCCACATCGGCTCCGCCTGTCCCTCGGTGGCGCGCGCATCGGTGTCGCTCGCCATCACCAGATTGTCCGCCATTACCCGAGACCCTCAATTGCCCGGGTAAGGCTATGACAAAAAATCCTTACCGGAAGCTTGGCGGCAATCGTTAACGAGCGCCGCCGAGACCTCCTCTCCTTCACTCAATAGGCGTTCTTGTGCACCAGCACCTGCGCGGTTTTGACGAGGATGCCGATGTCGCGCCACAGGCTCCAGCCCTGCAGATATTCGAGATCGGCCTCGAGCCGGTTGATGATGTCGCGGCGATGCTCGGTCGCACCGCGGAAGCCGCGGACCTGCGCCAGCCCGGTGATCCCGGGCTTGAGCGCGTGTCGGTGCCAATATTGGCGATCCACGCGCCAGAACAGCTCGTCTCCGGCCTTGGAGCCGAGGGCGTGCGGACGCGGGCCGACGAGGCTCATGTCGCCCAGCAACACGTTGATCAGCTGCGGCAGCTCGTCGATGCTGGTGCGACGGATCAACCGACCAACCCGCGTGATACGGTCGTCGTCGCGGCTCGCCGAACGGGTGCCATCCGAATCGCTCGTCTCGACGCGCATGCTACGAAACTTGAGAATCTGGAAGATGCGATTTCCGCGGCCCATGCGCTCCTGACGGAAGAAGATCGGCCCCGGGGATTCGAGGCGGATCGCAATCGCCACTGCGACCATCAGGGGCAGCAAGGCAATCAGCACCGGCACGGTCAGCGCAATGTCGAGCGCGCGCTTCTTCGCGCGATTGGCAAGGTTGAGCGGCCCACGCGACACCACAACGGTGGTGACGCCGCTCAGCTGGTGCACCGCAAGCGGGCCGAGTTCGGCGATCTCCGGCACGATGATCTCGCCGAGGATATTGGCGCCTTTCAGGACCTGCGCCCATTCGCTCTTTCGCTCAGGCACGCAGCTGATCACGACGCGGTCGTAATGGCGCAGCAACGTCCCCAGACGGTTGAGCATGTACGGGTCGTCGAGATCGGAGCGCAGCGCCGCGACACCGGCATCGATGATATCGCTGCCGAGGCACGCATCCGGTACATTTCCACCGTCGACGATAACCAGCTCGGTGTACAGACGGTTGCCGTAGGCACGCCGGACGAAGTGACAGAGCAACAGTCGCTGGCTGAGAATGAGGACCGTCGAGGAGACGATCCCCAGCGACAGCGCGAATCGCGGCAGCCGCCCTGTCACCTTGAGCGAGAACACCACCAGCAGGAAGATCAGCAGCGTCCCGGCGATCGACAGCAGAGCCTGCCGGCAGCTCGTCTGCGCGCTTGTCAGGCATTTGGTCGCATAGGCCTGATTCTGGAACGCGATGCCGGCATGGACGAGCATCACCCCGAGCAAGGTCGTCCACACGTCGTTCGGAATCATGTGCGGCTGCTCGACCTGCACGCCGACGGCAAAGCCGACCAGCAGTGCCAATGCATCGGCACCGATCAGGGTCAGGCAGAGCCAGACCTTGGCACTCCGCCGCGCGGCCGTGGCGAACGGCGTTCGGCTGGGATACCCGTGGATCGCCAGGTCAATCTTTGACATGCGACACCGATACTCCTTGACGCAACACGCCCACCAACGGGCTCGCAACCGTCCCGCGACACATCCGCGAAACATTGCTGCAATGCAGCAGGCCACATGTGTCGCGCGAAGGCAAGGCAGATGCCAGCCCCGTTATGCCAAATCGGGATGACCCGTGCTTGAGGAGGGATTCGCTGAGACCGGCTTCAAACCACAGCAGCCCGCTGGATTTTCACGCCAGCGTCGCAGCAAGTCTCATTTTGAGCGTTTAAAACCGCTCTTGCTCAATCACTTGATCAAGAGCCAGACGATACCGCCCAGCGTCAGGAAGAAGATCGCCGGTCCGGCGAATCGCGAGAGCAGCTGAATGCCGCGCTCCGCCTGCTCGACGGGGAAGGTAGAGGCTGGAGCATCGCCGGCGGCCTGGTCAGATCCGATGTGAGCAGAATCGCCCGGCTGCGCAGACACTTGCGCTCCCGACGACGTCCAAGGTCTGCCCGATCCTTCTGCCATTGCATCCTCTCGTCGCGGGATAGTCGAGCCCGGCCCGAATTCCCGTCTGCCGAGTGTACTGCATCAAGAGGCGTCTTACGAGACTAATCCGCAGCGGCCCCCATAAGCGGCGGCTATGAGGCGGCCCGGCGCAACAATGCCAATCTGGTACGGGTGGTCGGACTCGAACCGACAATCTGTTGCCAGAGGCGGATTTTGAGTCCGCTGCGTCTACCAATTCCGCCACACCCGCATGCGAAGCCCGCGCGCGTGCGCAAGCAATTCATGCCTTGGCGGCCGCCTATAGGGCGACGAAACGCAGATTGCCAGAGGCCAGGCGCGGTTCCTTGTCGCACTCTCCACGAGCCACCTGCATCCCCGTCAAACGTAGGCGGTTTCCGGTAAAGCGGCTTCGACGCCAGTAATCCCACGGTCGATCACGGTGAGAAAAACCTGATTTGCTTCGTGCGGGTCCTGCGTTCGTCCGAAAGCCTGATGCGCCTGGGTGAAGGCGACGCTCCAGACCGATGCGATCAGGCCAGCCGCGAGATGCGCGTCCGGATCCTGGTGCGGGCGACCGGCGGCGTCTGCCAGCGCGCCCGCCAGCGCACGCACGAAGTCGTCGCGCATCTGACGCGCGCGCGCTTTCAGAGACTCGCTCGCCAGCGCCGTCTCGACGAACAGATAGGTGCCTCGAAAGAGCGGATACGACGGATGCGGCTGCTCGATCAGC
Source organism: Sphingomonas psychrotolerans (assembly GCA_032334595.1). GTDB lineage: Bacteria > Pseudomonadota > Alphaproteobacteria > Sphingomonadales > Sphingomonadaceae > Sphingomonas > Sphingomonas psychrotolerans_A. The sequence continues at coordinate 484,851 of JALMLT010000003.1, read as the reverse complement.
CGGTGCGCCAGTGCCTTCAGCGCCTGCACGGGCGATGTGCCGGCGTCACGCTCGCGGATCGCCGCGAACGCGATCTCGCGCATTTCCTCCTCCCGGTCGAAGAACATGTCCTCCTTGCGCGGGAAGTGGTTGAACACCGTCATCCGACCGACGTCAGCGGCCTCCGCGATCTCATCGATCGTCACATTGTCGAAGCCTCGCTCGAAGAACAGGCGCGTTGCCACATCCGAGATGGTCTGGCGGGTCTGAAGCCGCTTACGCGTTCGCCTATCGGCCGCCGGGTTCGTCATCGCTTGCTTTCCGTACTTGGTATATTTATGGACTAGATCTAGTTAGACAGTTTCTGGAGTTGAGGTCAGCATGGTCGATCAGTCAACCTCCGCCTTCAAGGCGCCGACGCCCGCTCACGTGCTGATCAGCGGCGCGAGCTTTTCCGGCCTCGCCAGCGCGTTCTGGATGACAAAGCTCGGCTATCGAGTGACAGTCATCGAAACGGCCAGCGGCCTGCGCCGGGGCGGCACCCCCGTCGACATCGAAGGGGAGACGATCGATACCCTCACCCGCATGGGGATGATCGAGGCCGTGCGAGCGAAGGCGCTGCCGCCACGGGACTTCGAGTTCAAGGACGAGCACGACACGACACTCGGGGGGGTAATGGCCGCCTCGAGGCCAGATGATCAGCACGGAGCTCGTTACGAGATCCACCGGGACGATCTGCTCGATATCCTGTTCGCGGCGGTGGACGGTTCCGTCGAACTGCTCTTCGAACGTTCCATCACGCAGCTGCTCGACCGACCGGATAGCGTGTCCGTCGTATTCAACGACGGCTCGCAACGGGAATTTGCGCTCGTGTTGGGTTGCGATGGCAATCGCTCCAACACGAGGGCGCTGGCGTTCGAGGATTCGGACGCCGCTTCCTTCTACATGGGCGGCTATTTCTATCTTCGGGTGGTGCCCGCAACCGGGCTGCTCCCGGCGAACAGGTCACAAATCTTCAGTGTGGCAGGCCGGACGGCCATGTTGAACGGTTACGATGACCGCATGGACATTGGGCTCGCCTTCCGCTCCGATCAGCCAATAGACTATGATTTTCGAGACAAGGCCCAGCAGCGCCGCCTGATTCACGAGCATTTCGATGGCTTGGGCTGGAAGGTGCCCGAGATGCTCGCGCACGTGGACTCCGATGGTGACTTCTACTTCGACCGCGCGAACCAGATTCGCATGAAAACCTGGTCGAAAGGGCGCGTCGCGCTTGTCGGCGACGCGGGCTACTGCCCCTCGCCCGTAGCCGGCCTGGGCGGCTCCATGGCCCTGATCGGCGCGGGCCGCCTTGCCGATGCGATGCGGAGTCATCCGGGCGACCACGCCGCCGCATTTCGCGAATACGAAGACGGACTTCGCCCGTTCGTGGAGCAGGTCCAGGAGAGAGCGGCCACCGATGGCATGGCAATACTGTTTCCCGCGGACGAGGCAGAACTCGAAGCGCGCAACCGCAAGCTCATAGCGGGCGAGATGGATCTGTAGAGAGGAAATCCAGCGGTACCGGCCGATCGCGCCGCGGGAGACGCCCACGACGCCCGGTGGCGGGGATGCGGCATCCCAGGAAGCGAAGTATCTTCGAAACTACGGCTGCACGATCCGCATTGCGCCCGGCGACAGAGGCTTGCCCGAGCGCGCGTTCACGACCAGCGGCTCGATCGGGGCGCCGCTTTCGTCGACGATATAGCTGGTGCCGCCCTCGCCATGATATTTGCGGCCCCACGCACCGATCGCCATCAGGATCGGTACGACGTCCGCGCCCTTGTCCGTCAGGACATATTCGAAACGCGGCGGCCGGGTGCTGTAGGCGCGTTTCTCCAGCAAGCCATCCGCGACGAGCATTGTCAGCCGTCGGGTCAGAATATTGGGCGCAATACCGAGATTGGCTCGCGCTGCTTCGAAGCGGAGCGGACTCTGGCTGGCGTCGCGCAGGATCAGCATGCTCCAGGAGTCGCCGATGCGGGCGAGCGCCCGACCGACCGGACAGCGTCCGGAGCGATATTTCTCGATGTCCATTGCAAAAGAATAGTGACTCCCTATCATTTTGCAAGCGACGCGGCAAATGGCTTGCCGGTCAGGAGAAATACAATGCCCCAACTACCTGGAACCGCCCTCATCACCGGCGCATCGAGTGGCATCGGCGCGGTCTATGCTGATCGGCTGGCGAAGCGCGGCTACGATCTCGTCCTTGCCGCGCGCGATATGGGTCGCATGGAAACACTGGCCGAACGCCTGCGCAATGAAACCGGGGTTGGTATCGAGATCATCATGACCGATCTGACCAGGGATGCCGATGTCGCGGCGCTCGAAGCGCGGCTCGGGGCCGGGGACATCACGCTCCTGATCAACAACGCCGGCAAATCGCTGAACGGCAGCGTGCTCGAGAACGGCCCGGCAGAAATCGAGGCGATCACCGCGCTGAACGTCACCGCCCCTGCCCGCCTCGCGGCCGCGGCAGCGAAGATATTCGCGGCGAAAGGCAGTGGCGCGATCGTCAACATCGCGTCGGTGCTGGCGCTGGCGCCCGAGATGTTCGACGGCATCTACAGCGGCACCAAGGCGTTCCTGCTCAATCTCAGCCAGGCGATGTCGGCCCAGCTCTCCGCCAAAGGCGTCTACACCCAAGCCGTGCTGCCGGGCGCGACTCGTACGGAGATCTGGGCGCGCTCGGGCAAGGATGTCGACGCGTTTCCGCCGGACTTCGTGATGGACGTCGAGGATCTGGTCGATGCGGCGCTGCTGGGCTTCGACCGGCGCGAGCCGGTGACCATCCCGCCGCTGCCGGACGAAGGACAATGGACGGGGCTTCAGCAGGCGCGGCTTGCGCTCGGGCCCAATCTGTCGAAGCGCGCCGTTGCACCGCGCTACGTGGCCGCACGCACCGAAGCTGCCTGAATTCCGCCAGCCGGAGCCGGGCGCGCACCCCGGCTCCGGCGAAAATTTTCAGGAGCCGAGCCTGACCGTCACCGTCGTCGACAGGCCCGGGCGGAGGCGAGCGACCGCGGGCTGTTCCGGATCGAGCGCCACCCGAACCGGCACGCGCTGGACGATCTTGGTGAAATTGCCCGATCCCGGCTCGAAGGGCAGCAAGGTGAACTCGGATCCGGATCCCGGCGCGAAGCTGTCGATCCGCCCGGTCAGCTTCTGATTGCCCAGCGCATCGACATGCACCTCGACCCGCTGGCCGACGAGCATCCGCGCCGTCTGGGTCTCCTTGAAGTTGGCGACGACATAAAGCTGGCGGTCCGGCACCAAGGTGAGCAGCCGCGAGCCTGGCTGGACGAAATCGCCCGGCTGGGCCCGACGATTGCCGACCACGCCGTCGATGGGCGCCCGCACCAAAGTGTAGCTCTGCTCTTGCTCGGCGAGGCGCAATGTGGCGCGCGCGCGCTCCGCTCCTGCCCTCGCCCGCTCGATATCTGCGCGCAGGCTGTCCCTCCGCGTCGTCGTCGCGCCGGCCTGATCGCGCGAGGCGGTGAGGCTGGCATTGCTCTGTCCCGCCTTTGCCCGCGCATCGAGATACGCTGCGTGGACACGCTCGGACTCCCGCCGGGTGGCGAAGCCGCGGGCAAGCAGCGCCTGGTATCGCGCATCATCGGCCTGTGCGCGCCTGAGCTCGGCCTCGGACGCGCCGATCGCGCTCCTCGCGACCGCGACATTGGCCCCGGCCACCTGCATGTCCGCAGCATGAGTCTTCAGCGCCGCTTCCGCCGAGGCGACCGCGGCGTCGGCGTCGTGCACCGCCGCGCGCGCCGCTGCGAGCCTCGCCGAAGTTTCGCTGTCGTCGATGCGGACCAGCGGATCGCCGGCTTTCACCGCCTGATTGTCGCGCACCAGCACCTGCGCGATCTGGCCGCCGATCCGTGCGGAGACGATCGTGCTGTCGGCGCGGAGATAGGCATTGTCGGTGGTCTCGCTCGACGCGGGACTGGCGATCCATAGCGCGCCGCCGGCCGCAACGACGATGGCGAAGCCTCCTGCCAGGGCTGCGCGCGGAACCCGGCGCCGACGTGGCCCGACTTCGGTCTCGGTCGCGGTCATAGCGCGATCACCAGCAGCGTGGACGTCGCCGAGGCGAGAAGCCGGCCATTCGCATCGACGAGCCGGGCCTCGGCAAAGGCAGCGCGCCGGCCGATCGACAGCACCGATCCGGTCGCTCGCACAAGCCCCGTGTCGACGGTCATCGCCCGGTGATAGGCGACCTTGAGCTCGAGCGTGGTGTAACTCTGCCCCGCTTCGAGCGCCGTGTGGGCCGCGATCCCGCAGGCGCTGTCGAGCAAAGTGGCGGCATAGCCGCCATGCACGGTGCCGAGCGGATTATAGGCCCGTCGGTCCGGGATGCCTTCGAACACCGCATGGCCTTTGGCGACCTCGACAAGCGAGAAGGCCAAAGTCTCGCCGATCGGCGGCTGCTTGCCCGCGGCGAGCAACGCCTGGACCTGTTCCAGTCCGTTCATTGTGCTTCCTCCAGGCAATAGCGCGCGCGGATCGACGCCGCCGCGCTCGCGAGGATCGCATCGGACTCGCCCGGATCCGCCACCGCACGCGACAGCAGCAGTGCCCCGACGAGCTCGGCCAGCATCGAGCGCCCGGCCGTCTCGGCATCCGGAACGCCGTACGCTTCCAGTGCCTTGCCGAGCCAGCCCGCCAGCGTCGCCACGCCGCGGCCAAAACGTTCGCGGCCCTGCGGCTCCAGCCGCGCCATGTCGCCGGAGAGCGCCGCTACCGGGCATCCCTTGCCGCGCGCGTCGCGGTGCATCGGCGAGAGATAGAAACCGACATAATCCGACAGCGCCTGCCGCGGATCGGCGTCCGCCCGGCTGCGGTCGAAGCGGTTTCGCGCCTCTTCGAACATCACCCCGATCGCTTCGGCGACGAGATCGTCCTTGGATTTGAAGTGCGCGTAGAAGCCGCCATGCGTGAGGCCGGCCTGCTTCATCAGCGCGGCGACGCCGATCCCATCCGGTCCCTTCGCCCGGATCGCGCCCGCAGCCTCCTTCAATATCGTCGCACGCGTTCGCTCGCGGTGCTCCGCATCGTAGCGCATCGGCCACTCCTTGCTTTATATGATGCTCATCATATAAAAGATGTCCGGACAGCCGGCAAGAGATTCCCTTGGCCCAGACGATCGATCCGCAGGCGCTGCCCGACGCGCGCAAGTTCCTGATTTTCGGGGTCATGGCGTTCGGCCAGTTCATGGCACTGATCGACATCCAGATCGTCGCAGCCTCGCTCAACGAAGTCCGCGCCGGGCTGTCGGCAAGCGCCGACGAAATCAGCTGGGTGCAGACCGCCTATCTGATGGCCGAACTGGTTATGATCCCGTTCGCGGCCTTCCTTGCCCAGGCATTGTCGACGCGGTGGCTGTTCGCATTGTCGGCCGGGCTTTTCACCCTTGCGAGCGCCTTGTGCGGCCTCGCGTGGAGCATCGAATCGATGATCGCGTTCCGCGCGATCCAGGGCTTTGTCGGCGGTGCGATGGTGCCGACGGTGTTCGCCACCGGCTTCGCGCTGTTCTCGGGCAAGCAGCGCGCGATGATCCCGGCGATCCTCGGCATGGTCTCGGTGCTCGCCCCCACGCTCGGCCCGACCCTCGGCGGCTGGATCACCGACGCGGCGGGCTGGCGCTGGATCTTCTATGTGAACATCGTCCCCGGCGCACTCGTCACGCTGCTTGCCTTGCTGTTCATCCGGGTGGACGGCGCCAATCCCGACATGCTCCGCCGGATCGACTGGGTGCATCTCGCGGCCATGGCGATCTTCCTCGGCGGCCTCGAATATGTGCTCGAGGAAGGGCCGAGAAACGACTGGCTCCAGGACCCAGCGATCGCGACCGGCGCGTGGCTCAGCTTGGTCGCGATGCTGCTGTTCCTCGAGCGGTCGCTGCGCTCGCCGAACCCCGTGGTCAGCCTCACGCCCTTCCGCCGACCCACCTTCGTCTTCGCCTGCGTGTTCAATCTGGTGATCGGCTTCGGCATCTATTCCGCCACCTATCTGGTGCCGGTCTTTCTCGGCACCGTCCGCGGCTACAACGCGTCGGAGATCGGCACCACAGTCTTCATCGCAGGCGTGGTGCAGATGCTCGGCGTTCCGGTGGCGGCCGGATTGTCGCAGCGCCTCGATCCGCGCATCATGATCACCTTCGGACTCACCCTTTTCGCTGCCGGGCTCTGGCTGTTCAGCTTCATGACGCCGGAATGGGGTTTCCACGCGCTGCTCTGGCCGCAGGCGGTGCGGAGCTTCGCGATCATGCTGTGCATCGTGCCCAGTGTGAACCTCGCGCTCACCGGCTTTGCCGGACCCGAACTGCGCTACGCCTCCGGCCTGTTCAATCTGATGCGTAATCTCGGCGGCGCGATCGGCATCGCTTTGGTCAACACCTGGCTGCAGGACGCGAGCCGGCTGCACCTGCTGCGGCTAGGCGAGGCGCTCGGCGTGGCGGGGCGCAGCGGCAGCGAGCTGATCGAAGGGCTGGCACGCGAGGCGAGCGCCTATACGCCGGACCCGGCCGAGGCCCTGCTGATGGCCCAGGCGATCGCCGGGCGGATCGTGCAGCGCGAGGCGTTGACCCTGGCCTTCAACGATGCCTTTCGCGTGATGGCGCTGATGTTCGTCGCCGCGCTCGCGCTGGTGCCCTTTTGCCGACGCGCAAAGGCGTAGCGTTCAGGCCGCGCGTCGGCGTCCGAACAGGTCCATGTTTGCGTCGCCCCAGGCCTTGAGCGCAGCGATGATCGGCGACAGCGAGCGCCCGCGGTCCGACAGGCGGTACTCGACGCGCGGCGGCACCTGCGCGAACACTTCGCGCTCGATCAGCCCGTCCGCCTCGAGTTCGCGCAGCTGGTTCGTCAACACACGCTGCGTCACCTCGCCGCTGCGGCGGCGCAGTTCGTTGAAGCGGACCGGCCCGTCCTGCAGATGATAGAGGATCACGGCTTTCCATTTGCCGTCGATGAGGCTGACGGCGGCCTCGACTGCACAACCGGGGGTACAGTCGAGCCGCGAATGGCGAGGCTTGGCCAAGGCACAGTATCCTTGTCGACACTATAGGCGTTTTTTGTGCGTATACCGCACACCGCTGCCGCGCCTACATCGCCCCGGTCAATCGAGAAAGGAGCATTTCCCATGCGTGCCATCGGCTATCGCCAGCCCGGGTCCATAGACCGCAGCGACGCGCTGATCGACCTCGATTTGCCCCGCCCTTCCCCTGCCGGCCGCGACCTGCTGGTTGCGGTCGACGCCGTGTCGGTGAACCCGGTCGATACCAAGGTGCGCGCCGGCGCTGCGCCGTTCGAGGGACGCTCCGAGCGCATCCTCGGCTGGGACGCGATCGGCCGGGTCGAAGCGGTCGGGCCCGAGGTCTCGCGCTTCGCCGTGGGCGATCGCGTCTTCTATGCCGGTTCGATCGCCCGCGACGGCAGCAATGCCGAATATCAGCTGGTCGATGAACGCATCGTCGGGTGCGCCCCGACGAGCATTTCCCCCGCGGAAGCCGCTGCGCTTCCGCTGACCGCCATCACTGCATGGGAGACCCTGTTCGATCGCCTCCGCGTCGACGATCGCAAACCGCACGGACCTGCGTCGATCCTGATCATCGGCGGCGCCGGCGGCGTGGGATCGATCGCAATCCAGATCGCGCGCGCCCGTACCGACCTCACCGTCATCGCCACGGGTTCGCGCCCCGAGACGCAGGACTGGGTCCGGGGCCTCGGCGCGCACCATGTCATCGACCATGCGCGGCCGCTCGCGCCGCAGGTCGAAGCGCTCGGACTCGGTGCCCCGGCGTTCGTGTTTTCCACCACGCACACCGACCGCCACCTAGCCGACATCGTCGAACTGATCGCCCCGCAGGGCCGGCTCGCCTTGATCGACGATCCGGCGAGCCTCGATATCATGCCGTTCAAGCGCAAGGCAGTGTCGGTGCATTGGGAGCTGATGTTTACCCGTCCGCTATTCGACACGCCGGACATGGCCGAACAGGGCCGCCTGCTCGATACGGTCGCCGATCTCGTCGATGCCGGCGTGATCCGCACCACGCTCACCGAGCGGCTGTCGCCGATCAACGCGGCCAATCTGATTGCCGCGCACCGCCAGCTCGAAAGCGCCACCACGCGCGGCAAGATCGTCCTCGAAGGCTGGGAGCCGCGCAACGACTGACGCGAGCAGTCACGTCGCCGCACCCGCATGCGCGTCCGACTGGGCTGGGTCGACAAAGCGCACGACGGTCGGCCTTCCAAAGATTTCGGACCGGAAACGCGCGCCCTCAACGCAGGACGCCGCCGTTCACCGGATCACCGAACGCCGGGCGGCCGTCGCGTCCAAAAGTGACTCGCTGAATTCGGGGGGCACGTTTCGCGGTGCACTTCATCTCGGGCGCTGGATTGGCGTGATAGACGATCCAGTGCGCGCCACCGGGCGTGGTGAAGAAGCCGTTGTGCCCGGGTGCGTAGACGCCGTGCCCAGGCGATTTGGCGATCACCGGACGCGGCGCCTTCGTCCAAGCGCCGGGATCGAGGGGATCCGCGCCCGCAGGTGCGCTGAGCAATCCGATCGCATAATCGTCCGACCAGCAGGCGCTCCCTGAATAGCTGAGAAACAGCTGCCCCTTCGGTCCCGGCAGGAATTCGGGTCCTTCGAGAATCTGCCGGCCGCCCTGGCGTTCCCACGCCTGATCCGGCCGCGCGATGATGCTCTCCGGGCCTTTGAGCGTCCATGGATTGGCCATTTCGACGATGGCGAGGTTGCTGTCGGTACCGACATAAGGTGAATAGACGAAATAGCGTTTTCCACGATAGGCGAAGGTCGTGCCGTCGATTCCGGTGTAACGCGTCGCGAGTTGGCCGCGGTCGATCCAGCTGCCCGTCTGCGGATCCACGGCCGGATTCTCCAGCACGAAGATGCCGCGATGGGCATCATCGTCATGCCCCGCCGCGGCGGCGGTGTAGTAGATATACCATTTCCCGTCGATGCGGTGCAGCTCGGGCGCCCAGATCGATTGGGCGTTGGGGCCGCTTGCCGGCGCATGCCAGACGACTTTCTCCTCGGCTTCAACCAATTTGCCGAGGTCACGCGTCCTGCGGATCGCGATACGGTTGCCGAGCGTGTTGAGGTAGTAATAATCGCGCCCTTCGCGCACGATCCACGGATCTGGACCCGACGGCAGCAGCGGATTGGTGAAGCGCCGCGGGGCGTCCGCCGATCCGCCGAGCAAGACGACGAAGCACGTGGCGGCGAGCCCCCGCCGTAGCATTTTTTTGCCGATCATTGCCCGTCTCCCGGGAACGCCGCGACGATCGCGTCATATTGCTTCCGGCTGATCTCGATCATCGATCCATGGCGCGTGCCGGCCGGCATTTCGTAGCGGTTCCATTCGGCAACACCGGTATTGCCCGAAACCTGGTACCACGGCCCTTCGAGCCGCGGCGCGCGCGACAGGCCGTAGCTCGTGCCGGCATATTGCTCGTAATAGAGCAGCCAGTCGTTGCTCACCGGCGCCCGGACCAAAGTCGGCGCCTCGCGGAAATTGGGGCTGAGCGGCGGTCCCGGCTCGGGATAGGGCCCCAGCAGCTTCGCCGCGCAGCTTATCCGGATGGTCTTGCCGGTGACCCAGTCGTAGGACGGATAGCGCTCGTCCTTGACGATCGCGCAATAGCCGCCGCGCGGATTCGGCCGCACGATCGTGTCGATTGTCGCCATGTTCCACGCGAACAGCCGTTTCGGCTTCGCCGTCAGCTTCGCAAGATCCTCGCCCGTCACGTACAGCGTGCGCTGGCTCGCCCAATAGCGTTCGGGATCGTCTTTCGACCCAGGCAGGTTCGGCGTGTGCCACGTCAGCAGGAAGCGCTTCGACGGTGCGTCGAAATACAATTTCGGCGCGCCGATCCGCTGCAAGGCGTGCGCGTGCCCCGGAATGTTCGATAGATCCGGCTTGAAGGTGCCGTAGGGCGCCCAGCGAATCAGATCGTCGGAAACCCAGAAGCGGATCAGCGAATCCTCGTCGCTTTGATTACCGACCAAATAATAGCGGCCGTCCCCGCCGCGCGCGATCGAGGCGTGGCCGTGATAATCGGCGGAAACCGGATTGCCGCGATTGATCCGGCGCCAGTGCAACCCGTCGAGGCTGACCGAATAATAGAGCGTGCCATAATGCTCTCTGGTCATATGCGCGAAGAGATAGGCGCGCTCGGGATCGACCGCCGGCGTTTCGGGCGCGCCCGGGGGCACGCTCTGGGCGCGCGCTGCGGGGACGCCGAGGAGCAGCACGGCGAAGGCGCCGCCTAATGTGACGCGCCCGATCTGACTGAAGCGCTTCGTCGCCTCGCGCCGTGATGCCTTCCGCATGCCCTCTCCATCTGAGCTTATTTATCATACATAAACGCCGGACAGCGTCGCAGGCAAGTTTCTCGTGCGCCTGCGAAGGTGGGGCCCCTAGGGGAAGGGAGCGCGCAATGCCGTGGGCTCCTGCTTTCGCAGAAGCACTCGCAGCACCTCAGCTGCGCGGCGCGTGCCTGCGGTAGCTGAGCGCCTCGGCAACGTGGATGCGCCCAACTGCCTGCGCACCTGCAAGATCCGCGATCGTGCGCGCTACCCGCAGCACCCGGGTATAGCCGCGCGCCGAGAGCCGCATCGTCTCGGCGGCCTGGGCGAGCAGCTTGCGGCCCGGTTCGTCCGGAGTAGCGAATTCGGCCAGCACCTCGCCTTCGGCCTCCGCATTGGTCCGGATCGCGACGCCGTAATAGCGTGCCGCCTGCACCGCGCGCGCCGCCGCGACGCGTGCCCCGACCTCGGCCGAGCCTTCGGCCGGCGGCGGCAGCACGAGATCGGCCGAACTCACAGGCTGCACCTCGACATGCAGGTCGATGCGATCGAGCAGCGGCCCCGACACCTTGGCCTGATAATCAGCGGCGCAGCGCGGCGCGCGCGCGCAGGCGAGCGCGGGATCGCCGAGATGCCCGCAGCGGCACGGGTTCATCGCGGCGACCAGCTGGACCCGCGCGGGGAAGGTGACATGGGCATTGGCGCGCGCGACGCTCACCACGCCCGCCTCGAGCGGCTGGCGCAGTGAATCGAGCACGGCGCGCTGGAACTCGGGCAATTCGTCGAGGAAGAGCACGCCCAGATGCGCGAGGCTTACCTCGCCCGGCTTGACGCGCAATCCGCCACCGGTGAGCGCGGCCATCGACGCCGAATGGTGCGGGCTGCGGAACGGCCGCGTCCGGGTGAGTCGGCCGCCCGAAAGCGTTCCCGCGACTGAAGCGACCATCGACACTTCGAGTGCCTCTGCGGCGTCGAGCGGCGGGAGGATCCCGGGCAGGCAAGAAGCGAGCAGCGACTTGCCCGCGCCCGGCGGCCCGACCATCAGCATATTGTGCCCGCCGGCCGCTGCGATTTCGAGCGCCCGCTTGGCAGTCTCCTGCCCTTTCACCTGCGCGAGATCGGGCCCCTGACCCGGATCCTCCATCTCGCCTGCCGGTGCGGCCGGGAGCAGTTGATTCCCTTTGAAGTGATTGAGCAGTCCGATCAGGTCGGGTGCCGCGACGACTTCGACAGAGCCCGCCCAGGCCGCCTCGGGCCCCTGCGCCACCGGACAGACCAGCCCCTTGCCGTCGGCCGACGCATGCAACGCCGCGAGCAGCACGCCCGGCGACGGCGCGATCCGCCCGTCGAGGCCCAGTTCGCCGACCACGACATAGCCCGACAGCGTCTCGGCATCGGCCACGCCCATGGCTGAGAGCAGGGCCAATGCTATCGGCAAGTCAAAATGCGATCCTTCCTTGGGGAGATCGGCCGGCGACAGATTGAGGATGATCCGCTTGGGCGGCAGCGCGAGGCCGATCGCGGCGATCGCCGCGCGGACCCGCTCGCGGCTTTCGGCTACTGCCTTGTCGGGCAGTCCGACGACGACGAAGCTTGGCAGCCCGGCGACGAGGTTGCACTGCACCTCGACGCCGCGCGCTTCCAGCCCCAGATAAGCCACCGTCGACACGCTCGCGATCATGCGGCCCCTCCCCGACCGGGAGACCATAACGGCTTTTCTCCGTTGTGAAACGGATCGCCGCCAAAATGGAGCATCGCGTGCCTGTCTTGCATGAGCAACACACACCACCCACATCACTCGCCATGCCCCGTGCGCGAAAGAGCCCCGTCATCCGGATCGCCTTGCTGGTGACCGGCTTCGTGCTGATCCTCGCGACGCCGCTCGTCGGCATCATCCCCGGCCCCGGCGGCATCTTCGTGTTCGCCGCGGGCCTCGTGCTCGTGCTCCAGAACTCGAACTGGGCGCGCAAGCGCTTCGCCCGATTCAAACGCCGCTGGCCCCGCTTCGGCCATTACAGCGACATGGCGCTGCGGCGCCGAAGCTTTCGCCGGCGTCAACAACGTGACAAACAAGCGGCGATGGCGAACGCCGAAGCAGAGCTGCTCGGTTTTCCGGCAGACCCGCGTTGACTTCGTGCGAACTTCGCCATATGGGCACCCGACACGCGGCCGCCCCTGTGGCGGCCCTTTTACGTTCTAGAATCTCGAGGATGAGCGATGAAGCGGACCTTTCAGCCGAGCAACCTGGTGCGTGCGCGCCGGCACGGCTTCCGCAGCCGGATGGCGACCGTCGGTGGCCGCAACGTGATCCGCGCCCGCCGCGCGCGCGGCCGCAAGAAGCTGTCGGCCTAACCGCCGTACCGCTCGCGCGGCTCACCGAGCGCAAGCACTATCTCGCCGCCAATGCGGGGAAGCGGGCACCCATGCCCGGCTTCGTCCTGCTCGTGCGTGCGCGCGACGATGCCGATCCCACCATGCGGATCGGCATTACCGTATCCAAAAAGGTCGGCAGCGCCGTCGTGCGCAATCGCATGAAGCGCCGCTTCCGCGCGCTTGCCCGCGAAGTGCTGCCGGAGGCCGGCATTGCCGGCGCCGACCATGTGCTGATCGGCCGCAATGGCGGGATCGAGCGCGATTATGCCGATCTCAAGGCCGAATTGGCCAAGGCATGCGCAAAGCTCTCCCGATGATTGCCCGTCTGCTCATCCTGATCGCGCGTTTCTGGCAACTCGTGCCGTCACGCATCCTGCCGCCCAGCTGCCGCTATGCGCCGAGCTGTTCGGCCTATGCAATCGAAGCGCTTCGCCGCTATGGAGCGCTCAAGGGCAGCTGGCTGGCCCTGCGGCGCATCCTGCGCTGCCATCCATGGGGCGGGCACGGCTACGATCCCGTGCCATGACGGATCTTCCGGGGAATCATCGGTGAAAAAAGACGACCAAAAGAACTTCGTGATCTTCGCAGTGCTGGCCGCGCTCATTCTGTTCGGCTGGCCGCAGATCGCGCACTGGTTCTTCCCCCAGCAGCAACCCGCGCCGGTCAAGATCGAGGGTGGCAAGACCAAGCCGGTCGCCAATCCGGGCGCCGATCCCGCTGCCGATTCGCCCCGAGCATTGCGCGACCGCCAGATCGTTCTCGCCGAGACTCCGCGCGTGGCGATCGAGACCCCCAAGCTGCGGGGCTCGATCAATCTCAAGGGCGCCAGGATCGACGATCTCGTCCTCGTCCAATATGCCGAGACCGTCGCGAAGAATTCGCCGCCGATCCGTCTGCTTTCACCGGTCGGCGCCAAGAGCGCCTATTTCGCGCAATTCGGCTGGCAGGGTGCCGGCGTGCAGGCGCCCGGCCCCGACACAGTGTGGCAGGCGAGCGGCACGAAGCTCACACCCACCACCCCGGTCACGCTGAGCGCGCAGAGCCCGACCGGCCAGGTGTTCCGCATCGAGCTGGCGGTCGACCAGAACTACATGTTCAGCGTCCGCCAGACGGTCGCCAATCTCGGCACCGCGCCGGTGTCGGTCACCCCCTATGCGCTGGTCTCGCGTGCCGAAAAGTCGACCGATGTCGATCAATGGGCGGCACATGTCGGGCCGATCGCGGTCTCGCAGGGCGCCGCCAATTACGTCAACTACAAGGACGTCGACGCCGCGCCGCAGGCCTTCTCGACCACCGGCGGCTGGGCCGGCTACACGGACCATTACTGGCTGACCGCCGTCGTTCCCGACCAGCGCGTGCCGGTGCAGCTTCAGCAGCGCCAGACGCCGACGAAGAGCTATCAGGCCGACTATCAGCTGGCCGCGCCGCTCAACGTTCCCGCGGGCCAGAAGGTCACCTACAACAGCCATTTCTTCGCCGGCGCGAAGGAAGTGAAGCTGCTCGAGGATTATCAGGACAAGCTCGGCATCGTGCAGTTCGACCGTGCGATCGACTGGGGCTGGTTCGGCGTGATCGAACAGCCGATCTTCTATTATCTCGACTGGCTGTTCCGCATGGTCGGAAACTTCGGCGTCGCGATCATCCTGCTGACGATCACGATCCGCGGCCTGCTCTTCCCGATCGCCCAGCGCCAGTTCGCCTCGATGGCCAAGATGCGCGCCATCCAGCCCAAGATGAAGGCGATTCAGGAGCGTCACAAGGACGACAAGCAACGCCAGCAGCAGGAGATCATGAAGCTCTACAAGGACGAGAAGGCGAATCCTTTCGCCGGATGTCTGCCGATCCTGCTCCAGATCCCGATCATGTTCGCACTGTACAAGGTGCTGCTGCTCACCATCGAGATGCGCCACCAGCCGTTCGTCGCATGGATCCGCGACCTGAGCGCCCCCGATCCGCTGATGGTGCTCAACCTGTTTGGCCTGCTCAATTTCACGCCCCCGTCCTTCCTCGCGATCGGCGTGGTTCCGATTCTGCTGGGCATCTCGATGTACTTCCAGTTCCGGCTCAATCCGCAGGGCACCGATGAAATCCAGAAGCAGATGACGATGATCATGCCGTGGATGATGATGTTCCTGATGGCGCCGTTCGCGGTCGGCCTGCAGCTCTACTGGATCACGTCCAACGTGCTCACCATTGCGCAACAGCAGTTCCTCTACAGCCGCCATCCGGCACTGAAGACACCACCGGCAAAGAAATAGGCCGGTCAGCCCACGAGAGCCTCGCTCACCTCCCACAGGCGGCGCGCGGCCTCGGCGTCGCGAGCCGCCGCTGCAGGAGGCTGCTCGGTACAGCGGACGAAATAGCGCCCGCTGATCCCGCGCGCCGAGTCCGAGGCGGCGAGATGGATCGATCCTTGCGCGGCGCGCTCGGGACTGCCCGAGAAAACGCGGATCAGCGCGCGTGCCGGCGCGGGAAGCTCTCGCATGATCGCGGTCGCCGCACCGCCGGGGTGCAACGCGTTGACCGCCAGCGCGGGGCTTCGCCGCGCCAGTTCACGGGCAAAGAGAATGTTGGCTAACTTGCTCTGCGCATAGGCCTGCATCATGCGATATTGCTTGTCCGATTGCAGATCGTCCCAGGCGATCTTCCCCGCCCTGTGCAGCGCGGACGACACCACCGCGACCCGACCATCGGTGGATTGCTCCAGCAGCGGCAGCAAAAGGCGGGTGAGCGCGAAATGGCCGAGATGATTGACGCCGAACTGGAGCTCGAAACCATCGGCGGTACGCTGGCGGCTGCGGGTCGCCACACCGGCATTGTTGATCAGTACGTCGAGGCGGCCGAACCAGTTCTGTACCTGCGCTGCAAAGTCGTGGATCGACGCGAGCGAGGCGAGGTCGAGTTGCATCGACTCAACCGCGCCCGAGCGCGACACCGCCCGGACCGCCGCCGCCGCCGCCGCACCCCGCTGCCCGTCACGGCACGCCATGATCACCGTCGCGCCGCGCTCGGCCAATCCTTTGCACGTCGCGAAGCCGATGCCTGAACTGGCGCCGGTAACGAGGCACAGCCGCCCCTCCACGCTAGCTCGCGAGGAAGCGGTTGACGGTCTCCCTCAACCCGCCACTGTTAGAATTGAGCCCGTAGGCGATCAGCTTTTCGCGCTCGATCGCATCAGTCTCGGCCCGAAGCGCCGAGCGCAGCGCGCAGGCGCGGGTATAATCGCTCTGGTGGCGCTTGCTGATGAACACCAGTGCTTCCTGGATCTCCGGATCGCCGAACGACGCCGCGACTTCGAACAGGGTTGGCGAGCAGCGCGAGCTGAGTACCACCGCGATCCGCTCGGCGTCCCCGTTGAACATATACTGGTCTTTATAATGGTGCTGCGGCGCAGAATCCATGATGTTGACGCTGATCGAGAGCTTGTCGGGTGGAAGCTGCGAATGAATGTCGTGATGTGCGCGGTACAGCATCACCGAATCTGGTTCTAGTGATTTGAACGACACCTCACGCAGCTTCAGTGCTTCGCCGGTGTAGCCTTCCACATCTTCGTAATCGAACTCGTAATAGCGGCTCTTGTATCCGGGGCCCCAATAGCCGACCGTCAGGAAGTTGAAGTTGTGGTCGTGCGGAACGCCGTAGATGAAGGCATTGGGGGAACGGCGATAGTCCTCGTCGGTCGCTGCAGCCCAGATATTGGCACGCATCACGGTGGTCTCGGTCGGATGACCCAGCTTGAGAACCGTAGGCCCGTAGAAATTGTCGCGCTGCCCCGACATGTCGTTGGTGAGTTCGTCGAGGATGAGATCGGCGAGGAACGCCTTGTCGTTGCTCAGCGCGAGCAGGAGCTCCGCGGCAGCGGCGAGCGAATCGGCGTCGCGCGCGTCATATTTGCCGTCGCGATACAGTTCCTGGAACTCCTCGAGACCGATCTTGCGTTCGGTCTGCACGGCGATGTTAAGCGACATGTTGCGTCCTCCGGTTCGCGAGCACCTTGAGCGTCGCCTTGGCCGCGCGGCGCACGGTCGGGCTGGCATCGCGCTCGGCGACCGCGGTGAGCAGGTCGATGCTGGCGTCCGGCGCGGCGGCCACGGTTTCGCGGACGAAGTGCCAGCGCAGATAGAAGGGGCCCTCGCGCGCCGCTGCCGGCAATTGGCGCAACCGGGCGTGCGCCCCGAGATGCTTGAGGGCCGAGCACATCACCATCCGACGCAGCGCCGTCCGGTTGGTCGGGTACGTCTCCCGAAAATCGCCCGAATCCCGATCGAACGCGATCGACGTGCCGAGGTCGCGCGTCAGATTTTCCACCTGGAGGAATACGGCGACCTGCTCGCAATTGCCGAAGGACAGGCTTTGCCGCGAACCGTCGATCTCCAGCGTGTCCCCGGCGGAGACGCGGATCTCGCGCGCGCTGCGGCAGCGCAATGTTGCGAACTCGCTGGCGTCGTCAAACGGGTCGCACTCCCAGATCGTCAGCGCGATATCGTCAGCCTTGAGGAACTTGAAGAAAACTCGCTGCCCTGAAAAAACCACGCGGGTTCCTTCGCCGCGCGCGCGGCTGACCGCGAGCTCGCGATCGGAGATCGAGCTCACCGTCAGGCCGATCCCGTCGCGCTTGATGATGTTGACGTTGTGGAACAGCCCTTCGTCATATTCGATTGCGTCGCGGAACGGCGGCAGCCGCTTGTCGTCCTCGGCGGCCTCCCTGATCCAGCGCTTGATCGCTTCGAGGACGAAGCCGGTATCCTGCGCGATGAAGGTGCGGATCGCGGCATCGATCCCGTCCTGGTCGTCGGCGGACGCCATGCTCGCCGCCTGGGCCAGCAGTTCCGCGACCGGCGGCACCGCCCGGAAAGCCTTCATCTCGTCCAGCTTCTGGACGAGGTAGCGCAATGGACCATCCGAAGACAGGAACTCGCTGTACGCCGCGTCGATCCGCATGCTAAGATCCTCCTGCAATGAACCCACGTCATCGGCGATGACGTGGGTCCTCTGTTCGGTCAGATGATGATCGCCGTCCCGATCAGGATCGGAATGAAGATCGGATGGACGACGTTGTGCGAATGTGCCTCTTCGGTATCGAAGAGAACTTTTACGTCGAGCTGTGGGATGTCACATAATTCGATTTGATCCATGTTTCGTCTCCACTTGCTTGCTGAACGACTCCAGCGAGTTAGGCTAACATCGTCATTGGCGGATCATCAATCTACATTATTTTAATGTTGCTTATTGTGTGGCCGGCGGTTTGCCTATATGGTGGTCACGTTTTCGAACTGACCAAGGTCGGTGCGGATTCGCGCATCCGGTTACTTTGTATTTATTTGCGCAGTTCTTTCTACCGGCGTGTGTAGCGATCGCGCCGCCGCAGCGTCTGGCGCGTGCTTCGGGCTATGCAGTCATAGGCTGCGGCGATTATGGGAGCGTAAGGAGACGCCCCATTTCAGACCAAGCCTTCACCGAAGACCAGATCGAGGCCGCGCGGAAGATTTTCGCCGGCCCGATCGCATTCCTCAAATCGGCGCCCAAGCTCGAGCATCTGCCCGACCCGGTGGTGCCCGAAGTGGCGTTTGCCGGCCGCTCCAACGTCGGCAAATCGTCGCTGCTCAACGCGCTCGCGAATCGCAACGGCCTCGCCCGCACCTCGAACACGCCGGGTCGTACGCAGGAACTCAATTTCTTCGACATCGGCGAGCCGCTGAAATTCCGCCTCGTCGACATGCCGGGCTATGGGTTCGCCAAGGCGCCCAAGGACATGCAGCGCCAGTGGCGCTATCTGGTCAACGACTTCCTGCGCGGCCGCGACGTGCTCAAGCGCGCGCTGGTGCTGATCGATTCGCGCCACGGCATCAAGGAAGTCGACAGCGAAATCCTCGACATGCTCGATACCGCCGCAGTCAGCTATCGCATTGTCCTGACCAAGACCGACAAGATCAAGGCGACCGAACTCGCCGAAGTCCGGGCGCGGACCGAGGCCGAAGCACGCAAGCGCCCCGCCGCCCACCCCGACATCATCGCCACGTCGAGCGAAAAGGGCATGGGCCTGCCCGAGCTCCGCGCCGCGGTGCTGGAGGCTGTCGGTTGAGCTCCGCGAGGCCGCGGCTCGCCGGTCTCGACATCTTTCGCGGTCTCGCCGTTGCGGGCATGATCCTCGTCAACACGCCAGGGAGCTGGTCGCACCTCTGGTGGCCGCTCGATCATGCCGCATGGCATGGCTGGACGCCGACCGACCTTGTCTTTCCGGCTTTCCTGTTCGCGGTCGGCGTGGCGCTGGCCCTTTCCTTCCCGCGCCGCATCGATGCGGCGACATGGCTGAAGATCGGCAGACGCACGTTGCTGCTGGTCGCGATCGGCTGGGGGCTGCAATTGCTCGCCCGCCCCGAACTCGCGACCTTCCGCTTCCCCGGTGTGCTCCAGCGCATCGGAATCTGCTACGCGCTGGTCGCCAGTCTCGCGATCCTCACTGCGGCGCGAGATGCCGACGGCCAGCGCTCCCAGCGCCCCTCGGTCCTGCTCGCCGCGGCCCTGTTCGCATTGCTGCTCTATTCGGCGTTGCTGCTGCTCGTGGCCGTACCGGGCTACGGCCCGGGCCAGCTCAGCCCCGAGGGCAATATCGCCGGCTATGTCGATCGGCTGGTCTTCACGACGGCCCATATCTGGCGCGGCGGGACCGATGCCGCCGGCAACGTCGTCTACGATCCGGAGGGCCTGCTTTCGACGATTCCGGCGCTCGCCAACGTCCTGTTCGGCATGCTCGCCGCAATCCTGTGGCAGCGCGCGCCAAAGCGCGCCGCGATCGGCATCGGCCTTGCCGGCCTGGTGCTGATCACCCTCGGGCTGCTGCTCCAGCCGGTCCTGCCGATCAACAAGAAGCTGTGGACCAGCAGCTTTGCTCTTTTCACGTCAGGCACCTCGGCAGTGCTGCTCGCACTCTGCATGGCGGCGACGGGAAACCGCCGGATCGCGCGCGCTCTGGCGCCGTTCACCATGTTGGGGATGAACGCGATCCTCGGCTATGTTCTCTCGGTGCTGATCGGAATCGCGGGCTTTCGCCTGTTCGTCGGCGACGAGGGCCTGCAGGCATGGGGGTTCGCCCGCCTCAATCTCTTGATTCCCGATCCTTATGCGGCATCCTTCGCTTTCGCCGTTGTCGCGCTTGCGCTTGTGCTCGTCGCGCTCCTTCCTCTCCACCGTCGCGGGATTCATCTCAGGCTATGACTGCCGACCAGTTGCTGTTCTCCTATGGCACGCTCCAGCTGGAGAGCGTGCAACGTTCGCAATTCGGCCGCCTGCTCGACGGCACCGACGACATGCTCGCCGGCTATGCCGTGATCGACATCCAGATCCGCGATCCCGCTGTTCTCGACGCCAGTGGCGTGGAGGTCCATCGCGCATTGATCCCCGACCCTGCTGCGCCCCCGCTCGCCGGCAAGCTATTCCGCCTCACCGCGGCCGAGCTCAGCGCCGCGGACATCTATGAAAGCGAGAACTACCGGCGCGAACAGGCGGTCCTCGCCTCCGGTGCCCGCGCCTGGGTGTATGTGAAAGCCTGACGCGCTGTCAGGCGGGATTGTGCTTCGCGAGAAACGCCTCGAGCGCCTTGAGGAATTCGAGCCGGTCTTCGCTGCGGCTGAAATGATGGTCGCCCTCGGGCTGCTCGATCCAGGTGACGTCCTTGCCCGCCGCCTTGAGCTTCTGCGCCATCACGCGCGAATGGACCGGCGGCACCACCCGATCCTTCTTGCCATGCACCAGCAAAAGCGGGATCGAGAATTCCTCGGCGTGGAACAGCGGCGAGACGCTCTTCAGGTCCGGCGCCTGCATCTTGAGCCAATCCTTGCGCGCGCCGGCTCCTAGGAAATTGCTGTCATGGCTGATCATCCGGTTGAGATCGGACACGCCGGCATAGGCCACTGCGCAGCGGTATAGCTTGCCGTCGCGCTGTGCCGCCCGCATCGCCGCATAACCGCCGTAAGACGCGCCGACCATGCACACCCGTTTGGGGTCGACGATGCCCTGCTTCGCCAGCTCGGTGACGGCGTCGTTCAGATCGTCCTGCATGGCGAGGCCCCATTGCCCCTGCCCTTTCTGGGTGAACGTGGTGCCGTAGCCCGAGGAGCCGCGATAATTGGGCTGCACCACGGCATAGCCGCGCTCGGCAAGGAACTGCGTCCACCAGTCCCATTCCTCGGTGTCGCGCGCGAACGGGCCGCCATGCGGCATCACGATCAGCGGCAAATTGGTCTTCTTGCCGAACGGCAAGGTCAGCACCGCCGCAATCTCCAGCCCGTCCCGCGCCTTGTACCGGATCGTCCGAACCGGGTTCATCCGCTTCATGCCGATCGTGCTGTTATTCGTGCTGAGCACCTGCATCGATTCGTCGGCGGCGCGGTACAGGAAATAGGCGCCGGGGGCATTGGCGCCGCCGACATGGACAATCGCGGTCGAGCGGTCGCGGCTGAGCGACACGATGCGGGGCTCGCCGCCCTTGATCTTGGTTGCGATCGTCTTGTGCATCGCCTCGATCGCCGGATCGGTCCAGCGGATCCCCGGTTTGTCCTCGTTCACCGAGACGCCGATATAATTGAAGCCGGTCGCATCGCGGACGAGCCCGCCAATGTCGTAGCCCTTGCTCGCGAACAGCTGCTTGCCGCGCGCCAGCGTCTCGAGATCGAGTTCGTAGAGCGCGGAATAGCCCTCCTCGTCGTCGGCGATCATCACTGCCTTGCCCGGTTCCTTCAGGAACATGGCGGGTACCGTCAGCTCTTCCTTGTGCGTGCGGGCCTTGTCGATCGTCTTGAAGCTGCCGGTGGCGCCCGGCCGGTAGACGATGCGGCGGGTGCGGCCGTCGAGCGACATGCCATAGCCCATCCGCACCGCACCGCTGCCGTCGGCATACCAGTTGAAAATGCCCTCATTGCCGCGCACCACTTGCTTGTGACGCCCGGTCGAGACGTCGATCTCGTCCACCTGCGGCCAAAACCCGGCTTCGTTGGCGAAGAGCGACGTCTGCGAGGCCATCAGGATCCGCGGCGTGCCGTCGGTTGCGGTCCAGATCACGTCGTCGGCATCCTGCGCGGCATCGCGGCTCGACAATTTCGTCAATTTGGGAACCGCGGCATTTACCCCGAAGGCGCGGCTCACATAGATTTCGTCGCCTTCATAGGGGACGAGCTGGCCCACCCCGATGACCAGCCAGTCGTCATTCACCCACTTCCACCAGTTGAGGTCGACATCGCCCAGTGCCACCAGCCGCGGCTTGCCGCCGTCGAGCGGCACGATCGCGAAATATTGCGTGCCCTTGACGGCGATCTTCGCGGCGACCGCCTTCCCGTTCGGCGACAATTCGGGGTCTTCGACCGGCGGCAGTTCGGCAAACACCGCCGCGTCGAACGACGTCGCAGGCTTCGCTGCAGCCTGTGGAGCGGCGTTCTCCGCAGATTGCGCAAACGCCGCCATTGTCGACACGGCCACCCCGCCCGCCACCAGCAGGCGCAAACCCCAACGCGACATCCATTCCCCCGATTACTTGCCCGCGCCGATGCTGTCGGGTTTCGCGGCGGATCGCAAGCGGCATGAGGTTGCCCCGTCGCACCGCGCTGGCTATCCCCGCGGCATGCTCAAGCTCATCATCGGCAACAAGGCCTATAGCTCCTGGTCGCTCCGCGGCTGGCTCGCGTGCAAGCAGTCGGGGCTGCCCTTCGAGGAAGTCGTGGTGCCGCTATATGATCAGGATTGGGACAAGCGCCGCGAAGGAGCCGAGTTCGCGCCGTCCTCAGGCAAGGTGCCGATCCTGTGGGACGGCGACGCCGTGGTGTGGGACAGCCTCGCCATCGTCGAATATCTCAACGACAAGACCGGCGGCACCAAATTCTGGCCCGAGAGCGAGGCTGCCCGCGCCATGGCCCGGTCGATGGCCGCCGAGATGCATTCGGGCTTCGCCTCGCTGCGCCGCAAGCACACGATGAACATCCGCCAGGTCTATCCGGCCGCCCCGGTCGATGCCGATGTGCGGCAGGAGCTGAGCCGGATCATGGAATTGTGGGCGCAGGCGCGCGCGCGCTTTGCCGGCGACGGCGAGTTCCTGTTCGGCGATTTCGGCGCAGTCGACATCATGTTCGCGCCGGTGGTGACGCGGATCGTCACCTATTCGCTACCGGTGCCGCGTTTCGCGCAGACCTACATGCTCGCGGTGCTCCAGCATCCATTCATGCAGGACTGGATCGCGGGTGCGCAGGAAGAGGATTGGGTGATCGAACAGTTCGAGATGCCGGCCGGCGCCTGATCCGGTCAGATCGGCTTGCGCGAATATTCATCGGCCTTGACGCGGATCGTCTCGATCTGTTCGCGCGCGACATTCCCGATTCCGGCGATGTGCCGGCCCGAGAACGCCGCCATGTCGGCGACGCCGAACCCGACCACGGACAAGAGAAGCATCCAGCGCATGGCAGCACCCTAAGGCCGCGCCTCTGAATCCCCGCTTAATCAGGCGATACGCAGTAGCCCGGATCGGGATCGCACGGGCGCTGGATCCGCTCCAGGTTGGGGACTCATATCCTATCGTCACCCCGGCCTTGAGCCGGGGTCCCGCTGCCTTGCTCCACAGAAGAAGAAGCGGGATCCCGGCTCAAGGCCGGGATGACCGCAAGTAGATCAATGACTTGTTTGAGTTCTCACCTAGGGCAATCGCTCGGTCTCGTAGGGCGTGCCATCCTTGTGGAAATAGCCGTCGGGCGTGAACCGCATGTCGATATCGGGATAATCGCCGCTGCCGCGCGGACCCGCGCTGACGGCGATGAACACGCAATCCGTGTCGCTGCGATTCTGGAGGTGATGCCCGTTCGGCCTGCCCTTGGGGAAAACCACGCAGTCGCCGGGCCGCAACAGCGTCTCGCCTTCGTCCTCGATCAGCACCGCCTCGCCCGCCAGCATCACGACGAACTCGTCCTCGTCCTCATGCCAGTGCCGCTGCGAGGACCAGGCGCCGGGCTTCAGCGTGACATGGCTGACCCCCATTTCAGTCAGCCCGCTGGCCGGCGCCAGCCGTCGATACCAACGGCCCTGCACCGCATCCGAAAAGGGCTTCGGATAGCCCGTCGCATTGGTCTGCGGGATTGTATCTAGATCGAGCTTGGGCAATGCCGCCTCCAACGGATTGTGGAGAGCCTTTTGCCCGACGTCGTCGAACTTACCAAGGCGCTGATCGCCGCCGAAAGCATTACCCCGGCGCGCGGCGCGGTGTTCGACGTGCTCGAGGCGGCGCTGGTCCCGCTCGGCTTCGCGGTCGAGCGCTTCGTCGAGGGCGAGGCGCCCGACGGCCCCGTCGAGAACCTGCTCGCTACCCGCGGCAGTAGCGGACCGCATTTCGCGTTTGCCGGGCATCTCGACGTCGTGCCTCCAGGTGAAGGCTGGGCGAGCGGCGCGTTCGCACCCGAGGTGCGCGGCGACCTGCTCTACGGCCGGGGTGCCGTCGACATGAAGGGCGCGATCGCCGCCTTCGTCGCGGCGGCCGGCCGGCTGCCGGCGGACGGCAAGCTCAGCCTGATCATCACCGGCGACGAGGAAGGCCCCGCCACCTTCGGCACGCCGAGGCTGATCGAGCGCATGGGAGAGCGCAATATGCGCCCCGACCTCTGCCTCGTCGGCGAGCCCACTTCGGCAAAGCGTCTCGGCGACACGATCAAGATCGGCCGGCGCGGTTCTACGGTGATCTGGATCGACGTGCCGGGCAGGCAAGGCCATGTCGCCTATCCGCATCTCGCCGACAACCCGATCCCGAAGCTGGTTGCCGCACTGGCCGAGATCGACGCGGTTGAACTGGATTCGGGCAACGACTGGTTCCAGGCTTCGAACATCGAGGTCACCGACATCTTCACCGGCAATCCGGCGACCAATGTCATCCCCGGCAGCGCGAAAGCGCGATTGTCGGTCCGGTTCAACGACATGCAGAACGGGCCGGACCTGATCGCCAGGATCGAGGCGATCGTACAGCGCCACGCGCCAGACGCGCAGGTCAAAGGGACCGTCTATGGCGAGGCGTTCCTCACCCAACCCGGGGCCTTGTCGAGCCTCGTCGCCGGAGCGATCGAGGCCAAGCTCGGCGTCACTCCCGAACTGTCGACCAGCGGCGGCACGTCGGACGCGCGCTATCTCGTGAAGCTTTGCCCGGTCGTGGAATTCGGACTGATCAACGCGACGATGCACAAGCTCGACGAAGCCGTGGCATTGGCAGACCTGACTGCGCTGGCCGACGTCTATGAGGAAGTGCTGCGGCGCCTCTAGACCCGTTCGCCCTGAGCTTGTCGAAGGGCATACTTGCTTCGCTCGGCAAAAGAAGAACGGTGCTTCGACAAGCTCAGCACGAACGGATTGGGCAGGTCAAAGGCTAGCTCGCGATCCGCCGCGGCTCGACGTCGCGGACCCAGGCGAGGAATTCCTCCTCGGCCATCGGCGTCGCCACCGCATAGCCCTGCAGCACGTCGCAGCCGATCACGCGGAGCACCGCGGCCTGCGCGTCGCTCTCGATGCCCTCGGCCACCGCCTCGCATCCGAGCCCATGCACCAGCCCGATCACGGCCTGCGCGATCGTCCGCGCCTCGGGCTGCTCGACGACATGCTCGATCACGCTGCGGTCGAGCTTCACCCGGTCTACCGGCAGTTGGCGAAGCCGCGCGAGGTTTGAATAGCCGGTGCCGAAATCGTCGATCGCGACGCTTGCGCCGTCCGCCCGCAGCGCGGCGATCGCCTCGAGCACTTCGCTCGAGCAATGCATCGCCAGCGTCTCGGTGATCTCGAGCTCGAGCAGGCTCGCGGGCGCGCGCGCCGCGAGCATTGCCGCGCGCAGCCGGCGGAAGAATTCGGCATGGTCGATCTGGCGCTGACTGATGTTGACCGCGAGGCGCTGCTGGATCCCCAATTTGCCCCAGCGCGAGATCGTCTCCGCCACGCTGGCGACCACCCAGTCGCCGATCTCGACGATCAGCCCGGTCTCCTCGGCCCGCTGGATGAACGCGCCGGGCAGCTTGAGCCCGTCGGGATGCCGCCAGCGCAACAGCGCCTCGGCACCGACGATACGGCCATCGGCGGCACTGACTTGCGGCTGGAAGACAAGGGCGAACTGATCCTTGTCGACCGCGGCGCGCAAATCGCTTTCGAGTTGCGCCCGCTCGGCGATCTGCGCGGCGAGGAAGTCGCTGAACAGCTCGGTCCGGCCGCGGCCCAACGCCTTGGCGTGGTACATCGCGGCATCCGCCGCGCGCATCAGATCATGCAAGGTCGTGCCGTGATCGGGCCGCATCGCCACGCCGATCGACGCGCCGATCGAGATTTCCTGATCGGCGAGATCGAACGGCTCCGAAAGCGCGAAGAGCACGCCGCGGCCGATCCGGTCGGCATCGCGCAAATTGCGGATCTCGGGGAAGAACATCGTGAATTCGTCGCCCGCCAGCCGGCCGATCAATGGCGTCCGAATGCCCCCCTCGGCCGCGAAGCGATCCGCCACGGCGCGCAGCCGGTTGGCGACCATCCCCAGCAGCACGTCGCCGGTGGCATGGCCCAGCGTATCATTGACTCCCTTGAACCGATCGAGATCGATAAAATAGAGCACGGCATTGGCGCCCTGCGGCAGTTCGGCGAGCATCCGTTCGGCGGTACGGCGGAAATTGGTTCGGTTGGCGAGCCCGGTCACCGGGTCGAACATGGCGAGCCGCTGCACGCTTTCGAGATTGTCGTGGAGCTGGCGGAACAACCCGTCCATCGCCTGCGCCAGCGGCGGAACGCAGTGGCGTACTTCGTCGGGAATCTTGCTCTGGAGATCGCCATTGGCGGCGCTGGCCAGCCGCTCGATCGCCGAATCGATTGCACCGGCGGTGGAAGCGATGCTGCGCTCTGCCGAGGCCCAGCACATCACCCCGCAAATGATCGCCGCGATCAGCGCGCGCCCGGCCGATTCGACCGTGATCGTAGCTTCGGATGCAGCGGCAAGGGCGAGGATGAACGCCACGGCCCCGGCGCACATCGCGAACGCGATGGCTCGGCTCTTTAGCGAAAACCCGTCCACTCCGTCCGCTCTAACCCCGCTCCTGTCCCCGGGCCTTAATGTTGCAGACAGAAGTTAAGAATTTCGTGGCGACAGCTCGGTGCGCGGACGGCGCAGGACGATGTAGAGCGCGCCGTTGCCGCCATGCCGGGGATGCGCCGAACGGACCGCCGCGATCCGGTCGGCGTGACGCGAGGCGGCGAGCCAGTCGCCCACTGCCGCGCGGATCGCTCCCCGGGCGTGCGGGCGCTCGGATTCCGGACGTGGCGGTTTGCCGGTGATCAACAGCAGCACCCGATCACCACGCCGGATCGCATGCTCGAGACCGCGATCGAGCCGGTCATAAGCGGCAGACAGGCTGTGACCGTGCAGGTCGATGCTGGACTCGGGCGCCACCAGCCCGCGCGACAGGCGACGGTCCCACGAGCCGTCGAGGGTATTTGCATTCCCCTCCCTGCTTGCAGGGAGGGGCCGGGGGTGGGTGCGAGAAGCTGTAGCTTCGAGCGGCGCGCGCGCGGCGGGCGGGGGGCTCGCGGCCTTGCCGCTCGCACCCACCCCCTGCCCCTCCCCCTCCCTTACAGGGAGGGGAGAAGAAGGAGGTAAGGGCTTGGGCTTCGCCGCCTTCAGCGGCGTCACCGTGGCGATCACGCGTTTCCACAGCGCCGCTTCCTCGGGCGCCAGCGTCCGTTTCACGGCGCAGGCGGCGGCGCTGCGGTCAGCCGCGAGAGCACACCCTTGGGCAGCAGCAGCCACGCGACCCCGCGTGCCGACATGCCGCCGGCGATCGCGCGGGCATCGTCGCCGGCGCCCCAGAAAGTGTCGAAGCGATTGGCGCCCTTGATCGCGCCGCCGGTATCCTGCGCTACCCAGAGGCCAGTGGCATCGGTGCGATCCATCGACAGGAACGCCGGCGCGCCGAGCGGGACGAACTTCGGATCGACTGCGGCGCTGACCCAGCCGGTTACCGGGAGCCCCATCGCGCCGAGCGGCCCCGGGCCGGTCAGTTCCTTGAAGAAGACGAAGCTCTTATTCTCGCGCATGATCGCGCGGCCTTCCTCGGGATGGTCGCGCAGATAGCCCATGATGCCCTGCATCGACGCCTGGCCGGGGCCGAGCAGGCCGCGATCGCGCATCAATTTGCCGATACCGGTATAGTCGCGGCCATTCTGCCCGGCATAGCCGATCCGCATCACGCCACCGTCGGGCAGCCGCAGTCGCCCGGAGCCCTGGACCTGCAGGAAGAAGATCTCGACCGGATCGTTGGCGTAAGCGATCACCGGGGCACGCCCCTCGATCCTGCCCTCCTCGATCGCGGTCCGATCGAAATAGGGGACGAAGTTCTTGCCCTCGACTCGGCCGCGGATCTTCTTGCCCTTGAGGTCGTCCGAAAACAGCCCGAGATCGACATCGATCAGATCGCTCGGCACGCCGTAGATCGGCACTTCACAGCCGGGTCGCCTCTCGCGACAGCCATGGATCTCGGGCTCGTAATAGCCGGTCGCGAATGCCTTGCCGTCACCGACCTGCACCGTCTCGAAATAGCGAACGAAAAATGCCCGCGCATCGCGCGCGGGCCAGTTGCTCGCGGCGCGGCACGATTCGGCCCAGTCCGTACCCTGCGTCAGCCCGGTGCCGTCGGTACGCCGCTGAAGCGCCGAGCAACTCAGTCGATAGGCGGTCAGCGCGCGCTCGGCGCCTTCCTGGGCGATCGGCAAGGTATCGAGCGGCGGGCCGGCGACAACCCCCGAAGCCAGAGCGGTGGTGGTGCCCGCGGGCGCCGGAGTCGCCGCCATCGCCGGAAGCGGCGTCGCGGGAGTCGGCTGCCGCGCGGGCAAATGGACGGGTGTCTCGGGAAGGGTTTCCGGGCGCGCCGTCGGGCGCGGAGCCGGGGCCGGGCGAGTCGCCGCCGGTCGACCTGCTCCTGCTTCCGGCGGCACGATTCCGCCCGAACAGGCGCTCAACAGAGCCGCGGACGCGACTGCCCCCCACAGACGCATATTCGGCCCCTTATGCTTCGTCGGTCTCGACCAGCTTCCAGTTGGGATCGTCGCTGCGCAGGTTGCGCGCGAAGGTCCAGACGTCGTGGGTCTCCACCGCGTCGGTAAGCGAGCCGGCGACGACATTGCCGTCCTGATCGCGCGTCACCGCCGCGATATCGGCATCGAAGCGCACCGCGATCCGGGCGATCCTGCCCTCGACCGACGCGTCGGTGATCACCGCGCGCTCGATCGCGACGAGGCGGTTGTCGAGCACATGGCCCGACGCCTTACGGTCGGCGATCGCCTCGGCGAACCCGCCGCGAACCTCATCCTCGACCAACCAGCCAAGCGTTTCCTCGTCGCCCTTCCAGAAGGCTTCGAGGATCATCCGGTAGGCCGATTTCGCCCCCTCGATGAATTGGGCCACGTCGAAGCTCGAATCGGCCGAGATTACCGCGCGCAGTCCTGTCTCGGCACCGGCCTCGATCGGACGGCCGGCGGTCTCGCGCACTTCCGGGGTCGCGTCGATCGTCCGCGGCATCTGCTGCGGCGCGATGCGCTCTTCGGCCGGCTTGGGCAGCGCCTGTTCATGTCCGGTGCGCTTGCCGAGCACCGAATAGAGCCTGAGCGCCAGAAAACCGGCAACCATCGCGAACAGGATAACGTAAAACACTTAGCCTCCGAGCCTCGTCACCGAGTTACATAGGCCTTCGCGCCGCGGGATACAAACGCCCGCGCAAACGCCGCCCGATTGATGTCTCTCTGCGCCCCTGCTAGGCGCGCTGGCTGAACAAACGCGTCATGGGCGCGAAACTTTCCGGTAAACAGAGGAATCTTCGATGGCAGAGAACGACACGATCGCCGGATCCGGCGAGCCCGCAGTCAATGGCGCCGATACCGCGCCTGTCGCGGGCGTGCTGTCGCAATATGTGAAGGACCTGTCGTTCGAGAATCCGAACGCGCCGCAGGTCTATCAGTCGCAGACCGCGCCGGCCATCGACGTCCAGTTCAACATCGGCTCGGGCCAGGTCGGCGAGGACGTCTACGAAGTCGTGCTCAAGATCGACGTCAAGGCGCAGGCCGAGGACCAGACCGCATTCGTCGTCGACCTCTCCTATGCCGGCCTGTTTGCGATCCGCAACGTGCCGCAGGACCAGATGGAGCCGTTCCTGCTCGGCGAGGCCCCGCGCATCCTGTTCCCGTTCGCGCGCCGCGTGATCGCCGACGCCGTCCGCGACGGCGGATTCCCGCCGCTGATGCTCGAGCCGATCGACTTCACCGGCATCTACCTGCAGCAGCGCGCCCAGGCCGCCGCCGGCGCGCAGGGCGAGATCGCAGGCAACGCCTGACATTTTAGGGGAGCGTCCTGAACCCATGCCGCTCCCCCTTTCCGTTCGCACTGAGCTTGTCGAAGTCCCGTTCTTCTTCGATAATAAGAAGGACCGGGCTTCGCCAAGCTCAGCCCGAACGGGTTTGATGTCAGCTCTCATCCCATGAAGCTCGCCAAGACCCTCGGCTCGGTCGGTGGGCTTACGCTTGCCAGCCGCATCCTCGCGCTCGTTCGCGATTCGCTGCAGGCCCGCTATGTCGGGGCGAACTTCGCCTCCGACGCATTCCTCGTCGCCTTTCGTCTGCCGAACATGTTCCGCGCCTTCTTCGCCGAGGGCGCCTTTTCGTCGGCGTTCATCCCGATGTTCAACCGCACACTAGCCGAAGGCGGACGCGGTCCTGCGTTCGCGTTCGCCGAGCGTGCGCTGGCGGTGTTGTTCGCTTTCCTCGCGGTCATGACATTGGTGATGCTCGCCGCGGCATGGCCGCTCACCGCCGCGCTGTCGGGCGGCTTCCACCGGCAGAATCCGAGTCACGAAGAATTCGCCTTTGCGGTCGAGCTCAGCCGGATCACCATCCCCTATCTGATGCTGATCTGCCTCGCCTCCTTGCTGGGCGGCATCCTCAATTCGCTCGACAAATTCTGGGTCAACGCTGCCGCGCCGATCCTGCTTAACATCGCGATGGTCGCGGCGCTCTTCCTGTTCCACGGCACGCCGTTCGAAACCGCGCGTGCGCAGGCGGTCGCGGTGCCGGCCGGGGGAGTCCTGCAGCTCGTCTGGCTTGCCTTGGCATGCCGCGCCGCAGGCGTATCCCTCCGCCCGCGCCTGCCCCGGCTCGACCCCGAAGTGCGCAAGCTGATGAAGCTGATCCTCCCCGCCGCGGTCGGCGCCGGCGCGGTCCAGCTCAACCTCGTCATCTCGACCGCGCTCTCGGGCTATTTGCTCGGCGAAGGCTCGATCTCGTACATTTATTACGCCGACCGGCTGAATCAGTTGCCGCTCGGCATGATCGGCATCGGTCTCGGCACGATCCTGCTCCCGACGATCTCGCGCCTGCTCGGCAAGGGTGAGGAGGCCGAGGCAATGGAGACGCAGAACCGCGGCATGGAACTGGCGCTGTTCCTCACCCTCCCGGCAATGGTCGCGCTGATCGTCGCCGCCGAGCCGATCGTGCGCGGGCTTTTCCAATACGGCCATTTCGACGCGGCCGACACGGTGGCTTGCGCCTGGGCGCTTGCCGGCTTCTCGATCGGCCTGCCTTCCTATGTTCTCGTGAAGGTGCTGACTCCCGGCTATTATGCCCGGCAGGACACCAGAACGCCCGTCCGCTATGCCATTGTCTCGGTGGCAGTGAACATCGCCGCCAACCTCGCGCTGATTCCGTGGATCGGCTATGTCGGACCGCCGCTCGCCACGGCGCTCTCGTCGACCGTCAATGTGGCCATGCTCTACGCGACGTTGCGCAAGCGCGGCCATTTCGCCGCGGACGCGCAGCTCCGGCGCCGCATCCCCCGCCTCGCGCTCGCCGCGCTGCTGATGGGCGCGGCGCTTTACGGGTTCGACTGGCTGCTCGATCCGTGGCTCAACGGCACCATGGTGGCGCGCTATGGCGCGCTGGTCGTGCTCGTCGGGGTGGGCTGCGCGATCTATGCGGTCGCCTGCTTCGTCACCGGCGCCTTCCGCATTTCCGACCTGAAGGCGCTGGTCCGGCGGCGCGCCGCACGCTAGAGCCTTCGCGTCCCTGACATCGACACGCGGCAGCGCCCCCGCAGTCTCGGACCCGCGGCCCGTCCAAAGGCCGAACGGTCAACCGGGCGCGGAGTAGCTTCTTCATGCGCGTCGTCTCCGGCATCCAGACCACCGGCAATCTCCACCTCGGCAATTATCTGGGCGCCATCCGGCAGTGGGTCGCGATGCAGGATCAGGGCGAATGCCTGTTCTTCCTCGCCGATCTCCACGCGCTGACCAGCAACGTCACGCCGCAGGAACTTGCCAATTCGACGATCGAAATGGCCGCGACCTTGATCGCGGCGGGTCTCGACTATCGCTCGATCCTGTTCAACCAGTCGCGCGTGCCCGCCCATTCGGAATTGTGCTGGATCCTGCAGGGCACCGCCCGGATGGGGTGGCTCAACCGTATGACCCAGTGGAAGGACAAGGCCGGCAAGAACCGCGAGGGTGCCAGCGTCGGTCTGTTCACCTACCCCGTGCTCCAGGCCGCCGACATCCTCGTCTATCGGGCGACGCACGTCCCGGTCGGCGAGGATCAGAAGCAGCATCTCGAACTCGCCCGCGACGTGGCGACCAAGTTCAACACCGATTTCGGCGTCGAATTGTTCCCGCTTCCCGAGCCGCTGATCTCGAAGGCCGCGCCGCGGATCATGAGCCTGCGCGATGGCAGCGCGAAGATGTCCAAGTCCGATCCGTCCGATATGAGCCGGATCAACCTGATCGACGACGACGACACGATCGCCTCCAAGATCCGCAAGGCGAAGACCGATCCCGAGCCGCTGCCCGACAGCTTCGATGCGCTCGCCGACCGCCCCGAGGCGAAGAACCTCGTGACCATCTACGCGGCGCTTGCCGAGCGCGAGCCGCAGTCGGTGGTCGACGAATTTGCCGGTCAGGGCTTCGGCGCGTTCAAACCGGCGCTCGCCGATCTCGCCGTGTCGGTGCTCGCCCCGGTCCGCGACCGGCTCAAGCAGCTGCTCGACGATCGTGCCGCGGTCGGTGCCCAGCTGGCCAAGGGTGCCGAACGCGCCAATGCCCTTGCAGCGCCGACGCTCAAGGCGGCGCAGCAAGCGGTGGGCCTCCAAGTCTGACTATATTAGCGTCGCCCCCGCGAAAGCGGGGGCCCATCTCCCGGTTGGGCAGCAAATTGCCACCGCGGTGATACGCTGCTCGCGCAGTAGATGGGTCCCCGCTTTCGCGGGGATGACGAAAGGGAGGACAGGACATGCGTATTTCGAGGGCGGTGACGGCTTTGTGCGCACTGGTGCTGATGGGACAAACCACGCCTGTCCCCGACCCGCATCGGCCGGTGCCCACCTTCGACACCGTCGCGCCGACGCTGCCGCCGCTCCGCCGCCCGGCAATCCTGATCTTCAGCAAGACCAATAGCTACCGGCATGATTCGATCCCCGCTGCGGTCGCCGCGGTCGAGAAGATGGTCCGTGCGCGCGGCTGGAGCAGCTATGCCACGGAGAATGCGGCGGTGTTCAACCCCGCCCAGCTCGCCCGCTTCGATGCAGTCGTCTTCGCCAGCGCCAGCGGCGACCTTTTCACGCCGGAGCAGCGGGTCGCCTTTCAGCAGTGGATCGCCGCCGGCCACGGGTTCGTCGGTCTCCATGCTGCCGGCGACGGCAGCCATCCCGACTGGTACCAGGCGATGCTCGGCTATGGCGGCTATACGGGTCATCCCGGCGGCGCCGACCAGTTCCAGCAATCGCAGCTGATCCTGCTCGACCGGGCGCACCCGGCAACCCGGCACCTGCCGAAGCGCTGGCGCTGGACCGAGGAATATTACGCCTGGCAGGCGCCGTTGCGCGCCGATGCGCATGTCCTCGCCCGGCTCGACGAGACCGGCATGCGGCTCGAGCCCAAACATACGATGGGCGACCGGCACGCGTTGATCTGGTGGCGCTGCGAGGGCAAGGCGCGGATCTTCTACTCCGCGCTCGGCCACAAGCCCGAGACGTTCGCCGACCCCGCGCACCTCAGGATGATCGACGGCGCGATCGGCTGGGCGGCGCGCAGGTCCGGAAAAGGCTGCGACTAGACAGATACTTACGCCAGCCGGCGGAAACACCTGCACGATTGTAGCGTTACTTGTCTGCCGAGGATGCGCGCTGAGGCGCTCCTGCGTGAGGGCGCTGTATGCGTAAACAATTGACGCTGCTGATGATTCCGCTGTTGGCCCTCACTGCCTGCGGCGGTGGCGGCAGTGATGGCGGCGGCACGATCGTCCCGCCGCCGATCGACACGCCGGGACCGACTCCCACGCCGACACCGGCGCCCGTGCCCTTCCCCACGCCGACCCCGGTGCCGGGCGACTTCTTCACCGCCGTCGCGGCGCTCTACACCACGCAGCCGGACATCGGCGCATGCCAGCCCGGGCTGCTCAAGCCGGCGGTGACCAGCCAGGTGCTGCAGACGCTCAATGCCGTCCGCGCGCTCCACCGCCTGCCGCCGGCGACCTATTCCGCCGCAGACGAGCCGGGCGCGCAGCAATCGGCATTGATGCAGGCCGCCAACGCCCAGCTCAGCCACACGCCGCCGACCAGCTGGCGCTGCTACACCGGCGCGGGCGCCGCCGCATCGGGATCGAGCAACCTCTATGGCGGCACCGGTGCGGGGCTCGGCTTCTTCACCGACGAGCAGATCATCGCCGGCTGGCTCACCGAGGTGCAGAATATCGTCGCCGAGAATGTCGGGCATCGCCGCTGGCTGCTCGATCCGTTCCTCGGCTCGATCGCTTATGGGCGTGTCGCCGGCCGCTACGAGACCAGCAGCCGCGCCGATGCCGCCGCGATGAAGGTGTTCGATACCGCGGGGCCGGCCGGCCCCACCGGCCCGCTGCCCGATTTCGTGGCATATCCGTTCGAGGATTATCCGGCGCGGCTGTTCGACACCCGTGCCCTGCTTTCGTTCGGCGTGATCTCGAACAAGACCAGCAAATGGGGCAACACCAATGTCGATTTCTCCAACGCCGCGATTACGGTCCGCGCGCGGGGCGGCGCGACGCTGACCGTCTCCCGCGTCGCCTTCGACACGCAGGGCTATGGCCTGCCGAACAACATCCAGTTCGCAGTGACCGGGCTTCAGACCAACACCTATTACGACGTCACGATCGACCGGGTGAATGTCGGCGGCACCCAGCGCAGCTACAGCTATTTCTTCCGGATCGTGCCGTGAGATCGTTGCAATCCTCCCCGCAACCGGGGGAGGTGGCATGCGCAGCATGACGGAGGGCGCGCGCCGCAGGCGCGTCCGTCGCTTGCCGCACATCCGGGACGGCGCGGCTTCGCCCCACCGCCCCCTCCGTCGCCTTCGGCGCCACCTCCCCCGCTTCGCGAGGGAGGTTTTTTATGGGTGAGACAATCGGGGTGGAGGCGTGACCAAATAGCGTTGCCCCGCTCTCGTCTCCTCCACCCCGGCCCACCCGCGGGTGGGAAGCCGCCTCGCCTGAGAGGCGGACCTGGTCGCGCTCAGCCCTCGAGCGAGCGCATCAGCGCGCGGACCGCGCCGTCGATCTCGACGTCCTTGCCGCGCAATTCCTCGATCCGTCGCACCGCATGGATGACCGTCGAATGGTCGCGGTTGCCGAACTTGCGCCCGATCTCCGGGAGCGAGCGCGTGGTGAGACGCTTCGCCAGATACATCGCGATCTGGCGCGGGCGCGCGATCGCAACGGCGCGGCGTTCCGAAATCAGGTCGATCTGCTTGACCTCGAAATGGCTCGATACCGCGCGCTGGATCTCGTCGATGGTGATCCGCCGCTGCGCGTTGCGCAGCACCTCGCCGAGCGTGGTCACGGCGAAGTCGATGGTGATCGTCTCGTTCGACAGATTGGCATAGGCCACCAGCCGGTTGAGCGCGCCTTCGAGCTCACGGACGTTCGAGGTGATCCGCGCCGCGAGCAGATCGACCACCTCCGGCGGCATGTCGACCGCCGGCATGTCCTCGAGCTTGCGCGCGACGATCGCCCGGCGCAGCTCGAGCTCGGCCGGCTTGATGTCCGCCACCAGTCCCGAGCCGAGCCGTCCGGCGAGCCGCGGCTCGAAGCCCTCGAGCGCCTGCGGCGCGCGGTCGGCGGCAATCACCAGCCTTTTGCCCGACGACATGAACTCGTTGACGGTGTGGAAGAACTCTTCCTGAGTCGCATCCTTGCCGCCGATGAACTGGAGATCGTCGATCATCAGCAGATCGACCGAGCGAAGCCGCGTCTTGAACGCGTGCGTGTCCTTGTTGCGCAGCGCCTGGACGAACTCGAACATGAAGCGCTCGGCAGTGACGTAGATCGCCGTCGCATCCGGATTGGCCTCGAGGAAGGCGTGGCCGAGCGCGTGCATCAAATGCGTCTTGCCCTGCCCGGTGCCGGCATGAAGGTAGAGCGGGCTGAATTGCGGCATGCCGGGCTGCGCGACTGCCCTGGCAGCATTGAACGCCACGCGATTCGCCGAATCGACGACGAATCGCTCAAACGTGAAGCGTGGATCGAATGCGGGACGCTCGCCCTGCGGCAGCGGCACAGGCGCGGCTTCGGGCTCGGCCTTGAGCACGCGCTTCGGCTCGTCGGCCATGGTCTCGATGGTGACGCTGAGCACCTCGGGCAGCACCGCACGGAATTCGAGCAGCAGACGCTCGGAATAGTGATTCTTGACCCACTGCGTCATGAAGGCAGAGGGAAGGCCGAGGCGCACGGACTGGCTGGTCGACCCGTCGACGAG
This sequence comes from Sphingomonas psychrotolerans, assembly GCA_032334595.1. Taxonomy (GTDB): domain Bacteria; phylum Pseudomonadota; class Alphaproteobacteria; order Sphingomonadales; family Sphingomonadaceae; genus Sphingomonas; species Sphingomonas psychrotolerans_A. Next base: position 448,331 of record JALMLT010000003.1, on the reverse strand, counting down.
CACGACCGGCTTCAGCCACTGGTCGAACAGACGCTGGCCGGCAGAGCGCCGCAGGTTGCCGCGCACATGGCTCCACGCCTTGCTGACTGCCTCCATGTCACCCCGCTCCAGTGTCTGCACCTGAGTCACTACGACGCACCCCTCCTTCACGGAAAGCAGACCCTTTCCGCGCGACCACTCATTACGACCAAAGGCTCCCCGCAGCCGGAAATCGCCCCCCGGGCTGGCGCGTTGAGCTTTCACTAGCCCGGCAACGAAACGCGCCGGGAGAACTGTTTTAGGAACCGAAATCTGAGTCGATCAAGGGCCCGGCGTGCAAAGAAAGTGAAATAGTTTTGTTGACTCGGGATAACCCGCGGATTTGCGTGCTGTCACATATTTCCAGCTGCAAAATCACATACTTGGCCCAACCTTCATAAAATTGAAGCACGCGAATCGTTGGATTTCCGCCACTTACCGGACGAGGGTCCCGAGCATGCCTCAAGTCCTTTGTTGCGCACGCGAAAAACCCCGCCGGAGCAACTCCGACGGGGTCCTCGTTACGGAAATGTGACGATTATGCGAGCGCTTGGACGCGCTTGTTGAGGCGCGAGAACTTCCGGCTGGCGGTGTTCTTGTGCAGCACGCCCTTGGCGACGCCCCGCTGCAGCTCCGGCTGGGCGGCGGCGAGCGCGGCGCTGGCTGCGGCCTTGTCACCCGATTCGAGCGCCGACTCGACCTTCTTGATGAAGGTGCGGATACGGCTCACGCGGTTGCCGTTGATCTCCGCGCGGCGCTCGTTCCGCCGGATACGCTTCTTCGCTTGCGGCGTATTCGCCATGCCGTCTCGTTCCTGCTCAAATTAGGAGAGGCGCGGGAAGGCCCACGCCGGGAAAGGCGAGCCCCTTAACGCCTGTGGCGATTCGGGTCAATCACTTCTGGCACCTCGGACACCAGAAGGTCGAACGCCCCGAATCGACTCGCCGCTCGACCAGTCCGCCGCATTCGCAGGGCTCGCCCTCGCGCCCATATACGCGCCATTCCTTGGCGAAATAACCGAGTTCGCCATTGGGCCGTGCATAGTCCCGAAGCGTCGAGCCGCCGGCGCGGATCGCCGCAGTCAGCACCTCGTGGACCGCATCGACCAGCTTCGCCAGCCGCGCCCTGGTGATCGTCCCCGCGGCCCGCGTCGGTGCGATCCGGGCGAGGTACAAGGCCTCGCACACATAGATGTTGCCCAGCCCCGCCACCACGCGCTGATCGAGCAGCAGCGCCTTGACGGGGGCGATCCGGTCCTTGAACGCGCGAGACAGATGCGCCGCAGTGAAGTCCGGCCCGAGCGGCTCGGGGCCCAAGGCGGCGAATGCCGGCCAGTCGGCAAGCGCGTCGGTGGGCACCAGATCGATCGAGCCGAATCGCCGCGCATCGTTGAGCGCGAGGCGGTGCTTCGCGGTCTCGATCACGAAATGGTCGTGTTTGCCGAGTTCCTCCGGATCGATCCGCCAGCGCCCGGACATGCCGAGATGGAAGACCAGCGTGTCGCCGCGGTCGGTGTCGATCAGTCCGTATTTGGCGCGGCGACCGAGGCCGGTGACGGTGGCCCCGGTCAGCCGCTGCCCGAGGTCCGGCGGGAAGGGACGGCGCAGATCACCGCGGCGGAGCGTCACGCGCTCGATCCGCGCGTCCTTCAGCACCGGTTCCAGTCCGCGAACCGTCGTCTCGACTTCAGGAAGTTCTGGCATTTCCCCTCCTAACGTCATTCCCGCGAAAGCGGGAACCCATCTCCTGCAGCCGCATCACTCACCACGGTCGTATATGCGGCACGCCCGGGAGATGGGCCCCCGCTTTCGCGCGACGACGGACAAAGGCGATGACGAGGAATGTTTCCGCCGCTAAGGCCACTCGCATGCCCGACACCGTCTCCTTCGGCTACGAAGACATCGCCCCCGAGGAAAAGACCGCCCGCGTCGGCGCGGTCTTCTCCAGCGTCGCCTCGAAATATGATCTGATGAACGACGCGATGTCGGGCGGTCTGCATCGCCTGTGGAAGGATTTGTTCGTCCGCCGGGTGAAGCCGCGCCCCGGCGAGCATATCCTCGACATGGCCGGCGGCACCGGCGACATCGCCTTCCGCATGGCCCCTTCGGGTGCGGCGATCACCGTGGCCGACATCAATGCCGAGATGCTCGCCGTCGGCGTCGAGCGCGCCGCGCAGCGCGGAATCGACGGGCTGGTGTGGAGCGAGGCCAATGCGGAACAGCTGCAATGGCCCGACAAGTTCTTCGACGCCTATACGATTGCGTTCGGCATCCGGAACGTGACCGACATTCCGAAGGCGCTCCGCGAGGCGCACCGCGTGCTCAAGCGCGGCGGCCGCTTCTACGTGCTCGAATTTTCGACCACGCAGTGGCCCGGCTTCGCCCAGGTCTACGACGCCTATTCGCACCATCTCGTGCCGCGGTTGGGCAAATTGCTCGCCAATGATGCCGACAGCTATCGCTATCTGATCGAATCGATTCGCCGCTTCCCGCCGATGCCCGAGTTCGAGGCGATGATCCGCGACGCCGGCTTCACCCAGACCAGGGTCGAGCCGCTGCTCGGGGGACTGGTGGCGATCCACAGCGGCTGGAAGATTTGATGGGCGCATCATTCGTCCCCCTCACTGCAAGGGAGGGGCTAGGGGTGGGTAGCGACGGGCGGGGCTCGATGCCCCGATCGGCGCTTCGCGCCGGGCGAGCCGCTGCGCGTCTCGCACCCACCCCCGTCCCCTCCCTTGCAGGGAGGGGAGCAAAGAAGTGACCGCCCCCGCGATCCATCTCTGGCGCCTGCTTAAATGGGGCCGCATCCTCGCGCGGCACGGGGCATTGCGCGGGATCGAGCGCGATCCCAACACCCCCAGGCCGGTCCGCCGCATTGCCCGGCTCGCCCGGTTCGGCGCGCGGGTGCCGGCGACGCCGCGTTATGCCGACGCGTTCCAGGCGATCGGCCCCGCCGCGATCAAGCTGGGCCAGACGCTCGCCACGCGCCCCGATCTCGTCGGCGAAGCCGCCGCGAGCAATCTGCTGCGCCTGCAGGACGCACTGCCGCCTCTGCCTTTCGCGGTGATCCGCGAGCGAATCGAGACGTCCTACGGCCGCCCACTCGAGACCGTCTTCGCCTCGATCGAGGAAGCGCCGGTCGGTGCCGCCTCGATCGCGCAGGTCCATCGCGCGATCACCACCGACGGCCGGCAGGTCGCGGTAAAGGTCCTGCGTCCCGGCATCGAAAACGAGTTCGCCAAAGCAATCGAGACCTATGAATGGGCCGCGGCGCAGGTCGAGGGCATGGGCGGCGAGGCCGCGCGGCTGCGCCCCCGGCTGATCATCGAGCATTTCAAGCGCTGGACCGCGCGCGAGCTCGACCTGCGCCGCGAGGCCGCCTCGGCCTCCGAACTCGCCGAGGGCATGACCGCCGAGCCCGATTTCTACGTCCCGGCGATCGACTGGCAGCGCACCACTGGCAAGGTGCTCACCCTCGAATGGCTCGACGGCATCAAGCTGTCGGACCGGGCGGCGCTGATCGCCGCCGGACACGACACCAATGCGCTCGCCTGCAAGCTGATCCGCGCCTTTCTCCGCCAGGCGATCGCCGAGGGCTTCTTCCACGCCGACATGCACCAGGGGAATCTGTTCGCGCTCCCCGACGGGCGCATCGCCGCGATCGATTTCGGCATCATGGGCCGCATCGACCGGCGCGCCCGCGTCTGGCTCGCCGAGATCCTCTACGGACTGATCACCGGCAATTACAAACGCGTCGCCGAAATTCATTTCGAGGCGGGCTATGTCCCCGCGCACCACAATGTCGCCGAGTTTGCGACGGCGCTGCGCGCAGTCGGCGAGCCGATGCGCGGCCAGCCCGTCAAGGACATGAGTGTCGGCGCGATGCTCGACGGGCTGTTCAACATCACCCGCGACTTCGACATGCAGACCCAGCCGCATCTGCTGCTGCTCCAGAAGACGATGGTGATGGTCGAGGGCGTCGCGCGCGGGCTCGATCCCGAGATCAATCTCTGGGAGACCTCGGCCCCGTTCGTCCGCGAATGGATTCGCACCGAGCTCGGCCCCGAAGCGGCGATCGCAGACCGGCTGATCAAGGACCTGCGTACGTTCGCCCGGCTTCCCGATCTGATCCGCAACATCGAATTGCGCTACCCCGCCCCCGGCGGCGCGCCGCCCGCCCCGCCGCTTCGCGAGATCGAAGTCGTCCGCGTGGGCGGCGGCTGGCGCTATGCGGCGGTGGCGATCGCCGCAGCCGCGGCCTCCGCCGCGGCGACGTGGGTGATTTTGTAGAAAGTTCGAGAATCGAATTCTCCGTTCGGCCTGAGCCTATCGAAGGCCGGCTCTCCGCAAGCAAGACGCTCGTGGGCAGACGCCCTTCGACAGGCTCAGGGCGAACGGTGGCTCGCTATGACCGCCGCCCCGTCGGCAGGCGGACTACCTTGTCGTCGGGCTCGACCAGCGCGGCCAGCGCCGCGGCAATCTCGGCCTGACCAAACGGCTTGGACAGCCTCGGCAAATCATGCGTGCTCACGGTGGTTCCGGTATAGCCGGTGATCAGCAGGATCGGCATCGCGGGGAGCACATCGCGGACGCGTCCGGCGAATTCGGCGCCGTCCATTCGCGGCATCTTGTAGTCGGTGATCACAACATCCGGGCGCAGCCCGCTCTCGAGCCGCGCCAGCGCTTCGGCACCGCCGCTCGCATGCGTCACTTCGTGGCCGAGGTCGCGAATCATCTCGGCGGTGCCCATGCGGACGAGGTCCTCGTCGTCGACGAGCAACACCGAAAGCCCCCTCCCCTTTGCGAGAAGCGGCGCACGCCGCCGCTCGGTCGGGGTGCGTGCGACGTCCGGCTCGGCAGCGCGGAGGTAGAGATCGGCACGCGTGCCCTGCCCCGGCTCGCTCGACAATGCGAAGCCGCCACCGAGCTGCGCCGCGAGCCCATGAACCATCGACAGCCCCAGCCCGGTCCCGCGCCCGGTCTCCTTGGTCGAATAAAACGGCTCGACCGCACGCGCCAGCGTCTCGGCATCCATCCCGCAGCCGGTGTCGATCACCGAAAGCCGCACATAAAGGCCGGGCGTCAGCCGCGGCTGCGATCCGGGCCCGAACGCCTGTTGATCGACGACGATCGTCAACGTGCCGCCGCGCTCCATCGCGTCGCGCGCGTTGACGCAGAGGTTGAGGATCGCGAGCTCGAGCTGGTTCGGGTCCGCCATCGCAGGCGGCAGGCCAGCCTCGTGGCGGATCCGCAAGTCGATCTCGGGACCGATCGAGCTCGCGATCAGGTCGCGCATCCCGTCGATCAGTTCGCCGAGATCGACTGCCTTGGTCTCCAGCGTCTGGCGTCGCGCGAAGCCCAGCAGCCGCTGGACGAGCGTCTTGGCGCGCTCGGCCGACAGCAGGGCATTGTCGATCAGCCGCGCCGAACGCGCGTCACTCTCGCCATATTTGCGCTGCAACATGTCGAGCGCGCCCATGATCGGCGTCAGCAGATTGTTGAAATCGTGCGCGACGCCGCCGGTCAGCTGGCCGAGCGTTTCGAGCTTCTGCGCCTCGTGAAGCTGCGCCACTGCCGCCTTGTGCTCGGCGGTGCGCTCTTCGACGCGTTGTTCGAGACTGGTCGCAAGCTCGTGCAGTTCCTCGAGCCGCGCCCGCGCCTCATATTGCCGGCAACGGGCGCGGATCGCCGCATGCGCGAAGCTGACCAACGTGGTCGGATGGAACGGCCGTTCGAGAAAAGTGACGTTGCCGAGCAATTGCAAGTAGCGCGACGCCGCCGGGTTGCGCTCGAGCCCGCCGCCGCGCTGGGTCAACAGAACGAAGGGGAAATCCGACCATTCGGGCTGATCGTTGATCCAGCGGGAAAGCGCGTTCAGATCCGCGCTCGCCAAAGCTTCTTCGGTCACCAGTGCGAATCCGGCGCCTTCAGGCAGCAGCTCCGCAAGCGCATCGGGCGAAGGCACGATCACGCCGTCGATCCCCGCCTCCGCGAGCATCGCCTGCGCGACCGCCGCGTCCCGCCCTTGCGGCGCGAGGATCAGTGCGCGTTCGGAGTGCGCCGAACTCAATCGCCGCCCACCTTGAGCAATTTGGTGTTCTCGCCGATTAGTGTCGGCACGCCGCGCAGCACACCCTGGAATTCCATCAACGGCTCGCCGAGCGTGATGCCGCTACTGTCGATCCGGTATTCGCGGATCGTGTCCTCATGCGCACCGGTGCGCTTCTTGACGACGGAGATCGCACGCCGCACGCGCCCCAGCGCCTCGAAATAGCGTAGCAGGATCACGGTATCGGCGAGGTAAGTGACGTCGACCGGCGTCTTCATATCGCCGACAAGGCCGTGCTGCGCGACGGTGAGGAAGGTCGAGGCGCCCTGCCGGTTCAGATATTGCAGCAGTTCGTGCATGTGGAGCACCAGCGACTGCTCTTCGGGCATCGCCGCCTGATAGCCGTTGAGACTGTCGATCACCACGGTGCGCGCACCGTTCCGCTCGACACAGTGCCGCACCTTCTCCGATAGCTCGCCGGGCGTGAGTTCGGCCGCGTCGACCTGCTCGATCAGCAATTGCCCGCTGTCCGCCATAGCCTGGATATCGAAACCGACGCCCTTGGCGCGCTCGATCAGCAAGCCGAGTTCCTCGTCGAACACGAACATCGCCGCATTCTCGCCGCGCCCCACTGCGCCGGCGATGAAGGCCAAGGTCAACAGCGACTTGCCGGTGCCTGCGGGTCCGAGGATCAGAGTGCTCGAGCCGCGCTCGATCCCGCCGCCGAGAAGCGCGTTCATCCCCGCGGACTCGCTCGTCAGCATCTCGCGCACGAAATCGGTCTTGTGTTCGGCGGAGACCAGCCGCGGGAAGACGCGCACCCCGCCGGTGTCGATGACGAAGTCGTGATGCCCGCCGCGATAGCGCTGCCCGCGATATTTGATCACCCGCAGCCGCCGCCGCTCGGCGCCATATTCGGGCGATAGTTCCTCGAGCCGGATCACGCCGTGCGCGACGCTGTGCATCGTCCGGTCATTGGCCTCGCTCGACAGATCGTCGAGCATCAGCACGGTCACCCCGCTGCGCGCGAAATAATGCTTGAGCGCGAGGATCTGCCGGCGATAGCGCAGCGAGGATTGGGCAAGCAGCCGGATTTCCGAAAGGCTGTCGAGCACCACGCGCTGCGGATTGGTCTTTTCGAACGCCTCGAAGATCCGCCGGGTCGTCTCGCCGAGTTCGAGGTCCGACGAGTAGAGCAGGCTCTGCTGCTGCTCCTCGTCGAGCAGGCTCTCGGGCGGCACCAGCTCGAAGATGTCGATACCGTCGAGTGACCAGCCGTGCGATTCGGCGCCGGCCCGCAATTCGTCCTCGGTTTCGGACAGGGTGATGTAGAGCGAGCGCTCGCCGGCCTCGGCACCCGCGCGCAGGAACTGGGTTGCGATCGTCGTCTTGCCCGTGCCGGGGCTGCCTTCGAGCAGGAACAGCCGCCCCCGCGCCAATCCGCCGGACGTGATGTCGTCCAGCCCCTCGACCCCCAGATTCGCCTTCTCTATCAAGCTTTCCTCGTCAGTTCGATTCGGCTGTGTAACGCAGATTAGCGCGAAGCGATCCGCAGCGGCCAAGCCATGGGCCGATTCCCTCAGCGCAGGCGCATGCCCATATCCGCCGATCCGCCCAAAGGCCACACGCCCTCGCTTCGCCGATTGCACCAGAGCGAGGCATGGCGCCCGGCAAGCACAATTTGATCGACGTTTGATCGAAGAACGCAATGTGGCTATCCCTTCAGAAAGATGCACGAGCGCGAGGTAACCATGCGACCGATGGGCCCCGAACTTCAGCTCGTGACAGCATGTTGCCGATACCCCTTTGGGCCTGCAGCACACGATGCGATCAAGGCAGCCTTGGCCCGGCCCATCGACTGGATTGAATTTCACGGCTTGGTGCAGCGGCACCGAATCCCGGGACTCGCAGGTGCGGCTCTTTGCGCCGCCGATTTCGCCATCCCGGCCGATGTCCGAAGCAAGCTCGCCGACGAAGCGCAGCGGTACGCCGCCCGGGATCTCCTGCACGCGGCGGAGACGGCGAGACTTCAACAGATTTTCGACCGGGCAGGCGTTCCGGCGATGTTCCTCAAGGGATCTGCGCTCGGGATGCTCGCTTATGGCAGACTCGGTCTCAAATATTCGTGGGACATCGATCTGCTCACGACCGAGCCAAGCGCCCTGCAGGCGCTGCAGCTGCTGGAGCAACATGGGTATCGACTGTCGGGATCCGGAGGGCTGCCCCGTCATGCGCTGCGGCGTTTCACCCGTTTCACGCACGAGATCGAACTCCGCAACGACCGGGGAATGACGGTCGAACTCCATTGGCGCCTGTTCAGCAAACCGATCCTGTCGGGAGTCACCGGCGCGTCGGAGACGCAGACCGTCGACATCGGAGGAGCCACGGTCCGGACCCTGCGTGAGGACCTGCTTGTCGCCTTCCTCATCGCGCACGGGCAGGAGCATGGCTGGAGTCGGCTCAAGTGGATCGCCGACCTGAACGCACTTCTCGCGCAGAAGACGGAAGACGAACTGGCAGAACTGCACGCCAGGGCAGCCACCTTCGATCTGGAGGCCAAAACGTCTGCGGCACTCCTGCTATGCGCGCAGCTGTTCGATCTGCCTCTGCCTGAGCCTCTTCAGGCCAAACTTCGGCGAAATCGCACGGTCAAACGGCTCGTGGAGGCCGATCTGGCGTGCATCGCGCATCCGCTGAGCGGCCAGGACCTGCCCGTGCTCTCCCGCGCCAGCATCGCGCTGATCACGTCGCGGTTCGGCCGCGGAACCGGCTGGCGCATGGCCCTCGCCGAGTTGGGCGCGCTTTGGACCCAGCCGACAAAGCGCGCCAGATATCCCGCGGCGCTCGATTTTCTGTACCATCTGCTGCGCGTGCCGATCTGGCTGCTGCGCGTTCCGCTCAGGCTCGCCGAGAACAGGCGGGTCAAAGTACGGGTCGAGCGCGAGTGCTGAGCAGCACTCGCGAACTTCGCCACTTCGCGAGAGACCTGCTGCGTTGCGACCGGTCGCGTGGCGCATTGCCGATATTGCTGGCCGTCGCCGGTACGGCGGCCGAGGGTGTCGGGCTCATGCTCCTTGCGCCGATGATCGGCGTGCTCGCCTTGTCGACCGGTAACAAGGCGGCAAGCGGCGGCTATGCCGGGATGTTGGCGTCCCATCTGCCCGCCGGGAAAGCAGCACAGACGCTCATATTGATCCTGATGTTCGGCGTGGTGATGGTGTTGCGGTCCGTTCTGGTCGTAGCGCGGGACATCAGCCTCGCGCGGCTCCATGCCGCATTTCTCGAACGTACACGGATGAGCGTACTCGAGCGGGTCGCGGGCGCGGGCTGGAACAAAATCGCTTCGCTTCAGCACGGACGTGTGAGCCACTTGCTCAGCGCGGACTTTCACGCCTTCACGTTGGCGGGAACCTCACTCATCAATCTTTGCCTGTCCGCGATCATGCTCGCGATGCTGATTGCGGTCGCGTTCACGCTATCGCCGATGTTGGCCGCGACAATGTCCCTGTTTCTCGCAAGTCTGGCCGCGATTCTTTACCCGACCCTGTCGATCGCGCGGCGCAGCGGAGCCGGCCTTGCCGATCTCGGCCAACGCATGACGAGCGACCTTGGACAGTTCCTCGCGGGGCTCAAGCCCGCCCTCGCGAGCAATCTCGAAGCCGAGTTCGTGGCGCATATCCGACGACTGCAGCAGGACCAGGTCCGGCAGCTCGTCTCGTTTGCCCGGAAACAGAGTGAGGCGCGCGCGACGACCCTGCTGGCCGCAGGCATGGCCGCCGCCGTCGCGCTATCCGTCGGCGGGGTGGTACTTGGTGTGGCCGCTCCCGAATTGCTGGCAATGCTGGTCGTGCTCGCACGGATGGGCGGCCCCTGCCTCCAGTTTCAGCAGAGTCTGCAGCTACTTCACCACAATCTTCCGATCTATACGCGAATCAAACAACTTGAACGCGAGTTGCACTGCAACTCCGAGAGTGCTCTGCCACCATCTCCTCCTCCATCGGCTGGAACGATCTCCCTGGCCGCGATTACCTACTTGCACCAGGACGGCGGCGGCGGAGTGCGCGATCTGCATCTCACGATCCCGCGAGGCGCGTTCGTCGCAATCGTCGGCGGCTCCGGATCGGGCAAGACGACGCTCGCCGACCTGCTGGCGGGACTGCTGGTGCCGCAGGCAGGCGAGATCCGCATCGGCGGGACGCTGCTGACGCCAGCGAACGCAGCCGCCTGGCGCGACGTCATCTCCTATCTCCCGCAGGATCCGTTCCTGATCAACGACACGGTCCGTCGCAACCTGCTATGGGGCAACGAGCAAGCCGATGACGCAGCGCTGCCGGCCGCGCTGCACATCGTCGCGGCCGACGGAGTGGTGAATGCACGTCCCGAGGGTCTGGACACCTTGGTCGGCGAACGCGGGATATTGTTGTCGGGGGGTGAGCGCCAGCGCATCGCGCTGGGGCGCGCCTTGCTGCGTCGTCCGCGACTGATGATCCTCGACGAGGCCACCAACGCGCTCGATTGCGATACCGAGCGACGCGTCCTGAGCAATCTTGCCGCACTTCAAGACCGGCCGACGATCGTCGCGATCTCGCATCGTGCGGAAGTGCTCGACCTGTTCGACGAAGTCTACCGGATGGAAGCGGGACGACTTGACTGACAGGAAGAATCCGCCGGCTCGGGAGGAAACTGCGCCACCACCGCGAAGCAATCACGGCTTTCGCAGCCGACGACGTCAAATTCCCCGGCGCGCACCCACACATGCGCCGACAGCGCACCGCCCTGCCCCACGGCAACGCCGTAGAACAAGGTAGAGGCTATTCTCCGACGCCGCAGCATCCACTGCGCGGTCAATCCCTGCTCGAAGCATTTGGCCCGAAAGGGAACGCGTCGCGCCACAGCCCCGATTGCCCAACGAAGCTCGTCGATCGTCGGAGTGTCGCGCGGGGGTATCAGCCTTGCGTTTTTTCCGCTGGCCAGCCGCGCGACCCGGGCAAATGGCAGAAGGGCGATGGCCGCCCAGGCCGCCACCAGGAACAATCCCGCCTCGCCCAACAGTTGCCAATGTCGCCACGGCAAATTCCGGAACGTTGCGTCCTTTTGCTTCACGGCTCTGTTCCTCCCGCTGCGCGCCTTCCGTGGCGCCGGTCGCGCGCTCGACGACTGCGGATCATAGGGCATCGATCTTCGCTTTGTCTTGGGTCTGCTGGAGAAACACTGTACTCAGCGTGAGAAATCGACCGCCCGCCATGAACCGATGGTGCGCGACGCGTCTGACAGGAGATTCCATGAACCGACACGATCCGGATCCGCTGGTCAGTCGCGGCGGCAGCCTGATGGAGGCAGAAGTCGACGGTGAGATGGTCGGCCTGCATGTCGAAAGCGGCACCTGCTATGGGTTCAACGGCACCGCTTATCGAATCTGGCAACTCCTTGACCAGCCGGTCCGACTTTCCCAACTCTGCGCGGCTCTGTCAGAGGAATATGACGTCTCCCCCGATGTGTGCGAGACGGAGGTGAGACTTCTCCTGGATGACCTTGGCCAGAGCGGACTGGTGACGCTCTCCCGGCTCTAGCTGCTTCGGCCCTCCATAGAGCCGAGGTGGTCCTCGATCCGCCCGATGGTGGCGCCCATAACGCCGGTATCCCAGGGGCGCGATAGCTTAAAGACAGGAACTGTGCGGCTTATCGCGAGGCAAGTTGCGAAATGCGCTTGCGGATCACCGAAGCACGCAACGTACCTTCCGCGATACGTATTCTCGACCAGAGCCTCGACCGCATCCAGGCCCGAGAGCGGCGAAATCTCCGGCGCCCGGTCGTTGTGGCGCGATAGCAGGTAAATGGCTCTGAGCGGCAGGGCGGCCGAACGTGAATCGCAGCCAATACCGACGGTGTATTTGTCGAGTGCGTCGAATGCCCGCTCACAGTCATCGAGATTGCGGCCGCTACGCTCCACGGCGTCGCGCCACAGGCGCAGCCGGGGGATTCCTGGCTGCGCGATAAACCCGTTTCCGTCGGCGATCACCGCGCAGACGTCGTCGGACAGAATCGATCGGCCACGATCGTGAAACGCAGCCGCCAGCGTCGACTTGCCCGCTCCCGACATGCCCATGAACGCCACCGCGCCCCCATCCAGGTCGACGGCATTGGCATGGAGCGGCAGTATCCGGCGCTGGTGCAGCAATATCCCCATCGCCGATCCTAACAGAAACAGGCGAACATTGCGTTCGGACGCGGTGGGGGTGGGCTCGACCAGGATCGTCTGACCCTTGCAGATGCGAAAGCGCGCAACGTTGGCGACGGCGAGTACGACACCATCTGCCGTGGCGACCAGCGCCTCCGGGTCGCCGTGCGGGAAGTGTTGCGCCGTCCCCAGCGCAATCTCAACATCAGCCGGATCGTCGCCGACGCAGGAGGCGAGTTCCGGCAAGGCAATGGTCGAGCGCAAGCGAAGCCCGAAGAGGCGATATCGGTAAAAGGTGCCGCGCTCTGCCTCCATGTGCGCTTTGTTACGCGGCATTTACCAAGGATGAAAGCCGCTGGTTACTCGGGCCAGGCTCAACGGCTTGCCTTGGTGCCGGGTGAGGTGCGATGCTTGCGCTGTTGTTCGAACAGGCACGTAGCAGGGAGTTTGATACATGACCGCGCTCGCGGGCATCTGGAACCTGTCGTGCAACATCGACCCTGCCGATGCGCTCAAGCGGATGCTTGCTGCGCAACGCATCTACGGTCCGCATGGCGACGCAAGCGCTGAGGCGGGCGACATCGCAATCGGCCGCTGTCTTTATGAAACGCTTCCGGAGGATCGGTTTGACCGCGGCCCGGTAATGAGCCCCGACGGCAGATACCTGCTCGCAGGTGACGTGCGGCTTGATGACCGCGACGATCTCGCTGATGCGCTGGGTCTGTCCCGGGAAGAGGCCGCAACACTGTGCGACGCCGCCTTTCTCCTCCTGGCGTGGCAGCGGTGGCAGGATACAGCATTTGACCATCTTTATGGCGACTATGCCTTTGCGCTGTGGGACGCCGTCAAGGCGCGCCTTGTCCTCGCTCGCGACCCGTTCGGCGGCCGTTCGCTGCACTATCATCAGGGCAAAGGATTCTTCGCATTCGCATCTATGCCCAAGGGGCTGCATGCGCTCCCCGAGGTGCCGTACGCTCCCGACGAAGTGCGCGCCGCAACATTCCTCGCGCTGATGGCAGAACGCGGACCACGCAGCTTCTTCGCCGGGGTCAGCAGGGTCGAGGCCGGACAGTGCGTCGTCGTCGAGCGAACCGGCATACGGCTGTTCCAGCATTGGCAGCCGCCGGCCCGGATACCGGCACCAGTTCCGGGGACGGACTATGCGGAAGGCTTGCGTGCGCATCTCGATCGTGCGGTGGCATCCCGGCTCCGCGGTGCCGGAAAGCGGGTGGGAGCGCATCTGAGCGCCGGTTTCGACAGTGCATCAGTGAGCGCAACTGCGGCACGGCTCATGGCAGCTGCAGGCGGCAAGGTGGTGGCATTCACCTCGGTTCCCCGCCCGGGATTCGACGGCGAAGTGGCGGCGCACCGGCTCGGCGACGAAGGAGATCTTGCCGCCGCCACCGCGGCTATGCATCCCAACATTGAGCATGTGCGGGTCCACTCGGACGGCATATCGGCGCTCGACGATCTGGATCGCGACTATTTTCTGTTCGAGCGTCCTCTTGCGAATGCCGACAATCAACATTGGTGGAACCAGATCAATGGCGAAGCACGCAAGCGGGAGATCGGAGTGATGCTCACCGCGGCAGCCGGAAACGCGACGGTGAGCTTCACCGGGCTGTCATATCTGCCGGAACTGACCGGCCGTGGACGGCTGGTCGAGCTGGTTCGTACCGTGCGGGGTTTGATCCGCAATCGCGAAATGCGCTGGCGGGGCGCGTTGCTGCAGGCATTCGGCCCCTGGATACCCGCTCCGCTATGGGTCGCGCTGTACGAAAAGCGTTTCGGCATCCGCCTCGAACTCGCAGCCTATAGCATGTTAAATCCAGGCCAGCTGAGCGTGATTGAATCCGAGGCCGCACAGCAAGGCGATTTTGATCCCTGTTATCGGCCGCGGCGAGACGCGACCGATCTGCAACGCTGGATGCTCGGCCGTGTCGACTTCGGCAACAATCAGAAAGGCGCGCTGGCAGGATGGGGAGTCGATTTGCGAGATCCGACGATTGATCGCCGGCTGGTAGAATATTGCATGTCGATCCCGGTGGCGGCGTTTCTCGACCGGCAACGGATCCGCGGGCTGGCCAAAACGGCGTTCGCCGGGCTGCTGCCGGACTGCGTTTTGACGGAACGACGCAAGGGCCATCAGGCTGCCGACTGGCACGAGAGTTTCGCACTGCAACATGAAAGGGTTCGGAGCGAAGTAGCCAGACTCGCCCAGGTTGAAAGTGCGTCAGTCGCCCTCGACCTGGAACAGATGCGTGCGCTCGCCGACGATTGGCCTCAGGACGATTGGGGCTCGTCTCGTGTCGAGTTCCGTTATCGTTATGCGTTGCTGCGCGGATTGGTGAGCGGCCACTTCCTGCGCAAATCTTCGCGAAGCAACGCCTGACAGCCGGCTTCTTCGCGGTTCTTATTAAACTCTTCCCCTCCGTGATGATCGATGGTAACTCGTCAACTCTCGTTTACGCAGATCCAGGGGACGTTTATGAGCCAGCAGCAGACCAAGACCGTCAAGCACGACAAGCGTGCCGAGTGGAAACGGCCGGAAGTTCGCCGGATGAAAGCGGGCGGTGCTGAGGGGGCGAGTGGTGTCGGGGGCGACACTTTCTTCTCCTGAGATTATTCAACTCCGCCCGATAGGGCGCGATTGCGAGAAAACGACGCCGCTTCGCGAGAAGCGGCGTCGTTTTCGTTAAACCCGGCTTTCCAGGGCGCCTGTTGGGGTTCGCCCGCCCGTCGGCATCGCATCGAACGATGCACGAAATCCTGCAGGGATGGCGAACGGACTGCGCCGCATTACGAGGCGGCGCAGTCCGTCCGATATCTCAGCTCTTCGGGATAGGGCCGACGGTAAACGTTCCATCGGGTGCATTGCCGAACAACGGATTGTCACCATAGGTGACGATGTTGCCGCCGCCGCCGACGAACAGGCCGCCCTGGCCTGCGCCGCCGCTGCCATTACCGGTGATCGTGGTTCCCGTCACCCGCACCTGGGCGGTCCCGCCATTGGCGACAATGCCGTTACTGGTGTTGTGGCTGACGACGGAGTTGATCAACGTCGCCACTGCCAAGGTGGTGGCGGCCGGGGTGACGACTACCACGCCAAACACGTTCTCGCTCAGAACGCTGTCGGAGATCGTCACCTGATTGCCGGCGCCAGTATTGCCCGTCGTGTCGACACGAACGGCCTGTCCCCCGTTATTCGCAATTCGGGACGACTTGATGTTCACGCGAGCAGATCCGGTGCCGGTCGGCTGTACGAGCACGCCGCCACCCGAAGAACCGTTGCCATTCCCGGTGATCGTTACATTGGTGAGGAAGAGCCTTGCGGCAGCCGTCGGCTGAAAAGAAACTCCGAAGCCGCCGGCGCTGTTCTGGATGATGACATTCTCGACGACGAGCGACGCACCCGAGATGAAGCGGATACCGTTTAGCCCGGGGGTGGTACCGGCGCCGTTGATCGACAGGCCCCGCAGGATCACCCTGACCGTACCGGGTGTCCCCGTGGCACTGTCATTGATCACGAAGCCGTTGATTCCGCCCGAGTTCAACGTGCTTCCAAACGTGCCGCTGCAATCGACCGTGATCGATTTGGTGATCGTCAGCGTGCCGAAGCCGCCTGGATCGAGGCAGTCGATCTCGCCGCCCGCGGCGGTTTTCGAGATCGCGCCGGCGAAGGTCTTGCACGGTGCCGTGCGGCTGCACGGGTTGACGTCGTCGCCGACGCCGGAGACCCAGGTTCGCGTCGCCTGTGCTGCGGCCGGCGCCGCGTAAACGAGCGAGCATGCCACAAGCATTCCGGCGGCACCGAGCATTCTATTGGATGAGGCCATATCTATCTTCCATTGATGTGAGGGTTACCGGCTGCCGGCGCGCGGCAGCGCGAAGCCGGACCACGCAGCAGCGCTGCGCAGTCCATTTTGCGTATCAGTTCTTCGGAAGCGGGCCGGCAGTGAATGCGCCGTCAGGCGCGTTGCCGAACAGCCGATTGTCGCCATAGGTAGCGATATTACCGCCCGCACCCACGAACAGGCCGCCCTGGCCGGCGCCTCCCGCACCGTTGCCCGTGATGGTCGTGCCGCTCACCCGCACCTGTGCCGTGCCGCCGTTCGCGACGATGCCGGTGTTGCTGTTATGCGCGACGGTCGAATCCACTACCGAGACGACGGCAAGCGTAGTCGCAGCGGGGGTGACGACTACCACGCCGAATGCATTCTCGCTCAGCACGCTATCGACCACGGTGACCTGATTACCAGGTCCGGTATTGCCCGTTGTGTCGACACGGATCGCCTGGTTGACGTTGTTGACGATCCGCGTGCTCTCGATGACCACCCGCGCCGACCCGGTGCCCGTCGGCTGGACGAGTATGCCTCCACCCGCCGAAGCGGTGCCGTTGTTGGAGATCGTCGAGTTGATCACGGCAAGCCTTGCCGCGCCGGCGGGCTGGAAGGCGATGCCGGTGCCGGCGAGGCTGTTGCGGATCAGGCAGTTCTCGATCGTCAGCGACCCGCCGTTGAGGAAGCGGACACCGTTGAGGCCCGCCGCGCTGGGGGTGCCGCCGTTAATGTCGAGGCCTTTGAGATTGATGACGTCGGTCGCGGCCGCGTTGATGATGATGCCGTTCGTCGCGCTGTGCAGCACGCCGGCGGTGACGCCTTCGCAGTAGATCGAGATCGACTTGGTGATCGTCACCGCCCCGTAGGCGCCCTGATCGATGCAATTGATCTCGCCACCCGCCGCGGTTTTCGAGATGGCGCCGGCAAACGTCTTGCACGGCGCTGTGCGGCTGCACGGATTGACGTCGTCACCGACGCCCGAAACCCAGGTCCGTGTCGCCTGCGCGGCGGCCGGAGCGGCATAGGTCACCGTACCGGTCACAATCATTGCCGCCGCGACAAGAGGTCGCTTCAATGATGGAATCATGATTAGTTCCCCGCTGTTTAAGCGCTTGCCACGCCCAAGCAGGCAAGCTTCCGAAGCAGATTGGCTCGCTTCGAGCCGACTATACGCAGCACTATCGAGTAAATCGCACGGCCCATCCTTGGCCGCCCTTCGGCAATCGGCGGCGACCCATCGACTCGATCCGACGTCCGCCAGAAATTCTGCGCCGCGATTTATCCCTTGGCAACCCCGACCGCGTCGGGTGCATTGATGATTGTTCCATCCCCTATAGCCGATGCTTGTAGTAACACCTCGCCTCTTCTCCTGAGAAGACCGCAGCATCTTGCTGACTTTTCTTGATATGTACGCAAATCGCCCGGATTGGCGGGTGCTTGGGATACCTCCCTCTCGACACCTCCGCCGCACCCCGTGTAGTCCGGACCGCAATGGCTCGTCCCGGGACATTTTGGCTCGCCGCCCCCAGCCGCTTCGCGGCCATCGGCAAACGACGCGCCCAAATAGCGGCTGGGGCGTTGGTGGTACTCCTGCTCATCTGCCTCACGGCTTTGACTGCGCCGGATCCCGCAGCCGTCGCCGCAGGCACCGCGGCCAGCCAATCCGATCAAACCGATCTGATGGTCTATGAGAAGATCGTCGCCGGCGTGAAAGGCGGCGGCGACTATTATACGGTTGCGACCGACACGCTGCGTGCCGGCGGCTATCCATTGCGGCCTTTCTTCACAGTGCGGCTACCTTCGCTGGCGGTGGTGCAGGCTGCGCTTCCCGACTGGGGGCCGGCCGCCTTGCTCTATCTGCTTGCCGCTTATGTCGGGATGGTCTGGGGGCTTCGCCTCAGCGAGGCTCTGCCGCGCACGCTGCCCCGGGTTGCCGCATTGCTGCTGCTGATCGGGTCGATGCTCGCCTTCCTGCAGGCCGACCTCGTCGCCTTTCATGAGATCTGGGCGGGGCTGCTCATTGCTCTCTCGCTCGGGTTGCGCCGCCCCGGGCGCTGGGTCGAACCGGTCGCTTTCGGGCTGGTCGCAATGCTGATCCGCGAGACCGCCGCGTTGTATGTCGTGGTGATGCTCGTGCTCGCCTGGCGCGACGGCGAGCGCCGCGAGGTGCTGGGCTGGTTGGCCGCACTTGTGCTGTTCGCTGCGGCGCTCGCCGCGCATGCCTGGGCGGTGACCGGGGTAACCGGCCCCCACGATCCCGCATCGCCGGGCTGGAGCGGGTTGCTGGGCTTCGGCTTTTTCGTAAAATCGCTCAGCCTCGCCACGGCGCTCCAGCTGCTGCCGCCCGCCGCCGCCGCGCTGATCGTGGGCCTCGCCCTGTTCGGCTGGGCCGCGTGGGACGATCCGCTGGGCTGGCGGATGTTCGTCACCCTGGCCGCCTATGCCGCGCTGATCGGCCTCTTTGCGCGCAGCGACAATTTCTATTGGGCCCTGATGGTGGCACCGGTCTTCCTCGCCGGCCTCGTCTTCGTACCCGACGGCCTCAGGGACCTGTTCCGTCCCACCCTCGACAGGCGCAGGATCACCGTGACAAGAGTGACGCGATGAAGCGCATCTTGCTGATCGTCGGTGGCGGCATCGCCGCGTACAAGGCCTGCGAACTGGTCCGCCTGTGCCGCAAGTCCGGCATCGCAGTGAAGGTGGTGCTCACCGAGGGCGGCAGCCACTTCGTCACGCCGATGACGCTCGCGGCGCTGTCCGAAAACCAGGTCTATACGACCTTGTGGGACCTCAAGGACGAGGCCGAGATGGGCCATATCCAGCTCAGCCGCGAGGCCGATCTGGTCGTCGTCGCTCCGGCGACCGCGGATCTTCTCGCGAAGATGGCCGCCGGCCTTGCCGACGATCTCGCCACCACCTTGCTGCTCGCGACCGACAAGCCCGTCCTCGCCGCGCCGGCGATGAACGTCCGGATGTGGCAGCACGCCGCCACCCGCCGCAACGTCGCGCAGCTGCGCGCCGACGGAGTGACGGTGCTCGAGCCCGACGAAGGACCGATGGCTTGCGGCGAATATGGCCCCGGCCGCCTGCCCGAGCCCGCAGCGATCCTCACCGCGATCGAGGAGGCGCTGTCCTCCCCCTCCGTTCGCCCTGCGCCTGTCGAAGGGGGGGCTTTTCTTTCGGGCGAACAGAAAGACGGTGCTTCGGCAGGCTCGGCACGAACGGGTACATTGGCCGGCAAGCACATCCTCGTCACCGCCGGCCCCACCCATGAGCCGATCGACCCCGTCCGCTACATCGCCAACCGCTCCTCGGGTCGTCAGGGCTATGCCATCGCCGAAGCGCTCGCCCGGCTCGGTGCCCGCGTCTCCCTTGTGTCCGGACCCGTCGCGCTGCCCACGCCACCCGGCGTCACGCGCATCGATGTCGAGACCGCGCGCGAAATGGCCGAGGCCGTGGCCGCCGCGCTTCCCGCCGACGCCGCGGTGATGGTCGCCGCCGTCGGCGACTGGCGGGCCGAGGCTGCCGCGCAAAAACTCAAAAAGGGCGATAGCCCGCCGTCGCTCCGGCTGTCCGAGAATCCCGACATTCTGGCTTCGCTCGCGCACAGTCCCGATCGACCGAATCTCGTGGTCGGCTTCGCGGCCGAGACCGAGCAGGTCATCGAACACGCCACCGCCAAGCGCAGCCGCAAGGGCGCGGACTGGATCGTCGCCAACGACGTCTCGGGCGATGTCATGGGCGGTGAGGCGAACAGCATCCACCTGATCACCGCCAACGGCGTCGAAAGCTGGGAGCACCTGCCCAAAGCGGAAGTCGCGCGGCGCCTCGCCGAACGCATTGCCGACGCACTGAGGGGGCAAGCATGAGCGTCATTGACGTCAAGGGACGGACCACGAGCTCGCACGAGGATTTTGACAGCAACAAGGCTTCCGATCGAAGCCTGATCCTCATTGAACAAAGTACCAACGTCGAGAGCTTCTCGATCGAACTCACGCTGGGGGCGAGTTGGAGCGAACGGTACAGCAACGCCGCCAACGGCATGTTCGGTATCCCGACAGAAGGCATCGTGCTCAAACCGAGCAGCTCCGTCGTCGTCGAGGTCGCAGAGACAATCACTGTCCCATTCAATATGTACGGCCTCGTCATACCTACAGGCAGCCTGTTTCTCGACCGCGGCATCATCATCGCCGCTGCGAAGATCGAACCATCGTTCAGCGGCAAGCTCAAACTGCGCCTTGTCAACACGACGGGCGAGCGGCATCGCCTCACTCCGGGGCTGAAGGTCGCGTCGGCTATCTTCTATTCAACAGAGCAAACGCGCCCCCATCCTCCGGTTCAAAAGCGCGTCGCCCCTTCGGTTCCGCAACCGCCGCTCTGGCGGCGCACGTGCAAATGGATCGTCAAGAACCCCGACAAGGTGTTCGGATGGATCGTCCAGATTCTCGTCTCCACAATGGCGGTGTTCCTCGTCACGCAATTTCTGATTTCCAAGCCGCAGCCAGAATCGACGGCCATCGTGAAGAAGAAGAACTAATGCTGATCATTTCAAACAACCTCCGGTCGCTGGTGCAATCTACGGACCTCTGCGATGTCGCGCTGGTCGAAGAATTTTCGATCAAACTGCTTCTTGGGAAGAAGATACGTCGAATCTCTCCCACCCCTGCCGGCGCTCCCCTTGTGTACAATGCACAGTTTGTAGCAGCCGACTATTTCGATGAAGAGGAGACGGTCTCCGGCCACTTGATCTTGGCGCCGGGCGACAGCCTGCTTGCTTGCACCGAACACCGCTTCACGATGCCTGCGGGCTATTTCGGATTGGCCCAGACCAAGGGCACGCTTGCAAGGCTGTTCGTATCGGCGACATGCAATGATGGGCAGATCGAGCCCGGCTTTACCGGTCGCATCACGCTCGAACTCACCAATCATGCGAAGTTTGCGGTGCAACTGGCACCGGGGGACAATATTGCTCAGCTCTTCTTGTTCCGCTGCAGCACGGACGCCGTTCGCCCATATCAGGGGCGCTATGCTGGAGCGGATGGACCTACGATTGCCGATTTCAAATAACGGAGCCACCGATGATCGATCCGACACCCGCCGTCGAGATGCGGGTACTCGACCCTCGAGTGCACGAATGGGGACTGCCGCGTTACCATACCGATTTGTCCGCGGGCATCGACATGTACGCGTGCATCGATGCGCCGCTCGCGCTCGAACCAGGCGCCAAGGCGGTTCTGATCCCGTCGGGTGTCGCGTTCCTGATGGGGCACAACAACATGGCCGCGCTCCTGCTCGCCAGATCGGGCATGGGCCACAAAAAAGGCTTGGTGCTCAGCCAAGCGGTAGGAACGATCGATGCCGACTATACGGCCGAACTCTTCATGAGCATCTGGCTCCGCCCAGGCGCCGAGCCACTGACGATCGAGCCCGGGGACCGGATCGCCCAGTTGGTATTCTTGCCGATATTGCGGCCGGCACTGTCGGTGGTCGACGATTTCAGCAGAGAGACAGCTCGCGGCGCCGGCGGCTTCGGCTCCACTGGCACACGATGAGCCTCACCGATGCCCAGCTCGACCGCTACGCCCGGCACATCGTGCTGCGCGAAGTCGGCGGAGCCGGGCAGATGCGGCTGCTCCGGAGCCATGTCCTGCTGATCGGCGCCGGGGGAATCGGCTCGCCGGCGATCCAGTATCTCGCCGCCGCCGGAGTCGGCCGGATCAGCGTGATCGACGATGACGACGTCGCTCTCTCCAACCTTCAGCGCCAGACCCTGTACGGCAACGACCAGATCGGCACACCCAAGGTCGCCGCCGCGGCAGCGGCCGTCGCCCGGCTCAACCCCGATGTCCGCCTCGACCCGATCGGCGAACGCATAGGTCCCGCCAATGCGGCGCGCCTCCTAGATTCGCTGGCCCCCGATGCGATCCTCGACGGCTCCGACAATTTTGCGACGCGCCTTGCGGTTGCCGATGCGGCGCTCGCTGCCTGCATCCCGCTGATTTCGGCCGCAGTCGCTGAATTCGAAGGTCAGCTCGGCACCTTCCGTGGATGGGAGCCGGACAAGCCCTGCTACCGCTGCTTCGTCGGCGGCGATCCCGAACGCCCGGAGGTGACGTGCGCCGAGCAGGGCGTGCTCGGCGCGCTCACCGGGGTGATGGGCAGCCTCGCCGCGCTCGAGACGATCCGCGCGATCACCCCTTTCGGCGAAGACAGCGCAGGCAAGCTCCTGCTCGTCGACGCACTGTCGCTGCGCTTCCGGTCGCTCGCTTTGCCCAAGGATCCTGGCTGCCCGGGCTGCTCGCGCCTTCAGATCGCGTCGAGTTCGAGCGGCACCATGCCCCAACCATCGAATGCGTAAGCCTTGGGCTCGGGCGCAAACGACTCGGTCTGCGCGACTTCAGGCTGGCAGGCAGCTTCGTCCGATGCAGCCTGCTCTTTCCTCTCCGGCTCTTTCACGGCCGTATCTCCCTGATTTTGAGACAGCTTCTTAACGCATGTTTAACTGCATTGGGAGTCGCATCCGCACGTATCCTTGACACGCCACCGCTCAGCCGCTGGTAACCTTTTGCCTGTTAGCGGCGCCTTCGAAGACAGGATCGGGCAGGAGCACTATGACGAGCAGCGGAAAGCGGGTCCTGGTTACCGGTTCGGCGGGATTCATCGGCTTCCACACCTGCGAGAAGCTGCTCCAGCAGGGCGCGACCGTGCTCGGCGTCGACAACTTCTCGGCCTATTACGACGTCGCGCTCAAGGAAGCGCGCACCGACATCCTCGGCAACCACGCCGAATTCTCGCTCGCCCGCGTCTCGATCGAGGACAATGACGCGTTCGCCGCCGCCTGGACCACATTCAAACCCGATACCGTGATCCACTTGGCCGCCCAGGCCGGAGTGCGTTATTCGATCGACGAGCCGCGCAGCTATATCGGCGCCAACATCATCGGCACCCACAACGTCCTCGAGCTCGCCCGGCACCATCCGGTCCGGCACCTGCTCGCCGCCTCGACCAGCTCGGTCTACGGCGCCAACACCCAGATGCCGTTCGAGGAAACCCAGCGCACCCAGACGCCGCTCAGCCTCTATGCCGCCACCAAGGGCGCGACCGAGCTGATGGGCCACAGCTACAGCCATCTGTTCGGCACGCCGATGACCTTCTTCCGCTTCTTCACGGTGTACGGCCCCTGGGGCCGCCCCGACATGGCGCTGTTCAAATTCGCAAAGGCGACGCTCGCGGGCGAGCCGATCCAGGTTTACAACAACGGCAATATGGTGCGCGACTTCACCTATATCGACGATCTCGCCGAATCGATCGTCCGCCTCACCGACGCCATTCCGGGCCGCGAACCCGTCGAGGGCGACAGCCTCTCTCCAGTCGCACCCTTCCGCACCGTCAATATCGGCAATGGCCAGCCGACGCCGCTGATGGATTATATCGGCGCCCTCGAAGCCGCGCTCGGCCGCACCGCGATCAAGAATTACCTGCCGATGCAGCAGGGCGACGTCCCCGCGACCGAGGCCTCGTCGGCGCTCCTCGAACGCCTGACCGGCTACAAGCCCTCGACGCCGCCGTCGGAAGGCGTGGCCCGCTTCGTCGACTGGTATCTGGAGCATTATCGAACTTGAAACCCCTGCCGGGCGATAGCGGTGCCACACACCCGATCGCTGACATGGGGACGGCATGAGTATCGAATGGCCTGCGCATGGACTGAAGCTCCAGGCGCGTATCGAAGGCGGCACCGCCACCATCGGCGTGATCGGCATGGGCTATGTCGGCCTGCCGCTCGCGGTCGCCTTCTGCGAGGCGAACTGCCCGGTCCTCGCCTTCGATCTCGACGATGCCAAGATCGACGCGCTCAAGGCTGGCGAGAGCTACATCAAGCATATCGACGGGGCTCGCATTGCGCCGCAGATCGCGGCGAAGCGGCTCGATGCCACGTCCGATCTCGCCCGGCTGGGGGAGGCCGACGTCCTGCTGATCTGCGTGCCGACCCCGCTATCGCGCCATCTTGAGCCCGACCTCAAATATGTCGAGGCGACCACTGCCGCGATCGCGAAGACGCTGCGCAAGGGCCAGCTCGTCATCCTCGAATCGACCACGTACCCGGGCACCACGCGCGAAGTGATGCAGCCGATCCTCGAGGCGGGCGGTCTCGTCGCCGGCAAGGACTTCTTCCTCGCTTACTCTCCGGAGCGCGAGGATCCCGGCAATCCGACCTATTCGACGACGCAGATTCCCAAGGTGGTCGGCGCCGACGATCAGGTCTCGGCCGATCTCGCGCTCGCTCTGTACAAGCACGTCGTGCCGCAGACGATCGCGGTCTCGTCCGCCGCCACGGCAGAGGCGGTCAAGATCACCGAAAACGTGTTCCGCGCCGTCAACATTGCGCTGGTCAACGAACTCAAGCTGATCTTCACAGCGATGGACATCGACGTCTGGGAAGTGATCGACGCGGCCAAGTCCAAGCCGTTCGGCTTCATGCCTTTCTATCCGGGACCCGGGCTCGGCGGCCACTGCATCCCGATCGACCCCTTCTATCTCACCTGGAAGGCGCGCGAATATAATCAGCACACCAGGTTCATCGAGCTCGCCGGCCAGATCAACGCGGACATGCCGCAGCACGTGATCCGGGTGATGGCCGACACGCTCGACGCGCGCTTCGGCCGCGGCCTGCGCGGCGCGCGCATCCTCGTGCTCGGCGTCGCCTACAAGAAGAATGTCGACGACATCCGCGAGAGCCCGTCACTCCGCCTGATGGAGATGATCGAGGCGCGGGGCGCCGTGGCCGACTTCCACGATCCGCACGTCGCCCAGATCAACGGCACCCGCGAGCATCCTACGCTCAACTATCGCCACGGCGTGGCGTGGGATGCCGCGGCGATCGCCGGCTATGACGCCGTGCTGATCGCGACCGATCACGACGCGGTCGACTACGCCGCTCTGGTCGAGGCAGCGCCACTGGTGATCGACACCCGCAATGCCTGTGGCAAAGCGGGCGTGGCCAGCGAGAAAATAGTCCGCGCCTGAGCCGCAGCCGGAGCGGCGGCAGCCCGTCCCGCAGTTGCTGGCGTTAGACGATGAACAAGTCGGCCGCGGTTAGCACGGTCCCGGCGGCGAGCGAGGCGAAATGCACCGCTTCGGTTCCGCCGGCGCCGTCGGCGTCGTAATAGAGGGCGCCGCTTGCCTGATCGTACATAATCCGGTCGCCCGCATCGAGCGCGACGCTTCCCGACACGAAACGGGTCACGTCCAGCTCGCCCGCGCCGATCCCCGCAAAGGCGAGACCGCCAAGCTCGATATGATCGGCTCCCGACACGAAGTCGGCGATCCGGTCGAATTCCGTTGCCTGAGGCAGCGCCGAGAACACGAAAGTGTCGGCGCCGCCGAGACCGTAAAGCGTGTCCGCACCGCGCCCGCCGTCGAGCCGGTTCTGGCCATTGTTGCCGTAAATGGTGTTTGCCTGTTCGTTCCCGGCGAGATTCAGGCTCGTCACCCCCGCGCGGTCATAAGCCGTGAGGACTTCGATCGAAGTGCCGGCGGCCAGCGCATAGCTGACGGCGGCATAAACCGTGTCGTACCCGCCACCCGCCGCCTCGAAGACCTGGGCACGCGCGTCGTTGATCAGATAGCTGTCGTTCCCGCCAAGGCCATACAGCTTGTCGTTTCCGCCGCCGCCGATCAGCGCATTGCTGCCGGCATTGCCGTAGATCTGGTTATCGAAGCTGTTGCCCTGCAACCGTACCGCCGCGGTGGACTCCCGATCATAGGCGCTGAGCACTTCAACTTCCGACCCTGCCTCGATCGTGAAATCCGACAGCGCATAGACGGTATCGTAGCCGCCCCCGACGGCCTCGATCACGCGGTCGGCGGCGCTTTCGACGATGTAGGAGTCGGCGCCGCCGAGCCCGCGCAAGATATCGGCCCCACCACCGCCGATGAGGGCATTGTCGCCGGCATTGCCGTAGATCGCGTTGCCGAACTCGTTGCCCTCCAGACGCAGCGACGCCGTCGCCGCACGATCATAGGCGCTGAGCACTTCGATTTCCGAACCAGCCTCGAGCACGAAGCTGGCGAGCGCGTAGACCGTGTCCGAACCGCCGCCGACGCTCTCGATCACACGATCGCCCGCGCTCTCGACGATGTAGCTGTCATTGCCGCCGAGACCCATCAGGACATCGTTGCCGCCGCCGCCGATCAGCCCGTTGTTCCCTGCATTGCCGTAGATTGTGTTCGCGAACTCGTTGCCTTCGAGTCGCAGCGCAGTCGTCGTCGCTCGATCATAGACGATGAGGGTCTCGATCTCGCTCCCCGCTTCGAGCTTGAAATCGCCAAGGGTATAGAGGGTGTCGTACCCACCGCCTGCTGCTTCGAGCACACGGTCGCGGGCGCTGTCGACGACGTAGATGTCGTTGCCGCCCAGCCCCTGCAGGATATCGTCTCCGCCCCCGCCGATGAGGCCGTTGGCGCCCGCATTGCCGATGATGGTGTTCGCCAGATCGTTGCCGGTCAGACGAAGTGGCGTCGTGGCGGCCACGTCGTAGGCGACGAGATCCTCCACCTCGCTGGTCAAGGAAAGCGCATAGTCCACCAGCGTGCGGACAACATCGTGGCCGCTGCCCTGGCCCTCCTCGATGCGATCGTTGCTGCGCCGGACGATATAAGTGTCGTCGCCGCCGAGCCCCCGCATATCGTCACCGCCGCCGAGCCCGTCGATAACATTATTGCCGGCATTGCCTATGATCACGTTCGGTATCTTGTTTCCGGTCAAGTCGATCGCCAGCGTCGAATCCGGGTCGATGGTGCGGAGATATTCGAACTCCATCCCTTGCGGCATCACATAGCTGACGGATGTGATGATCGTGTCGGCTCCCTCGCCCGCGAGTTCGACCACGACATCGTCGGCCGAATCGACATAGTAGGTGTCGTCGCCGCGGAACCCGTACAGGGTGTCGCGGCCGCCGCCGCCGATCAGGACATTGTCGCCGTAATTGCCCTGGATCAGGTTGTCGGACGCACTCCCTGTGAGGTTCTGCGCCGCGGCGGCGGTGCGATCGTAGGAAAGCAGCACCTCGACCTCCGCATCGGACGCCAGCGCGTAGTCACCAAGGGCATAGGCGGTGTCGTGGCCGCCGCCCTGCACTTCCACGATCCGGTCCATCGAACTGTCGACGAGGTACGAATCGTCTCCGCCCAGGCCTTCCAGCACATTGCTGCCGCCTCCGCCGGAGATGGCATTCACGCCATTATTGCCGCGAATGTGGTTGTCGAACGCATTGCCCCACAGACGCAGAAACGTAGTCGCGTCGGGATCGGTGGCTTCGAGGAACTCGATTTCTGAATCGGCCGCCAGTTCGAAGCTCACGCTGGTGCGGATCGTATCCGTGCCTTCGCCCACCGCCTCCACCACCACATCGGTGGCTTGGCCGACGGTATAAACATCGTCCCCCGTCTCTCCGATCAGCCGGACATCGCTGCCGCTGCCCGTCAGGGCGTCGCCGCCGGCAGTGCCGTACACGATGTCCACGGCATTGGTCGGATCAGCCACGATGCCGATGGTCAATGTCGCCGCGGCCGTGGCAGTGTCACTGCCGTTGCCCACAATCCCGCCATCGTCGCGAACCACGAACTCGAACGTCGCATAACCCGGCCCGCTCTCATTCGCGGCGGGCTCGAAGTAGAGGCGCCCCGAAGCGATGTCGGCGGCAGTTACCACAAGGCCTGCGGTGACGGCGGTCGCACCCCCGACCAGATCGTCGAGCATCAGCGTTCCGCGACTCGCCAGCGTGGCGATCTCGACCTCGAGCAACGCGTCGCCGTCGTCTGTGAAGCCGAAGTCCGATAGCTGGAAAACGTAAGGGGTGTTCTCGAGTCCGGAGACGAGGCTGTCGACGCCGACCGGTGCCTGGTTGTCCGGGCGCCCGTAGATGACATAGGCGGCGCCCGCCTGCACGCCGGCCGCTCCATTGCCCGGCGAGCCGATCGCAATATCGTCGTAGCCGTCCCCGTTCATGTCTCCGGCCGCGGAGAGCGCGCGGCCCGTGGTGTCGCCGATACCTTCGCTGCGGATCTTGATGCCGGTCCGGTCGTCGAGAGTCGCGAGGCTGATGCTGGGCGCATAGGTGGTGGCCTTGCCGAACAGCAGATAGGCATCGCTATAGCCGGTACCATCGACCGAGCCTGTCCAGCTGCCGACGAGAATGTCGGCATAGCCGTCACCATTCACGTCGCCTGCACTGGAGACGCATACGCCCGCGGCATCGCCGGCACGGGCTCCCAGGATCTTGAAGCCATTGGTGCCGTCGAGACCGGAGAGATCGAAGGTGCCGCTATAGCCGCCGGCGCGGCCGAATACGACATAGGCGGCGCCGGCATTGCTCCCGCCGGCATCCTGATAGGTGGCGCCGATGATGATGTCGTCGAGCCCGTCGCCGTTGACGTCACCCGCGCCGGCGACGTTGAAGCCGGCCATGTCGCCCGGCGCTTCGCCGCGGATGGCGAAGCCGCGCTCAGGGGCGAGTGTGGCGAGATCCAGCGCGCCGATATCGCTGCCGCCGTAGATGACATAGGTGAGACCCGCGCCGGTACCTTCCTGCGGCGACGAGACCAGCAGATCCGCCACGCCGTCGCCGTTGAAGTCGCGTACGCTGCTGACGCCGTAGCCCGCCTCGTCGCCGGGTGCCGCTCCCGTGATCTTGAAACCGGCCGCGGGGTCGAGACTGGCGAGTTCGATCTTGCCGGCGAAGTTCGAATCGCGGCCGAAGATGACATAGGCGGCGCCGGAATTGGTACCTGCGCCGTCGTTCAGCGGCGCGCCGATGATCATATCCTCGCGGCCGTCGGCGTTGATGTCCCCGGCCGAGGCCACCCAGAAGCTCGCATAATCCTCGGCGCCTTCGCCGACGAGCTTGATCCCGGTTTCTACGGGCAGGTCATAGAGGTCGAGCGGGCCGTCGAACGGCTCCGCCTTGCCGTAGATGATATAGGCGGCGCCGCTGTCATAGGCGCCTTCGTCGTTCTTGAAGGCGCCGATCAGCATGTCGCCGATTCCATCGCCGTTGACATCGCCGATCCCCGCGATGCTGCGGCTGGCGAGGTCGTAGGCGAACTCGCCCTGGATGACGAAGGCTTCGCTGTGCACCAGATTGGCGAAATCGATGAAGTCGTTGCTTCGATCGGCGTCGCCGTAAATGACGAATGCGCCGCCTGCGAGCAGACCTCCGCCATCATAGCCGTCGGCACAGACGATCAGATCCGTGAGCCCGTCGCCGTTGATATCGCCGTAGCCGAAATTGAAGCCGGCATAATCTTCATTCGCCGCCCCCTGCATCTTGAAACCGCCGATCGTCGCGATGTCTGCAAGGTGGAGCACTGACTGGAAATGCTTACGCGTCACAACTTTGGTCCAGTTCAACGGAGGTTGGGCTGCATTATGCAGAAAACGAGAATATGTCGGATGCGCAGCCTAGTAATCGTTACGCAACTGAATATTTCTGCAGCCGCGAAATAGCGCAGCCCGTCGCACGCCGCGCACAGCCTGCCGCACTTGCGAAGCAAGTGAACGAAAATGTCACGCTGAAGTTGCAAGCTCAGGCGAAAACTTTGCGCCTCAGGTCCGGGCTCGAGTCCTATTCTGCATCCGGTTTGGGCGGCGGCGGCGGTGCGTCAGGCGTCACCTGCCGCGCGGGCCCGGCCCGCGACGCCTCGTCCTTCGCAGCCTTGATCGCCGTGGCGGCGCCGAGCTGTGGGACGTAGTTCGGATCGATGCGGTTCTGCACGCGCGATTGAATTCTGTTCTGGATCCGCGTGCTGATGCGCTGGGTGGCCTGAACGCCGCTAGTCGTCCGGATCCGCCGCTGCTGACCGCCGGTCTGGTCGGCCTTGGGGCGCGCCTGGGCGAGTGCCGGTCCCGCCGCTACCAACAGCAGGACGGCCAGGGCCGCGGCACCTGATTTCGAAGCAAGCGCACGCGTCATGGTCGACGAAGCTCCACCTGTTCGATGGTTCCCGTCAGACCCGACATCGCAGAGGAAGGAACCGCAACCAGCGCGAGAATCTGGACCGGACAATCCGCCGGTACGGTAAAGCGCCCGGCGAAACGTCCCTGCCCTTCGGCGGAATTGGCAAGCGTCACGCGGCCAAGCTCGCGGCCTCGATAGCATTGCAGCACCCAGTAAGGTCGTGCGTCCGGAGCCTGATCGATGTCGCGGC
Organism: Sphingomonas psychrotolerans; assembly: GCA_032334595.1. GTDB lineage: Bacteria > Pseudomonadota > Alphaproteobacteria > Sphingomonadales > Sphingomonadaceae > Sphingomonas > Sphingomonas psychrotolerans_A. The sequence goes on along the minus strand of JALMLT010000003.1, from coordinate 418,043 downwards.
TGCGGCCCTGCAGCACATAATCGCCGGGCAGCAACATCTGCATCTGTTGCACGACCGGGCCACTCACGCTGGGAGACGCAGTGAAGTCGACACCCCCTCCCTCGCCCGCGCGCAGCGATGCCGTGATCCCGGCGGCGTCGATGGGGGTCCAGTCGAACAGCGAAGCCTTTTCGGCGTCGGCCCGAAAGTGTGGATCGCGCGAGGCAGTGGACGACACGCCGCGATGGTTGGCAGCGTAATAGGCCCAGGCTTCTGGATAGAAGCCCTTATATACGAGATTGTTGACGAGACTGGCCTTCGCTTCCGGCGACGCTGGAACGCCCGCACGATCGAGCGCGGCGAACAGCTTTGCGGCAGCTTTGGGCTCCGACCCCTGCCCTGCTACGAAATTGATGAAATGCGGCGTCCAGCTGGTGCCGCGAACCAGCGTCTGCAGCAGCGCCGCCCGCACCGCATCATCCTCGATCGCCGAGCCGAGAATCGGGAACAGCAGGTTCGACGCGGCCGGCGAGGTGCGCAAAGCGATGTCGTAGTGCCGCAGCGCGCCGGGCACGTCCTCGCGCGCCACGGCATCCTCGATCGCCCAAAGCTGCGTCTGCATATCGCGCCGCGACAGCGCTTCGGCATAAGCGAAAAAGCGCCGGGCCGCAGCGACGTCGCCCCGCGCCTGAGCATTGATCCCGAGCGCCGAGGCCGCGACCACCGTCGTCGGGTCCCGGCGGAGCGCGTCGCGGGCAAGTCCGTCGGCGCGGTTGCGATCCGCGGAACTCGCCTGCGGACCCGAGAGACTCTGGGCATATAATGCGCGGATCTGCGCGTTGCCCGGCGTCACCTGAAATGCCCGTTCGACATTGGTCGTGCGCGAGGCCTGGGCGACGCTGTAGGCGCTGCCGACATAGCCGACCGCGACGGCCGTTGCCGCCAGCGCCCCGCGCAGCGCCCACTCCAGCGGCGAGCGCCGCGTCCGCCCGCTACGTCGCGGCATCAGGCACCGCTCGTCTTGGTCGCCTTGCGGCCATAGTCATAGCCATATTCATAGCCATAGCCGTAGCCGTAGTGGGCTTTTCGCGGCTCGAACTTGGTCAGCACGCCGCCGAACACCCGGGCATTGGCGCCGGCGAGGCGATTCAGGGCCGTCTTGACGAGGCTCGAGCGGATACCGTGCGATTCCACTGCATAGATCACGCCTTCGACGCGGCTTGCGATGAGCGGCGCATCGGCGAGACCCATCACCGGCGGAGAATCGATGATCACGTGATCATAGACCTCGAGCAGGCGATCGATGAGCAGCGACAGACGGCTGCCGGTCAGGAGCTCGGCCGCGTTGGGCGGGAGCGGCCCCGCCGACATCGCGGTGAAGCCGAGGTCCGCCATCGGGAAGATCATCGACTCCACTTCGTCCTGGCCTGAGAGGAAATTGCTCAGGCCCCGATCGTGGCTGACGCCGCCGAGATGATGCACCGACGGCGAACGCATGTCGCCATCGACGAGGATGACCTTACGCTGCGCGCGTGCCAGCGTCGTCGCGAGCGCAAGCGCAGTGGTCGACTTGCCTTCGGCCGGGCGGGTCGAGGTGACCGCGAACGACCGGGGCACGCCATGCTCCGTGGTGAATGCGAGATTCGTCTGCACCGCGAGATAGGCGTCGACGAGATCCGACTTTCGATCGAGCAGCGCCTCCTTGGGCGTGACGTTCTCGACCTTGGGCACCGATCCGAGCAGCGGGAGGCCGAGACGGCGCTCCACTTCGGCGGGGTCCGCGATCGCCTCGTCGATCTGCTCGAGCGCGAAGGTCAGCAGCGCGCTGAGCCCGAGCCCCGCGACGAGCGCGAAGACGAGGTTCAGCAACAGCCGCGGGCTCGACGGGCGCTGCGGAACGTCCGCGGCGTCGACGATCGCGATATTGTTCACGCCGACACCGCCGGCGATCCCGATTTCCTTGAAGCGCTGCAGCAGCCCATCGTACAGGATGCGGTTGGTATCCACTTCCTGCTGATAGATATTGTACTGAATGCTGCGGCGGCGCAGATCGAGATAATTGCCCTTGAGCTGCTCGACGCGGGCCTGAAGCGCGCGCTCGCGTTCCAGCGCCTGCCGATAATCCGCGCCCACCGCGCCGGTCACGCGTCCTTCTTCGCGCGCGAGGCTGCGATCGAGCTGGTCGAGCTGCGACTTGACGGCCTTTGCGGCGGGATATTCCGGCTCGAACTGCGTCATCAGACGCTCATATTCGGCGGCAAGTTCGGCGCGCTTCTGGCGCATGCCGTTGATCGCGGGATTGGTCAGCGCCTCGATCGAAGCGCCGCCGCGGCCGCTCTGTTCATAACGCGCCTGCGCCTGGATCCGGTCGGTGGTCGCCTTGGACAGCGCGGCGTTGAGGGCAGCGAGCTCATCGGCGACGATCGAACGCTCCGAGGTCGACTTGCCGTCGCTCGACTGGGCCGGCAGGTTGATGATCTTCTCGCTCGAGGCGTAGGCGACCAGCTGACGCTGCGATTCGTCGAGCTTTTCCTTGAACTGCGCCAGCTGCTTCTGCAGCAGGTCGCGGCCATAGGCGGTCGCCTGAACCTTGCGCTCGAGATTGGTCTGGATGAAAGCCTCGGCCCAGGCGTTGGCCACCTTGGCCGAGAACGCCGGATCCGGACTGATCATGCTGATGTCGACGAGACGCGACAGGCGCGTCGGCGAGATGTTGATGTGCTCGCGCAAAATCTCGCCCGCGATGCGCTGGCGCTCGGCGCGGCCGGAAGCCGGAAGCCGGTTGTTGACCGGCGTGAATGCGGGGCTGCTGCTGGCATGGCCGAACAACGCGAAGAACTTCGGATCGTCGACCAGCCGCAACTGCGCCGCCACCCGCTCCGAGAGCGAACGCGATTTGAGCAGACCATATTGAGTCTGGTAGAATTCCTGGTCGGAGACGCTTGCCTCGCGCTCGACCCCCTGCAGATCGGTCACCTTGTTCGATTCACGCGAAATCTCGACCGTAGCGACCGCCGTGTATTTCGGCGTGGTCATCAGCGTGGCGATCAGGCCGAGCAGCACGCAGGCCGCGGTGACGCCGATGATCAGGTAGCGCCAGCGAACCGCGATCCGCAGATATTCGAGCACCAGCGACGGGCGATCGGCGTCGACTGGCCGCACGACACCGGGCACCACGCCCATGCCGGGCGCTTCATGCCGCAATTTTGAAGTGACGAGATTCATGATGTCGTGGGCCTTACTGCAAGATCGCGATGAGCGGCGCGGCCACCAGCGGCGACAGGGAGACGAAGTCGCGGAACAGGCGGCGTTGCGGCGAATCCCCGACGATGATCACGTCATTCGCATAGATCGGCGGATCGTCATACACGCCGCGGCGGATCGCAGCGACGTTATAGAGGCCGGCCATCTTGCGGTTGTTGACGGTGCGCAGGATGACGACGTCTTCCTGGCTTGCGAATTCGCCCATACCCTTGGCGGAGGCGATCACGCGCATGAGGGTCATCTGATTGGTGACCGGATAGAGGCCGGGCTCGGCGACCTGCCCGTCGATCGTGACGACCTGGCTCACCGAATTTTTGATGTTGATCGTTACTTCGGGGTTGCGGACATAGCGGCCGCGCAACGCCGTCTCGATCGCTCCGGCGAGTTCCTCGGCGGTCTTGCCGCGCGCATCGATCGTCCCGACGAGCGGCATTGAAATGCGCCCGCTCGCGTCCACCTGCATCTCGCGGCTGAGATCGGGGACATTGAAGACGTCAACCTGGATCGTATCGAGCGGACCGATCAGCGACGGACGGTCCGACGCGGTCAGATCGTTGCGGTCCGGCGCGGGCAGCGCCGCGCTGTCCCTGACTACCGTCAGTCGCTGGGTGGATTCCAGCTGCTGCTTCCCCGCGCAAGCCGATAAGGCAAACGCCAGTAACAAAATACAAGTTTTGCGCATGCGCCCGGAATGCTTCCCGCTAATAGGATTGGTTCGGCGCCTATAGATGCTGGTCGGTCTGCGGTAAAGCAGACGCGGAAGGCTTCGTTGCGCTTTCGCTCAACCAGCTCGCGGCGAGGATGATGATCGCCATCACCATGGGCGTCCGCGCGGGGTAGTCGAAAGCACTGGCGATAACGATCAGCAGCAGCGCGACGGCGCCCGCTTTGGGGAGGCCCTGCCGCGTCCCGGGGCCGGCGCGCCACGCGCGGATGCCGGCATAGACCAGCCAGGCCAGCGCCGCGGCGAGAAGCGCTCCGCCGGCGATCCCGCCTTCGAGGAAGACCTCGAGGAGATCGTTATGGGCGTGATTGAAATAGGTTGGCTTCAGCAACGCGAATGGCTCGTGGATGCGGAAAGCCCGATCGAAGGTCCCGAACCCCGTTCCGGTCGGGAAATAGCCCTTGATCATCTCCAGCACCGTCGGCAGCCCGCGGGTGCGCATGTCCTGCGCCGTATCGCTGGTGAACAGGCGCTCGATCGAGGCAGCGCGCCCGGCGGCGATCGCAAGCAGTACGAAAATGCCGATGAGCGCAGGGATTGCCGCGACTATCGCGGGAAAGGTCCAGCGCGGATAGCGCGCCATCGTCCGACGGATACCCTGGCGGACGATCCACAGCCCGGCGGCAAGACCAATGGCGCCGACGAGTATGCCTGCGCGCGAACCGGTGGCGACGATGGTGAGCGCGAACAGCAGGCCGAGCGCGAAGGCCACCGGCGCCCTCCAGCCGGGCGAGCGCCCGCCGAGGAAGGGCCAGACCGGTGCGAGCAGACACCCGAGCGCGAGAAACAGCGCAAAATGGTTGCGGTTGGCGAACGTGGCACTCACCTGCCCGACGCTGTCGTTGATGAGCGGACTGTTGAAGTAGACGCCCGACAGCTGGAGCAGCCCGAGCAGCGTCGACGCAGAGATCAGCGCCAGCAGGAGACCCGGGATCGAGGCGCGCTCATCCTCTCTCGCACCCGCGACCAGCAGCAGCACCGCCGCGGGGACGATCAGCGACGCCGCCGCGTTGATCGTGAGCCCGGGCGCTATGGTCCAGGGCCGCCACGGCTGGGCCTCGTTGAGGAGGTCGGCTGCCTGGCCGAACAGCGCCCGTCCGGGAAAGGCCTGCCACAGCGCCGGAGGCAACGGCACCAGCTGGAGCAGCGGCAGCAGGATTGCGAGGGCCAACAGCCAGGCCACGGGCCGGACCATTGAAAGCGAAGGACGCGGACCGAACAGCAGCGCGATCGCGATCGCCGCGGCAGCGGCGGAACGCACCACGGCCTGGCCCGGCACGTCCCCGCGCGACGCGCCGCCGGCGAGCCACAGCGCGACCATCAACAGGCAGAGCAGCAGGAAGGAGACGCTTGGCGCGAAGCGTGGGTTGATCCGGGAAAGATTGCGCATAAGCTCGCGGTCTATGCCACCGCGCGCCGGAAATACAATCAGCGCGCCGGCAAAGTCAGTGACTCCCCCGCCGGCCGGGCCGCTGCCACCCACGTTGCAACCACTGGGGAAAGCCGGTAACGGCCGTCGCTCCGGGGCAGACCAGCAATCCTGAAGACTTGAAAGCGAAGCATGATTAAGTTCGGCGTCATCGGCTGCGGTCGCATTGCGAAACGGCACCTTGATTTGCTCGGCGGCGGCCAGATCGCCGGCGCGAGCCTCGTCGCGATCTGCGACAACAATCCCGAACGACTCGATGCTGCGCGGCAGCGGCACAATGTCGCGGCCTATGGCGACTACGACGCCATGCTCGCCGATCCCGAGGTCGAGGTCGTCACCGTGCTCACCCCGAGCGGGATGCACGCCGAGCACGCCATCGCCGCGGCCCGCGCCGGCAAGCACGTGGTCGTCGAGAAGCCGATGGCGCTCCGTCTGGAGGATGCCGACGCGATGATCGCCGCGTGCGACCGCGCTGGCGTCAAGCTGTTCGTCGTCAAGCAGAACCGGCTCAATGTGCCCGTGGTCAAGGCGCGCGAGGCGCTCGACGCCGGCCGCTTCGGCAGGCTCGTGCTGGGCACCGTCCGGGTGCGCTGGCGGCGGGATCAGAGCTATTACGACCAGGACAGCTGGCGCGGCACCTGGGCGCAGGACGGCGGCGTACTCGCGAACCAGGCCAGCCATCACGTTGACCTGCTCGAATGGTTCATGGGCGATGTCGTGTCGGTGCATGCCCGCGCCTCGCGTACGCTCGTCGATATCGAGGCCGAGGATACGGCGATCGCCACGCTGCAGTTCGCCAACGGGGCGCTCGGCATCGTCGAGGCGACCAATGCCGCGCGGCCGCGCGATCTCGAGGGGTCGCTCTCGGTGCTCGGCGAAGGCGGCACCGTCGTGATCGGCGGCTTCGCGGTCAACAAGATGGTCACCTGGGATTTCGCCGAGCCCCAGCCCGGCGACGAGGAAGTGCTCGAGAAATTCTCGGTCAATCCGCCCAATGTCTACGGCTATGGCCACCAGGCATATTACGAGCATGTCGTCGACTCGCTCAAGAACGATACGGCGGCGCTGGTCGACGGTCTCGAAGGCCGCCGCAGCCTCGAACTGATCACTGCGCTCTATGAATCGATCGAGACCGGCCGCGACGTGCCGCTGCGCTTCCGCTCGCGCCACGCGCGGCTCGGCGGCTGAGCATGGGCGAGATCAAGCGGCACGTGGCGGCGGTTCGCGATGTCGCCGCGGGCGATGGCGTCGTCATCGTCGAGCCGAGCAATCTCTACGAGTGCGAACTTGGCGATCGAGTCTTTGTCGGGCCGTTCTGCGAGATCCAGAAGGGCGTCGTGATCGGCGCCGGCACCCGCGTGCAGAGCCACAGCTTCATCTGCGAGCTGGTTACGATCGGCACCGATTGCTTCGTCGGCCACGGCGTGATGTTCGTTAACGATCGCTTCGCGAGCGGCGGGCCGGCGCGGGGTGACACCAGCAAATGGGAATCGACGGCGATCGGCAACCGCGTGTCGATCGGTTCCAATGCGACGATCATGCCCGTAACGATCTGCGACGATGTCGTGATCGGTGCCGGCTCGGTGGTCACGCGCTCGATCGCCGAGCCGGGCATCTATGCCGGTAACCCCGCGCGACTGCTCCGCCGCAACCGCTAATTCAAAATTTCTGCCGGAGGCACTGATGGCCATTCCCTTCGTTGACCTGCATGCTCAATATCTTTCGCTGAAGGATGACATCGACGCGGCGATCGCCCGAACGATCGCCAACAGCAGCTTCGTGCGCGGGCCCGATGTAGAGGCGTTCGAAGAGGAATATTCGGCGCTGATGGGCGCGGCACACACCGTCTCCTGCGCCAATGGCACCGACGCGCTCTACATCGCGATGAAGGCGCTGGGGATAAAGCCGGGCGACGAGGTCATCACCACCGCGCAGAGCTGGATCTCGACCTCGGAGACGATCGGGCAGCACGGTGCCGTCCCCGTGTTCGTCGACATCGACCCGGTCACCTCGACGATAGACGCGTCGCGGATCGCCGAGAAGATCACCAGCCGCACCGTCGGCATCATCCCCGTCCACATCTACGGCCAGATGGCGGACATGCAGGCGGTGATGGAGATCGCCGGCAAGCACGGACTGTGGGTGATCGAGGATTGCGCGCAGGCGCATCTCGCCACGCTCAACGGGCGCAAGGCCGGCAGCTGGGGCACGATCGCCACCTGGTCCTTCTATCCCGGCAAGAATCTCGGCGCGATGGGCGATGCCGGCGCGATCACCACCGATGATCCCGCCCTCGCCCGCCACATGGCATGCTTCGCGCGCCATGGTGGGCTGGTGAAGGGTGACCACGAGATGGAAGGGATCAATTCGCGCCTCGACGGCCTTCAGGCCGCGATCCTGCGAGTGAAGCTGCCGCATCTCCGGAGCTGGACCGATCGCCGCCGGGCGATCGCCCGGCGCTACGACAGCCTGCTGGCGGGAATCGGCGGGGTCGCTACGCCCGTCGAGGTCGAAGGGCGCGAACATGTCTATCACCTCTATGTGGTCGAGGCGGAGGATCGCGACGGTCTCGCCGCAGGGCTCAAGTCGCGCGGCATTCCCACCGTGATCAATTACAAACGCGCCCTCCCCTTCCTCCCGGCTTATGCCCATCTCGGCCATTCGCCCGAGGATTTTCCGGTCGCACACCGCCTCCAGTCACGCATCCTGTCGCTGCCGATCTTCGCCGAGTTGACCGAAACCCAGCAGGACGAAGTCGCAGCGGCGGTGCGCGAGGTCGCGTCGGTCACGGCATGAGCGGTCCGCGGGTCTATGCGATGCCCGTGCTCGGGCGCTACGGCCTGACGCACGGGCTGCTGGCATGGGCGCGCTGCCGCCTGTGGTGCGAGCAGAACGGCGCGGCGATGGTCGCGCCCTTCTGGCTCAAGCTCCGCGTCGGCCCCTATCTGCGCCGCGAGCGCGACAAGCGGAATTATTTTCTGCTCTTCCATTCCGGACGCGCCATTGCCGGGCTCCGCCGGCTGCTGGTCCTCGGCCGCGCGCGCAAGATCGAGATCGGGACGGAATGGCCGGCGCCCGTCGCCGAGGACGGGCCGGTGCTGCTGCGCTTCCACAATGCCCTGAAGGACAATGAGAAGAAGTCCTTTGCCCAGGTCGTCGGCCACGGCGCTTTCCTGCGCCGGGAATTGCTGGCGATCACGCGGCGCCGCTACCATCCGCAGCCCCGGACGGAGCCATTCATCGCCATCCATGTTCGGCTGGGCGACTTCGCCGCGCCGCCGCCCGGCGCCGCTGTGACCGCGGCGGCGACCAACACCCGGCTGCCGATCGACTGGTATGGCGATCGCCTCGACGCCTTGCGCGCCGCGCTGGGCCGGCCGGTGGCCGCCATCGTTTTTTCGGACGGCTCCGATGCCGATCTCGCCCCTTTGCTGTCGCGGAGCCATGTCTCGCGCGCGCCGAAACAGCAATCGGTCACCGATCTCCTGTCGATGGGCGAAGGCGTCGCGCTGATCGCTTCGGGTTCGGGCTTCAGCCTTTGGGGCGCATTTCTGGGATCTGCCCCGCGCATCGCGCATCCCGGCCAGTCGATCGTGCCGGTCGACGCCGATGCCACGCGCGATATCGAATCGCCCGCCGGGTCCGAACTGCCCGTTTCGTTCGTCGGTCATGTCCGGGCGCGATTGATGGACCGGTAGGATGATACGTGCAGTCGCGACGATCCTGCGTGGGAGCGTCTTCGCCCAGGCGATCGGGTTCGCGATCCTTCCGCTGCTGTCGCGCAACCTGCAGCCGGAGGCGTTCGGGCATTTCCAGGCTTTTCAGGCCATCATCGCCTTCCTGCTGATCGCTGTGACGCTCCGCTACGAGATCGCAGTGCTCCGCGCCGAGGACGATGAAGAGCTCGCGGCTATCCTCGGATTGTGCGGCATCTTGATGGTAGGCACCACGCTGCTGGTCTCTGCCGGGCTCCTGTTGGCGGACCGGGTCGGCTGGCCGGCCTTCCTTGCGAAGCTGGGCTTTCCATGGTGGCTGCTGTCGCTGTCGATGCTGGCAGGCGGCGCGGCGCAGTTGCTCGGCTATGTCGCGACGCGCGCGCATGCCTATGGGCTGGTCGCCAACAGCAAGATGGCGCAAGCGGGCCTCAACGCCGGCGTCGGCGCGGGCCTCGCCTGGTTGGCGCCGGTCTCCACCACGCTGATCCTCGCCGATCTTGCCGGGCGGATCGGCAATCTCGCCTGGCTCGCCCGCGGTACGCTGGAGCAGATCCGCTCGGCACGAGCCGCCCGATGGGCGGGGATGCGCGCCGCCGCAATCAAGTTTCGGGACCTTTCGACCATTTCGCTGCCCAGCACGCTGCTGAGCACCGCCGGAACTTCGCTCACGCCGCTACTGATCTACGCCAGCTTCGATGCGGCGACTTCAGGTCAGTTCGGCCTGGTCGAGCGATCGGTCGGCCTGCCAACCGCGCTGGTCGTCGTCGCCGTTTCGCAGGTCCATATGGCGCATCTCGCGACCGACATACGAACACATGGCGGCGAGGCGCGCCGCAGCTTCCGCCGAATTGCGCTGCTGCTCGGAGCAGGAACGCTGGTGCCGATGGCGGCGTGCATTTTGTTCGCGACGCCTTTGTACCGGCTGGTGTTCGGGCCGGGCTGGGAACAGGCGGCGTCGTTCGCGCAGCTGATGGCGCCAGCCTATTGGCTGTCGCTGATCACCGGTGGCATCAATATGACGCTGACGGTGGTGGGGCGACAGAAGACTCAATTCGCCTGGGATGCGTCGCGCTTCGCCGCGATGGCGCTGCTCTGGCTCACTGCTCCCGCCGCCGGCTGGCCGATCGCCTGGATCGTCGCTGCCCACTCGGCGCTGATTTCGTTTTTTTCGATCGCGTTGCTGGTGCTCTCCTATCGCGCTTTGCCGCACGGCGAAGCTTCGCTAGGAGCGTCTGACGAGGGAACGGCGCGAACTGCGCCCGACGGCCTCTGACTTGCGCGGCGGACGGATATGAACTTGGCAGCAATGGATCGGGACGGAACAACAGCCGCGTGATCACGATCGTGGACTATGGCGTCGGCAACATCGCATCCCTCGTCAACATGTTCGAGCATGTCGGCGCGGACACACGGCTGTCCGCCGACCCGGACGTGATCGCGCGTGCGCCGCAGCTGCTGTTGCCCGGCGTCGGATCCTTCGCGCATGCGATGGGCGTGCTGCGATCGCGCGGGCTCGACGCGGCGCTGCGTTCTGCGGCCGCTGACGGCGCGACGCTGCTGGGGGTTTGCCTCGGCATGCAGCTCCTCGCCCGTCACAGCGAGGAAGGCGATGCCGAGGGGCTCGGGCTCGTTGCTGCCGACGTGCGCCGGATCGTGCCGTCGGCCGAGGGCGTGAAGGTCCCGAACATGGGATGGCGCGAAGTTGCCCCCGTTGTTGACACCTGGCTCATCCCACGCGGCGGCGAGACTGAGCGCTTCTACTTCGCGCACAGCTATCACATGGTCTGCGACGATCCCGCCGATGTGGCGGCGACCGTCGATTATGACGGCGTCAAAACCGTAGCGGTCGCGCACGGCAATGTTTTCGGCGCGCAATTCCACCCGGAGAAGAGCCACCGCTTCGGCATGCGGCTGCTCGCTGACTTCGCAAGGCTGCGCTCGTGATCCCGCCCCGCCTCATCCCCGTCCTGCTGATCGATCGCGACCAGCGTGTCGTGAAAACGGTGGGCTTCGGCCCGCGCACCTATGTCGGCGACCCCTTCAACATCATCCGCCTGTTCAACGAAAAGCAAGTCGACGAGATCTGCGTCCTCGACATCGACGCCGGTCCGGACCGCCGCGCGCCAAACTTCGAATTTGCCGCCGCATTGGCCGCCGAATGCTTCATGCCGTTGAGCTACGGCGGCGGAATCGCCGAGCTTGATCACGCGCGTCGGCTGATCGCGGACGGGGTCGAGAAGGTCGTGCTTCGCAGCCATGCCACCGACGCGCTGATTGCCGCGATCGCGCACGAGTTCGGCGCGCAGGCAGTGGTCGGGTGCCTCGACTATCGCATGACGGGTGGCGAGCGCGTTACGCTCGGCGCGACACCCGAACCGCTTGCCGCCGCGGCGGTGCGACTCGCCAGAGCCGGGGTGGGCGAACTGATCCTCCAGTCGGTCGACCGCGACGGTGCACGGAGCGGCATGGACGTCGAGGGGATCGCCGTGATTGCATCCGGGCTTTCGGTTCCGGTGATCGCGCTGGGCGGCGCGGGCGGGCTGGAGCATCTCGAGGCGGCGACCGCCGCTGGTGCCGACGCCGCCGCATCCGGGAGTGCCTTCTGCTTCATCGGCCGCTTGCGCGCAGTGCTCGTCACCTACCCCGATTACACCGATCGCCAGCGGCAGGTGGCGGTATGATCCCGCTGAGCAACGCCAGGGTTTGCGCCGTTTGCGTCATGAGCGAGGATGCCGAGGGCGTCGTGATCGGCGCGGACGGCCAGTGCAATTGCTGCAAGGACGCGTTCGCACGGATGCCGAGCGAGTGGTGGCCAGGCGCCGAAGGCGAGCGCCGGATGGCCGCGCTCGTCACTCAGCTCAGGGAAGAAGGGCGCGGCAAGCCCTATGACGCGCTGGTCGGGTTGAGTGGCGGCATCGACAGTGCCTATCTCGCGCATGTCATGGCGACCCGATACGGCCTGCGGCTGCTCGCGGTGCATGTCGATGCCGGGTGGAACTCCGAGCCCGCCGTCCACAACATCGAAAAGTTGGTCCGCGCGCTGAATCTCGATCTGATCACCTGCGTCGTCGAGTGGCGCGAGGTCCGCGACGTCCAGCGCGCCTTTCTCCGCGCAAATGTGCTCAACCAGGACTTCCCGCAGGATCACGCCTTTTTCGCGACACTGCTCCGCGTCGCGCGCGAGCACGACGTCCGCTCCTTCCTGTCCGGCGTGAATTTCGCCTCGGAGAACCTTCATATCCCGCAGGATGCCCCAAGCTCGACCGACGGAAAGCATGTCCGCGAGGTCCACAAGAAGTTCGGCGAACGCCCGCTGGCTTCCTATCCGATCATGACGATGCTCGAATATCTCTGGACGACGCGCGTGCGCGGCATGCCAAAGCGCTATCGCCCGCTCGATTTCCTCAACTACGACAAGGAAGCGGCACGCGCGGAGCTCGAACGCTGCTATGGGTGGCGGGACTATGGCCCCAAGCACAGCGAGTCGCGCTTCACCAAATTCTACCAAGAGGTCTATCTCCCGCGTAAGCTGCGCTTCGACAAAAGGCGGCTGCACCTGTCGTCGCTCATCGTCTCCGGCCAGCTGACGCGTGATGCGGCGCTCGACGAACTGGCGCGGCCGGCGACAACCGAACGCCAGGCTGAACGCGACACGCGCTTCGTCGCCAAGAAGCTCGAGATGACCACCGACGAACTCAAGACGCTGATCGACGCCCCCGTGGTGCCGCACGCCACCTATGGCAGCGACAAGGCGCTCACCGACCGGTTGCTCGGCATCCGCGCGAAGCTCCGCAAGCTGGTGCGCCGCTGATGGAGCCGACCATCGAAACCCAGGTGAGCGATCCCGGCTCGCTGATCCTGCGCCGTCTGCTGATCGGCGGGATCGGCGCAGTCTATGCGACGCTGCTGCTGCTTACTTACCAGGAACTGTCCAAGCTCTGGTCCTATATCGGCTTCTGGTACCGGCCGCCGGAACCGTCGGTGACGGCGACGACGATCGTCGCGGCGGCCGCGCTCGGCTTCCTGCTGCCGGTACGCAGCTGGACGGTCGTCGGCTTTGCCAAGTGGATCCTGTACTTCATCCTGTTCATTCCCGCACTGATCATCCCCCCTCAGCAGGGCGTCCTCGTCGACGACGAGTTGTTCCTGCTGTGCACACTGATCTGGATTTCGGCGGCGGCAATGATCCTCTTCCTGCGCGACGGTGCTCCCTTCCGGACCATCGCGGTCTCGGAGACCGTCCTGTTCCAGAGCGTGCTGGCCGCATGGGTTCTGGGGAACATAGCCATTATCGCCGTCTTTGGCCGCTCGATGAGCATCGTCGGCCTCGAACAGGTCTATGAACAGCGCTCCGCCGTCGCATCTCTGGGCGGCGGCGCGATCGGCTATGTGATGGGGATCATGAGCGGCGCGGTGAACCCGTTTCTGCTCGTGGTCGGGCTCTCGCGCAAACGGCCGCTGTTCATCGCGCTTGCGCTGGTGGGCCAGATACTGATCTACTCCACCCTGGCGGGCAAAGTCGTGCTCGGATCGACGGTGCTTATCATCGGCACTTACATGGTGTTTCGCGGCGGAAAGGTAGCCTTTTCGCGGATCTACGCGGGGCTGCTGACTCTCGCGGTGCTTGGACCTATCACGACGCGGCCCGAACTCTATACCGGCGGCTTGGCGGCAACCTTCTCAGACCTTGTCTACATGCGCATCCTCGTCCTCCCCGGCGTCCTCGTCGGTGTGTATAGCGAGTTCTTCCAGCGCTATCCGGTTACGCACCTCTCCCATTCCCTGATCGGCAGACCTTTTTTCGACTATCCCTATGGCAACGAATCGGTCGGGCAGGTGATCGGTCGCTACGTCACGCCGACGCTCGGTGATGCGGTGAACAACTATAATGCGAACTTTATCGCGGCAGACGGCATTACCGGTTTCGGCACCTGGGGTATCCCGCTGATCTTCGTGCTGGCCGCGGCCTGGCTGTGGATGACGTCGAAGCTGGTCGGCACGCATAATCGTCGCGTGGTATGCGCCGTGCTCACGCCCTTCGTGGTATCGCTTGCCGACGCGTCGCTGTTCACTGCGATTTTGACCGGCGGCGGGGCGTTCGCCGCGTTGCTTCTGTATCTGCTGCGCTCGTCCGAGCAGCACGGCGTCAGTCATAACGCGCTTCCGTCCGAAACCTCCGACGACCTGGTCGTGGCGCCGAAGCAAGGCGGCTGACGCATGCGCCTGTTCCAGAATAGCGGAGTCTATCGCTCCTATCGTCCCCGCTTGGCCCGATTGACGGCCGATTGCCGAAGCTTCGACGCTGCGCGCAAGGCTTTCCTCGACGACCGCTTCGGTGCGGCGCATTTCCTCGCGCCTGTCCTTGAAGGCCGCAGCGACGCCTTTCTCGCCAATGGCGACGATGCGTTCAGCCAGCAGCTATGGGCTTCCGAACAGGGGTTGCCGGCCGACACGTCGCTGGAGGACATCCTCCTCGCCCAGATCGAGCACCACAAGACCGAGGTCTTCTACAATCTCGATCCGGTCCGGTACGGAGACGCGTTCCTAAAGCGGCTCCCGGGCTCGGTGAAGCGCTCGATCGCATGGCGCGCGGCGCCGTCCGGTGGCGCTGACTTCCTGGCCTATGACGCGATCGTCAATAATTTTCCTTCGCTTCTCGAAGGGTACCGGGCACAGGGCGCGCGCGCCGAATATCTGTTTCCGGCGCACGATCCGGAGATGGACGCCTATGCCGGGCAGACCGAGCGTCCCACCGACGTGCTGTTCGTCGGCAGCTACTCACGGCACCACCGCGCGCGGGCGGAGATGCTCGAGGCGATAGCCGGGCTGCGCCGGAACCTCCGTGTGGTCATGCATCTAGATGTTTCGCGCTATACGCGGCTGGCCGAGACACCGCTCGGCTGGGTCGGCCCGCTGCGCAAGGATCGCCGCGCGCGCGATATCCGGGCGGTGGCGCAGCCACCGGTGTTCGGCAGAGATCTGCTGGCGGCGATCGGCAGGGCCAAGATCGTCGTCAACGGCGCGATCGATATGGCTGGCAGCGACCGGGGCAACATGCGGATCTGGGAAGCGCTGGGCTGCGGAGCCGCACTGATCAGCGACGCCGGCACCTACCCTCCCCATATCTCCGCGGGCAAATCGTTCATGAGCTACGACAGCCCGCAGCAGGTCCCGCAGCTCATCCTGGACCTGATCCGGCATGTGGATGCGCGGTCTGAACTGGCCCGTAGCGGCCACGAAATGATTAGAACCGCCTACAGCAAGAAAGTACAATGGGAGCGTTTCGTCGAGATCGCAGGTTAATCGAAGTTTTGGGGCGGGGAACATGGTACGCGATTTCGGCATCAACGGTCTGAAGCGGCTTCTCTATCGGGTGCGAGGGCGTCCGGTCGGCATTTTCGAACCGGGCGTTCGCCTGAAGCGATCCGCCGACATCATCAACATGGGCGGCGCAGCTGGGGACATCCGGGTCGGGGCCGGCAGCATCCTTCGCGGCGAGCTGGTCCGCCTCGCCCATGGCGGATCGATCCGCATGGGGCGCAACTGTTATCTCGGGAACGATGCCCGAATCTGGTCGGGTGCCAGCATCGTTATCGGCGATCATGTGCTGATCGCACATAACGTGAACATCTTCGACAACCTGACCCACCCGATCGACTGGCGAGAGCGGCGGGAGCATTTCCGTCAGATCGCCGGTCATGGACATCCGGCGCACATCGATCTCCAGGACTCTCCGATAACGATCGGCGACGACGTATGGATAGGTGCCTACAGCATCATCATGAAAGGCGTCTCGATCGGTGACCGCGCGATCGTGGCGGCAGGATCGGTGGTAACGCGCGACGTGCCTCCCGACACCTTGGTCGCCGGGAACCCCGCCAAAGTGATCCGGTCCCTCGTGGACGGGGAACCGCAGCAGATCGGTTCGGCGCAATGATCCGGCGGCTGAAGGCGCTCGCGAGCGGCCTGTGGAAGGCGCTGCTGATTCCGAAAGGCGCCGTCGCGTTGGGCTCCGGTTCCAGCATTCTGTTCTACAAGCTACGCCTCCGACCCGATTGCAAGGTGACGATCGGCAAGGATTGCGATCTGCACTGCCGGATCTCTTTCGACCGCGAAGGCGCGCAGGTCCGCATCGGTGATCGTTGTTACATCGGTGCCTCGCACATCGTCTGTGCCGACAGCGTCGTTCTCGGCGACGATGTGATCATCTCGTGGGGCGTGACGATCGTCGACCATAATTCTCACGCGCTCAGCTGGGAAAACCGCGCCAGCGACGTGGCCGACTGGAAGCAGGGTCACAAGGACTGGTCGCATGTGAAGAGCGCGCAGGTGATTATCGGCGACAAGGCATGGCTCGGTTTCAACGTCTCGGTTCTCAAGGGCGTTTCGATCGGCGCAGGCGCAGTGATCGGCGCGGGAGCGGTGGTCACCAGGGACATTCCTCCCTATGCCGTCGCGGCCGGCAACCCGGCGCGGATCATCGGGCGTATCGACGGCGAGTCGATCGTGAAAGAAAAATAGAGCCAGCATTATGAATCAGGCGCCTCCACCCGCGCGAGACGAGCCCCTCTGCATCTGGGTCACCGGCGCCGCCGGTTTCATCGGCGGGCACCTCGTGCGCCACCTTGCCGCCGGCGGCGCGCGCGTTGCCGGGCTCGACCTCGGCAGCGCCGAAGGTGCCGGGCTGAACGAGATCGCGGCGGGGTGGCGGCAGGGGCCGCTGTCGCAGGGGGTGCTCACTTCGCTGGCGGACGAGACCGGGCTGCCAGAGACAATCTATCATCTCGCCGGGGGCTCGTCGGTGGGCGCCTCGCTCGGCGACCCCTATGGCGATTTCACCGCCACCGTCGGCGGCACCGCGATGCTGCTCGATTGGCTGCACGGGCACGCCCCGAAGACGCGGCTGGTGATCGTGTCGTCCGCCGCGGTCTATGGGGACCTCCACACCGGGCCGATCGCCGAGGACGCCGCCACTTCGCCCTTCTCGCCTTATGGTGCCCACAAATTCGCGATGGAAGCGATCTGCCGCGGCTGGGCGGGCAGCTTCGGCCTGCCGATCGTGGCGGTGCGGCTATTCTCGGTCTACGGCCCGGGCCTCACCAAGCAATTGCTCTGGGATCTGTGCGGCAAGCTCGAGAGCGGTGCCGATCCGGTACCGCTCGGCGGCACCGGCGACGAACTGCGCGACTGGACGCATGTCGACGACGTCGTCCGCGCACTTGCCGCCGCGGCGCCGCTGGCGACCCCGGCAATGCCGGTGGTCAACGCCGGGTCCGGACAGCCGGGCAGCGTGCGCCGCATTGCCGAGACCGTGACACGCGCCTTCGGCCGGAACCCTAAATGCCTCGCTTTCTCCGGCGAGAGCCGGCCGGGCGATCCGTTCAGCCTCGTCGCCGGCGCCGGCACGTTGATGGCCGGCGGGTTCGACTGGCGCGTCGACATCGAAAGCGGCGTGGCGGACTATGTCCGCTGGTACCGCGAAAGGGCCCGCGCATGATCCGTTTCGCCGTGCCGCCGATCGGCGGCAAGGGCTGGTTCGGCGGATGGATGTACATGCGCAACCTCGTCCGGGCGCTCGCCGAATATGGGCCTGCCGATATCGAGACGGTGCTCTTCCTAGGTCCCGATCGCGCTGACGATGCCTATGTTCGCGATCTCGGCGCCCTGCCCCGCACCCGCATCCTCGTCGATCCGGCCTTTTCCGAGGACCGCGTCCGCGCCGGGCTGGCGCGCGCTATCGCAACCGGTCGCAACCGACCGATCCTCGACGCCTATGCCGAGGCGGGAATCGACGTCGCCTTCGCGCCGGCTATCTATCTCGGCTGGCGCAGCGAAGTGCCCGCGATCGCATGGTTCCCCGACTTCCAGCATCGCCGCCTGCCGCACATGTTCAGCCGCGCTGCCTGGTGGAAGCGCGATCTCGGTTTCCGGGCCCAGGTCGCCTCGAGCGCGGCGATTCTGCTGAGCAGCGAAGACGCGGAGCGCGATGCTTTGGCCTTCTACCCCGCCGCACGCGGACGGACGCATGTCGCGCGCTTCGCAGTGCCGGTCGACAGCTGGCCCGATGCGGACACCGCCTGGCAGCGGCTGCGCAGCGAGGGCATTCCGACGGACTATGTCTTTCTGCCCAACCAGCTTTGGCACCACAAGAATCACGGCCTCGCGATCGAAGCCGCCGGGTTGCTCGCGCGACGCGGGTCGCCGCGGGTGATCCTCGCCACCGGTCATGGCGAGGATCCGCGCCGGCCGGGCTATCGCGGCGAGCTCGACCGGCGGATCGCCGAGCTTGGCGCCGCTGACAATTTCCGCTTTCTCGGCAGCGTCGATCACGCATTGGTCCAGGCGCTGATGATCGGCGCCAACGCGCTGCTCAACCCCTCGCGCTTCGAGGGCTGGAGCACCACTGTCGAGGAAGCCAAGGCGGTCGGCACCCCCACGCTACTTTCCGACCTGCCGGTCCATCGCGAGCAGGCACCCAAGTCATGCTTCTTCGGGCAGGACGACGCCGCGGCACTGGCGGCGGCGGCAGCGCAGGCCGAGCCGCGTTCGCTCGAGGCGATCCGCACAGCGGTTGCTGCGGCGCGCGCACCGACACTCGATCGCCAGCGCACCTTCGCGGAAGCCATCGCCGCGGCCGTGCGTTCGGCAGCTGGAAAGTAAGGCCGGATTTCCGCGGATGGCGGGTCGAACCGGATGTGCGGCCGCGCCGTTGGCGAGCAGGAGATCTGGATGACGCGCCCCATTCCAACCCGCCGCATGCTGATCCCGCTGCTCGCAGCACTCCCGGTCGCTGTTGGCAGCAAGGGGCTTTATGCGCTCGTAGCCAAACCAAGGCGTGGAACGGCAGAGACACGGAGCGTCCAACTCGCTGCGTTCGGCGGCGGGCCCACGGTGGCCGATAATAGCGGAGCGATGCGCGCAGCGCTCGCCGCCCTGACGGCACGCGGCGGCGGCGTACTTGAGATCGGCGCGGGGACGCATCGTTTCGCTTCGAGTGCGCTCCGTAACGCGGGCGTCGCCCTGCCCTCCGGCGTTACTGTCCGCGGCGCCGGCCGCACCGCAACTCGCCTGCAGGTCACCGGCACGACGTCGTGCAACCTGTTCGTCGCGCCCGACCGCAACCGGATCGCGATCGAAGACCTGGCCATCATCGGCAACAACGTCGCGTCGGACGGCACCTCCGACGGATCGGGCGCGGCGATCCGCTGGATCCTTACGCCCGCCGCCACCGGCGACATGACCGATTTCGCGGTGCGGCGCGTGCATCTCGAGAATTTCCGTGGCCCTTATTGGCTCGACGTCCAGAATGTGGGCGATGGCAAACGGCGCTTCGAGATGCGCGCAATCGCGCTGGAGGATATCAGCTTCACCTCGCGCGCCGGCAACGCGATCAATCCGGGTGACGTGCGCTTCAATTCCGCCGCGGTCTGCGTCAACGGATCGGGCGGGCCGGTGCGGGACGTCGCGGTATCCGGTCTGGCCGGCGACGCCCGACACATCAAGACGGGCCTGATCCTCTATCAGCAGATCATCGGCGCACGCCTCGAACGCCTGCGGATCGCGAATGCCGGACGGGAAGGCGCGAGTGACGATGCCGGCGCCTACGCGATCCAGATCTACGACAGTCTCTACCGGATGCGCAGTATCGCGCTCTCCGATCCGGTCGTCACCGATCCGCGTTCTGTGGGCATCTACGTCGCCGGCGCGACCGATGTCGCGATCGTCAATGCCGTGGTTTCAGGGCAAACCGACCGGCGCGCGGACACGCTTCCCAAGGGAGCGATCGTGTTCAACGGGACTCGCCGCTGGCACCTCGACGGCGCCGAGTTGCGCGGCAACTGGCGCGACCTCGACATCGTCACCCCCACCGAGCGCGCCGATGGCTCGGGCCCGAACGGCCGGGTCGAGAACGTAACGGCGAGCGGATCGCAGAACGGCGTCTCGCTCTTTCGATCGGTGGGGCTCGGCGCCTCGGGTACGGCGTTCGCGAACTGCAGCTGGCACAGTCGCGCGCAGACGGTGCTGCTCAAGGGCGGGCAACGCCCCGCCGCGCAACAGCGCGTCGCCATGGCGGAGCCTGACGAGGCCATTCTGTTCGAGGATTGCCGTCTGCAGGCCGACAACGGCTTTCGAGCGCTGGAGATTGGTTCGGATCCAGGCCTCGCCGGCACGGCGATTACGCTACGCCGTTGCACGCTCAGTGGCTCGAACCCGCTCTACGCCAAGGGTCATCTTGCCCCGCTGACGGTCGACGATTGCACCGTGCGCGATCTCGGCACCACCAACGGCGCCGCCGCCGCCACGTTGATCGACTGCCGCAAGCTCGACGTGCGCAACTCGCGCTTCCAATCGCCCGGCAGGGACGGGATCGGGCTCAATCTGTCGGGCTCGGCCGGATCGCTGCATGGACTGCAATTCCCCGGCACCAGTCGCCCGCTTTCCTCGCCCGGAGCGGGGCTGCGGCTGGGCAGCTTCGCACCGCGCCGCGCGGCACAAGCCTAGCCTTTCGGGCGCTCGCCCGCCGGTCCGATCAACTGGCTGAACCGGTCGAGCACCGAGGCGAGCGTATAACGCGCGACGACTCCGGCGCGCCCGTTCGCGCCACGCGCCGCAGCCTCCGCGGCGCCCTCGGGCCTCGCGAGCTCCTCGATCAGCCGGACCAGCGCATCGACGTCGCCGGGTGCCAGCACCCAGCCCGCCCGTTCCTCGCCCACCACCATCGCCAGTTCGGAATCGGCCTCGGCAATCGCGATGATCGGCGTACCGGCCGAGAGCACATTGTACATCCGGCTCGGCACCGACAGCCCGCGCATAGCATCGACGAACGAGATGATCGTTGCGGTGGCGCTCGCCAGCATCGGTCCCAGCAATTCGCGAGGCTGACGCGGCAGCAACCGGACATTGGGAAGCTCGCCTGCGGCAATCGCATCCGAAATCACTCCGGTCTTGCCGCCATAGCCGGCAAAGACGAACAGGATGTCTGCGCGGTCGCGCAGCCGCCGGGCAGCAGCGAGCACCGTCTCGACGTCGTGCGTGCGGCCGATATTGCCGGAGAACTGGATGACGCACGGCGCGTCGATCGCATTGGCGCTGAGGAAAGGGTTCGCTGCGCGTGCGATCGGCTGGACCTCGTCGACATCGCCCCAATTTGGGATGATCGTGATCCGCTGCCCCGCCGCGATCTTGTCGCGCACGACATCGGCCATATCGCGCCCCAGCACGATGACCGAGCGGTAGAGGCGATAGGTCGCGGAGAAGAAGCGCTTGAGCAGCCGATATCCGGTGCTGTCGACCCGCAGGAAACCCGTCGCGGCGAGCACTTCGGGGTAGACATCGTGCACCAGCAGATGCGCGTCCATCCGTTTCCAGCGCGCGATCAGGCCGAGCAGCGGCGGCAGCGTCGGCGGATTGGTGACGATGAGCAGCCGATCGCCGCGGCGGAAATGAGTCAGCGCGAACCAGGCGGCCGACAGGCTCAGCGTCAGCACATTGATCGCGCGCAGCGCCAGCCGGTCCTTGCCGAAATGCGTCGCCGGCACGCGGTGAATGCGCACGCCATTCCGCTCCTCGCGCGCCGGCGCACGCATGCCGTGCTCGCTATAGGTCGGCTGCCCGCACACCACCCAGACGTCCATCGTTTCGGCCAGGCCCTCCGCGATGTGCGTCAGGAAATAGCCGGTCGAGGTCTGCTCGGGATAATAGAGTTCGGATACGACCCAGAGGCGAGGTAGCGTCATTATTGTCCCAGGCGGTTAGCGAAGATCGGCGGCGGCGATGTCGCGATAGAGCTGCGAGGCCATACCATAGTGTATGGCCAAGTTGTCGGCCTCGGCCAATTCGCTGTTCATGAACAGGCGGCTTCCGATCTGGGGCAGTGCACGCTCCAGCAGCGCCGTCACGGCGTGCGGCAGCCGGAGCAAGCGCAGGTCTCCAGCCCGGGCCCGGAGCGTATCGGCATATGTGAACGGCCGCGGATCGGCGGCGAACACCACGCCGTTGCGCGGCCGTTCGCCGACGAGCTGCGCGACGACCGAAGCCGCCAAGTCGACGCTGATCATCGCGCGCGCGATGTCGGCGCGGGGAACCGGCAGAACGCGCGTGCGGTGCCACAAGTGCAGCAGCTGCCCGAGTTTGCCCAGCGAATCCACGCCGTAGATCAACGGCAGGCGAAGGATGGTCACTGCGAACGTCGCGTCCGCGAGCGCAAGGAGCCCTGCGTCGCCGGCAGCCTTGGAACGCCCATAATCGCTCGCCGGCGCGATAGGCGTCGCGCGATCGATCCGCCGCGCCGGCCCGTAGACTGAGAAAGAGGAGGTATGAATCATGTGAGGGACGCCCGCGGCCTTCGCAGCCGCCGCGATCCGACAGGGGGTATCGACATTGACTGCCGTGAGTGCGTCGCGGCTGCCCTCGCTGATCCCGACGCAATTCACCAGGCAGCGCACGCCCTCGAACGCAGCGTCGGGAATACTGCCATAATCTTCCACCTGCAGGCCGGTCGGGCGGCGGCTGGCGCGGCGGCTCACGAACACGGCAGCAGCGCCAAAGCGCGGGGCTAGCGCGCTGGCGATCCGGCTTCCGCCGCCGACAACGAGTACCCTGGTTCGTTCCACTGGCATCGCGCCGCTATAGCCAGGGACTCGATCGATGACAGCCCTTTCGCCCGGCGGCCCGAGCCATTATGCGGACGGCTCTCCAAGGGGGCCGAATAGCGTGAAACGGGCAATCGATCTCAGCGTGGCGTTAATTGCGGCGGTGCCGGCGCTCCCGCTGGCGCTCCTGATCGCGCTCGCCGTCAAACTGACCTCACCCGGTCCGGTGCTCTATTGGTCAGACCGTATCGGTCGCGGCAACACGATCTTCCGGATGCCCAAGTTCCGCACGATGAAGGTGGGCACGCCGGCCGTGGCGACGCACCTGATGCAAGATCCAGCGAACGCGCTCACCCCCATCGGGAGCTTTTTGCGGCGCACCAGCCTCGATGAGATCCCGCAGCTGTGGAGCGTCCTCGTCGGCGACATGAGCCTTGTCGGCCCCCGCCCCGCATTGTTCAATCAGGACGATCTGATCGCGCTTCGCCGCGAAGCCGGTGTCGACACGCTGCGCCCGGGGATCACCGGCTGGGCCCAGATCAACGGCCGCGACGAATTGCCAATCCCGGTCAAGGTAGCGCTGGACCGCGAATACCTCGATCGGCAGTCGGTGCTGTTCGATCTGGAGATCCTGCTTCGCACCGCGGCGAAGCTGCTTGGCGATAAGACTGTGACGCACTAAGAGCAATTTTCTATGCCGGCTCAGGGGAGTAGGCGCGGCATTGTAAGGGGTGTTCGGTTCACGTGGCGGTGGTGTCGGTTTCGGAGCGAGTACTGGCGCTGCCGCGTCCGGTGAAACGAGCGATCGCGCTTGCCGCCGATGCGGTGCTCTGCGTCGCCAGCGTCCACGTCGCTTATTATCTGCGTACCAACGAGTGGCCCGACATGTTCGGCCCGGCGCTGTCGCCGAGCATCGCTGCGGTCGCGCTGGCGCTGCCTCTCTTCGTGGTGTTCGGGCTCTATCGGGCGATCTTCCGCTACGCCGGGGCATCGGCGCTCAAGCCGATCCTCCAGGCCGTGGCGCTGTATTCCGTGCCTTTTGCGCTGGCCTATACCTATGTCGGCATGGCCGGCGTGCCGCGAACGATCGGCCTGCTGCAGCCGATCCTGCTGCTGTTGTTCGTCGCCGGATTGCGCGGGCTGGCGGTGATCTGGCTCGGCCGCGGCTATCGCAACGCGATGGCCGAGGGGGATGTCCCACACGTGCTGATCTACGGCGCCGGCGCCTCGGGACGGCAGGTGGCCTCGGCGCTCCATGTCAGCGGTCAGGTCCGGGTAATCGGTTTTCTCGACGACGACCGCAGCCTGTGGAAGGCAACGATCAACGGCCTGCGGGTCTATGCGCCGGCCGATCTCGACAAGCTCGTCACGCGCTACGCCGTCACCGACGTGCTGCTGGCGATCAATCGCGCCACGCGTACCCGGCGCGGCCAGATCATCAGCCAGCTCAAGGGCTCTGGCCTCCACATCCGGGCGATGCCGGGCGTCGACCAGCTCGCGCGCGGGACCGTGTCGTTCAGCGCGCTCAAGGATCTCGAGATCGAGGACTTGCTCGGCCGGCCCGCTATTCCGCCCGATTCCGAGCTCCTGCAGCGCAGCACCAGGGGAAAGGTCGTCCTCGTTACGGGTGCGGGCGGTTCGATCGGCAGCGAGATCTGCCGCCAGATCATGCTCATCGAACCCGAGGTCCTCCTGCTGGTGGATTCGAGCGAGTATAATCTTTACGCGATCCATCAGGAACTGCTCGGTACCCTGAACGCGGGCGCCGCGAGGGTCGGCGCGGTCGTACCGCTGCTCGCCACGGTTCGCGATGCGCGGCGCATCGAGGAGATCATCGCCACGTGGCAGCCGCACACGATCTATCATGCGGCGGCGTACAAGCATGTGCCGCTGGTCGAGCACAATCTGCTTGAAGGGCTCGCGAACAACGTGCTCGGCACGCTCAACGTCGCCGCCGCGGCCCGCAAATATGGCGTGGCGAGCTTCGTCCTGATCAGC
The DNA here is from genome assembly GCA_032334595.1 of Sphingomonas psychrotolerans. GTDB lineage: Bacteria > Pseudomonadota > Alphaproteobacteria > Sphingomonadales > Sphingomonadaceae > Sphingomonas > Sphingomonas psychrotolerans_A. The sequence continues at coordinate 393,341 of JALMLT010000003.1, read as the reverse complement.
ACCGACAAGGCAGTACGTCCAACGAACGTGATGGGCGCGACCAAGCGTCTCGCCGAGATGATCCTGCAGGCGCTCAATGCCGACGGCCTGCCCGGCAAATTCTCGATGGTGCGCTTCGGCAACGTGCTCGGCTCGAGCGGCTCCGTCGTGCCGCTGTTCCGTCGGCAGATCGCGGCGGGCGGTCCGATCACCATCACGCATCCGGAGATCACCCGCTATTTCATGACGATCCCCGAGGCCGCGCAACTGGTGATCCAGGCAGGCGCGATGGCGGAGGGCGGCGACGTGTTCGTTCTCGACATGGGCGAGCCTGTGAAGATCGTCGATCTCGCCCGCTCGATGATCGAATTGTCGGGACTGACCGTTCGCGAGGAAGGCTCGGCCGAGGGCGACATCGCCATTGAATATGTCGGACTGCGTCCCGGAGAGAAGCTCTACGAGGAACTGCTCATCGGCAACGATCCCACCGAGTCCGCGCATCCGCGGATTCTCCGCGCGCATGAGCCGTTCATAGGCTGGCCGGAGCTGCGGGACGCGCTCGAACGCATGCGAACCATGATCGACGACGGCGCCCCGGCCGCGGCACGCGAATTGCTGCAAAAGCTGGTGGTGGAGTTCGAACCGACGAGCGACCTGGTCGACTTCGTGGCGCTGCGCCAGGAGCAAACCTCCATTAGCGACTGGACCTTGCGTGCAGAGCGAGGCTAGAGCGGCCGACTTATAAACACAGGCACATCTTTCCAGTCAGGGCGATCGGCGACAGAATGACGAAAACTGCACTTATTACCGGCGTGACCGGCCAGGACGGCGCCTATCTCGCGGAGCTGCTGCTCTCCAAGGGCTACCAGGTTCACGGCCTCAAGCGGCGTTCCTCGTCGTTCAACACCGGCCGCATCGACCATATCTACCAGGATCCGCACGAGAGCGGCGCGAAGCTGCATCTCCATTATGGTGACATGACCGATTCGACGAACCTCATCCGGATCGTCCAGGAAGTCGCCCCCGACGAAATCTACAACCTCGCCGCCCAGAGCCATGTCCAGGTGAGCTTCGACACGCCCGAATATACCGCGAACGCCGACGCGATCGGCACGCTGCGGATGCTCGAGGCGATCAAGATCCTCGGCCTGACCAAGAAGACCCGCTTCTACCAGGCCTCGACCTCGGAGCTCTACGGGCTGGTGCAGGAAGTCCCGCAGCGCGAGACTACGCCTTTCTATCCGCGTTCGCCTTATGCCGCGGCGAAGCTCTACGGCTATTGGATCACGGTGAACTATCGCGAGGCCTACGACATGTTCGCCTCGAACGGCATCCTTTTCAACCACGAGAGCCCGATCCGCGGCGAGACCTTCGTCACGCGCAAGATCACGCGCGCGGTGGCCGCCATCCATCTCGGCATCCAGGAAAAATTGTGGCTCGGCAATCTCGATGCCCAGCGCGACTGGGGTCACGCCCGCGACTATGTCGAGGGAATGTGGCGCATCCTGCAGCATGATCGGCCCGACGATTTCGTGCTCGCCACCGGCCAGACCCAGACCGTCCGCCTCTTCGTCGAGCGCGCCTTCGCGCATGTCGGCGTCGATCTCGACTGGCAGGGCAGCGGCGTCGAGGAGCGCGGCGTTTGCCGCAAGACCGGCCGCACCCTCGTCGAGGTAGATCCGCGTTACTTCCGCCCGACGGAAGTCGAGCTGCTCATCGGCGACCCCTCCAAGGCCAAGGCCGAGCTCGGATGGCAGGCGACGACGAGCTTCGAGGATCTGGTGACCGACATGATGGTCGCCGATCTGCGGACGGTGGAGCGCGAGGCGCAGCACCGCCGCATCGACGAAGAGGCCGCACTGCGCCCCCGTACGGCGGCCTGAGCCAATGGCGGGGTTCGATCTGACCGGACGTCGCGTCTGGGTTGCCGGCCATCGCGGGATGGTCGGCCAGGCGTTGGTGCGCCGCCTCGAGCGCGAGGCTTGCGAGCTGATCGAGGCGCCGCGCGAGCGCGTCGACCTGCGCCGGCAGGATGCGGTCGAGGCCTGGCTGAACCAGGCCCGGCCGGACCTGATCTTCGTTGCGGCGGCCAAGGTCGGCGGCATCCATGCCAACGACACCCGGCCGGCCGAATTCCTCTACGACAATCTGATGATCGAGGCGAACATCATCGAGGCCGCCCGCCACGCGGGCACCGCCAAGCTGGTTTTCCTCGGATCCTCGTGCATCTACCCAAAAATGGCGCCGCAGCCGATCCGCGAGGACGCGCTGCTCACCGGGCCGCTCGAGCCGACCAACGAATGGTACGCCGTCGCCAAGATCGCCGGGATCAAGCTGTGCCAAGCATATCGCCAGCAATATGGCCTCGACTTCATCTCGGCGCAGCCGACCAACCTTTACGGTCCGTTCGATAATTTCGACCTTACTTCCAGCCATGTGCTGCCCGCGCTGATCCGCAAGGCGCACGAGGCGAAGCTGGCCGGCGCCGCCGACTTCACGATCTGGGGGAGCGGCACGCCGCAGCGCGAGTTCCTCCACGTCGACGACCTCGCCGACGCGCTGGTGTTCCTCGCGCGGGAATATTCGGGCGCCGAGATCGTCAATGTCGGCAGCGGTCAGGAAGTTTCGATCGGCGACCTCGCCGAGCTGGTCGCACGCGTCGTGGGCTTCGAAGGCCGGATCATTCGGGACAGCAGCAAGCCGGACGGCACGCCCCGCAAGCGCCTGGATACCAGCAAGCTGGAGTCTCTCGGCTGGCGATCTTCGATCGGGCTCGAGCAAGGTATTCAGGAAGTCTATCGCTGGTATGTCGAGCATCGGGCGCCGCCAGCCGTGGCGCCCGCGGCCTGAGCTCCGCGCCGGCCGCGACTCGCTTGCGCGCGGCGCGCACTCCCATCAGGCGGGCGTCTCGGTGACCTCCACGATTTCGAACGCGTAGCGCTCCCAGCCGCGCTGCTTTGCCGCGTCGGCAGCGGCGGCCTTCTTGCCCGTCGCCTCGCGCAGTGATTTGGCGTGCCCCCAGAACACCTCGGTGCGCCCGCCCGCCAGATACGCCACGATACGCCAGTAATGCGTGAAGGGCGCCGCAGTCGGCCCGATCGTCTTGACGTAGCCGTCGGACAAAGTGGCCGTCAGGTAGCGCTTCTTCTTTGCCATTCGTTTGCTGATAACGACCGCGCGGGAACCGTGGAAGCCACGGTGCCGCATCCCCATATGAGTCACGAAACGGAGACTCGCATGACCCAGTATCGCAAGACCGACGAAGCCGTCGCCGCCCTCTCTCCGGAGGAATTCTACGTCACCCAACAGAGCGGCACCGAGCGGCCCGGCACCGGCAAATATCTGAACAACAAGGAAGCCGGCATCTATGTCGACATCGTCTCGGGCGAGCCGCTGTTCGCCTCGTCCGACAAATATGAATCGGGCTGCGGCTGGCCGAGCTTTACCAAACCCATCGAGCCGGCGAATGTCGCCGAGCTGCGCGACACATCGCATGGCATGGTGCGCACCGAAGTGCGCTCGGCCCATGGCGACAGCCATCTCGGCCATGTCTTCGACGACGGCCCACTGGATCGTGGCGGCCTGCGCTACTGCATCAACTCGGCGTCGCTTCGCTTCGTGCCGCGCGACAGGATGGAAGCCGAAGGCTATGGCGCCTATCTCGATCAGGTCGAGCAGCCCGCCTGAATTCGGTCACGGGTTGCAATGTAGGATTTGGTCTGTTTGCCTCAGGCGGTCGGCGTTGCCGGCCGCTCTTTGACACGTGAATCCAGGCGAGAATCGGCAGCGCCGCTTGGCTGTCGCCGCACTTCCCCAAAGTGTCGCCTCGGTGCCGCCCCGCGGACGCGTGATCGTCGCGTCAGCGCCGCGTGACCGTCGCGTGACCGTCGCGTGATCGACGCGTGGCCGACGCATCCGGGATGCAAAGCGCAGAAAACCGTGCGTTGCGCTTCAAAAAAGTGAAAAAGAGTCAAGCAGGTCAACCACGAGTCAACCGCGCGATCAGCGCCGCTCCGCCATGAACGCCCGAACCGCAGGCCCGATATCGTCTCGCGCCAGCGCCACGGCGATATTGGCCTGAATGAAACCGGCCTTGTCGCCGCAATCATAGCGCGTGCCGGCGAAGGTCAATCCGTGGAAGGGCTGGTCGCCGATCATTCGCGCCATGGCGTCGGTCAGCTGGATCTCGCCGCCGGCGCCGGTCCCCTGCCCCTCGAGCACGCGCATGACTTCGGGCTGGAGGATATAGCGGCCGATCACCGACAGGTTCGAGGGTGCGGTGCCCGGCGCCGGCTTCTCGACGAGCCCCTTCACTTGCGTGAGCGATCCGTCGCGGCTGCCCGGCGTGATGATGCCGTAGCGGTGGGTCTGGTCGTCGGGCACTTCCTCGGCACAGATCAGATTGCCGCCGACCCGGTTATACGCCTCGACCATCTGCCTGAGGCAGCCGGGCTCCCCGACCATGAAGTCGTCGGCGAGCAGCACTGCAAAGGGCTCGTCGCCGACAATGTCGCGGGCACACCAGACCGCGTGGCCGAGCCCCATCGGCTCCTGCTGCCGGACATAGGCCACCGCGCCGGGTTTGAGCCGTGTCGCATCGAGGATCTCGAGCGACTTGCCGCGCTCGCTCATCGTCGTCTCAAGCTCGAACGCGATGTCGAAATGGTCCTCGATCGCCGATTTGCCGCGGCCGGTAACGAAGATCATCTGCTCGATCCCCGCCTCCATCGCTTCCTCGACCGCATATTGGATCAGCGGGCGATCGACGACCGGGAGCATTTCCTTCGGCATCGCCTTGGTCGCCGGAAGGAAGCGGGTGCCAAGCCCACCGACCGGAAAAACGGCCTTGCGCAAAGGCTTGATCATGCAGCTCTCCTCGACGGCGGGCGTCTCCCGTCCGCATAGCGCCTTGCCCGTTCGAAGGCGCCCGATCAAGCGACGGCTTATATCGGTTTTAAGCCTCGCGGGCTAAGCAGGGGCGCATGTCCGCACCCAAGGTCCTCGTCGTGTTCGGCACGCGTCCCGAAGCGATCAAGCTCTTCCCCGTCATTCAGGCGCTGCAGGCGCAGGGCGGCACGCAGGTCCGCACCTGCGTCACCGCGCAGCATCGTGGGCTGCTCGATCAGGTGCTCGCCATTGCCGGAATCGTTCCCGACATCGATCTCGACGTGATGACGCCAGGCCAGTCGCTCGACGAACTCACTGCGCGGCTGCTCACCGGGCTGGGCAAGGTGCTCGACGCCGAGAAGCCCGATCGCGTCCTCGTCCAGGGCGATACCGCCACCGCAATGGTCGGTGCGCTCGCAGCCTATTACCGCAAGGTCCCGGTCGGGCATGTCGAGGCCGGGCTGCGTTCGGGCGACATCTACCAGCCTTGGCCCGAGGAAGTGAACCGCCGCATCGTCGCACCGATCGCCGACCAGCATTTCGCTCCGACCGAAACCGCCGCCGAGGCGCTGCGTCGCGAGAATGTCGATCCGGCCACCATCCACGTCACCGGCAACACCGTCATCGATGCGCTGCACGCCACCCGTGAGCGGATCGCGGCTGACCCTTCGCTCGCCTCAGGGCTCGACGGGATTGCGGAACGTTTTACTGGCAAGCGCCTCGTCCTCGTTACTACTCACCGCCGCGAGAATTTCGGCGACGGAATGGCGGGCATCGCCGATGCGATCGGCCGGATCGCCGCTCGACCGGACACTGCGGTGCTCTTCCCGATGCACCCCAACCCCAATGTCGTGTCGGTGATGGACCGGATCCTCGGCGATCGGCACAACATCTGCCGCATCGACCCGCTGGATTACCCGCACTTCATCCGGGCACTCGGCATGGCGGAAATCGTGCTCAGCGATTCGGGGGGCGTGCAGGAAGAGGCGCCGGCGCTGGGCAAACCGGTGCTGGTGATGCGCGAGACCACCGAGCGGCCGGAAGGGGTCGCCGCGGGCACCGCCAGGCTGGTCGGCACCGATCCCGACCGGATCGTTTCCGAAATCTCAACCCTCCTCGACGTACCCCAGGCCTATTCTGCCATGGCGCGCGCCCACAATCCGTTCGGCGACGGCCATGCCGCAGAGCGGATTGCGGGGATCGTCGCACATGGTTTCGGACTCTGAGCTCAAGGTCGCGGTACTCGGCCTCGGCTATATCGGCCTCCCCACCGCTGCGGTGATCGCCCGCACCGGCGCGCAGGTGCTCGGCGTCGACGTCCACCAATCGGTGGTCGATACGGTCAATTCGGGCAAGGTCCATATCGAGGAGATCGACCTCGACGGCCTTGTCTCCGGCGTCGTCGCCCGCGGCAAGCTGCGTGCCTCGCTGCAGATCGAACCGTCCGACGTGTTCGTCATCGCCGTGCCGACGCCGTTCGACAACAACCGCTCGCCCGACATCGGCTATGTCCTCAAGGCGGCGACCAATGTCGCCATCGTGCTCAAGGCGGGCGACGTGGTGATCCTCGAATCGACCTCGCCGGCCGGCACGACCGAGAAGGTCGCCGAGCTGCTCGCGCAGCTCAGACCGGATCTCAAGATCCCCGGCCACTGCGTTGGCAGCGCGGACGTGGCGATCGCTTATTGTCCCGAGCGCGTGCTGCCCGGCCGCATCCTCGTCGAGCTGATCGACAATGACCGGGTCATCGGTGGCGTGACTCCCCGCTGCGCCCGCAAGGCGCTGCAATTCTACCGGCGGTTCGTCCGCGGCGCCTGCGTCACCACGACGGCGAAAGCCGCCGAGATGACCAAGCTGGCCGAGAATGCGTTCCGCGACGTCAACATCGCCTTCGCCAACGAATTGTCACTGGTCGCCGATCGGATGGGCGTCGACGTCTGGGAGGTAATCCGCCTCGCCAACCGACACCCGCGAGTGAACATCCTGTCACCGGGGCCAGGCGTCGGCGGACACTGCATTGCTGTGGATCCGTGGTTCCTCGTCAGCGCGGCACCCGAACAGACTCCGCTGATCCGCACCGCCCGCGAAGTCAACGACGGCAAGGTAGAGCATGTGATCGCCCGGGCCGCCGCGATGATCGAGGTCGATCCGACCGCGCGAGTCGCCTGCCTGGGCCTCGCCTTCAAGGCGAATATCGACGATTTCCGCGAGAGCCCGGCACTCAAGGTCGCACTCGAGCTCGCGCGGCGTTTCGGCGAACGCGTCGCCATCGTCGAACCCTATGCCGCCGCCCTGCCCGCCTGCTTTGCCGGAACCGCGGCGAAGCTTATCGACGTCGATACCGCAATCGAGACCTGCGGCGGATTCGTCGTGCTCGTCGACCACGACGTGTTCCGCTCAATCCCGCTCGATGAGCGGGCCGACAAGCAGGTCTATGACACCCGCGGCATCTGGCCGGATCAGCCCGTCATGGCTCGCAGCGAGAATCTCCGGCTGGCCGGCTGATCGCCCGGCTCAATGGCGGACGATGAGCGCCTGCCAATTGCCGGTCAACGGCTGGTCGCGCTCGCCGAGCCAGGTCGGGATGACCGGCCGCGTCGAAACCTTCTCGAGCTCCGCGATCTCGCGTTCGAGCGTCGCCACCCGGTCCCGCCAGTGCGGATGCGAACGGCTGCGAAAAATGCCGCCCGCCTTGCTCGGCCCGAAACTCCGCCAGAACGCAACCGAGGCGCGCGGCGGATAGCCGGCATTCGCCAACAGATACACGGACAGCAGATCGGCGCGCAGCTCGGTCTCGCGGAAATACTTCACATTGGCCCCGAACCCCGACAGCAGCCCGAAATCCACACCCTTCGCTTCGAGGCGATCGCGGTGATGCAGGATGTTGTGCGAGAATTCATGCGCCACTGCAGCGGCAACCTGCTCCTGGCTGTAGGTCTCGAGAAAGCGCGCGCTGATCTGCACCATGGTGCCATCGGCGGAGGCATTATAGTCCTGCGCCAGTCGTAGCTCGAACCGGCTCCGGCAGGCCGGCACCGGCTGAACCGTGACGGTCACCGGAACGCCGGAACGGAGAGCCTGAACCTCGATCGGTGCGTTGGGGGGAAGTGCCGCAATCGCCAGTTGGGTTGCGACGAGACGCTCTGTCGTCCCGCTTCTTCCGGCGATCGCAGCGATATCGACGCTGCCGACGCGAACGAGCGAATCGTCCGGGCGTAGACCGGCCCGCTCGGCCGGGCTGCCGGCAAACACCCCTTCAACGGCAACCGCCGTCGCAAATTTGAAGTGCTTCTGCGCCGACTCGCGCGACGAGGCATCGAACTGATCAAGCGTGTGCAGTTGAAGGCCGAGCCCCGGCTCAACCCGGTCACAGAGCGCTGCATTGGCGACCGCCAGCTTCCATCCGATGAGACCGAGATCGAGGTCGGCTTTCCGGACAGCCTCGAAGACATCGGCAGTCTGATTCGCGTGAACCGGCGGCGAGAGACCGCCGACACCCAAAGCCGCCCCCAACAGGAAGGTCAGGAATTTGCCAAGATACCGAGTCGCGCTGCGGGGGAAACGAACCATGGCTCCTTTAGTCACACCGTCAGGCTTACAGCAAACCGCCACCGCGGTAATCGACGGACCGAGATGGCGCGGCTCCGCTTCGTTTCCAGCATTTCCGAATTACCTGGCGTTAACCCCCTTGGCACTAATGCTGCAGCGCGTTATAAAACTGCGCGCGCTCACAGCACGGGTCCACGTTGTGAGCAGAGAGTTCGGACTAACTGGACCAGTGTTGCCTCCGAGCAACGGCATCGCTACGTTTGTCGTGAGCTCGGATTTTCAGGTGTTGCCGTCAGCGGGCTCCTATGTCATAGGATCGCCTGACGAGAGCACCGGAGCTCGAAGAGGGAGTAGAATAATGTTGTCAAAGCTTCTTACGGCGGCTGCGGTCGTTACGATGGCCGCCACCCCGGTCGTGGCGGCTCCGGCCTCCAAGCTGTCGCTTTCGCGCGCCTCGACGGCGAGCGAAAAGGATAGCGAACTGGCCCCGGCAGTGATCATCGGCGTCCTCGCGACCGCCGCGATCATCGGCGGCGCAGTGGCGCTGGCCAACAACGACGACGATCCCGACAGCAACTAAGCTGTTCGGATTATCCGGAGTTACGAAGGTGGCGGTCCGAAAGGGCCGCCATTTTTGTTTCTGACGATATTGCGCGCAACGGCGCGTTGGGTGGTACTCGACACGCTGTAGCAACCATACAGCTTGGATACAGGCGTGGCATGGAATAGGGGCTGGCAATCGCTCCCTCGAAACGTGATTGCCAATGATTGGACAGCTTTTCCGTCGCCGCGCAGCAGCACCACCGGCGCTCGTGAGCAAAGTGCCCGCCGGTCAGAGAATATACGCGATCGGTGACATACATGGCCGTGCCGACCTCCTCGATGCGCTGCTGGCGCAGATTGACGCGGACGACGTCACACGGGGGCCTGCACAGTCCCGGCTGGTGTTTCTCGGCGACCTGATCGACCGCGGACCGAGCTCTGCACAGGTGATTGAGCGGGCGATGCAGGTAGCGGCTGGCCCGAGGAACTGCCAGTTCTTGCTCGGTAATCACGAAGAGGTCTTCCTGAAGGCGTTATCGGGTGACCTGAAGGCGCTCGCGTTCTTCATTCGGATCGGCGGGCGAGAAACGATCCTCAGCTACGGCATCAGCGAAGAGGAATATCGCAGCTGCGATTATTCCGAACTGCTTGCGCTTCTTCTCGAGCGTGTGCCGGAGTCGCATCGCACCTTCCTGAGCGCGTTCGAGGACCTGATCATCGCCGGCGACTTCGCTTTCGTGCACGCCGGAGTGCGGCCAGGCCATCCGCTGGAGCAGCAGCGCGCGAGCGATCTGCGCTGGATCCGGAACGAGTTTCTCGACCATCGCGACGGGTTCGAGAAGATCATTGTGCATGGTCACACGATCACCGACGACGTCGACATTCGCGCCCACCGTATCGGTATCGATACGGGCGCCTATTCAAGCGGCAAGCTGACCGCAATGGGGTTCGAGGGCGGAGAACGATGGGTGCTCGATACCGCCTGCTGAAGCGGGGCGGAGTTTGGCGGTCAAATACCAGAAATAAAAACCCCGGCCGAGGCCGGGGCGAAAGCACTACTGAACAGGAGCACCTTGAGGTGGGGGACCAGCTCCCCCCGGCGGTGGGCCACCCGCCCCGCCCTGCCGCTGCTGTTGCTGCTGCATCATCTGCTGCATCATCATCTGCTGGACGACGGCGGCGGGGAGGACACGCTCCGGGCTGACGGTGAACACCAGCATCGCGTCGGGCGGAACGCGCTCGGGATCAGGGCTCTGCACGCCCGGAGCGCCGTAAGCGAGATTGGACGGGATCCACAGGCGGTATTTGCCGCCCTTCTTCATCAGCTTCAGACCTTCGAGGAAGCCTGGGATCGCGCTTCCCTGCTGAACCGGGAACGGCACCGCGCGCTCGCTTTTGTCGAACACGCGGCCGTCGCGAAAGCGGCCCTCGTAATTGGCGACGACATAGTCGCCTTCGCCGGCCGTCGCGCCTTCACCCGGCTCGAGCACCTGATACTGGAGACCCGACGCAGTCGTCTGGACCCCGGCACGGCTCTTGTTCCATGCGAGGAACTGCGCGTCGGTGCCCTTGGCGGCGACCTGCTCGCGCGTGCCAAGCCAGGCGAGACCGGTGGCCAGCGCGATCGCCAGCAACACGCCGATCCACAGCCAGACCTTATAGGCCCGCTTGACAGGCTGGAGCGGAACGGCGGTCACGGACATTCAGTCATCCCCAAATCGGCGTTCCGCCGTCAAACTTTGCGATCTTTGCGCACAGAGGCGTAGGAAGCTGCGCCGGAGCGCAACCTTCTTACCGGGCGCTGTCACGCTCCACGCGCTTGCGCTCGAGCTTGCGGGCACGGCGCACCGCGGCAGCACGCTCGCGAGCACGCTTCTCGCTGGGCTTCTCGTAATGACGGCGGAGCTTCATCTCGCGATAGACGCCCTCACGCTGCAGCTTCTTCTTGAGCGCGCGCAGCGCCTGGTCGACGTTATTGTCGCGAACGATGATTTGCATAAGGCCGTACAGCTCCGATCTCGATACAATAGAATAGGGTTCGCCGGAGCGCGGGCTTCGGCGTGATCGGGGCCACCTATCAGCGTGAATCCAAATTTTCAAGGTCCGAGGCGGCATACGGGCGAGAATCTCGGCCGGAATGCGCCAAATGCCTGTGCCTCGAAAGCCACAGCGCCCCCACATTACACCGCATTGCAGCCGTGCAACGCGGGCGATAGGTTCTTCCGCCATTCCAACCGCATGCAGCTAGCTTACGCCCTGGATCTCGAGACGCGCCTTCTCATCGTCGACGACGACCCCGGAATCCGCGAACTGACCGCGGGCTTCCTGTCGCAGCACGGCTATGTCGTAGACACCGCCGCCGGCGGTGCAGAAATGCGCGAGGCGGTCGCGGCGCATCAATATGCCTTGATCGTGCTCGACCTGATGATGCCCGGCGAGGACGGGCTGACCATCCTGCGCTCGCTCGATCGCGTATCCGGCCCCGCCGTGATCCTCCATTCGGTGATCGGCGAGGATGTCGATCGCATCGTCGGGCTCGAAATGGGCGCGGACGACTATGTCGCCAAACCGGCCAATCCGCGCGAACTGCTGGCGCGGATCCGCTCGGTGCTGCGCCGCAGCGGCGGCAGCGAGGGCAAGGCGGCAGCGAGGATTCCGGAGCGCAGTTTCCTGCGTTTCGCCGGCTGGCGGCTCGATCCGGTGGCGCGGCAGCTCTACGATCCCGAACACGTTATCATCAACCTCTCGGACGGCGAGTTCCGGCTGCTGCTGGCTCTGGTCGAGCGGCCGAGGCGCGTGCTCACCCGCGACATGCTGCTCGATCTTTCGCGCGGGCCGATGGCCGAGCATTTCGACCGCGCGATCGACGTCCAGATGAGCCGCCTCCGCAAGAAGCTCGCCCGTCCCGGCCGCGAGGAGCTTATCCGCACGATCCGCAACGAAGGCTATATGTTCGTCGCCGAAGTGTCGGCGTGAGACGCGCCCGCTCGATCACCGTCCCGATTGTGCTGCTGGTGATCGCTGCGGCGCTGATCGCCACGACGGTGCAGTTCACATCGATGTTCAGCGGGCCGCCGCCCTGGTTCCGTCCGGTGCCCGTCGCACGCGTGGCGGAGGCACTGCGTACCGGCGCGGTGCCGGACAATGCGCGAGGGATCGAAGTCACCCACATTGATGAGGACCGGTTCGGTCGCAGCGAGGAACAGCCCTCACCCGAGCGCGACGCGGCGATCGCCGCACTGATACCGGCGCCCGCCGCAAGCGTGCACGGGCTCTACGAATTTCCGCCGCATGACCCGGACAGCGACATTCGCGGCAGCTTCACGGTAGGGCGGCGCGACGGCGACGGCTGGATCATCGTCTCGACGGCGCCGCCGCCGACCTTCACGAGCTGGCATTTCCGGCGGCTCGCGGGAATGCTGATCACGCTCGCGGTGCTGTCGGTACTCGCCTGGTATGTCGCACGGCGGATCTCGCGTCCGATCCGCGAACTCGCTTATGCGGCCACCCGCGCCCGGCTCGGGGCGCGGCCGGCGATTCCACGCGGCGGCCCCCGCGAAGTGCGCGAACTCGCCGAAGCCGTCGAGGCGATGCAGGACCGGATCCTCCAGCAGGCCGAAGGACGCACTGCGATGCTCGCGGCGATTGCCCATGACCTCGGCACCCCGCTTTCGCGCATCGCCTTCTGGGTCGAGCAATTGCCCGAGGCGGCGCGTGACCGCGCTTCCGCCGACATCGACGAGATGCGCGCGATGCTGGGCGCGGTGCTGCGCTTCACGCGGGACGACCGCAGCCGCGAGCAGCACGCGCGGCTCGATCTCGGCAGCCTGATCGAGAGCCTCGGTGACGATCTCGCCGCGGCGGGCTTGCCGGTCGAGGTCGATCTCGGCCCGCGTGTCGTCATCGACGGCGACACGGTCGCGCTGCGCCGGCTGTTCGCCAATCTGGTCGAGAATGCCGTGCGCTATGGCGACCGTGCGCGCCTGTGCTGGTCGGTGTCGGGGGGCTGGGCCGAGGTGTTGGTCGAGGACGAAGGCCCGGGCTTCCCCGCGGGCCGCGCCGAAGCGTTGTTCGCGCCGTTCGTCCGCGGCGAGGGTTCGCGCAATCGTGCGACAGGCGGCACGGGTCTGGGGCTGGCGATCGTGCGCTCGATTGCCGAGGCGCATGGCGGGGAAGTGCTGCTCGAGAACCGGGATGCTGGTGGCGGGCGGGTGCGGGTCAGGCTGCCGGCGGGGTGACCCGCAGATTGCGACGTGGTGAAATATTCGGCCAGGTCGCGAAATCCGCCTGCGCGCCGGGGCCGCCATTGCTGCTGCCAACAAAGCAGGAGCCCGCATTGCCAGATCTTCACGACGACCACGATCTCGGCCTCGGCCATGACCTGCAGGTTATCAACGCCCTCGCCAGCCGCCGGCGGGCATTGCGCTGGTTCGCCGCCGCGGGCACCGGCGCACTGCTGACTGCCTGCGACGGCGGCACCGACACGGGAGCAGTGGTAACTCCCACACCAACGCCGAGCACGAGCGCCACGCCTACGCCGAGCCCGACATCGACGCCGACCCCGACTGCAGGGTGCGTCGCCGACCCTGCGGAGACCAACGGCCCCTACCCCGCCGACGGCACCAATATGTCAAGCGGGCTCACCTCGAACGCTCTCACTGCTGCCAACATCGTGCGCAGCGACATCCGTTCGAGCTTCATCGGATCGTCGACCGCTGTCGCCCCGGGCGTGGAGGTGACGCTCACGCTGACGGTGGTCAACGTCAACGCGGCCTGCGCGCCGCTCGCCGGCTATGCCGTCTATCTCTGGCATTGTGACCGCGACGGCCGTTATTCGCTCTACGACCTGCCGAACGAGAGCTATCTGCGCGGCATAGGGGTGACCGACGCCAATGGCGAGGTTCGCTTCACTACGATCTTCCCCGGCTGTTATGCCGGCCGCTGGCCGCACGTGCATTTCGAGATCTTCTCGAGCCTGAGTAACGCGACGAGCGGGCGTTATGCGGCCTTGGTTTCGCAGCTGGCGATGCCGGCGGCTGCGTGCAGCGATGTCTACAACAATGCCAGCGGCTACGGCGCGAGCGTGCGAAATCTGGCCGGCGTGTCGCTGTCGGGCGACAATGTGTTCGGCGACAACAGCAGCGCAGAGATCGCCCAGCAGACGCCGGTGATGCGCGGCAACGCTGCGGCTGGATACACCGCCAGCGCAGTGATCGGATTGGCGCGGTAAAGATGGGTACACCGTCACACCGTTCGTGCTGAGCTTGTCGAAGCACTGCTTCTTCGCCCTCACGAGAAGAGGAACGGCCCTTCGACAAGCTCAGGGCGAACGGTGGCCAGGAAAGTCCCATCCCAAATAAGGAGCTCCACGGGGGTGGAGCAGCCGGCATCCCGCGCCGGCCGAGGCGCCCCGTCTGACCTGGTTTTCCTATGTACCACTTCCCGGCAGGCGGGGCGCCGTTATAGTGCGAGGCGATGGCATCTCCCGCACCTGCGCGTCCGCATCGCCTGCGTTCGATCCTCGGCGGGTCGGCCGGCAATCTCGTCGAATGGTATGACTGGTACGCCTATTCGGCGTTCACGCTCTATTTCGCACCGCATTTTTTCCCCAAGGGCGACCAGACCGCGCAGCTGCTGAACGCCGCCGCCGTCTTCGCGGTCGGCTTTCTGATGCGACCGGTCGGCGGGTGGCTGATGGGAGTCTATGGCGATCGCCACGGGCGCAAGGCGGGTCTGACGTTGTCGGTCACGCTGATGTGCGCCGGATCACTGATCATCGCACTGACGCCCGGCTACGAGACGATCGGCGCGGCGGCGCCGATCTTGCTGGTGGTCGCGCGGCTGCTGCAGGGGCTTTCGGTCGGCGGGGAATATGGGGCGAGCGCGACCTATCTCTCGGAAATGGCCGGCAAGAGGCATCGCGGCTTCTTCTCGAGCTTCCAATATGTCACGCTGATCTCGGGCCAGCTCGTCGCTCTGCTGGTGCTGCTGATCCTGCAGGCGAGCCTGAGCGAGGCCGATCTCGACGTCTGGGGATGGCGGATCCCGTTCGCGATCGGCGGCGGTCTGGCGGTGCTCGTCTTCTGGCTGCGGCGGCGGCTGGCGGAGACCGAAAGCTTCGAGAATGCGCGCGGCGACGCGGGGCGATCGGGGCTATTCGCCTTGTTCCGCGAGCACCCGCGCGAGGCCGCGGTGGTGATGCTGCTCACCGCCGGCGGTACGCTCGCATTCTACGCCTATTCGATCTACCTGCAGAAATTCCTCGTCAACACCGCGGGCTTTGATCGCGCGACCGCGTCGCAGATCAACGCGGCGGCCTTGTTCGGCTTCATGCTGATCCAGCCGCTCGCCGGCGCGCTGTCGGACCGGATCGGACGCAAGCCGCTGATGGTCGGGTTCGGCGTTCTCGGCGTGCTGCTGACCTGGCCGATCTTCACAACGCTCGAGAGCGTGCACAGTCCGTTCGCGGCCTTTCTGATCATGTTCGGCGCGCTGGTGATCGTCACCGGCTACACTTCGATCAACGCCGTGGTGAAGGCCGAACTGTTCCCCGCGCATATTCGCACCCTGGGAGTAGCCCTGCCTTACGCGCTCGCCAATGCGCTGTTCGGCGGCACGGCGGAATATGTCGCCTTGTGGTTCAAGGACGCCGGCTGGGAGCGCGGCTTCTACTGGTACGTCACTGCGATGATCGGGATTTCGCTGATCACCTATCTCCGGATGCGCGACACCGCGAAGCATTCGCGCATTCTGGAGGACTAGCCAAGGATTCCGCCGCTGCGGGTCGCGAGCACGCGGCCGATCGAATCGAACAACGCGTCCATCGCCACCGGCTTGAACAGCACGTCGTCGGCGCCGAGCGCGATGCAGCGCTCGCGCAAGTCGATCGCGGTATCGGCGGTCACGACGATGATCGGCAGTTCGCCCTTCTCGTCGCCGCGCGCGCGGATGCGTCGGATCGTCTCGAAGCCGTCGGTGCCGGGCATGCGCAAATCGACGAGTATGACGTCGAAATTCTCGGCGTCGATCTTCTCGAGGCCTTCCTCGGCCCAACTCGCCTCGGCCATGGTCGCGCCAGCGACGTCCAGCATGTCCTTCACGACCCGGCGATTCATCGGATCGTCCTCGATGAAGAGGATGTTCATGGATTGCCGCCGCGAGGGACGGAGTGAATCTCTGCGACCGTTTTTATCATATAAACTGTGCTATCGCGCTAAGCCGCCTGGGACACAAGACGGTCGCCGCCGCCCGCGTCCAAATTTTCTTCCGCCCGCGGAACGAGTGCGGCGATCAGCGCCGCCCCCGACACCGGTTTTTCGACGATATGGGCGATACCGGTTACGAGAAGCTGCGCGCGAACGTCGCCATCGGGCCTCATCCAGAGCACCGCGCTGTTGCCCGGAGCGACGGCGGCCGCGAGTTTCTCCAAATTTTGCATGGGATCGCCTTCGCCTGCCTTGAGGGTCGCCTCGTCCACCAGCAGGCGTGCGGCGGGGGTTTCGGCGATCAACGCATGCGCTTCCTCGAATGTCCCGGCAAAGCGCAGCGAAGCGACCCGCGGCTCCAGCAAGGTGCGCAGCATGCTGCGCGCGATCGGATTGCGATCTAGGATGACCATGTCGAGCCCGCTTCGCCGGTCACCGCTCGCCGCACCGGCAGGCGCTTCGGCGAGGACGAGTGGCAGATCGACGGTGAATGCGGTTCCCTGACCTTCGACGCTTTCCACCGAGATTTCGCCCCCCAGCGCCCGGGCGAGATTGCGGCAGATGGTCAGGCCCAGCCCGGTGCCGCCGAACTTGCGGGTCGTGCCGGCGTCGACCTGGCGGAACGATTCGAAGACTTCCTCGAACTTCTCGGCGGGAATGCCGATGCCGGTGTCAGTGACGACGAAGCGGAGACGGCGCGCTTCTCCCTCCCCCTCGGCGAGGACGCGAAGAGTCACGCCGCCGCGCGCGGTGAACTTGATCGCGTTGGACAGCAGATTGAACACGATCTGGCGCAGGCGACCCGCGTCGCTGACGATCCAGACGGGCGCATGGCTGAGCTCGAGCCGGAAGGTCAGCCCCTTGCCGCGCGCCTGTTCGTCCCAAAGTCGCGTGACGTCGCGCAGCATCGCGCACAGGTCCATCGGCGCGGCCTCGACGGTGAGGTTGCCGGTCTCCATTTTCGCGACGTCGAGGATGTCGTCAACGAGGCTGCGCATCGTGACGCCGGCGCCGTGGACGATCTCGATGCGGTCGCGCGTCGCAGCCTCGAGCTTCGGATCGGCTAGCATCACCTGTGTCATGCCGAGAATGCCGTTGAGCGGCGTGCGGATTTCGTGGCTGGTGGTGGCGAGGAACTCGGTCTTGGCCTTGAGCGCCTTTTCGAGCGCGAGGTTGGTGTCGCCCAGCACGATGTTGGTCGCGCGGATCTGATTGCGGCTGCGACGCAACGTCACGAGACCGAAGCTGAGCAGCGCGATGATGACGAGCGTGGCGCCGCCGATGCTCAGGAACAGGGTGCGCTGGAACGCGGCGGTGTTGCGGGCTTCGTCGGCTTTGAGCGTCTGGATGCGCGTCTGTTGCTCGGCATAATTGAAGCGGGCGGCCATCAGCGCCGCGGACGTGGAAGTGGCGACCTTGGTGGCCTCGTCGTCGAGCCGCTTCATCGCCTGAAGATGCGCCAGCGCCAGCTTCGGCGCACCAGCGTCGCGCAGAATGTCATAGGCGAAGGAATGCGAGATCCGGAAATCGCCGGTGGTTTTGGTCAGGTCCACGCCGGCGAAACATTGCTCGATCAGACGGACGGCTGCCGCCTTGTCGCCCCGCTCCGATGCCAGCCTTGCCGCAGTGGCGAGAAGATGGCGGCGCAGAAGATCGGCATCGGCGTCCTGGGCGAGCTTGAACCCGCGCGCGAGCGTGCGGTCCGCTGCGTCGAAATGCTTGAGATCGACCTGGTTCCGCGCAAGGTTGACGAGGACCCGGGCCTCGAGCAGCGGCGCATCGAGTTGCCGCGCGATTGCGAGCGCGGCTTCATATTCTTTCTCGGCTTCGACGAAGCGATTGAGCGTCGCGAGAATGTTGCCGCGGCGGTTTCGGAGCGAAAGCGACAGGGCGGGATCGCCGTCGTAAACCTCGGTAGCCTGCCGGTAATATTGCTCGGCGCGACGATCGTCGTTGGCCATGCTGTACAGCGCGCCGATATTCTGAAGCGCGATCGCCTGGCTGCGGGGTGCCTTGACTGCAGCGAACACCCGAAAGGCTTCCTGATAATTGGCCAAGGCCTCGACGGGCGCGTTGCGCTGCGTGTGCAGAACGCCCTGCGACATCAGCAGGTCGCCGCGGAGCTTGGTGGGCCCAGCCACATTGCCGATGAGCCTGAGCGCGTCCTCGAGCAACGGCGCCGCGCGATCCGCACCATTGCTGCGCAGATGTGCTTCCGCGCCGAGCCAGCGTGCGGTGGCCAGCGCCAGGATACGCTGGCGTCGGTCGGGGATCCGGCGGGCCATGGCATCGATCAGGGCGACATGGCGGAGCGCCTGCGCCTGATCGGCCATCATGCTATCCTTGGCCGCGTCGATCTGCACCTCGAGCGGCCTGGGGAATTCGGATTCGGCGGCGACCGCAGGATGGCTCGCGACCAGGGCCAGCGCGAAAGCGAGTGCGCGCTTCACGCGCGCTTCCAGAAGCTTTCGGGCCGGATAAACGACTGCACGTTGGTCGCGCTGGCGAGATGGGCCTCGTCGGCCAGATATTTGCGGAAAGCCTCGAAGCCGAGCGGCCGCGAGAGCAGGAATCCCTGCACCATGTCGCATCCCATGACACTGAGCAGTGCCAGCGCAGACGGCGTCTCGACGCCTTCGGCAGTGACTTCCATCTCGAGCGCGTGCGCGAGATCGATCGTCGAGCGGACGATCAGCGGATCGCGATTGCTCGAGGTCAGCTGCATCACGAACATCTTGTCGATCTTGAGTTCGTTGGCCGGCAGCCTTTTGAGATAGGCGAGCGACGAAAGGCCGGCGCCGTAATCGTCGATCGCGAGTTGCACCCCGATATCGGCGAAGGTCTGGAGATGCCGGATCGCGCTGTCGGGATCGCGGATCACTGCCGTCTCGGTGATTTCGAAGCCGAGTCTGGCTCCGCTGGCCGAGACGATCGCGCAGGCTTCCTTCACGAACTCGGCGTCGGCGAGAAGCATTCCCGAGATATTGAGGAACAGGGTCAGGTCGCGGCCTTCGGCGGCGAGACGCTTCTGATCGGCGATCACCTGGCGCAGCGTCCACATCGTCAGCGCGCCGATTTCGCCGGCCTCTTCCGCGACCGAAATGAAATCGCCCGGCAGGATCAATCCGCGTTGCGGATGCTGCCACCGCACCAATGCCTCGGCGCTGGCAATTTCCTGCCGCCGGACATGCACCTTGGGCTGGTATTGCAGGAACATCTCACCCTCGGCGATCGCCCGCGGCAGCTCGCGCATCAGCGTCAGCCGGTCGAAGGCGAGATCGGCGCGCGACAGGTCGCGCAAGATCACGCGCTTTTCGGTGCGGGCCTGTTCGAGCGCGGATTCGGCAGCTTCGGTCAGCCGGACATCATCGCAATCCTCGCTCGGCGCCGCGGCGACCCCGAACTGGATCTGGAGCTGATACGCCTCGCCCTCGAGATCGAACGGACGCGCAAGCGCCTTGCGCAACCGGTCGATGTCCGCCGCCCCTCTCTCCGGGGTCTCGCGCTCGAACCCGATCTCGATCAATGCACGGCCTGCAGTCAGGATCCGGACATCCGGAAGCAGTTCGGCGATTCGCGCCCCAACGTCCAGAATCAGGGCATCCGCGCGCGGCCGGCCGAGATGGCGGCGCAAAGTCGCGAAGTTCACGATCTCACATTGGGACAGAATCCGCCAATAACCAGACCCGCATCGTGCGTGCTTGCTGCTCGCGGAGGGCGTGATCGACGGCTCGCCAGATTGATCCGGAACGGCAGCGGCCGGGTTCCGCACGCGCGCGTCCGGCCCAAGCTGCGCATGCGTTTTCGCAGCTATTTCAATTGCTTCCGCGGAGCACACCACCGCGCGTGGCGCGGCATCCCCCTTGGGCACCGAAGGCTCAGACCCACCCGACATGTGCCTTCACCTAGCGTCCGACCCTTGAAGGAACGGTTAAGCCAGACGCGGGGCGAGAACGTTCACAGGCGGCATTGGCTCCGCAGAATTCCGGATTGCTTCGTCGTTAATCTCCTTTTAACCACTCGAATTGCGCGACCTGCGCACGATGGGAGATCAACGATGTTCGCGTTCAGCCTTCTTTTTCGCGAAAAGAGCACGGGCGAAGATATCCGTCCGTTCTGACTTTTCGTCACTGCCGGGCCGGCGGTGAGGCGACTTCAGCAGTGAAGGCGCGCTGACCGGCCCGGGCAATTACCGGAAAGCGGCTGGGGGGATCTGGCCGCTTTTTTTGTGCCCGTCCGCTTCGCGCGCGCACCGCCAAAGGCCACCACACGGTTGCCGCACTTGCCCTGCAACGCTGGTTGGTTAAGGGCGCTGTGATCTTCACTGCAGAGGGAACGGACCTTGCGCATTGCGATGATTGGCACTGGCTACGTCGGCCTCGTTTCCGGCGCCTGCTTCTCGGATTTCGGCCACGAGGTCGTCTGCGTCGACAAGGACGCGCGCAAGATCGAACTGCTCCACCAGAATGTGATGCCGATCTACGAGCCCGGGCTGGCCGAGCTGGTGGCGTCGAACGTGAAGGCCGGACGCCTGACCTTCACCACCGATCTGGCCGAAGGCGTGCGCGATGCCGATGCGGTGTTCATCGCTGTGGGCACGCCGAGCCGACGCGGCGACGGGCACGCCGACCTGTCCTATGTGTACGCGGCGGCACGCGAGATCGCCGAAAACCTCACCGGACCCAGCGTGATCGTTACCAAGTCCACCGTGCCGGTGGGCACCGGCGACGAAGTCGAGCGGATCATCGCCGAGGTCGCGCCCGACAGCGGCGCCAAGGTCGTGTCCAATCCCGAATTCCTGCGCGAGGGCGCGGCGATCGAGGACTTCAAGCGCCCGGACCGGGTGGTCGTCGGTACTGACGACGAAGGCGCGCGGGACGTGATGCGGCAGATCTACCGGCCTTTGTCGCTCAATCAGAACGCGCCTTTGCTGTTCACCGGCCGCCGCACTTCGGAGCTGATCAAATACGCGGCCAACGCCTTCCTCGCGGTCAAGATCACCTTCATCAACGAGATCGCGGACCTGTGTGAAGCGGTGGGCGCCGACGTGCAGGAAGTTTCGCGCGGGATCGGCATGGACAATCGCATCGGCGGCAAGTTCCTGCATGCCGGTCCCGGCTATGGCGGCTCGTGCTTCCCCAAGGATACGCTGGCCCTGCTCAAGACCGCGGCGGACCACGAGGCGCCGCAGCGCATCGTCGAAGCCACCGTCCAGGTGAACGATGCCCGCAAGCGTGCGATGGGGCGGAAGGTGATCAAGGCAATGGGCGGCGACGCGCATGGAAAGACCGTCGCGGTGCTCGGCCTCACCTTCAAGCCCAACACCGACGACATGCGCGATGCCCCCAGCCTTTCCGTGATCGCCGCGCTGCAGGATGCAGGCGCCACGGTGCGCGCATACGATCCCGAGGGCGTCGAGCAGGCACAGTCGATGCTGCAGGGCGTCGAATTCTGCCCCAATCCCTATGTGGCCGCCGAGGGCGCCGATGCCCTGGTGATCGTCACCGAGTGGGATGAGTTCCGCGCGCTGGATCTCGGCCGGATCGCCAGCACGCTCAGCACTCCGCTGCTCGTCGATCTGCGCAACATCTACCCGCGCGTCGAAGCCGAACGTGCGGGGCTGACACTGGTGGGTGTGGGCAAGCCCCGGACAGTCTGATCAGGCGACCTTGCCCAGCCTTTCGCCGCCATAGTTCGAGGCGCGGATCGGCTCCCACCAGTCGCGATTGGCGAGATACCATTCGACCGTGCGCATCAGACCCGATGCGAAGCTCTCGCGCGGCGTCCAGCCCAGTTCGCGCTCCACCTTTGCCGGGTCGATCGCATAGCGGCGGTCATGTCCGGGACGGTCGGCGACGAACGTGATCAGCGAGCGCCGTCGCACGCCCGGCAGCGGCGCACGCACGTCGAGAATGTCGCAAACGCTCTCCACCACCTTCAGATTGGTCGCCTCGGTCCGGCCGCCGATCAGATAGGTCTCGCCGACGCGCCCGCGCGTCAATATCGTCTCCAGCGCCTCGGCATGATCGTCGACATACAGCCAGTCCCGGACATTCTCGCCCCGGCCGTAGACCGGCAGGGCCTTGCCTTCGAGCGCGTTGAGGATGGTCAAAGGGATCAGCTTCTCGGGAAAATGCCACGGGCCATAATTGTTCGAGCAATTGGAGAGTACCACCGGCAGGCCGTACGTCTGTTGCCACGCGCGGACGAAATGATCCGACGCGGCCTTCGATGCGGAATAAGGCGAAGACGGCGCATAGGGCGTAGCCTCCGTGAACACGCCACTGTCGAACGGAAGATCGCCGAACACTTCATCGGTCGAGATATGGTGGAAGCGGAAATGCTCGCGGGCACGGGCCGGAAGCGTGCGCCAATAGGCGAGTGCAGCGTCGAGCAGTCGGACGGTGCCGACGACATTGGTCTCGACGAACGCCGCAGGAGAGTCGATCGAGCGATCGACGTGGGTTTCCGCGGCAAGGTGCATGATCCCTTGCAGTTCCTCGTCGCGCAGCAGGCGCAGGACGGTTTGCGTGTCGGAAATGTCCGCGTGGACGAAGCGGAAATTGGGTTCGGCCTCGACGTCACGAAGCGAGGCGCGATTGCCCGCATAGGTCAGCTTGTCGAGGCAGACGACGTGATAGCCCCGTCCGACAAGCCGCCGGCACACGGCGGACCCGATGAACCCGGCCCCGCCGGTGACGAGAACCCGCCGGATCATGCCGCGTCCTGCACGCAACGACGGAGATAATCGGCATAGCCGGTCTTCCCCATCAACGCGGCGCGCGCGAGCATCTGGTCGGCGCGGAGATAGCCGAGATCGAAGGCGATCTCCTCGGGGCAGGCGATCTTGATGCCCTGACGATGTTCGATCGTGCGGACGAACGCGCCGGCTTCGTGCAGGCTGTCGTGCGTGCCCGTGTCGAGCCAGGCATAGCCGCGCCCCAAGCGGTTCACGGTGAGATCGCCGCGCTCCAGGTAAACCCGGATCAGGTCGGTGATCTCGAGCTCGCCGCGTGGCGAGGGCTCAAGGGTACGCGCGATCGCAGTGACGTCGCGGTCGAAGAAATAGAGGCCGGTGACCGCCCAGCGGGATTCCGGCTTCTCCGGCTTCTCGACGATCCTCGTGGCACGGCCGCTATCGGGATCGAAACTGACCACCCCATAGCGCTGGGGATCCTCGACCTGATAGGCGAACACCGTGGCACCACCTGCCGCGGCAGCCGTCGCCGCCATGTGCCCCTTCGCGCCGATCGCGTCGCCGTGAAAGATATTGTCGCCGAGGATCAGCGCGGCAGGACCGCCCTCGAGGAACGTCTCTGCGATCAGGAACGCCTGGGCCAGCCCGTCGGGGCTGGGCTGTTCCGCATAGCTGATCGTGATCCCGAAGGCGGCGCCATCGCCGAGCAGCGCCTCGAACATCGGCAGATCGCGCGGGGACGAGATGATCAATATGTCGCGGATTCCGGCGAGCATCAGCACCGAGAGCGGGTAATAGATCATCGGCTTGTCGAAGACCGGCAGCAGCTGCTTCGAGATCGACAAGGTCGCCGGATAGAGCCGCGTTCCCGAGCCGCCGGCGAGAATGATCCCCTTGACCCCGTGCGGCTCCGGCCGGCGATCACCGCTGCGACGAAAATGCGCTGACAATTTTTCTTCTCCGCGCCGAATTAGGAACGCCTCGCAAAGCGGCCCCCCTGCCCCCTACATCCACGCTCAAATAGCGGTAGAAGGTTCACGAAGCTTTAGCCGCGCGCCGTGTCAGTGGGACCAGAATTGTCGTCTTCCTCCCTCACCCATCTTCAGCGCCTCGAGGCCGAGAGCATCCATATCCTGCGCGAGGTCGTCGCAGAGGCCGAGCGTCCGGTGATGTTATATTCGATCGGCAAGGACAGTGCAGTCATGCTGCACCTTGCCAAAAAGGCCTTTTACCCCGCGCCGCCGCCCTTCCCGCTGCTCCATGTCGACACGACGTGGAAGTTCAAGGCGATGTACGAGCTGCGCGACCGGGCCGCGGAGGCGGCGGGGATGGAGCTCATCGTGCACCGCAATCCGGAGGCGCTGGCGCAGGGGATCAATCCGTTCGATCATGGCAGCCTCCACACCGATCTGTGGAAGACCGAAGGGCTCAAACAGGCGCTCGACAAATACGGCTTCGACGCGGCGTTCGGCGGTGCGCGGCGCGACGAGGAGAAGAGCCGCGCCAAGGAACGTGTCTTCTCGTTCCGCACCGCCAGTCACCGCTGGGATCCGAAGAACCAGCGCCCCGAGCTCTGGCACCTCTACAACGCGCGGAAAAACAAGGGCGAGAGCATGCGGGTCTTCCCGATCTCGAACTGGACCGAGCTCGACATCTGGCAATATATCCTCGCCGAGGGGATCGAGATCGTCCCGCTCTATTTCGCCGCGCCGCGCCCGACGGTCGAGCGTGATGGCTTGATCCTGATGGTCGATGACGAGCGGTTCCGGCTGCGACCTGGTGAGACCCCGGTCGAGCGGTCGGTACGCTTCCGCACGCTCGGCTGCTATCCGCTGACCGGCGCGGTCGAGAGCGAGGCCGCGACGCTCGAGGACGTCATCCAGGAAATGCTGCTCACCACCACTTCCGAACGCCAAGGCCGCGCGATCGATCATGATCAGGCGGCGAGCATGGAGAAGAAGAAGCAGGAGGGATACTTCTGATGGGGCGCTCCGCGACTTCTTCTCCCTCTCCCCTCCGGGGAGAGGGTCGGGGAGAGGGGCAAGTGCCGCATACTCTCCGCTCTTCCCCTCTCCCAACCCTCTCCCCGGAGGGGAGAGGGCTCTCCTGCCGGATCGCGTCATGACCTCCTATCGTCCCGACGCGCTGATCGCATCCGACATTTCGGCCTATCTCGCGCTGCATCAGAACAAGTCGCTGCTGCGGTTCATCACCTGCGGCAGCGTGGACGATGGAAAGTCCACGCTTATCGGGCGCTTGCTCTATGATTCGAAGATGATCTTCGAGGATCAGCTCGCCAGCCTCGAAGCCGACAGCAAGCGCCTCGGCACACAGGGGCAGGAGATCGACTTCGCCCTGCTGGTCGACGGGCTTGCCGCCGAGCGCGAACAGGGCATCACGATCGACGTCGCCTATCGCTTCTTCGCGACCGAGAAGCGCAAGTTCATCGTCGCCGATACGCCAGGCCACGAGCAATATACCCGCAACATGGTCACCGGCGCCTCGACCGCCGACCTCGCGGTGATCCTGATCGATGCGCGCAAGGGCGTGCTCACCCAGACGCGACGGCACTCCTATCTCGCGCATCTGCTCGGCATCCGGCACATTGTGCTCGCCGTGAACAAGATGGACCTGATCGGCTATGATCAGGCGGCCTATGACGCGATCGTCGAAGACTATCGCAGCTTCGCGGAGTCGATCGGGATCGCCGGTTTCACGCCGATCCCGATCTCCGGGTTCAAGGGCGACAACATCACCGGCCTGTCGACCAACACGCCATGGTATGCAGGTCCTGCCCTGCTCGACCATCTCGAGCAGGTCGAGGTCGAGGCCGAGGCCGATCGCGCCAAGCCGTTCCGACTCCCGGTGCAATGGGTGAACCGGCCCAATCTCGACTTTCGCGGTTTCGCCGGATTGATCGCCAGCGGCATGATCAAGCCTGGCGACCCGGTGCGGATCCTGCCGTCGGGACGAACCACCAAGGTCGCGCGGATCGTCGCGTTGGACGGCGATCGCGACTCGGCGGGCGCGGGAGAATCGGTGACGCTGACGCTCGCCGACGAAGTCGATTGCTCGCGCGGGGACGTCATCGCCGCCGCCGACGCGCCGCCGCAGGTCGCCGACCAGTTCAAGGCGACGATCGTCTGGATGGACCAGAACGAGCTCCTCCCCGGCCGCGCCTATTGGCTCAAGCTCGGCACCCAGACGGTGAGCGTCACCGTGCGCGAGCCCGAGCACACGATCGACGTCAACACGCTGGCGCAGACCGCCGCGCGGACGCTCAAGCTCAACGACATCGGCGTCGCCGAGATCGCCGCCGATCGTGGCATCGTGTTCGAGCCCTATGCCGACAGCCACGATCTCGGCGGGTTCATTCTGATCGACAAGGCGAGCAACGCCACCGTCGCCGCAGGGATGCTCCACCACGCGCTGCGCCGCGCGCAGAACGTCCATTGGCAGGCGATCGAGATCACCCGCGAGGCGCACGCCGCGCAGAAGGGCCAGCAGCCACGCTTGCTGTGGTTCACCGGCCTGTCCGGTTCGGGCAAGTCGACGATCGCCAATCTCGTCGAGAAAAAGCTCCACGCGCTCGGCAAGCACAGCTTCCTGCTCGACGGCGACAATGTGCGCCACGGGCTCAATCGCGATCTCGGCTTCACCGATGCCGACCGGGTCGAGAATATCCGCCGCGTCGGCGAAGTCGCGAAGCTGATGACCGACGCCGGGCTGATCGTGCTGACGGCGTTCATCTCGCCGTTCCGCGCCGAGCGCGAGATGGTCCGCGCGATGCTGCCCGAGGGCGATTTCTTCGAGATTTTCATCGACACGCCGATCGCCGAGGCCGAGCGGCGCGACCCCAAGGGGCTCTATCGCAAGGCGCGCGCCGGCGAGATTGCCAACTTCACCGGCATATCGAGCCCCTATGAACCGCCCGAGCGGCCGGAGATCCGGATCGACACGACGAAGGAGAGCCCCGAGGCCGCGGCTGAACGGATCGTCGAGACGATCATGGGCACGTGGAGTCCGGTGATTTGACCGACGCCGAACTCGCCCGTGACATCGCTGCCGAAGCCGGTGCGCTGCTGCTGCGCATCCAGCAGGAATGCGCGAGCGGCGACCGCGGCGATCGCGAGGCGAATATGCTGATCCTCGACCGGCTGCGTGCCGCGAGACCCGGGGATGCGATCCTGTCCGAGGAGTCGGCAGACGATCCGGCGCGGCTGGCGCGGAGCCGGGTGTGGATCGTCGACCCGCTCGACGGGACGCGCGAATTTGCCGAGCGGCGCGAGGACTGGGCAGTGCACGTCGCATTGGCGGTCGATGGTCGCGCCGAGGCGGGAGCAGTGGCACTGCCGCGGCTCGGCCTGACCCTTTCCAGCGACACGCCGCCGGCTTTGACCGAGGCGCAGGTGCCGCCCCGGCTGCTGGTCAGCCGGTCGCGTCCGAGCGCCTTGTGCGTCGATGTGGCGGAGCGGATCGGCGCGGTGTCGGTGGGTATGGGCTCGGCGGGCGCCAAGGCGATGGCGGTGGTCCGCGGCGAGGCCGAGATCTATCTGCACAGCGGCGGCCAGCATCAATGGGACAATTGCGCGCCGGTCGCGGTCGCGCTCGCCGCCGGGCTGCACGCGTCGCGGATCGACGGCTCTCCGATCGTATACAATGAACGCCCGACCGATATCCCGGATCTGCTGATCTGCCGCAAGGAATGGGCGGATACCGTGCTTTCAGCAGTGCGGGAGTGCGCCTCCTCCTGATCTGATGCGGATCGACCGCGACTCGCGGAGTCCCCACGAGTCGCGCGTGGACCAGAGTCAATGAACATGGTAAACGCCGCCTAGGGGAGGAGGCGTTTTGGGGCTCGATATCTGGTTTGCGCTGGCGATCGGGCTGAGCCTGTCGGGCTATGCCGTCTATCTGCTCGGGCTGCGCCGTCATACCGTCCAGCCGAACCGCGCTTCCTGGCTGATCTGGGCAGCCGCGACGTCGCTCGAGGCGTTGACCTATGCCGCAGTCAATCCCGGTGCGCCGCAAGCTCTGGTGTTCGCCGTGTCCGCAGTCGCCTGCCTCGCAGTGACGCTCGGCATCTGGCGGCGTTCGGCCTGGGCGCCGCCCTCGCCGACCGAGACCTTCTGTATCGCCGCGAGCCTGACTGCCCTGCTCCTCTGGCTGGTCTTCCGCGAAGCCTTCTGGGCGCACATGCTGGCGGTCGCGGCGGTTCCGGTGAGCTTCTGGCCAACCTGGGCGAGCCTGTGGGCGGACCGCGCCCGCGAGCGTTCACCCGCCTGGGGACTATGGACCTTCGGCGATCTCGCCACCTTGCTGATCGCGGTGCGCGGACCCGAACCCGGCGTGGCCGAACTCGCCTACATTCTGGTCGAGCTGCTCTGCCATGCGAGCGTCTGGTTCCTGATCGGTCTGGCGACGATCAATCCGGTGCGCTCGCTGGGCGTTCGGCGCGGCGGATTGCGCATCTTCGACCGTTACCTTCCTTCGAACAATCTCTTCAGAGTGGGCGACAACCATCTCGGCAAAGCGGTCTTCGCTGCCGCACCCTTCGCGGAGGGAGACTTGTTGCTCGAATTCACCGGACGACGGATGCCTGCCGATCGGGTGCCAAGTCTGATGCATGGGCGAAGCGATCGCTTCGTCCAGGTGACGCCGGATCATTATATGGGCCCTTCCGGCCGGCTCGACGACCTGGTCAATCACAGCTGCGCTCCCAATGCGGGGCTGCGCTTCACCGGGGACGGCGTGTTCCTCGTCGCGGTGCGGGCGATCGCAGCCGGCGAGGAACTCACATGGGATTATTCGACCACATTGCGGGAGTCGAACTGGCGCATGCTCTGCCAGTGCAAGGCACCCCAGTGCCGTCGCGTGATCGGCAATTTCGAGACGCTCGATGCCGAACGGCAGGAGTGGTTTCGGGCGAGGAATTTGGTGCCACCGTATCTGCGGCGCGAGGATGTCGAGGAACAGCGGGCGGCGGGATAATCTGATCCTAACCGTTCGCCCTTGTCGAAGGGCCGCTTTTCCTTCTTTCCGCGCGCTTTCGAAGAGCAGGACGGCGCTTCGACAAGCTCAGCGCGAACGGTAGCGTTTAGGCGGCGAGGTTCTCGGCCATCGCAGCCGGTGCCGCGCGCAACGTCAGCACGGCCCTCGCCCCCAACCCCTTGCCATCGCTCTGCAGTTCGAGCGACCCGTCCATCGCGAGCATCGAATTGGCGCACCAGTGGAGGCCGAGTCCTCCGGACTTGTGTGCGCGCGTGGAGAAGCCGCGCTGGAACAAGGTCGGCGTGATGGCGGGATCGAACCCTTCGCCATCGTCGCGAATGACGATCTCCAAACGATCCCCGCGCTGCTGAACCGAAACGACGATGGTGCCCCCGCCCCTTCCCGCCGCGGCGATCGCCTCGGCCGCGTTGGCGAACAGATTGCCGACCACCTGGCTGAGGATGACCCGGTTGGCGAGAACGAGATGCGGCCGCGACGGGAAGCCGAACGCAATCGAATTCTCGCCCGAATAGCGCGCAATGGTGGCGTTCTGGGCGACGATCGCGCTGATGTCGCAGACGGCGAGCGCGGGGCGTTCGTTGGCGGCCTCCTGCTGCTCGCCGATGATCTCGAGCACCTGACGCAAGGCGGTGCGGCCGACCTCGAGCTGGTCGCGGCGATCCGCGCGCTCGCGCTCCATCGCTTCGAATGCGGCGGCGACGAAGGCGAGAAGCTTTTGCCGACGCTCGGGCGGCAACGCCGGATCGGCGAGCTCGGCAAGCGCTCGGTCGATCCTGCTCCCATCCATGGCCGAGGGGCGATCGGCGCCCTGGCTCAGCACCGTCGTCACCGGGTTCAGTGCATTGCGGACATTGTGCATCACGGCGACTGCGCTCTCGCTGCGGCCGAGCGTGAAGCTCTGCACCTCGAGCTGCTCGCGCAGATCCTTCAACTGGCGCAGCATCGCATTGAAGCTGGTCACGAGGCTGCCGATCTCATCGTCGCGCTCGTCTTCGGTGAGCAGGCCGAGATCGCCCGAATTGCGCACCACGCCCATGTGGCGCTCGACCCGATGGAGTGGCCGGAGGACCAGCCGGGTGATCATCCGGCGCAGCACGAGTAGCACCACTGCAAGCAGCAACGACGACCCCAGCACGGCGAGAATGAGCATGCGCGTACCGAGCGTCGAGAGATCGCGGGGAACGGAATATGTCGCCGAGGCGACCGAGGTGCCGTCCGGGCCCGGTATCGGCACTGCGATGCGCGTGCGCGACGAGTGCGCATTGACGATTGCCTCTCCCGACGGCGCGGCGACGCGCGCGTCGAGCTGGAGCAACGTGCTGAGCCGCTGCGACGTCACGGTGCGCGCCATCAGCACATAGCCGCGGGAATTTCCGCTGCCGTCGCTGCGGCGGACCCGCGCCACGCCGATCGCCGCGAGCGTGTCGCCGAGGCGCAGATAGAAGCCGGCCGAGCTGCGGCCACGAAGCGCCTTTTCGAAATCGAGCCGTCGGATCGCGGCGGCGAGCGCATCGCGCATCGCCGGCATCTCGGCCTCGCGCGTGACGTCGATCCAGCGGGCGATCACGACCGAGCGGTCGGGCCGAACATAGGCCATGCCGTCGATGTCGAGATTGACCATCGCCAAGGTGGAGAAGCTCTCCTCCTCGAACGCGTGGCTGGGCGAGGCCATATAATCCCACGACGCATTCCAGTCGCCGTAGTCGCGCACGGCATTCTCGACCTTGGCGGCGAGGTCCTCGATCACCGCCCGGGTGCGCGCGACATGGGCGGCGACGGCGTCGCGTTCGAGCCGGTTGAAGTTCGGCGTGATGACGGTGGCGAGCAGCAGGGTCAGCGCCGTCGCGCCGAGCAGCCCGACGCCGGTCAGGATCAGGACGAGCTTGGCGCCGAGCGACCGCGGCAGACGCACCCGCGCCGCGCCGGGCATCAGCCGTCGGTCCCGGTGCCCGCGACCTCGAACATAGGCTGCGGCGCGAGGCTGCCTTGCCCGGCGAGCACCAGCGCATCCTCGGCATCGACCGGACGCGAGAGATGATAGCCCTGCATGTGGCTGCACCCCGCGATGCGCAATGCCTCGAGCTGGGCCGGAGTCTCGACGCCTTCGGCGACGACTTCCATCCCGAGCGCACGGCCGAGATGGATCACCGAATGGACGATCGCCGCGCTCTCGCGCTCCCGGCCCATGCCGTCGACGAAACTGCGATCGATCTTGAGGCAATCCAGCGCGAAGCGGCGGATGTTGTAGAGCGACGAATAGCCGGTGCCGAAATCGTCGAGCGCGATGCGGAAACCCATCTGGCGGAGCTTGAACAGTATCTCGGCGGCACGCTCGACATTGTCGAAGATCGCGGTCTCGGTGATTTCGATCTGGAAGCGGCCGGGCTCGACCCCGGCGCTGGCGACACGCTCGACGACATGCGCGACGAAATTGTGCCGGCGGAACTGGCGCGGGCTGAAATTCACCGAGACATATTGGCCGGGCCAGCGCTTCAGTGCGACAATCGCCTCGTCGATCACCCAGTCGCCGAGCTCGTGGATCAAAGTCGATTCCTCGGCGATCGGAATGAACATGGCGGGCGGAACCATGCCATATTCCGGGCTGCACCAGCGGATCAGCGCCTCGAATCCCTTGATGTCGAGATCGCGGCCGACGATCGGCTGGAAGACGAGCTTGAGCTCGCCTTTGGCGATCGCTTCGGAAAGGCCGGTCTCGATCTGGCGGCGGAAGCGGATCGATTCATCCATGCTCTCGTCGAACACCCGCACGCAGCCGCGGCCCTGGCGTTTGGCTTCGTTGAGCGCGAGATCGGCGCGGCGCATCACGTCGATCGGATCGCCGATGCTGCCGGGCTCGACGACGATCAGCCCCACCGACGCGCCGCCCTGCACCGAATGGCCGAACACCTTGAAGCTGGTGCTGACGGCCTTGAGCAGCCGTTCGCAGCGCATCACCGCCTCGTCCTCGCCGGAAACCTGCATCAGCAACGCGAACTCGTCGCCGCCGAGCCGGGCGACGAAGCCATCGGCCAGGTTCGTCTGCAGGATCTCGCAAACCATGCGGATCAGTTCGTCTCCAGCGAGATGGCCGAGCGTGTCGTTGACCAGCTTGAAGCGGTCGAGATCCATCATCGCCATCGCGAAGCAATGCTCGCCCTTCACTGCCTGGCCGAGCGCGTGGAGGAAGGCGAGGCGATTGGGCGCGTCGGTCAGGGAGTCGTGATTGGCGATGTGGATCGCCCGCGATTCGTTGGCGGCCAGCTCGAGCTTCTGTTCCTCAAGCAAAGCGATCGCCTTCTTTAGATCGAGATCGACCGTCCAGCGCCGGGCGAGCGCCGTCGCGGTCTGGAGCACTTCCTCGGCCTGAAACGGCTTGGCGATGTAGAAGATCTTGTCGGCGGGGCCGGCGGCGCGGCTGATTTCGACCGGCGAGAAATCCGAATAGCCGGTGACGATGACGAGGTTGATGTCCGGGTCGAGCGCACGGATGCGCTTCGCCGTTTCCTTGCCGTCGATACCCGGGGGCATGCGGACGTCGATGAAGGCAACGGAATAACGCTCGCCGGTGCGCAGCGATTCCTCGACCGCGGCGACGGCATCGAGCCCCTGCATCCGGTGGTCGCAAGTGAAGTGGAGCGCGGGCTCGGCGGCCGCTTCGTCGCCGAACAATTCGGCGGCCATCGCGTCCAGCGCGGCATCGCCCTCAGGCACCGCGAAGCAGCGACGATAGGAATCGTGCATCCCCGGCTCGTCGTCCACGATCAGAATGCGCAAGAGCTGTTCCCCCCGGAATATGTACGAACAAGGTAAGTAGACACGGTTAATGCGCCGTAAAGCCATGCTGCGGCGGCAAGTGACTCGATCTGGTACAAGCCCGTAGCGGAGTACCCCCGAACGGACACGGGAACCCGGCCCTCCTAAATAGAGGCTGCGACTGCCGCCTTCTCCCAACGGCGTCGCGTGTAACGCGTGCCGTCTTCCTCCCCCGGAGCGGCACTGCGCCGGGAGCGAGCCGAAGCCGATGGACCTCCCTCTGCGGCTTCGGCTCGAGCCGGCGGTTTACCCGGGGCGTGCCGCGCTCTAGGTCTGTCGCCCGCAACCTGGAGGACCCATGGCCGACCCGCTGATCGCACGCTCGCTGCTCTTTGCGCCGGGCGATTCCGAGCGCAAGCTGGCCAAGGCCGGGGCGAGCGGCGCCGATCTCGTGCTGCTCGATCTCGAAGACGCCGTCGCGCCTTCCAATAAGGCTGCCGCGCGCGCGCTCGTCGCCCAGCATCTGCGGGCGGAGCGTGCCCAGCCGCAATGGGTCCGGATCAATCCGCTCGACAGCGAACATGCGCTTGCCGATCTCGCCGCGATCGTTCCCGGGCGCCCCAACGGCATCATGCTCCCCAAGGCGACCCGCGCCGAGGCCGATCGGCTCCACCATTATCTCACTGCGCTCGAGGCGAGCGCCGGTCTCCCGATAGGCGGCATTCGCACGATCGTCGTCGCCACCGAGACTGCGCCCGCTTTGTTCGGGCTCGGCGACTATGCCGGCTGCCCCCGGCTCGCCGCACTCACCTGGGGCGCGGAAGACAGCGCGACGGCGCTCGGCGCCACCGACAATCGCGACGAGAATGGCGAATATGACTTCCCCTATCAGCTGTTCCGCGCCCTCGCCTTGGCCGGCGCGGCGGCCGCAGGGGTGACGCCGATCGAGACG
Organism: Sphingomonas psychrotolerans; assembly: GCA_032334595.1. Classification (GTDB taxonomy): domain Bacteria; phylum Pseudomonadota; class Alphaproteobacteria; order Sphingomonadales; family Sphingomonadaceae; genus Sphingomonas; species Sphingomonas psychrotolerans_A. The sequence continues at coordinate 359,764 of JALMLT010000003.1, read as the reverse complement.
ATTCATGGCGATTTCCGCGATCTCGACGGACTCGCCAAGGTCGCAGCCAAAGCGCGCCGGGCAGGCTTTCGCGGCATGATGGCGATCCACCCCGATCAGGTGCCGGTTATCAACGCCGCCTTTTCGCCATCCGAAGCCGAGATCGAGCGCGCGGAGCGGATCGTCGCGGGGTTCGCGGCCAGTCCCGGCGCCGGCACGATCGGGCTCGACGGCGCGATGCTCGACATGCCGCATCTGAAGCGCGCGCAGGCCGTGCTCGCAATGCCGAGAAACTGAGTGTTTCGGTTGGAGTATTAAGACGTTACCACTACGAAGACAGGACATGCAGTTGGCAACGCGTACCACAGGATGAACCAGGCCGAACCCGGGCACGAACCCTTGCCGGTCGGCGAGGACGAGTTCCGTTCGATCGCCGACAGCGCCCCGGTGGCGGTATGGGTGACGCGACTCGATCGGACGCGCAGCTTCGTCAACCGCGCCTATGTCGAGTTTCTCGGCGTGTCCTATGACGAGGCGCTCGCTTTCGACTGGCGCCGGATCATCCATCCCGACGACGCGCCGCATATCCTCGCCCAGTCGGTCGCCGGCGAGGCGAGCATGGCGACCTTCGACCTCGAAGGCCGCTATCGTAACGCGCAGGGCGAATGGCGCTGGCTTCACTCGACCTCGTCGCCGCGCCGCGACGCACAGGGCCGGCACATCGGCTTCATCGGCGTCGCGCACGACATCACCAAAGCGAAAGAGGCCGAGCTCTCGCTGCGCGACAGCGAGGCGCAGCTCTCTGCGTTCATCGCCCAATCGACGGCGGGCTTCGCCCAGGTCGATCTCGAAGGCCGCTTCACCCTTGTCAACGATCGCTTCTGCGAGATCGCCGGATGGAGCCGCGAGGAACTGATGGGCAAGCGCATGCTCGACATCACCCATCCCGACGATCGCAAGGGCAATCGGCCCTTGTTCGACCGGGCGGTGGCGGACGGCACGCCCTATACCCACGAGAAGCGCTATGTCCGCAAGGACGGCAGTCTGGTGTGGGTCAACAATACGGTGTCGGTGATCCGGCGACCCGACGGCGAGCCGTTCGGCGTGCTCGCCGTGACGCTCGACGTCACGCGCCGCCGCGAGGCCGAGGCGGAGCTGCGCAAGAGCGAGGAGAGCCTGCGTCTCGCCACCGAGAGCGCCGGCATGGCCAGCTGGGAAATCGATTTCGAGACGATGGCCGGCGAATGGTCGCCCAACCGCTTCGACCTGCTCGGCATCCCCCCTCGCGCCGACAATCGCGGCACGTATCGGGAGTGGATCGACCGCATCCACCCCGAGGATCGCGACATGGTACGCGCGGCTGCAAAGCGCTGCTTCGACACCGGCGAGCCCTACACGATCGAATATCGCGTGCACCGCGCCGATACCGGCGAGGAGCGCTGGCTGCAGAGCCATGGCAGCCGCATCGACTATGCCGACGCGCGCCCGAGCCGCTTCGTCGGCGTCTCGTTCGACATCACCGATCGCAAGCGCGCCGAGGCCGAATTGCGCGAGAGCGAAGCGCGGTTCCGCACGATCTTCGAGCAGGCGAACGACTTCCTGATCACCACCACCCTCGATCAGGTGATCACGACGGTGAACCCGGCCGCGGTCGCCGCGCTCGGCTATCCCGAGGAGGCGATCGTCGGTGCGACGATCGGCGACTTCATGGATCCCGACCAGCTGGCGATCGCCATGGAAGCGTTCGAGAAGAAGATGCGCGAGGGCGGCAGCACCCGGCTGACCGTGACCGTCCGCGCGCGGGACGGCCGGCCGCTGATCTGGGAAATGAATTCGCGGCTCACCACCGACGCCGACGGCAAGCCGACCGGCCTCCACGCCATCGGCCGCGACGTCACCGAGGCGAAGCGTGCCGAAACGCATCTCCGCCTGCTCGTCGACGAACTCAACCACCGGGTGAAGAATACGCTGGCGATCGTCCAGGGCATCGCCCAGCAGAGCTTCAAGGACGCGACCGACCCGGCTGTCGCCCGCCGGGCGTTCGAAGGGCGGCTGGCGGCGCTGTCGGAAGCGCATAATCTGCTCACCCGCGAACATTGGGCCCAGGTGTCGATGGCGCAGATCATCGGCGACGCGGTCGCACCCCATGGCGGCGACGCGGGGCGGTTCGAACTCGACGGCCCCGATCTGCCGATCCTGCCCAAGACCGCGATCAGCCTCGCGCTCGCCATCCACGAGCTCGCTACCAATGCCGTCAAGCACGGCGCGCTGTCGCGGCCGGAGGGCGGCGTGACGATCCGCTGGGCGAAGACGCAGGGCGACGGGCACCCGAGGCTCTCGCTCGTCTGGGCCGAGCATGGCGGTCCTGACGTCATCGCGCCGACACGCCGCGGCTTCGGAACACGGATGATCGAACGCGGCCTCGCCGCCGAGCTCGGCGGCACGGCAAAGATCGACTTCCGTCCGGAAGGCCTTGTCTGCACCGTCGACGCGCCGTTGCCGGAGGGCGCCGGATGAGCGGCTATGCAGGATTGCGCGTGCTCATCGTCGAGGACGAGCCGGTGGTGGCGATGTGCCTCGAGGACATGCTGGAGACGCTCGGGTGCGAGATCGTCGGGCCGGCGGCGCGGCTCACCGAGGGGCTCCTGCTCGCCGAGCAGGAGGATCTCGGCGCCGCGATCCTCGACATCAACCTCGCCGGCGAGCGCAGCACGCCGATCGCCGAGGTGCTGCGGCGGCGCGGCGTGCCGTTCGCCTTTGCCAGCGGCTATGGCGCGGCGCCCGAGGGCTACGAGACACTGCCGCTGGTCGCGAAGCCCTATCGCGAAGCCGATATCGAGACGGCGCTGCAGGCACTGTTCCGCTAGGGCGGAGGTCATCCGCGGCGCACGACCTGAAGCTGTACTTGTCTTCAAGCCCTCTCGCGCTTTCGCGCGAGAGGGCCTAAGGTCGTCACCGCCCCGCGCCCGCCCCCGCAATCCCGTCCAGAGCCTCGACGGCGTCCCCCGGCAGGACCAGTGCCGCCGCTGCGATGTTTTCTTGCAGGTGCGCCACCGACGAAGTGCCGGGGATCAGCAGGATGTTCGGCGCGCGCTGCAACAGCCACGCCAGCGCGACTTGCAGCGGCGTCGCCTCCAGTCTGCGCGCCACGTCGGAAAGGGTGGCCGATTGCAGCGGGCTGAACCCGCCCAGCGGGAAGAACGGCACATAGGCGATCCCATCCGCGGCGAGCGCGTCGATCAGGGCATCGTCGCCGCGATGCGCGAGATTATACTGGTTCTGCACACAGACGATCTCGGCAATGCCGCGGCCTTGCGCGACCTGCGCCGGCGTGACGTTGCTCAGCCCGATATGGCGGACCAGTCCCTGGCGCTGAAGGTCCGCCAGCGCTTCCAGCGGTGCCGCGATCGAGCCTTCCGCCGGCCCGTGCGTGTCGAACATGATCCGCAGATTGACGACCTCGAGCGCTTCGAGCCCGAGATTGCGCAGATTGTCCTCGACTGCCCTTGCCAGATCGTCGGCATCGAAAGCCGGGAACCACGACCCGTCGCCGCCCCGCCGTGCGCCGATCTTGGTGACGATCACCAGATCGTCGGGATAGGGCGAAAGCGCCTCGCGGATCAGCTGGTTGGTGACATGCGGGCCATAGAAGTCGCTGGTGTCGATATGATCGACGCCGGCGGCGATCGCTTCGCGCAGCACGGCACGGGCCGCGCCCGGATCGCGCGGGGGTCCGAACACGCCGGGACCGGCAAGCTGCATCGCGCCATAGCCGAGCCGCTTCACCTCGCGTCTGCCCAATTGAAAACTGCCCGCCTGATCGATCGTCTGCATGCCCATTCTCCTCCGCTGGACCTTAGCTAGGCATTGCCGATCATCCCGATAATCCGGCATGATCCGCACGGGCTGTACGGAAGGGCGAACAATGAAAGCCGATCTGGGCGACCTGAATGCGTTCCTCGCGGTGGCACGGGCCCGCGGCTTTCGCGATGCGGCGCGTACCAGCGGGACGAGCGCCTCAACGTTGAGCGAGGCCGTGCGCCGGCTCGAGACGCGGCTCGGCGTCCGGCTGCTCCATCGTACCACCCGCAGCGTCACGCCTACCGAGGCGGGGGCCAGGCTGATCGAGCGGCTGGCTCCGGCTCTGGGCGAAGTCGCAACCGCGCTAGATCAGGTCAACGACTTTCGCGACAGGCCGGCGGGCACGCTGCGCCTCAATGTGCCGGTCAGCGCCGCGCGGCTCATGCTGCCGGCCATTCTCCCCGGCTTTCTGGCCGCCTATCCCGACATCCGCGTCGAGATCGTCGCCGAGGACGGGTTCGTCGACGTGCTGGGCTCGGGCTGCGACGCCGGGATACGCTATGAGGAGCGGCTCGAGCAGGATATGATCGCGGTGCCGATCGGGCCGCGCGTCCAGCGTTTCGCCATTGCGGCGGCGCCGGCCTATCTCGATCGCCGCGGCCGGCTGGAGCATCCGCGCGATCTGCTGGCGCATGCCTGCCTGCTCGGCCGCTTTCCCAGCGGCGTGATGACCAGCCCGTGGGAGTTCGAACGCGCCGGCGAAATCGTCCGGGTCGAGCCGCAGGGGCCGCTGGTGGTGAGCGTCGGCGCGGCCGTCGATCTCGCCGTGGATATGGCCGTCGCGGGAGTCGGCATCGTCCAGCTCTTCGAGGACTGGCTGCGCCCGCATTTCGCCAGCGGCGCGCTCGAACCCGTGCTGGAGGAGTGGTGGCAGCCCTTTTCGGGCCCCTTCCTTTATTATTCCGGTCGCCGCCTGCTGCCGGTGCCGCTTCGCGCTTTCATCGATTTCATCAAATCTCCGAACCATGCGGCGGGATCACCGGCCGCATGATCCGGCGGCGGATCAGAACTCCGCATTGATCCCGAAGAAGAAGAAGAAGAAGAAGGTCCGACCCGCTTCGTAACTCAATCGAGTGACTTGCGCGGACCGGACATGCAGCTTCCTCCGGAATTCGTCGACCAGGTGGTCGAGCTGAATTGCTGTCGAAGATCGTCGAGCGTGCCCTGCAGATGCCCGGTCAGCAGCGTGGTGAGCCGCGCCCCGTCACGCGACAGCCACGCTTCGAGCAGATCCTGATGCTCGGTATGCGCGCGGGACTCGCGCCCCCGCGGGCTGCAAGTGCGCAACGACATAGCGCTCGGCGAGGATCGATAGCCGCTCGACCAGTTGCGTGGTCAGCAACCGGCCGCCCGGGCGGACCAGGGCTGTATGGAAATGGCGATTGCGCACCGCGACTTCGGCGAGGTTGTCGGTCGCCGCGCCGTCGAGCTTCTCGAATGCCTCGATCGCCGCGGCGCGATCGGCCTCCGTCGCACGTTCGGCGGCGTACACCGCCGCCGGGGGCTCGATCGCCAGCCGCAGCACATAGATTTCGTCGACCTGCCCGGCCGACATCGGCTGGACGAAATAACCGCGATTGGCGTGGCTGGTCAGCAGCCCCTCGTGCTCGAGCCGCGCCAGCGCCTCGCGCAGCGGGATCTTGCTGACGCCGAGCTCGGTCGCCAGCGCATCCTGGCGGATCGGCAGATTGTCGGGCAATTGTCCGATCACGATCTGCTCGCGCACGATTTTGAAGACGCGCTCGGCAAGCGTACGTACGACGATGCTCATCACCGTCTCTCCTTCATTTGGGAGCGCCCAAGTTTGAGCGAACGGCGCGGATCCAGACGCATTACTTGACCTGAAACCCTTCCCAGAATGGATCGGCGCGATCAATCCATATCGTGTTGAACCCGGTGGCCACGGCGGAGCCCTCGATCGACGGGATGATCGCCGGCTGGTCGCCGAGACTCGTCCCCGCCTGGACCCGGCCGATAAAACGGCTGCCGATATAGCTCTCGTGGACGAAGCGCTCGCCGACCGCGAGCTTCCTAGCCGCGGCGAGGTGCGCGAGGCGGGCCGAGGTGCCGGTGCCGCACGGGCTGCGAACGATCGCCTTGTCGCCGTAGAAGACCGCGTTGCGCCCGTCGGCGCCGTCGCCGCGCGGCTTGTCGCCCAGAGCACATGGCTGACGCCGCGGATGGTGGAATCGAGCGGGTGCACCGGCTCGAATTGTGCACGCACCGCTTCCCGGATGCGGCCGCTCAAATCGATCAGTCGCGACGCGCCGAGATCGTCGAGCCCGGTATAGCCGCCCTGCGGCTCGACGATTGCGTAACAATTGCCGCCATAAGCGACATCGACGCGCAGTGGTCCGATCCCCTCGAGATCGACCTCGATCCCGGTCGCCGCGACATAGGCGGGCACGTTGGTGATCCGCACCGCTATGACCTTGTCGCCCTCGCGGGTATAGGACACATCGATCACCCCTGCCGGAACTTCGATACGCAGCTTGCCCGGCTCGGCGGGTTGGATCAGCCCGTGCTCGAGCCCGAAGGTGACCATCCCGATCGTGTCGTGCCCGCACATCGGCAGGCAGCCCGATGTCTCGATGAACAGGATGCCGACATCCGCATCCGGCCGGGTTGGCGGATAACGGAATCCGCCGATTCGGCGGAAAAGGAGGACGCGCGTGACCATCGGCGGTTCGACCATTGCGGCTGAACTGGGTTCGCTCGCGCCTTGGCACTCCCCTGCTCCGCCGATCGGCAGGAGCGAGCGCGAAGCGCGGCTGGAACGCGCGCGCGAGCGGCTGGCGGCGGTCGGTGCCGATGCATTGCTGGTCAATGCCGGGCCGAACCTGCGCTATTTCACCGGAATCACCTGGTCGCCGACCGAGAGGTTGGTCGCGATGCTGCTCCCCGTCGATGGCAAACCGCGGATCGTCTGCCTCGCCTTCGAGAGGGGGTCGCTCGAGGCGGAACTGGCGATCGATGCCGAGCTGCTGCTGTGGGAAGAGGATGAGAACCCGCTGGCGTTGATCGCTGACAGCCTCGCGCCGAACGCCGTGCTCGCACTCGATCCGCTGCTGCCGTTCCACTGGTCGGAGCCGCTGCGCGCGTCGTTCCGGCCGGTCTCGGCGGCGCCGGTCATTGATGCGCCGCGCATGGTCAAATCGCCGGCCGAACTCGCCCTGATGCAGCACGCCAAGGCGATGACGCTCGAAGTCCATCGCCGCGCAGCGAGGATCCTCGCGCCCGGTATACGCGTGAGCACGGTCAAACGCTTCATCGACGACGCGCACCGGGCGCTGGGCGCGGCGGGGTCGACCTTCTGCGCTGTGCAGTTCGGCACCGCCACCGCCTATCCGCATGGATTGCCCGGAGACCAGCAGCTCGAGGAGGGCCAATTGGTGCTGATCGACACCGGCTGCACGGTGGACGGCTACCACTCGTACATCACTCGCACCTACGCCTTTGGCACGGTCGACGACGAGATCCGCGCGCTTTGGAACCTGGAAAAGGAAGCGCAGGCCGCGGCCTTCGACGCGGTCGAGCCCGGCGCACCGTGCGAGAGCGTCGACGCCGCCGCGCGCCGTGTGCTCGAACGCGTCGGACTGGGGCCCGACTATCGCCTCCCTGGTCTCCCTCACCGCACCGGCCACGGCATAGGCCTCGCGATCCACGAGCCCGCCTATCTGGTGCGTGGCGACCGCACGCCGCTGGCACCCGGCATGTGCTTCTCGAACGAACCGATGATTGTCGTGCCGGAGCGCTTCGGTCTCCGGCTCGAAGACCATATGTATGTGACGGAGACCGGGACCGCATGGTTCACCGAGCCGCAGCACGCGATCGACCGGCCCTTCGCGTGAAGCGCAGGTTCACTTCGCTGTTCGGTGCAGCGGCCTTGGCTTCGTGCGCCGGCGCGCCTCCGCCGGTCGGTCCGCCGCCGCCCTCGCTCGCACTCGATCCGTTCTACGCCAAGTCGGTCGATGCGAGCGGGATTCCGATCTCTGCGTCGCAAGCGGTGCCCGATGCGGCATTGCAGGTGGCGCGGCGGATGATCGTGGCGATGCTCGAGCGCCGCCCCGACATCGCGCGCGAGCTGGTGCGGGCCGGGCAGCGCGTGATGGTGATGGGCGTCGACGAGCAGACCACCGACGTACCTGAGCAACGCGACTGGAAGAAGCCGGCGATAGACGATCCGCGGCTCACGCGCTGCGAACGCAAGCATTATGACGAACGGATCGGCCACCTGACCGACCGCGAATATTGGGGCATGCGGGCGCGGGGCATGGGCGGCCTGCTGACCAGCGCGGCGACCGAGAACCTGCTCGGCGTGCCGGGCACCCGTTATTATGGCGAGACGATCCTCGTTCACGAATTCTCGCACGCCATCCTCTCTGCCGTGCAAGCGGTCGATCCGGCGCTCTACGCACGGGTCGCGCAGGCCTATGCGGCGTCGAGCGCCAAGCGCCTGTGGACCGGCGAATATGGTTCGACCACCGTCCAGGAATATTGGGCCGAGGGCACGCAATTCTGGTTCAATTCGAACAGGCTGGCGGTGGTGAACGGCGTTCGTATCCTCTCAGACGCGGATCTCGCGCACCACGATCCGGCACTCGCGGCCGTGCTCCGCGCCGTCTATGGCAATCGGCACCGTCTGCCGGGCGATCCCTTCTACAAGCACCCGGCGCGCGTGCCGCCCGGCCCGATCCCGAAAAGCACCGCCGAGATTTGTTGAAGCTTGGCGGGCCGCAGACGCGGACCTCGCAATGCCGAATTTGGTCCGCTTGCCTCAGCTGTCCGGCCTTGCCACGTGTTCTTTGACGCCGACAGGCTACAGTGGCTGGGTCCGCTTTCCACCCGGTGTCGGACATGCGTCCGATGGCGAGCCCACGCGACGAGCATCAGGAAGTAATGCAAAGTGACGGTCGAAAAAGGCCTCACTTACTTGCAGCTCAGGTCATGAGAATGTTCGTCAATCTTGCGGAGATCAAGAGACCGAGGCGGGTTACCCTCGTCGCTCCATAGAAGGGAGCCGGCGGCGTTTCTGAAAAAGCGGATCTTGAACGCGACGGGTAAACCATCCTGAGTTCCACGAAATACCACCAGGCTATCGCGCACTTCATAACTGCCGCCGTAGTTGCCAAACCCGGTGACCTTCTCAAACGTATCGTCATCTCTCAGGATAAGCGGGCCTGAGTCTAAAGGGCCGTCGCAGTCTCGCATGTAGTGCCCGGATAGCAGACCTCGCAGTTCCGCCGCTCCTATTGGCATGTACGCATTCTTGGAGGCGGGAGCGGTCCCGCCCGGTGAGCAGGCGGACAGGGTGACGGCCAATAGCATGAGGACAAAGTGATCTCCGGCAAACCTCATAGCGACTTTGATCACGTCCCATATTCCCGCAACACGCGCGTGCGGGCGATAACGAGCATTGCGGTAATCGACAAACGACGTCCGTTTCGCAACGACGCAAGCTCGACCCCAACGACTGACTTCCGGGCCTTAGCCGACCGGCAGCTTTGATGAGTCTACGGTCTCCGCGCCGCAATGCCCTTGAGCCGCGCCTGCTCGGCAAGGAAGGCCGACAACGCCTCGGCGCGCGCGAGATGCGCCGCGAGAGAAACCCGGCCGATCTCAGCCGCTTCTCGACGAAGAAGCAATGGCTCGAGGTCAAGGGCGATCCGTTCGCCGACGATTGTCAGGCTCACCCGCCGCTAAAGCAGCGCCCGCCCCAGCCACGCCACCCGGCCGATCACCTCGAGCTCGCCGCCGCGCACCAGCCGCGGCGGCCAGGCTGGATTGTCGCTGACCACTTCGACCCCGCCGACGGCGGGGCGCAGGCGCTTGACCATCACCACGCCGTCGAGCCGGATGACGAATATCCCGCCCTTGCCCCGCACGTCTCGTCGGTCGCCATCGACGAGAATCTCGTCGCCGTCGGAGAGCGTCGGCTCCATCGAATCGCCCTCGACGCGGATCATCGAGGCGGCGGCGGGCCGCACGCCGAGCTCGCGCAGCAGCCCGTGCGAAAGCGCTCCCGGTCGCCGCGCGGCTTCGTCATCGGCAAGCCGCCCCGGTCCGGCCGAGGCCCGCACGTCGAGCCGCGCGATCTCTACCAGACCTTCGGCCTCGCGACCGCCCAGCCGTGCTTCGGGCACGCCGAAGAAGCGCGCGAGCAATGCGCGGTCACGCTCGGCCAGTTCGCGCGGCGATCCGCGGCGCACATATTGCTGCAGATACGCGGCATTGCGCCCGATCACGCGGGATAGCTCGGCAAAGCTGACGCCTTGCTCCGCCATCAGCGCCTCCAGCGCGGCTCGTTGCGCAGCCGGTTCCATAGTCGTTCCTTACGCGTAGGATTTTTCCTAGACAAGTAGGAAATGAAGAACAAAACAAGATCATAATCAGCGACTCGCGTAAGGAGAAGGGCCATGTCGGTGCATCGCAAGATCGAGAAGTTCCTGCGGCGGACGGATATGCCCGCCACCAAATTCGGCCGACTGGCGGTCGGCGACCCACGGCTGGTCCTGGACCTGCGCAACGGCCGCGAGCCGCGACCAGCCACGGTTGCGCGGCTGGAAGCGTTCCTCGCCGCACAGGAGGCGGGACGATGAGCCGCGGTCCTGACGCAGCCACCCAGCTCGAACGCACGTTGCTCGCGGCAGCTGCATCGGCAGGGTGCCCGGTGGCTGTCGGCTCGAGCGACTGGACGCGCTGGGCGAGCGCTACCTTCACCGGTGCCAGACACGCGATGACGCTGACCGCCGGCGCGAGCCCGATGCTCGACAGCTGGCTGGTCGGCCTGAGCGAGGCCGAGTTCAGGCTGCGCGGCTATCTGGTTGCCGATATCCAGGTGGTGCGGATGACGCGCGACGGCGACGTAGTGACGGTCGCGATCGAGGCGCTGACGGTAGAGGAGCGTTAGGCGCGCTGCGCGAGGTTGCGGAGAGTGACCAGCGTGTCCTCAAGCCCGCGCGGCCTCGACCGGCGCTCTACCCTCGGGGCCGGCACGGGCACGGAAACCGGTGCGGCCGCCATCGTCTTCCGCACGACGCCGCGCTCAAGGCGCTCAAGCAGGGCATGAACCGTCGCCTCGGTCTCGGGACGCGTGATCGCCTCTTCGCGCGCAACTGGCGCAGGGTCTTCCACCACGAGCGACGGCATCGGCCGGACCGGCGGCGTGAGTTCGAAGGTTTCGAACCGCTCGGTTTCGTCGAAAACCGGCGGGCGCGGCGTATGGCGCAGCGGCGACGGGGCGACAGGCGCGGGCATCGGCACCTCGGGCACGGCCGCAGGGTCGAAGGCCGAGAGCGGTTGATCGAGATCCTTGGGCAGAGGCTGTTCGACTGGCTCTATCGATGTGACCGACGCGGCCATCGCAATGGTCGGCTCGGGCGCGATCGCCGGCCGCTCGTCAGGAAACGGCCGGCCGAGGTCGCGGGTGGCGAGTAGCGGCGGACGCGGCGGCGCGTCGGGATGCGCATCGGCCCGGCGGATGACCGGAGTCGCGACCGCGTCGAAATCGTGCGACTCCGGTGTTTCGAAGCCGATCGTCCGGTCGGTCAGCAGCAGGGAGAGACCGAACCAGCCGAACAGGGCGACGAGACCGCCCGACCCCAGCGCGAACAGCAGCCGGGCGGTCAGGCCGAGCGGCGGCTCAGCCGCAGAAACGATCGCGGGAAGTCCGCTCGCCATGATCATGGATTCCAGAACCGGAGTCGGCATGGCGAGCGCAGCAAGCGCGACGACGCCGCCAAGCACGCCGGCAACCAGAGGTGCGAGCGCGACCTTCATGCGTTCACCGGAGCTGCGTGCGACCGCGAGTCGTTCATGGGACCTGATTCTGCGCACTTTTGGTAAACAGATTGATAGCGCGCGACATTGACTGCCCAGTTGCGCTCTTGCTCGACAAAGCTACGCGCCCGCGCCCGCCGGGCATCCCATTGATCCCGCTGGGTGAACAGGCGAGCCACGGCATTTGCGAGCGCGGCGGGATCGTCGGGGGGGAACAAGGTGCCGGTGGCACCATCGCGGATCAGCTCGCGATGCCCGCCGACATTCGAGGCGGCGACCAGCCGCTGCTGCGCCATGGCTTCGAGGGGCTTGAGCGGCGTCACCAGATCGGTGAGGCGCATATGCTTGCGCGGATACACCAGCACGTCGATCAGGCTGTAATAGCGTTCGACTTCCTGGTGCGGCACGCGGCCGACGAAGCGGATACGATCGGCAACCGGCGAAGACTCGGCCTGCGCGCGCAGCGCGGCTTCCATCGGTCCGCCACCGACGAGGATCAGATGCAACGCGGGGCGCGCCGCGACCAAAGCGGGCATGGACTCGATCAGCACGTCCAGCCCTTCATAATCATAGAAGCTGCCGATGAAGCCGATCGTCTCAGCGCCTTCGACGCGGAGCTCCTTTGCAAGCGCCTGATCGTACGGTAGCGGCTCGCCGAACAGGGCGAGATCGACTCCATTGGGCGAGACGAAGATCTTCGCGGGGTCAACTCCGCGCGCGACGAGGTCGCCCTTCAGCCCTTCGCAGATCACCGCCACCGCATCGGCCTTGCGGACCGCCCGCGTCTCCAGCGCGCGGGTCGCGCGATATTTCAGGCTGCCTTCGCGCCCCGTCCCGTTGCCGACCGCGGCATCCTCCCAGAACGCGCGGATCTCGTAAACCAGAGGCAGGTCCAGCCGATCGGCCACCCGCTGCGCCGCCATCGCATCGAGCACCGGCGAATGGGCGTGCAAGATGTCGGGGCGCCATGTGCGTGCGACGCCCTCGATGCGCCGGGCATAGGCTGCGACCTCGCGCAGCTCGCCGATCACCGGCGGACCCGAATTGACGCGCGGGGTACGATAGAAGCGGATGCCGTCGATCGTCTCTTCGTCGGCATCGAACTTGCCGTGCCGGCATCCCGTCACTGCGGCCACGTCCCAGCCGCGCGCCATCTGCGCCTTGAGGATCGCACGGGTGCGGAACGTATAGCCGCTGTGCAGCGGCAGCCCGTGATCGAGGATATGGAGAATCCGCATGGTCCCGCTCTGCCACCAAAGCGCTTAACGTCGCGTCAACCGGAGCGGACCGACCGAAATCCTCCCCTGCCCGGGGGGGTGGCAGCGAATCTGCCGGAGGGGCAGAAGCACGCCCGCCGTTGAGTCGCTTCCCTCCCCCTCCGTCGCCTTTGGCGACACCTCCCCCTGGCGGGGGAGGATCGACAAGCGTCTGCTCCTTGACATGTAGGGTTTCACCTGCTTCCGTGAGCGATGATCCGGGCTGATCCGCCCCGGCTCTTTCGCATCGTTGAGATCGCCCCCCTGGTATGCATCGCGGTCACCGCGGCGCCAACCGGAGCGACTGCCAAGCCATCCCCATCCTCCCCCGCCAGAGGGAGGTGGCAGCGAAGCTGACGGAGGGGGAGGACGCACGCCGGCCGTTGAGTCGCTTACCCCCTCTCCGTCGCCTTTGGCGACACCTCCCCCTGGCGGGGGAGGATCAATGAAGCCGACCAAGTGTCGCGTCGGTGTGGCGTGGGTGTCGCGTCGGTGCCGCGTGAGCGTCGCGTCGGTGCCGCGTGAGCGTCGCGTCGGCGCCGCGTCACAGTGGCGTAGGCGTCGCGTCACGGGTGCGAGGAGTCAACCGAGTCAACCTGCTCGGATACTTTATCGTTATCTTCAAATACTTTGGCCGAAATGTGCGCCCGACAAAAACCGCATTCGAGTCAAGCGAGTCAACCAGAGGTGGCGACTTTGCCACGCCCTCCCGGTTTACGCCCCATCAACCGAACCGCGCTACACCGTTCCGCACGAAGGAGCGCCGCGGGCAGCCATGATCGACAATTTCGCCCTCGGGCTCTCGCATGGACTGATGCTGCTCGCGGCCTTTCTGCTGCTGCGCCGGCCCGATCTCGATCACGAGCCCGGGCCGAACGATCGCCCCGCCGGTCCCAAGAAGCGCTGGGGCAAGCCCGGTGCGTGATCTCGCCTTCATCGCATTTCTTGCGGCACTGCTCGGCGCCGGCTTTCGCCGGCCGTTCCTGTTCGTGCTGGCTTACGCCTATATCGACATCGTCTCGCCGCAGCGGCTGACCTATTTGCTGCTCAACTCGGTGCCGATCTCGATGATCGCCGTTGCGCTCGCGGTGCTCGGCTGGCTCGCGTTCGACGACAAGCGCGATGTTCGCGTCGCGCCGCGCCAGTTCCTGATCGTGCTGCTGCTCGGCTATTGCCTATACACCACCCTCCACGCCGACTTCCCCCTGGAAGCGAAGGACAAGTGGGAATGGGTGTGGAAAGCGCTGGCGTTCGCCGCCTTCCTGCCGCTGACCCTGCGCACCCGGCTGCGCATCGAATCCCTGCTGCTGTTCATGATCCTCTCCGCGGCCTCGATCATCATCGTCGGCGGGATCAAGACGATCGGCTCGGGCGGTGGCTATGGCGAGCTCAACCTGATGGTCACCAACAATTCGGGGCTCTACGAAGGGTCGACCATCTCGGCGGTGGCGATCGCGATCATCCCGCTTATCGTCTGGTTCACTCGTCACGGCACGGTGTTCGCGCCGGACTGGAAAGTGAAGTGCTTCAGCTATGCGCTGATCTTCGCCTGTCTGCTGATCCCGGTCGGCACCTCGACCCGCACCGGCCTGCTGTGCATCGGGCTGCTCGCCCTGCTGATGATCCGCGATACGAAGCGCAAGTTCGTCTACCTCGCCGCTCTCGGCGGCATGGGGCTGGCGGTCGTGCCCTTCCTCCCCTCGTCGTTCACCGAGCGGATGGAGACGATCAAGACCTATCAGGCCGATGCCTCGGCCTCGACCCGCATCGCGGTATGGCAGTGGACGATGGACTATGTGAAGACTCACCCGATGGGCGGCGGGTTCGAGGCCTATCGCCAGAACCAGATCCGCTATGAGAAGGTCGCGGTCCAGCAGGAGGACGGCAGCCAGGCCAAGGTCGACCGCAGCCTCGAGGTCGACAAGGCCCGGGCCTATCACAGCGCCTATTTCGAGATGCTCGGCGAACAGGGCTATCCGGGCCTCGCCATCTGGCTGCTGATCAACGTGGCGGGACTGTTCCGCATGGAAGTGCTCCGCCGCCGCTACCGCAAGCCCGAGCCGGGGCAGGAATGGATCGCGCCGCTCGCCTCGGCGCTGCAAAGCGCGCACTTCATCTATCTGCTCGGCGCGGTGTTCATCGCCATTGCGTTCCAGCCGTTCGTCTACATGCTGATCGGCGCGCAGATCGGGCTCGACACCTATTGCGGCCGCAAGCGCGCAGAGAGCGCGTGGCGGCCGCTGCGCAAGCCAAAGGCGGCGCTGGCGTGAAGCACGAACTGCGGGCGCTCACTTCGGCCCGGGGCATTGCAGCGTGGCTGGTGGTGCTCTTTCACATCCGCCTGTCGATCGCCGGCCTGCCCCGTCCGGCCGAGGCGATCCTCGCCAAAGGCTATCTCGCGGTCGACTTCTTCTTCCTGCTCTCGGGCTTCGTGATCTGGATGAGCTGGTCGGAGCGGGTTCAGGCCGGAGGCCTCGCCGCTGTTCCGGAATTCCTGCGCCGTCGCCTCGCCCGGATCTGGCCGCTCCATCTGGCCATGCTCGGTTTCGCCCTGTGCCTCGCTATGGCGCTGCGCCTGACCGGACGCGAGGCCCTGCAATTCCCGCTCGCCGAGCTGCCGCTGCACATCGCATTGCTCCAGAACTGGGGCTTCACTGCGGCGCTCTCGTGGAACGACCCCGCCTGGTCGATCTCGTGCGAACTCGGCGCCTATCTGCTGTTCCCGCTGCTCGTCCTGACCATCGACTGGCGACGGGTGCCCGCGCCCGCCATCATGGCGGCGGGTGCCGCGCTGCTGATCCTGCTCCATACGGTGTTTGCCTGGCAGGGTCTGGCGACGCTCGGCCAGCAGATCCCACGTTTCGGTCTGATCCGCTGCCTGCTCGAATTCGCCTGCGGCACCGCGATTGCGGCGCTGTGGCTGCGCTGGCGGGACCAATGGCGTGCCCCTGCCCTGATTTCGGCAGCGGTCGCCGTGGTCCTGCTGGGTGGCTGGAGCGTGGGCCTGCTCGCCGAAACGCTAGCCGTGCCCGCCAGCTTCGCCGCAATCCTGCTGGCACTGGCGCTGACTGCCGGCAGGCCGGCCAATCTGCTTGAGACCGCACCGCTGCATTATCTCGGTGAGATCAGCTACGCGACCTATCTCAGCCACTTCCTGCTGTGGTTCGCGTTCAAGCTGGTCTTTGTCCGCGATGCACACGCCGTCGGCTGGCCGCTGATCGCGCTCTACCTGGTTCTGGTGCTGGCAAGCTCGGCGGCGCTCTACCATGGGATAGAGCGCCCCGCGCAGCGCTGGATCAACGGCCCGCCGCTCAGGCGGCTTCGGCAAGCTCCTCCTGCAATGCCTCGATAATCGCCCGGTTGAATGCGGGAATGTCGTCGGGCTTGCGGCTGGTGATCAGCTTGCCGTCGATCACCACTTCCTCGTCGAGCACGCTGGCGCCGGCATTGGCGAGATCGGTTCGCAGCGAGGGCCAGCTCGTCGCCCGCTTGCCGTCGACCACATCGGCCTCGATCAGCAGCCACGGCGCATGGCAGATCGCCGCGACGATCTTGCCAGCCTCGGTGAACTCCCGGACAATTTCAACGGCACGCTTGTCCATCCGCAGCTTGTCCGGATTGGCAACGCCGCCCGGAAGCACCAGCGCGTCATAGTCGCCGGTCTCGACCTGCCCGATCGTCGTGTCGGGCGTGATGCCCTCGCCCTTCTCGCCGCCTTTCTCGCCGGTGATCGGGTCGGGCTTGAGCGACGCCAGCGTCACCGTCGCGCCTGCATCGAGCAATGCCTGTCGCGGCTCGGTCAGTTCGGATTGTTCGAAACCATCGGTGGCGAGCATCAGCACGCGCGCCTTGGACAAGTCGACCATGGAGGGGTTCCTCTTTTCTTTCCGGGGGAGTTGGCAGCCAAACCTCCGCAACCACGGCCAGGTTCCGGAACGAAGCGGTGGGCTGCGCATTCACTGCGACAAGCGAGGAGGCTGGATGACGCTCGACGCCATCGTCTATGTCGATGATCATGAACCGGGAATCACGCGGCGCAAGGTTCGCCACGGCTGGGGCTATTGGGATCCACAGGGCAACCGCATCACCGATCGCGACGAGATCGATCGGCTGAACAAGATCGGCCTGCCGCCGGCCTATACCAATGCCTGGTTCTGCCCCGATCCGAACGGCCACATCCAGGCAGTCGGATGGGACGACAAGGGTCGCAAGCAATATCGCTACCACACCGGCTTCCGCGAGGCGCAGGAGGCGGCGAAGTACGATCGCTGCGCCGGCTTCGGCCACCGGCTGCCGAGGCTGCGCGAGCGCGTAGAGGCCGATCTCAAGCTCCGCGGCCTGTGCAAGGCCAAAGCAGTGGCTGCAGTGGTCCGGCTGCTCGATCTCGGCACGATCCGCGTCGGCAACGAGGCCTATGCGCAGGAGAACAAGAGCTTCGGCGCGACGACATTGCGCAAGCGGCACGTCAAGGTGAAGGGTCAGACGCTCAAGCTCCAGTTCCGCGCCAAATCGGGCAAGCTGCGCATCATGACGATCACCGACCGGACGCTGTCGACCTTCGTCAAGCGATGCCAGGACCTGCCCGGGCAGCACCTGTTCCGCTGGATCGACGATGCCGGCGAGACGCACCCGGTGACCTCGACCGATGTGAACGCCTATCTCCGCGAGGCGATGAAGGACGATTTCACTGCCAAGAACTTCCGGACGTGGGGGGCGAGCGTCATCGCTTTTCAGACGCTCGCCACCGCGGACTCGTACGTCGGCATCAAATCGCTGCTGGAACCGGTAACCGAAGCCCTCGGCAACACGCCGTCGATCGCGCGCAAATCCTATGTCCATCCGCGGCTGATCGAACTCGCCAAAGACAAGAATGCACAGGCCGAGTTCCGTGCCCGCTTGCACCTCCCGCGGACCACCCGCTACCTCACTCGTTACGAACGCGGTCTGATCCAGTTCCTCGAAGAAGACGCCGCCCCAGAAGCCAAGGCAGCCTGAAGACTAGATGACCAATAACACGGCCAGCAAACCCCTCATTCCCGCCGGTCCCGATATCGAGGCACAAGCGAGAACGCTGTTCCACGATTCGCTGATCTGGATCGAAAGCCATTGGCTGAACATCGCGATCGCCGCAGGTGTCGCGGTGCTGATCGTCGGGGCGCTCCATGCCGTTCGCGCCTGGGCGATGCGGTTGTGCCAGCGCGGCTCGGGCACGGCGACATGGTATTCGGTCGTCGGGCGCGCGCTCGCCAGGACCGGCAATTTCTTCATCATCATGACGGCGCTCCGGCTCGTCTCCGGCTATGCCAATCCGCCGGTGATGGTCGCGACGACGATCGGTTTCCTGTTCACCATCGCCGCGGTGTTCCAGGTGGCGATCTGGGTGCGCGAGCTGATCTTCGGTGCAATCGAGCATCGCACCACCTCCGAAAACTATACCGGCGAGGGGCTGGCGAGCGCAATCGGCATCATCCGGCTGCTTGTTTCGATCGTCCTGTTCGCGATCGCCACGGTGATGGTGCTGAGCAACGTCGGGGTCAACGTGACCGGCCTTGTGGCGGGCCTCGGCATCGGCGGCATCGCGATCGGCCTTGCGGCGCAGGGCATCTTCGGCGATCTGATCGCCGCATTGTCGATCATCTTCGACCGGCCGTTCCGCGTCGGCCAGCACATCAAATATGACGGCACCGACGGCACGATCGAGGAGATCGGGCTCAAGTCGACGCGGCTGCGCTCGGTGACCGGCGAGTTGCGGATCATCTCCAACCGGCAATTGCTCGACAAGGAAATCCAGAACCTCAGCGACCGCCGCCTGATCCGGTTCAACTGGATGCTGGGCGTCGCCTATGAGACGCCGCCCGATACATTGGACCGGCTGCCCCAGATTCTGAAGGAAATCGCCGAAGCGTGCGGCGCTCGCGCGGCCCGCAACGGCTTCGCCAATTTCGGCCCCAGCACGCTGGATTACGAATTCATCGTCGAACTGGACGGTAGCGACTGGACCGCGGCGCACCAGATTCGCGACAAGATCGCCACGACGATCCTGCGCCGCTTCGCCGAGGAAGGGATCAATCTGCCTTACCCGGCGCAGACCAGCTTCACCGCCGCGCCCGACGGCAGGTTGATCATGCCCTATCCCGAGGTTCAGCCCGTCCGCCGGGTCGATAAGGGACCCGACGAACGATAGCTGGAGCTTCGCGTCCGCCGCTGGTCTAGATTACTTCTTCGTCCTTGCGCCCGAACATCTTGCGCACGGCGCCCCACGCAGCCGCGCCGAACGCTGCCAGTCCAAGCAAGATCACCTTGCCGAACTTGAGGATGATCGCGAGCAGCCCGACCTTCTTGGCGACGCCAATCGCCACGCCTCCGGCAACGAGGCCGGCGAGACCGTATCCGGCGTCCTTGTCCGTCGAGGCGTCAAAGTCGGTATAGCCGGCGCCGGGCTCGAAGCTGACCGAGCGGCCGAAGCTCTGCGCCGCGGAACGGACATTGCCGATGTCCTGCATCGACGCCAGCATGTTGAGGCTGAGCACGCCGGTGCGCCCGAGCAGCCGGACGTCATAGTTGAGCCCGTTGCCGGCATCGCCCTCGACTGACAGCTCGCGTGCCCAGATCAGCGAGTGGCTGCTTGCGTCATAAGCGGGCGGCTGGGCCCAGCCGACGAGGTGCATGGCGGGATAGCCGGCCTGCTTGCGCTCGGCATTCTGCTCCTCGGTGCCTTGCTGCATGCCCTTGAGGACCGTTCCATAATCCTGGTTCCTGGCGTCGGCATCGTCGACATGCCCGGTGTCCTCGTAGGTGATCACCGCACCCCACACATTGTCGAAGATCGTCGTGTCTTTCGCGAGGACCATGCCGAGCACATTGTCCGCGCTTTCGGGCGGATTGTGCCAGGCGTCGACCAGCACGCGCCTCGCCTCGGCGGCGGGAAGAAAATAATAACGATCGCCAAGATGCATTACCGCCCTGGCCTCCGGAATGCGCACGTCGCCGATCTGCGGATGCAGGCTCTTCTCGATCGCGGCCATCGCAGGCGGCATGCTCGCCGCTGCCGGCTTCGGCGAGTCTTTTGCCGCTACCGGCGTCTCGACGCACAACATCACCGCCAGCGCAGCGGCGCTGCTTCTCCACTTCCGCATGTCTTCCCCCTGTTGAGTCTGCCCTGCGTGATTTGGCACAGCAGATCCGGTGCTGGTCAAGCGAAAGCAGCGCGATGCGCCCACCGGAACGGAGCGCGCGACTCGGATAGAACCGCTTTAGAACATCGGGTTCGCCCGCAATTCACCCCAGACTCCTTCGGAAAGACGCTACGTCAGTCGGCCTTTTCAAATTCCCGGTCTTGCAAGACTTGCGAGACTCCGATCGGGTTCATACAGGGAAGTTGCACGGCGTCGGCAATCGCCCAAAGGACAGCGAGTGACAACGGGATCGATAACTGTCGAGCAGATGGCCGAAACCATCGGCACCGAGCGCGTCTCAGACTGGGTGGAGATAACCCAGGCGATGATCGACCAGTTCGCGCAGGCGACCGGCGACCACCAGTTCATCCATGTCGATCCCGAGCGTGCCGCGCAAACGCCGTTCGGCGGCACGATCGCGCATGGTTTTCTGTCGCTCTCGCTGATGCCGATGCTCGCCGCGAAGACCGGGGCGCCCAAGATCGGCGCGGCGAAAATGGGGGTGAACTATGGCGGCAACAAAGTGCGCTTCCTTACGCCCGTCCGGTCGGGCAAACGCGTGCGCGGCCGATTCAAACTGCTCCGCTTCACCGAGCGCAAGCCGGGGGTGTGGGAGCAGGTCCAGGAATATACCCTCGAGATCGAGGGCGAGGAAAAACCCGCGCTGATCGCCGAATGGATCGCGCTCATCTACGTCTGAGAGGAAGAAAACGCATGTCCCGCTCCGCAGTCATCGTCTCCACTGCCCGCACCCCGATCGGCCGCGCCTATCGCGGCGCGTTCAACGCGCTTCCCGCCCCCACCCTCGGCAGCCACGCTATCAAGGCCGCGATCGAGCGCGCCGGGATCGATCCCGCCGAAGTGCAGGACGTCGTCTTCGGCGCCGCGCTTCAACAGGGCAGCCAGGCCGGCAACATCGCCCGCACCGCGCTGCTCCGCGCCGGCCTGCCCGTCTCGGTCGCCGGCATGTCGGTCGACCGCCAGTGCGCCTCGGGGCTGATGGCGATCGCCACCGCCGCCAAGGAGATCATCACCGACAATATGGACATCGCGATCGGCGGCGGGGTCGAATCGATCAGCCTCGTCCAGACCCCGGCGATGCGCGTCGAGCCCGATCGCGAACTGCTCGCCATGCACAATGACATCTACATGCCGATGCTGCAGACCGCGGAAGTGGTCGCCGCGCGCTATGGTATCGGCCGCGACCGCTGCGACGAATATGCGCTCCAGTCGCAGCAGCGCACCGCCGCCGCCCAGGCTGCGGGCAAGTTCGACGACGAGATCGTCCCCGTCACTGCGACGATGAACGTGACCAACAAGGAGACCAAGGAGGTCACCCAGAAGGAAATCACGCTCTCGAAGGACGAAGGCAATCGCGCCGATACCACGCTCGAGGGCCTCAAGTCGCTGAAGGAAGTGATCCCCGGCGGCACCGTCACCGCAGGCAATGCCAGCCAATTGTCGGACGGCAGCTCGGCCAGCGTGCTGATGGAGGAATCGCTCGCCTCGAAGCGCGGCCTGACGCCGCTCGGCCGCTATGTCGGCATGGCCGTCGCCGGCACCAAGCCGGACGAGATGGGCATCGGCCCGGTCTATGCGATCCCCAAGCTGCTCGAGCGCTTCAACCTCAAGATGGATGATATCGGCCTGTGGGAGCTCAACGAAGCTTTCGCGGTGCAGGTGCTCTATTGCCAGGACAAGCTCGGCATTCCCGGCGAATTGCTCAACGTCAATGGCGGCGCGATTTCGATCGGCCACCCTTACGGCATGTCGGGTGCACGGATGACCGGCCACGCGCTGATCGAAGGCAAGCGCCGGGGCGCGAAATATGTGGTGGTCACGATGTGCATTGGCGGCGGCATGGGCGCAGCGGGGCTGTTCGAGGTGCTGTGATCCGCGGTATAATCGGTTGGCTGTTCGGACGGACAGCCGACCGGCAGCCTTCACCCGAGATCAAGGCCGCGGTAGCGGCACAGCAGGAGCGACGGGCGCTTGCGCTCGCGGACGCAACGCTCTCGCCGCTCGAACGTCTGTTGTCGTGGTGGGATCAGTGCCCGGTAGACACCCCTCTCCACCGGGAGATCGATGCGCTCGAGGAACGCCATGCGATCAGGCTCCCCGACGACTTTCGCCGGTACCTCCTCGCCACCATGCCACAGGGCAATGAGTGGGACGACGAAGGAACTCGCTGGTTTCCTCTGGCAGACATAAGATCGCTCCGGGAAGAGTGCGCCGAGTGGGACACGGTTTCGGCGCTCGATAGCGACAAACTCCTCGTGTTCGCCGACTATCTGATATGGTGTTATGCGTGGGCGGTCGATTGTTCCGACACGGCAAACCGGGGCCGTGTCGCGCTGATCACCGGCAGAGATCATTATGTCGCCGATAGTTTCGACGAGTTTCTCGACCGTTACCTCCGCGATGACGGCATGCTGCACCGGTAACCGTCCACGGGATATTGCGCACGCGTTCACGATTCGACCACTCCAGACGCCGCAGTCTGCGGCACGGCATCAAATCCGTTGTTGTTTCCGTAACGTCTGTTAGCGATATCAGCGTCGCAGCTCCCGCGAACGAGGAGCCGTACAGGAGGGGGCCGCAATGGCAGGAGACGTGGCATTGGTGGCCGATATCGGCCGCCAATCGGTTCGGTTCGGGCTCACCGGCGGCGAAGCCGGGCTGATGCCGCGCGACGTGCGCAAGTTCATGACCGCCGAGCATCCCACCTTCACCAGCGCGCTGGTTGCCTATCTCGGCGGCGTCGGGCTGCAGGAGGCGCGCCTGCCGAGCGTTCTTGCCGTCGCGGGTGCGGTGCGCGGCGACCTGATCAACCTGACCGGCAGCCGCTGGTACATCTCGCTCTCCGGGGTCGAGGCGGTGCTGCGCGTCCGCCCGCAGGCAATCAACGAATGCGCGGCCAATGCGCTCGCGCTCACCACGCTGCCGATTTCCGCGTTCACGCCGTTGCAGGGGCCGGCGCCGCGGCTGGTGGAAGCCGGCGGCAATTACGTCGTGATCGGCACCGGCACCGGTCTCGGCGTCGCGGCGCTGATTACCGCAAACGGCCGGCTCAGCGCACTGCAGACCGAAGCGGGTCACATGTCCTTCTCGCCCGTCAGCACGGACGAACGCAAATTCGCCGAATATTGCACGGCCAAAGGCATCACCATCGATATCGAGACGCTGGTGAGCGCCCCGGGGCTGCTGCTTGCCTATGAGGCGCTGTCAGGGGGCAAGAAGCTCGACAAACCTGAGGACGTCACCCGCAATGTCGGCCGCGATCCGGTGAGCACGGCCGTGGTGCGAATGTTCGTCGAGCATCTCGGCGCCTTCGCCGGCGATCTCGCGCTCGCCTACGGCGCCTGGGACGGCGTGTTCCTCACCGGCGCGATCGCCCGGGCGATCCAGCCGCAATTGATGGATGCGGGCTTCCGGCGCCGCATGGAGAGCAAAGCAGCGTTCCGCCGCCAGCTTTCCGACGTCCCGGTTGGACTGGTCAACCGCAACGATCTCGAACTGCTCGGCGCCGCGGCGGCGCTCGGGAACGCCTGATCCGGCACATCGTTACTCCCCCGAACGCAATCCGGGAGAGCATCATGGCCGATACCGCCGAACTCAAGAAGGACCTGTGGAAGAAGCTGGCGGACAGCCCGTTCGTGATGATTGGGCTGATGGATAGCCCCGAACATCACATCCCGCTGACCGCGCAGCTCGACGAGGATCAGGTCGACACGCTGTTCTTCTTCATCGGCAAGGACAATCGGCTGGCGCCCGGCGGCCGCGCCATGGCGCATTTCGTGTCGAAGGGGCACGATTATTTCGCCTGCTTCGACGGCACGGCGCGGATCGACAATGATTTCGGGATGATCGACAAGCTCTGGAACAGCCATGTCGAGGCGTGGTTTCCCGGCGGCAAGGACGATCCCAACCTCGCACTTCTCCGCTTCGACATCGACAGCGCCGAATTGTGGGAAACCGACATGTCGGTCTCGGGCAAGCTCAAGATGCTGTTCGGCGGCAAGATCAAGAGCGGCGAGGAAGGCAGCCATGCCGTGGTGGGCACGACCGCGGAGAGCTGACGGACCATTGACCGCGCGACAGCGACGGGCGAAGCCATGCGCATGGGCCCGTCGCTAGCGCACCGAATCCGCACCGAGGCGCATGCCGTCTGGCTCGCCGCCCGCGACCCGCGCACGCCTAGCTACGCCAAGCTGTTCGGCCTGCTGATAGCAGCCTATGCGCTGTCGCCGATCGACCTGATCCCCGACTTCATTCCCGTAATCGGGCTGCTCGACGACGCGATCCTGATTCCTTTGGGAATCTGGCTGTTCGAGAAAATGATCGCGCCGGAGCAGTTCGCCGAACACCGCGCGAAGGCGGAGATCGCCACGAAGCGCCCGGTAAGCTGGGGCGGCGTACTGATCGTCGTCCTGATCTGGGGGGCGCTGGCGCTCCTCGCGTGGAGCATGCTGGTTACGGCGTACGATTGATCCGGCTCGCCGCTGAGTACCCGATCATCCCGACTTGTGCCGGGGTCCACGGTGCTGCGATGGAAAGGCTGGAGTCCCGAGGCTCTCACCAAGCTGCTTGATGGGCCCCGGCACAAGGCCGGGGTGACGGTGATCTCAGCTGTTAACCGCCGTGCGTGGCGATCCACTGCTCGAGCACCGGCGCGATCTTCGTCCGCCATTTCGAGCCGTTGAAGATGCCGTAATGGCCGACTTCGGGAGCCATGTGATATTTCTTGAGCGCCGCCGGTAGCTTGTCGGCAATGGTCAGCGCAGCCTTGGTCTGGCCGAGGCCCGAAATATCATCGCGCTCGCCCTCGATCGCGAGGATCGCGATGTCGGTGATCGCAGAGGGATCGACCCGGCGTCCACGATGCAGCATCTCGCCCTTCGGCAAGGCATGGCTCTGGAAGACCACGTCGATCGTCTGGAGATAGAACTCCGCCGTCATGTCGCAGACGCTGCGATATTCCTCGTAGAACTTCATGGTCGAATCGGCGCCTTCGCCGTCGCCCTGGACGAGATGTTTGAACATCTCCCAATGGCTGACCATGTGGCTGCCGAGGTTCATCGTCATGAAGCCGGCGAGCTGCAGGAAGCCCGGATAGACCTTGCGGCCGGCGCCCGGATAGGTGACCGGGATCGTCGCAATGACGTTCTGCTGGAACCAGGCGTGCGGCCGCTCGGTCGCGAGCGTATTGACGGCCGTCGGCGCCTCGCGGGTATCGATTGGCCCGCCCATCATGGTGAGCGTGCGCGGACGATTGGGGTGCTTGTCCGCGCTCATCAGCGCCGCGGCGGCGAACGCCGGCACCGAAGGCTGACAGACCGCAAGCAGGTGCGGGCGCGGATCGCCGTCCGCCCCGATATGCGCGAGAAACTCGACCAGATAATCAATATAATCGTCGAGGTCGAAGCGGCCTTCGCTCAGCGGCACCAGCTTCGCGTCACGCCAGTCGGTGATGTAGACGTCGGCGACCGGGAGCATCCGCTCGACCGTGCCGCGCAGCAGCGTGGCATAATGGCCCGACATCGGCGCGACGATCAGCAGCTTGGGTCCGCCCTCGACCCCCTTGCGCGCGAAGCGCTTGAGCTGCCCGAACGGTTTCCGAAGCACGATCTCCTCATGCACCTCGACCTGGCGGCCGTCGATGGTGGTGAAGTCGAGCCCGAAATGCGGCTTGCCGCGCGGCGCCGAGGCATGGGCGAATACCTCGAGCGCGGAGGCGAGCACCGGGCCGCCGCCGAAATAAGCGAAGGGATTGGCAGGATTGTTGAGCAGGCCGGCGGAGAAATTGGCCCAGGCACTGGCTCCGGCAAGAAGCGACCGCTGAATCTCGTAAGCGTCGTAGAGCATTCGATTCCTTCCACCGTCACCCGTTGGAACGGCGGCGACTTGTCTAACCTATTATAGACCACCGTGTTGCGGTGCAACGTTGTCATACCAAATGTTCCAAATATGAGACGGGTTCCCAAAGCCGCTCCCGGCGGCGAGCGGGAATGCCGGTGGTTCCCCTCCCCGGCCAATCGCGCTAGTCCGCGCGGCATGTCCGATCCCGTTCCTGCGCCCGCCCCCCAGCCAAGGCGCAAGCTCAGCAATCTGCTCGTCGTCTGGAGCTTCACCCGCCGCTACCCGCTTCAGCTCGCGGTGGCGACCTTCGCGTTGGTCGCCTCGTCGGTGGCGACTTTGTGGATCCCGCGGACCTTCAAGCAGATCGTCGACAACGGCTTCGCCAAGGGCGCGGACACGAGCCGGATCGGCGTGTATTTCCAGGGCCTGCTGTTCGTCGTGCTGGCGCTCGCGGTAGCCACGGCGGTGCGCTTCTTCTTCGTCTCGTGGGTCGGCGAGCGCACCGTCGCCGACATGCGCATGGCGGTGCACCGCAACCTGCTGCGCCTGCCGCCCAAATGGTTCGAGGAAAACCGCCCGTCGGAGATCGCGTCCCGGCTGACCTCGGACACCGCGATCGTCGAGATGGTCGTCGGCAACACCGTGTCGACCGCGCTGCGCAACCTGCTCACCGGCGCGGGCGGGATTATCTATCTGTTCACGCTTGCGCCGAAGATCGCGGGCTACCTGATCGTCGGCATTCCAGTGATCGTGCTTCCTATCGTCTGGCTCGGCGGACGCGTCCGCAACCTTTCGCGATCGAGCCAGGATCGCGTCGCCGATATCGGCGCGATCGCGTCCGAGACGCTGGGGGCGATGCGCATCGTCCAGGCGTTCGGGCAGGAACAGCGTGAGGCCGAGCGCTTCGAAGGTGCGGTGTCGCGCAGCTTCGCCGCCGCGCAGCGCCGCTTCGGGCTGCGCGCCGTGATGACCGCGGCGGTGATCGGGCTGCTGTTTACGGCGATCACGCTGATCATGTGGGACGCGGTCTACGGGGTGGCCGAGGGTCGCATTTCGGGCGGCTCGATCACCGCCTTCGTGATCACCGCGGGGCTCGTCACCGGCTCGTTCGGGGCGCTGACCGAGGTCTATGGCGAGCTGCTCCGCGGCTCGGGCGCCGCCAGCCGCCTCGCCGAACTGCTCCGCGAGCAGCCGGACATTGCCGCGCCGGCCAATCCGGTGCCGCTCCCGCAGCCGCCGCGGGGCGCCGTCGCGTTCGAGCAGGTGACGTTCCGCTACCCGACGCGCCCGGAAGTCTCGGCACTTGCCGGCTTCTCGCTCGACGTGCAGCCGGGTGAGACTGTCGCCGTGGTCGGTCCTTCGGGCGCCGGCAAGTCGACCTTGTTCCAGCTGCTCCAGCGCTTCTACGATCCCGAAAGCGGCACCGTCCGTGTCGACGGCGTCGACGTGCGCGCCGCCGATCCCGCCCAGATCCGCGCGCGGATGGCAATCGTGCCGCAGGAAACAGTGATCTTCGCTGCGTCGGCGCGCGACAATCTGCGCTACGGCGCCTGGGATGCCGGCGACGACGCGATCTGGGCGGCGGCCGATGCGGCCAATGCCGGCGAGTTCCTCCGCGAGCTGCCGCAGGGGCTCGATACTTTTCTCGGCGAGGGCGGCGCGCGGCTGTCCGGCGGCCAGCGCCAGCGCATCGCGATCGCGCGCGCTTTGCTCCGCGACGCGCCGATCCTGCTGCTCGACGAAGCCACCTCGGCGCTCGACGCCGAAAGCGAGCGCCTCGTCCAGGATGCGCTCGAACGGCTGATGGCGAACCGCACCACTTTGGTCATCGCCCATCGCCTCGCGACGGTCCGGGCGGCAGATCGGATCATTGTGATGGACGAGGGCCGGATCGTCGAGACGGGCAGCCATGCCGAGCTGGTCGGCGCGGCCGGGCTCTATGCGCGGCTGGCGGCGCTGCAGTTCAACGACGCCGCCTGAACGCGAGGCCATTTCCCTTTTCCGAAGATCGGGTATGAAGGCCGGCGAAGCGTGGCGGCGCCGTGATATCGGCGTACCTCGACGCACGAGTATGTACGGGAGAGAGAAATGGCCGATCGCGAGTTCGACATCATCGTCTATGGCGCCACCGGCTTTACCGGCCGCCTCGTCGCCGAATATCTCGCGGGCCACTATGGCGATGGCAGCGTCAGATGGGCGATGGCGGGGCGCTCGCTGACCAAGCTGGAGGAAGTGCGCGACGCGATCGGCGCGCCTGCCGATACGCCCCTGCTTACCGCCAATGCGGACGATCCTGCCGCGCTCAAGGCGATGGTGTCGCGCGCGCAGGTGGTGATCACCACCGTTGGGCCGTATCAGCTCTACGGCGAACCCTTGCTCGCCGCCTGTGCCGAAGCGGGCACGGCCTATGTCGACCTGTGCGGCGAGCCGGCATGGATGCGCCAGATGATCGACAAATACGAAGCCACGGCCAAGACCAGCGGTGCGCGGATCGTCTTCTCCTGCGGCTTCGATTCAATTCCGTTCGATCTCGGCGTGTGGACGGTGCAGCAGGAAGCGAAGGCGCGCTTCGGCAAGCCGGCGCCGCGGGTGAAGGGGCGGATCCGTGCGATGAAGGGCACCTTCTCGGGCGGGACCTTCGCCAGCGGAAAGGCGACGATGGCGGCGGCGGCGAAGGATCCCTCGATCCTCAAGCTGATGATCGACCCGTTTGCGCTGGCGCCGGGTTCCGACGGGCCGAGCCAGCCCAATGGCATGGTGCCGCATTATGACGAGGCAGTCGGCGGCTGGGTCGCGCCATTCATGATGGCGGTTATCAACACCAAGAACGTCCACCGCACCAATTTCCTCGCCGGCCAGCCTTATGGTGCGGACTTCCAATATGACGAGATGATGATCGCCCCCGGCCTCGGCGACATCGGCAAGGCGGCGGCCGAGGCGATCGCCAAGCTCAACCCGATGAATTCGGACAAGGGCCCCGCGCCAGGCGAAGGCCCGAGCAAGGAAGAGCGCGAGACCGGCTATTACGAGATCGCCTTCGTGGCGGAGATGCCGGACGGCGCGCGGCTTACCGCAGTGGTCAAGGGCGACAAGGACCCCGGTTACGGCTCGACGAGCAAGATGATCGCCGAGAGCGCCTTGTGCCTGCTCCGCGACGTGCAGGGCGAAGGCGGCATCTGGACGGCCGGCGCACTGATGCCCGAGCCGCTCAGGAAGCGGCTCGAGGCACATGCGGGGCTCAGCTTCGCGATCGAGTGATCCGGATCACGCCGCCACGGGGATGAAGTCGATCAGATTGCCGATATTCACCCGGCTGGTGCGCAGGCGCGGATCACGCATCGACTTGACGAAGTCGTGGTGGAGCGGGTGCGCCGGCTGGAACACCGCCTTTGCCCGATACTGCTGGTCGGTGAACGTGCCCCAGTTGGTGATCTTGCCGAAATAGAGGCCGGTCACGCCGAGACGGTCGGCGAGGTCCACGGCGTCGCCCATTTCGCTGTAATTCTCGGTCTGCACCGTGAAGGACAAGTGGATCTGCTCGACCTTGCCCGCGTGGAGCAGATCGGCGGCGAACTGCAGATTTTCCTGCATCACTTCCCAGCGTGCGCCGCGACGCAGCAGCTCGTGGGTCGGCCCGGCGGCGGCGTCGATGCTGATCTGAAGGCTCAGTACGCGACCGTGCAACGCCGGAAAGCGATCCCATTCGCGCCGGTTGAACAGCATTGCGTTGGTCATGATGATGAACCGCAGATCGGGATAGGCGTCGGCGTCGAGCCGCTCCATCAGATTGCGGAAGTTCTTCGATGCGAACGGATCGCCCGAGCCGGTGATGAAGACGATCTTCGCTTCCTTCAGCATCGGCAGGATGCTGCGCTCCTGCAGTTGATCGAAGCGTGCGCGCGTCGCCGAATCGGCTGCGATCTTTTCGGTCCGGCAGCTCGGGCAGGAGAGATTGCAGGTCTTGTCATAGGCGAGATTCACGCGCTCCGGCCCGTGCGGCAGATGCGTTTCCTTCTGTTCGACGACCATGCGCCACTTCGGCGACATCGCCGCCACTTCAGTGTGGCCCGGCAATTTGTTGGCCTGGATCGCCGGGCAGGAAACCTTGTTGCAATGCCGGAAGCTGCCGTCGTGAATGCTGGCGCGGATGCGCTCGGCAGTGGGCGAGTTCCAGATATCCTGCCACTTCTCCGCCTGCGCCATGTCGCCGGTCGAGAGATTGAGCCAGTTGGCGCAGCAAAGATGCGTACTACCCTCGAGCACGTCCAGTTCGTGGAACGGGCGCATGCAGAATTTCGACTTGAGGTCGAATTTCGGATTGCCGGGATCGAGCAGCGACTGGATGTGGAACACCGCGCCCTGCACCAGCGGGGACTCGGTGTACCGGGTGGCGCTGTCTTCGAGGAAGGCCAGTGCGCCGGCGGGATCGCCCTGCGCGGCCGAGCCCATCGCGACGAGGATGGTGAAGGCGAGCCGCACATCGACCCGGGGTGACTGAAGCAGGCCGGCATTGTCCCGCATGACCGAGGACAGATGAGGGAGCTGCTGGATGAACTGCGGAAACGCCTCCCAGATTTCCGGGTGGTCGGCGCCGTCGAGAAGATCGTTCATGAGCAGTCCGAATATCTGCTCGGATTGCGAGCGGTCGGTCTGTTCGACGGGCTGGTTGGTCGAAAAGCCTTTCGGCCCGCTGTTCGAAAGATCCATGGTCGCGAAGGTCCCGATGTGAAATCTGAACCCATTATAGAGGGCGCGGAGCCGTTCGTTTTCGCGCCGGTAACCTTTTACCTGCGTTGCCGGCGCCAGCCCGTCGCCCAATGAGCGATCGGCACCGCCGTCCACCAGTGGAAGGGTTTCAGCGCAAGGCGCGCCTTCACCAGCGCAACACGCATCAAATGCTCGCAAGTGGAGCACGGCAGCACGGTGCTCAGCACGTTTCGGACCGGGTACAAGACTGATAAGCGACAACAGAAAATCGGAGGGATCAGCCGCCTAAGTTGACACCAACTTTACACTGTCCGCATCTTCCGCCCGGCCTCGTTCCTGCGCAGGGGATCGAAGATAGTGTCGATGCGGCAGCGCTCTACTTGTGCTTTCGCACGAGTCGAGTGGGGCGTTACGATGTCAAAGAGCCTGATGAGGCTGTCAGGCGAAATCCTACATTGCAAGCATTTCTGCAAACGGGTGCCTGCAAGTGTCTGACATCGCCGCGCCGCCGGCACCTGCGCAACAACGCTAACCGCCGACTTCGGGCGTCAATTGCGCGTCCGCTTCCGAAATTCGGCTTGTCGCTCGCGAACCGGAGGAGGGGAACAGTTGGTGTTCAGCTCGCGGGATCGTACATGAACTCACGAAGTTCCTGCGCGCAGCGGCAGGCAATCGCGATCTTCCTCGCCCATTCGACGGCGTCCGCTCGCGTCGGCAGCTCGAGGACAGTGAATCCACCGTTCAAATGACTGCCCGGGTAGATGTCGGGCTTCACTGGGCCATCCGCCGGGACCAGCACCGGATCGACACTCTCGTCGATGCCGCCGGCGAAGACATAGACGCCGGCTGCCTTGGCCTCCGCGATGACTGCACGCGAGTCGATGCCGGCCTGCACGAGCTCGTCTTCGCCAAGCTGCATGGCTTTGCTCGGGAAGGAGATGAGATACTTGGTCATGCCACGATCCTGAACCGCCGGTTCAATGTTGGCAACGGGAGTGCTCGCTGGCAGTCGATCGTTCGCGACCTAATGCCCGCGGTAGAAAAACAACGGAATCACGGCGAGCACCAGCAGCAGGATCAGCAATACGGGGATCAGTACCCGCCGCTTCGCCTCCTCCGCGGCTTTCCACGCCTCGCGATCGAACCAGAAGCGCCCGGGCGAGGCCTCGCGCACGATGCCCTCCGCGCGCATTCGCCGGAACTGCTTCTCCGCCATGCCCTTCGTCGGCACGTACGGCACGGCGTCCTCCGGGCTGATCGCGTGGTGCACGAGGAAATGCGCGGCGATGCGCTTGCGCGCCTGCACCATCACCGCAGCAATGATCGGCACGACACTGTTGGTTGCGACGTTCATGCGGCCTTCCCCTTTCGGCGGAGGCTGACACGAACGTCGCCGATGCTCAACCGCCTATCGCTTGCGGCCCTGATGCCGGATGTTGGCGGGACGGCCGCGGCGCTTGATTTCGCGCTTCGGACCGCGCGGTCCCCGGCGCTCCGGTCGCTCGGCACCGCTCGATGCCGATCCCTTGCCGTCGGGGAGTTCGAAGCGCAGCGCGCCCGACACCGGATTCGCCTCGGCGAGCCGGAGCGGCAGGCGCTGGCCGAGCGCGAAGGTGGTGCCGGTATCGTCGCCGATCAGGCGCTGGCTGGCCTCGTCATAACGGAAATATTCCGTGCCGAGATCGCGGATCGGCACCAGCCCGTCGCCGCCAATCCCTTCGATCGTCGCGAAGAAGCCGAAATTCTGCACGCCGGTGATCCGCGCGTCCATGACCGTGCCGACATGGTTGGCGAGATAGGCCGCGACATAGCGATCGATCGTCTCGCGCTCGGCCTCCATCGCCCGGCGCTCGAGCTGGCTGATGCTCTCGCCGATCCGGTCCATGCTCGCCGCCTCGTCGAAGGTCAGCCCGCCCGGCCCGAGCTTGTACGCCTCGACCAGCGAGCGGTGGACGATCAGATCGGCATAGCGGCGGATCGGCGAGGTGAAGTGGGCATAGCTGCCCAGCGACAGGCCGAAATGGCCGGCATTCTCGGGCCCGTAATAGGCCTGGGTCTGGGTGCGGAGCACCTGCTGCATCACTTCGTCGCGGAAATCGGCCTCGCCCACCCGCTCGAGAATGCGATTGAAGGTCGCCGGCTTGATCACCTGCCCCAATGCGAATTCGAGATCCCAGGTCTTGAGATATTCCTTGAGCGCGACGAGCTTCTCGCGCGCCGGCGGCTCGTGGTCGCGGTACATCACCGGGGCCTTCTTCGCCTCGAGCGCCTTCGCCGCGGCGACATTGGCCGCGATCATATAATCCTCGATCAATTTGTGCGCATCGAGCCGCTCGCGCGGCGCGACCGAGAGGATGCGGCCCGTCTCGTCGAGCACGATCCGCCGCTCGGGAAGATCGAGATCGAGCGGCTCGCGCTTCTCGCGCGCCTTGTTGAGCGCGCGCCAGCAATCCCACAGGTGGCGAAGCGCGGGCTCGATCTCGTCGCGCTTCGCCGCGCCGGGGGCAAAGCGGTCGTCGAGCAATGCGCGTTCGCTCGCCGGTCCGTCGATGATCGTCTGCGCATCGTCATAAGCGATGTTGGCGGCGATGCTCACCACCGCGCGGGTAAAGCGCCAGCTCTTGAGCTCGCCCTGCTTGCCGACCTGGAGATGACAGGCGAGCGCGGCGCGGTCCTCGCCTTCCTTGAGCGAGCAGACTTCGGCGGAGAGGATCTCGGGCAGCATCGGCACGACCCGATCGGGGAAATAGACCGAATTGCCGCGCTTGCGCGCCTCGCGGTCGAGCTCGGAACCGGGCCGGACATAGAAGCTGACATCGGCGATCGCGACCACGGCCTTCCAGCCGCCTTCGTTCCTCGGATCGTCATCGGGTGCCGCCCAGACGGCGTCGTCGTGATCGCGCGCGTCGGCGGGGTCGATCGCCACGATCGGCAGGTCGCGCAGATCCTCGCGTTCGCCGAGCGGCTGCTGCGATATGCGCCCGGCCTCGGCGAGCAGTTCGTCGGAGAAGACGTTGGGAATGCCGTGGCGATGAATCGCGATCAGCGAGAAGCTGCGCGGCGCGAACGGGTCGCCGAGCCGCTGCGTGACGTGCGCGAAGATCCGTGGCGGCTTGCCCGCCTTGTTCGCCAGCACGAGGTCGCCGGGTTCGGCGCCGTTGCGCTCCGAGATCGGATAGCTGTGACGCTCCTTCTTCTCGACGCCCTGGAGATAGAGACGCCCGCCTTCCTCGTGGACGACGCCGAGAATCTGCTCCTCGCCGCCCGCGAGCTTCTTCATCGGATGCGCGATCCAGCCGTTGCCGGCTTCCTCGGTCCGCGCGAGAATGCGGTCGCCCGGACCCAGCGCCGATCGCTTGCCGCGCTGCTCGCGCACGCGCAGCCGCGGCACTGGAATGCCCTCGGCTTCCCAGCGCTCGGGGACCGCCCAGACGGTGTCGCCGTCCGCATCGGTCACCCGCAGCACCGTCACCTTGGGCAGCCCGCCCATCTTGTGGAAGGCGCGGCCGGGGGCGCTGTCGATCAGCCCCTCGTCGGCCATGTCCTTGAGCAGCGCCTTGAGCGCGATCTTGTCCTGTGCCGAGAGCCCGAACGCCTTCGCGATCTCGCGCTTGCCGGCCGGCGTGTCGGAGGAAGTGATGAAATCGAGGATCTGCTGCCGCGTGGGCAGCCCTGCTCTTGTTTTGGTTCTTGCCATTGGACACCAAGATAGGGAGTCGAGGAGCAAACGTCACGGGGCGGATTTCGCTGCCTCCCATCCGAGCAAGAGCGCCGTCGGCACCGCTTCGGGCCGTGGCGCCAGCGATCATCGCCGCGGCTGACATGCGCGGTCCGAACCGCTAGCGATGCGGCGATGGTGTACGATCTCCTCATCGTCGGCGGCGGGATCAACGGCTGCGCAATCGCGCGCGAGGCGTCTCTCGCCGGGCTCAAGGTGCTGCTCGTCGAAAAGGACGATCTCGCCAGCCATACCTCGTCGGCGTCAAGCAAGCTGATCCATGGCGGCCTTCGCTATCTCGAGACGTACGAGTTCCGCCTCGTCCGCGAAGCACTTCAGGAACGCGAACGCCTGCTCGCTGCCGCTCCCCACCTGATCAGCCCGATGACCTTCGTGCTGCCCCACGCGCATGCCGTCCGGCCATGGTGGATCGTACGCACGGGGCTTTGGTTGTACGACTTGCTGGCCGGGCGGTCCTCGCTGCCGCGGTCACGCAGCCTGCGCGCCACCGACAAGGTCTTTACCGCGCCGCTGGCGGGCGGCCATTCGGGCTTCGTCTACTCGGACGCGTGGGTCGACGATTCGCGCCTCACGCTCGCCAATGCGCTCGATGCCTCGGCCCATGGTGCCGAGATCGCGACCCGCACTGCGTTCCACTCGGCGCGCCGCAGTGACCGGTGGCAGGCTACGCTCTCTGATGGCCGGATCGTTGAGTCGCGCGGGCTGGTCAATGCGGCCGGGCCGTGGGTGCGAACGATTCTCAGTAACACCTCTGTTGCGACTCGTTCGCAGGTTCGATTGGTCAAGGGCAGCCACATCGTCGTGCCTCGCCTGTTCGAGGGCGATCATGCCTACATTCTTCAGCAGCCCGATCAAAGGATCGTGTTTGCAATCCCTTACGAGGATAGCTTCACCGAAATCGGAACGACCGACGTTCCGGTCGACAACCCCGAAGATGCGACCTGTTCGCAGGAAGAAACCCAATATCTCTGCGACGCGGCAAACCGTTATTTCCGGCGGCAGATCACGCCGGACGATGTCGTGTGGAACTGGTCGGGCGTCCGCCCGCTGCACGACGACGGCGCCGCCACGGCACAGACCGTGACCCGAGATTATGTGCTCGAGCTCGACAGCAAGGGCCCGCCCCTCCTCTCGATCTTCGGCGGCAAGATCACCACGGCGCGGGCGCTCGCCGAAGAGGCGATGGAGAAAATCGGCCCGCCGCTCGGCATCGAGCCGCGCTGCCGCACCCGCGCCCGCGCCTTTCCCGGGGGAATGATCGCGACCTTCGCGCTGCACCTCGAGCATGTCCGCGCGCAGTGGCCATTCCTCGGCGAAGCGCGCAGCCGCCGGATGGCGCATGCTTATGGCACCCTCATCGGCGAGCTGCTCCACGGCGTTAAGGACGAGGGCGGAATGGGCGCGGCGTTCGGCGCCGGCTTCACCGAGATCGAGGCGCGCTGGATGCACGACCGAGAATGGGCGCGGACGCCCGAGGACGCGCTGTTCCGGCGATCGAAGCTGGGGCTGCACCTGACGGCGGACGAGCGTAGTGCATTTACCCGGTGGTGGACTGCAACATTCGCTTAACCATTTGTTGATAACTCCGCCCCCAAGCGTTCTGCCTGGGCAGGGAGATTATGGCGACGAGGTTCTCGCAATTCCGCACGGTTGGACCTGCGCTGGTGGAACAGCGCAGCGAACCGCGGCATCGCATCACCGTCACGCGCGCCAAGGTGCGCAAGCAAGGCGACGCATCGATCGACGCGATCCTGCGCGACCTTTCGGTCTATGGCTGCCGCCTCGCCTGCACCAGCGAACATCCCGAGGGCGAACGCGTCTGGCTGCGGCTGCAGGACAGCCTGCCCGTCGCGGGCACGGTCATCTGGAACAACGGCAACGAGATGGGCTGCCGCTTCGACGCGCCGATCGACCGCAATCTGATGCGCTCGCTGACCCTCGTTATCTGCTGAAGCTCAGCCGCTCGGCCCGTTCCAATTGGCGAGCACATTCGCGCGGGTGAACCGCGCCGCCTCGGCCTCGGTCAGCATGCGCCGCGTCGGCGAGGGCGGGGCTGCACCCGGTCCGTGACTGGCATGCTCGAACAGCCGCGCCTCCTGCGGCGTGAGCCGGCGCTGCTCGCCGTCGGGTCCTTTATACCCCATCCAGGCCCAGCCCTCGCGCTTGATGTGCGCGGCCATCCAGCAGTCGAGGAACACCGATTGGCCGGTCAGCGCCATGTTGCCGCCGGCGCGCCACGGCCGTCCGAGCCAGGTCGACCGCGCGGGCACGCCTCGTTCGTGGGTGAGGCGACAGCGTGAGAAGACCAAGCCAAATTCCTGTGCCGCCGGGGTGCTCGGTGCCGTCAGATAACCGAATTCGGGAACGTTGGGGACGTAGCGTGTGACGATCTCGCAACGCTCGAACCAGGCCGCCGCGCCGCCGAAGATGAAGTCGACGCCCCCGGCAATCCGACAGTCGGCAATTCGCGAGCGCCCCTGCACGTAGAGCGTGTCCTGATAGCCTTCGAGCCAGCATTGCTCGACCAAAGTCCGATCCGCCTCGCGTCCGATCACCAGCGCCACCGCCTGCGCACCGTTGCCGGCATCGTCGCGCTTGGCACCGATAAAGTCGAAGCTGTTGCGGATCGTGAAATTGCGAAGGGTCGTTCCGGGAGCAGCGACGGTCAGCGTCCCGGTGCGCCCGGTGCCCCAGTTATTGCCGTCCGGATGCTTGAGCCCGGCATAGGTGCCGAAGCTCAATATCGTGTCGCGTCCGCTGCCGACGATCGTGACGTTGGGAATGCCGATCGTCAGCTTCTCGACCAGAAGGCCGGGCCGCACGAGGATCCGGAAAGGGCGTCCGCCCGCGGCGGCGGCCGCTTCAAGCGCCTTGCCGAGCGTGCCGGTGCGGGGGTCGACGACTGCATCCCAGCGTTCCGCCGCTCGGGCAGCGGCCGGAAGCGCGAGCGCTCCGCCAAGCACGCTGCGGCGATCGAACATGCCCCCTCCCTGCTACCAGCGATAGTTGAAGCTGATGCTGATCCGCTTTCCCTTCGTCGAGCCGGCGGGCACCTCGTGCCGCAGCCAGCTTTCCCATAGCAGCACGGTCCCGGGCTCCGGCACCACTTCGACGAAGCTCTGGAGATGCTCGCCGGCGTCGGGCTTGCGAGGCGGTGCCGCCATCATCATCGGCAGCCGCGGGTCCTCGAGCTTGAGCCCGCGCGCGCCTTGCGGCAGCGCGACATAGACCGTTCCCGAGATCACGCTGTGCGGATGAATGTGCGCCGTATGGGCGCCTTTGCCGTCGAGCACGTTGACCCACAGGCTGTCGAGCTTGAGCTTCCTGCCGCCGAGCTCGAAGCCGCAGGCCTGGGCGAACTTGGCGACATGCTTGTCGAGCAGCCGCTTGAGATCGGCGAACGCCGGATCGCGGATCGGCAGATCATCGAGCGAGGCGTAGGAGGTATAGCCCGGATAGCCGTGTTCCTTCGCCCAACGCCGCCCCGCGATGTCGTCCTGGGCGAGCTGGATGCACGAGGCCTCGAGTTCCTCGATCAGCGCGGCGTCGCCGAGCGGTTCTTCATAGACGAGCGTCGAGAATAGCGTGCGCACCCCCCTACTCCGTCACCCCGGCCTTGTGCCGGGGTCCACGGCGAGGCACGCGGTGGGCAAGGTGCGCAGATACAGTCTGCGCGGCATAGTGGACCCCGGCACAAGGCCGGGGTGACGAGGGTGTGCGGCGACGATCTTCAATACGCACGGGCGACCAGGATGCGTTCGACGGCCGGCGCGCCGGTGAAGATGCAATTCCCCTCGGCCGGCGCAGCGTCGCCGGGCACGTTGCGGAAGGTGAGCTTGAGCGCCTTGAGCCGCTCGACGACCTTGTCGAGCTCGGCGCCGGTCGGCTTCGCCCAATTGACTTCGACCCAGCCCGGCTTGTCGCCTTCGAAGGCCTTTTCCAGCGCCGCGAAGTCGGTCACATCCCGCCGGATATTCGCGTCCATCCGCTCGCGTGCCTGCGCATGCAGCGTCGCCTGGATGCTCTCCAGCATCGCTGTCGCCTCGTCGACGAATTGCCCGCGCGCCACCACGGCGCTGTCGAGCTTGCCATCCTCGCGATACAGCCGGTCGCGCCGGATTACAGACACGTTGGCACCGGCGACGTCGCGGCCGCCGACCTCGATCACGATCGGCGCGCCCTTCTTGACCCAGCCCCAGCGCTTGGTCGCAGCCTTGGCCGGGCGCTGGTCGAGCAAGGCACGCACGGGCTCGCCAAACACGCTGAACACGGACAGCTCCTGCTGAAGCGTCTTGCAATAGTCGACGATCGCCTGATCCTCGGGCTGGTCGCGCAGCATCGGCACGATGACGATCTGCCACGGCGCGATCCGCGGCGGCACGCGCAATCCGTCATCGTCGCCATGCACCATGATCACGCCGCCGATCATCCGGGTCGACACGCCCCAGCTCGTCGTCTGCGCGAGTTCGAGCTCGCCCTCGGCATTCTGGAAGCGGATGTTCTGCGCGCTCGAGAAAGTGGTGCCGAGGAAGTGGCTGGTTCCGGCCTGTAGCGCCTTGCCGTCCTGCATCATCGCCTCGATCGAATAGGTCGAGACCGCGCCGGGGAACCGCTCATTCTCCGGCTTCTCGCCTGCGACCACCGGCATTGCGAGGCAGTCCTCGGCAAACGCGCGATAGACCTCCAGCATCTTGAGCGTCTCTTCGCGCGCCTCGGCTTCGCTGGCATGGGCAGTGTGGCCCTCCTGCCAGAGGAACTCGCTGGTGCGCAGGAACATCCGGGTGCGCATTTCCCAGCGCACGACATTCGCCCATTGGTTGATCAGCACGGGCAGGTCGCGCCAGCTCTGCACCCAGCGCGAGAACGCGGCGCCGATCACCGTCTCCGAGGTCGGCCGGACGACGAGCGGCTCTTCGAGCTTCGCCTCGGGATCGGGGACGAGCTTGCCGTCCTTCTGGACGAGCCGATGGTGGGTGACCACCGCCATTTCCTTGGCGAAGCCGTCGACATGCTCGGCCTCCTTCTCGAAATAGGAGAGCGGAATGAACAAGGGGAAATAGCAATTTTCGTGGCCGGTCGCCTTGATGCGATCGTCGAGCAGCCGCTGGATGCGCTCCCAGATGCCGTAACCCCATGGCCGGATCACCATGCATCCGCGCACGCCGCTCTCCTCGGCCAGATCGGCCTCCGAGATGACGGCTTGATACCAGGCGGCGAAATCCCTTTCGCGGGTGACGTTGAGCGCATGCTTGATCATGCTTGGGGCGATAGCGCCAATGCCGGTCCGGTCAAGAACACGTACTTGCGCCGCTCGCTGGCCGATGCCTAGATTGCGGCTCGGGGGGACGAAACATATGGCCACACGACCGTCACGAGGCGATCCAGTCTGGGCGATAGTGCTTGGCACCGCGCTTCTGCTGCTGGTCCTCGGCGGCGGGGTAACCGCGCTGGTCTATTTCGCACGGCAAAGCTTCATCAGCAAAACCTCGCCCGAGGCCGTCGATGCCGCGTTCGCCGCCGATCCCAACGCTGCCCCGATCCTGCAGGCGATCCGCGAAGACTATCCCGAGGAGCATGCGAAGATCCGCGAGGCGCTCTCGCGAAGCGCACGTCGGGGCAGCCCGCCAGTCGTGCTCAAGCAACAGACATACAGCTTGCTACGCGAGGCGGCGCTTGCCCATCTCGACGAGCTCGCCCAGGCGCCGCACGACAAGCTGATGGCGCTGAACGCTGCCGAGACGCGGATGCTCGAGAAACTCGAGGCTGCCGACGTGGTGCTCTGCGGCCGCTATTTCATGCGCGGCTTCACGCCCGAAGATTTTGTCGAGCCCGGGGTGCGCCCGCTGCTCTCCGATCTGAACGTCGCCCAGTGGCGCGCGAGCGCGGCGGGACGCGACTGGCCCGTCGACCGCGAGCCCGCGGCGACCCTGTCGCAGCGTGACACGGCTGCGCTGGTCCGGGCGATGCGCAAGCAGGGAATGAGCGACGCGGATCTGCGCGTCTTCGTCTCACCACCGCTGCTGGCGCGCGCGGAACCGTGGCGGCAATGCGCGCTGGCCAAATGGCTGGTCGCCGCAGTGGGGCAGCTCCCGCCCGACCAGAGCGACCGTGTCGCCGTGTGGTTGATCCGCCAGAAGCGCATCAATTGATCCGAAGCGTCTGAAATATGGGAACTACGCTGCTTGTGAACGCTCGCTGCAGCGCCTAGCGGAGGGCAATGCCTCCTCGAGATGACCGCATCTTTGCCGGGATCGCGCTGCGTCTTGTCGCGATTCTGTGCCTCTCCACGATGTCGGCATTGATCAAACTCGCCGAAACCCGGGGGGCGACCTTGGTCGAGACGATGTTCCACCGCCAGCTCTGGGCGGTGCCGATCGTCACCGCGTGGATCATGATGGGCCCGGGGCTCGGATCGATCAGGACGAAACGCTTCGGCGCGCATGTCACCCGTACGGCGATCGGGCTCACCGGCATGGTGTTCACCTTCGGGGCGGTGTTGCTGCTGCCGCTCGCCGAGGCGACGACGCTGCAATTCACCGTGCCGATCTTCGCGACCCTGCTCAGCGCATTGGTGCTGCGCGAGAAAACCGGATGGCATCGCTGGGGTGCGGTGGTGGCCGGCTTCGTCGGGGTGCTCGTCGTCGCGCAGCCGGGAAGCGGCCAATTCCCCTTGGCCGGTGCGATCGTCGGGCTGCTGGCGGCATTGTTCGTCGCGATCGTCGCGATCACCTTGCGCCAGATCGGCAAAACGGAGAGCGCCGGCACCACCGTATTCTGGTTCTCGGTGCTGTCGCTGCCGCCGCTCGGCATCGTCTATGCATTCCAGCTTCAGTCGCACGACTGGCTGACCTGGGCGAACCTCGTTGCGATCGGCCTGGTCGGCGGAGTGGCCCAGCTCGCGCTCACGGCGTCGGTGCGCTTCGCGCCGGTCTCGACGGTCATTCCGATGGACTATTCGAGCCTGATCTGGGGGACCTTCTACGGCTGGCTGATCTTCGGCGCGTGGCCGACGCCGTGGACATGGCTGGGCGCCCCGATCATCATCGCCAGCGGGCTCTACATCGTCTGGCGCGAACGCGTGCTCCATGTGCGCAACACCGAAGGCGCTAGCGACGCCGCGGCGTCCTAGGTGCATCGCATCTACTCCCCTCCCTGCTTACAGGGAGGGCTGGGGGTGGGTGCGCGCGTCTGCGCGCCTGGAGACT
This sequence comes from Sphingomonas psychrotolerans, assembly GCA_032334595.1. Taxonomy (GTDB): domain Bacteria; phylum Pseudomonadota; class Alphaproteobacteria; order Sphingomonadales; family Sphingomonadaceae; genus Sphingomonas; species Sphingomonas psychrotolerans_A. Next base: position 318,204 of record JALMLT010000003.1, on the reverse strand, counting down.
CACCGGTTCGCGAGCAGAAAGCGTCGGGCGAGGCATCGAGCCTCGCCCGACGCTACCCACCCCTAACCCCTCCCTCTTAGGGAGGGGATTCGACATCGCAGGCTATCCCCGCCTGAACACGAGGCTGAGGTTGTTCGCCGGCATGTTCACGATCCGCTGCAGCACGAGTCCACACGCGGCCGCCGCCGCGGACACGTCCTCGACGTGGCGGAGCCCCCAGCGCGGATCGCGTGCCTTGAGCGACAGGTCGAACGCCTCGTTCGATTCCGCGGTCGGCACGTCGCGCTGGCGATAGGGTCCGTAGAGGATCAGCGGCGCACCCGGCGCGAGCAGTCGCCCCGCCCCCGCCATCAGCCCCAAGGTCGCTTCCCACGGGCTGATATGGACCATGTTGATGCAAAGTACGGCGTCGGTCACAGGGATCGGCCAGGCCTCCGCCGCCGCGTCGACCGCGAGCGGCGGCAGCACGTTGGGCAGGCCTTCGCACCAGTCGGCAATCGAGGCGCGCGCAGCGTCTTCGGGATCGCTCGGCTGCCATTGCAGCGCCGCGAATCGACGCGCGAAGGCGGCGCAGTGCTCGCCGCTGCCGCTGGCGATCTCGAGCACCAGCCCCTCGGCCGGCAACTCGGCCGCGAGCACTTCCGCGATCGGCTCGCGGTTGCGCGCGGTGGCCGGAGCGTGGCGGCGGGCGCTCATGGGCTGCGCACCCGCCGAGATGGTTACTTCTTGCCCTTGCGCGCGGGGTAGCGACTCTCGCTGCCCTTGGGCGCCAGCATGAACGACGCGGCGAGCTTCGCCCGCGCGGCCTCGGCCGCAGCGGCCTTCTCGGCCTTTTCGGCGGCAGCCTTGTTAGCGGCCTCGCGCTCGGCGGCGAGGCGCGCCGCCTCGGCATCGGCCTTGGCCTTCTCGATCGCTGCTTTCTCGGCCTCGATCGCCGCCAGCTTCGCTGCGCGTGCGTCTTCCTCGGCCTTTTCGCGCGCCAGACGCGCCGCCTTGCGCTCGGCCAGCTCGGCCTCGCTCAGCTTCGGCTTGGCCTTGAGCAGCTCGAGCGCCTTCTTCTTGGCCTCGGCCGAGCGTCCGGCACGGTCACGGAAAGTATCGTTATACGTCATTCGGTTATTCAAACTCCTGAGCGGCTATTCCGCCGCTTCTGCCCGTACGGGCTCCTTGTACACCAGCACCGGCTTGCGCGCGGCGAGAGTCTCGTCGAGTCGCCGGCGCGGTGCAAAATGCGGCGCGGTCTTGATCGCGAGATCGCCGCCCTTAGCCCGTTCGGCCACCGAACGGAAGGCGCCAATGAACTGGTCCAAGGTCGCCTTGCTTTCGGTCTCGGTCGGCTCGACCAGCATCGCGCCGTGGACGACGAGGGGGAAATAGACCGTCATCGGGTGGAAGCCTTCGTCGATCAGCCCCTTGGCGACGTCGATCGTCGAGAAGCCGTCGGGCAGGCCCTTATCCGAGAAGATCGCCTCGTGCATGCACGGCCCTGACTTGGCGAACGGCGCGTCGAGCACATCCTCCATCGAACGCAGGATGTAATTGGCGTTGAGCACCGAATCCTCGGCGACCTGACGCAAACCGTCCGCCCCATGGCTGAGGATATAGGTCAGCGCCCGGGTGAACATTCCCATCTGGCCGTGAAACGCGACCATCCGGCCGAAGCTCGACGCGTGATGCTCGCCTGCGGTCTCTTCCTCGACAAGGGCGAAGTGATCGCCCTGCTTCTCGACGAACGGCAGCGGCGCATAGGGGGTGAGCGCTTCCGAGAACACCACCGGCCCCGAGCCGGGACCGCCGCCGCCGTGCGGAGTCGAGAAGGTCTTGTGCAGGTTGATGTGCATCGCGTCGATGCCGAGATCGCCCGGGCGAACGCGGCCGACGATCGCGTTGAAATTTGCGCCGTCGCAATAGACATAGCCGCCCGCTGCGTGGACCGCGTCGGATATCGCCCGCATGTCGGGCTCGAACAGGCCGCAGGTGTTCGGGTTGGTGATCATGACGCCAGCGACGTCCGGACCGAGCCGGGCCTTGAGCGCCTCGAGGTTGACCCGGCCGGCCTCGGTCGCGGGAATGTCCTCGACGGTGAAGCCGGCGAAGGCCGCGGTGGCGGGGTTGGTGCCGTGGGCGCTCTCCGGGACCAGTAGCACCTTGCGGCCCTGCTCGCCCTTGGCGTCGAGCGCGGCGCGGATCGCCAGCACGCCGCAAAGCTCGCCGTGCGCGCCGGCCTTGGGGCTCATCGCCACCGAATGCATGCCGGTCAGCGTTACCAGCCAGTGCGCAAGCTGGTGGATCACCTCGAACGCGCCCTGGCAGGCGTCCACCGGAGTCAGCGGGTGGAGATCGGCGAAGCCGGGCAGCCGCGCCATGCGCTCGTTGAGTCGCGGATTGTGCTTCATCGTGCACGAGCCGAGCGGGAACAGCCCGAGGTCGATCGCGTAATTCTGCCGCGACAGCCGGGTATAATGCCGCACCGCTTCGGGCTCGGACAGGCCCGGAAGACCGATCCTCTTCGTCCGTTCGAGCCCGGCAAGGCGCGACTTGCCCGCTGGCGCCTCGGCGAAATCGACGCCGGTGGTCTCGGTCGAGCCGATCTCGAAGATCAAAGGTTCCTCGAGCATCAGCGCGCGGTTGCCGGTGAAGGTTTCGGCCGAGACTTCGCCCGCCTGCGGGGTGGTGGGGCGCCAGCCGCTCTGGTTGATCGCGCTCATGCCGAAATCTCCGGGCAAGAACCACCGCTCGGCCTGAGCTTGTCGAAGGCCCGTCCTGCTTCAGCGAAGCGGTGGAGAGAAAAGAACAGCGCTTCGACAAGCTCAGCGCGAACGGTGAGGGTAGCGCTCATGCCAGCGCCTCCTCGAGTGCGGAGGCAAGCGTCTCGATGTCCTCCTCGGTGGTGGTTTCGGTAACCGCGACGACGAGACCGTTCGCGAGTTCGGTTGCGCCGGGATAGAGACGGCCGAGCGATACACCGGCAAGGACACCCTTGTCGGCCAGGCTGCGGACCACCGGACGCGCTTCCTTCGACAGCTTGAGCGTGAACTCGTTGAAGAAGCGATCGGTGACCAGTTCGACGCCGGCGACTTCGGCGAGCCGGTCGGCAGCGGCGCTCGCCGCAACATGGTTGATCTCGGCGAGGCGGCGCAGACCCGCTTCGCCGAGCAGGGTCATATGCGCCGACATCGCCAGCGCGCAGAGCACCGACGAGGTGCAGATGTTGGACGTCGCCTTTTCGCGGCGGATGTGCTGCTCGCGCGTCGACAGCGTCAGTACGAAGCCGCGCTTGCCTGTCGCGTCGACGGTCTCGCCGCAGAGTCGCCCGGGCATCTGGCGCACGAGCTTTTCCGAGCAGGCGAACAGCCCGACATAAGGCCCGCCGAACTGGAGCCCGACGCCGAGCGACTGGCCCTCGCCGACGACGATGTCCGCTCCCATCTCGCCCGGCGACTTGATCGCGCCGAGTGCCACCGGCTCGGTGACCACGGCGATCAGCAGCGCCTTCTTCGCATGGCATGCTTCGGCCAGCGCGCTCATGTCCTCGATGCGGCCGAGAATATCGGGATATTGCACCACGACGCAGCTGGTGTCGTCATCGATCGCGTTGATCAGGTCGAGCGTGTCGGGCTCGGGGCTCAGCGTCGGCAGCGACGTGACCAGCTGGTCGCCAGTGAACTTGGCCATCGTATTGGCGACCGAGACGTAATGCGGATGGAGGCCGCCCGAGAGGATCGCCTTGCCGCGCTTCGTCACGCGCCGCGCCATCACAATCGCTTCCCAGCACGCGGTCGAGCCATCGTACATCGACGCGTTCGCTACATCGCAGCCTAGCAGCCGCGCGACCTGGGTCTGGAACTCGAACATCACCTGCAGCGTGCCCTGCGCGATCTCGGGCTGGTACGGCGTATAGGCGGTGAGGAACTCGCCGCGCTGGATCAGGTGATCGACCGATGCCGGCACATGATGCCTGTAGGCGCCGCAGCCGAGGAAGAAAGGAACGTCACCGGCGGCGAGGTTCTTCTTCGCGAGTGCGGACATGTGACGCTCGACCGAGAGCTCGCTGGCATGGAGCGGCAGGCCGGCAATCGGGGCGTCAAGCTGCGCGGCGGCGGGCACGTCGACGAACAGATCATCGATCGACTTTGCGCCAATCGTCGCGAGCATCGCCTCGCGGTCGGTCTGGGTAAGGGGCAGATAGCGCATTAACACATCTCTCCCCCCTCCCTGCAAGGGAGGGGTCGGGGGTGGGTAGCGGCGGCGGAGGCTCGATGCCTCCGGCGTCGCTCTTCGGGGATGGCGTGGAAAAGCTCGCTGCGCTCGCACCCACCCCCTGCCCCTCCCTTGCAGGGAGGGGAGCAGAAGTCAGAGCTTGCTGACGAAGTCCTTGTACGCGGCCTCGTCCATCAGGCTGCTCACCTCGCCGGCATCGGCGAGCGTCAGCCTGAAGAACCAGCCCTCGCCCTCGGGATCTTCGTTCACGAGCGCCGGATTATCGGCGAGCGCCGGGTTGCCCTGGATCACCGTCCCGGCGACCGGCGCGTAGACGTCCGAAGCCGCCTTGACGCTCTCGACCACCGCGGCGTCATCGCCCTTGCTGACGGTCTTGCCTGCTTCCGGCGTCTCGACGAACACGATGTCACCGAGCTGGCTCTGGGCGTAATCGGTGATGCCCACCGTCGCGGTGTCGCCGTCGACCTCGATCCACTCGTGATCCTCAGTGAAATAGCGGCTCATATTACCCCTTTCTGACGTAACGATGCGGGACGAAGGGCATTGCCACGACTTCCGCGTGATGGACCTTGCCGCGCTGGGCGAGCGTGATGCGGGTGCCGGGCGCGGCGAGCGCGACGGGCACATAGGCCATGGCGATCGGCTTCTGGACCGAGGGCGCGAACCCGCCGCTGGTGACCTTGCCCACTTCGGTCCCGTCGGCATCGACCACCGCGGCGCCCTCGCGCACCGGCTGGCGGCCGTCGACGACCAGCCCGACGCGCTTGACGATCGCGGCACCCTCGCGCTCGGCGATGATCCTCGCATGGCCGGGGAAGCCGCCTTCCTCGCGGCGGCGCTTCGACAGCGCGAAGCCGAGATCGGCAGCGACCGGCGTGGTCTCGAGATCGAGATCGTGCCCGTAGAGCGGCAGCCCCGCCTCGAGCCGCAGCGAATCGCGCGCGCCGAGGCCGATCGGCTTGACTTCCGGCTGCGCGCACAATGCCTCGGCGAATGCCTCGGCGGCCTCGCCGGGCAGCGAAATCTCGAAGCCGTCCTCGCCGGTGTAACCCGAACGGCTCACCCAGAGCGGGTTGCCGTTCCACTCGAATGCCGCCGCAGTCATGAAGACGAGGCCCGCGACACCGGGCACGACGCGCTCAAGTGCAGTCACTGCTTCGGGTCCCTGCAGCGCGAGCAAGGCTTGCTCGTCGAGATGGTTGATCACCACCTCGTCGGGCAGATGCTCGCGCAGCACGCCAAGATCGTCCCATTTGGTCGCGCCGTTGACGACCATGTAGAAGGCGCCACCCTCGATCTCGAAGGCGTTCTCCGCCCCGAGCCGGGTAACCATCAAATCGTCATGGATCCCGCCATTGTCGGCGAGCAGCAGCGAATAGCGCATCCGCCCCTCGCCCAGCCCATTGATGTCGCCAGGAAGCAATGTCTCAAGCTGCGCGTCGACCTCGGGCCCCGAGAAGAGCAGCTGGCCCATATGACTGACGTCGAACAGACCCGCATGTTCGCGCGTCCAGAGATGCTCGGCCATGATGCCTTCATATTGAACGGGCATCTCGTAGCCGGCGAAAGGCACCATCCGGCCGCCGCGCGCGCGGTGCCAAGCGTCGAGCGGGAGCTGCTGAAGTTCGACGACTTCCTCTCCCGCATCGACATCATGGCTATACGCCGTGCCGCGGGCCTGGGTGAATTCGTCGGTCGGGCCGTTATGGACGTCTCGGCTCATGGCGCACTCCGCACAAGGGATCGAACGAGAGTCCGGACGCAGAATCATCGCGCCAGTCCCTCGCCCCCTCTGTCACGGAACCTGAGAGCTTTCGCGGCACCTCTTCGCAGAGAATGCCCGCTTACCCCTTCGGTGGCCGCCTCTTCGGCGGCGCTTTCCAGAGTGTCACAGCGCGCGCGGTCCCTGATGCCTGAGAGATTCCGGGGCGGTTGCTCCTTCGGCGGGCGCCCCTCGAAGGGCCGCCACTCTCCCGCGCGTGCCTAAACCGGTTGCCCGGAATCGACGCCCCGAGCCTTGGCCGGGGGCGTGATTCGAGTCAATCGCGAAGTCTGCAAGCCGCAGCGCGACTTCCTCCCCTCCCTGCAAGGGAGGGGCCGGGGGTGGGTGCGAGCCGAAGGCGAGCCCAACGAGCTGCGAGGAGAAAAAGAAAAGGCCGGGCATCTAGCCCGGCCTTTTCTTACCCACCCCTAGCCCCTCCCTTCCAGGGAGGGGAACTCGGGAAAACCCTCAGCGCGTGACGTTGTACTTCAGCTGGTCCTCGGTAAGCTGGAAGCCGACCAGCGCCTCGAACGTCGACGCGAGCACGGCCGAGCGGATCGTCGGATCGGCGAGCGGGTCCATCGCGGCGGCTTCGTCGCCAGCCTTGCGCTTCTCCGTCAGCCGCCGCCGCACTTCCTCGGGCAGCGTCGCCGCCGCGCGATCGATGCTGGCGCTCGCCTGGCCGCTGGTCTGCGCACGAATCTGCCCCTCGGCAAAGCGGACCGTGATCTGGCCTACGCGCTTCGCCGTCACGCTGGTGCCGCCGCGAACCACGGTGATGAAATAGGGCAAGGTCACGTCGCGGGCCGGACCCGGCTGGCGGCGGCTCGCCAACACGTCGAACGTCAGATTGGCCAGGATCTGCGGTCCGGTCTCGTCGCAGGTCGACTGGAGGTTGGTCAGCACCGCAGTGACGTCGATCGCGCTCGCCTCGCGGCTGTTGGCCGGGTTGAACAGAGTCACGTCGCCGGTGCCGGCAGGCACGCCGACATGCGGGCACGCCGAGCGCACCGCAGTGATGCCGCCCTCGGCGATCTCGCCGGTACGGGAGCAGCCGCTCACGGCCAGCAGGACGAGAGCGGGAACGGCGAGCTTGGCGAGCGACACGGGCGGTACACCTTTCAGACGGAACAACGGGCCACGCACGCGCGGCCCGGAAACGGCGGCACCATAGGAACCGCCTTTCGCGCGCGCAAGCAATCGCGTAGAGCCCGCTTCGTCATGGACGCGACCACCAAACCGCCGCTCGAATTGCTCATCGCCGCCCCGCGCGGCTTCTGCGCCGGCGTCGACCGGGCGATCCGGATCGTCGAGCTCGCCATCGAGAAATACGGCGCGCCGGTCTATGTGCGGCACGAGATCGTCCACAACAAGTATGTCGTAGACACGCTCAAGGCGAAGGGCGCGATCTTCGTCGAGGAGCTCGATCAGGTCCCCGACGGCGTACCGGTAGTGTTCTCGGCGCATGGCGTGCCCAAGGCAGTGCCGGCCAAGGCAGCCGAGCGCGGCCTGTCCTACCTCGATGCCACCTGCCCGCTCGTTTCCAAGGTCCATCGTCAGGCGGAGCGGCTGGTCGCGGCCGGGCGCCATATATTGTTCATCGGCCATGCCGGCCATCCGGAGGTGATCGGCACCTTCGGTCAGGTGCCCGAGGGCGCGATGACCTTGATCGAGACGGTCGAGGACGCCGAAGCGGTGGTTGCCGAAGACCCCGACAATCTCGCGTTCCTTACCCAGACGACGTTATCGGTCGACGACACCGCTGCCATGCTTGCCGCGCTCAAGCGGCGTTTCCCGACGATTCTCGCGCCCGGTGCCGACGATATTTGCTACGCGACGTCGAACCGCCAGGGCGCAGTCAAGGCGCTCGCCGAGCAGGTCGACCTGGTCCTGGTGATCGGCTCGCCCAAATCGTCCAACTCGCTGCGGCTGGTCGAGGTCGCCGTTCGAAACGGCACCTGCGCGACGCTGATCCAGCGCGCCGACGATATCGATTTCGGCTGGTTCGACGGCGTGACCAGGGTCGGGCTCACTGCCGGCGCCTCGGCGCCCGAACTGCTCGTGCGCGAAGTCGCCGAGCGGCTGGGCCAGCATTTCGAGGTCACCGAACGCGAAGTCGAGACCGTTGCCGAGAACATCGCCTTCAAGCTGCCGCGGGGACTCGAGGCAGCGTAGGCTTCCCGGGACGGCGGGTACAGCCCGTTCGTGCTGAGCTTGTCGAAGCACGGTTTTTTCTTCTAACCGCCCGAAGAAGGACGGCCCCCTTCGACGTCGCCTGCGGCGTCGCTCAGGACAGGCTTCGACAAGCTCAGGGCGAACGGGGGGTTGGATTGGCAGTCTACACACAAGTATCGGCGGAGGCGCTCGCGGACTTCCTAGCGAAGTTCGACGTTGGCGAGCTCGTCTCGGCCAAGGGCATCGCCGAGGGGGTCGAGAATTCCAACTACCTCGTCGACACGACGAAGAGCCGTTTCATCCTGACGTTGTACGAAAAGCGCGTCGCCGCCGATGATCTCCCCTATTTCATGGCTTTGCTCGATCATCTGGCGGACAAGGGCCTGCCCGTGCCGCCCGCGGTTCCGGACCGCGACGGCACGTTGATCCACGAACTCGAGGGACGGCCGGCGTGCCTGATCCAGTTTCTCTCAGGCGTGTCGCTCTCGCACCCCACGCCTGCAAAGGCACGCAGCGCCGCGGTCGCGATGGGAAAGATGCACAAGGCGGTCGGCGACTTTCCGCTCGAGCGCCCCAACACGATGGGGGTGGAGACCTGGCGCCCTTTGCTCGAGCGCTGCGGCCGCAGCCTCGATGCGATTGCGCCGGGGCTGCATGACGACCTCGCCTTAGCGATCGAGGACATCTCGAAGGCTTGGCAGCACGACGGCGCGTTCGATCGCTGCGCCATCCACGCCGATCTGTTCCCCGACAATGTGCTGATGCTCGGCGAGCGAGTCACCGGGCTGATCGACTTCTACTTCGCCTGCACCGACATCCGGATCTACGACCTCGCGATCATGATGACCGCCTGGTCGTTCGATGCCACGGGAACGCAGTACGATGCCGCAATCGAAGCCGCGCTGATCGCCGGATATACGGAGAGCTTTCCGCTCCGGGAGGAGGAACGCCACGCGCTATATGGCTTCGCAGCCGGCGCCTGCGTGCGCTTCACCATGTCACGCGCATGGGACTGGCTGAACACGCCCGCCGACGCGTTAGTCACGCGAAAGGACCCTCTCGCGTTCTGGCGCCGGCTGAAGGTGTACGATCCGCGGCTCGCCGGTCTGACCCGGACCCTGCGCTGATGGAACTTCCGCATGTCGAGATCGCCACTGACGGCGCGTGCAAGGGCAATCCCGGGCGCGGCGGCTGGGGCGTGCTGCTCCGGATGGGCGACGTCGAAAAGGAATTGTCGGGCGGCGAGCCGCATACCACCAACAACCGCATGGAGCTGATGGCGGCGATTCAGGGCCTCAAGGCGCTCAAGCGGCCGTGCCGGGTGACGCTCTCGACCGACAGCCGCTACGTGATGGACGGCCTTACCAAGTGGATCCACGGCTGGCTCAAGAACGGCTGGCGGACGGCAGACAAGAAACCGGTCAAGAATGCCGAGCTGTGGCAGGAGCTGCTCGCTGCGGCCAGGCCGCACCGGGTCGAATGGGTCTGGGTGAAGGGCCATGCCGGCCACCCGGACAACGAACGCGCCGACAAGCTCGCCAGCGACGCCGCACTGGCGCAGCGTTAGTGGATAGCGCCGCATCCGGAGCCTAACACCTGGGCTTCGGCTTCCAACGCCATGCTCTTGAGCGGTTGACCGCCACGACTGAGTTTGGCCGGCTGTTCGTCAATCGCCCGGCTTCGACGCTGCGCCGCCCGACACGAACAGCCAAATAGACGCGAAGCCCCGCCGTCTGCAGGTCGCGGCACCCGACAGGTCCGCTCAGCTCGGCTGGCGACAGGCGAGATAGATTGGATTTCCGACCAACAGCAGGTGCCCGGCATCGTCCCGAATATTGATAGCCACCCAGCCGCAGCTGCGCGCGTCGAGGCGAAATTGTATTGTTGCATCGGAGCCATGGATGCGTTGCCGCTGCGCCGCGCTGGCGTTGACCACCAGCTCGGCAGTCGTGTCCGCCGCACGGGTCGCGTGTACGTGCACCAGCAGGCCGGGGCTCGACTGCAGCGTTCCCCCCATCGCCGCGCTGCGCCCGCCGGCCTCGGCGGTCACTTCGAGCAGCCCGCCTTTGCCGGTCACGTCGATGAAGACATTGCCGTTGCGGATGCCCTGCAGTATCGCCTCGGTCGAAAGCTGCTCGGCATAAACCACTGTAGTCGGCCGGCCGATCGGCGACTGGCCCGGCGTCGCATCGGGATTGTGGTTGTCGCTGCCCGCGATCCCCGTCAGCCTGTGCCCTTCGTTGAGCCGAGCATACCAGAAGCCGATGCCGGCGAGCGGCCCCTCGGCGAGCGCGCCATTGACTGCCTCGATCGCGGTGATCCCGCGCCAGTCGGTATCCGGCCAGGTCCAGCCACACCCCATGCACGCTTCGCCCGAAGGCAGCGCCGGGTGATTGATCGACAGCATCCCGCCCGATGCCGCGGCCGCCCGCTCGAGCGCGCGCACGTCGGGTACCTCGCGGCTGCCGACGCGGAAGTCGACGAAGCCGCGCTGGCCGATAAGGTTGGCGTGCCCGCCGAAGGTGGTGATCTCGGCCCCCGGGATCAGCAACAGTTTATCGAACCACGGCTGGAGCTCGCGTAGTCCGGAAAAATGCGACACCGTATTGTGATCCGTAACCGCGATGAAATCGAGGCCCGCCGCGGCAGCCTTCTCGACCGTGCGGAACAGTGGACAGGGCACGCGCCTGCCCGACTGGCTGGCGCAGCTGCCGTCGCTATGCGCGTCATGCGTGTGAAGGTCGCCGCGATACCAGCCCGGCGCGGGATTGATCGTTTCCGCCAACGCGTTGGTGGCGGCGTGGTTCGCCCCCCGATCGAAGCGGATCGTCACGCGATAGGCCGCCGTGCTGCCGGCCCGCGCATTGGGCACCCCGAGCATCACCCGCCAGCGCCCTGCCGGCAGCTCCCCGGCCAGATAGCCCGGCGTCGCCTCGCTTGCCGCTATCGTGAAGCGGTCCCGCGTTCCCCCGCTCCAGCCGCGGAAGCGCTGCGGATCCCACACGCCCAGGTCGACCACGGTCTTGTTCGACCTGTCGTAGCTGAGCGTCACCGTCACGCGATCGACGCCCTTGGGCATGTCGAACGGCACCGGCTTGTAATGTTGATGGTCTGCCCCGGTGATCGTGCCGGTGAAGACGAGGTCGGGTGCCGCCTCCTGCGCCGCCGCCGCGGGAGCCAGTGCAACGAGAAGCGCAGGAGCGAGGAAGCGCATCAGAACTTGAAGTCCAACGCGAAGCGGAAGTTACGACCCAAAATCGGCCGGCCGATGAACAGCAGATCGTTGGCCTGCCCGCTGGTCAGCTCGCCGGCGCGTGGATTGCCTTCGGTGAGCCCGATCGTGTTGGTCAGATTGTCGCCATAGGCCCACAGGCTGATATTGTCGGTCACTCCCAGCCGGACGCTCGCATTGAGCACGGTATAGGCAGGCAGCTCCGAAGTGTTCGCCGCGTCGGCATAGCGTTTGGTGTAATGCTCAACGTCGAGCTGCGCGCGGAAGCGGTTGTCGAATAGATTGACTGCAGGAGTCGCGCGCAGGGCCAGCCTGGGAACTCGGAGCAACTGGTTGCCCGAATAATCGCGCGGGATCAGCGTGGTGCCCGACAGCTCATTGTACTTGAGATTGCGGAACGTAGGCTCCTGCCAGGTGGCGTTCAGCGTGAAATCGAAGAACGGCACCGGCCGGATGGTCCCTTCGAACTCGACACCATAGGCGCGCGTGTCGGTGTACACCGTCTGCTGCGTGTAGCCGTTGGTCGCAGGATTGAACTGGGTGTTGCCGATCGAATAGGAGTCGAAGTCGGTCAGGAATGCCGTCGCGTAAAGGCTGAGCAGCGGCGAGGCGTATTTGGCGCCCGCTTCCCACATCTCGATCCCCTGGATCACCGGCGTTGCCGTCGCGTTGGTGATGAAGCTGCCGACGCTCGGCATGCGGAACGCCGAAGTGTAGCGCGCGAACAGGCCCGCCTTGTCCGCGAACTGCCAGTCGGCGCCGAGCGTCCAGCCGACGCGATCGAAATTGCGGTGGTACGGGACGAACACGCCGTTGCCGGTGAGCACATTGTCATCCGCAAGCGTCGCGGCGTTGCCGAGATTGACCGTCCGGCTGCCTTCCTGTGCGCCGCGCGTCGTGATCTTCTCGAAGCGCACTCCGCCGTCGATCCGGAACCCCGGCGCGATCGTCCACTCGTCCGAGGCATAGAGCGCCACGGTATTCTGTGAACCATAGCCGTTGGCGAATTCCGATCCGTAGCGCGCCACGCCGTTCTCGGTCAGCGATCCGGCCACCGTGCCCGCCGCATTGAGCGCGACGAGGTCGAGCAGCCGCGAATTGCCCGACACGTCCTGGATCGTAGACGCCGAATAGCGGCGGAAGGTCTCCTTGATGTACGCGTAGTAGACGCCGACCGCGAAATCGTGCGTACCCGCCGCCTCGAAACTGTGCGCGATGCGGAAGTCGTTGAGCAGCTCGCTCTCCTCGACCGTCACCGGCCGCGCGGCGTTGATGAACACGTCGCCATTGCCGTTCTGCCCGGCGACGTCGAACGCCTGGCCGTTGTCGACATAGCGCAGCTGGACCGAGGTGGCGGTCGGAAAGGCAGCGAGCAGCTGCGGGCGATACGTGGCGAGCAGAGCCGTCGCGGTGCTCACCGACGCGGGATAGACGCCGTTCCGCACCGTGTTGGACGTGCGGTAGCGCAGCTTGTGGCTGAGCTTCCAGCCGTCGCCCACGTCCCAGTCGGTCAGCCAGCTCAACTGATCGAGTCGGATCCGCGTGCCCTCATCTTCGCGAAAGTCGACCGGGCCGGTCGCGCTCCGCAGCGTCAGGCGACGCAGCTGGCGGCTCGCGGTGGTGCCGTAATGCGGGTCAAAGCCGGGCAGGCCGACAATGTCGCCTTCGCTGTCCTTGGTCAGCGGGATGCCTGTGTAGAAGATCGCATTGTCGGCGAGATGCTTGTAGCTGAGCGTGGTATTGCCGGAGCCCCAGTCGCCGTGCAGATCGGCACGGATCTGGCCGCCCTTGTTGCCGGTGAAGCCGGGATCGCGCACGCCTTGCTCGTTGCGATAGAAGCCGCCGACCCCGATCCCCCAGCCCTCGCCGACCGGGACCCCGACCCAGCCGTCAAAGCGATAGAGCTCGGCGGTCGGGCCGTAGAGCAGCCGCGCGTTGCCCGAGATGCTGTCGCCCGGCTTGCGGGTGATGAAGTTGACCACGCCACCCGGCGCGTTCGAATAGAAGACCGACGACGGCCCGCCGCGCACGACTTCGATCCGCTCGATCGACTCGTCGACGCGGAACGCCTGGTCGGCGTTAAGATAGCCGAGCGCCGGATCGTGCTGCACCGGCAGCCCGTCCTCGAGCAGGTTGATCGAGCCGAACCCATCCACCGGGATGCCGCGCGCGCGAACGTTGCCGCTGCCTTCGCCGCCCGACGCCTCCACCCAGAATCCGGGCACCGACTTGAGCGTCTCGGTGACGCTCGACGGCGCGCGAGAGCGCAGCATGTCGTTGTCGATCGTGGTGATCGCATAGCTTGTCTCAACCTTGGTGCGCTCGCCGGCGCCGGCACGGCCGGTAACGACGATCGCGTCGTCCTGCCCTTCAGCCTCGGGCGCGGCACCCTCTGCGGCAACGCCGGGGTCTGTGGCCGTCTGGGCAAGCGCGCTCGTGCTGCAGCTGGCGAGCAACGCGACCAATGCGGCGCGGTACGGCATGGCGACCTTCATGTTATTTCCCCTGGCACTCGCTAGATTGCGGTTGCAGGCCCCTAGGCCGGAGGCGTGACGGTTCGGCGGCATGGTCGCTGCGGCAGCATGACGCGTAAGTTACGGTTTCGAGGCTCGCCGGTGCGGCGATAGCCAGAGGTTATGCGGCAGGTTTACAAAGCTCTGAGGCGTGCTTTGGCGAGAGATGCGCCTTGCGGATACGGCGTCGCACCGCCCCCTGCCAGTTAAGCGTGTCCGAAGCTGCACGTCCCCTGCGGCACGGTGGCAGCACCCCTCCTGACTTTCGCTGTCCTGTCTGCCTGCGTGGCACGGGCACCCAGCCGAGAGATGATCCCGGCGCAGCTTCGCCATCCGCGGGCAGCAACATGCCCGCTCCTGCCCCTCAGGGCTTGGCCGGCGCTACCGGTTTGCGCAGCTTCAGAAATTCGGATCCGGCCTTCCATGTCGGCCACGCCTGCGATCGCGCCAGTTCGCTCCCGATCGCTCCGACGAGCGAAATGTCCTGAAGCGCCCCATCCAGATTCCATTGAGGGCTCCAGCGATCGCACGCCTGATGGTAGCAGGACCCTGTATATCGATCGATCCAGGCCTGGCCTGCCGCCACGCCGCCCTGCTTCAGGTCGGACGCACCCGCTATGCCCATGATCAGCAGCACCGGGACTCCCCGCTTCGCGAACGAGAAATGGTCCGCACGATAAAAGAGTCCGCGCTCCGGCAGGCTTTCCGGAGTGACGCGGCGCCCTTGCTGGCCGGCGACCCGCGCCATATCGTCTTCGAGGCTGTTTTGCCCTATTCCGACCAGCACGACGTCATTTGCGGGTCCGGCGGTCTGGAGAATGTCGAGCGTCAGGTTCGCGACCGTTTTGTCGAGCGGGTAGACGGGGTTGGTGGCGTAGAACTCCGAGCCCAGCAAACCGCGTTCTTCAGCAGTCCAGGCGGCGAAAACGACGCTGCGCCGGGGCGGCGGATCTGCCTTCATCGCCCTTGCGATCTCGAGCAGGCCGGCAATGCCCAGTGCATCGTCATTCGCACCGGCGCGATAAACGTGCCCCTCGGCGTCGGGTTTGCCCTTGCCATACGCATCCCAATGCGCGCCAAACATCACGATCTCGTCTGATCGATCCGTTCCCGGAATGCGCGCGAGGACGTTGTGGCTGGTGATCACCTCGTGCGCGACGGGGATATTCGCCTCGAACCGGACACCCTCGAGCGCGACTGGCCTGAACGAAGGTGTTCGCGCCGCGACCTTGAGCGCATCGAGATCGAGTCCGGCCGAGGCGAACAGGCGGCGCGCTGCCGCGTCGGAAAGCCAGCCCTGCAAGCGGTTGCTCGTGACGTCGGCCGGCTTTCGAACGATGTCGTAATTCTCTCCGCCCGGACTGACGACCACGTTCCAGCCATAGCCTGCGCCTGCGGTATCGTGAACGATGAGCGCGCCCACGGCGCCGCGACGGGCTGCTTCCTCGAATTTGTACGTCCATCGGCCATAATAGGTCATGGTGCGGCCGCCGAACCGGTCGCGCACCGCCTCCCCGGATTTCGCCTCGAAGTCGGGATCGTTGACGAGGAAAACCACGACCTTGCCGCGAACATCGACTCCCTTGAAGTCGTCCCAGTCCCGCTCGGGCGCATGGACGCCATAGCCGACGAACACGATCGGCGCATCGATCTGCGCGACATCGTCCGGGCGTATCGTCGAGAGGTAGATGTCCTCCCCGGGTTTGAGCGGCATTGACATCGCGGAGCTGCGGAAGGCGAGGCGCTCCGCGGCCTTCAATTGGGTGTGGAGGAGCGGAACCGGCTGCACCCAGCTGCCATTCGAGCCCGCTGGTGCGAGGCCGAGGGCCTGGAAGCGCGCGACGAGATAGTCGATCGTCTTCTTCTCTCCGGCCGATCCCGGCGCGCGGCCTTCGAACGCGTCGGACGCGAGCGTCCGCACCGTCGCGGTCAGCCGGTCCGCGGCCTCGGATTGCTGCGCCGACGCAGGCAAAGCTCCCAGGCAAAGTGCGGCGGACAGGAGGAGCTTGTTCAGGATCATGTTGAAAGGGCTAAGGAATTCGGCTCGCAGCGACAAGCCGATTCCGTCCCTCAGTCGGTTCAGCGAAAGGACGGCGGCGGCGCGGCAGTCCCCCAGGCCCGGTCGGGCTGCTTGCTTAAGGTGAAGTCCAGCGTAGCGCCGCGGGTGACGAACTCGTCGGAGATCCAGGCTTGGTCAAGCGCCCGCCCGTTGAGCTTCAGTGCGCGAACATAGGGCGCATCCGCGCCCGCTCCGTGCGCGCGGATGACGATCCGTCCGCCGGCTCGCTCGATCGTAGCTTCGGGGAACAAGGGGCTATTGAGGACCAGTTCGGCGCGGCCGGGATAGA
The DNA here is from genome assembly GCA_032334595.1 of Sphingomonas psychrotolerans. GTDB lineage: Bacteria > Pseudomonadota > Alphaproteobacteria > Sphingomonadales > Sphingomonadaceae > Sphingomonas > Sphingomonas psychrotolerans_A. The sequence continues at coordinate 301,953 of JALMLT010000003.1, read as the reverse complement.
TCGGATAGAGACCAAGCGCCGACCAGACGTACCAGGAGGACATCTGGCCGAGATCGTCATTGCCGGAGATGCCCTGCGGATTATTGGTCCAGATCTGGCGCATCGCGGCGCGTACCGTCTCCTGGGTCTTCCATGGCTGGCCAAGGAACAGATAGAGCCAGGGCGAGGCGATCGACGGCTCATTGTCCATCTCGGCGTGCAGGGGTCCTGATTTGGTGACCGCCCAGTCGCCGTTGGTTTTGCGGAAGAAGGCGTCAAGCCGTCGCGCCGCGGCGTCACGGCCGCCGAGCGCTTCGATCAGGCCGGCCGGATCGAAGGGAACCATCCACAGATACTGAGCCCCGCTTCCTTCGACGAATTCCTCGTCGGACGCAGGGTCGAAAGCAGGCCAGGTGCCGTCGAACCTGCGCGGCTGGATATATCCCCCGTCCGGCGTAGCCCGCGGGTTGAAGAGGTTGCGCCACCAGCCCGAGCGTTCGCGGAACAGGCGTTCGCCGGCGCGATCGCCGGCGTGACGCGCAAGTTCGGCCAGTCCGAAATCCGCCGCGGCCATTTCCAAGGTGTCTGATGCGCTGCCCCAACCCGGCGCGCCGACAGGCATATAGTGGAGTTGCAGCCATTGATCGAGGCCCGGCCGCTGGCCGGTACACAGCACCGGGCAACCCTTGCGATCGATGTCCTTCGGAGTAGGCACCGTCGCGGCACGCCGAAGCGAAGCATAAGCGCGCTCAAGATCGAAGCCGCGCCCCCCGAACGCGTAGATTGCGGCGAGCGACGGCGGCGAGGGGTCGCCGTTCATGACGCTCGTTGCCCCGGTCAGATGCGTCCAGCGATCCCAGACGCCGCCATTCTGGTCGGCCTGGTTGAGCAAGGACTGGGCAATGTCGGAGCCGCGCTGCGCATCGAGCAGGGTTACCAGCTGCAGCTGCGACCGATACACGTCCCAGCCCGAGAAATTGGCATATTGCGCCGTCTGGCCCGGTGCGAGCCGATGTTCCTTGCCGTCGAACCCGCGATAGCGACCGTCGTAATCGCTATAGAGATTGGGTGTCATCAACGCGTGATAGAGCGCCGTGTAGAAGACGATGCGGTCGTCGGGGGCGCCGCCCTGAATACGAATTTGCCCGAGTGCCCGGTTCCACCGCGCCCGGCCGGCGGCCTGGATTGCCTCCAGGGTGCTCCCGGTCGGGTTTTCGCGTTCAAGATTTGCACGCGCGCCCGCCGCGTCGACATAGGAAATTCCGACTCGCATATTGACCACCGGCGTGCGCGCCGGATCGAAGCGAATCCATCCTCCCGCGCCCTTGCCCGCCGGAGGATGGCCGCGGTCGCCATAGCCGGTCCCTCCCCCGCCGGTGACCGCGCCGGGTGCCACCTTCTCGTCGCGCCAGGTGCCGCCAGCTTCGAAGGGCTGATCGAAGACGGCGACGAAATGCAATGTGTAATAGCTCTCCCGCCGATCCTCGGCGAGATAGCCGCAGAAATTGCCGCTGGTTACCGATCCGGTGACTGTACGCGTTGCCGGATCGATCCGAATGGTCGAGGCGGTGCTGCCCACTTCACTGTCCGAGGTCCGAAACAGCAGATTGGCGGCCTTGTCGGCGGGAAAGGTGAAGCGAGCGGCTGCGGTGCGGTCCGTCGCGCCGAGCTCGGTCTTTACGCCATTGTCCAGCGTGAGTGCATAGGCGCCCGGGCTCGCCTGCTCCCTGCCATGATCGAGGATGCTGGCATAGGTCAGTCCAGCCTCCACGGAGGCGGGCGATTGTTCGACCGGCACCGTCACCGGCATGATCGGGATATCGCCGCTCGCGCCGGTGCAGCCGGTTCCCGAGACATGGGTGAGGCTGAATCCGCGCACGCCATTGGCACGCCATTCATAGCCGCCGGGTGCCGCAATCGGAAAGCGCTTGCCGGGCAGCGGCGTGAGCTCCGGACTGAACGCAACCATGCCGAAGGGCATCGTCACGCCTGGAAACACGTTGCCGCCGTTCGTGGTCCCGATGAGTGGATTGACCTCGGCAGCCGGATCGCTTCCGGGACCAAGGGACGCAGAACGGGCGATACCACCCACTGCCAGGAGACAAACCGCGACAGCTGCCAAGCGAACCATAATGCAAATCCGATCGCGATTAATCCAATTTGCTTTTGCTATTTGGCTACCGACGCCTGGGTCAATCCTTTTCGAACAGCCGCCTTCGCGCACGGGTCCGTGCACAGCCTCAAGGCGCCATGGGCAGACCCGAACAGGCATGGATCGCGGCGGCGGATCATTGCTCCACCAGACGATATCTGCGGCGCTTCTCGATCTGAATGGCACGCTCGGCGATAACCACAGCTTCCATGCCAAGGTCTGGCGGAAAGCCCTTGCTTCCCCGGACTTCGACATCCCCGCCGAAGTGATACGCGCGCATCGGCACGGGCAGCGACGATCTCGTCCCCCCTTCCGTCGCCCCGCAGTCGGCAGCGAGAAGAACTTGCTGACCACGGGCTATGGCCGACTGCTTCCACGATCGAAGACGCCCCGCTTTGAAACGGGGCGCCTCCTGCATCGCTGAGGTCAGAGCATCAACCGAACAAGATGTCGCCGCTTTGCAGCTGCACGTTGCCGAGCCCGATCACGAAATCGGCGATGCCGTCGCCGTTCACGTCGCCGGCGAGGAAGTAATCGCCGTGATCGCGGTAGAGCTGCAATTCGCCGGCGCTGCCGCTGAACGCCCGATTTCCGATCCAGTGGAACGAGTCCATCGCTTCAGTCCGGGTGTCGGCGTCGAGCCCGCTCAGGTCGATCTTGTCCTGGCCGCGGCGGAAGTCTGTGACGCTATCGCGACCGCCAAGCTCGGCGAACACGAACACGTCGTTGCCCGAGCCGCCGGCCAGCACGTCGTCGCCCGCACCGCCATATAGGCGATCGGCACCGTCGCCGCCGCTGAGCACATCCGCATCGGCGCCGCCGTACAGCCTGTCATTGCCGCTCCCGCCTTCGAGGACGTCACGACCGGCGTCGCCATAGAGGCTGTCATCGCCAGCATCGCCAAACAGGATGTCGGCGCCGGCCCCGCCCCTCAGCACGTTCGCGAGATTGTTGCCGAACAGCTGGTCGTTAAAGGCCGAACCGGTGATATTCTCGAAGTTCAGCAGGCGGTCGCCGCTGGCATAGCCGCCAACCCCGTCCGGCAGGGCATTCTCGAGCGCCTCACCGATGCTTCCCCAGAAGCCGATGTTGCCGGAGCGAACATTGTCGATGCGAACGAGCACGCCGGCATCCGAGGCCTCGTAGCTGACAGTATCGATTCCGGCGCCGCCATCTAGGAAGTTGCGGGCATTGTTGGCGATGATGAGGTTGTCGAGCGCGTTGCCGGTCCCGTTCTGTGCCGAACCGACGAGCTCCAGCGTCTCGATATTGGCGCCGAGCGTGTAGCTCACCGAGCTGACCACCCGGTCACGGCCCTCGCCCGCGAGTTCCTCGATGATTTCGCCGGTCTCGCTCACGACATAGGTGTCGTCGCCCATCCCGCCCCTCAGCGTATCGGCAAGGCCATCCGCCCCACCGTCGAGGCGATCGTTACCGGCGCCGCCGAACAGGCTGTCGACACCGGTGCCGCCAAGCAGCGTATCGTTGCCGCCATTGCCGATCAGGCTGTCATTCCCCGCATAGCCCCTGAGGATGTTGTCGAGATCGGTGCCAATTATGCTGTTGGCGAGCTCGTTGCCCGTCCCTTCCGCGGCGGTGCCGGTGAGAACCAGGTTTTCGACCTCGGCGCCCAAGGTGTAGCTGATCGAGGATTCGACGGTGTCGGTGCCTCCGCCGACGAGTTCCGTCACCACGTCGCCGGCATTGTCGACGACATAGGTGTCGTCGCCCGTGCCGCCCGTCAGCGCGTCCGCGCCGGCGGCACCGTCGAGACGGTCGTTGCCCGCGCCGCCGTCGAGGCGGTTGGCGCCTGCGTCGCCGGTCAGCACGTCGTTGAACGCCGAGCCGATCAGGTTCTCGATTTCACTCAGCGTATCGGAGCCCGCCCCGGTCGCCTGGGCACCGGTGAGGCTCAGATTCACGGTGACGCCCACAGCAGTGTCGCTGTAATTGGCCGTGTCGACGCCGGCGCCACCCTTCAACGTGTCGTCGCCGTCGCCGCCAAACAGCGTATCGTCGCCCGTGCCGCCGTCCAGCGTGTCGTTGCCGGTCAGTCCGACCAGCGTATCGTTACCGCCCGAACCACTCAGGGTGTCGTTGCCGGTAGCGCCGGTGATGGTTTCGTCGGTGTCGAAGCCGGTGAGGACCAGATCGCCGATGAAGCCGTCGAAATTATAGGCCGTGAACCCGCCCGTATAGCCGTTGCTGATCGCGAAGATGGTCACCAGCCCGTTGGTGGCGCCGGCTGTGCCGTCACGGTCGACCTGCAGCAGCAGGTCGGTGCCCGACTGGGTAAGCCGCAGGTGGCCGCTCGCGAAGGCGCCGGCGGCCGCCGAATAGCCGACGAGACCGAGACTCAGGAAGGTCGACATCTCGAATTTGTCACCGGCGTTGCCCCGCTCGAAGTCGGTCACCCGGTTGGTGCGTGCGGTGACGGCGACGTCGGCCGAAGCCGCTGCGCTGGCGCCGACGCCGAACTGGATGATGTCCGCTCCGGTGCCCAGCGTGATCAGATAGTTGTTCACGCTGGCGGCGCCGCGCATGCTGATGCTGACCACGTCGGCACCGGTCCCGGCGTTCACCGTTGCGCTGGCGACGCCGGTCAGGATAATGCGGTCGTTGCCCGCTCCGCCGTCGACGCTCACCACGTCGAGGTTGCGATCGTTCGAGGTCGCCCCCAGCGCCGCGTAGGACTGGCCGATCAGGCCGTCGGCATTGGTGGCAAGCGCCGTCGACAGCACGCCGCTGCGCAGTTCGAGGAAGTCGTTGCCGTCGCCGCCGTCCATGTTGACATTGGTCGCGACGTTCGCCGAGGCGCGCGTCACGAGGATGCTGTCATTTCCGCCATAGCCGAACAGGCTGTCGGTCTGGCTCAGCGGAGTGGTGGCCGCCACGGCATTATCGACGATCAGGTTGAACGCGTCGTTGCCGCGCAGCGTGTCGCCGAAGCTCGAGCCGGTGAGATATTCGATGCCGCTGAGGGTGTCGATACCCTCGCCGCCGGTGTCCTGTGCGCCGGCGATCCGGAGATCCACATTCACACCCGCGGTAGCATTGACATAAGTCGCGGTGTCGAGCCCCTCGCCGCCGATCAGCATGTCGTTGCCGAGCCCGCCGGAAAGGGTGTCGTTGCCGAACCAGCCGTCGAGGATGTCGTCTCCGGCGTTACCCACCAGCGTGTCGAGCGCCCCGCTGCCCCGGACCGTGTCGCCGCCGGACCCGCCGCGGAAGATCACCCGCTCGATGCTGATGAAGGCGCCCGCCGCAACACCGCCCATGGTGATGGCGCTGTTGCCGGCGACGTTCGCGAGGTCAAACGCAATCCCGCCGGTCTGGTCGGTATAATACGCATAGGCGATGTCGGAGCCTTCGCCACCGTCGAACGTGTCCTGGCCGCCATCGTTGGTATAGACGGTGCTCAGGCCCGCCGCGGTGCCGTTGGCGATGCCGCCGACCAGCGTATCATCGCCGTCGCCGCCGCGCAGGATGTCGTTGCCCATGCCACCGACGAGCTGGTCGCTGCCGGCACCGCCCTCGATCACGTCGGCCCCATCCGCGGTGGTCGCCCCGGTGTTGAAGGTATTGACGTAGTCGCCGAAGATCACGTCATTGCCGCCGCCGCCGATCAGCGTATCGCCAAGGCCACCGCCGATCAGGAAATCGGCAACGGCGCCGCCGGTCAAGCGGTTGACCGTGGTGTTTCCGCCGGTGAGGGTGTTTGCGGAGGCAGCCGCGCCAACCACGTTCTCGATATTGGCGATCGTGTCGGAACCGGTGGAGGACCCGGTGTTCTGGGCGGTGACCGTGTTCAAGTTCACCGTCAGCGCCGAAGTCGCACTTGAATAATCCAGCGTGTCCGAACCGCCGGCGCCGTTATAGACATCGGCGCCGCCGCCTTCGAAGAAGACGTTATCGCCGGCATCGCCGGTAATGTTGTCGGCCCCCGAGCCGGTGCGGACATTCTCGAAGCCGATGATGGTGTCGGTACCGAGCCCGGTGTTCTGGGTCGCCGGGCCACCAAGGTCCACCGTCACCCCCGTCGCGCCGCGGAAGACAAGAGTATCCACCCCGCCGCCACCGACCAGCACGTCGTTTCCGAGACCACCGTCGATGATATTGTCGTTGCCGTCGCCGACGAGTGTATCATTGCCGTCGCCGCCGAGCAGATTCTCGATGTTGCGAAGCGTGGCGGCCGGAAGACCGTTGACGAGGGCGGTCCCGTCAGTCGCGCCGTTCAAAATCGCCGTCACCGCGCCGAGGCCGGCAAAGGAGGCGGTGTCCGAGCCAGCCCCGCCGTCGAGCACATCCATGACGCCGGCCGTGTTTGCACCGGGATTGAGCACGTCGTCGCCTGCGCCGCCCGAAAGCGTGTTGGCATTGGCGTCGCCGGTCAGGCTGTCGTTGAACGCCGAGCCCTCGAGATTCTCGAAACCGCTGAACGTGTCCGAGCCCGCGCCGGTATTCTGCGCCGCTCCCTGGGCGGCGAGGCTCACCGTCACGCCGCTCGCGGCGCCCGCGAAGGACGCAGTGTCGACACCGCCGCCGCCGGTCAGGACATCGTCGCCGAGACCGCCTTCGATGACGTTGTTGTTGCTGTCGCCGACGAGGGTGTCGTTAAGCGCCGAGCCCACCAGATTCTCGATGCCGATCAGGGTGTCCGAACCGGCCGCGACCGTATTCTGGGCAACGCCCTGAACGTTGAGGTCGACCGTGACACCCGTCGTCGAGCCGCCGCTGAAGGCGTTGACGAACGAGGCAGTATCGTTGTCGTTTCCGCCGTTGAGGACGTCGTTGGCGATCGTGCCCTGGAGGAAATCATTGCCATCGCCGCCGTCCAGCACCGCGCTGCTGGTGTTGTTGGCGGTGACCGTCGTCGTCACCGCCGCCGCGCCCTGCAGTGAGATGTTCAGCTGATAGGTCATCCCCGCAGTGAGCGGCTGGGCAACGCTGCTGCCGGTCCACTGACCAACTCGGACGTAATAGGTGCCCGGTGCTGCGAAGGTGTAGACGAGATAGGCGTCGTCATGCCCCGGCGGTGAGGCGTCACCGGTTCCCGTGTCGTTCGACGCGAGCACCGTGCCGCTGCTGTTGACGAGTTCGAGGATGCTGTCGGTCAGCGAGCCATTGCCGTCGATGTCGAAGATCGCCTGCGCACCCGCCTGCGTCACCACGATCTTGTAATATTCCACCGAGCCGCCCGCCGCGGTGGCGTTGATCGTCGCGTGCGGGAGGCTGGTTGCGTTCGTGATGTCCGGATTGGCGTCGACATCGAAGGCGCCGGTCGTGTCCACCGCAGTGGCAATCGAGCCGTTGTTGGTCGACTGCGCCTTGGTGATGTCGGCCTGCGACGGTGCCGAATAGGTTGTGGTGGTGGTGAAGCCGCCGCCGATGAGGCGGTCATTGCCGGCCAGGCCGGTGAGGACATCCGCGCCGCCGACGCCGACGAGGGTGTTCGCCTGGCTGTTGCCGGTGATCGTGTCGTTGCCGCTGGTGCCGCCGATATTCTCGATGCTGCGCAGCGTATCGGTTTCGCCGTCGTGCGTGACGATCACGTCGGCGCCCGTGTCGTTCAGCGTTACGGTGATCCCCGTTGTATTGGTGAAGATCACCGTGTCGCTGCCGGCGCCGCCGTCGAGAATGTTGTTCGCGACATTGCCGATGAAGATGTCGTTGCCGACACCGCCCTTGGCATTCTCGATCAGCGAACGGGCGTCGTTGTTGTACAGCAGCGACATGGCGATGTTGCCGGGCGCCAGCGCCGTCAGATTCTGATAAGCGAGATGGTTGGCGAGCTGGTTCTCGTCGAGGGTTGAGAACGCGCCGGGACGCAGGTCGACGGTCACGCCATTGCCGCAGTTGCTGAGGTCGAGCGTGTCGTTGCCGCCGCCATCCCAGATGGTCATCAGGATCTTGTTTCCGGCCGGAGCACCCTGGCCCACGCCGTTGACGAACATCTCGCCGGTCGTCGCGCTCCAGCTGTAGACGGTGTCGGTCGCGTTGGTCGTGTAATTGGCCCCGTACATGTACTGCAACGCAGCCAGGTCGTACTGCATGTAGGTCTGCGGCTGGTTGACCTTCTCGCCGGCGAAGTTGCTGTTGGTGAACGGTGCTGGCGTATAGGTCATCAGCGACCATGCCTGACCGTCGCGATCCGGCGTCAGGGCCTGTGTGCCGAAGCGCGGGGATGTGCCGAAATAGAAGGACAGGTCGCTGTTGGTATAGTCCTGATGCCCGTGCTTCAGCCCCATGGTGTGGCCGATCTCGTGCATCATCGTGGCAAAGCCCCACGTGCCCTGCGTGGCCATGTCGTAATAAGGCTGGTTGTTGCGGCCGAACCAGATGTCGCCCGCGACACCGCGGGTGTCAGACGGGAAGCCGCCATAGGCGGAGGCGACGTCCGAGTCGCCGGTCTGCGAAATGCGGATATTGGCGTGGACCGTGTCGGTCTCGGTGATCTCGGTAAAGGTAAGACCGGTAGCCGCGGAGATCTGCGCGAAGGCGGCACGCGCCGCTGCCTGCTGCATCGATCCCAGCTGGAGCTGATAATTGCTGACACCATTGGTGTCGTAGCCTGAGCCATTGTAGTTCGAGCCCGACGTCGGGAAGCTGTAGGTCAGGTTCTGTGTGCCCCATTTGGAGCCGATCAGAACGGCGTCGACGTTGCGGTTACCCGTGATGGACTTGCTGCCGTCCGGATTGGTGACGAGCGGCAGCAGAACGCCGAGATTGTTGCCTTCGGGATTGGCGTCGGTGGCCCCACCCCCGCCAGAAGCCGCGTTGTCATGATGCTTCGCCGCTTCCTGACAAGCAGCACAGCCGCATCCCTCGACGATCTTGTCGTGAACGATTTCGCTCAGCGGGTCCCACGAAACGGAAGGCTGGTCACCGGCGGTGCTGTTGCCGAATTCGGAAGTGCTCATTCGTGGTCCCCTATTACCCCATTTGCGTCGTCCGTATCGGCCGCCCGATTTGTCGGTTGCTGGCAGAACGGAGCCAAGTAGTTCACATGCTTAACTTAAAATCAACGCTGTCAAGGGCCGCTGATCAGCGGCGGGGCGATCGACAGCGAATCGGGTCGACACGAGTTGATCGAGCGACAAACCGAGCGGCGGCCCCCGGGAGGGGATCGAGTAACGGCGACGACAAGCGTATAGATGAATTGACCCGGATCGGCGGTCGGGCATCGGGATGCGGCATCAGGGTACATGGAAAGCGCAATGGCCTGCATCTTGCCATTCCTGGCGGCGACGCTGGTCGCTTGCGCTCCGTCGCCTCAGGAGACCGCGGTCCAGAGCCGGAGCCAGGCCGTGACGAACAATTCAGAGAGTCCCGACAAGGCGTTGCGCGACGGCCGGGCATCAGAAAGCGGCACGGGTCCGACTCGGCGCGGCGCGGAGACGCAGGAGCAAGCCGCCCTCGGCCCCGCTGCCGAGGCGGTGTCTGCGGCAGAAAACCTGCTTCCGAGACTGCCTGCCGATTCGGCCGCGGAGGCTGAGGGACGACGCACCCTGTCGACTGCTTTCGTGATGGTGGGCGCTGACGGCCGTTTGACCGTGCAGCTGCGCGACGGACGCATGTTCGTCCTTCGCGACGTGTCCATGCGCCGTAAGGATTATTGCGGTCTGCGCGTATCCGGCGATGCCGGAAGTCGATATTGCGGCAGATACGCGGACGTCGCCGCTGCCAGGCCGGGCGGCCCGCTGCCTGCGGCGGAGCCGGATCTCGCAGCACCAAACCACCTCGAGGCTCCCGGCGGCGCTGCCGAAAGGCATTAACCCACAGGCGAGAGCAAGGCGGGCGCGCTCACTGGCGCCCTTTGGCACTCGATCGACCTGAGTCTCGCCACCCGTTGCGCGAGCCGGTGGGTCGCTCCCGGTCCTGCTCTCGCGCGATTTGTGAGCCCGGGCGCTGAAGCTGCGTCAAACGCCCGGACCCATAGATGCGAGGATCAGTGCGCGGACTGATCTTCCGCCATGTCCTTGATCTCGCCCTTCGAAGCAGCCGAGATCAGCACGTCGCCGGAACCGCTGAAATTGGCGGCGGGAACGGTCGCCAGCTTCTTGCCGACTTCCATCCGCACCGCCTGAACCCGGCCGCGGGCATCGGTGACGAGAGTGCGAACGGTGCCGATCGTCCGTCCTCTCAGGTCGGTGACTTGCATGCCCGGCGCAACCGCGAAGCTGCCGAGCGCATCGGCTGCGGAAGAGCCGCTCAGCGCGAGAGCGCCATTGCCCGCCGAGCCATTCGCCGACCCGCCCGCAGTGCCGCCGATCGAACCCGCCGGGTCGCCGATCCTGCCGACAGCATTGCGCGCGCGGTCACGCGCGCCGGTTGCCAGATCGCGGGTCCGGCCGACTGCGCCCCGCGCGGTGTTCGTGGCGCTTCCCGCCACGCTCCGCACCTGGTCGGTGCCGATCAGATCCGCATTCGCATTACCCTCGGCCGACCCGGATGCCGCACCGCTGGCGGCTGGGGCCAGCGCGCCGGCTGCGCCGTCGAGCGCGCTGCTCCCGTTCGCATCGCCGCCGCCGGTAACGGCGACGTGGCCGCTGCGCCGGTCGACGTTCGAACTGGCCCGGGCATTGCCGTCCGCGCGCGTGGTGGTCGTGACCGGCTCACGCACGCGATCGATCGTAGTCGAGGGGACGCGGTCGAGGGTGCCGCCGAGGCCACCGAGCGAACCGCCGCCCCCGATCGTGCCACCAAGACCGCCGCCGCCGCCGAGAAGCTGCGCGGATGCCGGCGCCGCAGAGAAAGCGAGGGCCGCGGCCGTCGCCAGAAAGAGCGTTTTCATCAGGCTTTCCTTTCGCGTCATGGCGCGCACCTCGCGCGCGCTCCTCTCGACAACGGATGCCCGCGCCCGCTTAATCCCGCCGGCCGCTCATTTGTTCGGCGTCCTGCAATCGCTGCAGACCAGACCGCGGCCATAGGCCGGATCGGCGCCGCGCCTGCCGAGATCCTGAGCCTCCCGGTCGAGCATGCGGAGCCCCCCGGCGAGCGCCGCACTGTCGGGCGCGGTGTAGAAGCGCGCGAGACGAGCCGCGGCGAAAGGCACCGCGAACGAGGTACCCCGCACCGCCATGGGCCGGCCGGCAAGTCCCGCCGCAAGCATATCGGCGCCGGGTGCCGCATAATCGAGGTGGCGCGCCCGCCCCGCTTCGATCAGCGCGCGGTTGCGTCCGTCGACCCCGGTCACGGCGAGCGCCTCCGGGTAGGACGCCGGATAAGCCGGCGGCGCGGCCGGACCGTCATTGCCGACCGCGGCGACGATCACCGTCCCGCGCGCACGCGCCGCTGCGACGACGCGCGCGAGCAACGGATTGGCGGGTCCGACAAGGCTCACTGCGACGACCGGCACGCGCTGCCGCACCATCCAGCCGATCGCCCGGGCGACCGCGGTCGCGCTCCCGCCGGCGGGGTCGCGGCCATAGACATCGGCGACCACCAGCCGTGCTTGCGGCGCCGCGCCGCGGATCGACGGCGCTCCCTGAATCAGCGAGGCGATCGCCGTCGCATGCGCATTCGGGTTGGGTCCGCCCGCGGCGAATGCCTGCTGCACCAGCGGCCCCGGGACCGCCCGCGGGTCGACACCGCCGTCGATGATGCCGATCGCAAGCGGGCCTGGTGCCGCCGGCTGCGGCGCCACACTTCCAGCCGCGCCCGCCCCTACGTGACCGCTGGCGAAGTGCAGCGGATCCGCCGAGACGTCACGGCCACCGGCGATCGCACGCATGCGCTTCAGCGCAGCCCGCACCGACGCGCCCGCCGGGACCCGGAACCGCGCATAGCCGATCTCCAGACCTTCTATCGTCACGTGCTCGAGCAAGGCGAAGCCCGCCGCGCTGGCGCGGGTCAGCAGCGCCCCGTCCGGATCCTCGACCACGATTTCCCGGGCGCGGACCGGATTGCCGTCGCGGTCCAGCTCGATCGCGTCGGGATGCAGCCGTGCGATCGCCTCCAGCCGCTGGAGCCGCTCGCGCGCAAGCCCCCTTGCAATGCCATCGATCTGCTGCACCAGCGAGTCGCGCGGGAGCGAGGCGCCAAGGTCGCGCACAACCCCACCGACGGGTCCGGGCAACGAAGGCACCTGCACAAGTTGTGCACTCGCCTGCGACGGCGCGATCGACAGCGCCGCGACGAGCAACCATGGACGTCGGTTCATCCTTTCGGATCTAATGCGGGCAAAGAATTGTGTCATGCAGGGATGAAACGGCGGAGCCCGCTCGTTTCATCCGGCAGTAGCAAGGAAATCCGCAGGACGTGGCATTCGAGGACGAGATGGTGGCGCTGCTGCCGCGGCTGCGGCGGTTCGCGCATGCGCTCGCCCGATCGCCGGCCGATGCGGACGATTTGTGCCAGGCTGCGATCGAGCGGGCGATCCATGCGCGCGCCTCGTGGCAGCCCGGAACGCGACTGGACAGCTGGATGTACCGAATCATGCGCAATCTGTGGATCGACACCGTCCGCGCGACGCGCCGGCGCGGCGAGACCTTCGTCGCGGCCGAGCACGGCAAAACCGTGGGCGACGACGGAGATCGCGCGATCGAGGCGAGTGTCGAGCTCGGCCAGGTAATGCGCGCGATGCGCACGCTTCCCGATGAACAGCGCGAGGTCATCGCGCTCGTCCTGGTCGAGGGCTTCGCCTATAAGGAAGCCGCCGAGATGCTCGAGATTCCGATGGGTACGTTGACGTCGCGCCTCGTACGGGGGCGCACCGCGCTGATGGCGCGGCTGGGAGAAGCGGCATGAGCATCGATCCCGAAATGCTGATGGCCTATGTCGACGGCGAACTCGATCTGCTCGCGGCGAAGCGGGTCGAGCGCGCCGCCGAGGCGGACCCGACGCTCGCGGAAGAGATCGCCCGGCAGCGCCGGTTGCGCGCGCGACTGCGTTCCGCATTCGATTCGGTGGAATCCGCACCCCCGCCGGACGCGCTCGTCGCGATGCTCCGTGCACCCGGCAATGTCACCGACATCGCTGCAGCGCGCGCGAAGCGTAAGCGGACCCTGCCGCGTTGGCTGCCCGCTGGCGGCGCGGTTGCGGCGGCGCTGGCGCTTGGGCTCGTGATCGGGCGCGGACTGCCGCAGTCCGGAGAGCCTTTCGCGATGCGCGACGGAGCGCTGGTCGCCCGCGGCGAGACCGCGAAGGCGCTCGACACCCGGCTCGCCGCCGCACAGCCGGCGGGCAAGGATATCCGGATCATCGTGACGTTCCGCCGATCCGACGGCGATTATTGCCGCGCCTTCGAAACCGGCACGCAGGCCGCGATCGCCTGCCGTGGCGACCGGAGATGGCAGATCCAGTCGCTCCGCGCGGCGAGTGGCAGCGCCGGCACCCAATATCGCCAGGCCGGCTCGGAAAGCGCCGCGCTGATGGCGGAAGCACAGGATATGATGGCCGGGGACCCGCTCGATGCGACGGGCGAGCGTGCCGCGATCGCGGCGGGCTGGTCCCGGCCGCAGTGAAGCTTCGGGATTAAACCTGCGGCGGCTCTCGTTCTCATACGCACGTATCGAGAATGGAGAATAGCATGCACGCATATCCGGCCGCCCTCGGCCTGTTGCTCCTCGCCTCTCCGGCCATGGCACAGCAAGGTGCCGAGCCGGTCTCCCGCCGCAGCGATGCCCGGGCGGAGCTGACCGTCGGTGCCGGATATCAGACCGGAGACTATGGCATCGGCCAGCGGATAGAGAGCCGTTCGGCGGTCGCGGGCGCGCGCGTGGCCAAAGGCCGCGTCATCCTTTCGGCTTCGCTGCCGTACACCCGGATGGATGCGCCCGGGAACGTGGTGACCGGCGGCGGCGGCCTTTTCGGCCTTCCGATCATCGTGGATCCCACCCGCCCTCCGACGCGCGTACGCCGGCAAGGCGTCGGCGACCTCAGGCTGGGTGCCGCGTGGACCGCGCCGCTCAAGGCGGTCGACCTCGCCGCTTATGGGCAAGTGAAATTGCCGACCGCCAAAACCGGGCTTGGCACCGGAAAGACCGATTATGCCGTGGGCGCCGAAGCATCGAAGCGGCTGGGCGCGGTCGCGCCGTTCGCGAACGTCACCTATACGATGCCGGGGAGTCCGGAGGGCTATCGCCTGCGCAAAACCTTGGCGGGTCAGGCCGGGCTCAATGCGGCGCTGGGCTCGGGCGTTTCCGGGCAGGTCGCCTATGGCTATGCGCAGAGCCCCGGCGCGGCACTGGCCGACGAACAGCTGCTCTCGGCGCGGCTCACCACGGATATCTCGTCGAAGCTTTCGTTATCGGTGCACGGCGGCGCGGGCCTGTCGAAAAGCGCGCCCGATGCGAGTGCGGGCGTGCAGCTGGGCGTCCGCCTGTTTTGAGCGGCGCGAGTGGAGCGCCCAGCTGCCGTGCAGTGAGCGCTCCGCACATCATTCCCCCGCAGGGAAGTCGGTCGAGCGAGTCAGCTCCTCCCAGCGATCCATCTCGTCGATGACCGCGTCGAGCTTCTCGCGGGCGCGGCGCAATGCATCTGTGCCGAGCAGCAGATGCAAGGGTGGCTCCGAGCTATCGGCAATTTCGAGGATTGCGGCTGCGGCGCGGTTGGGGTCGCCGATTTGCCGACCCGCCATTGCGTCGAGATATGCCACCGCCTTCCCGACGCTCTCTGCGTAGCTGCCCGCCTCCTGGCTGCGCCGGATCGAATGATCGCTCAGAAAGTCGGTGCGAAAGGCCCCTGGTGCCACCGCAGTGGCCTTCAGGCCGAAGGGCGCGATCTCGTGCGACAGGCTCTGCGTCATGCCTTCCACGGCAGATTTGGTCGCCGCGTAGAGTCCCGACGACCCGGTGGGCGCGCGACCCGCGATCGACGTGATGTTGATGATATGCCCGCGCCGCTGTTGCCGCAGCCTTGGAAGCGCGGCCCGCACGACGGCGAAGGGCGCGAAGACGTTGACTGCGAACAGCCTGTCGAACTCGGCGTCGCTCGCCTCCTCCAGCGCGCCCAACAGACCAAAGCCGGCATTGTTGACAATCACATCGATGCGGCCCGCAAGGGCGAATGCCTCCTCGACAGCGCGCCCGATTGCCCCGGCATCGGTCAGATCCACCGTAAGGACGTGCAGCGTGCCGCTGCCTGCCGCGATGTCGGGCCGCCCTTCGCGAACCGTGCCGACGACGGTGTCGCCCCGCGCCAGCGCATGGCTTGCGAGCGCCCTGCCGAGCCCGCGGGATATTCCGGTGATAAACCATGTCTTCATAGCCGTTCTCCTTCGCGGCCGATATGACGACGCCGGCTTGCCGCTATAATCGCCTCGTTCCTTCGAGAGCTTGTAAGCTCAGCTTCACAATGCTTTTGGGAAATCATGATTCACCCGAGCGAGTTCGGTGCGCTGCGCGCCTTCGCCGCCGTTGCTGGGCAGCGCAGCTTCAGCCGGGCCGCGCAACAATTGGGCGTCTCGGCTTCGGCGTTGAGCCAGATCGTCCGCGGCCTCGAAGAACGACTGGGCATCCGCTTGCTCAACCGGACCACCCGCAGCGTTTCGCTCACCGAGGCAGGCAGCGCCTTGCTGGGCGAGGTGGCGCCGGCCATCGACTCGCTGGGCGGAGCACTGGAGCATGCGCGCAATCTCGGGAAGCGCCCCGCCGGTACGGTGCGCCTCCACTGCTTTCATGCCGCGGCCGACTCGTTTGTCGTGCCGGTCCTGCCGGGGCTGGCGCGCGACTATCCGGACATTACGCTGGATCTCACCATCGACGACACCGTCGTGGACGTCGTGGCCGGCGGCTACGACGCCGCCATACGCATTGGCGAAGTGATCGAACGCGACATGGTGGCGATCCGTCTCGGCAGCGACATTCGGCAGCTGGCAGTCGCCTCTCCTTCCTATCTTGCCGAACGTGGCGCTCCCCGCACTCCCAGGGACCTGCTTGATCACCGCTGTATCCGCTGGCGCTGGCCCGGACACGAAAACCCCTATGCGTGGGAGTTTTTCGAAAATGGCCGCTGGTTTTCCGTCGCTGTGGATGGACCGCTGATCACCACCAGCCGTGCGATCATGCTCGATGCCGTGCTGGCGGGCGTGGGCATCGCGTTCCTGAAGGAGGAATCGGTAGCGGACGAGATCGCGAAGGGAAGCCTCATTCCCTTGCTGGCGGATTGGTCGGTGCCGTTTCCCGGTTACTATTTATGCTATCCGCAACAGCGCCAGATGGCGCCCGCGCTGCGCACGGTTATCGACGCAGTCACTGCATTAGCAACATCGACAAGCTGACAGCGACAGGTTCAATTCGCGAAAACTCGCGTCCTGCACTACAGCCACTGGAACGCTGGACCGATGATTTCTTCCTGCGCCATCGAGATTGGACGGCGCCCCTGCTGCGGCAGCGATCAGGCCTCTTCGTTCTTCGCGAAGAAGTGATCGATAACGTTCTGCGCCAGCCGCGCAGGGCGCAGCGTCTCGGCGTCGAGGCAGCACCAGCTCGATTTGACTTCGGCGAGCACTTCGGTGCCGCGCTTGATCACCGTCTCGTAAAAGGCGCGCGCGCCCTGCACCTTCTCGAGCAAGACAGTGGCGACCACGTCGTCGTCTAGAAACGCCGGGCGGCGATAGGTGATCTCGTGCTTGAGCGCGACCCACAGGTGCTGCGCCACGGCATCGGGCGGCGCGAGCCCGCGCCAATGGCTGATCACCGCTTCCTGCACCCATTTCAGATAGCTGGCATTGTTGACGTGCCCCATGAAGTCGATGTCCTCGCGGGCGACGTCGATCGGAAATTGATATGGGCGCGCAGTGCCTTGCATAGTGCTGAAACTACCACCCCCGGCGATTCGCGGCGAGCGAAAACCCGTCAAGGCCCGCAGAAATCCTTCACTTCACCGGCGCGCGCCTTTTCCGTAGCGGCAGTTGCTGCCCTTGGCCGCTTGACTGGACGGCGCGGAGGCGGTGGTGGCACCTCAAGTCAGACAATAAGGAGGCAAGGGAGCACATGCGGCGCTAACCGAACCGCCCTGGCGCGTAGCGTGCCGGGTCGACCCCGGCGACCTCCGCCCCCGGTGTCTTGCCGAGCAACAGCGCCGCCGCCAGCTTCGCCGCCGCGGGCGCGGTCTGGATGCCGAATCCGCCCTGTCCGGCGCACCAGAAGAAGCCGCCGACCGCGGGATCCATGCCATAGACCGGCAGCCGGTCGGGCGCGAAGCTCCGCAGCCCTGCCCATTTGTGCTCGAGCGCGGCGACGCGCCAGTCGACCGCCTGCTCGAACCGGTCGATCGCGATCGCCACGTCGAGTTCTTCGGGCGCAGCGTCGCACGGATCGCTGGCGATCTCGTCATGCGGACTCAGCCACAGCCGCCCGCCGGCTTCCGGCTTGAAGTAGAAACTGCCGCCGATATGCGCGACGTGCGGGCAGCGCGGCGGCGGCGCAGGCTCGGTGCGCAGCTGGAGCATCGTGCGGCGATAGGGCTGGATGCCGAGCGGCCGCACCCCTACCATCGCAGCGACCCGATCGGCCCAGGCGCCGGCGGCGTTCACCAGAATGTCGGCCTCGAAGCGTCCGGCGCGGGTGTCGAGCAGCCAGCGACCGCCGTCGCGCGTGGCACCCTCCAGTCCGGCGGAGACCATGACCTCCGCGCCCGCCCGCCGCGCTGTGGCGAGACAGGCGGCATGAAGTCCGCCGACATCGATATATTCGCAGCTCGGCTCGTACACACCGAGGGTCCACTCCGGCTGCAACCCCGGCAGCATCTCGCGCGGATCGACTGCGCGGAGTATGACGCCCGAACCTTCGAACCGCGCGAGCAACGCCTCGATCTCAGCCTGCTCCGCGCAGCGGCCAATGTGCAGTGATCCTAGTGGCTCGAGAAAGCCCCCCTTCCTCAGAAAGGGGCCCGACGCGGTGGTCAGCGGCTGGATATCGGGCCCGCCATAGGTCTCCGACCAGAATGCTGCCGAACGGCCGGTGGCGTGATAGCCCGGACGGTCCTCGGCCTCGAGCAGCAGCACCCGCGCATGCGGCGCCACTTCCGCCGCGAGGCTGGCGCCGGCGATCCCCGCACCGACGATCGCGACGTCCCATCTGCTCACGCCCGCGGCGCTCGCTTCGCCAGGAATGCGTCGATCTCGCCCAGTGCGCGGTCGCGGACGGCATCGACTTCCCGAAGGATCTCGTGCGCGCTCTCCTTGCCGAAGGTGACGAGATGGACATCCGGCAGGTTGGGCGCGAGTGCGAGCGCCGCGCCGGCGTCGATCAGCCCATCATGCTCGGCGACCAGCATCAATATCGGCACGTGTATTGCCTGAAGGCGCGGGTCGGCGGCGAGCTCGCGGATCGAGCGGAAGCCCTCGACCACCCAGCGCCAGCTCGGCGGCCCGGTGAGGATCGACGGATCGTGCGTCTGCCACCAGATCTCGTCTGCATAGCGATCGGGATCGTGGGTCAGCAACGAGGCGCGCGTCTCGGTGGTATAGGGCTTCTCATTGCCCTTCCATGCCGGCCGTGCCGGATTGCCGAGGCTGGCCAGCAGCCGCGCGGCGCGTTCGGCGAAGCGTCCGAAGATGCCCGGCTTGAACCCCAGCATCGGCGCGACGAGCACGGCCGCATCGGGCGCGATCACCTCCTCGACCAGCCCGCGCAGCACGAGATGACCTCCCATCGAATGCCCCATAACGACGTGCGGACCCGGATTTGCAGCTGCCCAGCCGGCCCAGAAGTCGCGCAGGTCGCGAACATAATCGGCATAATCCTCGATATGCCCGCAATTCTTCGCGGGGGTCAGCCGTCCCGAACCGCCCTGACCGCGCCAGTCGAACGACGTGACGTTCCAGCCCGCGGCATGCCAATGGGCGAAGCTCTCCAGATACTTCTCGAAGATATCGCCCCGGCCGCCCTGAAAGAGAATCGAGCCACGAGGCGCCCGCGTCGCGGCGCGCCAGTCGAAGACCCGGTGGTTCCAGCCGTCCGGAGCGGCCCAGCGATCGACGGTAGCGCCGGCGGGAATGGCCCGGCGGTCTATACGGGAAGTTGCCATAGCGGCTGGTTACGGTTTGATAAGCCATGCCGTCTAGGTCTGAGACCGGATGGGGAACTTCTTTCTTGCCTTGCTGCTGGGCGCGCTAGCCCTGGTTCTGGTCTCGGCCGGAATCGAGGATGCGCGCTCGCGCAACATCGCCAATTGGAAGAACGCCCTTATCGCGCTGCTCGCGCCTTTGTGGTGGTGGGCCAATGATCTGGCACTCTGGCCGGACATCGCCGTGCAGCTCGGGCTCGCCGCCCTCGTCTTCGCTTTCTTCGTCGGCGCCTTTGCGTTGGGGCAGATGGGCGGCGGCGACGTCAAGCTGCTGGGCGCACTCGCATTGTGGCTGCCCGCGCAGCCGCTGGTAGGCATGTTGATGCTGATGTCGCTGATCGGCGGCGCGCTGACGCTCGTGATGCTGGCGGAGCGCTGGACCCAACTTCGCGGCGGGATCGCAGCGCTGCCATGGCGGACGATCGCCCCAATCGCACTGGGCCTCGCAATGCTGGTCGCACTCGGCTGGGCAGGCTGGCCGCGCTTCGTCGGGTTGCTGGCGATGCAGCCGGTGCTCGCGGGGATTGCCATTATCGCGGTGCTCGCTGCGATCGGTTTCGGGCTGATCCTCGCGATGCGCGCCGCCCGGCGCGGCGGCATCGTTCCCGAGACGCCCTACGGCGTCGCGATCGCGATCGCGACGCTGCTGGTACTTCGCGAACCGATTTTTAACCAGTTTACGTGATGCTTAACGCCGGCGCCCTCAACCGGCCATGTTATTGAAAAGGCTTGAAGCGAAATGGATGCACGCAAGCTCATTCTGCTCGTAGGCGCGCTCGTCGTTGCCGCAGTGACCGCGTTCATGGCGCGCAGCCTCGTGCTCGGCGCGCCTGCCCCGCAGGCTGCTGCGATTCCGGCGGCGGCGCAACCGCAGAATACCACCGAAGTGATGGTCGCGACGCGCGCTCTGCCCGTCGGCACTATTCTCGATGCGACGTCGTTCAAATACGTCGCATGGCCGAAAGAGCTCGTCGAGGGCGCCTATTACGTCAAGGGCGAATCGGATCCGGTCAAGCTTCAGGGCACCGTCGTGCGCTTTGCGATTCCTGCCGGTCAGCCGATCACGCAAGGCGCGTTGGTCAAGCCGGGCGATCGCGGCTTCCTCGCCGCTGCACTCTCCCCGGGAATGCGCGCCGTCACGGTTCCGGTGTCCGCCCAGGGCGCCAACGTCTCGGGCTTCGTCTTCCCGGGTGACCGCATCGATCTGGTGCTCACCCAGACCGTTGCCGGCGGTGGCGACGGTCCGCCGCTCAAGGCTTCGGAAACGATCCTGAGCAACCTGCGCGTGCTCGCCACCGACCAGCGCACCGACAAGCAGACCGACGACAAGGGCAACACGGTCGTCAGCACCTTCTCGACCGTCACGGTCGAGGCGACGCCCAAGATCGCCGAGAAACTGGCAGTCGCCCAGACCGTCGGCTCGCTGTCGCTGTCGTTGCGCTCGATCGCCGACAATCAGGGCGAGCTCGAGGAAGCGATCGCCCGAGGCGACGTGGACGTGCCTGCGGATGGCGATCCGAAGAAGGAGAAGGAAATGCTGGCGCGTATCGCTGCGCGTCCGAGCGAAGCTCGTGGCGGCTTCGCCACCGGCGCCGACGTGTCGCGCTTCCAGCGCAGCACCGTCCCCGGCAAGCCCGATGACGGCATGGCCAAGGGAACATCGACGGCAGGGGCCTTTCCGGGTTCCGCAGAGAAGAAAAAGGGTCCGGTGATCAATGTGGCCCGTGGCAACAGCGTGACCGAAGTCGAGGTCGGGGGTAAGAATTGATGCGCACCAAGACACTCCTGAACCGGGCGCTCGGCGCGACGGTGATGGCGGCGATGGCGATGAGCCTGCCCGCCGAAGCGATGGCCCAGTCGCGCCAGAAGGCGCGCGTGGCGAGCCTCCCGGTTGGCGCCCAGCGCCCGACCGGCGAGGTCCTGCTGTCGATCGGTCAGGGCGAGTTGGTCACCCTGCCGGCCAACGTCACCAACGTCTGGACGTCCAATCCGGACGCGGCCGACGTCTATGTCGCCAATCCGCGCCAGATCCACTTGTTCGGGAGGGCGTTCGGCGAAGCGACCATCTTCGCCACCACGGCAAGCGGCAGCGTGGTCTACTCGACCAATGTCCGCGTGGCGCAGAACATCACCTCGATCGACCGGATGATGAAGGCGGCCATGCCCGAGGCCGACGTCAAGGTCACCACCGTGGGACAACTTGCGGTGCTGACCGGCACCGTCGCCTCGCCGGACGACAGCGAACAGGCGCAGCGCCTCGTGCTCGCGGCTTTGAACCCCGGCGTGAACGTCTCCGATCCCAACGCCCAGTTGAAGATCGCCGTCATCAACCGGCTCAAGACCGCGACCCCGCTCCAGGTCAATCTGCAGGTGCGCTTCGCCGAAGTGAGCCGCAGCTTCGTCAAGGAAGTCGGCGTCAACATGACCACGCGTGATCAGACCGGCGGTTTCCAGTTCGGTCTGTCGTCGGGGACGCGCAACCCCGGCGTGATCGGTACGCCCAACCTTTCGAACCTGCCGGTGCTCGACGCTTCATCGCGGTTCGGTTTCCCCGCCGGTACGATCAGCCTGCCGTTCGATCCGGCGAAGGGCGACTTCGTGCTTCCGGGCACCGGTTCGACCTATCAGTTCGACAAGGGCACCAAGTTCAGCACCCTCGGCCTCGCCGGAAAGCTGCTCGGCCTCGACGTGCTCGGCGCACTCGATCTCGGCGAACGCATCGGCCAGGTGACGACGCTCACCAATCCGAACCTGACGGCACTTTCGGGCGAGACCAGCACCTTCCTCGCCGGCGGCGAGATTCCGATGCTGGTGAGCCAGGGTCTGGGCCAGGTCTCGGTCGAGTACAAGCCGTACGGCGTCAGCCTCGCCTTCACGCCGACCGTGCTCTCGGACGGGCGAATTTCGCTGCGCGTCCGGCCCGAGGTGTCGACGATCACTTCGGTCGGCGCGATATCGAATGGTGGCACGCAGGTCCCGGCGCTGAGCACGCGGCGCGCCGAGACCACGGTCGAGCTCGGCTCGGGTGAGAGCATGGTGATCGGCGGACTGCTGCAGAACAGCCACGACAATTCGATCGACAAGACGCCGGGCCTGGGCGACGTGCCGGTGCTTGGCGCGCTCTTCCGCTCGAACGGCTTCCGCCGCAACGAGACCGAGCTGGTGATCGTGATCACGCCGTATCTGGTCAAGCCGGTCAACGCCAACCAGATCGTTCTGCCAACCGACGGCTATAAGGCGCCGGACGATTTCGAGCGCATCATCGGCGGCGATCTCGTCGGCAACAAGGCCGGCGGCGACCGTCCCAAGCCGACGATGGCGCCATCCGGCACTGCAACGCCAACGGTGGGCGCCTTCGCGCCCGGCCCTGCGGCACCGTTCGCTCCCGCTCCGCAGCCCGCAAAGGCCGCACCCGTAACCTCGCGGCCGAAAAAGGGTGGCGCCGCCGCCCCTGGCTTCGGCTTCTGATGTCCTGAGGAGATCGCAATGTTGTCGCGCTTCACTCCGCTCCTCCTCGCTCCCGCGCTGCTGCTGAGCGCGTGCGGGACTTATAATGGCGGCATGGAATCGGTCTATCAGCCGGTTGTTCAGCGGAACGACTATGTCTTCGACGTGCAGACCGCCGGCTATTCGCTCGCACCCGGCGAGAGTCAGCGGCTGGCCGGCTGGCTGGACTCGATGGGGCTGCGCTACGGCGACCACATCGCCATCGACGACGGCGGCAACGGCATGGGTGCGCGCGACGAGATCGCCGCCCAGGCCAATCGCTACGGCATCATGCTTTCCGATCAGGCGCCGGTCACGGTCGGTCAGATCGCTCCAGGGACGGTTCGCGTGGTGGTCACCCGGATGACCGCAAGCGTGCCCAATTGCCCCGATTACTCGCGCGTCTACACGCCCGATTGGTCGCAGAGCACCAGCTCTAACTACGGCTGCGCCACGAACAGCAATCTCGCTGCGATGGTAGCCGACCCGGCCGACCTCGTCCGCGGCGCCAGCGGATCGCCGCTGACCGATCCGGCCACCGGTGCCAAGGCGATCAACGCACTCCGCGGCGCGAAGCCGAGCGGCAACGGCGGCACCGAAGTGAAGTCCGGAGGCAACAAGTGAACGCGCCCTTCCATTCCTCGCGCACCGCGCATCGCGAGCCGTTCGTCGCCTTCGTCTGCGACGAAAGCACGGCCGAGGCGCTGCGCCCGATCGCGGTCGAGCTCGGCTGGTCGCCCGAAAAGGTCAACAAGGGTGGTCTGCGCAACGCGGTCCAGACCCTGTCGGTCTCGGCGAGCCCGAACGTACTGTTCGTGGATCTTTCCGAATCCGGCGATCCGCTTAACGACATCAACGCACTGGCCGAAGTCTGCGAGCCGGGCACGATCGTTATCGCCTCGGGGCAGGTCAACGACGTCCGCCTCTATCGCGATCTCGTCGCCAGCGGCATCCACGATTATCTGCTCAAGCCGCTCAACCCGGACGCGCTGCGCGACACCTTCGCCCAGGCGCAGGCCGCGCTCAACGCACCGAAGCTGACCGAGACCGGCAGCGACGTGCCGCATTGCGCTGTCGCCGTGATCGGCACGCGCGGAGGTTGCGGCGCCTCTACCGTCGCGACGTCGCTGGCATGGCTGCTCAGCGACAAGCATGCGCGGACCACTGCCCTGCTCGATCTCGACGTGCATTTCGGCACCGGCGCGCTCGCGCTCGACCTTGAGCCCGGCCGCGGCCTGACCGATGCGATCGAGAATCCGAGCCGCATCGACGGATTGTTCATCGAGCGTGCGATGGTGAAGGCTTCGGAACGACTCGCAGTGCTCTCGGCCGAGGCGCCAATCAACGCGCCGGTCCTGACCGACGGTGCGGCCTTCTATCAGTTGCAGGAGGAGATGCGCGGTGCCTTCGAATGCACCGTCGTCGATCTGCCCCGCAACATGCTGGTCAATCACCCGCATCTGATCACCGACATCCAGGTGGCGGTACTGGTGACGGAGCTGACGCTAGCCGCCGCACGCGACGCGATCCGCATCCTCAGCTGGTTCAAGTCGAACGCGCCGCAGACGCAAGTGATCATCGTTGCCAATCGGGTCCAGCCCCAGGCAATGCTCGAAATCTCTCGCAAGGACTTCGAGGGTTCGATCGAGCGGAAGATCGATGTGCTCATTCCATTCGAGCAGAAGGTCGCCGCCCAGGCTGCCAAGCTTGGCAAGCCCCTCGCCGAGGCGGGCAAGTCGGTCAAGTCGCTGGCGCCGCTGGCCGAACTGGCGACGCGGATCACCGCGATCACCGATTCGGGCGAGCGCGACGACAAGGCTGCCAAGCCGGCGAAGGGGTCGAAAGGCAGCTCGCTGCTCGACAAGATCAAAGTGAAGATGCCTTCCAAGGCGAAGAAATAATCATCGTTTCGCGCTCTCCCGGGGCGCGGAATAACGGGTTCGGAGGCACCTCGGCGTGGAATTGCTGCCGGTATTGATGCTAGGTGGAGGCACCTTTCTGGTGCTCGCGCTGATGGTGCTCGCCCTTTCGGGGCCGTCTACCGCGCGTGCCAGTGCGCGTCGCCTGCACGGGGTGCGTGAGCGTCACTCCGGAGCAGCCGGCGCGGTGGCAATGGAAGCACAGATACGTCGCGTCACGACGAGGTCCGCCAGCGGTATGGATCTTGCCGCGTCGCGTTTTCTGCCGAACCCGGCCTTGCTCCAGAAGCGCCTCAACATGACCGGCAAGAACTGGACCCTCAGCCAATATGGCATGGTCACGCTCGGGTTGATCCTTGTTACCGGCGGTTTGCTGTACCTGAAGGGCGCGCCGCTCTGGCTGGCGCTGTTCCTCGGGCTTTTCGTCGGAATCGGGTTGCCCCACAAAGTGGTGGCCTTCTTCATCAAACGCCGGGTCAATAAGTTCACGTCGAAATTCCCGGATGCGATCGAGCTGCTGGTCCGCGGCTTGCGTTCGGGTTTGCCGATCACCGAGACGATGGGCGTGGTCGGTCAGGAAGTCGCCGGTCCGGTCGGCGAGGAGTTCCGCGCCGTTTCGGACAAGATGAAGATCGGCCGAACGCTCGACGCCGCGCTGCAGGACACCGCAGACCGGCTCGGCACGCCCGAATTCCAGTTCTTCACGATCACCATCGCGATCCAGCGGGAGACCGGCGGCAATCTGGCCGAAACGCTCGCCAACCTCGCCGAAGTGCTGCGCAAACGCGCGCAGATGAAGCTCAAGATCAAGGCGATGTCGTCTGAATCCAAGGCATCGGCGCTGATCGTCGGCTCCTTGCCCTTCATTGTCTTCGGCCTCGTCTGGTTCATCAACAACGGCTACATGATGAACTTCTTCATCGACGAGCGGCTGATGGTCGCCGGCGGCGGCGGGCTGATCTGGATGAGCCTCGGTGCCTTCATCATGGCCAAGATGGTCAATTTCGAGATCTGATGCGATGACCACGCCCACCGGCCCCACTCTGCTCGGCGTCGACGTTCTCTGGGTCGCGACGCTCCTCAGCGCCGTCGCCGCGGCGGCAGTCGTGTTCGCGATCTACACCGCGACTACGGTACGCGATCCGATGGCCAAGCGCGTCAAGGCGCTCAACGATCGCCGCGAACAGCTCAAGGCGGGCATCACCGCCTCGACCTCGAAGCGCCGCGCCAAGCTCGTCCAGAAGAACGAGACGACTGATCGGATCCGCTCGCTGCTCTCCTCGATGAAGGTGCTGCAGGAGAGCCAGATCAAGGTCGCCCAGACCAAATTGCTCCAGGCCGGCATCCGCTCGAAGGAATGGGCGGTCGCAGTGATCTTCGGCCGGCTGGTGCTGCCGATCGTGATCGGCATGCCGATCCTGTACATGGTCTACGGCACCGACGCGGTCGCTACATGGGGCCCGATGAAGAAGTACGGCGCCGTCGCCCTCAGCTTCATCCTGAGCTACAAGGCTCCGGACATCTATCTCAAGAACAAGATCACCAAGCGCAGCCACGCGATCCGCAAGGGCCTTCCCGACGCGCTCGACCTGCTGGTGATCTGCGCCGAGGCCGGCCTCACCGTTGACGCCGCCTTTGCCCGCGTCTCGAAAGAACTGGGCAAGGCCTATCCCGAGCTCGGCGAGGAATTCTCGCTCACCGCGATCGAACTGGGATTCCTCACCGACCGCCGCCAGGCGTTCGAGAATCTCGCGACCCGCATCGATCTCGATGCGATCCGCGGCGTGGTCACGACGATGATCCAGACCGAGAAATACGGAACCCCGCTCGCTTCGGCACTGCGCGTTCTCTCGGCGGAGTTCCGCAACGAGCGCATGATGCGCGCCGAGGAAAAGGCCGCGCGCCTGCCCGCGATCATGACCGTGCCGCTGATCCTGTTCATCCTGCCGGTGCTGTTCATCGTGATTCTCGGGCCTGCGGCCTGCTCGATCAACGACGCGCTGCTGTCGAAATAAATCGCGCTTCGATCGTTATGGTGGCATGCCGGGCGAACGCCTGCCCGCCACCGGGAGATCGAAATGTCAGGATTGCCGTTCGACACCACCACCCAGCTGGTCGCGTTGGCGATCACGCTCGTGGCGGGGTTCTTCTTCGGGCTCGCAGCGCGCTCGGGACGCAGCAAGTGGCGCGATCGCTACCAGGATGAAGAGCTTCGCCACCGCACCTATCGCGACGAGACCGGCGCCGAGCTGCGTGAAGCCCAGCGGCGGTTGCGCGAACTCGAGACCGAAAATGCGCGGTTGCGTGCGGCGACGCCGAGTGCGGTAACGCCGCCGCGTGCGGTGGATCCATATTGAGAGCATAGTGCTCCTGCGAAAGCAGGAGCCCAGGGCTACAGAGGTCCTCGCGTGCGGCTCTGAGCTCCTGCTTTAGCAGGAGCACGGTTACGCTTTCAGCGCTGCCTGCGCCGCTGCCAGCCGGGCGATCGGCACGCGGTACGGCGACGCCGAGACGTAATCGAGCCCGGTCACCTCGCAGAACGCGATTGAGGCGGGATCGCCGCCATGCTCGCCGCAGATGCCGAGCTTGATGCCGGACCGCGTCGCCCTGCCGCGCTCCGCCGCCAGCGCGATCAGCTCGCCGACGCCCTCGACATCGAGGCTGACGAACGGATCGCGCGCGTAAATGCCCTTCTCGACATAGGTGGTCAGGAAGCGAGCCGCATCGTCGCGGCTCACCCCCAGCGTGGTCTGGGTCAGGTCGTTCGTGCCGAAGCTGAAGAACTCGCCCACCTCGGCAATCTCGCCCGCCCGCAAAGCTGCGCGCGGCAGCTCGATCATCGTGCCGACGAGATACTCGATCGTGCGCCCCCTCTCGGCGAACACCGCTTGCGCGGCCTTGTCGACGACGACCTTCATCAGCTCGAGTTCGCGGCGTGTGGCGACCAGCGGGATCATCACTTCAGGAATCGGCGCCGCGCCGGATTTCTCGGCGACCAGCACCGCCGCCTCGAAGATCGCCCGCGCCTGCATCTCGTAGATCTCGGGATAAGTCACGCCGAGCCGGCAGCCGCGATGGCCGAGCATCGGATTGAACTCATGGAGCTCCGCCGCACGCCGGCGCAGCGTCTCGACATCGACATCTGCCGCCTTGGCGACTTCCTCGAATTCGGCTTCCTCGTGCGGCAGGAATTCGTGCAGCGGCGGATCGAGCAGGCGGATCGTGCAAGGCAGCCCTGCCATAACCTCGAAGATCTCGACGAAGTCGCTCCGCTGCTCGGGCAGCAGCTTGTCCAGCGCCGCGCGTCGGCCCTTCTCGTCCGACGCGAGGATCATCTGGCGGACCGCAGTGATCCGGGCACCGTCGAAGAACATGTGCTCGGTACGGCACAGCCCGATGCCCTCGGCACCGAACTCGCGCGCCGTGCGACAGTCGAGCGGCGTCTCCGCATTGGCGCGCACCTTGAGCCGGCGCTTCGCGTCCGCCCACTCCATCAACGTGCCGAAGTCGCCGGAAAGCTCGGGCTGCACGGTCGGCACTTCGCCGATCATCACTTCGCCGGTGGTGCCGTCGATCGTGATCGTCTCGCCTTCGCGCACCTCGCGCTGGCCGACCCGCATCACTTTCTCGCGCGCATTGATCGCAAGCGTGCCAGCGCCCGAGACGCAGGGTCGGCCCATCCCGCGCGCGACCACTGCAGCATGGCTGGTCATGCCGCCGCGTGCGGTGAGGATGCCCTTCGCCGCGTGCATGCCGTGAATGTCCTCGGGCGACGTCTCCACGCGAACGAGGATGACCGCGTCGCCGGCCGCGGCACGCTTCTCCGCAGTATCGCTGTCGAATACCGCGAGACCCGAGGCCGCCCCGGGGCTTGCCGGCAGGCCCTTGGTCAGGACGTCGCGCGTCGCCTTGGGATCGAGCGTCGGGTGAAGCAACTGGTCGAGCGCCTGCGGGTCGACGCGCAGGATCGCTTCGTCCCGCGTGATCAGGCCCTCGTTCGCCATGTCGACTGCGATCTTGAGCGCTGCCTTGGCAGTGCGCTTGCCGCTACGGGTCTGGAGCATCCAGAGCTTGCCGCGTTCGACGGTGAACTCGATGTCCTGCATGTCGCGATAATGCTTCTCGAGCGTCTCGAAGACATCCGCGAGCTGAGCGTAGACCTCGGGCATCGCCTCTTCCATCGACAACGGCTTCGCCCCCGCTGCCTCGCGTGCCGCCTTGGTCAGATATTGCGGCGTGCGAATACCGGCGACGACATCCTCGCCCTGCGCATTGATCAGGAACTCGCCATAATAGGCATTGTCGCCCTTGGACGGGTCGCGGGTGAACGCCACGCCCGTCGCCGAGGTCTCGCCCATATTGCCGAACACCATCGCCTGGACGTTGACGGCCGTACCCCAGTCCCCGGGAATATCGTTCAGCCGGCGATAGACCTTGGCGCGCTCGGACTGCCACGAGCCGAACACCGCGCCAATCGCGCCCCAGAGCTGGTCGTGCACGTCCTGCGGGAACGGCTTGCCCCAGAGCTCCTCGACGATCGCCTTGTACTCGCCGACCAGCTTCTGCCAGTCCTTCGCGCTCAGCTCGGTATCGAGGCTGAAGCCGTTATCTTCCTTGGCGATCTCCAGCGCTTCCTCGAAGCGGCCATGATCGAGGCCGAGCACCACGTCCGAATACATCTGGATGAAGCGGCGATAGCTGTCCCACGCGAAGCGGTCGTCGCCCGAAGTGGCGGCGAGCCCCTGCACCGTCACGTCGTTGAGGCCGAGATTGAGCACCGTGTCCATCATGCCCGGCATCGACACGCGCGCGCCCGAGCGGACCGACACGAGCAAAGGATCGGCGGCGTCGCCGAACTTCTTGCCGGTCACCTGCTCGATATGCGCAACGCCGGTCGCGACTTCGGCCTTGAGGCTGTCGGGGAAGGTTTCGCCCTGCTCGTAGTACAGCGCGCAGACTGGGGTGCTGATCGTGAAGCCTGGCGGGACGGGCAGCCCGATCGAGGCCATGCCGTCGAGATTGGCGCCCTTGCCGCCGAGCAGATTCTTGTCGCCGTTGCCGCCGTCCGAAACCCCGCCGCCGAAGCGGTACACGTACTGCGTCATCCCTGTTCCTTATGCTGGAGGCGGCGCCCCGGGACGGAACGCGCCTATCGCGACTGCGAACAAGGCGGAAGTGCTGATTGCGTTGTCAGGTTGCCAATGCGCGCCGGATGGCAACGCCAAGTAAAGCTTGGCCGATTTCGCCCCGTTCCGGCCCCGCAATAAGTGTGATAAATCAGCCTTCAATCTTCGAAAAGTCGGCGACTTTGTGCACTGCGGCACGCATCCGGGCGAGCAGCCCGAGGCGCGAAATCCGCTTGTCGGGATCGGGATCGTTGACGGTCACGTCGTCGAAGAACCGGTCGATCGGCCCACGCAGCGTAGCGAGCGCCGACATGGCGGCTTCGAAGTCCTCCGTCTCGATCGCCGCCTCGGCGCGCGGCTCGGCGGCGTCAAGCGCCTCGATCAGCGCGGACTCGGCAGGCTCCGCCTCGTAGATATTGCCGCCTACGTCGGTATCGGTACCGTCAAAGCCTTCCTTCTTTAGGATGTTCGCGGCGCGCTTGTATCCGGCGAGCAGGTTCTTGCCGTCCTCGGTCGTGACGAACGCCTGCAGCGCCCGCACGCGGGCGAGAAGGCGAACGAGATCGTCCTCCCCGCCCAAGGCGAACACCGCGTCGATCAGGTCATGCCGGACGCCGGCCTCGCGCTGCTGGACCTTGAGCCGGTCGGCGAAGAAGTCGAGCACATCGGCGGTCGCGATCCGCGCAAGCGGGAAGCGAAGGCCGTTGTCGAGGATCAACGCGAGGATGCCGAGCGCGGAGCGACGCAGTGCAAAGGGATCTTTGGAACCGCTTGGTTTGAGATCAGCACCGAAGAACTGCGTGATGCTGTCCAGCTTGTCCGCGAGGCTCACCGCCACCGTCACTGGCGCGGTGGGAACCGCATCCCCCTGCCCCACCGGCTTGTAGTGATCGCGCACCGCCTCGGCGACAGCCACGTCCTCGCCCTGTGCGGCGGCGTAATAGCCGCCCATCAGGCCCTGCAGCTCGGGGAACTCGCCGACCATGCCCGTGACGAGGTCGGCCTTGGCGAGCCGCGCGGCGCGTTCGGCCATGTCGGCCAAAAGCCCTCTCCCCTCCGGGGAGAGGGTTGGGAGAGGGGCACTCTCCGCAAGCGAGGCGCTGGAGGATGACTCCCCCTCTCGCCGGCCCCCTCCCCGGAGGGGAGAGGGAGAAGAAGTGATGATACCTTCTTCCACCAGCCAGCGCGCCAGCTTCGCGACCCGCTCGACCTTGCCCGCCACGGTGCCCAGCTTCTCGTGGAACACGATCTTCTCGAGCTTGGGCGTGAGGTCCTCGAGCCTGGTCTTCAAATCGGTATCATAGAAGAACCGCGCATCGCTCAGCCGCGCCGCGAGCACCTTCTGGTTGCCCTCGACAATCTTGGCGCCGCCGTCGGCCGCATCGATGTTGGCGGTGCAGACGAATGCGTTGGCAAGCTTGCCGTCCGGGCCCGCGCAGACAAAATATTTCTGGTTCACGCGCGCCGTCAGCTGGATCACTTCCGGCGGCACCGACAGGAAATCCGCGTCGAAGCGGCCGAGCAACGGCACCGGCCACTCGGTGAGCCCGGCATTCTCGAACAGCAAGCCTTCGTCCTCGATCAGCGTCAGCCCGGCCTTCTGCGCCGCCAGCTTGGCACCGACGGCGATGATCGCCCGGCGCTCGGCACCGTCGACGATGACGTGGCAGGCGCGCAGCTTCTCGACATAATCGTTGGCCGACCCGATCGTGATCACGCCGGGATGGTGGAAGCGGTGGCCGACGGTCTGCGTGCCGCTCTTCAGCCCCGCAACTTCGATCGGCACCAATTTGTCGCCGAGCAACGCGACGATGCCCTGCAGCGGACGGACCCAGCGCAGGCTCTCGGTCGAGGCCGACGCGGCGCCCCAGCGCATCGATTTGGGCCAGGCGAAGCTGTGGATGGCATGCGTCGTCGCGCTGGCGAGCACCGAGCCGGCGGGGACACCCGGCCGCTCGATCACGGCGAACAGCACCTGCCCGCCCTTGCCGTCGTCGCGCGCGACGAGCTGGTCGCGGGTGAGGCCGGTCGAGCGGAGGAAGCCCTCGATCGCCTGCGCCGGTGCATCGGCGCGGGGCCCCTTGCGCTCCTCGGTCGCCGCGCTGGTGGTCTCGGCAACGCCGCGAACGATCAAGGCGAGACGGCGCGGCGTAACGAAGCTTTCGATCCGCTCGAACGGCAGGTTGAGCGCCTTCAGCCGCGCTTCGAACAAGGCGGCCAGATCGGTACGTGCGCGCTCCTGCATGCGCGCGGGGATTTCCTCCGAGCGGAGTTCGAGAAGGAAATCCTCGGTCACAGCGACCACTCCGGGTATTCTGCGCTCCAGGCGGGCGTCATATGGGCGATCCACGCCTCGCACGAGCCCTTCGCCAGATCGCGGACGCGGCCGATATAGGCCTGGCGTTCGGCGACCGAGATCACCCCGCGGGCCTGCAGCAGATTGAACAAATGGCTCGCCTCGATCGCCTGCTCATAGGCTGCGATCGGCACGCCTGCGCTCAGGCAGTTCTCGCATTCCGCCATCGCCTTGCGGAAGCCCTCGAACAGGGTGTCGATGTCTGCGACTTCGAAATTATATTTCGACATCTGCTTCTCATTCTCGAGAAACACGTCGCCATAGGTCACGCCCGCGTCGTTGAATGCGAGATCGTAGACGCTGTCCTTGTTCTGGATGTACATCGCCAGCCGCTCGAGCCCGTAGGTCAGCTCGCCGGCAACCGGCTTGCAGTCGAACCCGCCCATTTGCTGGAAATAGGTGAACTGGGTGACTTCCATGCCGTCGCACCAGACTTCCCAGCCCAGCCCCCATGCACCGAGCGTCGGGGATTCCCAATCGTCCTCGACGAAGCGGATGTCGTGACGGGTGAAGTCGACGCCGATCGCGGCGAGCGAGCCCAGATAGAGCTCCTGCAGATCGGCCGGGCTAGGCTTCAGGATCACCTGATATTGGTAATAATGCTGGAGCCGGTTGGGGTTCTCGCCATAGCGGCCGTCGGTCGGGCGGCGGCAGGGCTGGACGAAGGCGGCGTTCCACGGCTCGGGGCCGAGCGCCTTGAGCGTCGTCGCCGGGTGGAAGGTCCCCGCCCCCATGCGCATGTCATAGGGCTGGAGGATCACGCAGCCGCGTTCGCTCCAGTAATCATGGAGCTTCAGGATCATTCGCTGGAAGCTGAGAGGTTCGGACATATGCCCCGTGCTTTGGCGCGCGCCGTCCACGTTGACAAGGATGCAGTGATCGCCTCCTGTCGCGCGATGCTCGGGAAATTGCTGATCGGAGCGGCGCTGCTGGCGCTGTGCGGGTGCCATGCGAAACAGGCGGCGAACGACGCCGATCCGGCGCTGTGGGTCGTCAGGGACGCCGACACCAATATCTATCTGTTCGGCACGGTGCACCTGCTCAAGCCCGGGCTCCGCTGGTTCGATGACGGCGTGAAGAAGGCGTTCGAAGCGAGCGACGAACTGGTGCTCGAACTGGTGATGCCGCCGCAAGCCGAGATGCAGGCCTTGGTGACCGAGCTGGGCATGACGACGGCGGGCCCTGCCCTGCCCGATCAGCTTTCGCCGGCCGAGGCCGCGAAGTTCCGTGCGGCCCTGCCCGAGATCGGGCTGGCTCCCGATGCACTTGACCGCGCCGAACCGTGGCTGGCGGCGACGATGCTGTCGGCTGCGCCCCTGCGCCAGCTGGGCTATGACGACAAGGACGGTGCCGAGGCCGTGCTGACCGCAGCGGCCAAGGCCGGCGGCAAGAAGGTCGAAGGGTTGGAGACCGCACGCGAGCAGCTCGGCTATTTCGATCGTTTACCGCTGCCGGCGCAACGCTCGCTGTTGGTCGAGACGCTGGACGACCTGCCCACTGCCGGCGCGACGATCGACCGGATGGTGGCGCGGTGGAGCAAGGGCGATGCCGACGGCATTGCACGGCTGATGAACGAAGATCTCAGCCGTTCGCCAGAACTTGCCGACGCATTGCTGGCGCAGCGCAACGCCAAATGGGCCGACTGGCTGGCGCAACGGATGAAAGCGCCGGGAACAGTGTTCGTCGCGGTAGGCGCCGGGCATCTCGCCGGCAACGCGTCCGTGCAAGCAGAACTCGCGAAGCGCGGGCTCAAGGTCGAGCGCATCCACTATTAAGGGCCGCGACGTCGGCTGAGGCCGGTGTGATCCGACCTGAAAGTTGACACCAGCTTTACACTATCTGCCGCCTGTCCTGGGCGCCGCATTCCGCCTGATTGTCAAAGAGCAGCGGGCTCTCAAGCCTGCTGTGAGAGCCAAGCAGGCGAAATCCTACATTGCAAGCCACGCACGCCAGCGCTTGACTCCGCGCGATATTTAGCCAATAGGTTATTTAGCCAGGAGGTTATATGAATTCTGATCCGCTGAGCGCCACCTTCGCCGCGCTTGCCGACCCGACCCGGCGTGCGATCCTCGCCCGGCTGGCGCTCGGCGAAACCCATGTCGGCGAGCTCGCCCGTCCATTCGCGATGAGCGGTCCCGCGATCACCAAGCACCTCAAGGTGCTCGAAAACGCCGGGCTGATCTCGCGCAGCCGCGCTGCCCAGCAACGCCCGGCAAAGCTCGAACCGGCGGCGCTCAAGGCGGCGAGCGAGTGGCTCACTGCCTATCGCCGGTTTTGGGACGAAAAGTTCGACGATCTCGACGCGTATCTCGAGGAACTGCAGCACAAAGGAGAGAACAATGACCACGACTGAAATCGGCGTTGGCTACGAGATGACGATCACCCGCACTTTCGCCGCGCCGCGCGAATTGGTGTTCGACTGCTTCACCAAGGCCGAGCACCTCGCCCGTTGGTGGGGACCGCGCGAATTCGACGCGCCGGTCTGCGAGACCGACGCACGCCCGGGCGGCAAGATCCGCATCGACATGCGCGGCCCCGAGCCATACGGAACCAATCCGGTTTACGGCGAATATCTGGAGATCGCCCGCCCCGATCGCCTGCGCTTCGTCCTGCGCGCCTTTCAGGAGCCCGACGGCAGCTGGGGGATCGAGCATGAGGACACGCTCGTCTTCGAGGACGGCCCGGACGGCGGCACCGTGATGCACATGGTGACGCGCGTCACCCAGGTCAGCCAGAAAATGCTGCCGGCACTGAACGGCATGAAGGAAGGCTGGAGCCAGAGCTTCGACAAGCTCGGCGAACTGCTGCCGGAGCTGGTATGATCCGATCCTTTAGTGCCCCTCCCTGCAAGGGAGGGGTCAAGGGTGGGTGAGCGAAGGCGAGGCTCGATGCCTCGTTTTCGCTCCTGCGGCAGAACGCGCGGCTGCGCCGCGCACCCACCCCCTGCCCCTCCCTTGCAGGGAGGGGAGTTCAGAAGTTGCCTTTCCCCCCTCTTTCGGCTAGAGGCGCGCGCTTGTTGCGGCAGGGTCATCCCTGGAGGCCTGCCGGGCATCGAACTGAAACACTTTAGCGCATTGGAAACGACACATGAGCGAAACGCTTACGCTGTCGGCCGAGACGCGCGACCGGGTTGGCAAGGGAGCCTCCCGGGCGCTTCGTCGTGAAGGCCGCGTCCCCGCCGTGATTTATGGCAACAAGGCAGACCCCGTTGGCGTGCACGTCAGCGAGCGCGAGCTGATGAAGCTGCTCAACACCGGCCACTTCATGAACTCGGTCGTCATGGTCAATGGTGAGCGCACCCTGCCGAAGGACGTCGCCTTCGACGTCGTGACCGATCGCCCGGTCCATGTCGACTTCCTGCGCATCTCCGAGCACGCCACTGTCACCGTGCAGGTGCCGATCGTGTTCACCGACGAGGAAGAAGCCCCAGGCATCAAGCGCGGCGGTGTGCTCAACGTCGTCCGTCACGAGCTCGAGCTCGTCGTCGACGCGGCGAACATCCCCGACGAAGTGCAGATCTCGCTCAAGGGTCTCGAAGTCGGCGACTCGCTGCACATCTCTGCCGTGCAGCTGCCCGAGGGTGCTACTCCGTCGATCACCGACCGCGACTTCACGATCGCAACCGTGGTGGCCCCGTCGGCGCTCAAGTCGAGCGAAGGCGACACCCAGACCGAAGTGGCCGGCGAAGGCGAGTAATCGCTTCCCGCAACTTCTTAGGTGAAAAAATCGCCTCCGCACCCTAGGTGCGGGGGCGATTTTCTTTTCGGGGTAAGGCGATGCAGCTCTGGGTGGGTCTCGGCAATCCGGGGCCGCAATATGCGATGCACCGGCACAATGTCGGCTTCATGGCCATCGACGCCATTGCCGAGGTGCACAGCTTCTCATCGCCGAAAAAGCAGTTCCAGGGCTGGACGCAGGAGGGGCGGATCGGCACCGACAAGCTGATCCTGCTCAAGCCGGGCACGTTCATGAACGAGAGCGGCCGCGCCGTCCGCGCGGCGATGGATTTCTACAAGCTGTCTCCGGCCGACGTGACCGTCTTCCACGACGAGCTCGACCTGCTTCCCTTCAAGGTCAAGGTGAAGATCGGCGGCGGCACCGCGGGGCATAATGGCCTGCGCTCGACCGACGCGCATATCGGTCCCGATTTCCGTCGAGTAAGGATCGGCATCGGCCATCCCGGGCACAAGGACCGCGTGACCGGCTATGTCCTCGGCAATTACGCCAAGGCCGAGATCGAGCCGCTCACCGACATGCTTGGCGCAATCGCGGCGGAGGCACCTTGGCTCGCCGGCGGCAACGATGCCCGCTTCATGAGCGACGTCGCGCTACGGCTGCAGGATTAGGACGCAAGTCTGACGCACGCATAATGCATCGTTCGCCCTGAGCTTGTCGAAGGGGGCCTCCCCTGCGCACCGCTTGCGGAGAGCCGGCCTTCGACACGCTCTGGCCGAACGGAAGGCAGGCCGCACAAACAAGAAGGGCCCCGGTTTCCCGGAGCCCTTCCTTGCTTGCTGATCTGTCGCGTTACTTCTTGCCGACGATGACGCCGGCGAGACGCTGACTGCCGCCGCCGACGGTGCCGTTCGCCGAGAACGCGATGCCGATTTCCTTGGCCTGCGAACCGAAGAAGGCCCCGACGAACGTACCCGAAAGCGTAGTGCTGCCGGCGAAGCTGGCGTTGAACCGGCTCTCCTTGGTCGGAATCGCGCCCTGCGCCGTGAAGGTGCCGTACGCCGTGGTGGCACCGCCGCCTTCGGGCGTCCGATTGAGGTTGAGGGAGATATCGACGACCCCGGTCGAGAAGTTCACCGAAACCGTGACCGTACCGCCAACGCGCGAGACGGTGGTTACGCCGCCGGTCACGTCGACCAGCCGGCCCACGATCGTCGAGGTATATGCCTGGGCGCCGGTGGGTGGCATGTCGGTGGGGATCGTCTGGTAGCCGAACACCGAGGTGGTGATCCGCTTGGCGCCTGTCGTCGAATCGCCGCGCCACCAATTGGCGTAGCTGACATTGGTCAGCTGCAGATTGGCGTCATTGGTGCGCGTCGTCGCGGAGATCGTGTTGTTGAGGAATTCAAGCTGCGAGAACTTGCCCGCGGTGGCCGTGTCCGTCGTGCGGAACACGAACTCGGTCGTCGTCGGTACCGGCTGCGTGGTCGCGTTCGCCTTGACGAAGCGCGATTCCTCGCCGGCTTCGTTGATCACATAGGTGGCGGTGTCGAACGCGTTGCTGGTGGCGAGCTTGACGCGATTCTGGGTGGCGTCGGTTGCCGCCGCGCCCAGGGTCACTGCACCTGCCGGGTCGCCGGTGTAGCTGATCGAGCCGTTGATCGTGCCGAACTCGGCAGCTGCGGTGAGCGGGAACACCGCGTAGGTCGGCGACGCGGTGGGCGTCGGCGTGGGCGTCGCCGTCGGGGACGGAGTCGGCGTGGGATCGTCGCTGCCGCTGCAGCTCGCAAGCGCGAACGTCGCCGCTGCGGCGCTCATGATCATGTGACGGCGAATCATTCCCTGCTCCTCGAAATACGCAATGCCTGACAAGGCCCGGCGCCCCTGTACCCCGGATGAACGGGGGTCCGTCAAGCAAACGATGCACGATCAGGACGTAGCCAGTCCGGGCGATCCGTAGCGCTTTTGGTCGGCGACCCGCGCCGCCGCCTGGCGGGCCGGGCTCGACGGCAATTCGAGACGGGCCGCGCTCTTCGCCAGCAGCGTGAGCAGCGTCCGCTCACCGCGATGCAAACGGTGTCCGGTCAGCCCCAGCTGGCTGCGCATCGCCGGCGGAAGCAAGTCCACCGCCGCCCGCACGCCGAGGCGCTGCACGGGTCGGAGCGGGCGCGGCAGAATGTCGGCAGTGCGGAGAATCGCGAGGAGTTCGCCGAGCACCGGCGACGGTTCGAGCTGCGGCCGCATACGAGCCATCAGCGCCTGCATCTCTGCCTCGTTCTGCGGCGGCGCCTCCACGCCGTACAGCGCCGCCCCAGGCCTGGCCTCGGCATAGAAACGGTCGCGATCGGCCTTGCCGAGCGGTTCGGCGTACCGGCGGTAGGCTTCGAGGAACGCCCAGCTCGCCGTCGCCTGCACCCAGAGCAGCAACTCGGGATCGCTGGCGGCGTAGACGCGGCCATCGTCGGTCTCGCCCTGCACCCGCGCGTGCATCCGGTTCACCCGCGCCGCGAGCGCCTCGAACTGGCTGCGCGCGCCATAGACCGTGATCATCGCCGCCAGCCCGGTCCGCCGCATCCGTGCCGCCGGATCGCGGCGGAAGCTGGTATGATCCCACACCCCGTGGCGGACGCGCGGCTCGCCCAGCTCGAGCAGCACCGCCGCGATCCCTCCGACATACATCGTCACCGGATTGCGGAACACGCGCCACGACACCGAATCGGGCGGCAGCAG
The DNA here is from genome assembly GCA_032334595.1 of Sphingomonas psychrotolerans. GTDB lineage: Bacteria > Pseudomonadota > Alphaproteobacteria > Sphingomonadales > Sphingomonadaceae > Sphingomonas > Sphingomonas psychrotolerans_A. Next base: position 263,517 of record JALMLT010000003.1, on the reverse strand, counting down.
CGCCGGTTCCCCAGCGGGTTCGCGAAAGCTGACGCCGTCGATGCCCATCAGCCGGGCGGCAGCGGAGTCGATGCGTCGGAGGATCATGGCAGATCAACGCGCCGCGCCCGCGGCTTGCTCCGCACTGGAAACCGCACCTTTTTACGCCTATCGAGCCCGCAACTTGCCGGCATCGCCCGGCGCCTCACGACAGGATCGAGCTTCTCATGGGTTTCCGTTGCGGCATTGTCGGGCTTCCGAACGTCGGCAAGTCCACGCTCTTCAATGCACTGACCGAGACTGCCGCGGCACAGGCGGCGAATTACCCCTTCTGTACGATCGAGCCGAATGTCGGCAACGTCGCGGTGCCCGACCCGCGGCTGTACAAGCTTGCCGAGATCGCCGGCTCGGCGAAGATCATCGAGACCCAGCTCGGCTTCGTCGACATTGCCGGTCTCGTCCGCGGGGCGAGCAAGGGCGAGGGCCTCGGCAACCAGTTCCTCGGCAATATCCGCGAAGTCGACGCCATCGTGCACGTCCTGCGCTGCTTCGAGAATGACGACATCCAGCATGTCGACAACAAGGTCGATCCGATCGCCGATGCCGAGACGGTCGAAACCGAACTCATGCTCGCCGATCTCGAGAGCCTCGAAAAGCGCGTCCCCAATTACGTCAAGAAGGGCCAGCAGGGCGACAAGGAGGCGAAGATCGCCGCGAGCGTGCTCGGCCAGGCGCTCGAACTCCTCCGCGAGGGCAAGCCGGCGCGACTCACCGAGCCGAAGGATGCCGAGGAAGCGAAGGTGTTCGCCCAGGCCCAATTGCTGACGGGCAAGCCGGTCCTCTATGTCTGCAACGTCAACGAGGAGGACGCCGCCAACGGCAATGCGCTCTCCGCCAAGGTGTTCGAGAAGGCCAAGGCCGAGGGTGCCGAGGCCGTAGTGGTGTCGGCGGCGATCGAGGCCGAGATCGCGACCATGCCCGCCGAGGACCGCGGCGAGTTCCTCGCCGAACTCGGGCTCGAGGAGACCGGTCTCGCCCGCGTGATCCGTGCGGGCTATAAACTGCTCCACCTGCTCACCTTCTTCACCGTCGGCCCCAAGGAAGCCCGCGCCTGGACCGTCGAGGTCGGCGCCAAGGCACCGCAGGCGGCCGGCGAGATCCACACCGATTTCGAGCGCGGCTTCATCCGCGCCGAGACGATCGGCTATGACGATTACGTCCAGTACAAGGGCGAGTCCGGCGCGCGCGACAACGGCAAGCTGCGCTCCGAAGGCAAGGAATATGTCGTCCAGGACGGCGACGTGATGCTGTTCCGCTTCAACGTCTGATCGAAGCCCGCCACCGACCAAAATTGCTGCCGCTGTTGATCCGGCACCCACAAGGTGCCGGACGACGTTCTGCGCCCGCGTGTCATGTTGTCAGTGCCTTGCGAAGCATTGTTATCAAGTATTTTGGTCCGCTCCGGAACCAAGTGCATCCATGATCGAACGGCTGCGGGCGGAAACCTGGCAGCAACATGCGACCAATGGCCAGCCTGAACCGGCGCAGGCCATTGGTTTTCCCCGGACAAGTACTTAGTTAACAATTGTTGAGGATGGTATTTTAGCCAGCCTGACAGCGTCTTTGCCCGGGCCTATCATCGCGTGAAGCTTACGACCACTTCCCAGACGGGGTTCCGCTATCCATTACGCGGGTCGACGCAGATCGCCCCGCGCTGGCTGGCGATCGTGCTGCCCGCGGCGGCAATATTGATCTGCGCGGCAATCTGGGCGGCGGCGATCCAGATCGTCCACGTCCAGCGCGACAGCCTCCTCACCGGCGCTGCCCGCGAGAATCGCAACCGGGTGATCGCCTATGATCATTTCGTCGCCGGCATCCTCGATCGTGCGGACAGCGCCGCCACGCAATTGGCGCGGCAATATCGCGATGCTCTGCCGGGTGCGGGAGCGTCGCCGCAGTTGCTGACCGATTCCGCAGCGATCGACCCGTTGTTCGCCCGGGTCGAGGTCCTCGGGCCCGACGGCCTGGTCCGCTGGTCGAGCCGCCCGGGGGGTTCGGACGTGACAGCGAGCGCTGCCGCCTTTCGACTGCTCAGCGTCGGCGGTGCGCGAGAACCCCTGCTCACACCGTCGCAGCAGACCAGGGCAGGCAAACCGGCCATTCTCTTCGCCCGGGCGATCCATCGGCAGGACGGCGGCTTCGGCGGTATCGTCGCGCTGCATATTCCGATCGACCGGCTGACCGGCTTCTACGAAGGCGCCGACTTCCGGCCGCACGATCTGATCTCGGTCGTGCGTCTCGATGGTCTGACCCTCGCCCGGCGCGAAGGCCCGACCGTGAGCTTCGGCCAGAACTTGGCCGGCAAGCTGGCGATGCAGCATCAGAACGCCGAACCATGGGGCACCTATATCGGGCCGAGCTCGGTCGACGGCGTGACGCGTATCTTCAGCCAACGGCGATTGCCGCGTTACGGCGTGTTCGTCAGCGTCGGCCTCGGCCTCGACGACGTGCTGGCGCCGTCCTACGGCAGGGCACGGATATTCTACCTTACCGTCGCCGCGCTCACGCTCGCATTGCTGGGTGGCACCTTTGCCTTCTGGCTCGGTCTGCGCCGTCGCGAGGCGATCATCCGGCGCCTTGCAGCGACCAACAAGCGCCTCTGCGAGGCGCAGGCGATCGGCAAGATGGGCGATTGGGAGCTCGATCTTCAGACCAGGCTGCTCGCCTGCTCGGACGAAATCTGCCGGATGCACGGGCGCGATCCCAAAGACGACATCATGACTTCGGACGAGGCCCTCGCCTTTCACGGGCCGGAGGGCCGCGTGGAGATCGAGCAGACATTGCGCACCGCCATTCTGTCGAAGCAGCCCGCGCAATGCGAAGTGGTCAGCACGATGGGCGACGGCCGGGTGGCACATCTAAGAATTCGCATGTCGCCGGTTGTGGATAGCGATGGAAAGGTTCGCACCGTGCTCGGCACAGAGCAGGATATCACCACCGAGCGCTGGCACGAGCAGCTCCGCGCCGAAGTGGCCCACATCACCCGCGTCGAGGCGGTCAACGTGATGGCCGCGACGATCGCGCACGAACTCTCCCAGCCGCTCACCGCCGCCGGCAATTATCTCGGCGCCGCCACCTACCTCGTCGAACGCGGCAACAACTCGCTGGTCGAGCAGGAGCGGCTCGCGGTGCTGCTCGGTCAGGCGAGCCGGCAGATCAGCCTCAGCGGCAAGATTATCGCGCGGGCGCGCGACATGGTCGCCGACCGGCGTACCGGCGAGGTGGCTTCGCTCGACGACATCGTCGAGGAAGCGATTGCGCTCAGCAAGATCGCCGATCCGGCAGTGGCGCGCGCGACGGTCACTGCCCAGCTCGAACCCGATACCGGCCATGTCGCCGCGGACAAGGTGCAGATCCAGCAGGTGCTGCTCAACCTGATCCGCAACGCGGCGCAGGCAGTCGCGCAGGTCGACAAGCCGCAGGTGCTCGTCACCAGCCATCGCGAGGAAGGCGGGATGGTGATGGTCAGCGTCGCCGACAACGGCAAGGGTCTGCCCGACAAGGTCGACATCTTCGCGCCCTTCGCCACGGTCGATCGCAACGGGCTCGGCATCGGGCTGTCGATCTGCCGCACGATCGTCGATTCTTATGGCGGCCGCATCTGGAGTGGCACCAGCCCGCTGGGTGGGGCGGCGATCTGCTTCACCTTGCCGCTCGACGAACTGGCACTGCTCTACGACGTCGCCTGAGATCTCAACTCCCCTCCCTGCAAGGGAGGGGCTTGGGGGTGGGTGCGCGCGTCAGCGCGCCCGACGACGCGGGTGGAATACAGAAAAGGCCGGGCATCGAGCCCGACCTTTTCTAGCCCACCCCTGCCCCCTCCCTTCCAGGGAGGGGAATCGAGGTCACCGCGCGGCACTGCGCTCCGCCGCCTCAACGATGCGCAGGATGTTGCCGCCCCACATCCTGGCGAGATCGGCATCGGAATAGCCGGCGGCGCGGAGCCGCTCGGTCACCTTGGGGAGCGCCGATATGTCCTCGATGCCCGGCAGGCCGCCGCCGCCGTCCCAATCGGCGCCGAAGCAGACATGGTCGACGCCTGCCACCGCGATGACGTGGAGGACCATCGTCATATAGCGCTCGAAATCGGCGGCCCACATCGGTTCGGTCCTGTCGAGCGCACGCCAGCGGCGGGCGAGATCGGCTTGCTGCTCAGGGGAAAGCTCGGCGATATGCTCATATTCGCCGAACATCTTCGCGCGCTCTGGCCCCAGATTCATCTTCGAAAGGAAGATCGTGCTGACGCAGATCGCACCCCCCTTCGCGGCAAGCTTGCGGATGCGCGCGTCGTCGAGATTGCGGGGATGATCGAACGCCCAGCGCCCGCTCGAATGCGACAGCAGCAGCGGCGTCGTCGACATTTCGAGCATCTGGTCGAACGCCGCGTCCGACGCGTGGCTGGCGTCGATGACCATCCCCAGCCGATTCATTTCCTTCACCCATTGGCGCCCGAGGGGAGAGAGACCGTTCCATTTCGGCGTGTCTCCGGAGGAATCGGCGAACTGGTTGTTGGCGCCGTGCACCGGTCCCGCCAGCCGCACGCCGCGATCGTGGAATTCCTTGAGCAGCGACAGGTCCTCGCCGAGCGGATAGCTGTTCTCCATGCTCTTGAATGCAATGCGGAGCCCGGCCCGGTCGATCCGGCGCGCGTCGGCGGCGGTCATGGCGAAGTCGATGCGATCCGGCAGCGCCGCGAGCGTGGAGTCGATCAGATCCGATCGCTTGCGCGCGAAGGCCAGCGCATCGGCATAGCCTTGGGGCGTGAGCGGCCCCTGCTCGGTGTAGATCGCGAAGAACCCGCCATCGAGCGCACCGGAATCCATCCGCTCGAGATCGACCTGGACGAGGTCGGTGGCGGGATCGTGGTGTCCGGCGAAGCTCCAGCCCGGACGGCCGAAATGGAGCGGCGTGTCGAGATGGGTGTCAAGCGTGAGGAAGTCGCGATGCGCCATGCGAGGGGCTTGGGCCGGCGTCGTGGCGCAGCCGGCGAGGAGGAGGGCGAGCCCAAGGACTCCCCTCCCTGCAAGGGAGGGGTTAGGGGTGGGTAAGAAAAGCTCGGGCTCGATGCTCGAGCTTTTCTTTCTGTCGAGAGCATCCCGATGGGCGCGCTGCGCGCGCACCCACCCCCTGCCCCTCCCTTGCAGGGAGGGGAGAAGACGGCCGCCCCTCACTTCGCCACCTCGGTCACCGGCCGAAGATCCAGATCCCTATAATCGTAGCTGAAGTCCGCGATCGGACTCTCCGGCTTCATCGACACCCGCGCGATCTTGCCGTCGGCGTCCAACGCGAAGGTCACGTAGGCCGGCTCGATCGCCTTGTCGTCGAAGCGGGTGACGAAGGTGTCGTACTGCCAATGGACCAGCTTGCCGGCCATGCGCGGCGTGGTCTTGAAGTCGATGCGCAGCCCGTCGGGCGCTTTGATAACGGCGACATCGCCATACCACGGATCACGATAGGTGCCCGCATAGCGTTCGAGCGCCAGCGACGGACCCACCTTGGCCGGCGCCGCCTTGACGCTCGCCAGCGCCGCCTTCCCGCCTTCGATGCGCTGGGTCATGAAGTCGCCGAACCGCTTCGGCCAGTCCTGATCGGGTAGCCCGAGATAGTGGTCCACCAGCATGTGTGCGACGCCGCGCAGCAAGGCGACGTCCTCCGAATTGACCACCACGGCGATGCCGACGTCCTGATCGGGCAGCAAAATGACATGGGTGATCGATCCGAACACGCCGCCGCCATGCGAGATGATCCGCGCGCCCTTATAGTCCTCGACTTCCCAGCCGAGCGCGTAGGTGCTGAACTTCGGCGTCAGCGGGGCGAGCCCGCCCGGATAGGGCGTGATCGGCTGGACGGTGACGCCCTTCCACATCTCCGCCGCCTGCGCCTCGCTGAACAACCGCCCGCCGCCGGGCAATGCGCCGTGGCCGAGCTGGATCTTGAGCCATTGCGCCAAGTCCTTCGCGCTGAGCGCGAGCCCGCCCGCCGGCATCGCCGCCCGGCCGAGCTCCTCGCGCTCGTCGAGCACCGAATTGGGCCCGTCTCCGCGCACCACCCCGCTTACCCTTGCATGCGGAAAGGCGCGGTCCGGCGTCGCCCAGCGCGCCTCATAGGTCGCGGTGGCGTCGTCCATGCCGCCGCGCCGGAGCACTTCGCGGGTCATGAACTCCTCCCACGTCTTGCCGCTGACTTCCTCGATCAGCTGGCCGGCGACGGTGTAGAGGATATTGTCATAGGCATAGCCCGAACGGAAACTGGTCGCCGGCTTGATGAACGCCAGCCTTTTGACCGTCTCCTTGCGCGACAGGCTGCCACGGGGGACGAACAGCAGATCCCCTGCCCCGAGCCCGAGCCCGCTATGGTGGACGAGCAGGTCGCGGATCGTCATCTCGCGCGTCACCCACGGATCGTACATGCGGAACCACGGCATGTGATCGATCACCTTGTCGTCCCAGCCGATCTTGCCCTGGTCGACGAGGATCGCCAGCGCAGCGGCGGTGAACGCCTTGCCGGTCGAGCCGGTCTGGAAGATCGTGTCGGCATCGACCTTTGCCGCCTCGCCGAGCTTGCGCACGCCCCAGCCCCTCGCGAGCGTGGTCTTGCCATGCTCCACGACCGCGACGGCAATGCCAGGCGCCCCTGTCGCCTTGCGCAGCGCCTCGACCTTTGCGTCGAGCCCCGCGGGCGGATCGGCCAAAGCGGGCCCAGCAAGCGCGAGCAATGGCAGAGCGAGCAGATGGCGCAGGTTCATGCGGCAATCTCCCTGGCAGTGGCGGAACGGCGGCGAAGCAAGCGTGCCAGCCCGATCGTCATCAGCGGCAGCACGAATACGGCGAGGAAGAGCCAGGCGAGCAGCCGATAGCCGCTGGCGATCAGCGCGATCAGGCCGACCCGCTCGGCGACGAACATGCAGATGATTAGCAATAGCCCTGCAATCGCGGCGCGCGTGCGGGCGCCGAGATCGGTCCCGCGGCGGTGGCGGACCACACCGGCAATCCGCTCGTTGATCGCATGCACCGCGCCGGTGCCGCTCTCGAGCAGGGCGGCGAAGATCATCGCCTGGAACAGCAGGTGGAAGGCCGGCGCGTTGAGCTGGCGAAGCAGGAAATCCGAAGGCAAGGTCTCGGCGCCGATCGCGGGATAGAACGCGATCATGCAGGTGAAGAACAGGATCGCCGGCGCCATTGCCAGCGGCCCGGCGATCGCCCCCGCGATCACCGCGTCGCGCGTGCTGGTGAGGTGCCGCAGCACCGGCAGGATCACCACTGCGCCGATGATGTTGTAGCTGGCATAGGTCAGCCCGCCCGCTGCCCATCCGTTCCACGGCGCCGGCGTGGCGAAGCCGCTCGCGATCCGATCACCGAAGCTGACCAGGCTCAGCACCAGGAAAAGCGCATAGACGCCGTAGAGCAGGAACGAGACATATTTGAACACGCCCTCGACCGCCGCATTGCCGAGCGAGACCGTGGCAAGAATACCCCCTGCCAGCAGCAGTGCCCCGACGAAGCTCGGCCAGCCGAACATCGCCGCGCCGATTGCTCCCGCGCTCGCCCCGAAGACCGCGAGGATCAGCACGACGAACAGGATGTAGGCGATCTCGAACGCAATCCATGCCGGCCCGAGCAGATCGGCGAAGAACGCCCGATAGTCGAGCGCCCCCGCCAGCCGCGCATAGGCGAAAGTGGTCGCGGCGATCACGCTCCACAGCAGCATCGCCAGCACCATGCCGGCGAGCCCGCCCCACGGCCCGGCCGGCAGGAAATACTCGGCCAGCTCGCGCCCGGTGGCATAGCCGCCGCCGATGATCACGGCCTTCATCGCGAAGCCGGGCAGCAGGAAGCGCTGAAACCAGCTCGATCCTGCGGCGGCCTTGCTCATGCGAGGCAGCTCTCGACCAGAACGTCGAACGCCGGCCCGCCGCGCACCGGATCGGCGACCGGCAGCCCCAGCCGCGCGCTTTCGCTGCGCATCACCGCCACCGCCTCGTCCTCGCCCAGAGCCGAGGTGTTGAAGCTGACCCCGGCGCAGCGGATCGCCGGATTGGTCCGCCGCCCGAGCGCCAGGGTGAGCTCGATGATTTCCTCGATCGTCCCGACCTGATAGCCCGCGGTGCCGAGCATGTCGGTGCGCCCCGGCTCGTGGCAAACCACGAACACGTCGGGCTGGCTGCCGTGGAGCAGCCCGAGCGACACCGCGGCATAAGCCGGGTGCGCAAGCGAGCCCTGCCCCTCGATCACGTCCCAGTGATCCGGCGCCGCATCGGGCGACAGCATCTCCGCCGCGCCTGCCTCGAAGTCCGACACCACGGCGTCCATCGGCATGCCGCCGCCGGCGATCATGATTCCGGTCTGGCCGGTGGCCCGGAAATCGCTGTCGACTCCGCGTGCGGCGAACGCCCGTGCCAGCGCCAGCGCCGTGTACTTCTTGCCGAGCGCGCAATCGGTGCCGACAGTGAGCAGTCTCTTGCCGGTCCGCTTGCGCCCGGTCGCTACGGGGATCTGCGCCGGCGGCACGCGGATGTCGATCAGCTGCCGTCCGAGCAATGCCGCAGCCTCGCGCAGCTCGGCAATGTCGGCCAGCCGCGTGTGCATCCCCGCGACGAGATCCAGCCCCGCCTCGAGCGCCTCCACCAGAGAGGCACGCCAGCTCTGCGGAATCACTCCGCCCGAATTGGCGACGCCGATCACCAGCGCCCGCGCCCCCTGCGCATAGGCCTCGGCCGGCGTCATCTGCGGCAGCCCGGTGGTGACCTGCGCACCGGCAAGCGCGAGCTCGCCCACGCATTTCTCCGGCGCCCAGTCGCGCAACCCGAGCGCGGTCTTGGCGAAGCCGCGCTCGACGGTATCGCCGAGGAACAGCAGATAGGGCTGCGGCAGGACCAGCGCGTCGGCGCGCAAAGCTTGCTGAACGCTCATCCGCTCAGAACCCGGCGCCGAGGCTGATGCCCAGCGTGCGCGGCCGGATCGGCGAGGCCGAGACGAGCGTGCCCGGACGCCCGCCGAAGGTGCCGGCGCTGGTCAGCCCGCGCGAGTTGGTCAGATTCTTGGCGAAGGCGGTCACGTTGAACTTGCCGAACCGGGCGCCGGCGCGCAGGTCCACCGTCGCATAGCCATCGATGTTGATGCGCCGCCCGAACTGGGTGCGGAAGGCGTCGTCGAAATCGGCTTCCTGATCGCTCACCAATCGGACGTTGCCGCCGACGAACGCAGTGGTGCCGCCGCCGACGCTCCATTCGTAATCGGCGGAGATATTGGCGGTCCATTCGGGCGCATACGGCAGCCGGTCGCCGGCGAAACCACCGTCGCCCGGGGGCAGATCCTCCCGCAATTTGGCATCGTTATAGGCGATGTTCGCCACCACATCGAAGCCGCGCGTCGGTCGCAAGGTCGCGGTGATCTCGGCGCCCTGGCTGCGCGCGCTGTCGCCGTTGCCGTCGGCGCCTATCGGGCCGATCCCGGTCTGATAGACGACCAGCACCTGGATATTGTCCCAGTCGAGATAGTAAAGCGATGCGTCGAGCGCGAAGGCGTGGTTGGCGGTCTCGCCGCGGATGCCGGCCTCGTAGCTGATCAGGGTGTCGGCCTCGAAGAAGCCGGGGAATGCCGATCCCGCCCCGGGCGGCACGACATTGGGCCCGCCCGGGCGATAGCCCTTGGCGACGCGAGCATAGAGCGAGACCTGATCGCTGAGCTCGAAGCGCGGCGCGACCGACCAGGTGAAGACATTTTCCGACGAGCGGCCATTGGTGACGTCGGGCCCGATCGGCGAGCCCGACAGCGGCAGCAGCGCCCCGTCGAGCAGCTGCCGGGTGCGCTGGTTGTTGTGGCTGTAGCGGGCGCCCGCAGTGAGATCGAAGCGCGGGCCGACATGCAGCGTCACGCTGCCGAATCCGGCATATTCGCGATAGACCGAGGCCAGCTCGGCGCGGACGAATTCGGGAAAGACGACATTGGCGCCGCCGGGGCCGACCGGCAGGGTCAAGGTGGGATCGAGCGCCTCCCCGGTGTCGAGCGCGAAGGGCAGATAGCGCTGGAAGATCAGGCCTTCCTCGCGCGTGTAATAGCCGCCGACCAGCCATTCGAGCACATTGCTCGATGGCGAGGCCAGCCGCACTTCCTGGGTAAACTTCTTGTTCGAGACTCGCGCCGGCAGGGTGATGCCGCGCGGCCCCGGCGTGCCGACATTGCCGTAGAACGCATCGCCGATCCCGGCGAGCTGGTAGCTGCTGTCGGTGACCTCGTGCTGGATCGTGGTGCTGTAGCTCGTCGCCGAGATCAAAGACGCGAAGCCGAGATCCCAGTCGATCGTGCCGTTGTAATTGCGATAATCGACATCGTTCTTGTCGGGATAATATTGGGTGCGGGTCAGCCGTCCTTCGGTGGAGACGCCGGTGGCCGGATCGGTCGTCTGCGGCTGCAGGGTAAGCGGATCGGCGTCGAACGCGGCGCGTCCGTCGGCGCGAATGTTCTGCGCCAGGGCGGTCAGCCGCACCGAGAAATTGTCGCTCGGCTGAACGAGCAGCGAGGCGCGGCCGCCATAGCTGGTGAGATCATTGGCATTGTCGCGCGCGATGCCGACGGTGTCGATGAAGCCGCCCTGCTCGCGGTAGAAGCCGCTGACCCGTAGTGCTGCGATCTTGCCGATCGGCACATTGACCACGGCATTGCCGTTCCAGCCCATGTCGCCGTCCGTGACGGTTTCGACTCCCGCCTGGACGCGCCCTTCGAACGCACCGAGGCGCGGCGTCACAGTGACGAACTTGACCACGCCGCCCAGCGAGTTCGCGCCGTACAGCGTCCCCTGCGGGCCGCGCAGCACCTCCACCCGCTCGATGTCGAACGGATCGACGTCGCCGGCGAGGATCGCCCCGTTGCTTTGTCCGGTGCTCGCGCCGAACGGCGTCTCGTCGATATAGATGGCGGTCGTCGGGCTCGCGCCGCCGGTGTTGATGCCGCGGAGCACGACGCGGGTCTCGCCGGGATTGCCCTGCTGGAGGCTGAGGCCCGGCACCAGCGCGGCATAATCGACGAAGCTCGTCGCCTGCTGGCGCTCGAGCCGTTCGGCGCCGACGACCGAGATCGACTGCGGGATCTCGAGCAAGGTCTGCTCGCGCTTCTGCGCCGTGACGACGATTTCCTCGTTGGGCGCCACCGAAGGCTGGGCATCCTGCGCGGCTGCCGGAGCGGCCGCTGCGAGTGCGCCCGCGGCGGTGGTAATGATGAGCAGGGTACGGGCGGATGGTGCGAAGCGCGTCATTGGTTTTCCCCTCAAGTGTCGATCAGCCGCCCCACACCTGCCCCAGCAGGCGGCGGAAATTGCCGCCGAGCACGGCGGCGATGTCGGCGTCCGAATAATTGCGTCGGATCAGTTCTTCGGTGAGGTCGTAGATTTTCCGCGGATGGTCGAAGCCGTCGGTGTCGACCTTGTCGCGGAAGGCATAACTGGCTTTGTACGCCGCCTTCATCTCGGCGAGCATCGCGGGCGGCATGTCGTCATAGCCGTTGAGGTCTGAGTCCGAGCCGATCCCGACATGGTCGATGCCGACCAGCTTGACGACATGGTCGATGTGATCGGCGATTTGCGGGACTGCGGTCGGCTCCTTCGCGCTGACGAACATCCGGACTCCGGTGATACCCATCACGCCCTCCTTCGCCGCCATGGCCTTGATCGCTTCGTCGGTCTTCAGCCGCGGGTGGTTGACCAGCGCCCGGCAATTGCTGTGGGTGATCGCGATGGGTTTGGCGGAGAGCGCGATCGCATCGAGCGTGGTGCGGTCGCCGCAATGCGAGACGTCGACCAGCATGCCGGTCTCGTTCATCGCTTTGACGATCTCGGCGCCGAAGTCGGTCACGCCGCCGTCGACGCGCTCGGTCGATCCCGAGCCGAGCAGATTCTGCGTGTTGTAGGTCAATTGCGAGCAGCGCTGGCCGATCTGGTGGAACAGCTTGACGTCGGCGACGGTGCGAAAATGCTCGCTATTCTGCAGCCCGAGGATGACTGCGATCTTGCCCTGCTTCTTCGCGCGATCGAGGTCGGCGGCCTTGTCGACCAAGGTGAACAGATGCGACGCGCGGGCGATATAGCCTTGGCTGAGCGCGATCCATTCGAGCGTGTCGGTGCGCGCATTTGGGCCGCCCATCCCGCTCGCATGGTGGATCGCGCCGATCCCGCAGGCGCGCCAGTCGGCTTCATCCTGTGCGCTGAGCGGAGCGCCGTAGAATTGCGGGCTCTCGTCGATCTTGAGCGCACCGAGCATGTCGATGACCAACGACGCGCGCACCAGATCGACGGCGCGGCGCGAATAGGTGGCCGGCGAAGCAGCCGACAGACGGAACTGGCCGAAATTGACCATCGGGAACCCTGCGGCCGCGACGGCAGCCGCGCCGCCGAGCATCCGGCGACGCGAGACCTTGGGCAATGACTGCATTGCCGCCTCCCTGTCATTATCTGATCAGGATGCTATTATCCTGATCAGAGAAGAGTCAACCGTTATTGCAACTTTGTTGCGCCATATCGCTCGCCGCGAGCGATCTGTGTCCCCACACCGCTTCTGGGCAGTGGATGTAGCCGTTCTCGTAGCGAATGCCGGGCGCGCGATCGGCAGCGAGGAAGGTCGGGCCGTCGAGGTCGACCACATCGCAGAGTTGCCCGAGCAGGAAGGCCGGCGCCATTGCGAGGCTCGATCCGACCATATTGCCGACCATGACGTCGAGGCCGAGCAGCCGCGCCCGCCCCGCGATGGCGATCGCCTCGGTGAGCCCCCCGCATTTGTCGAGCTTGATATTGACTGTGTCGAAGCGGCCGACCAGCCCGTCGGTGTCCGCCAGGGTGATCGCGCTCTCGTCCGCGGCGACCGGGATTGGCGAATCCAGCCCGTCGAGATCGGCTTCGCGTCCGCGCGCGAGCGGCTGTTCGAGCAAGGCAATCCGCGCCTCGACCAGCACCGCGATGAGTGCGTCCAGCTCGTCCTTGCGGAAGCCCTGATTGGCGTCGACGCCGATCCAGCAATCGGCGCGCGCCGCCCGCACGGCGCGAATGCGGGCGCCGTCGAGGTCGAGATCGCCGGTCAGCTTGAGCTTGAGCGCCTTGGCCTCGCGATAAGCCACCGCCGCCTCCGCCATGGCGCCGGGCTCGTCGGCGCCGAGCGTGAAGGTGGTGAGCAGCGGCCTCGGCTCGGGCAGACCTGCGAGTTTCCACACCGGCATGCCCGCGCGTTTCGCCTCGAGCTCCCACAAGGCGCAATCCACGGCGTTGCGCGCACCGCCCGGGGGGAGCGCTCGCTGCAGTTCGTCTCGAGTCATCCCGTTCGACAGCCCTACCCGGACCGTCTCCAGCGCCGCGGTCATCGCCGCGACATCGTCGTCGAGATAATAGACGCCGCTCGCCTCGCCGCGCCCCGTGTGGAGGCCGTCGGACACGGTGACGACCACCACGGGGCTTTCGGTGAAGACATGGCCGGAGATCCGGAACGGCTTCGCGAAAGGAAGCCGTTCCACCGTCACGTCGAGCGAGAGGCGTTGCACCATGTCAGAACTCGGCGCCGAAGCCGATCAGCCGGTAGACGAGCGCCGTGTACAGGATGAAGAAGGCGCCGAGCACCAGCAGCACGCTCCACACCCGTGCGAACCAGCTGCGCTTTTCCTTCCAGGTCAGCCAGGCGTTCCAGATCGACAATCCGAACAGCCCGAAAAAGGCGATGGTCCCGACGATCTGCACCAGCAGGATCAGCCAGTCGGTCGAGCCGTGGCTGGTGAAATCCTCGAGCCCACTGATCACCAGCAGCCAGCCGACCAGGGCCACGAGCACCAGCCACGCGAAACCGCGGACCGCGCGGAACGTCCGCAGGCTCTCGCCCTGCAGGGCGAGCTGCGCGCCATAGCGGCGGCGCGTGAACCATCCGACCGGCCATGACAGAGCGGTGAGCAGAACCACCACGATGCCGAACAGCAAAACCGGCGTCAGCCACGCCGAGTCCAGCGCGCCCGGCGTGCGGTACCAGATCATGAACGGCGAGACTTCGCCGAAGCTCCAGCGCATGACCTTGCCGTCAACCACCTGTGCGGCGAGCCGCTCATGGCCATAGGCGTCCTGCCAGACGAACGGCGCGACTTCGATCAGCTTGCGCGGGGCGCCGCCGGGGCTGGTCAGCGCCGGGATGACCGGGCGGCCATCGGCGTCGAGGCTCACCTTGGTGTCGCCGATCAGTCCGATCACCTTGGCGAAATTCGAGTCGATCCGCCGGCTGTTGGTCCAGGTACCGACGAGCAGCTTGGCGTGCTCCTTCGCCGTCGGCAATTCGACCGGCGCAGCCTTGTTCGGATCGGGCAGATAGCGGTCGGCGAATTCCTCGAACAGCGAGCCGCGCAGGACCCGGGTGACGCCGTCCTTCCCGTCGCTGTTCATCGAGATGTACAGCCCGACATTCTCTTCGGGGAAGATCCACAGATCGCTGTGAAAATACATCGTATCGCCGCCATGCGCGATCGCGCGGTGGCCGTTGATCCGCTGCTCGTAAAAGCCGAGCGCCATTGTATTGACCTGCGGGATCGCACTCGATTGCGGCGCCTGCATCAGCTTCGCGGTGGCCGGGCTGAGCAGCGGACCGCCATTGTTCAGATGCGCGATCATGAACTTCGCCATGTCGCCGCCGCTGATCGCCGAGGCGCCCGCCGGCGACAGGCCGATCTGCTCATAGCCTTTGGCGGGGCCCGAGCCGAGTTCATAGCCTTGCGACATGTACGGCTTCAACGCCGCCGGCAGCGGCTGGCGGAAGCTGGCATAGCGCATGCCCAGCCGGCCGAAGATGTTGCGCTCGATATAGTCGTCGAACGGCATCCCCGACACGCGCTCGACGATATAGCCGGCCAGTGCCGTGGCGTAGTTCGAATAGGCCGGGGTGCTGCCGGGTTCGTAGATCCGCTCGGGAATGCGGTGCTTGAGCACGTCGCCGAGGCTCGGCACCGGCTTGTCGAAGCTGATCAGCCCCTTGATGATCTCCTCGAAGCCGGCGGTGTGCGTCATGATGTTGCGCAGCGTGACCGGCTTGCCGTGATAAGGCGGGATCTTGAAGTCGAGATACTGGTTCACGTCGGCGTCGAGGTTGAGCTTGCCTGCTTCGACCTGCTGCATCACCGCGGTCCAGGTGTAGAGCTTCGAGGTCGAACCGGGGCGGAACAGCGTCGTTGCCGGATCGACCGGCTTGCGCTTGGCGACATCGGCATAGCCGAAGCCGCGCTGGGTTACGATCTGCCCGTCCTTGACCACCACGACCACGGCACCGGCAACGTCGCCGCGCGCCAGTGCATAGGGCATGAACCCGTCGAGCCACGTATCGGCATCGGTCTTGGTCAGCCTGGCGAGACCTGCGGGCGCGACGGGCGCGGCGGGCGCCGGAGTCTGCGCGACCGGGGTGAGCGGCGCCGGCGCCTGGGTGAAAGCCGGTACCCCGAGGGCGAGGCCGACCAGCCCTGCCGCGAGCATCGTAAGCGAACGTTTCCACATCGCGCTGTTCCCCTCTGTCGCCGCCTCGCGTCGGCGTTGCGATTGCGCCGATTTGCGTCTGCGGTTAGGCTATGTCTCTGTACGAACGAATTACGCCTGATTGAGACATAATGAGCCTGTTCAGAAAAATGTCAAACCGGGGTGCCAAATGGCGACGCGTCTGAAGCCCGCGCAACCGACTCTGGGTGCGCTGCTGCGCGCGCTACGGGCGAGGAACGGCTGGACGCTCAAGGAGATGAGCGTGAAGAGCGGCATTCCGGTGTCGACTCTGTCCAAGGTCGAGCATGACCGGCTGACCTTGACCTACGACAAGCTGCTCCAGCTCAGCCAGCGGCTCAACATCCGCATGTCCGAGCTGTTCGCCGAGAACGATTCGGTCGCCGAGGCGCCGGTCACCGCGCGGCGCAGCATCGGCGATCTCGCCCGCGCGGTGCGGGTCAACACCGCCAATTACGATTATTATTATCTCTGCACCGAGCTGCGCCGGAAGCGGATGATCCCGGTGATCACCCGCGTCCGCGCCAAATCGGTCGAGGAATTCGGCGACCTCGTCCATCATTCGGGCGAGGAGTTCATCTACATCGTCAGCGGCCGGATCGTCGTCCACACCGAATTCTACGATCCGGTGACGCTCGAGGCCGGCGAATCGATCTACATCGATTCGAACATGGGCCACGCCTATGTGACCGGCGAAGGCTGCGACGAGGCCGTGGTGCTCGGCGTCTGCTCGAGCGCCGAGGACGGGTTGATGGATTCGCTGATGAACCTGCACGGGTGATCCCCACCCGGTTTCCAGGCCCAAATTTCCGTTCGTGCTGAGCTTGTCGAAGCACCGTCTTTCTTGATCGCAGAAGAAGAACGGCCCTTCGACAAGCTCAGGGCGAACGGGTTATGGGCGTCCCGGCACCAGCCGCATCCGCCGCTCCGCCCGCGCATCGACGGCCGCGCGGCTGAACAGCATCGGCTGCATTCGCCCTTCGATCCACGGCGCATATTGATCGCGCTGATGCGGCGAGCGCGGATCGTTCGACTGGCCGGGCAGATTGAGGAACAGCGAATTGTCCCACGCCCCGACGTCGATCACCTGCAAATAGCTGGCTCCGCCGCCGACGCGCCAGCCGGGACCCGAGCCGAGCCAGCGCGCCATCACGGTATAGCCGTCGCCGCCCGAGCCCCGGCCCTCGATCGGCGGAAAGGCGGCGGCGATCGCCGGGATTCGCGACAGCGGATGCTGGATCCGCACCTGATGCAGCCGGTCCCAGCGCCAACCTGCCGGATCGGCCCCGAGCAATTCGCGCGCCGACGCCCAGGCAGCGACCAGCGCCGCATCGAGCATGGCGTCGCGCGCCGCCGCCGGATCGGCGCCGAGCCGCGCATCGGGCTTCGCCAGCAGTCCCAGCAGCACCGACGGGGCGATCTCGGTCACCAGATGCGCCGCCCGCGCCGGCACGATCGCGGCGAGCATCCTTTTGCCGAGATCGCGCCACAGGATCTCGAACAACGCCGCCGCCCCGCTTTCCCCGTCGATCCGCGCGTTCCAGCCGCGCAGCATCTCGGCCGCGGGCCGGGCCGCGGCCGAGGGCCGCGCCGGGAGCAAGGTGAGCAATTGGCTGGCCGGCGCCGAGAAGGTGTCGTGGTGCAGCGCCACGCTGTCGGCGAGGCTGTGCCGCTCCTGCCGCGACAGCACATCCACGATCCGCTCGTAGCGATAGGGATCGCGGAACGAGAAAGCCGGGATGCGATCGCGCGGCCAGTCTGCGGGAAGGTTGTTCTGGTTGGCCGAGGCGAACCAGCCTTTGGCCGGGTTGTATTCGCTCGGCAGCGCCGCGAAGTTGCGCACGCCGGTCCAGTCATAGCGGCCGTCGCCCGGCACCGGCAGCAGCCCCTCGCCTTTCTTGCGCACCGGCGCGAAGCCGATCACCTGCCAGCCGGTATTCCCGTCCACATCGGCGTAATGGAAATTGGTCGGCGACGGGTGGAGCGGGAACGCCTTGCGCAGGCTCTTCCAGTCCTTCGCCAGATTAATCGCGATCATCGCGAACGCGCCGTGTCCGCCCGGCTGCATGCCGATCGACGCCACCGCCGTGGCACGCCTGCGGGCGGGATCGTACGACACCACCGGACCCTGCACCGAGTAGCGCAGCGGCACGACATAAGGCGCCCCGTTCTTGACCGGAATCGCGGCCTCGATCTTGCGAAAGGTCTTCCAGCCGCCATTGTGTCGATAGCGTTCGGGGTCGTCGGGATGGAGCTCGAGGACGAACAGGTCGAGCTGGTCGATATGGAAATTGGTGCGGCCGAAGGCGAAGCGGTCGGTGTGTCCCTGCATGATCCCCGGCAAGCCCGGCGATCCGCCGCCGATCACGTCGAACCCCGGTGCGCTCAGGTGCGCGACATGGCGCGGGCCGAAGCCGCCGATGCCGAGATGCGGATCATTGGCGAGGATCGGCCGCCCTGTGGCGGTGCGCGACGGCGCCACCGTCCACGCATTGCTGCCGGCATTGGCGCGATCGGCCGGCCCCGCAGCAGGGTCGGCGACCGGCGTCTCCGGTCCGAACGGCAGGCTGCCGAGCCGCAGCATGCCGAGATCGGCCTCGGAGACCGCTGCGACATCGAGCCCCTCGGGAACCCGCATCGTCCAGCTCGGCCGGAGCGGCGCGATGAGCGCGTCGAGCTCGAGCAGCCCGAGCGCGGCGAGTTGCGCCCGCCGTACCTCGTCATCGACATTGTCGATCGACACGCCGCGCGCGAGCACGAGGTCGCGCACATCCCACCGCATCGGTACGACGCCGAGGATCGCATATTCCAGCGGCAGCAGCGTGCGATCGGCGAGCACTTCGTCGATTCGCGCATTGATCCCCGCCACGTACGCCCTGGCGCAGGCGAGCACCTCGGGCGGCACGTCGCGCAATTCGGCATCGAGATCGCCGCGATAGTGGAACAGCCGCGCCGTCGCGTCGTGCTTCGCGAAGTCGGCACCGAACACCTCCGCCAGTCGCCCCATCTCGCGGCGATGCGACAGGTCGACCTGGAACAGCCGGTCCCGCGCGACGACATAGCCCTGCCCGAAAAAGGCGTCCGGGATCGAGCCCGCGCGAATGTGCGGCACGCCGAAAATGTCGTCGACGATCTCGATCGGCGCATCCGCGCCGCGAACGATCGCATCCGCCGGTTTCCTCGTTCCGGATTGCAGCCGGGCGGCCGCGCCCGGGGCCAGCGCCAATGTCGCAACCGAACCGAGCAGGAACGAACGGCGGTCAAACATCGGCACACTCTCTGCAGTTTCGGGCCGGGGCAAGCTAGCGCCGGGCGCTCCGCCGTCGCATGGCAAGCGCTACACTGCCCATAGAGTCAGGTTATGGACCTGAGCCATAGGCTGCGGCTATGGCGTGGTGAACGCATAGAACTCCGCGCCCGGTTGACGCTTCGCGAGAGCCCGGCGCACCTTCGACTCCGGCACATTCGCATGCCGGTCCGCAAGAGGCCGCAGCGAAGGTGCGGTGCGTTGCCGCGGAGGGCATTCGCGCAGGCCGGTTCGCCGGTCCCGAAGGTTCATCCCAACAGGGGGGTCGAAATGACGAATCCACGCCGGCAATCGGATCTTGCCAGTTTCTCCAGCCTGGCCGCATTGGCTCTCGCTTCGCTCGCGGCGCTGCCTGCTGCCGCGCAAACTGCCCCATCGGATACCGCTACCGTGCAGGAGGCTGCACCGCAGGCCGAGCCGGAGGAGGACGAACTCGTCGTCACCGGCACGCGCATCATCCGCGACGGGTTCCAGTCGCCCACCCCGCTGACCGTGCTGACCCGCGAGGACATCGAGAACACCTCGCCGACCAACAACATCGCCGACTTCGTCAATCAGCTGCCGCAGCTCGCCGGCTCGACCAAGCCCGGAAATTCGCGCCTGAACCTGTCGAACGGCTCGGCCGGCATCAACGCGCTCAACCTGCGCAATTTGGGCGAGGGCCGCACGCTGGTCCTGCTCGACGGCCGCCGCTCGGTCGGCTCGACGATCTATGGCTGGGTGGACGTCAACACGATCCCGCAAGGGCTGGTCGAGCGGGTCGACGTGGTCACCGGCGGCGCCTCCTCCGCTTACGGCTCCGACGCAGTCGCGGGCGTGGTCAATTTCGTGCTCAACAAGAAGCTTGAAGGGCTGCGCGTCACTGCGGAATCGGGCGTGACCACCTATGGCGACGGGTTCAACTATTCGGGCAGTATCTCGGGCGGCAAGTCGTTCGCAGGTGGCCGCGGCCATGTCCTGATCAACGCCGAGATCGCGCACCAGGACGGCATTTTCGAGATCAGCCCGATCGATCGCCCGTGGAACCACACCGGCTATGTGCGAGTCGAGGATCCGACCTGGACGGCGGCGAGCACCGACCGGCCGCGCTACATCACCACCTTGCGCCAGGTCGGCGCGTCTAACTCGACGCCGGGCGGTCTGATCACCGGCTCCGCCGGCACTACCGCCAACTCGCTGCGCGGTCTCTATTTCGGCCAGAACGGCGCGGTGAACGTCTTCGACTACGGCGTCCTCCAGTCGCCGGCCTTCAGCCGCGCGCCAAACTCCTCCAACCCCGGCGTCGTTCAGGGGGGCTCGTGGCAAGTCAACGATTCGGGCCGCCGCATCGGCTTGATGCCGGAGGACGACCGCTGGGGCGTGTTCGGCCGGCTGAGCTACGAAGTGGCCGACGGCGTCGAGGCGTTCGTCGAAGGCTCGTACAACCACCAGAAGATCTACTTCAACGCGGGTCCGAACCTGTCGACCGGCATCACCTACAACACCACCGGCTGCACGACCGTGCCGGTGCCGGTGACCTGCAATGCCTATGCGCTGCAGACGCTCGGCGCGGCGCGGCTGGCGGGGGTCACCAGCGTGACCGTGGCGACGACGGCAGCCGACCTGCCGTTCCGCGCGATCGACAACGAACGCAAGGTCCAGCGCTATGTCGCCGGGCTTGAAGG
This sequence comes from Sphingomonas psychrotolerans, assembly GCA_032334595.1. Classification (GTDB taxonomy): domain Bacteria; phylum Pseudomonadota; class Alphaproteobacteria; order Sphingomonadales; family Sphingomonadaceae; genus Sphingomonas; species Sphingomonas psychrotolerans_A. The sequence goes on along the minus strand of JALMLT010000003.1, from coordinate 243,015 downwards.
CAGCTTCGATGCGTTCGGCCGGCCCGGACATTGGGACGTCTATGCGCAATATGGCCGCTCCGACGTCCACGAACAGCTGCGCAACGTCATGAACACTGCCCGCATGAACAATGCGACTGCCGCGGCCTTTGCCCCCGCAGGCAATGCGCGCGGCTATGCGGTCGGCTCGATCCAGTGCTCGATCAACGTCGATCCCAGCACCACCAACGACGATCCGAACTGCGTGCCGCTCAATCGCCTCGGTATCGGCGTCGCCAACCCGGCGGCGATCGATTACGTGCTCGGCGATCCCTATCGCGATCAGGTACTCGAGCAATATGTCGTCGGCACCAACTGGTCGGTCACGCCGTTCGCGACCTGGGCGGGCGATGTCAGCATCGCGGTCGGTGGCGAGGCCCGCAAGGAGAAGATCCGCGGCAGCGTTCCGACCGAATTCCAGCCGGTCATCACCATAGGGTCGAACGGTCGCCCGACCACCGCAAACGCCTGGTCGGTGGGCAATTACCTGCCCTTCACCGGCGAATACAGCGTCAAGGAAGCCTATCTCGAGACCGTCGTGCCGCTCGGTCTCGGGCTCGAGTTCAATGGCGCCGTGCGTGCTACCGACTATTCCAACTCGGGCTATGTCACCACGTGGAAGCTGGGTGCGACTTGGGCGCCGATCGAGGATATCCGCTTCCGCGTCACGCGCTCGCGCGACATTCGCGCACCCAACCTCAACGAGCTGTACCAGGCCGGCACCGCGAACAGCGATTCGGTATCCAACCCGATCTTCACGGCGGACGGCGCGAACGGGCCGCGGACCTATGGCTATTCCGGCCTGACCACCGGCAACCCCGCTCTTGAACCGGAGAAGGCGGACTCGTGGAATATCGGGGCCGTAATCTCGCCGCGCTTCCTGCCCGGGTTCACGGCGTCGGCCGACTATTTCCGCATCGATCTGGAAGGCGCGATCGATTCGATCACTGCGCAGGAGACCGTTAATCGCTGCTATGCGGACAAGAACCAGGACTTCTGCGACGCCATCTCGACCGATCCGGCCCGTTCGACACCCGGTGCACCCTATCTGCTGATCCGCACCCAGCCGTTCAATTATGTCCGCAGGCTGGTGCGTGGCATCGATTTCGATGCTGCCTATCGTATTCCGCTCGGCAGCGACAATCTCACGCTACACGCCATTGCGACGCGTTATATCGAGAATCTGGCGGTAACCGGCATCGCCGGATCGGCGCCGGTGAACACCGTCGGCGCCAATGGTGGCCAGGCGAGCACGCCGACATGGATCTTCCGCGGCAGCATCAATTATGAGACGCCGACTTTCTCGGCGACGTTCACGGGCCGCGGCATCAGCGCCGGCAAATATGTCGCGAACGGCATCGAATGCAGCACCAGCTGCCCGGTCTCGACAACCAACTTCCCGACCTATGACAACAACCATGTCTCGGGGCTGTTCTATGCCGACCTCAATCTGACGCAGAAGATCGCGGTGAGCAGCACTTCAGAAGCCGAGATGTTCTTCAACGTCACCAATTTGTTCAACCGCTGGCCGCTGCTGGTTCCGGAGACCGGCAACGCTTCGAACACCACCTATTCGGACATGCTCGGACGCCAGTTCCGCGTCGGCATTCGCTTCAACCTGCGCTGAGGGGCGCCCCCGACAACCTCCCCGGAGGTTGTCGGGATATTAGATCCCGCCCGCTGACCTGGCTGGCGCCGCTTGCGAAGCTTCACGGCTTGCAAAGTAGGATTTCCGATGATTGCCTGAGCAGGGGTCCCTCACCCCTGCTCTTTGACTATGTCGAGCTTTCCTACTGCGCGACGCAACAAACCATCCCATGTGCGCAATTTTTGTTCCGAAACCACGTGCAAAATGCGAAGCTAAGGCCGCCCGAGTCCAAAGCCTGGCCTGCGAATTCTCCTACAGGGCCAGCGCTCGGGATCACCTGCACGGCTGAGGATTTCAAGCCGCATGGACGTCCGTCGCGAAGCTCGCTCTCCCTTCGATCTCCCCCTCTTCCGTGCCGTGTGGATCGCCAGTCTGGTGTCGAACTTCGGCGGCCTGATCCAGTCGGTCGGCGCATCGTGGATGATGACCAGCCTCAGCGGCTCGCCGCAGATGATCGCCTTGGTCCAGGCATCGACCAGCCTGCCGATCATGCTGCTTTCGCTCTGGGCAGGCGCGGTCGCAGACAATCTCGATCGCCGTCGCGTGATGCTCGCGGCGCAGTCGTTCATGCTCGTGGCGTCGGCACTGCTCGCGCTCGGCGGCTGGACGGGCCTGCTCACGCCATGGCTGCTGCTTGCGTTCACCTTTCTGATCGGCTGCGGCACCGCCCTCAACGGCCCGGCGTGGCAGGCTTCGGTCGGTGACATGGTGCCGCGGTCGATGCTGCCGAGTGCCGTCGCGCTCAACAGCATGGGGTTCAACGTAGCGCGCAGTCTCGGGCCGGCGATCGGCGGGGCCATCGTCGCTGCGGCCGGCGCCGCTGCCGCCTTTCTGATCAATGCGGTCAGCTATGTCGGGCTGATCGCCGTGCTCGCCCGCTGGCGACCCGACCTGCCGCCGGCTCGCTTGCCCCGCGAGCGGATCGGCGTCGCGATGGTGGCGGGCATCCGCTACGTCCGGCTCTCGCCGCCGATCCGCACCGTGCTGGTCCGCGCCGCCCTGTTCGGCTTTGCAGCGAGTGCGGTGCCCGCGCTGATGCCGCTGGTGGCGCGCGACATCGTCGGCGGCGGACCGCTCACCTACGGCCTGCTGCTCGGCGGGTTCGGTGTCGGCGCGGTCGGCGGGGCGCTCGGCAGCAGGTGGCTCCGCGAACGGCTGTCGACCGAGAATCTCGTGCGCGTCGCGGCGCCCGCGCTGGCGTTCGGCGCGGCGGCGACTGCGGCCACCGGCTGGCTCGCGCTGACGCTGGTCGCGCTGGCGCTGTGCGGCGCCGGCTGGGTGGTGGCGCTGTCGACCTTCAACGTCAGCGTCCAGATGGCCTCGCCGCGCTGGGTGGTGGGGCGCGCGCTCGCGCTCTATCAGATGGCTGCGTTTGGCGGGATGGCAGGCGGCAGCTGGGCGTTCGGCATGATCGCCGATGCGCGTGGCGTCGAAATCGCCCTGCTTGCTGCGGCCGCGTTCCAGCTGCTGAGCATTCCGGCCGGGCTGATCTGGCGATTGCCGGCCGTCAGCCAGCTCAATCTCGACCCGCGCGACACATGGCAGGAGCCCCGGACCGCAGTGCCGGTCGAGCCCCGCAGCGGCCCGATCGTGATCACGATCGAGCACCGTATCGCCGAACGCGACGTTCCTGCCTTCCTCGCCGCAATGGCCGAGCGCCGCCGCATCCGCCGTCGCGACGGGGCACGCCATTGGGCGCTGCTTCGCGATCTCGGCGATCCCGAATTGTGGATCGAGCGCTATCATGTCGCCACCTGGCTCGACTATGTCCGCCACAATCAACGACGCACCCACGCCGACGACGCCAACAGCGAAGCCCTGCGCCGGCTGCGCATCGGCGGGAGCGAGCCGGTGGTGCATCGCCGCATCGAACGCCAGACCGGCTCGCTTCCCGCTTCCCGCGGCCCCGACGGCCGCGAACTCGGCACCGTCACCGACCCGAGCGGCTCGTCCTGACACGAAAAAGCCGCGGCCCTTGCGGACCGCGGCTTCCACACCCCCATGTGTCTGGTGTCAGGCGACAGCCGTAACCGGCTCTGCGCCTTCGACGCCGTCAGGCTCGCGCAGCACATAGCCGCGGCCCCAGACCGTCTCGATGTAATTCTCGCCATCGCATGCCATGCTGAGCTTCTTGCGCAGCTTGCAGATGAACACGTCGATGATCTTGAGCTCGGGCTCGTCCATCCCGCCATACAGGTGATTGAGGAACATTTCCTTGGTGAGCGTGGTGCCCTTGCGGAGCGAGAGCAGCTCCAGCATCGCATATTCCTTGCCGGTGAGGTGCACGCGGGCACCGTCGACCTCGACGGTCTTGGCGTCGAGGTTCACTGCCAGCTTGCCGGTGCGGATCACCGACTGGCTGTGGCCCTTCGAGCGGCGGACGACGGCGTGGATGCGCGCGACCAGCTCTTCGCGGTGGAACGGCTTGGTGACGTAATCGTCGGCGCCGAAGCCGAAGCTGCGCACCTTCGAATCCATTTCGTTGATGCCCGACAGGATCAGCACCGGCGTCTGCACGCGGGCGACACGGACCTTCTTGAGCACGTCATAGCCGTGCATGTCCGGAAGGTTCAGGTCGAGCAAAATGATGTCGTAATCATAGAGCTTGGCGAGATCCAAGCCCTCTTCGCCCAGGTCGGTCGTGTAGACATTGAACCCTTCGGTCGAGAGCATCAGCTCGATCGCCTTGGCAGTCGAAGGCTCGTCCTCGATCAGCAACACGCGCATCGTCGGTTCCCCTGTCACAACACGCGAGCAAGCCCCTACGGCCGACGCGCTGGACGAATTCATTAACCTAAGCACCTCTGAAGGCAAAAGGTTAATTTCTGACTAACCGGCCTTGTTCCGCGAGTCGTAGGGAATCTACCTATCACCGGACTCAAACTCGTTTCGCTGTCGAGTCATAAATGCACTTCGCCGCACACCCGCTTGAGGCGATCGGTGAGGAATTCGATCAGCGCCTCTACCCGGGCAGGTCGCAAGGTGCCTGGCGGCGTCAGCAGGTGCAGCCCGGCGGCGCCGATCGCCCAATCGTCGAGAACCGACTCCAGCCGCCCGCCGGCGAGATCCTGCGCGACGAGAAAATCGGGCAGCCTGGCGATCCCCAGCCCGGCCCGCAACGCAGGCAGCATCGAATCGCCATTGTCGGTGCGGATCGGCCCTTCGACGCGGACCGCCGCTTCTTCGCCGCCCGCCCGGCGGAAACGCCAGACGTCGGGAGTCGCGGTGTTGGTGTAGACGAAGCAGGCATGGGTCGCGAGATCGGCGGGGTGCCGCGGCCTGCCCATCCGCTCGAAATAGGCCGGCGAGCCGACGATGTGCCCTTTCACCGGGCCGAGGCGACGCGCCCGCAACGAGCTGTCGGGGAGTTCGGCGATCCGAAGCGCGATATCGATTCCCTCGCCGACGATGTCGACGAACGCGTCCGACAACCGCAGGTCGACCTTGATCCCCGGATGCAGCGCCATGAAGTCGGCCAGCGCCGGCGCCACTGCCTGAATGCCGAAGGTGAGCGGCGCCGCGACGCGAACCAGCCCGACCGGGGCGCTGGCGGATTCGAATGCCGCCTCCTCGGCCGCCTCGCCCTCCGAAAGGATGCGCTGGGCATGATCGGCGAGGGCGCGGCCGCTGTCGGTCAAGGTCAGCCGCCGCGACGTGCGGTGAAACAGGGAAGTCCCCAGCCGCGCCTCGAGGCGGGTGATCGCCTTGGAGACCGTCGCCTTGGACACTGCCAGCGCGTCGGCGGCGCCGCTGAACGAGCGATGCTCGACCACGGCGGCGAAAACCGCCCAGGCCTCGAAATCGGGTAGCTTCATTCCGCTTGCGGTATCATGGAAACGATCGGTTTCCAACGTTTCCATTTACCGCATGATCGCATTCCCTATCTTGGCGGCAACACAAGGGAGATCAGCGATGATCGAGAAACGTACTTTCGAGAGCCTCGGCCATGCAGACCATGGCTGGCTCAATGCGCGGCACCATTTCAGCTTCGCCAATTACTATGACCCAGCCCGCATGGGCTGGGGCGCGATCCGCGTGTGGAACGACGACGAGATCGCGGCCAATTCCGGCTTCCCGCCGCATCCGCACAAGGACATGGAGATCATCACCTATGTCCGCCAGGGCGCGATCACCCATCAGGACTCGATGGGCAATCAGGGCCGCACGCAAGCCGGCGACGTCCAGGTCATGAGCGCGGGCACCGGCGTCCGCCATGCCGAATATAATCTTGAGCCGGAGACCACCCGGATCTTCCAGATCTGGATCCAGCCGCGCGAGACCGGCGGCCAGCCGAGCTGGGGCGCCAAGCCTTTCCCCAAATCGGATCGCTCGGGCCGGTTCGTGACTCTGGCCTCGGGCTTCCCCGAGGACAGCGAGGCACTGCCGATCCGGGCCGATGCCCGGGTGCTCGGCGCCACGCTCAAGGCCGGCGAAAGCGTCGAGCACACGGTAGGCGATGGCCGCCATGCCTATCTCGTCCCCGCCATCGGCACGATCGAGATCGACGGCGAGCGCGTCGATGCTCGCGACGGCGCAGCGCTGACCGGTGGGCAGACCGTTACCATCAAGGCGATCCAAGACGCCGAGATCGTTCTGGTCGACAGCGAGTAACCAAAATCCCCCTCCCGCCTGCGGAGGGGTCGGGGGGGAGGCGCTGACCCACTCTCCGAATTTTCATTCCCTCCCCTAGCCCCTCCCGCAAGCGGAAGGGGAACAAGAAGGAAGCTATCGTGAGCAAGATCCTCGTTCTCTATTACTCGTCCTATGGCCACCTCGCGAAGATGGCCGAAGCCGTTGCCGAGGGCGCCCGCAGCGCCGGTGCCGAAGTCGATGTCCGCCGCGTCCCCGAAACGGCGCCGGCCGAGGTCGCGGCGGCTGCAGGCTTCGTCGCCGATCACAGTCACCCGGTGCTCGAGGACGTCAACGAACTCGCAAATTATGACGGAATCATCGTCGGTGCGCCGACCCGCTTCGGCCGGATGTCGAGCCAGATGGCGAGCTTCTGGGATCGTGCCGGCGGCCTCTGGTTCCAGGGCAAGCTCAACGGCAAGGTCGGCGGCGCGTTCACGTCGACGGCGACCCAGCATGGTGGCCAGGAGACGACGCTCTTCTCGATCATCACCAACCTGCTCCACTTCGGCCTGACCGTGGTCGGCCTCGATTACGGCTTCCAGGCGCAAATGGGCGTCGATGAGGTCAAGGGCGGCACGCCTTATGGCGCGACGACGATTTCCGACGGCGACGGCAGCCGGCTGCCGAGCCAGGTCGAGCTCGACGGCGCGCGCTATCAGGGCCGCCGCATCGCCGAGGTGGCCAACAAGCTCGCGGCATAATCCCCCTGCCCGCGAGAGCGGGACTGCGTAAGCCCCCTTCCCACGCGGTCTCGCCGGAGCGGCGGCCAGGCGAAAGCTTGGCCGCCGTTTTCGTTTCAACTTGCCTGCCGTTCGCCCTGAGCTTGTCGAAGGGCGGCTCTCCCCGAACGTACGGCCGGTGGATGGCCGTGCTTCGACAGGCTCAGCACGAACGGTGAGAATGCTGCGCTGGCGCGGCGACACGCAGCCTCTATATGCGGGACCATGTTCAAGGACCGCGTGCTTTTCATCGACGGCGAAGCAATCGTGATCGACAAGCCCGCGGGCCTGCCGGTCGACCGCCCGCGCGACCGCTCCGAGAGCCTCGAGGATATGCTCGACCAGCTCACCTTCGGCTTCCAGCGGCTGCCGCTTCCGGTCCACCGGCTCGACCGCGACACCAGCGGCTGCCTGTTGCTCGCCCGCAATCCCAAGGCGCACAAGCGCTTCGGGCAGGCTTTCGAGACGGGCACAGTCAGCAAGCGCTACCTCGCCATTGTCGACGGCGAACCCAGCGAAGACGCTGGCGAGATCGACCTGCCGCTGATCAAGGTTTCGACTGCCGAGACCGGCTGGCGGATGACCGGCGACCCGAGCGGCAAGCCGGCGCGGACGCGGTGGGAAGTCGTCGAGCGCCACGCAGGCAAGGCGATGCTCGCCTTCTTCCCCGAGACCGGCCGCACCCATCAGATCCGCGTCCACGCCGCCGAGGGGCTCGGCCTGCCGATCCTCGGCGATCCGGTCTATGGCAAGGGCGGACCGGCGGTGATGCTCCACGCCGCCGAACTCACCGTGCCTCGCGGGGAGAAGCCCGCCATCCATGCCGAAGCGCCGCTTCCGGTGCGCTTCCACAATATCGGCTTCGGCCGTGGCTGAGCTTGAGGAGGCGATCGTCGAGGAAAAGTTCCTCGCCGCCTCCGGCCCGGGCGGGCAGAACGTCAACAAAGTCGCGACCGCGGTCCAGCTTCGGATCGACGTGTTCAAGCTCGGGCTCGCGCCCTGGGCCTATCAGCAGCTCAAGGTCCTCGCCGGCAGCAAGATGACCAGCACCGGCGAGCTGGTGATCACGGCGCGGAAGTTCCGTACCCAGGACGCCAACCGTGCCGACGCGCGGGAACGCGTGGCGGAACTGCTCGCCAAAGCGCATGAGCGTCAGGCGCGGCGCGTCAAGACCAAACCGAGCAAGGCGGCCAAGGCACGCCGCGTCGACGCAAAGAAGGGCCGCAGCGAAGTGAAAGCCGGCAGAGGGAAAGTGCGGCTGGACTGATTTCGACCTCTCGCCGCGAACGGGCGGAATGGCTACATGGCCGCCATGTACAGCTTCGACATCGCCGCCGGCTCCAAATCCGAACTCTATCGTGATCTCGCCAGTGCGCTGGATTCGCTTACCGCCGACGAGCCTGATCCAATCGCCAACATGGCGAATGTCTCGGCGCTGATCGGCCAATATCTGCCCGACCTCAACTGGGCGGGCTTCTACCGCGCTGTGGACGGCGAGCTCGTCCTCGGCCCGTTCCAGGGCAAGGCGGCGTGTATCCGCATTCCGTTCGGCAAGGGCGTGTGCGGCGCTGCCGCGGCGACTCGCGAGACCCAGCTGGTCGAGGACGTCCACGCTTTCCCCGGCCATATCGCCTGCGACGCCGCGAGCCGCTCCGAGCTGGTCGTACCGATCGTCCATCAGGGCGAGCTGCTCGGCGTGCTCGATCTCGACAGCCCCTTGCCGGCGCGCTTCGACGCCGGCGATGCCGCCGGCTGCGAGGCACTGATGCGGATCCTCGCTCCGAGAATCTCTGGATGAGACGCTGCCCCGCATTGGGACAGGTCTGAGCCGCACCTGCGATTTCGTGCACGCGGCGTAACGGTTATTTCTCCAGCAAGCGCGAGCGGGGGCTTGCACGGAGGAGTTGGAGAAGTGCGCAGCTATTGGTTGGCAGCGGCAGTGATCGCAGGCATGGCAGGCGCGACGCCCGCCATGGCGCAGCGCGTCTGGCAGGATGGCCGGTGGGTGGTGATGCCGAAGCATTCGGCGCCGATGGTGGCGCGCACCAACCCGCACCGCTGGGTAATGCGCGACGGCCGCTGGGAAGGCGGCTGGCGGGCGCCGGGCGGCTGGAACGGCTATCGCCGGCTGCATCGCGGCAACACCCTGCCCGGCTATTGGATGGGTAACGACTTCCGCGTCCACGACTATCTGAGCTTCGGCCTGTCGGCGCCGCCCCCGGGCTATTCGTGGGTGCGCTATTATGACGACGCGGTGCTCGTCGACCGCGACGGCCGAGTCTGGGACTCGCTCGACGGCATTGCCTGGGGCGGCGCAGTCGCAGTCGCCAGCGCGAGCGCCGGCGGCGCCTGGGCCGATACGCGGGCGGGCGCACCCTATCCGCCACCGCGGATCGAGCCGGTGGACCCCGACGAATATTACGACAGCGACGAGCGCGACTATCATTATGAAGGTCCGCCGCCCTCCTACGAGCCTGGCCCCTATCGCGGCCCGCGCCCCGACGACTATCCGCCGCCGCCCGCCGCGCTGGTGCCGCCGCCGCCCGTCGTCTATCCGGCTCCGCCGCCCTGCCCGCAGGCATGTCCCGGCGGCTATCCCGCCGGCATGGCTTGGCAGAACGGCGCCTGGGTGGGCAGCTACGGCGCCTATGCCGGCGGCACGACCACCGTGGTCGTCATCCCGGCCGCGACCACGACGACCACCACGGTCACCGAATATGTCGAGCGGTCCTATGTGCGCCGCCCGACCAAACGCCTGCTGCGCAAATACGTCCCGCGCTGCGGCTGCCGGTAAGAACCTGGCCCGCTGACCACCCCGGCGAAGGCCGGGGTGAGCGTAGAAGTCTCTAGCGCCGCTCACGGCCGCCGAAGGTGACGAGGCTCTCCGAGCCGTCCGCCGCGAGCGCCGATACCCCGACGAACGTGTCGTCGACGATCACCCCCTTGAGCGTTGCCTGCGCCTCCTTGACGTCGACATGTTGCTGCCAGTCCTGTCCGTCGGCGCGGCGCCAGTGGACGCGATAGCCCGAAGCGCCGGGAACCGGCTCCCATTTGACCGAGGTGTCGGTTGCCAGCGCGCCGCCGATCGTCACGCTCGTTGGCGCAGCGGGCGCCTTTGCGAGCCGGCGTAATGTCGCGACGTTGATGGCGGTCACCTTGGCGAGATACGGGAAATCCATCTTGTCGACCGTGTCGCCATAGACCTTGCCGTTCTCGGTGCGCAGGTCCTGATGCTGCTGGTCGTAATTCTCTGCGCCGACGCTGAAGCGCACCGCCGGATAGCCGAGCTTCAGAAACGGCGAGTGATCGCCGCCGCGGCCGAACCGGTCGAAGCGGCGAACGACGAATACGTCGAGGCCGCCGCGCAGCTTGCCGGCGACTCCGTCGACGGCCTTGGCGAGTGCCCGCGACGGACCATCATCCTCGCCGCCATCGGCGCGCCGTGCCATTTGCCCCGTCAGCGGTTCGGACTCGCGAATCCCTTCCGAGAACACGCGTACCCGATCGGCGACGCGGCGGCCGTCCTGCCCGACCGTGTTGCCGACGATGTCGTTGTTGAGCACGGCGCTGACCGTCCAGCCGCGCTCCTTCGCGGTCTCGGCGAGCAGGGTTCCGCCGAACAGTCCCTGCTCCTCTCCGGACAGCGCCGCATAGACGATCGTCGCGTCGAACTTCTCCTTCGACAGGATCCGCGCCGCCTCGAGCACCAAAGCCACGCCCGAGGCATCGTCATTGGCGCCGGGCGCATCGGCGTTCGTGTTCATCACGTCGGTCACCCGGCTGTCGATATGGCCCATCACGATGACGACCCGCTTCGGATCGCGGCCCGGCTGGAAGCCGAGCACGTCGACCACCTCGACACCCTTGGGGGCGCGATCGTTGGTGAAGGTCCGCGCGACATTGGCGACCTGGATGCAGCCGCCGCAGCCTTCGCCGATCCGGCCCAGCTCGCTCGCGAACCAACGCCGCGCCGCGCCGATGCCGCGGGTCGGGTGCTCCGGATCGGACAACGTGTGCCGTGTGCCGAAGCTGACCAGCTTCTCGACATCAGCCTTGAGGCGGGCGGGGCTGGGCTTTTCCTGCGCCGCGGCGGGAATAGCCGCGAGCAGTAGCGGCAGTGTGGCAATCAGGCGCATCGACAATCCTCCGGTAATTTCAGTCGGATCGCACATCCGTTCGGCCGGGGCGAGTGCCCGCACGCGGCGGCAGAGCGGATCACAGCCGCTGCTTAAATTGACTAAGTTCACGGAAACGTCGTCAATCTCGCAACATTGTTTCTCGCCGGAGCAACATTCCAACGCGCGTGTGCGGGTTGTGCCTGCTCCGACCGCGCCAGCCAAGCAGCTGAAATCCTACATTGCAAGATCATCACCCGGCTCGCAGCGCGCGGAACTCCTCCCCGCAAGGGGGAGGTGTCAAGCGCAGCCAGACGGAGGGGGAGGAAGCACTGCGGCCGATGGGTCGCTTACCTCCCCCTCCGTCGCCTTCGGCGCCACCTCCCCCTGGCGGGGGAGGATCTGGGAAAGGTCAACGCAGCCGGTCGATCACTGCCGGCGGCGGGGGCTGGGGCATGACCGCCGGCATGCGGATCGAAGCAATCCTCCCCCGCAAGGGGGAGGTGTCAGGCGCAGCCTGACGGAGGGGGAGGAAACACGACGGCCAATGGGTCGCCTTACCTCCCCTCCGTCGCCTTCGGCGCCTCCCCCCGGGCGGGGGAGGATCGATTCTCAGCTCAGCCGGTCGATCGCGGCGATGTCGAGCGAGCCGGGGATGATCATCACCGGCACGCTGAGGGTACCCGCATCCGCGCCAGTGAAGTGCGTGACGAGGGTACCGGGCGGGCCGCTCGCCGCCGCGCCGAGGACCAGCGCGGCGATGTCGCCATTCGCCGCGATGATCTCGCGGACCACCCGGGCGCCGTCGCCTTCGCGGACGGTGATCGACGGCTTCAATCCCGATTCGGTGAACAAGGTCCCTGCGGCACGGGTGACCAGCGCCTCGGCGCGCTCGCGCGCTTCCTCCTCGATCGTCGCCATGACGCCGCCCCATTGGACGAATTCCTGTTGCGGCATCAGCGCGACGATCTCGACGCTGCCCCCCGTCTTGACCGCGCGGCGTGCCGCGAAGCGCAAGGCGATCTCCGATTCCGGAGTCTCGTCTATGACCACCAGATAGGTGCGCATGGATGCATTCCTCGTCCTGCGCGTTGACTGCCCGCTCATTTTGCCCCGCGCAAGCCCAAGCTCCTCGCGCCGAGGTCTTGACCGGGGCCGTAGCGACGGCAAAGGGGGGACGAGCCTACCCCAGGGACCAACGACGGGAACCTCCATGTCGATCGAAATCAAGATGCCTGCGCTTTCCCCCACGATGGAGGAGGGCACCCTCGCCAAATGGCTGGTGAAGGAAGGCGACACGGTGAAGTCGGGCGATCTCCTCGCCGAGATCGAGACCGACAAGGCGACGATGGAGTTCGAAGCCGTCGACGAAGGCGTGATCGGCAAGATCCTCGTCGCCGAGGGCACCGACAATGTGAAGGTTGGCACGGTGATCGCGGTGATCGCCGGCGAAGGCGAGGACGTGTCCAGCACGGCACCCGCCGCGGCGCCAGCACCCAGCCCGGCTCCGGCGTCCGCGCCGAAAGCAGAAGCTGCCCCGACGCCCGCCCCTGCGCCGACTCCTGCGCCTGCACCGGCCCCGGCCGCCAACGGACAAAGGGTGAAGGCCAGCCCGCTCGCCAAGCGCCTTGCCGCAGAGAAGGGCCTGGACCTGTCGAGCGTGACGGGCTCCGGACCCAATGGCCGGATCGTCAAGGCCGACCTCGAAGGGGCAAAGCCGGGCGCCGCCCCTGCCGCGCAGCCTGCTGCCGCCGCGCCTGCCCCGACCGCGGCACCGGCACCCGCCGCCGCTGCCCCGGCCGAGCACAAGCCGGTCTGGTATGACGAGAGCATCCCGCACGAGGAAGAGAAGCTCTCCAACATCCGCAAGACGATCGCGCGCCGCCTCACCGAGTCGAAGCAGACGATCCCGCACATCTATCTGACCGTCGACATCCGCCTCGACGCGTTGCTCAAGCTCCGCGGCGAACTCAACAAGGCGCTCGAGCCGCGCGGCGTGAAGCTCTCGGTCAACGATCTCCTGATCAAGGCACTCGGCGTGGCGCTGATCCAGACGCCGAAGTGCAACGTCACCTACACCGGCGACAAGCTCATCAAGTACAGCCGCGCCGACGTCTCTGTCGCCGTGTCTACCCCGACCGGGCTGATCACGCCGATCATCCGCGATGCGGCGGGCGTCAGCGTCTCGTCGATCTCGACCCAGATGAAGGACCTTGCCGGCCGCGCCAAGGAGGGCAAGCTCAAGCCCGAGGAATATCAGGGCGGTACCGCCAGCCTCTCGAACATGGGCATGTTCGGGATCAAGCAGTTCGAGGCGGTGATCAATCCGCCGCAGGGCATGATCATGGCGATCGGCGCGGGCGAGAAGCGGCCGTACGTGATCGACGATTCGCTCCAGATCGCGACGGTGATGTCGGCGACCGGCAGCTTTGACCATCGCGCGATCGACGGTGCCGACGGCGCCGAGCTGATGAAGGTGTTCAAGGAGCTCGTCGAAGCCCCGATGGGCATGATCGCCTGAGACGGCGGCGATGCGCGTCCTCATCGAAGTGGTGCATATCGTCATCGGGCTGATCGCGGCGGTGCTGATCGCGGCCGCGGCGGCATGGTCCTATCCGCGCGCGACGCAGGATATCTGGTTGGTCACCTGGGTCGCGATGGCGCTGGTGGTGCTGATGGGGATCGGTCCGATCCGCCGGGCCTATACGATCGACCGCGCCAAGCTCCGCGGCGCTCCGGAGGAGAATGGCAATGGCTGAACAAGGCCCGCCCGACCGCCAGCCGGCGATCCGCGTCACCACCATGCCCGCCGACGCCAATCCTTATGGCGACATTTTCGGCGGCTGGCTGATGAGCCAGATGGACATGGCCGCGGGCCTCGTCGCTTCGCGCCACTCGCACGGCCGCGCGGTGACGATCGCGGTCGAGGGGATGAAGTTCCACGCGCCGGTCGCGGTCGGCGACGAAGTGTCGGTCTATGCCGATCTGGTCCGGGTCGGCCGCACCTCGATGACGATCGATGTCCAGGCGTGGCGCCGTGCGCGGCATGCCGAGGAAAGCTGCCTCGTCACCCAGGCGCAATTCGTCTTCGTCGCGATCGACGAGCACCGCCAGCCGCGCGTGGTCGAGGCAGCGGTCGCAACAGCATCCTGAACATCCTATTTCGCCAACGAACCAACAAGGCGCACGCACATGGCTGAATCCTACGACCTCATCGTCCTCGGCTCGGGACCCGGCGGCTATGTCGCGGCGATCCGCGGCGCGCAGCTCGGCCTCAAGGTCGCGATCGTCGAGCGCGAATTGCTCGGCGGAATCTGCCTAAACTGGGGCTGCATCCCGACCAAGGCGTTGCTGCGCTCGGCCGAGATCTACCATTATATGCAGCACGCCAAGGACTACGGCCTCGTCGCGCAGGGAATCAGCGCCGACATCGAGGCGGTGGTCAAGCGCTCGCGCGGGGTGGCCAAGCAGCTCAATCAGGGCGTCACCCACCTGATGAAGAAGAACAAGATCGCGGTGCATTTCGGCGAGGGCAAGCTCACCGGCAATGGCAAGCTCAGCGTCACCAAGGACGGCAAGACCGAGGAGCTGACCGCGAAGAACATCATCGTCGCGACCGGCGCACGGGCGCGCGATCTGCCCAATCTGCCTGCCGACGGCAAGCGCGTGTGGACCTATCGCCACGCGATGACTCCGCCCGAGATGCCGAAGAAGCTGCTGGTCATCGGCTCGGGCGCGATCGGCATCGAATTCGCCAGCTTCTACAATGACATGGGCGCCGAGGTTACGGTGGTCGAGATGCTCGACCGGATCGTCCCCGTCGAGGATGCCGACGTCTCGGCCTTCCTCGAAAAGGCGCTCAAGAAGCAGGGCATGAATATCCTGACCGGCGCCAAGATCGACAAGATCTCGGCCGATGCGAACGGCGTGAAGGCGACGATCACCGGCAAGGACGGCAAGGCGACACAGGGCGATTTCACCCATGTCATCGTCGCGATCGGCATCGTGCCGAACACCGAGAATATCGGGCTCAAGGAGCTCGGCGTCGCAATGGACGAGCGCGGCTTCCTCAAGACCGATCCGAGCTGCAAGACCAATGTCGACGGGCTCTGGGCGATCGGCGACATCACCGCGCCGCCCTGGCTCGCGCACAAGGCGAGCCACGAGGGCGTGATCGCCGCCGAGGCGATCGCCGGCAAACATCCGCACGCAATGGACCCGCGCAACATCCCGGGCTGCACCTATTGCCACCCGCAGATCGCCAGCGTCGGGCTCACCGAGGCGAAGGCAAAGGAAGCGGGCTATGAGGTCAAGGTCGGCAACTTCCCGTTCATCGGTAACGGCAAGGCGATCGCGCTCGGCGAGGCCGAGGGGTTCGTGAAGACGGTATTCGACGCCAAGACCGGCGAATTGCTCGGCGCGCACATGATCGGCGCCGAAGTCACCGAGCTGATTCAGGGCTATACGATCGGCAAGACGCTCGAGACCACCGAGGCCGAGCTGATGGAGACGGTGTTCCCGCACCCGACGCTCAGCGAAATGATGCACGAGTCGGTGCTCGGGGCATACGGGCGCGCACTGCACATCTGAGCCGCAAAGGACGGGGCATTCGCGCTCCCCTCCCGCTTGCAGGAGGGGTCGGGGGGAGGGCCTGACTTGTGCGAGTCGCGTCGACCTCCCCTTCAGTCCCTCCCCTAGCCCCTCCCGCAAGCGAGAGGGGAATTTAGACGTATTTCGCCTCGCCGCATCGGCTCATCGATCCGGCGCAGCTCTATTGCCCACTAACTCGGTAGGATATATATCGAAGCTCCGGCCTCCCTCCGGGTGGAGTTGGATTATGTCGATCTTCTCGCCTCTCGACGACTCTTCGCCGATCATCCTCACCGTCCCCGGGCTCGGCGGCTCGGGTCCCTCGCACTGGCAGACCCTGTGGGAGCAATCGCGGCCCGACACCCACCGGGTCGAGCTCGGCATGTGGGATACGCCCCATCGCAACACCTGGGTGACCAAGCTCGACCAGGCGATCCGCACGGCGCAGGCGCCGGTGGTGCTCGCCGCGCACAGCCTCGGCTGCCTGGCCGTGGCGTGGTGGGCCGAACTTGCCGGGCAGCCGTTCGGCTGGCCGGTAGCGGGCGCCCTGCTCGTCGCGCCGGCCGATGTCGACCGCGAGGACGTGCGGCCCGAACTCGCCGCCTTCCAGCCGACGCCGGCGAAACCCCTGCCCTTCCCGTCGATCGTCGTGGCGAGCAGCGACGATCCGTGGATCTCGCCCGAGAAAGCACGCGGACTCGCCGGAAGCTGGGGCAGCTTCTTCTTCGATGCCGGGCCGCAGGGCCATCTCAACGCCGCCAGCGGCATCGGCTGGTGGGAGGAAGGCCAGACCTTGCTCGACCGCGTGCTCGACGCCGCCTCGGACCGGACCGGCAAGGTACGCTCGGCCAACGAGGCGCGTTCGCTGCTCGCGGTGAGTGCCACCGAAGCGGCGCAAGCGCATTATTACGGACAGCGCGTCTGAGGCGCCTCGCCTCGACGCAAGAGACTTCCACATCGGCGCAGCCGGGGTGGAAAACGACCCGCGGAACACCTAAATAGGTTAACAGCGGGCGTGGCCGGGTGACGTACCCTAGAGCGTCACTCGGCCTACGTCCGTGCAGTGCTCCCTCCCCAACGATCTCGGCCCTTTTCGACTCGTCGCAGCGTCCCACGGCTCGACGATGATATATTGTACCTTCGCTGGTTCGGGCCTATATGGTGGCCCATGCCGGTGAGTCTCCCGCTATCCCGCTTTTGGGGCGGAATCGACGCAAGCTTCGATCGCATCGCGATCGGGCTCAGCGGCCTGTGCCTCGTCCACTGCGTCGCCACAACGGTGCTGCTGACGATTCTCTCGTCGGCCGGCGCGCTGCTCCACCCGGCGATTCACGAGGTCGGGCTGACGCTGGCGATCGGCTTCGGGATCATCGCGCTGGGCAAGGGCGTACTGTCGCACGGCTATATGGCGCCGGCGCTCGTCGGCGCGTTCGGCATCGGCATCATGGCCGGCGCCTTGTCGCTGCCGCACGGCGGATTCGAGATCTTCTGGACCTTGATCGGCGTGAGCCTTGTCGCCCTCGGCCATGACCTCAACCGCCGCGCCACCTATTGAGCGCGCTTGCCGGGACGCCTCCGGCCTCCTAAATCTACATCATGCCCGCCCATGATCATCACGAGCATCACGGCCGAGATTTGACGCAGGCCGCACAGGCGACGCTCGAAAAGTCGGGCGAGCAATGGACGGCTATGCGCGAGCGCGTGTTCGAGGCGCTGGCGGGGTTCGACAAGCCCGCCTCGGCCTATGACATCGCCGAAGCCGTGTCGAAGGCCGAGGGGCGCCGGGTCGCCGCAAACAGCGTCTATCGCATCCTCGATCTGTTCGTCGGATCGAACCTTGCCCGGCGAGTCGAGAGCGCCAATGCCTATATGGCGAATACGCACCCCGACTGTCTGCACGACTGCATCTTCCTCGTCTGCGACAGCTGCGGCCAGACCACGCATCTTGATGACGATTCGATCACCAAAAACGTAAGGTCCGCGGCGAAGACGGCGGGCTTCTCGCCGGTACGCCCGGTGATCGAAGTACGGGGCAAATGCGCCGACTGCGAATGAGCTGCACCTAAACTCCACGACTTTTCAACGATTCGAGCGTTCGACTTGCGAGAAGCGCTGGGGTAAGGCGTTCCGATGGCCGACCTTCCCAGCACGCCGCTGCTCGACACTGTCGACACGCCCGCAGACCTGCGCAAGCTCAAGCAGGCCGATCTCCGCCAGCTCGCCGATGAACTGCGCGCGGAGACGATCTCGGCGGTGGGCACCACCGGCGGGCATCTCGGCTCGGGACTCGGCGTGGTCGAGCTGACCGTCGCGATCCACTATGTCTTCAACACGCCCGAAGACCGGCTGATCTGGGACGTCGGGCATCAATGCTACCCGCACAAGATCCTCACCGGGCGACGCGACCGCATTCGCACCCTGCGGCAGGGCGGTGGCCTGTCGGGCTTCACCAAGCGCAGCGAGAGCGAGTACGACCCGTTCGGCGCGGCGCATTCGTCGACCTCGATCTCGGCGGCTTTGGGCTTCGCCATAGCCAACAAGCTCAATGACCAGCCCGGCAAGGGCATCGCCGTGATTGGCGACGGCGCGATGAGTGCCGGCATGGCCTATGAGGCGATGAACAATGCCGAGGCGGCCGGCAACCGGCTAGTCGTCATCCTCAACGACAATGACATGTCGATCGCGCCGCCGGTCGGCGGGCTCTCGGCCTATCTGGCGCGGACCGTGTCCTCGTCCAATTATCTGGGCCTGCGCAACTTCGCCAAGCGCGCGATCCGCCGCATCTCGAAGCGAGCCCACAACGCCGCCGAAAAGGCCGAGGAATTCGCCCGCGGCATGGCGACGGGCGGTACGCTCTTCGAGGAGCTCGGCTTTTATTATGTCGGTCCGATCGACGGCCATAATCTCGACCATCTGATCCCGGTGCTCGAAAATGTCCGCGACAGCGAGCACGGCCCGATTCTCGTCCATGTCGTCACCAAGAAGGGCAAGGGCTATGCCCCGGCCGAGGCGGCGGCGGACAAATATCACGGCGTCCAGAAGTTCGACGTGATCACTGGCGCGCAGGACAAGGCGCCTCCGGGCCCGCCTTCCTACCAGAACGTGTTCGGCGAGACATTGGCCAAGCTCGCACAGACCGACTCGCGGATCGTCGCGATCACGGCGGCGATGCCCTCGGGCACCGGGGTCGACAAGTTCGCCCAGGCGCATCCGGATCGCGCCTTCGACGTCGGCATTGCCGAGCAGCACGCCGTGACCTTCGCCGCCGGCCTCGCCGCGCAGGGCATGCGGCCGTTCTGCGCAATCTATTCGACCTTCCTGCAGCGCGCCTACGATCAGGTCGTCCACGACGTCGCGATCCAGAATCTTCCGGTCCGCTTCGCGATCGACCGCGCCGGGCTGGTCGGTGCCGACGGCGCGACGCATGCCGGCAGCTTCGACGTCACCTATCTGGCGACCCTGCCCAATTTCGTTGTGATGGCTCCGTCCGACGAAGCCGAGCTGGTCCATATGACCTATACCGCGGCCGAGCATGATTCGGGGCCGATCGCCGTGCGCTATCCGCGCGGCAACGGCACTGGCATCGCGCTGCCCGAGACTCCGCAACTGCTGGAAATCGGCAAGGGTCGCATCGTCCGCGAGGGCAAGACCGTAGCAATCCTGTCGCTCGGCACCCGTCTTGCCGAGGCACTCAAGGCCGCCGACGCGCTCGAGGCGCGCGGGCTATCGACCACGGTCGCCGATCTGCGCTTCGCCAAGCCGCTCGACGAGGAGCTGATCCGCAAATTGCTCGCCAGCCACGAAGTCGCAGTGACAGTCGAGGAAGGTGCAATCGGCGGACTCGGTGCGCACGTGCTGACCATGGCGAGCGATCAGGGGCTGATCGATGCCGGGCTCAAGCTGCGCACGATGCGGCTGCCGGACACGTTCCAGGATCAGGACAAGCCCGAGAAGCAATATGACGAGGCGCGGCTCAATGCCGAGCACATCGTCGACACGGTGCTCAAGGCGTTGCGCTACAACGAAGCCGCGGTAATCGACGCCCGCGCCTGACGCAGCGTTGAAAACGGCACATGTGCATGTTATGTACATGCACATGGCTACACAGCTCTCCGATCCGCGTTCGAGCCGAGTGGTGGTGCTGGTCTCGTCGTCGGAAAAGCGGCGGATCGCGGCCAATGCGGAGGCTGCCGATATGAGCGTCAGCGATTTCATGCGCACTGCCGCCGAACGTTATAGCGAACCGACGCCCGCCGAGCAGGCGCTGATGCGCGACCTCCTCGCGCAGCTCGAGGCCGCCAATGCGCGCACCGAGGCAGCGATGGCCGAACTCGACGCCGCTCGCTCTGCCGCCGCTGCGTTCGACGAAGACGCCTATCGCGCGCAGGTCCGCGAGGAATTGCTGAGCCGCACCGACATCGACTGGGACGCGCTTGCCGCATTGCTGCGCGGCGGTAGCCGGCAATGAGCTTCTGGACCGACGCGTTGCGCGCGCTCCAGCAAGTCACGCTGCTTCAGCACAAGGTCCAGCAGGCACTGACCACCGCCGAGGAGGCGCGGCGCCACTCGATCGAGACGCGCGAGCGGTTGATCCGGCTGGAAACGCTGATCGACATCGCGATGAAGCCCCGCCCCGCCCCGCCGCCGCTGCAGCTTCCGGAAGGGTAGAGACGATCCACATCAGTCCCTCGCCCCCTGAAAGGGGGAGAGGGTTGCGTAGACTTAGGCTCGCAGAGCCTTAGTCGGAGCTGGGTGAGGGGGTGCGGCCGCAAGGCGGCCGCGCGGAGCGAAGCTCCGCTCTCCCCTCTCCAACCTCCGCTAGGCAGCAAGCTGCCAAGCTGCGGTACCCTCTCCCTATCAAGGGGAGAGGGAAGTCAAGTTGATTGTCATCTTGGGCGGCCGCTCAATCACCATCGACAGTAAACACGACCCGCTCGGGCCCCTGTTCGCGCCAGCCGCGTTCGACCTCCGCCAGCGGCATCGCTTTGGTGGCGATCTGCAGCCCGGCTGGGCCGGCCGCATCGAACACACCGGCGATCGACGCGATCAGCCGGTCGAACGGGATGCTGCCGATACCGCTGCCCATCAATTCGATCGCCGAGGCGCGGAGCACGGCACTCGGCAAGTCGATGTCCGCGCCGCTGACCGAGCCGATCTGGACGAAGCGGATCGGGACCGCATCGGCCCCGGCGCGCGCCGCGGCGATCAACAACGCCCGCGCGCTTTGCCCCCAGAGATAATCGAGCACCACGTCGACGCCTTCGCCGAACAGCTGCTCGAAGCGGGCGTTCAGCGCATCCTCCGTATCGGTCAGCGCGATCACCGAATCGGCGCCGAGCCCGGCCAGCGCCGTGAGCGCGGCAGGATTGCGCCCCGTTGCGATCACCCTCTTCGCGCCGAGATGTCTGGCGATCTGCACCGCGAGCCGCCCCGACGCACCGGTAGCGCCGTTGATCAACACCGTCTCGCCGGGCCGCAA
Organism: Sphingomonas psychrotolerans; assembly: GCA_032334595.1. Classification (GTDB taxonomy): domain Bacteria; phylum Pseudomonadota; class Alphaproteobacteria; order Sphingomonadales; family Sphingomonadaceae; genus Sphingomonas; species Sphingomonas psychrotolerans_A. The sequence goes on along the minus strand of JALMLT010000003.1, from coordinate 221,814 downwards.
CCGCGCGCGCTCGACCAGCGCACCCCAGGAAGACATGCCCGGATTGGCGATCGCCGCCGCCGTGACGTCGTCGAGCCCCTCGGGCAGCGCGATGCACTGGCGTTCAGCCACCGCGACCTGCTCCGCCATGCTCCCGAGCGGCGGCCGCGGCATGACGAAATAGACGCGCTGACCGTCGTCGAGCAGCCCGGTGCCATCGATGCCGGGCACGAACGGGAAAAGGTTCGAAGCACTGTAATGCGCCCCGGCCGCGCGCCCGCGCGTGATCTGGCTGAGCGCTGCCGCGCGCACCCGCACGCGCACCTCGCCCGGAGCGACAACGGGATCGGGAAAGTCGCCATATACCGGATCCACGCCTTGCGCGGTGACGATCGCTGCCTGCATGTTGCTGGTCCTGTATTAATATGTGTATAACGCACATATCTCCTGCTGCGGACCGCGTCAATGAATAATGTGTATAATACACGCTTTTCCGAACAGGTACGGGCGCTGCACGGTGCGTTGCTCGACGTGATCGTCGTGATGAACCGCCCGCAAGGCGACGAGAAGCTGATCGCCGAGGCGGGAATCGCGCTCGACGGAGCGCTGTTTCGCCTGCTGGTCGGAGTCGAACGGTTCGGCCCGATCGGCGTGGTCGAGCTCGCCGAGCGTGCGGGGCGCGACTACACCACAGTCAGCCGGCAAGTCGCCAGGCTCGAAAGCCTCGGGCTGGTCGAACGTCGGCCGGGCGCAGCGGACAAGCGCGTGCGCGAGGCGGTGATCTCGCCCGCCGGCAAGACGATGACCGACCGCATCGACGCGGCGCGCGAACGGATGGCGGCAGCGATCTTTGCCGACTGGCCGCCCGGGGAGGTCGAGGACCTCGCCCGGCTGTTGCGAAAGTTCGCCGACGCGCTGGCGGACTGAGCGCCTTACTGCCCGGGGTTGCCCGGCTCGGCAGCTTTGGTCACCGGCGGCGCGGGCGGGCGTAGCGCCGCCAGCCGCTCGGCGGCAGGCGCCAGCGCGGGCAACGCGCTCACCGGCTTGTCGAGATAGAAGAACGCCACTGCCGACACGTCGTCGCTGCGATAGAAATTGGTCCAGCCGTTCGGCAGGCCGGGATCGGTGACCTGCTTGCCCGAACGCAGCAATTGCTGGAAGTTGGTGCGCTGGCCGGGATCGATCGTCACCGGCCTGAGCTTCGCGCCGTCCTCGAGCAGCCCGATTACCTTGTCCTTCGGCCAGCCGCCGATCTGCTGGAGATCGACGCGTATGTCGCGATCGAAGAAGATCGGATCGGGCACGTGAAAGCGGTAATAAGTCCAGCGGCCGCGCGGCTCGTCGGCGACCAGCGAGCCCTGGTAACGATTGACATAGGCGCCCTGCCCCCAGCCGGTGCCGATATAATCCTCGGTGCCGGTGCCGACCAGAGTCGCGTTCGGCCCGTCACCGTCGAGATAGATCTTCGCCTCGCCCTCGCCCCACCAGCTGGCGCCATAGGCCGGATCGGTGAGCGTGGTGACGATCGTGCCGAGGAAGCGGCCCTTGCCTTGAACGCGCGGGAGCACCGCAAAGTCGCGGCCGATTTCTGTCGCGCGGGAGCGGCTCCAATAGGCGTGGAGGTACAACGCGTCCGTGGGCGGAGCGGTCATCTGGCGATAGTTCACGTCCCAGAAGATCAGGTTGAGCTGCTTGCCGGATTCGTTGGTGACTACCACCCGGGCGCCCTTGCGAAACGGCATCGGCAGATAGGAAACATAGGAGCGGCCTTCCGGGCTCGCGACCAGCGCCGTCTCCATCGGCACCAGCGCGCCGGCACCGGCGCCGAAGAAATCCCCGAGCGGCACCGAGATGGCAGGCTTGCTCGCTCCGTCCCAATAGATGTCGAGCCTGAGGCCACGCAGCATCTCGGGCGAGCGGTCCTCGGTGGTGATCCACATTCGGTCGATAATCCCCGCACCGCGTATGTCCGCCAGCGTGATCGAGGCACCTGCGGGGAGGGTATCGAACGCGTGCCCCTTGCCGCCCCTATTCTCCCTTCCCCCCGCCCCCTTCGCAGCCTCGCGGTTCTCCGGGCTCGCCCAGCGCGGGCGACCATCCTGCTGGAAGCGATAGAGCGCCGGATCGCCCTCCTGCGCCCGGGCGGGCAGCCCGGCGAGGAGCAGACCCAGACCGGCGTAGCGAAGGATCGACATCACACTCTCCACATGCTTTAATTATCAGATCATTCCTACATATACCGCTGGTCGCGGTCGAGGCGTTCCTGCGCGGCGCCTAGCTTTTGCGCAGGGCAGCGCCTAAACCGTTGGCGTGCTGCAAAAGACCTCCTTCTCCGCTTCCGCCCGGCCCCGCGCGCTCGCCAACTGGCTGTTCTTCGTCGCCGCTTTGATCGTGCTGATGGTGGTGATCGGCGGCATAACCCGGCTCACCGAATCCGGGCTGTCGATTACCCAGTGGAAGCCGATCTCGGGGGTCGTGCCGCCGCTCAACGACGCGCAGTGGCAGGCCGAGTTCGATAATTACAAGCGCATTCCCGAATATCAGCAGCTCAACCAGGGCATGACTCTGGCCGGGTTCAAGGCGATCTTCTTCTGGGAATATCTGCACCGCCTGCTCGGCCGGCTGATCGGCGTCGCCTTCGCATTGCCGTTGCTGTGGTTCGCGGTGCGCCGGCAGCTTCCGCGCGGCTTCGGCTGGCGGCTGATCGCGCTGCTCGCGCTCGGCGCGCTGCAGGGGGCGATCGGCTGGTGGATGGTCAAGTCGGGGCTGACAGTGCGCACCGATGTCAGCCATGTCCGTCTTGCCGTGCATCTGCTCGTCGCGTTGTTCACGCTCGCCGGGATCGTGTGGACCGCGCTCGATCTGCGAGCGCTGATCCGCAACCCCCAGGCGCGGCCTGCCCGGCTCACGCCATTGGGCGCGCTTGCTGGCGCGATCCTGTTCGTCCAGTTGCTGTTCGGCGCATTGGTCGCGGGTCTCAACGCCGGGCTCGTCACCGATCAATGGCCGCTGATGAACGGGCGCTTCTTCCCGGGGGCGACGGTCGAGGGGCGCGCACTCCTTGACGCTCTGTTCAACGATCCGGCGATCGTCCATTTCATCCATCGCTGGTGGGCCTGGGTCGTGGTCGTCGCACTGGTCGTCCTCGCCCGCGCCACCCGTGGCGTCGACCGCCGCGTCTCGGTCGCGATTCACAGCGCCTTCGGGCTGCAGATCCTGCTCGGCATCGCGACGGTGATGTCGGGGGTGAACATCACCCTCGCCGCACTCCACCAGCTCACCGGGGCGCTGCTCGTAATTGCCACCGTCTGGGGTGCACATACGATCGGCAGGCCGCGGTGAGCGACATCGCTCTGCTTTACGCCACCTTCCCCGAGCGTGGCGAAGCCGAGCGCATCGTCCGCATCGTACTGGAAGAGCGCCTCGCCGCCTGCGCCAATCTCCTCGCGCCGTGCACGTCGATTTATCGCTGGCAAGGCGCAATCGAGCAGAGTGGCGAAGCTCCGGTCCTGTTCAAGACCACGCCGCAGCTCGCCACGCGTCTGCGCAGCCGTATCGAGACGTTGCATCCCTATGATCTGCCCGTCGTCGAGACATGGCCCGTCGCCGCGGCGGCGGCGGTGTCCGACTGGATCGCAGCGGAAACCGGCTGATGCTGCTCGCGGCGGCCGTGCTTCAGCTGAGCGTCGCCGCGCCGGCCTTCGCGCCGCCCACCGATGCTCCGCTGCGCGTAGTGACCGAACGGACCGAGACTTCGGCCGAAGCGCGGCACTATCGCCTCGAACGGCTGGTGCGGTTCGCAAGGGAGGACGGCGGATACCGCGCCGAAGTGGCAGTGCTCGGCAGCACCAGCGAGGCGCCGCAGTCGCTGGTCAATCTCGTCGAGCGGGGCTTCGCTGCCCTCGCCGGTCGCAAGATCGTACTGCACCTCGACGGCAAGGGCGGGATCGTGGCGGTCGACGACATGCCGGCTTTGTGGGAACGCGTCTGCAAGGCGGTTACCGATGCGGCTGCCACCCGGCCCGGCCTCGCGCCAGGCGAAGCGGCGGCTCTTGCTGTCAAATTGTCGGCTGCGTTGCGTGCACTGCCGCCGGAGCGCCAGCGCAGCCTGCTCGCGACGTTGGTCACGGCTTTGGTGTCCACCGAGCCGCTCGACCCGATCGGTTCCGCGCTGCCGGTAAAGCTCCCCGGCGTGTCGCCCTTCGGCGCGCCGGTGACTCTCGAAGGAACCCGCCGCACCAGCCCTGCCGAGAGCGGTCGGCTGCGCACCACCATCACTGCCTCGGCAACTATGACGCTAACGGATGGCAAGGGCGGGACGCCGACATCGGGAACGGTTTCGCTCGAGAGGATCCGCACGTTCGATCCGCATACCGGGCTGATTGAGTCGGGTCTCGATACGACGCGCAACGTGACCGGAAGCGGCGCCGCGGCACGCTCCACATTGCTGTTGACCCGTCTCCGGGTGGAGCGCGCTCGTGCGAGCGATTGGCCGAATTGAACCATGGTATCATGATACCCGTCAGCAAATGCCCCGATTTGCTTGACTTTCGGACCCGCCTCAGCCAAATGCCCGCTCAACCGCGCTGGCCGTAAGGCTGGCGCGCTTGCGTTTCATACTCGAAAGGTCACAGGCCATGAAGGCGCTGATGAAGACCACCAAGTCGGTGAAGCCGGCTGAGGTGGAGAAGAAGTGGCACATCGTCGACGCCGACGGCCTCGTGGTCGGTCGCGCGGCGACGATCATCGCCAACGTGCTGCGCGGCAAGCACAAGCCGAGCTTCACCCCGCACGTCGATTGCGGTGACAATGTCGTCGTGATCAACGCCGACAAGATCCGCTTCACCGGCAAGAAGCTGGGCCAGAAGGTCTATTACAAGCACACCGGCTATGCCGGCGGCATCAAGGAAATCACCGCGGCGAAGGTGCTCGAGGGTCGTTTCCCCGAGCGCGTGCTCGAAAAGGCCGTCGAGCGGATGATCCCGCGGGGCCCGCTCGGCCGTCAGCAGATGCGCAACCTGCGCATCTTCGCCGGCAGCGAGCATCCGCACGCCGCGCAGAACCCCGAAGTCCTCGACATCGCGTCGATGAACCGCAAGAACAAGGTGGGCGCATAATGTCCGACAACCGCCAGTCCCTCTCCGATCTCGGCGCCATCGCCGCCGGTGAAGCACCCGCCGGCGCTCCCGCCAGCGCCGCCGACTATGTCAACGCGCCCGCCGCTCCGGCTGCGCCGACCACGCCGCTGCGCGAGAAGATCGTCGACAGCCTGGGCCGTTCCTACGCGACCGGCCGCCGCAAGGACGCCGTCGCCCGCGTCTGGATCAAGCCGGGCACCGGCAAGATCACGATCAACGGCCGCGACCAGGAAGTCTATTTCGCGCGTCCGACGCTGCGTCTCGTCATCAACCAGCCGTTCGGCGTCGCCGAGCGCGAGGGCCAGTATGACGTTATCTGCACCGTCAAGGGCGGCGGGCTTTCGGGCCAGGCCGGCGCAGTCAAGCACGGCATCAGCCAGGCGCTGACCCGCTACGAGCCGGTGCTCCGCGCCCCGGTCAAGGCGGCCGGCTTCCTGACCCGCGACAGCCGGGCGGTCGAGCGCAAGAAGTACGGCAAGGCCAAGGCCCGCCGCAGCTTCCAGTTCTCGAAGCGCTAAGCGGTTTACCAGAACAAACGAAAGGGCGGTCCGGCAACGGGCCGCCTTTTTCGTGTCTGGGGCCCAAAGCCCGTTCGCCCTGAGCTTGTCGAAGGGCGGTCCTGCTCTTCGACTGGCGCAAGAAGAAAGGTGCTTCGACAAGCTCAGCACGAACGGAGAGAGGCAAAAATGAACATCTGGTTACAAAAACCTTAGGGTTTTCCACACGTTGTCCGGTTAACCACGCCCCTCTATGCACAAGGATGCAGGTTGCGCGCGGGCGCAACAGGGGATCGTTCAGTGTTCAGACCACGCGTATCGGCTGCGCTCGGCGTAGCACTCATTGCCTCGCTTGCAGGCTGCGACGGCGGCGGTGGCGGCGGCTCGGGAACGTCGACCGGCGGCGGCGTGGTCTCGGTCACGCCTGCCCCGACACCTACGCCGACCTTCACCGAAGGCGACGCCGCACGCCTCGCCAGGCAGGCCAGCTTCGGCCCCACGCCTGCCCTGGTCGCGAAGATCAAGGAAGTCGGCGTAAACGCCTGGCTCGACGAGCAGTTCGCCGCTACCGGCAGCACCTATACCGACCTCGCGGTCGAAGTCCGCCGCGACTTCTGCACCAGCGGCGATACCGTCTGCAGCCGCCAGCATTTCTCGCGCGTGCCGGTGGCGATGCGCTTCTACTCGGATGCGGTGATGGCGCCGGATCAGCTGCGCCAGCGCGTCGCCTTCGCGCTCGGCCAGATGATCGTCGCTTCCGAGCAGGAAGTGAATTCGGCCGCGGGCATCGCCGCGCTCAACCAGATCTTCCTCGACAACGCCTTCGGCAATTTCCGCGACATTCTCGCCAAGGCGACGATGCTCGGCTACATGGGCGACTATCTCGACATGGCCGACAGCAACAAGTCGGCGCCGTCGGAGAATTATGCCCGCGAGTTGCTCCAGCTCTTCTCGATGGGCCCCGACCAGCTCAACATGGACGGCACCCCCAAGCTCGACGCGAGCGGCGCGCGCCAGCCCAATTACACGTCCGACGATATTCGCGGCGTCGCCCGGGCGCTGACCGGCTGGACCTATGCCCGCCTCGGCGGCGCAGCGATCAGCGACGGCAATGCGCGCGACTATTCGCAGCCGATGATCGCGGTGCCGACGCGCTACGACAGCACCGCCAAATCGTTCCTCGGCACCTCGGTCGCTGCCGGCGCCACGCAGGAAGCGAGCGTTGCCGCGGTGATCGACGCCGCGTTCAACAACGCCTCGACCGCGCCGTTCGTGTCGAAGTTCCTGATCGCGCACCTCGTCACGCCCAACCCGACGCCGGCCTATGTCGGTCGCGTCGCGGCGATCTTCACCAACAATGGCAGCGGCGTCCGCGGCGACCTCAAGGCCGTGGTGCGCGCGATCCTCACGGATGCCGAGGCACGTACTGCCCCCGGCGCTGCGGCAGGCAAGGTCAAGGAACCCGTGCTGCTGATGACCGGACTCGCCCGGGTGATCGGCTTCACCACCGACGGCTATGCCTTCGTCAATCGCGACACCAGCATGGGGCAGCCGGTGATGCGAGCGCCCTCGGTATTCAATTTCTACCCGACGGATTATCCGCTGCCCGGCTCGACCACGCTCAAGAGCCCGGCGTCGAAGCTGCTCAACACCTCGAACGTGCTGCGCTGGCACAATTTCGTCTATGACTGGACGATCGGCGGCGACGCGACGCGTTCGGAGTTCACCGTCGCGTCGGGGCTGCCCAATTCGTCGCTGACCCAGCCCTTGTGGAGCGGGTGGGAGACGTTCGGCACCGATCTCGACTCGATGATTGCGCGCATCAACCTGCTGATGTTCGCGAACACGCTGACCCAGCCGCAGAAGGACGCGCTCAAGGCTGCGGCCAATGCGATCACCAATGCCGATCCGTTGATCCAGGCTCGCAAGCGCGCCCAGATGATGCTCTATGTCGCGGCCTCGAGCCCGATCTTCCTCGTCGACCGGTAAGGAATAGACATGACCCTGTCCCGCCGCGATTTCGTTCGCCTCGTCGCCGGCACCGGCGCGATGGCTGCAATGGGCCAGCTCGGCCGTACCAGCGCGATGGCCGCCCCGAATGGCAGCTACCGCGCGATGGTCGGCGTGTTCCTGTTCGGGGGCAATGACGGCTGGAACATGGTCATCCCCACCGATGCCCGCCACGCCACCTATCTCGCCTCGCGCGGCTCGGTGGGCATCAAGGCGGCGGCGCTCACCCCGCTGACCAACGCCGCTTATGCGCTGCACCCGGCGATGGCGGCGCTCCGCCCGCTCTGGGACGAAGGCAGCCTTGCATTGGTGCTCAACACCGGCACCCTGTTCGCGCCGCTGACCAAGTCGACCTATCAGTCGCGCCCCGATCTGCGCCCGACCAATTTGATGAGCCATGCCGACGAGCAGGCGCACTGGCAGGGCCTGCGCGCCCGCGATGTCAGCATCGACGGCTTCATGGGCCGGATGACCGATCGCATGGCGGCGACCGGCACTCCCTCGATGATCTCGCTCGCCGGATCGAATCTCGCGACGATCGGCCGGATCAGCTCGCCGCTGGTGCTTCCGTCGACCGGAACGCTCGGCCGCACCGGCTATAGCGGCAGCGGCAATGCCGCCAATCAGGCCAAGAACGCAGCAGTCGATGCCTTCGCCGCCGGCGCGGCTTACGGCGCGATGACCGACACCACCGCGCGCGACATCACCGGCGCCTATGGCCAGGCCGTCACAGCCAACACGATCATCAGCGCGACCAGCGCGCTCGACGGCTATTTCGTCAATCCCGACACCGGCGCCGCGCTGACCAGCGACGTGGCCCGCCAGCTGATGCGCGTCGCCCGGATGATCGCGGCGCGCTCGACGCTCGGCCATGACCGCCAGACCTTCATGGTCAGCCAGGGCGGGTTCGACAACCATTCGGGCCAGGTCGGCGGCGGCAACAACGATACCGGCACCCATGCCAATCTGCTCCGCGAGCTCGCCATGGCGCTCGCCGGCTTCCATCGCGCGATGCAGTCGATCGGCATGGCCGAGAACGTCACGGCGTTCACGATGAGCGACTTCGGCCGCACCTTCAAAGGCAATGCCCAGAACGGCACCGATCACGCCTGGGGCAGCAACCACCTCGTCGTCGGCGGCAACGTCACGCCGGGAGGCATCTTCGGTGCCTATCCCGATCCGGTGATCGGCGGCGCCAACGACGTCAGCAACGAAGGCCGCTTCGTGCCCGCGGTCGCGCAGGAGGAATATATCGGCGCGATCGCCCGCTGGCATGGCGTCAGCGATGCCGACATGCCCTATGTCTTCCCCAACTGGTCGACCTGGAGCAGCGGCGGCCGCGGGCCGATAGGGTTGTTCCGCGCTTAACGGCGTTTTTCCATATTCCTTCCATGTCGCGCAGCTATCGCGCGACGGGAGGGAGGTCGGGATCATGGAACTGCACTATCGCGGCATGGCGGGGTCGAATATGGCGGATTCGGGAGGGATTCCCGTGTCCAACCTGTATCGTATCACGCCGTTCATGCACGTGCCGGACATCGCGGCGGCAGTGGATTTCTTCACCGGCATCCTCGGCTTCGAATGCCGCTTCCGTCAGGGCATCTACGCCTATGTCCAGCGCGAGGCGGCGGCGTTCCGGCTCGTCGAGAATGTCGGCGACGAAGGCGCGCCGCCGGGCAACCGCCGCTTCTGTTACTATGTCGACGTGGTGGACGTCGACGCGATCGCTGCCGAGCTCGCCCCCAAGGCATCGCAGCTCAACGACGGCGACATCTATGGCCCGATCGACCAGATCTACGGCCAGCGCGAGCTGATGGTGGTGGCGCCCGACGGCAATCTGCTGGTGTTCGGGCAGGATCTGACGCGGGGCTAGCATTTCCCCTCCCTGAAAGGGAGGGGATCAAGGGGTGGGTAGCGTCGGATGGGGCTCGATGCCCCGTCCGACGCTCCGATGCCCGGCAAAGAGTCTCTGTAGGCGCGCAGACGCGCGCACCCACCCCCAACCCCTCCCTGCAAGCAGGGAGGGGAGATTGCGTTAAAGCGCCACCGCGGCCTCGCCCTTGAACCGGGCGATCGTCTCGAAGCTGCCGCCCTCGATCCGTATCTCGTTGAACGAAGGCGGCTTGTCGCGCACCCGCTCTGACAAGGTGCCCGCGCCGATCAGCCGCACCGTGCGTCCCTCGACTTCGTGCGCGATGTCGAACGGATCGTGGACATGCCCGGTAAGCACCGCATGCGCCCCCGCCGTTGCCAGCGCCTCGAGCGCCGCGCGGCCACGGCGGGTCTGCGAGGTGGCACGCGTGCCGCCCTCGATCAGCGGATGGTGCGCAGCGATGAAGACCAGATCGCCCGGGGGCACGGCCTCGACCAGCGACAGCGACTCCTGCAGCGAGCGCGTGCTGACATAGCCCTTCGACCAGTTGGTCCGGAACTGGAACCGCGCGGTGGTCTTGAGCGGCACCACGCTGACGCCCTTCACGTCGAGCGGCTTCTCGATCATCCGCTCGATCGCCTTGTAGCGCTTGTACGGCGTGACGAAGCGCGCCCACAGATTGAAATAGGGCAGATCGTGGTTGCCGACCTCCACCGTCACCGGCCGGCCGAGGCTCTCCAGCCACTTGCCCGCGGCGGCAAACTCGCTGGCGCGGGCGCGCATCGTCAGGTCGCCGGTCATGATCACCGCGTCGGGCTGCTCTTCCTGCACCTTGCGGCCGAACCAGTCGATCGCCTCGTGATCCTCGCGGCCGAAATGGACGTCGCTGACGTGAAACAGGCGAGTCATGGCGCGGGTACCTCCTCGTCCTTGCGGGTGGCGATGAATGTCTCGAGACTCTTGCCCGAGCGGATCTTCTCGTGCGGCTGGAGCGTCACCGGTTCGCCGTCGAACAGCGCCATCACCGGCTTGCGGCCGTGGACGCGCAATTCCTGCGTCCAGCCCTCGGTCACCGCATGCGCGGCGACCCAGTCGCCGGTCAGCCAGTCCCAGCCGAGCTGGACGATCGAGCCCCAGTCGCGCGCATCGACCGCGGCGACCTCGAGCCCGTGCAGATCGGGGGTGACGAACACCGCCTGATATTCGTCACTGAGGGCGGCTGCGCCCTCGACCCGGATGCCGCGCTCGCCGAAGGTCTTGCGCAGTGCGCCACGTACTGCCGCGAACAGCCGTTTGACCTTGCCGTTGCGGACGGCCTCGCGCGCGCGGAACCACGACGCCGCCGGTCCGAGGATCAGCCCGACGAACGCGCGGTGCTTGCCGGCGATCACATAAGGCAGCGCCACGCGCCGATCGCATTTGTGCGCCGCGTGGACGATCTTGTGCGGATCGGTCTCGCTGTGCAGCCCCTTGGCGAGCAGGTTCATCGTGCCGCCGGGCAGGATCAGGAACGCGCCTTCCCATTTCTCGAGCGCGCAGAGCGCCGCGTTGATCGTTCCGTCGCCGGCGAACAGCACGACGGTGTCGACCTTGGCGCTATCGAGCTCCTGGGGTTTCGGCAGCTTCTGCTCGGGAAATTCGGTACGCCCCGCCAGCTTGAGCCCGCTTTCGGCGAACACCGCCTCGAGCGCCTCGCATTTGGCGCGGGTCGCGGTGCCGGAATTGGGATTGGTGATGAACCAGAGCGTTTCCATGCCCGCCGCAACGCGCGAAGCCAGTTTTGGTCGCTTCCCGGCCGTAACGATTATCAGGACCGGAGGCATGCCAGTGAGGGGACAACCCATCCCGTTCGTGCTGAGCTTGTCGAAGCACCTTCGTGTCGGCGTGAGGTAGAAATACGCCCTTCGACAAGCTCAGGGCGAACGAAGGTTGGGATTTGCACGCCGGTTACGTTTCGAGCATCCCCAGACGTTCAAGCGTTGCCTTCCATCTCCCGCAGCAATGGAACCCGTCGAGCGCCCGAGCCTTTCTCCTGCATCGCAGCAAAGGTGGAACGATGCCGCTCACGCCCCAGACCAGCGTCAGCGAGGAAGAGCGCGGCAAGGCGCTCCGTCAGGTCGTAACCGAAGGCGCCTTCGCCAGTGCCGCCACGGCGCTGACCAGCGGCGTGATCCTGACCGCGCTCGCGCTCCATCTCGGCGCGTCGAACCTCGTGATCGGCGTGCTGGCCAGCGCACCCTTTCTCGGCCAGCTGCTCCAGGCGCCGACGATCCTGCTCGTCGAGCATTTCCGGATGCGCAAGGCGATCTCGGTGTTTTCCAGCCTGGTCGGGCGGGCGATGCTCGCGCTGATGGCGCTCGCGCCCTTCCTCCCGACCAATCTCGCAATCGCAGCGCTGGTCTTCGCACAGTTGATCCTGTGCGGGATGGCGGCCGTGGGCGGTTGCGCGTGGAACGCGTGGATGCGCGACCTTGCTCCCGAGGACCGGCTCGGCTGGGTGTTCTCGCGCCGCAGCGCCTATGCCGCGGCCGTCAGCCTCGTCGCCGGAATTGCCGCTGCGATCGTGCTCGACCGCACCGCCGAAGGTTCGGACTGGCGCAGCCTGGTCTTCGGCGTGCTCTATGGCCTGGGCTTCCTCGCCGGGCTGATCAGCGCGTGGCAGACCGCGCGCATTCCCGAGCCGGCGATGCCGCCACGACCCGAACGCCAGCTCGGTCTGCTCGCCTTGCTGCGCGAGCCGCTGGCGGACATGAACTTCCGCCGCCTGACGGTCTTCCTCGCCAGCTGGCAATTCGCGATCAATCTCGCGACGCCGTTCTTCACCGTCTTCATCGTCAGGCAGCTCGGCTATGACATGACCTTCGTGATGGTGCTGAGCGTGGTCAGCCAGATGTCCAACCTGATCGCCCTGCGCAACTGGGGGACGCTCGCCGATCGCTTCGCCAACAAGTCGGTGCTGCTCGTCGCCGCGCCGACCTACATCCTGTGTATCGTCGGGATGATCGGCGCCTCGCAGATCGCGCACGGCCCGTGGCTGATCGGTTATCTGGTGGTGCTCCATCTGTTCATGGGCTCCGCGGTCGCGGGCGCTACGCTCGCCACCACCAGCATCGCGCTCAAGCTCTCGCCCAAGGGGCAGTCGACTGCCTATGTCGCCACTGCCGGCCTCGCCACCGCGGTCGCGGCAGGTCTCGCCCCGATCCTCGGCGGTGCCTTTGCGGACTTCTTCGCCGCGCGCGAGTTCCAGATTCTGCTGCGGTGGACCAGCCCCGAAGGCGTGGCACTCGTCTCTCCGCTGCGCCTCTCCCAATGGGACTTCTATTTCCTGATCTCGGGCGTGATCGGGCTCTATGCGATCCACCGGCTGACACTCGTCACCGAAAGCGGCGAGATCAAGCGGAGCGAGATGCTCGAGCAGGTGCTCAACCAGACCCGCCGCACCGTCCGCAACGTCTCGACCGTCGCAGGGCTGCGCACGCTCACCTTCATCCCCGCCTCCCTGCTCCGCGAGGCCGAGGTCCGCGCGCGCTTCCTGCGCCGCCAGCGGCTTCAGGCTAAACAAAATTAGCCTCCGAAACGATTTGCTTTCCGCAGGGTTGTCCGCCGCATGGCCGATCTCGACACCCTCCCGACCCGACCGGCAAAGGCCGGCAAGCTCCCGGGCGTCAGCCCCAATGTCCTGCTGCTCCGCGAGGAGCTTCGCGCCGGTTCGATGGAGCAGGTCACGACCATCAGGCTCGGCGACCTCGACATCGAGATCAGCGCCGGACGCGATTCGCTCTGGGCGATCATCCGCCGCAAGGGCCGCGGCGGGCTGGCATTGCGCGCGGCACATGCACCCGGCGGCTGCGGCAAGGTCCGCACCGGCAAGGCCGAAGAGGGCGAAGCCCTGCGGCTCGAATTCGATTGCGTCATTGGCCGGCAGAGCGTCGCCTTCCGGCTCTACGAAGACGAAGTGCCGATCCTGCGCGTCACCACCCGGCTGACGCCGCAAGTTCCCCTGCTCGTGCCGTTCCTGCCGCGCGACCTCTATCCGCTCGACGAGCGCGACGATCCTGCGCGATCGGTCGGGCAGGTCGAGGCGGCGCAACGCGGGATGAACGCCGGCTATACCTATTTCCGACAGACCGAGCCCGGCTTCGGCAGCACGCTCTATTTCCAGAACCTCACCACGCTGAACCCCTATTTCGCAGCGACCGGCACCACCCCCGACGGCGCCGTCGGCGGCGAATGGCCCGAGATCGGCTATCTGCCCCCCACCGCCCCGCAGAAGGGCAAACCCCCGCTCGATCCGCTACCCGAGGGGCAGGAAACCGCTATCTCAGACACCTATCTCGCCTTTCACGAGGATCCACGCGGCGACGAGACCGCAATGGCGGCGCGTTTTCTTGGGCAGCTCGGAGCGGTCTATCGCCGGCTCGACCATCCCGAGACCGAATATCACGACTGGGTCGACCGCGCCGAGCGCTCGCTCAAGGATCTCGATCAGGCGCCCGAGGCGACGATCCGCCATTACGGCTTCCGCTACATCCACCCCTATACCGCCACCGAATATCCGGACTCGATGGTTCAGCTGTCGGTGCTCTCCTCCATCCGCGACTATGAGGCGTGGAAGAAGGAGGAAATCCCGCTGCTCGACGAATTCGAGGCGGGGCTGCGCAAATTCTACGATCCGAAACTCAGGACGATGCGCCGCTATCTGCCCAATGTTGGCGCCGACAAGGACAAGGACGCAGTCGACAGCTGGTATCTCTACCATCCGCTACTCAACCTCGGCCGCCTCGCCATCGACGGCAACAAGAAGGCCGAGCGGCTGTTCCTCCAGTCGATCGACTATGGCATCGATTCCGCGCACCACTTCAAATATAAATGGCCGATCCAGTACAATGTCACCAATCGTGAGGTGATCACCGCTGCCCGCGATGACGAGGGACTCGGCCAGACGGATGTCGGCGGCATTTATGCCTATGTCATGCTACAGGCCTTTGAGCTGACCGACGACAAGCGCTTCCTCGACGAAGCGCGCGCGGGAATCGACGCGACTCGGGGCATGCGCTTCGAGCTCAACTACCAAGCCAATCTGACCGCCTGGGGCGCGGCCGCCTGTCTGCGGCTGTGGCGGATCACCAACGAGAGGACCTATCTCGATCAGGCCTATGTCTTCCTCGCCAGCTTCTTCCACAACAACGCAATGTGGGAGTCCGAGATTGGCTATGCCAAATATTACAGGAACTTCCTCGGCGTGACCGCGCTCCACGATGCGCCGTACATGGCGATGTACGAATGCTTCGACAGCTTCGCGGCATTCGAGCGCTTCCTCAAGGACAGCGGCCCCGACGTGCTCCCGGCGGTGCGGCTGCTGCTCAGCGAATATTGCCGCTACGCGCTCGACCGGGCCTGGTATTATTACCCCGACGCGCTTCCCGAGGAAGCGATCGAGACCGACAATGTCCGCAACTCGTATATCGACCGGAATCTCTCCTTCCCGGTCGAGGACCTCTATGTCGACGGCCAGAAAGCCGGCCAGGTCGGTCAGGAGATCTATGGCGCCGGCGCCGCCTTCGTCTTCGCCAGCCGTGCCTTTCACAGCGTCAGCAACGCCCCTTTCCGCATCTTCTGCGACCATTTCCTGCTGGCGAGCGATCGTCCGGGCGACAAGTCGCTGAGCTTCCAGCTCGGCGGCGCCGAGGGCTGCAAGGCGCGGCTATGCCTGCTGCGGACGGGCAAGGCGAAGCTCCCCGAGTTCACCGTCACCACGATGGAAGGCGACCGCGTCCGCGGCGAACAAGTCGACGACCGGATGGAATTCCACGTTCCCGCCGACGGTCGGATCACCGTGGCGTGGTAACCCATTCCCTCTCCCCGCTTGCGGGGAGAGGGTTGCTGAGCAAAGCGAAGCCGGGAGAGGGGCATATCGACGGCGCATCGCACTTGCTCCTCTCCCTGACCAGCGTCGAGCCGATCGCGCCCCGCGCGATCTGAAGACAGCCGGCGGCTGTCTTCACTCGATGCTCCCCTGAAGGGGAGAGGGAGTTCACTGGAACCATCGTCGCCTCCGAACCTTGTTCGCGCGAGCCATCAGGAGCCGCGCCATGTCCGATCTCGCCGAACCGCCCGTCCGCGCCGACACCGACGCGCATACCCAACAGCCGAGCCTCGCCGGCCGCCGCGCACTCGTCACCGGGGGCACCACCGGAATCGGCCGCGCCATCGCGATCCTGCTTGCCGCCGAGGGCGCGAAGGTGTTCGTCTGCGGCCGCACCCCCGAGCATCTCGACGACGCGCTAGCGCGGATCCGCCAAGTCGGCGACGGTGACGGGATCAATGTCGACCTCGCGACGCAGGAAGGCGTCGAGCGCTTCGTCGCCGAAGGCGAACGCTTCCTCGGCGGCGTCGACATCGCGGTGATCAACGCCGGCCTCGCCGCCGACGGGCTCGACGACACCGACGCGAAGGACATCCGCTACACCGTCGACACCAACCTCACCTCGCACATGACCGTCGCCAAGGCTGCGGTCGACCGGATGGGCCCGGGCAGCGATATCGTCTTCATCGGCTCGATGTCCGCCGTATCCCGCGGCGGCGAATCGACCGTCTATGTTGCGACCAAAACCGGTGTCGAAGCCTTCGCCGAGGCGCTGCGCAAGGAGCTTGCCGAGAAGGACATCAAGGTCGGCAATATCGAGCCCGGCCTGACCGGCTCCGACATGCAGCTCCCCGACATCCCGCCCGAGAAGCAGCGCGAGATGATCCACAAGGGCGACATGCTCCGCGCCGAGGACATCGCCGCTGCGACCCATTTCATGCTCACCCAGCCGCGCCGCACCGTCGTGTCGCTGATGCGCGTCGAGCCCCGCCTCCAGACGCGATGAGCTTCGCCACCGACCGGCTCGTCTTCGGGCCTGACGACATCGACCTGTCGCGCTCGCCGCTCGCCGGGCATCTCGGCGCCGAGACGTACGTGCTCGGCGCGTTCAATCCCGCGCTGACCCGGCTGCCTAACGGCAATCTCGCGATCTTCGTGCGTGTGGCGGAGGCGCTGCGCACGCCGATCTTCGACGGCCATGTCCACGCGATCCGATGGGAGGACGGCAAATATGTGCTCGACGCCTGGCCGCTCGACCAGGTCGACACCGCCGACCCGCGCAAATTCCTGATCCGCGGCGGCCGCTGGAAGGTGATGGCGCTGACCTCGCTCTCGTGGATCCTGCCGGTCGAGCTCTCCTCGGACGGGCTCGAGCTGGTGCAGATCCATTACGACAACGCGATCGCCCCGCATGCCAGCTTCCAATGCTATGGCGTCGAGGACGCGCGCGTCTCGAAGGTCGGCGAACGCTGGCTGATGACCACTTGCTCGGTCAGTCCGGAACGCCATTGCACCACGCTCTACAGCTCGACCAACGGCCTCGACTGGATCTTCGAGGACGTGGTCCTCGACCATCAGAACAAGGACATGCTGATCTTCGAAGGGCTGATTGGCGACAGATATTGGGCGCAGACCCGGCCCTTGGGCGATCTCTACTTCACCTATCCGCCGAACAGCGAATGGCGCGGCGGCCCGTCGATCAATCTCGCCACTTCGCCCGACGCGCTCCACTGGAAGCCGCATCGCGACCCCGGCCTGCGCCCCCATGCCGCGACCCTGCACACTGCGCGGATGGGCGGCGGCACCCCGCCGATCCTCACCGACCAGGGCTGGCTGACGCTCTGGCACGGCGTCGAGCCCAAGGAGATCGTCGGCATCTACCGGACCTATTGGTCGATCCTCGACAAGCATGATCCGTCCAAGGTGCTCCGCACCGAGCACGCGCCGCTGCTCGAACCCAATGCCGAGCTCACCCGCCCGCTCGAGGACAAGATGTACGTCCGCGACGTGGTGTTCACCACCGGCATCGCCGATGCGGGCGATCATTATATCGTCGCCAGTGGCGAAGCCGACCTCGCGTGCCGGATCACCCACATCCCGAAAGCCACATTCGCCGATTGACCGGCAGCCATGCCCTGTGGCAACCGGGCTGCCGCGCGGGTGTAGCTCAATGGTAGAGCAGAAGCTTCCCAAGCTTACGACGAGGGTTCGATTCCCTTCACCCGCTCCAATTTCCTGTACTGACCGGACATGGGCGCCCGGCCTTAAATCCTCCCCCGCAAGGGGGAGGTGTCAGGCGCAGCCTGACGGAGGGGGAGGAAGCACGACGGCTTATGTGTCGCTTACCTCCCCCTTCCGTCGCCTTCGGCGCCACCTCCCCCTGGCGGGGGAGGATACAACGGCTGCAGCCCGATTGACGCGCATCGCGGCCCTGCGTAGCCAGTGCAGCACCGGGTGATTCCCTTTGCCCGGGTCACACTTGACTGGAGCTCCCACCGCATGCGCCACCTCGCGACCTTCTTCGCCGTGGCGCTCGCCGCGGGTTCGGCACAGGCCCAGACTGCCTCCCCGGCCGAGGCGCAGGCGCTCGAATTGCTCAAGCGCGGCATCTCTTTCCGGACCGTTTCGGGCGAAGGTAACCAGACCTTCGACTATGCCAATTACCTCAAGTCGCAGCTCGTCGCCGGCGGGTTCGCCGACGCCGATGTCCGGGTCGAGAAGCTTGGCGACACTGCCTATCTGGTCGCGCGCTACCGCGGCACCGGCAAGGCCAAGAACGGCGCCAAGCCGATCCTGATCTCGGGCCATATGGACGTGGTCGAGGCCAAGCCGGCCGACTGGGAGCGCGATCCGTTCACGCCGGTGGTCGAGAACGGCTATCTGTTCGGCCGCGGCTCGAGTGACAACAAGTTCGACGTCTCGACCTTCACCGCCGCGATGATCCAGCTCAAGCGCGAAGGCTTCAAACCCGGCCGCGACATCCTCCTGCTCTATTCGGGCGACGAGGAAACGGGGATGAAGACGACTGCCGCGCTCGCCGAGCAATATCACGACGCCGAATTGCTGCTCAACATCGACGGCGGCGGCGGCGACATGGACGAGACCGGCAAGCCGGTGATGTTCGGAGTGCAGGGCGCCGAGAAGAGCTATGCCGATTTCGAGCTGAGCGTCACCAATCCGGGCGGCCATTCGAGCGCGCCGCGCAAGGCCAATGCGATCTATCAGCTCGCTGCCGCGCTGCAGAAGATCCAGGCCTATGAATTCCCCGGCCAGGTCAACGAGATCACCAAGGCGAGCTGGGCCGCGACGGCGGCGCGCACGCCCGACGCGCGGCTCGCCGACGCGATGCGCCGCTTCGCCGCCAATCCCGAGGATCTGGAGGCGCGGGCGGCGCTGCGCGCTGACCCCGGCTATGTCGGCCAGACCGGCACGACCTGCGTCGCGACCATGGCGAATGCCGGTCACGCACCCAACGCCCTGCCGCAGCGCGCCACGGCCAATATCAATTGCCGGATCTTCCCCGGCACGCCGATCGCCGACGTGCAGGCGAAGCTCGCCGAAGTGATCGGCGATCCCGCGGTCAAGGTGACCAAGATCGAGAGCGGCTCGGTGCCGAGCGACGCGTCGCCGCTGCGCCCCGAGCTGATGAAGGTGATCACCAAGGCCGTGCATGCGCGCTTCCCCGACGTGCCGGTGGTGCCGGTGATGTCGGCGGGGGCGACCGACAGCATGTGGTTCCGCGGCAAAGGCGTGGCGAGCTACGGCGTCAGCCCGCTTTTCATGAAATCGAGCGACAGCTTCGCGCATGGGCTCAACGAGCGGATTCCGGTGGGCGAGATCGCGCCGGCAGTGACCTTCTACAAGCGCGTGATCCAGGATTTGGCGAAGTAGGCCTTGTGACTCCCCAATCCTCCCCCGCCAGGGGGAGGTGGCATGCGCAGCATGACGGAGGGGGAGGAATCACTGAGCGCAATGAGTCCTCCCCCTCCGTCGCCTTCGGCGCCACCTCCCCCCGGCGGGGGAGGATTTTGCGCGCATCCCCCCGGCGCGACCTAGATCCCGCCGTCGACCGGCTCCCGCCCCGCGGCGCGCAGCCCGTCGATCAGCGCCGCGACCGTCGCATCGACCAGCGCCTGCTTCGTCGCCCGCACGACGAAGTTCGCCCCCGTGCGTCCCTCGCGGAAAAACGGATAGCTGCCGATCGCCACGCCTGCATGCGCGCGCTCGGTCTCGCGCAGCAGATCGGCGATCTCGCTTTCGGCGACCCACGCCCCGACGGTGCGCGACAATACCGGCAACCCGCCTTCAAGGGTGCCGGTCAGAGCATCGAGCATGCCCGCGGTGATGTGCGGCACGCCGGCGAGAATGAAGAGATTGCCGACGCGGATCCCCGGCGCGCCCGACATCCGGTTCGGGATCAGATCGGCGCCTTCGGGCACCCGCGCCATGCGCAGCCGCGCTTCGGTCAGCCCGCCGCGGCTCGCATAATACTCCTCCAGCACCGCGCGCGCCTCGGGATGGACCACTACGCCCACGCCCAGCGCCGCAGCGATCGCGTCGACGGTGATGTCGTCGTGCGTCGGCCCGATTCCGCCAGTGGTGAACAGATAGTCGTTACGCGCCCTGAGCGTGTTGACCGCTTCGACAATCGCGCTCTCGACATCGGGTACGATCCGCACCTCGCGCAGCCTTATGCCCTGCACGTTCAGCCACGACGCGAGCTGCGCGACATTCTTGTCCTGGGTACGGCCCGAGAGGATCTCGTCGCCGATCACCACCAATGCCGCGGTCCAGATGCGCTCGCTCATTTGCCCGGCCTAGAGCCTCGCAAACCTCCGCGCAAACGCCTATATCGCGACGCATGACCGAATATGTCACCGTCACCGACGACATGCCGCAGGCGCGCGACGGCGCGATCAAGCTCCACGGGCCCGCGGGCTTCGAAGGTATGCGCAAGGCCGGCCGCCTCGCCGCCGAGATCCTCGACGCACTGGTGCCGCACGTCGTCCCCGGCGTGACCACCGAAGAGCTCGACGACATCGTCCGCAACATGACGATCGCCGGCGGCGGGGTGCCCGCCACGCTCGGCTATCGCGGCTATACCCATAGCTGCTGCATCTCGATCAATCATGTCGTGTGCCACGGCATCCCGTCCGATCGGACGCTCAAGGACGGCGACATCGTCAATATCGACGTCACGCCGATGCTCGGCGGCTGGCATGGCGACACCAGCCGGATGTATCTGGTCGGCGACGTGCCGATCAAGGCGCGGCGGCTGGTCGACGTGACCTATGAGTGCCTGATGCTCGGGCTCGAGCAGGCGAAGCCCGGCAACCATCTCGGCGACATCAGCCACGCGATCCAGCGTCATGCCGAAAAGCATCGCTACGGCGTCGTCCGCGATTTCTGCGGGCACGGCCTCGGTCAGGTCTTCCACGACGCGCCCGAAGTGGTCCATGTCGGCCGCCCCGGCACCGGTCCCGAGCTGCGCCCGGGCATGTTCTTCACGGTCGAGCCGATGATCAACATCGGCCGTCCCGATGTGAAATTGCTCGACGACGGCTGGACCGCGGTCACCCGCGACCGCTCGCTCTCGGCGCAGTTCGAGCATTCGATCGGGATTACCGAGGACGGATGCGAGATCTTCACCACCAGCCCCAAGGGCCTGCACAACCCGCCTTATTGAGCTTGTTTCCCTCGCCTCCTGAAAGGGGGAGAGGGTTGTGCAGACTTAGGCTCGCAGAGCCTTAGTCGGAGCTGGGTGAGGGGGTGCGGCCCAAGGCGGCCGCGCGGCGCTCCGCGCCGCCCTACCCCTCTCCAAGCTACGCTAGCCAGCAAGCTGGCAAGCTTCGCTATCCTCTCCCCTATCAAGGGGAGAGGAAAAAGGGATCAACGTGACTGATACGCCCGCCCAGACTGGATCAGTCGCTGGCGGCTGGTGTTGCCCGGGACCGCGATATGCGTCGCCGGATCATATTCCTTGCCGACGCCCGGGCTGCCCTGCGGCACCCAGATCTCGACCACGGTGTTGCTGTAGCTGCGCGGCAGATAGCGGATGTAATAGCCGTCGGGGTGCAGACTCCAGCGGCCGGTAGGCACTTCCTGGCTGCCCGGTCCGATGCCTGCCGCGCCGGAGAGCACCGCGACGCGCTCGAGTTCGGCGAAGCTGGTGCCCGGCGAGCTCAGCATCCGGCGCAGATCGGCTTCCGCCTGCATAACGCTCCGCAGCGGTCCGGGCAGATTGTCGGCGAGCGGACCTGTGGTCAGCATGTCGAGCGCATTGCGATTGAGCGAGGCGAGCTGGCGCGGCGTGAGCAGCCGCGCGGCGATGGCCTTGTGCTCGGTCGAGAGATCCTCGAACTTCGCCCGCGCGACGATCGCCCACAGCAAGGTCTGGATGTCATGCTGGTCGATCTCGGGATGGTTCACCGAATTGCGCACGATCGACATCACCGCGTCTTCGGCCGAGCCCTTGGTCGGGCCGTAGAGATAACCGTCGCCGCCGCCCGGCCCGTGCGTGCCGGCGTGCAGGCAATAGCTCTGGTCGTGGAAATCATAATAGCCGGGCTGGAGCACGAAGCCGCCATTCGGCGTACGCTGGAGCTGCATCAGCGAGCGCTTGGGCTCGCGCGGGGTGAAGCCATCCCGATCGGGGGCGCCCCATTTGGCGTCCTTCAGGCTGGTGCTGATCGGCGCCTTCTGCAGGCTCGGCAGACCGATCCCGGCCTTTTTGGCCAGGCCGCCCAGGCCTCCGAATTGCGCTGCCGCGGGCATCGGCGCCAGCGCGAATGCAGCCGCGAGCGCGGCGCCCAGAATCGTGCGGATCTTCATGTCTCTCTTTCGATCTGTTCCTGAACCCGCGGCAGTCCCCCCGACGCGGCGTTCAATTTGCTAATACGGATCGGCCTTCGTGGCGAGCATTTGATTGGCGCGACGTTCTAGGCATGTCGACTATTGACAGCCGCAGCGGCCTCGCCGTGCCCTCCAATCAGGCAGCAGCATGCCTGCTGCCCGTTTGACAGGCACTTGTTAAGCCTCGCGCGGCGTGCGACCCGAGGGACTTCCTCGACTCTGCCTCTGGCACGGTTGTTGCCAGACGCGCGCTACGGGGAGCTCTGCCTCACTCCTTTGGGGGAACACGTGAAAAAGATCGAAGCGATCATCAAGCCGTTCAAGCTCGATGAAGTGAAGGAGGCGCTGCACGAAGTGGGCGTCAGCGGGATCACCGTCACCGAAGCCAAGGGCTTTGGCCGCCAGAAGGGCCATACAGAGCTCTATCGCGGCGCCGAGTACGTGGTGGACTTCCTCCCCAAGGTGAAGCTCGAGGTGGTGGTCGACGACAGCCTCGCCGATCGGGTGGTCGAGGCGATCGCGACGGCCGCGCAGACCGGCCGGATCGGCGACGGCAAAATCTTCGTGATCCCGGTCGAGACCGCGCTGCGCATCCGCACCGGCGAGCGCAATGAGAATGCCATCTGATGTCGGCGACGTCATCGCGAGCCGCATATTCGAGCGCGATGACGGCGTCGTGGAGCTGCGGTTTCACAAGCCCGAGCCGTACCCCGACCCGGAGCTTGACGCTGACCCCGGCAATCCACCGTGGCGGTGCTTGTACACCATCGGCTTTCCCGATGGCGAAACCGTTCGAGGGTCGGCGGTGGGGATCGACAGCGTTCAGGCGCTGCTCCTCGTCTTCGCGAGCGCGAAGCGAAGGCTCTGCCACGTCGGCGATGGGACGGCCGCTCGCCGCCCGCCCTTGCGCTGGCTGGGGGAGATCGATCTCGGACTTTCCATAGTCCACTTCGAATGATTTGACGCAGCGCAGCACTGTAATATTGCGGCGCGCGAGCCGGTAATTTTATTGCCCGATTCGGCGGGCAGACGAAAGAGAGCGAAAGGGTTTAGCGATGGCGAATTCGGCCAATGACGTCCTGAAGATGGTGAAGGAGCACGAGATCGAGTGGATCGACCTCCGCTTCACCGATCCCAAGGGCAAGTGGCAGCACCTCACCATGGTCGCCAAGGTGATCGGCGAGGATGAGCTCACCGACGGCCTGATGTTCGACGGTTCGTCGATCGAGGGCTGGAAGGCGATCAACGAGTCCGACATGATCCTCAAGCCCGATCTCGACGCGGTGTGGATCGATCCGTTCTCGGCGACCCCGATGCTGATCGTGGTGTGCGACATCGTCGAGCCGTCGACCGGCGAGCTCTATGCCCGCGATCCGCGCTCGACCGCCAAGCGCTCGGAAGCCTATCTCAAGACGCTCGGCATCGGCGACACCGTCTATGTCGGCCCCGAGGCCGAGTTCTTCATGTTCGACGACGTCCGCTTCGAGAACAGCTATTCGACCAGCTATTACGCGATCGACGATATCGAGCTGCCGGGCAATTCGGGCAAGGAATATGAGGCCGGCAATCTCGGCCACCGTCCGCGCGCCAAGGGCGGCTATTTCCCGGTCGCACCGGTCGACAGCGCCGTCGACATCCGCGGCGAGATGGTCGCGACGATGCTCGAAATGGGCCTGCCCTGCGACAAGCACCACCACGAGGTCGCCGCCGCGCAGCACGAGCTCGGCCTGACCTTCGGCACGCTCGTCCAGACCGCCGATCGCATGCAGATCTACAAGTACGTCGTCCACCAGGTCGCGCATGCCTATGGCAAGACCGCGACCTTCATGCCCAAGCCGATCAAGGAAGATAACGGCTCGGGCATGCACACCCACATTTCGATCTGGGACAAGGGCAACCCGCTGTTCGCCGGCAACGGTTATGCGGGCTTGAGCGACATGTGCCTCTATTTCATCGGTGGCGTGATCAAGCACGCCAAGGCGCTCAACGCCTTCACCAACCCGACCACCAACAGCTACAAGCGGTTGGTCCCGGGTTACGAAGCGCCGGTGCTGCTCGCTTACTCGTCGCGCAACCGTTCGGCCTCGTGCCGCATTCCGTATGGCGCCGGCAGCAAGGCCAAGCGCGTCGAGTTCCGCTTCCCCGACGCGCTCGCCAATCCGTATCTCGCTTATGCGGCGCTGCTGATGGCCGGCCTCGACGGCATCCAGAACAAGATCCATCCGGGCGACCCGATGGACAAGAACCTCTACGATCTGCCGCCGGCCGAGCTCGAGCAGGTCCCGACCGTGTGCGGGTCGCTGCGCGAAGCGCTCGACAGCCTTGAGGCCGATCAGGAGTTCCTGCTCAAGGGCGACGTGTTCAGCCGCGACCAGATCGCTGCCTATGTCGAGATCAAGCGCGCCGAAGTCGCCCGCTGGGAGATGACGCCGAGCCCGGTCGAATACGACATGTACTACAGCGCGTAATCCGCAGGGATCACGACAGACCAGGGGCGTCCGGAGCTTGTCCGGGCGCCCTTTTGGTTTGAATTCCGCCACCCCCGCTTTAGCCTCGCCACATGATCACCGTCCCGACAGCGCCCTGGCTCCATTATGCCGGGGATGCTGCCAGCTGGGCAGTCGCCGCGCTCGGCGCGCGCTGGGTCTATCGCCATCGCCGCAGCGCGGTCGAGCGGCTCGCTCGCCAGACCCGGCCCGGATATTTCATAGCCTTGAGCTTGGGCGCGCTCGCGGGAGCCTGGCTGTTCGGCTCGCTGAACAGCCTGCGCTTCGCCGTCCCCGCCCCGTCGCACAGCATCGGCGGCGCGCTGGCCGGCGCGATAACTGGCGTCGAATTGTGGAAATGGCGCCACGGCGTGCGCGAATCTACCGGCGGGCCGTTCGTCATCCCGCTCGCCATCGGGATCGTGATCGGCCGCTGGGGCTGTCTCTTCGCCGGCCTCGCCGACGGTACCTACGGCACGCCGACGCCCCTGCCCTGGGCGGTCGATCTCGGCGACGGCATCGGCCGTCACCCGGTGCAGATCTACGAATCGCTCAGCATGGCCGCATTCCTCGCGCTCTATTGCCGCGCGATCGTGCGGCATCGCGACTGGGCAGTGCGCACCGGCTTCCACTGGTTCGTCCTCGCTTACGCCGCGCAGCGTTTCGCCTGGGAATTCCTCAAGCCCTATCCACCGCTGCTGGGGCCGCTAAACCTGTTTCACTTTCTCATGCTGGGGCTGGCCGCTTATGCACTCACCTGGATCGCGCGCGATGCTCGCCGAACCCGCACCGTCTGAGCGCAAGGCTGCGCCCTATATCTTCCACGGCCAGACCACGAGCCTGTGCGAGACCTGCCTAGTCCCCGTCCCCGCAAAGGTGATCATCGAGGACGAACAGGTCTTCTATCTCAAGCGCTGCCGCGATCACGGCGTCCAGAAGACGCTGATCAGCGACGACCTCGATTATTGGCGCTCGCAAAAGCTCTGGCTCAAGCCCGGCGACCGCCCGCTGACCGCGCAGACCCGCACCGCGGCCGGCTGCCCGTTCGATTGCGGACTATGTCCCGATCACGAGCAGCATAGCTGCCTCGCGATCGTCGAGATCAACTCGGCGTGCAATCTCGCCTGCCCGGTCTGCTTCGCCGATGCCGAGGACGTGCATGGCGCGCACCTCCCGCTCGCCACGATCGAGCGCATGCTCGACGCCCTCGTCGCCAGCGAGGGCGAGCCCGACGTCGTCCAGCTCTCGGGCGGCGAGCCTACCATCCACCCGCAATTCTTCGAGATCCTTGACGCGGTAAAGGCGCGGCCGATCCGCCACGCGATGATCAACACCAATGGCGTGCGTATCGCGCAGGATCCCGAGTTCGTCGCCCGGCTCGCGACGTACATGCCGCGGCTCGAAATCTATCTCCAGTTCGACAGCATGGATGACGACGCCCTGCTGAACCTCCGCGGCGCGCGCCTCTCCCGGATTCGCCGCGAGGCGCTCGAAGCGCTCGAACGTATCGGCCTGTCGACCACCCTCGTCTGCACCGTCAAACGCGGCGTCAACGACCATGAGGCCGCCGACATCGTCGCCCACGCGCTCACCTGGTCGTGCGTCCGCGGCGTCACCTTCCAGCCGGTGCAGGATGCCGGGCGCAACCACGGCTTCGACGCGAAGGCCAATCGCGTCCTGCCCACGCAGATCCGCCGCGAGATCGCGAAATCAGGGGTGTTCGGGCTGGAGGACATGATCCCATTGCCTTGCAATCCCGACCAGATCTGCATCGGCTATGGCCTGCGCGAGGGCAAAAGCGTCACCCCGATCACGTCCCTGCTGCCGCGCGAGCTTATCCTCGAAGGGCCCAATACCGTCGCCTATGAGGATCATCCGGCGCTGATGCAGAAAATCATGGAACTGCTCAGCCTCGCCACCGCCGATGCGAACACCGAGGAGAAGCTCGCCGGACTGCTCTGCTGCCTGCCCCAGGCGATCGTCCCCGCGCAGCTGGGCTATGCCAACAGCTTCCGGGTGGTGATCCTCCAGTTCCTCGATCGCTACAATTTCGATCTCGGCACGGTGAAGCGCAGCTGCATCCATTTCGTGACGCCCGACGCGCAGATCATCCCGTTCGACACATATAACAGCTATTACCGGCCGGGGGCCGAAGGTGCAGAGGTGTTGGCCCGGGCAAGAGCGGGGGAGCGGCTGTGAAGGGATTCTTCGGCGCGGTGCTGATCGCGATCGGCCTGCTCGTCGCGGGGCTTTGCGGGCTTTGTACCGGCTTCTTCTTCCTGATGTTTCTCGGCGAGGGGGAGCCGAGCAGCGTGATTCTACCGCTGCTGCTTGGTGGGATTCCCACCTTGACCGGCATCGGACTGTTCCAATGGGGTCGCAGCCTGTTGCGACAGGCGCGCGAGGACGAGCGCCCCCAATAACGGTTTGCGGCTTGCAACCGCACCGCTCGCCCGCCATCTAGTCGCCATACCGAAAGTTCGAATCGGGGACGAGGATGCGCAGCAATCTGAAGCACTATATCGACGGCGCCTGGGTCGAAAGCGAGGGCGGCACGCGCCACGCCGTGATCAATCCCGCCACCGAGGAAGCCGTCAGCGAGATCACTTTGGGCTCCGCCGCGGATGTCGACAAGGCAGTAGCGGCGGCCAAACGCGCGTTCGAAAGCTTCTCGCGGACCAGCGTCGACGAGCGGATCGCGCTTATCGAACGCGTGCTCGGGTCGTACAAGGCCCGGGCAGCCGACATGGCCGAGGCGATCAGCCTCGAAATGGGCGCGCCGCTCAGCCTGGCCAAGACGGCGCAGGTCGGCTCGGGTATCGGCCATCTGATGGCGGCGATCCGCGCGCTCAGGGAGTTCGCGTTCGAGGAGCAGATCGGCAACAGCCTCGTCGTCCATGAGCCGATCGGCGTCGTCGCGATGATCACGCCGTGGAACTGGCCGCTCAACCAGATCGTCTCGAAGGTCGCCCCTGCCCTCGCCGCCGGCTGCACGATGGTGCTCAAGCCGTCCGAGGAAGCGCCGGGCTGCGCCGCGATCTTCGCCGAAGTGCTGGACGCGGCGGGCGTGCCCGCCGGGGTGTTCAACCTCGTCAACGGCGACGGCCCCGGTGTCGGCACGGCGCTATCGAAGCACCGCGACGTCGACATGGTCAGCTTCACCGGCTCGACGCGTGCCGGCGTGCTCGTCGCCAAGAATGCTGCGGACACGGTCAAGCGCGTCCATCAGGAACTCGGCGGCAAGTCGCCGTCGGTGGTGCTGGAGAGCGCCGACATCACCAAGGCGGTGCCCGGTACCCTGTTCAGCGTCCTGATGAATTCGGGCCAGAGCTGCATCGCCCCTGCCCGCTTGCTCGTCCCCAGGCACCTGCAGGAGCAGGTCGCCGCGCTCGCCGCCGAGATGATGAAGGGCACACAGGTCGGCGATCCTTCTGCCGAAGGCCGCCATATCGGTCCGGTGGTCAACAAGAGCCAGTGGGACAAGATCCAGGGCCTGATCGCCAAGGGTCTGGAAGAAGGCGCGAAGCTCGAGACCGGTGGCCCCGGCCGTCCGGACGGGATCGAGACCGGCTACTTCGTCAAGCCGACGCTCTTCTCCAACGTCCGCAATGACATGACGATCGCGCGCGAGGAGATTTTCGGACCCGTCGTCACGATCATCCCGTACGAGGACGAGGAAGACGCGATCCGCATTGCCAACGACACCGACTACGGCTTGTCCGCCGTGGTGTTCGGCGACGCCGAGAGCGTCCGCCGCGTCGCGCCGCGACTGCGCGCGGGCATGGTCTATGTCAATGGCGGCCAGCCCGACCCGAACCTGCCCTTTGGCGGCTACAAGCAATCGGGCAATGGCCGCGAGCACGGCAAGTTCGGCTTGGCCGAATTCCTCGAAGTGAAGTCGGTCGTGGGGGTATTCGCCTAGTAGACCCGGCCTTCTTTAAAGCCCTCTCCCACCTTCGCGGGAGAGGGTTGGGCGAGGGTCTTCTTCCATTTCTCGCGACATGCGCACGCCTGTCGTTGGCGGACGAATCCTCGCAGCCCCGCAGCGCAGCGACCGAGTTCTGCGGCTCGCTGCCGACGACCATTCCCCTTCTTCCAGCGAGGGGCGTGCCAGAGAGCCACGCTAGCGCTGAGTGCCCGCGCCCCTTCTTGCAATGTAGGATTTCGGCGGCTTCCCTCCGCCAGCCGCTGCCCCGGTGGCTCTTTGCGATCATCAATTTCCTCATCCCGCTTCGCGATGCGACGGAATGGCCGGGGAAATCTTCTGTATTTGAAAGATTTAGCCGACGGAAACGATCACAAAGCTGATATTGTCGCTACCGTCTTTATCAAGCGCCTGGGCAAGAATCTCGTCGGCGCTGTTGATCGACTCGAGGCCGGCCGGAAGATCCTCGTCCAACGAGCGGCTCAAACCGTCGGAGCAGAGCAGCAGAACGTCCCCTCCCGCGACGGGGAACGACAATGTCTCTATCTCGACGGCGCTCTCTACCCCCAGCGCGCGCGTAATCACATGGCCTTGCGGATGGTGCGCCGCCTGCTCGCGATCGATCAGGCCCGTGTCAAGCAGTTGCTGGACGAGGCTATGGTCTCTCGTCACCTGTTCCCAGCCGGCTGCACGCGCACGATAGGCGCGGCTGTCCCCTGCCCAGAATATCTGCGCCTTGCCGTCGGCGATGTGCAGCACGACGATAGTCGAGCCGATCACGCCGCCGGCACTCTCTCCGCGGGCGAGGATTTCCGCATTGGCGCAATCGAGCGCGCCGAGGATCGTCGTGTGGGTGAGCGGAGCCGTTGCGTCAGCAAGCGCACGAAGTGCGCCGATGGCGGTATCTGCCGCGATGTCCCCGCCGCGATGCCCCCCCATCCCGTCGGCGACCACCCAAAGCGCGCGGTCAGGGCGGTCGAGGACCCGGTCCTCGTTAACCTTGCGCACGCGACCGACATGGCTCCGCGACACGGAGTGGAATGCGAGCGGGGCCGGCGGATCGCCGAACGTGGCAGCCGCTGTTTTCACTTGCCTTGCTCGGCCGCGGCATAGGCCTGCACAAAGGCGCGATCGAGCGTTCCCTCCGCGCCATCGAGCTGCTTCGAGAGATCGGCGTGCCGCGCCTCGATCTCCTGCGTCTGGAGCGCATGCTTCGATTTCAGTAGCGAACCATTTTTCGACACCGCAGCGTCGATCGCCTGCGGATCGAAGGTCGCCACTGCCTGGCGGAGCGACGCCTGCAACCCCGCAAAGGTGGCGATCAGGTGTCGCTTGACGTCTTGAAGCGAGCTGCTGATCGCGGCGGGCCCCGACAGAAAGCCGCCGACGCCGGAGAGCAGAAGATCGATCGCAAGACGCTGGGTCGGCGCCCATTTGAACGGATTGTTGCCCGAGCCGCCGATCGTCGTCCGGGTGAGATTGTACCGCCCGCGCGCGCGATCGCGTTCGACCATCAGATCGGCAATGCCGAGCACCATCTGACGATAAACCGCACCGGCACGCTCCATCACCTCGGCCGGTTCCTCGGTGGACAGCAAGGACGCATCGAGACCCGCGCCCCGGCAAAATGCCTCAAGGAGGGATTCGCCGCCCGAGGCCGCAATCGGCTGGGCATCGAGCCAGTCGGTGGGAATCGCACTAGACGCGCCGAGCGGCGGCGTCAGCACCATCGTCCGGGTGGTATCGGTGACTTCGTCGTCAAGCGGCGCCCGGGTGGCGGCGATACGAAAACGGCCGAGACGAAGCGTGAACGGCACCTCCACCGGCACGTCGACCAGATCGGGCAGGCGGTCGCCGGTCTCGTCGTCGAACACGCCATTGGTGCCGATCGGACGGATGATCAGCCCGTCGGTCGAGGCCGCGACCTCGCAATGCTCGCGCGACAACGCACGGTCGGGATCGGCGATCGGCCAATCGCACTTGGTGTCGCGTCCGATGCTGATCGCGCCGTCCCGCAACAGACGTGCGTCGATCGGCTGGACCGAATCGTCCATGTCGAACAGCTGGAGCATGTACATGTCAGGCCGCCTTTTTCGGGGCGATCTGGACGCGCGTCGCGTCGAGCGCGGGCTCCTCGACTGCGACGCCGTGGAGCCGCGGCTCGATCTCGGCGGCGAGGCGGTTGAAGCCGTCGAACAACGCGCCGATCTCGTCCCGGCGGCGATGCGAGATGCGCAGCGCGAAGCCCTGCTCGCGGGCGGCGTCGAAGCTCTGCTCGAGCCGGCGGAGCGGCCGCACCACCATCGCGCCGCTCAGATAGCCGATCGCGAGCACCACCAGCATGATGATCGATGCGAGCGCGATCATCAACGTGCGTGCATTCGCCATTGCGGCATCCAGCGAGGTGCGCGGCAGCAGAATGTCGACCGAGCCGAAATCGGCACCGGCATAGCGGATCGGACGCACAAAGCGCAGCGCGCCGCCCTTGCCGTCGCGCGCGTTGGTCACGGCAAGATTGCCGTCGCTGAGTCGTTGCTCGCCGGCAGGTGCCGCATAACGCTGTCCGACACGCCGCCCATCGCTGGCGGCACGGATCGTCCCGCTCGCATCGATGACGACGATACCGCGCACCCCGCCGTCCTGGCTGGCGGCTGTGACGAATGCCTGGAGTGGCGCCCAGTCCTGCTGCTCGGGCGGCAGACCCGCATTGTCGGCCAGCAAGACCGCGGCGTTCTTGGTGACGAAGGTCGCGATCGTCTCGCCCGACGTGATCGCCATATGTTCGAGTGCGTGCTGTTGCCGCTTCAGGATGGTGGAAATGCTCAGCAGCAACGCGACCAGGGTGATCGTCACCAGCGCGAGCGGCAGCTTGAAACGGAGCGAGAGCCCGCGCCGTGTTTTCGCATCGTCGCTGGTCAAAGCGGCGGTCTCGCGTTGCAGCGCCTGCAGGAGCTGGCTGCCGTCGACGAAGCGCTGGTCGGGCTTCTTGGCGAGCAGTTTGTCGATGATCTGGCGCAGCCCCGGCGGGCAATCGGCGGCGGAGCGCTCGATCGGGATCACGCGCTCCTGCGCGATCTGGAGGGCGAGCGTGGCAAGCCCGGTCGCGTCGAACGCCGTCTTGCCGGTCACCATCTCGTAGAGCACCGCGCCCAGCGAGAACAGATCCGAGCGCGCGTCCACCGGCAGCCCGAGCGCCTGTTCGGGGCTCATATAGCGGGGCGTGCCGATCATCTGGCCCGCCTGGGTGCGCGCGAGATGCCCGTCGGCATCCCCGACCCGTGCCACGCCGAAATCGAGCAGCTTGGCGGTTTTGCCGTCGGACGAGAGCAGGATGTTCGACGGCTTCACGTCGCGGTGGACGACGCCTTGCGCATGCGCCCAGGAAAGTGCGTCCGCCAATTGCGCGCCGAGTGCGAGCACGCGCTCGTACGGCATGCGACCCTGCGCCTGGAGCACCATGTCGAGCGGCCGCCCTTCGACGAGTTCCATCGCGATGTACGGAACGCCGTCGGCTTCGCCGACATCGTAGATCGTCGCGATATGCGGATGATTGAGCGCCCCGGCGGCCCGCGCCTCGCGAAGAAAGCGTGCGCCGAGCTCCGGATCACGACGATAATCGGGCTTGAGCGCCTTGATCGCGACGACACGGCCGATATCCGGATCATGCGCGCGGAACACATCGGCCATCGCGCCTTCGCCGATCCGCGCTTCGATTCTGTAACGGCCTAGCTTTTCCATAACGCCTTCCGGCCCCACCCCGGGCCGGTTTAGCGCTGGAGACTTAAGGATTTCTTCCTATTGCCGGGCACGCACGGTCGCGGCGATACGCTCCGCGCGCTGCAGATCGCGCAGGATCACGGCGTTGCCGGGGTCGAGCGCATGGGCCCGCTGCAACAATCCCACCGCCTGCTGGACCGCGCCGCGATTGAGCGCGGCGAGCCCCGCCGAGCGTGCGCGCTGCGCCGCCGCCGGGTTAGCGACGGGCCTCGCCGGTGCCGGTGCCGGCGCAGGTGCAGCCGGTTTGGGACGAGCCGTGGCGGCCGGTGCCGGACGCGCGGGACGCTCCGGCGCGGGCTGCGGCCTGGGCCGCGGCGGCGCGCCGGGAATGCGCAGAATTTGTCCCGCGACGAGCGCCGACGGATTGGCGAGATCGTTGTAGCGGGCGAGCTGATAGGCCTTGAGCCGATTGCCGAGCAGCCGCTCGGCCAATTGCTCGATCGTCTCGCCGGCGCGCACCGTATAGGGATAGTTGGTCGGCCCGAGCAGCTCCTTCGGATCCCCTGAAATCGAATCCCGGAGCAACTGGAGCCGGGGGTTCATCGGCTCGCGCTTGAGCAGCGGCTTGAGGCTCTTCTCGGCGCCCTTGCGATCGCCCCGCATCAGCAGCGCCTGCACGCCTTCGATTTCGCTTTCGGCGAGCGGCGCCGGGGCCACAGCCGGCTGGGGCGCCGGCCCCTTCGAACATGCGGCGACGGCGGCGAGACTGGCAAGCGCGGCTAGGCGCAGAAACGAACGCGTGTTCATCGGACGAGCCTTCGGGAAAGCGTTGCCTGGATCTGCCGTGCGTCGAGCACGAGCCGATCGCGGAGCGGAGCGGGGTTGCGGACGAAAGACTGGAACTCGGCAGCGCCGAGCGGTGGCGAGAAATAATAGCCCTGGAATTCGGAGCAGCCGTGGCGGCGGAGCCAGAGATATTCCTCCTGCCGCTCGACGCCCTCGGCCAGCGCCCGGATGCCGAGGCCCCGCGCAAGCGCGATGATGCTTTGGCAGATCGCCTGACTGTCGCGCCGGCGTTCGACATCGGTGACGAACTGTCGGTCGATCTTGATCTTGTCGAAGGCGAGCGCCCGAAGCGCGGAGAGGCTCGAAAAGCCGGTCCCGAAATCGTCGATCGCGATATGGATGCCGAGGCTGTGCAATGCCTCGAACAGCCGTTCCGCGCGACCCACGTCCGCCGCGGCAGCGCTCTCGGTCAGTTCGATCTCGAGCAGGCCCGCCTGCAGCGCGTGCCGCTCGAGCGTCCTCTTGATCAGCGTATGGATGTCGGGCCGGTCGAGCTGGTGTGCCGAGACGTTGACCGCGACGGTCAACCGCCCCTGCCCCAATCTGTGCCACGCGCGCGCCTCGCGGCAGGCGGCGTTGAGCGCCCACAAGCCGACTTGCTCGATCATCCCGGCGCTTTCGAGCACCGGAATGAACAGCGCCGGCGAGACCATTCCGCGCCCCGGATTGTTCCAGCGCAGCAGCGCCTCGGCGCCGATTACCTGCCCGCTCGCGGCGTCGACCTGCGGCTGATAGCGCAGCTCGAACTCATTGTTGTTCAGCGCGCCGCGCAGATCCTGCTCGAGCGCGTAGCGGTCGCGCTCGGCCGCGGCGGAACTGGCATCCACGCGCTGGACCTGCAGCGGCCCCTCGGGGCCCGCAGCACAGGCCGCGACAAGACGTGCCAAGGTCGCCGGAGCAGGCTCTTGTGGTGCAGCCCAGGCGGCGTGGTGGACACGAACCTCGGGCACCAGTTCGCGACCGTCCTCGTGCATCACGTCGCCGAGCGCATAGCTGATCGCGACGAGCTGGCGCTCGGCCTCCTCGCTCGTCACCCCGCTGCCGAGCCATAATGCGAAGTGCGATCGATCGACATGCGCGACCATCCGCGCGTCCCCGACCATGCGGGCGATCCGTTCGGCAAAGCGCTTGAGCGCGCGATCGGCGAGCGCCGGATCGAATGCGCAGAGCCGATCGAAATCATTGAGCGCGATCAACCCGAGCGTCCCCGCGCCTTCGCTCTCCATCCGCGCCAGCAAAGGCTCGCGCGTGGGCAGGCCGGTCAGCGCGTGACGTTGTTCGAGGCGATCCTCGGTGCTCCGCACGCGATCTTCCAGAAGATCGATCGCGCCGCGCAGCGTGTCCCATGGCGAGTGTCCCACCTCGGTTCGCGCCAGTCCGGCAAGTTGCGCGGCAAGAGCCGAGGCGCGCCGGCGCATCAGCAGCGCCGAACCCAGCGACGCAATCGTCACGACCCCCAAGGCAGCGACCGGAAACCCGGAAGCGGCGGCGGTTAAGGCTGCGGCGCCCGCTAGCAACAGGCCGGTGGCGCGCAAGAGCGCGCTTCCACCGGGTCCATCGAGGAAATTAGCACGCCGCATGAGCCGCTTGGTAACGCCGCGAGTCATACGAAGCGGTTAAGGAATCGGCTATGTGACGCAGGCGATCCGAACCGGCTTGCCAAGTTTGAGTTTTCATCCGAAACCGATGCCATGCTCTATCTGGACGATATCCATGTCGGCATGAAGCGCAGCTTCGGCGGCTATGAAGTCACCCGCGAGGAAGTCCTCGCCTTTGCCGAAAAATACGATCCACAGCCCTTCCATCTGTCGGACGAGGCGGCCGCGGACACGCATTTCGGCCGGCTCGCCGCGAGCGGCTGGCACACCTGCGCGATGACGATGGCGATGTTCGTCGAGCACATGAAGGCGCATCCGCAGGCCAGCCTGGGCGCAGCAGGCGTCGACGAACTGCGCTGGCTCAAGCCGGTGTATCCCGGTGACGTGCTTCGCTGCGAAAGCGAGGTGCTCGAGGTGCGTCCGTCCCGGAGCCGGCCCGAAATGGGCAGCGTGCGCAACAGCATGACGACGTTCAACCAGCATGACGAGCCGGTGCTGCGCTTCACTGCCCTGGCGCTGATGCGGCGGCGGCCTGCCGTCTAGCGCAACCGTGCTCCTGCGGAAGCAGGAGCATTGGACTCAATCCCGTCGATACCGCCGCTCCGGCCGGTTTTGCCATCCTTCGGGGCCACGCCAGTCGCGACGCTCGCCACGATAGCGGCCGAAGCCCTCCCAATTCTGCCGCCGCTCGCCCCGCCAGCTGCGGCCACGGTCGTACCAGTAACGCTGCTGGCCCTGGTTCCACCGGTGCGGTCGGCGGTACCGGTCATAGACGTAATAGCCGGTGCCTGGATAATAATAGTCGCCGTACCAGCCGAAATAGGAGCTCGGCCCATAGCTGTAATAGGGGTCGTAGCCGTCATAATAACCGCCGCTCGCATAGCCGAGCGACACGCCCGAATAGCCATAGCCATCCTCGGCACAGCCGCCGAGCGCGGCAGCGCCGGCAAGCGACGCGGCAAGGGCGGCGAGATGCAGTCTGCGCATCGATCTCTCCTCGACCCCCGCCGGGAGAATTAACCTGCCGCGGCCCGAAAGGGTTCCGGCGCTCAGTGCCCGTCAAACGCGACCAGCGCGTGCACCGCGATCCCGTCGCCGCGCAACGCATCGGCGCCGCCCAGTTCCGGCAGATCGACCACGAAGGCCGCCGCGGTCACCTCCGCCCCGGCCTTGCGCAGCAGCCGCACCGCGGCGCGGGCGGTACCACCGGTGGCGATCAGATCGTCGACCAGCAGCACCCGGGCGCCGGGGGCGCAGGCATCGGCGTGGATGGCGATCCGGTCGGTGCCGTACTCCAGCGCATAATCTTCGGCGATCGTTGCGCCGGGAAGCTTGCCGTCCTTGCGGATCAGCAGCATTCCCGCGCCGAGCCGCACCGCCAGCGCGGCCCCGAACAGGAAGCCGCGCGCCTCGATCCCGGCGACGAGATCGACCGGTCCGTCCACCGCTTCGGCCATCCGGTCGATCGTCAGCTTCAGTCCCTCGGCGTCGAGCAGCAACGTCGTGATGTCGCGAAACATGATCCCGGGCTTGGGGAAATCGGGGATCGTGCGGATGCGATCGCGTATGTCTTGGTTCGCGCCGGTCATATTTTCCCCCGTTCGGGCTGAGCCTGTCGAAGCCCCGTACTTCTCCAGGCCAGCGGCGGCGAAGAAAGGACTGCCCTTCGACAAGCTCAGGGCGAACGGGGGTGGAACGATCCTTAGTGCTTCACGCCCCGCCACACGGTCAGGTACGCGCCATAGCCGAGGCCGGTCGCGATCAGCAGGAACAGCACCACTGCGAGACCCGCCTGGTGACGCGTCTGCATCGTCGGCTCCGCCGTCCAGACGAGGAACGCCGCGACGTCCTTCGCCATCTGATCGACCGTCGCACGCGTACCGTCCGAATAGGTGACCTGGTTCTCGCTGGTCAGCGGCGGCGGCATCGCGATGTTGAGGTTCGCGAAGTACGGATTGTAGTGCGAGCCCTCGGGGGTCTTGGCGCCCGGGAACTTCCTGAGGAGTTCGGCCGGCTGCTTCTCTTCATAGCCGGTCAGCAGCGAGTAGACATAGGCGGCACCGCCGTGGCGCGCCTTGGTCATCAGGCTGAGGTCCGGCGGCGTGCCGGTGCCCGGATAATAGACCTTGGGAATGCGGTCCGACGGCAAGTTGTCGCGCTCGCCCCAGGTGCCTGCCTTGGGATCCTGGACCGGCTGCTTGACCGCCCAATCCTTGGCGATCTTCTTCACCTCGGCTTCGTTATAGCCGATCTGCTGAAGATCGCGGAAAGAGACGAGGCTCAGCGAGTGGCAGCTGGCGCAGACCTTCTCGTAGACGAGGAAGCCGCGCTGGAGCTGCTGATTGTCGAACTTGCCGAGCGGCCCGTCTGACTTGAGCGCGAGTTCCTTCGGATGGTGATGGAATTCCTCCTCGGCGGTCGGCTGCGGCGGTTCCTTGATCAGGCCAGTGATGGTCCCGATCAGCGCGAGGAACAGCACGAAGACGAAGCCGAGACCAATCAGAAACTTGATCGAGCGCATGAACAGCGGAAGCATTTTGTCGATTCCCCCTTACGCGCTCAGCGCCGTTTCGCTCATCCGCGAGCCGCTATGCTCGCCCAGCACTGCCTCGGTGATCGAGTTGGGCAGGGGCTTCGGACGCTCGAGGCGCGAGATGATCGGTACGATGATCAGGAAGTGCGCGAAATAATAAGCCGCGGTGATCTGGCTGGTGATGACCACGCCCGGGGTCGCCGCCGAGCCGCCGCAATAGCCGAGGATCAGCACGTCAAGGACGAGCACCCAGAAGGCGATGCGATACATCGGGCGGAAGTTCGCCGAGCGCACCGGCGACTTGTCGAGCCACGGCAGGAAGAACAGCAGCAGGATCGAGCCGAACATCGCGACCACGCCCCACAATTTCGCCGGGATGATGAAGTCTGCGGTGAAGGCGCGCAGGATCGCGTAGAACGGCCAGAAATACCATTCGGGAACGATGTGCGCCGGGGTCGAGAGCGGGTTCGCCGGGATGTAGTTGTCCGGGTGGCCGAGATAATCCGGGAAGAAGAAGATCAGCGTCGAGAAGACGAGGAGGAACACGCCGACCCCGAAGCCGTCCTTCGCCGTGTAATATGGGTGGAACGGGACGGTGTCCTGCTCGCCCTTCACTTCCACGCCCGTCGGGTTGCCCGAGCCGGGGATGTGCAGCGCCCAGATGTGGAGGATCACCGCGCCGGCGATCACGAAGGGCAGCAGATAGTGGAGCGAGAAGAAGCGGTTGAGCGCGGCGTCGTCGGGGGCATAGCCGCCGAGCAGCCATACGCGGATCCATTCGCCGACGACCGGGATCGCCGAGAAGAAGCCGGTGATCACCTGCGCCCCCCAGAAGCTCATCTGCCCCCAGGGAAGCACATAGCCCATGAACGCGGTCGCCATGGTGAGCAGGAAGATTACCACGCCGATCAGCCAGACCATCTCGCGCGGCGCCTTGTACGATCCGTAATAGAGGCCGCGGAAGATGTGGATGTAGATCACGGTCAGGAACATGCTCGCGCCGTTGGCGTGTGCGAAGCGCAGGAACCAGCCCGCGTTGACGTCGCGCATGATGCCGCCGTTGATCGATTCGAACGCACCGGCGGCAGACGAGTGGAAGTGCATCGCGAGCACGATGCCGGTGACGATCTGGATCACCAGCGCCAGTCCGGCGAGCACGCCGAAGTTCCAGAAATAATTGAGGTTGCGCGGCACCGGATAGCCGGCGCCGATTGCGTTATAGACGAAGCGCGGCAGCGGCAGGCGGCTGTCCACCCACTGCATCACCGGGTTCTTGGGTTCGTAATGGCGTGCCCAGGGAAAGCTCATGCGCGTCTATCCTCAACCGACCACGACGACAGTGTCGGACGTGAATTCATAATCCGGAACCTCGAGGTTCTTCGGCGCCGGGCCCTGCCGGATGCGGCCGGCAGTGTCATAGGCCGAGCCGTGGCACGGGCAGAAATAGCCGCCGAACGGCCCGCGATTCTCGCCCTCGCCCGCGCCCAAGGGGACGCAGCCGAGATGGGTGCACACGCCGAGCGTGATCAGCCAGTTCTGCTTGCCTTCCTTGGTGCGGTCCTTGAGCGACTGCGGATCGCGCAGGCTGGACACGGGAACCGCGTCGGCCGCAGCGATCTCCGCCGGCGTGAGATTGCGCACGAAGAGCGGCTGCTTGCGGAAGCTCGCCTTGATCGCCTGGCCCGGCTCGATCGCCGACACGTCGAGCTCGGTGGTCGACAAGGCGAGCACGTCGGCCGAGGGATTCATCGAATTGATCAGCGGCAGCACGGTCACGCCCGCGCCGACGCCGGCGAAGGAGACGGCGGCGATCTTCAGATAATCGCGACGGCGCGGATTCTCGATCACATTGCCCGGAGGGACCACGGTCTGGGTCGGGGAAACACCGTCTTCAAGCGTTGCCATGCTTCAGCCCTTGCACTTCAGAACAAACCGCGACGACCGCGCGGGGTAAACCGGACGCGGGCGCATACGCGCCCAGAGCCGCCCGGTTGCCCCCGGTGGCTTGGCGGGCCTGATAGACGTGGCGAAGCGGCTTTGCCAACAAGGATTTTGACGCAGCCGTGACGATGCCCCGCCCTTCCTCACGCGGCCGGGTGTGCGGCCCGGCTGTCGCGCGGCGCCTCGTCGCGATCGCGCAAGCCATAGTCGCGAACCACTTCGGCGACGCGGAGCCGGTAATCGGCGAACACGCGGCCTCGTCCGGCCGCCTGGGTCGCGCGGTGCGCGGCGCTGTTGCGCCACGCGGCCACCGCTGCCTCGTCGCGCCAGAAGGAAAGCGACAACAGCTTGCCGGGCTCGGCGAGGCTCGCATAACGCTCGACCGAAATGAAGCCGGGGATCGAATCGAGCTCTGCGCGCAGCGCGGCGGCAAGGTCGAGATAATGCTTGTCCTGCCCCTCGGCGGGCCAAGCCTCGAACAGCACCGCGATCATCGCCGCACCAGCGGCGCATGCGGCACCGAGGCGAGCCGGAGGAACAGCCGGTCCTCGCGCAGGATGAACCGCTCGCGCTGGCTGAACGCATAATTCTCGCGGCCCAGGGGATCGTCGCGCAACCGGCTGCGATACGCCTCGTAGGCGGCGAGGCTTTCGACGCTGTACACGCCGTAGGCGGTGGTTGCGGATCCTTCGTGCGGCGCGAAATAGCCGATCAGGTCGGCACCGCAGCGGGGGATCGCCTGCCCCCAGTTGCGCGCATATTCGTCGAACGCAGGCAGCTTGTATGGATCGAGTTCGTAGCGGATGAAGCAGGTGATCATGCTCTTACTCCCATCGGGACGCCGCCCCCTAGCCGCGCCCGCCCCGGCGATGCTTCGGTCCGGAGCGAAGCGTCGGGCCGCTGCTGCGACTAGAGCGGAGCGCTCCGGAGAGCTGCCATGACGACCATTACCTCGCTCGCTTCCGTCGCTGCACTGATCGGCGATCCCACCCGTACCGCCATGCTGGTGACACTGATCGACGGACGTGCGCTCACCGCGGGAGAGCTGGCCGAAGCCGCAGGCGTTGCCGCGCCCACCGCCAGCGGCCATCTCGGCCGTCTCCATGAGGCCGGACTGCTGGCCTTGGAGCGCCAGGGTCGCCATCGTTACTATCGAATCGCCAGCGCGGAGGTGGCGGCAACCCTAGAGGGTCTTATGACACTCGCCGGCACTCTGAAGGCGGCGGCGCGCGCGCGGCCGGTGCGTACCGGCCCGCGCGACCTGGCGCTGCGCCGGGCGCGGCTCTGCTACGACCACCTCGCGGGCGAGGTTGCCGTGGCGATCGCCGACGCCATGACAACGCGCGGACAGCTCGACTTCGCGCAGGATGGCGGCGCACTGACGGACAAAGGCATTGCCTTGCTCGCAACGCTGGGGATCGATGCAATCGCGCCACGCGGCCGGGGCGCGACCTTCTGCCGCCCCTGCCTGGACTGGAGCGAGCGCCGCCCGCACATCGGCGGCGCGGTCGGGCGAGCACTCTACGCCGCTTTCGAGCAGAATGGCTGGATGCGCCGCGCCGCTGCCGGACGCGCGGTGCAGATCACCCCGCGTGGCGCGACCGAACTCCACCGGCATTTCGGACTGCCCACAGCCGGGGATGACGACAGCCGCGCGCGACGCTAGGCGACTCGACATGCGCATCGCCCTGTTCCAGCCCGAGATCGCCGGCAATGTTGGCGCCGTCCTCCGCCTCGGCGCCTGCTTCGGCGTTCCGATCGACATCATCGAACCGATGGGATTCCCGTGGAGCGACAAGGCGCGCAAGCGATCGGCGATGGATTACGACGACAAGGTCGAGGTCACGCGGCACGCCGATTTCGACGCATTCAAGGCATGTGCTCCGGGGCGAGTGCTGCTGTTCACAACCCGAGGCGGCACGCGGCTGCCCGATGCGGTGTTTCAGCGCGGCGACACGCTACTGTTCGGGTCCGAAAGCGCCGGGGCGCCCGATTTCGTCCATGCCGGCGTTGATTTCGCTGTGCGGATTCCGCTGGCGGCCGGGCTGCGCTCGCTAAACCTCTCGGTCTCTGCCGGCATCGCGATCGCCGAGGCGCTGCGCCAGACCGGCGGCTGGCCCACCTGAGCCGCGCCTGTCCTCTCGACAGGCTTCCCCGCCCGCGCCTATCAGCCCGACGATGCAAGAACTCGATCCCCAGCAGCAAGCGGCCCGCACATGGTTCGAAAGCCTGCGCGACCTGATCTGCGCCGAGTTCGAGGCGATTGAGGCCGCGGGAGGCTCGGACACGAAGTTCGACTATCTCGCCTGGGACCGCACCGATCCGTCAGGCGCACCCGGCGGCGGCGGCGTGCGCGGCGTGATGAAGGGCAAGGTGTTCGAGAAGGTCGGCGTCAACGTTTCGACGGTCGGCGGCAGCTTCGAAGGCGATTTCGCCAAAACCATCCACGGCGCCGCCGAGGACCCGACCTTCTTCGCCACCGGGATCAGCCTCGTCGCCCACATGGCCAATCCGCACGTCCCTGCAGTCCACATGAATACCCGCTTCCTGTGTACGACGAAGCGCTGGTTCGGCGGCGGCGCCGACCTCAACCCGCCGCTTCCCTGTCCGGAGGACACCGCCGATTTCCACGCGGCGCTCGAAGCTGCCTGCAACGCCCATGATCCCGCGCATTATCCCCGGTTCAAGAAGTGGGCCGACGACTATTTCTACATTCCCCATCGCAAGGTCCATCGCGGCGTGGGCGGGATCTTCTACGATCATCTCGAAGGCGATTGGGATGCAAACTTCGCCTTCACGCAGGACGTCGGTCGCGCGTTCCTCGACATTTTCCCGCGAATCGTCCGCCGCCGCATGCATTTGCCCTTCACCGATGCCGACAAGGTGCAGCAGCTCGAATGGCGTGGCCGCTATGCCGAGTTCAACCTGATCTACGACCGCGGCACCTTGTTCGGGCTCAAGACCGGCGGCAATGTCGATGCGATTCTGATGAGCCTGCCGCCAATGGCGACATGGGGATGAAACGCTCCCCTCCCTTGCGGGAGGGGCCAGGGGAGGGCATGGCCGGGTACGATGCCGTCGCTTGCCAGCCCCTCCCCTAACCCCTCCCGCAAGCGGGAGGGGAATTGATGCCCCTGACTCCTGTCCCCAGCGACCAGATCGCGACGATCGTCACGTCGCTGGAGATGCGCAGCAAGCCGCCGCTGCGCCCCGCGCCGCCCTCGTCGCTGCGCCTCACTCAGTGGCCCACGCCTGCGAGCGACAAATACCGCACCCTGTTCCGCCGCATCGGCGAACCTTGGTTGTGGTTCTCGCGGCTGGTGATCCCCGACGAAGCGCTGCGCGGCATTCTCGACGATCCGAAAGTCGAGGTCTATGCCGCCACCGACCGCGCCGGCATCGAGCTCGGCATGCTCGAGCTTGACTTCCGCGTCGAAGGCACCTGTGAGCTCTCTTATGTCGGGCTCGTCCCCGAACTCACCGGAAAGGGCAATGGCAGCTGGTTGATGGCGCAGGCGCTGGGCCTCGCCTGGCGCAAGGGCGTGGCACGGGTATGGGTGCACACCTGCACGCTCGATCATCCCGCCGCGCTCGGCTTCTATCGCCGTCACGGCTTCGTCGCTTACAAGCGCACCGTAGAGACCTTCGCCGATCCGAGGATCGCGGGAATCCTGGCGCCCGACGCCGCGCCTCACATTCCCTGTCTGGCCTCGCTCCGCCGATAGGCTGCCACCCGCAGCACGCCGAGCACCGACCAGGTCAATCCTCCGATCAGCGCAGCCACGACGTAGCCCGTGACGGCCCCCACCCGTTCGTCGCCCGCCAAAGCGGCGATGCCGCCGAGCAACCCGGTCGAGACCAGCACCAGCAGCATCGCCGCGAGGAAGGTCAATCCCGCGGCGGCCAGAAGCACGACCCAGCCGAAGCCGCTGCTCCGCCGCCATCCTTGCCGGAACGCATCGGCAAGACCGCGTTCGGGCGAAGCGGCGAAAGCGGGCCCCGCCAGCCATGTCCGCGCGAAGGCGAACAGGCCGGGCAGCAGGAACAGCGACGAGCCGAAGCTGAACAGCAACGCGGCAATGATGTCGATCACCAGAAACGGCAGGAAGCGCCGCAATGTGAGCAGCAGCACTTCGCCAAGCGTCCGACCGCCACCTTGCAGGTACAGGTTGAGCACTGCGAAGGTGCCGAAATCGATCGCCAGATTGGCAAGCAGGATCGGCAGCAGATTGGCGATATAGAACGCCATCACGGCATCGCGGAGCTTCTCGGGAGGAACCTCTGCGAAACCGCTGCCGTCGAGCAACAGCACGATCCCCAGCATCGGCACGACGAAGAACATACCCGCGATCGGCAGAAGCAACTCGCGCTCGCTGCGCCACAGCATGCGCGCATCAGCGAGCATGCCGGCAAGAGTGAGAGTCATGCCGCGGCTTCGCCGTGACGGAAGCCGGCCTGTGTCGTCAGGGCGAGGTAGAGCTTGGCAGTGAATGCCGGCGGAATCACCATGAATGCCGACTGGACCGCCGCCACCACGATCGAGGTCATCACGCCCGCCAGCGTCACGCCGCCGCCATCGCCGCCCGCCACCAGCGCGAAAATGCTGCCGAACACGGTTTTGGCCGCAAGCCCGGCGACCCAGCTGATGATCGCGAAGAGGAAGATGACGCCAACGATGCGCAGCGCCGCTCCACGGGTCAGCGACCAGGACTTGCCGATCGCGCCGAGCACGCGATTCTCGCGCACCACCACGGGCGTGACGACGATCAGCCGTGCCGCCAGCCATAGGCAGAGGATCAGCAGCACCAGCGCGTACAGCGCGATGGCTCCCGTCATTTGGCCGCTGAGCGCCGCGGGGTTGTTGGTGCCCACCAGCGTCGTCATGTCATAGCCATTCAGCACCAGCAGCGCCGGGATCGGCAAGACAAGCACGAATGCACCCCCGAAGATCACGATCGAGACGGCAAGTACGGGCAGGAAGCGGCGGGTCGCGATATTCGCCGCACTGCGCTCGGAGGCGATATCGAGAGCCATCGCAGTGATCGCCAGCGATCCCCACAACGAGACCAAAGCGAACAGCAATTGCAGGCCGGCGAGCAATGCCGTGAAACCGGCACTCGCCCCGTCCTTCGCCGCTTCGAAATTGCCCTCGATCGAGGCCGGGACGAAGAAGGCCAGCAGCGCGATCGGCAGAATGGCAGCGATGTTGTCGCTCAGGAATTCGGCCGTCCGGTCCCAGACGGTTCCCATTTTCACCATGTCGATCCTGTTCCTTCTCCGCCCTGTCCTTCGTGTTAGTCCCCCGCCGGCCCATTGCCAATGCTTGCGAAAATGCCAGACCCGGCGCAATCGGCGCCGATGACATCGGATATCGAATGGCGCGTCGAGCCCGACCGGATCGACTATGCCGAGGCACTGGCCGAAATGGAGGCACGCGCCGCGGCGGTGACGCGCGGCGAGGCGCGCGAGCTGGTCTGGCTGCTCGAGCATCCGCCGGTCTACA
The DNA here is from genome assembly GCA_032334595.1 of Sphingomonas psychrotolerans. Classification (GTDB taxonomy): domain Bacteria; phylum Pseudomonadota; class Alphaproteobacteria; order Sphingomonadales; family Sphingomonadaceae; genus Sphingomonas; species Sphingomonas psychrotolerans_A. The sequence goes on along the minus strand of JALMLT010000003.1, from coordinate 177,050 downwards.
CCGCCGGAACCAGCGCCACCGACGCCGGCGAGCTGCTCGACCCGCGCTTCCCCGTCCACAAGACCGGCCGCGGCGGGCGCTACACCTATCACGGGCCGGGCCAGCGCATCGGCTATGTCGTGCTCGACCTGCGCCAGCGCCGCCGCGACGTGCGCTGCTATGTCCACGCGCTCGAAGGCTGGGTGATCGCCGCGCTCGCGGAATGCGGCATTGAGGCGTTCCGCGCGCCGGGCAGGATCGGCATCTGGACGCTAGACGCAGCGGGGAACGAGGCGAAGATCGGCGCGATCGGCGTGCGGATCCGGCAGTGGGTGACGCTGCATGGCTTTGCCGTGAACCTGTCGCCCGACTTGGGTCATTTCGCCGGTATCGTGCCCTGCGGGATCGCCGAATTCCCCGTCACCAGTGCCGCGGCACTGGGCAAAAACATCTCCGCTGCGCAGTTCGATTCAGCGCTCGGCGCCACATTTCCGCCGTTTTTGAACGCTCTGGGTGTGTGAAGGGCAAATCCAGTCTTGAGGGCTTGCCCCAAACCGACTAATGTCCAGCGCGGTTTGGGTATTAAACGGCGTATCCGCTGTCCAAATCCACTATCTAGGGAGCTTTTACATGCGTGCAGTCCTTTCCAAGATCGTTGCAGGTTCGATGATCGCCGGCGCGGCCCTTCTGGCCTCGGCGTGCACCAGCAACGAATCGTCGACCAACGTCACGAACACCACCGAAGTCGTGCCGACCGAGAACGTCACCACGACCGACACGATGGTCACCAACATCGACGCGGCTGCTCCGATGGACAACATGGGCGCCGAGGCCAACACCTCGACGACCGTGACCGAGAACACCACGACCACCGGCAACGCGATGTAATCATCGCGCTTCGGCGTGTTTGAAGGGGCCGTCCGGGCGACCGGGCGGCCCTTTTGCTTAGGGCGCTCGCCAGGTCCGCAACGTCTGGCGAAAAAAGGGCTTGGGCGCAGACTCAAAATTCCTTAACCACGCGTGGGACAAGCCAAAAAGAGGGCCTGATGCTCGTTCCGCGTATCGTATCCATGGTGGCCGTGACCGCCTGCCTGTTCGCCGCCGCACCGGCCTCGGCGCAGTTCTTCCTCAAATCGAAGGATTTCTCCGGCGCGCGCGTGACCGGCGCCGAGCCGGGCATGACCGGGCCGGCACTTCCCGATGCCAATTCGGACGAGCTCCGCGCAGCCCTGGTGTGGAATCTCCGCGCCGCGCTCAACGTCGCCGCGCTGCAGTGCCAGTTCGAGCCGACGCTGCTGACGCTTGGAAATTACAACGCGATCCTCAAGGATCACGAAGTCGAACTGCGTGAATCATACGTGACGCTCGAGAAATATTTTACACGCGTGAACAAGAACAAGAAGGTCGGCCAAACCGAACTCGACAAGTTCGGCACACGCGTCTATTCGGGCTTTTCGACTGTCTCGGGTCAGCTGACTTTTTGCCAGACCGCCGCCACAATCGGCCATGATGCGCTGTTCGTCCGCCGGGGGCAGTTTGGGGACCTGGCCCAGGCGCGGATGCGCGAGCTGCGCGACAGCCTCGCGCCCTGGGGCGAGCAGTTCCGCCGCAGCGTGAATTACCAGGGCCTGACGATGATTCCGCTCCCGCCGTTCGGCAACGACAAATGTTGGCGCAAGGGCACCTACCAGCCGAAGAAATGCGGCGCCTTGCGGGTCGCCGGGCGGTAGGAGCAACACCGGGCAGGACGGAAGAGCCGCCTGCTCAGACCGTCCCTGCTATCCTCAACGCAGCCCGAGCAGTTTGTGCGTCTGGAGCGAAAGCCGCCAGCGCGGCCGTTCCATCGCCAGTGCGACCGCCGCGCGGATATTAGCTTCGCCTGCCGCGTCGTCCATCGGCTGGACGAGGAAATGGGCAAAGTCCCAGCGCTCGATCGCATCGAGATCGGTGCCCGGCTGCGGCCAGACCAGCTTGAGTTCGTCGCCCGTGCGTTGCACGACTTCGCTGCCTGCCTTGGGGCTGATACATATCCAGTCGATCCCGGGATGCGCGGGCAAGGTGCCGTTGCTCTCGATCGCGATGCGGAAACCGCGGGCGTGGAGCGCGTCAACCAGCACATCGTCGATCTGCAACATCGGCTCGCCGCCGGTGAGCACAACGAAGCGTCGGTCGGTTTCCGATCCCCAATGGCCGGCCGCGGCTTCGGCCAGTGCCTCGGCATCGGCGAACTTGCCGCCGCCCAGCCCGTCGGTGCCGACGAAATCAGTGTCGCAGAAACGGCAGATCGCCGCGGCGCGGTCCTGTTCGCGGCCCGACCACAGGTTGCAGCCGGCAAAGCGCACGAACACGGCGCGCGCCCCGGCATTCACGCCCTCGCCCTGGAGCGTGAGAAACATCTCCTTGACCGCGTAGCTCATGGTGCTGTCGCGTAGCTCGTAGGATCGGGTACGCCGGCCTCCTCAAAGCCCTTTGAGCGCAGTCGGCAGCTGTCGCACAGCCCGCAATGCACGCCGCCCGGCGCCGGATCGTAGCACGACCAGCTCATCCCCAGATCGAGCCCCAGCCGAAGCCCCTCGCGCACGATATCGGCCTTGGTCATGTCCTGCAGCGGCGCGCGGATGTGAAAGGCCTGCCCCTCGACGCCGGCTTTCGTCGCCAGTTCGGCGAGCTGCTCGAACCCTTGGATAAACTCGGGCCGGCAATCCGGATAGCCCGAATAATCGAGCGCGTTGACGCCGATATAGATGTCGCGCGCGCCCGCCGCCTCGGCCCAGCCGAGCGCGAGACTGAGGAAGATGGTGTTACGCGCCGGCACATAGGTGACCGGAATGTCGTCGCCAACGCCCTGCTTCGGCACGTCGATCTCGGCGGTGAGCGCGGAGCCGCCGAATGCGCGGAGATCGAGCGGCAGCACCACGTGGCGCTCGGCGCCCAGCGCCTGCGCGATGCGGCGCGCGGCGGCGAGCTCGACATGGTGGCGCTGGTTATAGTCGATCGAAAGCGCGAGCAGGCGGTGCCCCGCCTCGCGTGCCCGCGCCGCCGAAACCATCGAATCCAGTCCGCCCGAAATCAGGGCGATCGCTACGCTGTCGGTCATGATCTTCGCCCGCTAGCCGGTTTCACGCTGCAACGCAAAATGGGGCAACGCAAAATGGGCCGCGGTGAAGCGGCCCAGTTAGGGAAAAATGCCAGAGAGGAAATGCTCCAGGAAGGAGCAAGCCCCGAATTAAACGAACAAGGTTAACGAAACGTAAGCGCCGGTGTCAGGTGCAGGCGCCGATGCGCCGCCCCTCGAACCGCTCCGAAAAGGGTGCGCCGTCGGCGACGCCCTGCGTCTCGACATTGATCACGCGCGGCGTATCGACCGAGATCGTCGTGCGTCCATGGCCGTGGCTCGGGCAGGTGTAGCGGATGGTCGCAGAGTGCTCGCTGTTCTCCATCACGAAATGCTCGCATTGCGTGTTGCCGTGCATGATCTGGATCAACGCCGCGGGATTGCCGAGGCAGAGGCGCCGCATCTCGCCTTCGCCGTTCCGAAACTGCCACTGGCCATGTTCAAGCCCGCCGAGCGCGTTCGGCGCAGTAGTACGCTGCCCGGGCGCACCCGTGGCAACGAACAGGAGCAACGCACCCAGCATCACCGGGCGCACCAAACGCTTAAGCACCATAACTACTCCCCGCCCGGGCACGTCCGGCGCCCCAAACCCACCCTGCGCCCGGTTCGTGGGAAAATATGGAAAGCGTCAGCGCGATTACAACGGCGGTGAAACAAAATCCGAAAGTGCCACCGGGAAGACCTTGGAACAAAAGGCACAATCGACTCCGATGATGCCATTCTCATCGGCCATCGCCGCGCGCTCCTCTGCCGGGAACTTGGCGAGAACCTGCGTGATATACTCCGCACCGCACCGGCATCCGCGCGAAAGCTCGGTGCCGCTCAACAGCCGCACCTCGGGCTCCTCGTTGAACAGGCGCCAGACGAGATTTTCGAGCGTGATGGCAGGGTCGGCGAGCTCGTCGGCGCCCATGGTCGCACCGAGCGCCTCGACATGCTGCCATTCGGGATGATCGAGACGCACGTGCAGCCGCTCGCGCCCCACTTCCCCATCAGGCAGATGCTGCAGGAAGATGCCGCCGGCAATCAGTTTGCCGTCGGGGCCGCGCTGGGCGCCGAGCCGAACGAGGCTGGGGATCTGCTCGGACTGGAGAAAATACTGCTCCGCGGCGGCACCGATCGAGCGCGCGTCGAGCGGCACGATCCCCTGATAGCGTTCCTTGGTGACCGCCTGGTCGAAGGTCACCGCCAGATAGCCCTTGGCGCACAGCGCATTGAGCGTCGGGTTCTTGCCCAGCTGCGACAGCCGCTCGGCATCGAACTGCACGTAACCGCGCAGCTCGCCGTCCTTGTAATCGCACACCAGCAGATTGACGATTGCGCCGGGCGCCTGCGCCTGCAGCGTCATCTGCCCCTGCGCATCCTTGAGCGTCGCACCGAGCAGAGCCGTCAGGGTCAGCGCCTCGGCAAGCAATTTCTCGATCGGCGCGGGATAGGCATGTGCCGAGAGGATTTCATCGAGCACCGGCCCGAGCCGCGCGACTCGGCCGCGGGCGTGCCGGCCGGGGATGGTGAAGCCGACAACGCGGTCGAGGTCGGCGGTGGGGGCGGTATTCATCGTCACATCTCCCCCCGTTCGCCCTGAGCTTGTCGAAGGGCCGCTCTCCTTTTCCCGCGCAGGAAGAAGAAAGACGGTGCTTCGACAAGCTCAGCACGAACGGGGCTTTTCGGGGTTCGGGTTGAATGTAGGGAGCCGCGTCTCCGCTTCAACTCAGCCGATCTGGCCGAAGCACCAGCGCAGGATCGACTTCTGCGCGTGCAGCCGGTTCTCGGCTTCGGGCCAGATCAGGGACTGCGGCCCGTCGATCACGGCATCGACCACTTCCTCGCCGCGATGCGCGGGCAGGCAGTGAAGGAATTTCGCATCGGCCTTGGCCGCCGCCATCAGAGTCTCGTCGACCTGGAACGGCATCATCGCCGAAAGCTTGGTCTCGGCATGCGCCTGGCCCATCGAGATCCACGTATCGGTGACGAGGATGTCGGCGCCCTCGACCGCTTCCTTCGCGCTGCCGACCACGCGCGCGCGACCGCGGCCACGCGCCACGTCCTCGTCGCTCGGTTGGAAGCCCTGGGGACAGGCGGCGACCACGTCGAAGTCCATCAGCCCGCCCGCCTCCATGATCGAGGCGAGTACGTTGTTGCCGTCGCCGAGCCACGCAACCTTGAGGCCCGGGAGCGTCTTGCCGCTCTCGAGGATGGTCAGCAGATCGGCCATGATCTGGCACGGGTGCGAAGCATCTGTGAGTCCGTTGATCACCGGCACGCTGGCATATTTCGCCATATCGACCACCTTCTGGTGATCGTCGGTGCGGATCATGATCGCGTCGACATAGCCGGAGAGCACGCGCGCGGTGTCGGCAATGCTCTCTCCGCGGCCGAGCTGCATGCTGCCGGCATCCATGACGATGCTGGTGCCGCCGAGCTGGCGAATCGCCATATCGAACGACACACGCGTACGCGTCGAGTTCTTCTCGAAGATCATCGCAAGCACATGGCCGGCGAGCGGCGCGTCGGTGTCGGCCCTGCCCTTCGGCCAGCCCGCGCGCGCGGCCTTGCGGGCCAGCGCGTCGTCGAGCATCGCTTGCATGCCGGCGGTGCCGGCGTCGGACAGATCGAGGAAGTGGCGCATTCTAACTCCTCCCCCAGCTTGCTGGGGGAGGGGGACCATCGCCGAAGGCGATGGTGGAGGGGCGGCGACGCAGTCGCCGAAAGCCGCTCCACGAATCCGCCGCAACGCGGCGCCCCTCCACCAGCCTGTGGCTGGTCCCCCTCCCCGAGCTAAGCCTGGGGAGGAATTGAATCTCAATCATCGCTCGGCGGTGCATAAGCGCGTGCGCCGGCGCTGAGCTTCTCGACGCACTCGGCGATATGGCTCTCGTCGATCACCAGCGGTGGCAGCACGCGGAACACGTTCTCGCCCGCCGCGACGGTCAGCAGCCCGTGATTGTCGCGCAGATGCGCCACGAAGTCGCGGCTCACCGCCGGCTCCTTCATCTTGATCCCGAGCATCAGCCCCTTGCCGCGGATCTCTTCGAACAGATGATCGTGATTGGGGATCAATTGCTCGAACGCCTGACGCAGCCGCTCGCCCATTTTCGTGACATGCTCGAGGAAACCTGGCTCGAGCATCACGTCGAGCACGGCCTGCCCTGCCGCCATCGCGAGCGGATTGCCGCCATAGGTCGAGCCGTGCGTGCCGATCACCATCCCCTTGGCCGCTTCCTCGGTGGCGAGGCACGCGCCGAGCGGGAAGCCGGCGCCGATCCCCTTGGCGACCGTCATGATGTCGGGCTCGATGCCGTAATGCTCATAGGCCCACATCTTGCCGGTGCGGCCATAGCCGCACTGGATCTCGTCGAGGATCAACAGCAGGCCGTGCTCGTCGCATGCCTTGCGAAGCCCCTGGATGAACTCGGGCGTGCCCGCGGTCATCCCGCCCTCGCCCTGCACCGTCTCGACGAGGAAGCCTGCGGTCTCGTCGTCGATCGCGGCGAGCGCGCCTTCGAGATCGTTGAACTTTACATAATCGAACCCCGGCAGCAGCGGCTCGAAGCCGTCGCGCATCTTGGGCTGGTCGGTCGCCGAGATCGCCCCGATCGAACGTCCGTGGAACGCGTTCTTGAAAGTGATCAATTTGTGCCGCTGCGGGTTGCCGTTGACATAATGATAGCGGCGCGCGGTCTTGATCGCGCACTCTATCGCCTCGACGCCGGAGTTGGTGAAGAACACCGTGTCGGCGAAGCTGACATCGATGATCCGCTGCGCCAGCGCCTCGCCCTGCGGCGATCCGTACAGGTTCGAGACGTGCATCAGGGTCGCCGCCTGATCGGCGATCGCCTTCACCAGGTGCGGGTGGCCGTGACCCAGCGCGTTGACTGCAATGCCAGCCGCGAAATCGAGATACTGCTCGCCGCGCTCGCCATAAAGGTACACGCCCTCGCCTCGCACCGGCCGCACACCGCACCGCGGGTAGACGGGCATGAGCGGAGTGATAGGCATGGTGACGGTACCTCCTTCGAGAAAAGCTGGGTCAAGCTCCAGAAACGCAAAAGGGCGGCCAACCGGACCGCCCGGAGCGGGTGTTTAGGGGCAGCGCCACACCTGCGTCAATATTCGTTTGGGCAGAGGCCATGCCTCGCAGCCATGGCGACTGCGTCGAAGCCCGTTTACCGAATGCGGGAACTCCTTCACACTCTTACAGGTTTTGCGACTGCCGCTTCCCCGGCCTGTGCCTTTCCTCTCGTCGCAATAAAGGAAAGACATGCGGATATCGGAAGCCAGTAAAGCCCCCCGCATGAAGAAGCGATCGACGCTGGCTCTCGCATTCGCTGCCCTGACAGGATTGCTGCCGGCTGCCATTCTGCTCGGGTGGAGTCTCCAGAACCCGATGCTGCGCGGCCTCGGCAACCCTGCCATTGCATTGCAGCCGTTGCTCAGCTTCATCTTCCTCTTGGTCGTGGCGGGAGCGCTGGTGCTGCTCGCCGGCCACCGCGCCGCTGCACGCCTCTTCCTGCTCATCCCCACCGCGTTGCTCGCGCTGGTTGTGCTACACTATCTCGTCGGCAATTTCGGCATCGGCAGATTGTTGTTCGGCAATCAGATCGCTCTGCTCCACGTACGCAACGACGGCGTCCCCCAGCTTGGCGCATTGTCCGTCGTGACGATGGAAGTGACCGCGCTCTATCTGCTCAGTTCGGCGCGCGTCACATTGCGCCGCTGGGCGTCGCCGTTGGCGAGCGCGACTCTGGCGGCGACCTTGCTGCTCGTCGCTCTCACGCTCACCCATCAGATTCCGCTCGGACCGCGCTTCGTCGGCCCTTATGCGATCTCTGGCGTCCCGCCGCTGCTGCTATCACTCGCGATCATCGCCCAAGGCCGCTTTACGGATCCGGTCCGGCCCTTCGCCGATTCGCCCTGGTACACGCTCCAGCAGATCACGCCGGCGATCATTGTCCTGACCATCCTGCCGACGCTGATCCTCGTCGCCTTGCGCGACGCCGGAAAGCTCGACGATGGCGAGCTCTATTATTTTATCGCGGACGCCAATCTCCTCGTCGTCGCGATCCTGCTCGTCCATGTCACCGTTCGGGCGACCGAGCAGAACAAGCGGCTCGCGGCGGGGCGGGCCGAGCTCGATTCGATCCTCGCCACGGTGCCGGACGCGCTGATCGTGACCGGTCACGATCACGTCATCCGCGCGTTCAGCGCCGCCGCCCGGCGGCTGTGGCGCTGCACGGAAGCCGAAGCGTGCGGCAAGCCGGTCGAAGCATTGTTCGCGCGCCGAAGTCCGGATCTCGACGCGCTCCTCGCGAAAGATCCGGGCTTCGGCGAATTGGAAAGCAGCGTCATCACCACCACCGCGCGGCGCAGAGACGGGAGCGAATTCCCGGCCGAGTTGCGCCTCGGCGCAGCCCGGCAGGACGGCGAAGTCGTCCATGTGGCGTTCGTCCGCGATCTCTCGGAACGCTTCATATTGGAGGATCAGGTCGCCGATCTCGGATCGCAGCTCATGCAGCTGTCCCATCAGAACGCTTTGGGCGAACTGGCCGGCGACATTGCCCATGAGATAAACCAGCCGCTCGCCGCCGCCTCCAATTACGCGTCCGCGGCCGCGCTTGCGCTCGGCAGCGAGCGAGACCGGGCCACGGTCGTCGAGTTCCTCAAGGAGATCTCGGTGCAGGTCCTGCGCGCCGGGGACATCATCCGAAAGCTCCGGAGCCTCCTGTCGCACCGCGATGTCGAGCTCAGCCGCGAGGATCTGGAGGAAGTGGTCCGGGACGCAGTGAAGCTGCTCCTCGTCGGATCACGCAAGCTCCACGCGCTGCTCGTCGAGATTCCGGCTTCGCTTCCCGAGGTCTATATCGATCGAATCCAGGTCCAGCAGGTGTTGGTGAACCTCGTCCGCAACGCGTTCGAGGCATGCGACCAGGCGGGCGGCGAGCCGCTGATCGTGATCCGGGCGCGGGAGGACGGACAAATGGTCAAGGTCGAGGTCATCGATAACGGCCCGGGCTTACCCCCGGGTTTCGTCGAACGCCTTGACGAGCGCTTTGCCTCCAGCAAGGGTGTTGCCGGTCTCGGCATCGGGCTCAACATCTCGAAGCGTATCGTCGAAGCCCATAGCGGTGCGTTGACCGCAACCGATCGCCCCGAGGGCGGCGCGTCTTTCTGCTTCACCATTCCGACCGCGGCGGCGTTCGAGCCGGCCGCGCGACGCACGGACGGCACGCTTGGTAGGGCACGCTAGTTCTTGAGCTTCCAGCCCTTGCGCAGCAGCGCGTAGCAACACAGCCCGAGCACCGCATCTAGCGCGAGGATCACGGCGCTGCCGGTCAGGATCGGCGAATCGGCGACACCGAGAAAGCCGTAGCGGAAGCCCGAGATGATATAGAAGAACGGATTGAGATGGCTGATCGTCTGGAACACCGGCGACAGCCGGTCGACCGAGTAGAAGGTCCCCGACAGCAGCGACAGCGGCGCGACGACGAAGTTGGTCACCGCAGCGGCATGATCGAACTTCTCGGCCCAGATCGATGTCATGACGCCAAGCAGCGACAGGAACAGCGCGCCGAGGAAGCCGAACCACAGCACAGCCCAGAAATGCTGGGGAATGATGTTGACGCCCGGCCAGAACAGCATCGCCAGCCATACCGCGCCGCCGACGCAGAACGCCCGCGTCACGGCGCCGCCGCACAGCCCGGCGAGCAATTCGCCGGTCGACAGTGGCGGCATGAGATAGTCGACGATCGTTCCCTGGATCTTGCCGACCAGCAGCGAGAAGCTCGAATTGGCGAATGCGTTCTGGAGCATCGCCATCACGATCAAACCCGGCGCGATGAAATCGGCGAAGTGGATGCTGTGCCCCTGCAGCTCGACGGTGCGCCCGCCACCGCCCAGCGCGACCGTGAAGATCACGAGGAACAGCAAGGTGGTGACCGCCGGCGCCCATATCGTCTGGAGCTGGACCTTGAAGAAACGGCGCACCTCCTTGATATAGAGCGTACGCAATCCTCCCCAATTCACGTTGCGAATCACCGGAACGCCGGGGTCGGGGAGGATATGGCTGGTTTTGGGACCTGTTTCCGGGTGGCTGCTCATCGCGTGTTCGCGTAAACGCTGCCCGCGCCGCCCGCAAGTTGAAGGAAGTGAAGTGAGCTGGACCGAAGAGCGTATCGATACGCTGAAGAAGATGTGGGACAGCGGGATGACCGCCACCCAGATCGCCGAGGAGCTCGGCGGCGTGTCGCGCAACGCCGTGATCGGCAAGGCGCACCGGCTGGGTCTCCAGTCGCGCCCCTCGCCGGTCAAGCCCAACGAGCCCAAGGCCGAAGCCGCGGCGCCCGCACCCAAGCCCGCAGCTCCGGCTCCCGTTGCGCCGCCCGCACCACAGCCTGCCGCCGAGCCGGCACCGCGTGCCGCAGCGCCGTCGGCGGCTCCGGCCCCGGCCCCCGCCGAGCCGCGCGAGCCTAGCGCGCCGGTGCTCCGCTCGGTCGGCCCTGGCGGCTTCGTCCGCCAGAATCCCGGCGAGCAGGCGCCGCCGATCGCCCCCGCGCCGCCGCGCCGTCTCGTCCCCGCCAAGCCGAGCGATGCGATCGCAGGCAAGACCAGCCTGCTCGACCTCAACGACCGCATCTGCAAGTGGCCGCTCGGCCATCCCGGCGAACCCGATTTCCACTTCTGCGGCGACAAGGTGAATCCCGGCTTCCCTTATTGCGTCGCGCATTGCGGCCACGCCTATCAGGCGCAGCTCCCGCGTCGCGATCGCCGCCCGCCGCCCCCGCTGCCGTTCGGCGGCCCGCGGGTGCGCTGATCCCGTTCTGAAGTCTGCATCGCCCCGGAACCCGCTTCCGGGGCGATTTCAATGCCGGCCCGCGATTAGCCGCCGCCACCAACTAGCGCCTGCAGCGCCGAGACATGGCGTCGAAAGGCGGCGTGCCCCGCCTCCGTCCTGGCGATCCAGGTTCGCTGCCGGCCATTCACTGTCGCCTTGCGCAGCCGGACATAGTCGACGTCCGTCAATTGCCCGAGATGCTTCGACAGCACAGAATCGCTGACGCCGAGCAATTCGCGCGCCGTGGCGAATTCCAGCTCGCTAACATCGGCAAGCAGCGCCATCAACTGCAACCGGGCCGGCGGGTGAATCAGCGGATCCAGGCCCTCAATTGCCATCGGCGCCCTCCAGCTCGCGCCGGTATACGCGCTCCCAACCGATGCTCGCCATGGTACCGAGGATTGCGAGCCCGACGCCGATAGCGAGCGGCGCCCATGCCAGCCCTTTTTCCCGCAGCGCAATCGCCGCAGCAAGAGCGACCAGCATCATTGCAAGCAGCGCCAGGCTCAGCACCCGGGTCCGTCCGCGCCGATAGCCGTTCACGAAGAAGCCGTCGCGGCGACGGTCACCGGCAACGATCGCCCAGCTCGCAAGCGCGCACCCCGCCACACCGAGCATCGGCCAGCCGCCGGGCAAGGCATAGCTCGCCACCAAAGCGCCCATCACTGCTCCGAACGCCGCATGCCGCCCAAGCGACCAGTGCGCACGCATGGCCATCCGGCCGCGGGTGGCACGCATCGCCTGCAGTGCGTTTGCTGCCTCCTGCTCGTCCATTCCAGCCTCCTTGCACCTCCATGCTCGCCACTTTCCATATGGTCAACTTATGACTTGACGATATGGAAAGTCACAGTCACTTTCCAGATTGGAAACTCAAACGGTGAGTCGGATCATGGCGCTCAAATTTCTCTGGTTGTCGGTAATGCTGGTTAGCATGGCGTTGTGGTTGCGGCGTGACGTCGCGGTCTACCGGCGCTTCGAAGCGCTCACCGCTACCGCTGATCGGCAGCGCGTGTACTGGCGTTGGATCGCACAGAGCTTCACGATCCTCGTCGGAGCCAGCCTTGTCAGCCTCTGGCTCGTCGGCGGATGGAGCGCGCTGACGAACTTCCCCGCCGCGTTCGAACCCGCCCATCATGCATTGAAACCAAAGGCGGGCGACCATGCTGACGGCGGCGGGACCGGTCTGGCAATCGGGATGGCAGCCGGTCTCGCCGTGGTCATTGCCGTCCAGTGGCGGCGACTGAGAAAGCTGCTGAAGCCTGCGCGCATGCCGGGCGAGGCGCTCATCCCGCGCAACCGCAGCGAAGCAGCGATTGCGTTTCTCCTCAGTCTCAACGCGGGCTTCAGCGAGGAGCTGTTCTTCCGGCTCGCGCTGCCGCTGCTGCTCTTCGACATGTGCGGTTCGCTACCGATCGCCTTCGGCGCGGCCGGCATCTGCTTCGGTCTCGCGCACGCCTATCAAGGTTGGAAGGGCATCGCTGCGACAATGGCGGCGGGCGGAGGCCTGACGCTGATCTATCTCAGCCATGGCTCGTTACTGCGAGTCATTCTGCTCCACGCAGCGATCGACATCGTCGCGTTACTCGTACGTCCGGCAATCACCAGCTGGCTAGCGCGCCGCGTAAACCGTACCGGTACCGGCAAGGATCAGCTCGCCTGAGGCGCGAGCCTCCCCGGTCAGGGCGCTGCGAAGTTCGGACCGTATTCCCAACGCCAGGGCAGCCCGGTGTCTCCGAGCGCAGCTTCCACCAGTTTCGGAAAGGCTGCCTCGGCGCGGACGTCGTTGGACAGGATCACGACGCAGCGCCGCCCGCGCTCAAGGCAGACGAGATTGTTCCCGGTGGAGTCGTTGTGTCCGGTCTTGAAGAAGCCCGGCCCTTGCGGGCCGGTAAAGGCAATCACCCCTAGCCCCGCTGCCACGCCTTTTGGCCGGGCCTCGGGGGGCGCGTCCGGCTGCAGCGTCGGGAATTGCGACGCGGTGGTGATCGGCAGCTGTCCGCGGCCCATCTCCTTGCGCGCGCCGGCACTCAGTCCGTCACCCGCAACCAGTCCCGCTGCGAATCGCGCCATGTCGCTGATCGTCGTGTCCATCGAACCCGCCGCACGCACCCGGCTGCGCTCGTCGTGCGGCTCGACCTTGCCTGCCCCGGTCCAGCCGTCGGCGAGATTCGCGGCGAAATCACCGCGCCACATCATGCTGGTGCGAGTCATCCCGAGCCGGTCGAACACCCGCCGCTGCATCTCGGCACCAAGGTCGAGCCCGAGTCCCTTCTCGATGGCAAACTGGAGCAGGATGATTCCCTCGCCCGAATAGGCATAGCGGCTGCCCGGATCGAAATGGATGCGCAGCTTCCCGTCGGGCTCGAGATCGGCGAAATTGGCGAAGCCGGTGCTGTGGGTCAGCACCATTCGCGGGGTGATCTTGCGCCAGCGCGGATCGCCGGCGAGATCGCCCCAATTTCCGTACGCATCGAGATTGCCATATTCCGGCAGCGGCTTCGGCAGCATATCGGCGATCGGCTTGTCGAGGTCGAGCTTCCCTTCGTCGACCAGCTGCATCACGGTATAGGCGAACACCGCCTTGGTCAGCGAGGCGCCATACATGACGGTATCGGTGTCGAGCGGCGCACCTGCGGCATTGCGGACGCCATAGCTCCGCACGAGCACCGGCTTGCCGTCCTCGATAATCGCAATCGCGAGCCCTTTCGCGCCGGTCCGCGCCATTGCCGCCTTTGCCTCGGCATCGACAGCCTTCGCGCGTTGCGGTTGTGCCGCAGCCGGGGCGCTGCACGCCACCAGCATCGCCGCGATCGTCGCTGCCCGTCCCACCATACGCCCTGCCTCCCCGGTTGCACCTCCGACCTTAGCGCACAAGCCGGGTTCAGCAACTCGTTCGCTTTTTGTTCTTTTCTCTTGCGCGCGCTTTTGCTAGAGACTGCCGCAAGGAGGACGCCAGCCATGTTTCTGCAGCCGGGTGAATGGCCGAATCTGGGCGACACGCGCGGCCAGGAGGCGCGAAGCATCGGCGCCATTCTGGGCGGGATGCGCGAAATCGTCGCACTGCGCGCTGCAAAGCAGGCGCGTCCCTTGCGCCGCAAATCGGCGTGACCCTATACCCTTTACATGGCTGAAGACCTGTTTGCCGCCCCGGGCGTTCCGTCGGGGACCTATGACGCATCGTCGATCGAAGTTCTCGAAGGGCTGGAGCCGGTCCGGCGCCGCCCGGGCATGTATATCGGCGGCACGGACGAGCGCGCGCTCCACCACCTCGCCGCCGAGATCCTCGACAATGCGATGGACGAGGCAGTGGCGGGTCACGCCAATCGCATCGAGATCCAGCTCGAGGCCGGCAATCGGCTGACCATCGTCGACAATGGCCGCGGCATGCCGGTCGACCCGCACCCCAAATTCCCCGATAAGTCTGCGCTCGAAGTGATCCTCTCAACGCTTCATGCGGGCGGCAAATTTTCGGGCAAGGCCTATGCCACGTCGGGCGGCCTGCACGGCGTCGGCGCGTCGGTAGTCAACGCGCTGTCGGTCGACACCGTGGTCGAGGTCGCGCGCGATCGCCAGCTCTACCGCCAGCGCTTCAGCCAGGGCGTCACCCTGGGGCCGCTCGAACATCTCGGCGGCACGCCCAATCGCCGCGGCACTAGCGTCGCCTTCACGCCCGATCCCGAGATTTTCGGCGAGATGCAGTTCAAGCCCGGCCGGCTCTACAAGCTCGCGCGCTCCAAGGCCTATCTGTTCGCCGGGGTCGAGATCCGCTGGAAATGCGATCCGTCGCTATTGACCGACGATACCCCGGCCGAGGCGGTGTTTCAGTTTCCGGGCGGGCTCGCCGACCATCTGAAGGAGCAGATCGGCACGCGCGAATGCGCGACGGCGGAGTTCTTCGCCGGGCAGCAGGATTTTCCCGGCGAGAATCAGGGCCGCGTGGAATGGGCGGTTGCCTGGCCCTTGTGGAGCGACGGCAGCTACAGCTGGTATTGCAACACCATTCCGACACCAGACGGCGGCACGCACGAGCAGGGCCTGCGCCAGGCGCTCACCCGCGGCATCCGCGCGTTCGGCGAGCTGGTCGGGCAGAAAAAGGCGAAGGACATCACTGCCGACGACGTGATGACCGGCTCCGAGCTGATGCTGTCGGTGTTCATCCGCGATCCCCAATTCCAGTCGCAGACCAAGGACCGGCTGACCTCGCCCGAGGCGACGGCCCTCGTCGAACGCGCTGTCCGCGACCATTTCGATCACTTCCTTTCGGACCATATGGACCGCGGCAAGGCCTTGCTCGGCTACGTCCTCGATCGCATGGACGAGCGCCTGCGTCGCAAGCAGGAACGGGAGGTCAAGCGCAAGACCGCGACCTCGTCCCGGAAACTGCGCCTTCCCGGCAAGCTCACCGATTGCGCCGCCGACAGCCCCGAGGGCACCGAGCTGTTCATCGTCGAAGGCGATTCGGCGGGCGGCTCGGCCAAGCAGGCGCGCGACCGCAAGACGCAGGCGATCCTTCCGATCCGCGGCAAGATCCTCAATGTCGCCAGCGCGACTTCGGCCAAGATCCTCGCCAATCAGGAAATCGCCGACCTGATCCAGGCATTGGGCTGCGGCACGCGGAAAGACTGCGACCCTTCGAACCTTCGCTACGAACGCATCATCATCATGACCGACGCCGATGTCGACGGCGCGCACATCGCCACCCTGCTAATGACCTTCTTCTTCCAGGAAATGCCCGACATCGTCCGGCGCGGGCATCTCTATCTCGCCCAGCCGCCGCTCTATCGTCTCACTGTCGGCTCGAAAAGCCTCTACGCTCGCGACGATGCGCACCGGATCGAGATCGAGGAAGGTCCGTTCAAGGGCAAGAAGGTCGAAGTCAGCCGGTTCAAGGGCCTCGGCGAAATGAACCCGAACCAGCTCAAGGAAACCACGATGGATCCGGCGACGCGCGGCATGCTGCGCGTCACCTTGCCGCAGGAATATGAGGAACGCGCAGGGGTCAAGGACCTCGTCGACCGGCTGATGGGCAACAATCCGGCGCACCGCTTCGCCTTTATTCAGGAAAACGCCGCCCGGCTGGACGAGGAAGTCATCGACGCCTGAAGGAAGGCGTTGCAAATCAGGAAGGCTTCTGATCACCTGCTCCGCAAGATAAGGAGGCAGGCATGCGCGTAACTGGTGTTTTGCTGGCTCTCGTCCTCGCCGCACCGGCGGCCGCCCAAGATCATCAGGAAGAGCAGGATGCACCCATTGTCGTCACGGGTGTCTCGCTCGCGCAAACGCAGAAGCAACTGGCCGATTGCCTGGCGCGACATTGCCCACCCGCGGAGGATATAGAAGCTACGCTCGCGCATGCCGAAAACCAGTTCATCGCGGGCGACTATGCAGGCGCCCGACGGACCTTGGCCAAGGGACACGGCCGCAATTACCGGCACCGAAAGACACTGCCGGTGGAAGTCGCCGACCTAGACCGGGCTTTTGGCAGGCTCACCAATCTCAATGGCCTGCCGGACAACGGGTGGTTTTTCCAGATCCGATCATTACAGGCGCTCAAGGCGGGGCTAGATGACAATGATGGGCGGGTGCTCGTGCAGCGCCTCATGGTCGGCGACGAGTTCGCCCGCGCCGGACGAGAGCGCGCCGCCGAGGACATCTACCGCGCAGTGGCAAAGCGCGCTCGCAAGACGGGCAGGTTCGATCTGCTGGGTTATGCGATGCTGCGCGAAGCACTGATGTACGGGGCAATCGCCACCAGCTGGCCGCAATATCTCGGTGCCTCCGAACGCCGGATCCGTGCGCTCGAGAATAGCCGCGAACCGGAGCTGGCACCCTACCGGTCCGCCGCCAGGCTGCTTCGCGCGCAGCTCGCCTTGTACAAAGGAGATCGTGCTGCGCTCGACAAGGCGATCGCAGCCATCCCGCCGCAGCCGAACGGAAAGCCCATGCTCGTTTATGCGCCGCCCGTCGCCCTCGAGCGGACCGGGACGACCACCGCCAAGGTAAGCGATCCCGAGTGGATCGATGTCGCGTTCCGCATCGCCGCCGATGGTACTGTCCGCGAGGTGGAGACGTTGCGCGATTCCGGTAATGTTGGGAAATATTGGACCGCAGCCGTACACAAGGCGGTAGCCGCGCGGCGCTACACACCGCAAGCAACCGATGGCGCGATGCGGATCGAACGTTTTTCCTACGTCCACGATGTAGCTGCCGCTACCGGAACCCGCCTGCCCATGCGCTTGAGCCGGGGGCGGATAAGCTCGCTCGACATCACCGACGATCCATCGCGGAGCTGAACGCATGGCCTTCCGGTGCCGGGTTCCCGCGCGATGGCTGGCGACCTTCTTCGCAACTGCCATTGCCCCGATCGCGACTGCACAGATTTTTCCGGCCTCCATTACCGCCACATCGGTTCGACCAGCGCCGGCGTTCGAGGCACGCGTAGGGGAGCTGGTCGCGGTACTCACCGTCCCCGACAGCTATGACGCGTTCTTCTCGGCCGGCCTCAAGACGACATTGTCGAAGGACAAGTTCGATACGCTTCGCGCGCGCTTGCTCGAGATAAACGGTCCGGTCTCTGTCGCCCGAATCAAACAGATGGCGACGCCTTGGTCAGGGCTGGTCGAAGTCGACTATCACGATGCGATCGCCACCATGCAGCTCGATGTCGACCCCGCTGCGCCGCATCAGGTCGCGGGTCTGGTGATCAAGGACGTCAGCCGACGCGAAAAGAGCATTCACGATATCCTCGCTTCACTTCGATCACTCCACGGCAGCACTGGCTTTGCGCTGGCCCGGCTCGCCACCGGCGCCGCAACGCCGCGCACCGCGCACCAAAGCGACCGTCCCTTCGCGATCGGCTCCGCCTTCAAGCTGATCATCCTCGCCGAGCTCGTCCGCGCCACCAACGCCGGCGAGCGCAAATGGGACGATCTGGTCAAGCTCGATGGTTCCGCGCTCCCCGGGGGCGGTTACAACCTCAAGCCGAAGGGCACACCGGTCAGCTTGCGCGAGCTCGCCACCCAGATGATCTCGATCAGCGACAACAGCGCGACCGACATCCTGCTCAAGGCGCTCGGCCGCGAGAAGGTCGAGGCAATGCTCCCCGTGCTCGGAGTCAAGGACCCGCCGCGCAATCGTCCGTTCCTGTCGACGATGGAAGTGTTCAAGCTCAAGGGTATCGAGGTGAACGACCTCGCCAGCCGGTATCTCGCGCAAGACGAGGCCGGCCGCCGTCGCATGCTCGACGGCGAAGTCGCCAATCTGCCCGCGCTGATGATCCGCCCCAGCCTGTTCCGCGACGGCAAGCCGGCGAGGATCGACACGCTCGAATGGTTCCTGTCGCCCGCAGACCTCGTCCGCGTAATGGACTGGCTGCGTCGCAATACCGAAGGGCCACAAGGCGCCGATGCGCGCGCGATCCTCTCCAGCAATCCCGGGATCGCCCCACCTGCCGCGAACAAGTGGCAATGGGTGGGCTATAAAGGCGGATCGGAGCCGGGCGTGATGAACATGACGTTGCTCCTCCAGTCGAAGGCGGGCGACTGGTACGTGCTCACCGCGAGCTGGAATGATCCGGCGCAGCCAGTGGAGGAAGCGCGCTTCGCCGCGCTGATCAGCCGCGCTGCGGAGCTCGCCGCGCCCTAGTTGCGCATCCGCAGCCGATGATAGGCGGCGCGCGTCGAGATCGCCGCGATCAGGACCAGCAGTCCAATGCCGAGCACGCCCACCCCGAGCCAGAGCGGCACCGGCAGGTTTCGCCGCCACGCCAGCACCAGCAGCGCCCCGATCAGCGACAGCGCAATGCCCCAGCGGCGCATGCGCAGGCCAATGCCCGCCAGTTCGCGCCGATAGGCAGCATTCTGCACCGGGTCCTTCAGGTCAGGCGGCGCCATGCCAATCCTCGCGCAGCAGCCCATAGAGCGCGGTGTCGCGCACGCCGATATGCGTCTCCCATTCGCCGCGCAGCACGCCCTCCAGCCGGAAGCCGAGCCGCTCGAGCAGGCGCCGCGAAGCCGCATTGTCCGGGTCGGTATCGGCGAAGACGCGCCGCTGCCCCTCGACGAAAAGCCGGTCAATCACACAGGTGACCGCCTCCGTCGCGATGCCGGTGCCCCAATATTCGCGCCGCAGCAAATAGCCGATCTCGCTGACATTGCCCTGACGCTTCTCGCCCGCGGCGACGAAGCCGATCGCGCGGTCATCGTCCTTCAGCGTGACGATCCAGCGACGCCATTCCGGCGCCTGCTGCGCGAGATCGGCGCGGGTCTGCTCGATCGAAACGTGCGGTGCGTTCGACCACCAGCGCATCAACTCGGGGTCCGCAAAGGCTGAGTGCAGCGCCTCCGCGTCGGCGGCTCCGCCGGGGCGCAGCCGCAGCCGCGCGGTTTCGAGTACCGGCGTCGGCCGCGGGGTCACGACGCCAGCGCGTCGACCAGCGCCTTGACCTTTTTCTGCCGCCACTGTGGCAGCGGCGCGACCAGCCAATAGCCGAGCCGCGAGGCCTTGACCTCACCGACCACCACGACACGCCCGCTCGCCACATCCGCGCGCGCGAGCAATTCGGGCACCGTCGCGCGACCCAGCCCCTCGGCCGCGGCATCGAGCGCCAGCCCGGCATCGGCGACGCGCACCAGCGATCCAGCATCCTCGGCGAGGCAACCGGCCCATGCGATCGGCGTGTCGGCGCCGCCGCCCGGCCGCTCGACCGTGACCATCCCGTCGCTCTCCAATGCCTCGCCTTCATGCTCGCCGGGGCCCTCGCCCCAGCGGATCGCAAGGTCGAGATTGGCTTCGGTGAAATCGATCGCCTCGTCGGCGGGCACGAGCATGAAGCGCAGTTCGCCGTCATTGCGCGCGATCTCCGCCAGCCGCGCCATCAACCATTTGGCGCTCAGATCACGCGGCGCGGCGATCGTCAGCGACTTGGACGATTGCCCCGCCTGCATCGCCCGCACCGATTCCTCGAACTGCAGAAACCCCGCACGAAGCGCGACCAGCCCCGCCTCGGCCTCGGGAGTCAGTTCGAGGCCCTTGGTCGTCCGCCGGAACAGCACCACACCCAACGTATCTTCGAGTGCGCGGATCTGCTGCCCCACTGCGGCGGGTGTCACCGCCAGCTCGTCGGCTGCGCGAGTGAACGACAGATGCCTCGCGGCCGCGTCGAGCACGCGCAGGCCATTGAGGGGGAGATGGGTGCGCTTCATCGACTCCCCTCCCTGCAAGGGAGGGGTCGGGGGTGGGTGCGAGCCGAAGGCGAGCTTGTGCCGGGCGAAAAGCTCGCCGAACGGGGCATCGAGCCCCGCTCGACGAGACCCACCCCTTGATCCCCTCCCTTGCAGGGAGGGGAAAATGTGGAAGTGCGCCTCACCCGGTCACCGCAGGCGCAACAAGCGCGAACTTGGGGATCGCCACGTCGAACGCCGTGCCGTCCTCGCCGATCATGTGATAGCTGCCCTGCATGTGCCCGGTCGGCGTCGACAGCGGACAGCCCGAGACATAGTCGAAGCTCGCGCCGGGCTCGATCATCGGCTGCTCGCCGACCACGCCTTCGCCTTCGACGCTGTGCCGGGCGCCACGCCCGTCGGTGATCACCCAATGCCGGGTGAGCAATTGCACCGTGACTGGGCCGGTATTTTCGATGCGGATGTGATAGGCCCAGAACCAGCGTCCACGCTGCGGCTCGGACTGTTCGGGCAGATAGGAGACGGAGACGCGCACCACGATGCCGCGGGTCTCGGCCTCCTCGGTGAACAGCGCCCTCATTACCGCATCGCTCACAGCCCGGCCCGTCCCAAAGCCTGGTCGAGATCGGCGATCAGATCCTCCGGATCCTCGAGGCCCACATTGAGGCGCAGCATGCCTTCGGTCACGCCCATCTCGATCCTCTTCTCCTCGGCCACGCCATAATGGGTGGTCGATGAAGGATGCGTCATCAGCGAGCGCGAGTCGCCGATATTGTTCGAAATGTCGATCAACTCGAGGGCGTCGAGCAGCGCATGCGCCTGGCCGCGCCCCTCAACCTCGAACGAGAAGATCGGGCCGGCATCGTCCATCTGCCGGGTGAACAGATTGTACTGCTTATGGCTCGGCAGCGCCGGGAAGTTGATCTTGGGCACGCGCCCTTCGAGGAAGCGCCCGACCTGCAGCGCATTCGCGCTCTGCCGTCGGATGCGGAGGTCGAGCGTCTCGATTCCCTTGAGCACCACCCATGCATTGAAGGGACTTAAGGTTGGCCCGGTATTGCGCGTGAAGGGCAGCAAGACGTTGTTGATGAAGTCCTCGCTGCCGGTCACTGCGCCAGCGAGGACGCGCCCCTGCCCGTCCATCATCTTGGTCGCCGAATAGGCGACCACATCGGCGCCGAACTCAAGCGGCCGCTGCAGCGCCGGCGTGGCGAAGGCATTGTCGACCACCGTGGTGATGCCGTGCTTCTTCGCGATCGCGCACACCGCCTCGAGATCGACCACGTCCATGGTCGGATTGGCCGGAGTCTCGAAGAAGAACACCTTGGTGTTCGGCCGCACCGCGTCCTCAAATTGCTGCGGGTCGCGCGCGTCGACGATCGTCGTCTCGATCCCGAACTTGGGCAGCAAGGTATCGGTCAGCCAGCGGCACGACCCGAACGCCGCGCGTCCGCCGACGAGATGGTCGCCCTGCTCGAGCTGGCAGAGCAAGGCCGCGGTCATCGCCGCCATGCCCGTCGCCATGGTCCGGCATGCTTCGGCGCCCTCGAGCAACGCGATCCGCTCCTCGAGCATCTGCACGGTCGGGTTCTGCAGCCGCGAATAGGTCATGCCCTGCTGCTCGCCGGCGAACCGCGCCGCGGCGTCGCCCGCGCAGTCATAGGCATAGCCCGAGCTGAGGAAGATCGCTTCGCTGGTCTCGCCGAACTCCGATCGCATCGTCCCGCCGCGGATCGCCTGCGTTGCGGGCTTCCAGTTGCGCGTGACGCTGCGGTCCTGTCCGGTACGGCGTTTCATGGGAATCGCTTTGCCGGGGGGAGGCGGCATCCGTCAACCTCTTCTCCCTCCCTTTCAGGGAGGGGAGCAACGCGCTACCACGCCGCCATGTTCGCCCGCCTCAAGGCTCTCCAGTCCCGCCCTTGGCTCGTCGCTCTGCTGCTCGGTCTGGCTGCGCAAACGCTGTTCACAGTGCACATCGACCGGCCCAGCCGGATCATGTTCGACGAAGTCCATTACGTCCCCGCCGCAAAGGCACTGCTCGACCTCGAAGGCCCGCGCAACGTCGAGCATCCGCTGGTCGGCAAGGAGCTGATCGGCGCCGGGATCGTGATCTTCGGCGACAATCCGTTCGGCTGGCGCGCCTTCACCTCGATCGCCGGCACGGCGACCGTGCTCGGCGCCTTTGCATTCCTCTGGCTGCTGCTCGGTTCGATGCGTGCGGCCGTCGTCGGTGCGGTGCTGACGGCGCTCAACCAGAGCCTCTACGTCCAGGCGCGCACCGCGATGCTCGACGTCTTCCTCGGCGCCTTCCTGCTCTGGGCGATCGTGATGATGCTGTGGGCGACGCAGGGACGCCCCGCGCAGGTCCGTCGTCGATGGATCGGGGCTGCAATCCTGTTCGGGCTCGCCGTCGGCACCAAATGGGCCGCCATTCCCTATGTCGCCCTCGCCGGACTGGCCTTTCTCGCCATCCGCTTTCGTGATGCCCGCGCCAAACGACCGCTCCACTGGCCAGCCCTCGGCACGATTTCGGGCCTGCTGATCCTCGGCACCGTGAGCATTTTCACCTATTTCCTGACCTTTCTCCCGGCCTTCTTCTACCAACACGATCCGCTTACGCTGCCCGGACTGATCTCGCTTCAGCGGGAGATGTACGCGCTGCAGACGCAGGTGCTGGCGAAGCACACCTACCAGTCCGACTGGTGGAGCTGGCCACTGATGATCCGGCCGATCTGGTATTTCTACGAATGGGACGAGGGTGCGCAGCGCGGCGTGCTGCTGATCGGCAATCCGGTGATCATGTGGGGCGGCCTGCTCGCCGTGCTCGCCTGTCTGTGGGCGGGGCTGCGTGACAAGGCGGTCCGGCCGCTCGGCGTGGCGTTGCTGTGGATCGCCAGCCTCGCCATCTATGTGGTCATTCCCAAGTCGATCGGCTTCTATTATTATTACCACCTATCGGCGATCTTCCTGTGCCTCGCGCTGGCAGTGGCATTCGACCATTTCGATCGCGGCCGGGGCAAGGGCCGCGAGGAATGGTTCGCCTTCGCTGCGGTGATCGCCTTCGCCTATTTCTACCCGATCCTCGCCGCCTCGCCGCTGGCGAACGAGCAGGGCTTCACCCACTGGATGTGGTTCAACAGCTGGCGCTAATAGCGCCCCCATGTGAACCGCGACGACAGCGCGAAATTCCACACCGCCGCCACTGCGACTCCCGCGAGCGCCGAAATGCGCCAGTCGCCATGCTGGACATTGTGCAGGAACGCCGACACCCCGACATTCGCCACCGCCCCGACGGCGCAGACCACACAGAAGCTCACCCAACCGCCGATCAGCGCCTTCGCGCCCTTGAGCCTTTGCTCGCGATAGGTCAGCGCATTGTTGAGGAAGAAGTTGAACGTCATCGCGACGGCGGTGGCGAGGATCGTCCCCGTGACGAACGGCCAGTCCAGCCCGCGGAACAGCAGCCACAGCACGCCGAAATGCACCGCCGCGCCCAGCGTGCCGATCGCCGAGAACATCGCGAAGCGCACGGGTACGATCTTGCCGAACATCCGGTCGTACAGCGCGATCAGATATTCCATCGCGACGACGTGATCGAGCTTGCTCTCGCCCTCGGTACGGAGGCGGAAGGTGTAAGGCAGTTCGTGGAACGTGAGCGGGCGCGGCGCCGCCGTCATGATGTCGAGCAGGATCTTGAAACCGATTGCCGACAGTCTCGGCACCAGCTCGCGGACGATCTGGGTGCGGATCATGAAGAAGCCGCTCATCGGGTCGCTGAGATCGGCTTTGAGCACCTGCCGCGAAAGCCGCGTCGCCAAAGCCGATTTCGCCACCCGGTCGCGGTCCCACGCACCGGTGCCGCCCCCTGACACGAAACGCGATCCGACCACCAATTCTAGGCTGTCGTCCTGCTCCAGCGCGTCGAGCATCGCCGGCAGGATCGTCTCGTCGTGCTGCAGGTCGCCGTCGATCACCGCGACGAACGGCGCCGCGGTCGCGCACATCCCCTCGATGCACGCCGAGGACAGCCCGCGTCGGCCGATCCGCTGAATCACCCGGACCCTTCTGTCCATTCGCGCCAACTCGCGCGCCGCCTGCGCAGTGCCGTCGGGACTGTCGTCGTCGACGAAGATCGCTTCCCAATTGCGTCCATCGAGCGCCTGATCGAGCCTCGCGACGAGCAGGGGCACGTTGCCCCGCTCGTTGAACGTCGGGACGACGATCGCAAGCTCGAGCAGGTCGGAGGTCACGCCAGTTCCAGCAGCACCGCGTCGCCCATCTCGGCCGTGCTCAGGCTTCCGCCGAGATCCGCGGTCCGTGCCCCCTTGGCGAGGGCCGCAGCCACGGCCTTCTCGACCTTCTGCGCCGAAGCCTCGTCGCTCAGGCTATGCCGCAACAGCATCGCCGCCGACAGGATTGCCGCGCACGGATTGGCCTTGCCCTGACCGGCGATATCGGGTGCGCTGCCATGGATCGGCTCGTACATGCCGTTGTCCCCGCTCCACGCCCGCAGCGATGCCGACGGCAGCATCCCGATCGAGCCCGCGCACATGCTCGCCTGATCGGAGAGGATGTCGCCGAACAGGTTGCCGGTGACGATCACGTCGAACGCGTTGGGCTGCCGGACAAGCTGCATCGCGGCATTGTCGACATACATGTGCGTCAATTCGATCTCCGGATAATCCGTGCTCATCTCGTTGACCACGTCGCGCCACAGCTGCGAGGTCTCGAGCACATTGGCCTTGTCGACCGAACACAGCTTCTTCTTGCGCCGCCTGGCCATTTCGAAGCCGACCTTGGCGATGCGCTCGACCTCGGCCTCGTTGTAGCTCATCACGTCATAGCCCTGACGCAGTCCCTCGACGTTGGTGCGCCGCCCCTTTTCGCCGAAATAGACGTCGCCCACCAGTTCGCGGACGATCACGATGTCGAGCCCCTCGACGGCTTCGGGCTTGAGCGAGGTCGCCGCCTCGAGCCCGGGGAACAAGGTCGCCGGGCGGATATTGGCGAACAGCCCGAGCTCGCGGCGGATGCCGAGCAAAGCCGCCTCGGGGCGCAGCTGCCGCTCGAGCGCCTCGAAGCGCGGATCGCCGATTGCCCCGAACAGCACTGCGTTGGCGCGCTTGGCCAGCGCCAGCGTCTCCGGCGGGAGCGGCCGCCCCGCGACGAGATAGGCCGCGCCGCCGACCGGCGCTTCCTCGAACTCCAGCCCGAGATCGAGCCCCTCGAGCACGCGGCGCGCCTGGGTGGTGACTTCGGGCCCGATCCCGTCGCCGGGCAGAACAGCAATCAGCGGCATTCAGCTCTTTCCCAATTATGACACCGTTCGGCTTGCGCTTGTCGAAGGCCCGTACTTTCTTCTGCCGCCGGAGAAGCAAGGACGGCGCTTCGACAAGCTCAGCGCGAACGGAGAGGAGACGCTTTGCCCACCCCCGCCCGGTTACGCAACCGCTCGCATCAGCCGGTCGACCAGCCGGGAGCGCGCAGCCACCACCTCGCCCCCCTTGCCGATCAGCAAGTCGCGTTGGAGGAAGTGACCGGTGAGCCGCAGCCCATCGACGATGTCGTCCCAATCCGCCGCGCCGCCCGCCACCAGGAACGGCGGCAGCCGCAGCAATTGCCGCTCATAGCCGGTGGCGCCGATCCGGCTTACCGCCACCCCGCTCTTCGGGCTGACATAGACGAGGTCGTCGTTGCGTCCTGTCGCCGCACAGCGCGCAAGATCGAGACCAAAGCCGAGCTCGGCCAGCATCAGCAATTCGTAGCGTACAAGCGCCACTGCCCAGCCCCGCGCCGCCGGCGCGGCCTCGATCGCCGCCAGCACTGCGTCGAGCGCCGAATAGAGCCGCGGATAGGGCTGCGCGTCCGGCAGCACCGCGGCGGTCAGTGCGGTCGCCCATTGCAAGGCGGCCGCAGGCAACGGCTCGCCGAACAATGGCGCGCGGCTGTGGATCAATTCGACGGTGAGCCCCGCCAGTTGCTCCTCGGTGCGCGATCGCCATTCGCCGAGCACGAGGTTCGACGGCTGGAGCACGGGGCGCAGCGCGCGCGAGCGACCGCCGCGGACATAGCCCGGCTGCAGCCCGTCGCTTTCGGTCAGCGCGCGCACCACCGCCCCATGCTCGCCATGCGCGCGGACGCTGAGGAGAATGGCTTCGGCGCGGAGGTGCATCGTGAAGGCTTACCCAATCCTCCCCCGGAGGGGGAGGGGGACCGCGAAGCGGTGGAGGGGTAGTAGCCACGAACAAGTCGGGTCGCGTAGGAGACTACCTCTCAACCAGCTTCGCTGGTCCCCCTCTCCCTCCGGGAGAGGATCAGCTGCCGCGCCGCAATCGCTTAGCCAACCTGCCGAGCCCCGCCCCGTTCACCACCCGCTTCGCCGCCGCCACTCCGCCGTCGAACCCCTGCAGCGCCGCGACCAGGATCCGGTTCGCGAGTGTCGGCCGCAGCAGCAGCAGATCAACGCACGCTACCCCGCCCGTCGCGAACTGCCGCTTGTGCTGCCCTTCGCCTTCGGTGAAGTCGAAGGTGGCGAAACGCCGCTCGCCGAACAGATCCTGCATCGCCTCGAGCTGGAGCACCGCGCCCGGCGACCAGTCGTTGTACTTCGGATCATGCCCGACCCAGGCGTAGATCACCGTGTCGCCGTGCACCGGGCAACAGAGATACGCCGCCGGCTCTCCTGCGATGTAGAGCAGCCATGCGCGCAACTGATCGGCGACGGCGAGTTCCTGCATCGTGCGCAGAAAGTCCGGCCCGTCGGGCAGCCCCGAGCCGAGCAGCCGTTCCTGATAGGTCGTTGCCGAGATCGCGCGCGCAACCGGATGAAATACCGCCAACTCCTCGGCGGTGCGAAAACGCCGCACGTCGAGCACGCCGCCCGTTGTTGCCGCGATCTTCTTTACCTTGCGCCGCAGCCCCTGCCGCGCATTCGACGACAGGCCGGCGAACCAGCTGTCCCACGTTCCGGTGAAATCGAGAAAATAGCGGGTGTAACGCTGCCGTACGAACGGCAGCACCGCGCCCGATCCCACACTCACCGCCGCAAGTTGCGCTTCCGGGAGCGACGTTACCAGATAGCCTTGGGTGTCACCATCGATCGGCGGCAACACCGGCGCAGTCCCGCTGCGTGCCTCGGCCAGGCTCAGCGGCACGCGGAGCAGCGCACGCCTGACGGTGAACAGCGTCCGCGCGCCGATCGTGAACTTGAGCCGGACCGGCTGCGGCGCGGCGGCGATCTCGCGCAACGCGTTCACGCAGCGCGTTCCTCGATCCAGTTCGACCAGAGCTGCTCGGCCTGCCGCAGCCGCGTGCGCAAGATGCTCGGCCCCAGCGGAACATCCTCCTGCCCCAGAGCCATGACCGGCCGGTCCGCGAAATGCGCGGTCGGCAGGACGTTGCAGCGCTCCGCCAGCATCGCGCACAACGCCTCGAAGCGCCGGACATGCACGCCATTGGCTCGCGTGCCCGCCCGGTTCGCGAGCTCGAAGCCATGGCTCACCACCGTCACCGCCGCGTGGCTCTCGCGCACCGCATGCTCCAGCGCCGCCTTCATCTCCGCAGCCGAAAGCGCGCAAATCTGGAAGTGGCGCAGATGTCCGCGCTGATCCTCGATCAGGGTCACGGGCACTTCGATCACGTCGCGATGCACCACCGGGGCTATCTGGCGCGGCGGCAATCCGATGGCGCTCGGCCACGGATGTTCGGAGCCGTTGTGGCTCGAATCGTAGACGAACTCGAGCCGCGCCAGCGCCGCCAGCGTGTCGTCGCTCGCCGAATAGGAGCCTGACCGGAATGCGATCGGATCGGGCGCGCCCGCTGCGGTCAGCATGTCGGCGGCACCGGCGATCAGTTCGACCTGCTCGGCTAGGCTATAGTCGATCAGCTCGAACGGACCATAGGCAGCACCGCGATCGTCCGCCTTGGCGCCTGTCCAGTTCGGATGGAGGTGGAGCTGCACTTCCTGCCCCGCCTCGAGGATCGAACCGACCACTCGCCGGATCGGCTCGAGCCCGTACACCAGTGCCGGCATCGGATCGACGAAGAAGCACGCCTTGAGCCCGTATCGCGCGAGCTGCGCCATCTGCCAGCCGATCCCCACCCCGGCCGGCTCGAGCGAACGCTGGACGATCGTCGCGGCATCCAGGCCGGCGCAATGGTGCCGCCACATCAGTTCGGTATCGACAGTCAGGAAGACGCGGGTAGGCATGCTGCTCCCCTAGCGCGCCGGGGTGAAGAAACTCCCAACCCGGCTCACGGCTCGATGCCGTAGCGCGCATAATCCTCGTCGATGCGCGGCCACATCAGACGCGCTGCGGCGAGGTCCTCTTCGCCAGCCTTGTCGTTCATCCGCCGGCGGACGACTCCTCGCAAATAGAGGCTGGCACCCTGGCTCGGCGCGACTTCGAGCGCAGCATTTAGATCGCCGAGCGCATCCTCGAGCCGGCCCATCCGATAATAGACCATTGCCCGGCTGTCATAGATCGAAGCCGGCTGTTCGGCCATCTCGATGCCGCGCGTGCAATCCTTGAGCGCAGTGTCGAGCGCGATCTGCGTCGTCGCCTTGAGCCAGCAGCGGCTGTTGAACAGGTTTGCCTTGCCCGGCGTCGCCTTGATCGCGGCATCGAGTACGGCAACGCCTTCCTCGGCGCGGCCGTCCTCGCCGAGCAGTTGCGACTGAAGCTCGATCAATTCGAGCTCCTCCTTGCCGCCGGCCGCGATCCGATCGCCGACCAGTGCCAGCGCCGCCTTTCGCTCGCCCTTTCGGAAACGCAGCACTGCCACCTGATTGATCGCCGATGTCGACGAAGCGTCGAGCGCGAGTGCCGCTTCGGCGTCGGCGAGCGCCCCTTCATCGTCCTTGAAGGCCTGGCGAACGCCCGAACGCGCGAGATAAAGGTCGCCATCAGGCGCGATCTCGATCGCCTTGGTGTAATCGGCGGCGGCGCCTTTCCAGTCCCAGATGCCGGCGAGAAACGCAGCACGGTTGCGATAACCGCTGACTTCCTTGGGATCGTTGGTGATCGCCTTGGCATAAGCGGCGAGCAGCCGGTCAATACTGCCGTCGCGGCGCGCCTCGGCCACGGTCTTCCAGCGCGCCGGATAGCCTTCGGGTGCGATCGCCTTGAGCAGCCGCGTCTTGGCCAGCGCGACCTGTGCACGCGTCGCCGGGATGTCCGCCGCGGCGATTTCGGTGCCGAGACTCTCGATCCGGTCCTCGACGGTTATCGCACCGTCGGCGAGGCGTGTCTTGCGGACGGGATGTGCGCCCGCCAGCATTGTCGGAAGAGTCTGATCCCCCTCGAGCGCGAACCCCTCGCCATTGGCCGGCAGCCGGACATGGAGGCGATAGGCGACCGTGCCGATACCCCCGTTGGCCACTGGTATGTCCTTCCATGCGGGCCGCGCGCGGTCGGGCTGGAAGTTGATGTCCTCGATCGTCTTGTCGAGCGTCATCCGATAGCGACCGTCGGTCATGCGCCACGGCGTCGTCACCACTCCGCTCGCTTTCATCTGTGCAGTCGCGGTCTCGGCGTCGTAGCTGATGGCGCCGTCGCTCACCATCGCGTCCCCGAACATCTGGGTAGCCATGGCCTGCGCGCCTTGCAGGATCTGCTCCTTGTTCGTCTGGCCCACCGCTGCCTGCATCATCCCTGCGGGCGGTCCGCGCAACACGGTGGTCATCGTGAACAGAGCCGGCAGGCCGAGTCCGGCGCGCTGATCGAGTTCGAGATCGACTTCGGCCATCGGCCGCGCGGAGGCGCGAACCTCGATCGGCATCAACCCGCTGCCGCCGACGCGCAGCGGCAGCACGTTGCGGAAGGGCGGCGTGTCGTCGAGGTCGGCGAGCCGCGCACCGGCGCTGGTGCCGTCTAGCCACAGCGACTTCCCGTCGATCACCGCGCGGACGAGCACATGGTCGAACGCGCCTGGCGACGGCAGGCGCTGCGGCACCTGATCGCCGAGCGCGCTATTAGCCGCAACCGCCTCGGCCTCGATTCCAAGCTCGCGCAGCAACGCCAGCAACAGCAAGGTCTTCGCCTTGCAGTCTCCATAACGCAGCTCCCAGGTCTGCGCCGGCTGCTGGGGAATGTAATTGCCCCCGTCCATTCCCTTGAACAGGTACCGTACCTCGTCCTGCACTAGCCGCAGCGCGAGCGCGGCACGCGTGCGCGGATCACTGCTCCTCGCGGCGATCTTCGCGACCTCGGCCGCAAGCGGACTGCCGGGTGCGATCTTGCTGCTGGTGTCAAACAACGGCGCCAGCACCTTAGACACTGCCGCCCAGTCCGCGAAGCTCGACGCCTCAATCAGGGGCATCTGGCGATAGCGGGGTGGTGCGTCGCCGGGCATTTCCGGCTGCTTCGCCAGCGGTAGCGACACTTCGATCGCATCGAACCCGTCCTTGCTGGCTACTTTCGGCCGCGCTGCCTCGGGGGTTACCCGCCAGCGGATCGCGCTGTTGCTCGGCCACGAGAAACGCGCCCGCGCGAACTGCGCGCGCACCGGATCCGCGATCAGCGGCTGGAATGCCTGGACATTGCCTTGCAGCGCCTTGTCACGGCTCGTCACGGTGTAGGCGACGCGGAGCACATCCCCGACCCGCAGGCCCTCGACTGCCATCGTCGCAGTCAACGTGCCGTTGAGCGCGAGCTGCTCCATCTGCTCCTCGCGCTGGAGCACCTGCAGCTTCTGGCCGGTCGCGATCAAGTCGATATGCTGCCCGCCGCGAATAATCTCGGCACGGTGGACGATCAGGTCGCCCTCGTCGGGCTGCCATTGTAGCTTCACTTGTCCGACATCGGTCAGCATCTGCGCCGAGGCGACGCGGGTTGCCTGATCGAGATAGTCGAGAACCTCGCCGTCGCGCATCCGCTGCTGCCGGTCGAGGATCACGATCATGGGGTCGCTGTCGCCCAGCCTGGCGAAGTCGGGCTCCACCGGCGCCACCACCCAAGCGGGTGTCGGCTGATAGAGCGGCTTGTCACCGGCGTGCGCCATGCCAATGCTGGATACGAGCGCGGTCGTTGCAAGAATAGATTTGCGAAACATGTTACCCCCATTTGGGGGAAAGACTAACGCGTTCCGCCTGTCGCTCAATAGCCCATGCGATGCACCTCGGGTACAGATCGGCTGTGGCACGGTGCGAAACCCGGCTCAGCGCGAATGATAATAATCGTAGACCTGCTGCGCGACCGCCGCTGACACGCCGGGCGCCTTTTGAAGGTCCTCTAGGCTGGCACCCCGCACCGCCCGTGCCGTCCCGAAATGCATCAGCAGCGCCTTCTTCCGCGCTGGCCCGATGCCGGGCACCTCGTCGAGCGGGCTCGCCCCGATCGCCTTGGCCCGCTTGGCCCGATGCGCGCCGATCGCGAAACGGTGGACCTCGTCGCGCAGCCGCTGGAGAAAGAACAAGACCGGCGAATTGACCGGCAGCGTGATCTCGCGCCCGTCCATCAGGTGGAACACCTCGCGGCCGTCGCGACCGTGATGGGGGCCCTTGGCGACGCCCACGAGGCACACGTCCTCGATGCCGAGATCCTCGAGCACCCCCTTCACTGCATTGAGCTGCCCGCGCCCGCCGTCGATCAGGACCAGATCGGGCCAGCTTTCGCCCTGGCGATCGGGATCCTCTTCCTGCGCCCGCGCGAAGCGTCGCGAGAACACCTCGCGCATCATCCCGTAATCGTCGCCGGCGATCGTCTCGGGCCGCTTGATGTTGAATTTCCGGTACTGGTTCTTGATGAACCCCTCCGGTCCCGCGACGACCATCGCGCCCAGTGCATTCGTCCCCTGGATATGGCTGTTGTCATAGACCTCGATCCGCTCGGGCGGCTCGGGCAGCTCGAACAGATCGGCCACTTCGCGGAGCAGCCGCGCCTGGGTCGTGCTCTCGGCCATGCGTCGGTCGAGCGCCTCGACTGCGTTGCGCTTCGCCTGTTCGAGCAGCCGCCGCCGCGGCCCGCGCTGCGGCACGCCGAGCGCGACCTTGTGCCCGGCGCGTTCGGCGAGCGCCTCGCTGAGCAGCTTCGCCTCCTCGAGATCGCGATCGACGAAGATCGTCTTGGGCGGCGGTACTTCCTCGTAGAATTGCATCAGGAACTGGCTGAGCACTTCGTCCTCGGGCACGTCGGACGTATGCGCGGGGAAAAAGCTGCGATGCCCCCAATTCTGCCCGCCGCGAATGAAGAAGGCCTGGATCCCCATCACCCCCTGCTTGCAGGCGAGCGCGAAGATGTCTGCGTCGCCGACGCCTTCGGCGTTGATCGCCTGACTGCCCTGGATGAAGGTCAGCGCCTTCAGCCGGTCGCGCAGGATCGCGGCCAGCTCGAAATCGAGATTCTCCGCGGCGGCCTGCATCGCCTCGCCGAGCTTGGCCTGCACCTTGGTGGACTTGCCCTGCAGGAAGTCGCGCGCGTCACTGACCAGTTCGGCGTAGCCGGCCTCGTCGATCCGCCCGACGCACGGCGCCGAGCAGCGGCGGATCTGGTACAGCAGGCACGGCCGGTCGCGAGTCGCGAAGAAGCCGTCGGTGCAGCTGCGCAGCAGGAACAGTTTCTGCAGCGCGTTGAGAGTCTTTCGCACCTGCCCCGCCCCGGCGAACGGCCCGAAATAATCGCCCTTGTAGCGCCGCGCGCCGCGATGCAGCTGGACGCGGGCGAACGCATGATCCTGCCGCAGCAGAATGAACGGGAAGCTTTTGTCGTCGCGCAGCAGAACGTTGTAGGGCGGCCGGTAGCGCTTGATCAGCTGCGCCTCGAGCAGGAGCGCCTCGGCCTCGTTGTTGGTGGTGACGATCGTCATCGACCGCGTCTGCGCGACCATCCGCTGGAGCCGCTTCGACAGCCGCGTGACCTGGGTATAGTTGGTCACCCGGTTCTTCAGCGCGCGCGCCTTGCCGACATAAAGCACGTCGCCGCGCGCATCCTGCATCCGGTACACGCCGGGCCGCACCGGCAGCGTCTTCAAGACGTTCCGGATCGCCGCCACCCCCGCATCGAGATCGGGCACACCCTCCCCGCGCACCGCATAGGTGGCTTTTTCCTCGTTGAATCGATTGGGAGAATTGGGGTCGGACATTGGGCTCGACTTAGGCGCTCACCGCGCCGGATGCCAGCAGTGCTCCTGCGAAAGCGGGCCGCAAGATTGCGAACAGCGTACCGTCTCGGCATCCGGCAATCCTCCCCCGCCAGGGGGAGGTGGCGCCGAAGGCGTCGGAGGGGGAGGTAAGCGACTCACAAGCCGATGTGCTTCCTCCCCTTCCGTCAGCTTCGCTGACACCTCCCCTTTGCGGGGAGGATCAAAGTGCAGCACTGACAGCCGGGAAGCCAAGCCCCGCTTTCGCACAAGCACGACAGGTGACGAGCCTCCGCAACACTGCCATAACCCTGCAAAACACCGCAGGAGAGAGTCGTCATGAAGCTGCTCGTCACCACTGCCCTGCTCGCGCTTGCCGCTCCGCTTGCGGCCGATGCCCAGAGCGTCCCCGCCGCGATCACCACGGCCCTTGCCGATTCCGGGCGCCCGGCTGCCGACAAGGAACGCGACGCCGCGCGCCATCCCGGCGAATTGCTTGCTTTTGCGGGCATCAAGCCGGGTGACAAGGTCGCGGACTTCATCATGGGCGGCGGCTATTTCACGCGCATTCTCGCCAAGGCTGTCGGCAACAAGGGGCGCGTCTATGCCTATCAGCCCGCCGAGTTCATCCTGTTCCGCGCCGCTTATGCCGACGAGCAGAAGGCGGCGGTCGCCGGTTACGCCAACGTGACTCCGCTGAGCGATTCGCTGGGCACGGTGAAGTTCGCCGAGCCGCTCGACGCGATCATCACGGTGCAGAACTGGCACGATCTCCACCTCAAGATGTCGCCTCCCGGCTTTGCCACGGCGATGGCGAAGCGCCTGTACGACAGTCTCAAGCCGGGCGGCGTGCTGCTCGTGGTCGATCACGTCGCGACCAACGATCCCGGCTTCACTGCGCCCGACACGCTTCACCGCATCGATCCTGCCGCCGCGCGTGCCGAGATCCAGAGCGCAGGCTTCAAGTTCGACGGCAGCCTGCCGATCCTCGCCAACCCGGCCGACCCGCACACCGCCAAGGTGTTCGACCCTTCCATCCGCGGCAAGACCGACCAGTTCGTCTTCCGCTTCCGCAAGCCGCGCTAGGTCGCCCTACGCCGTCACCGCCGGTTCCTCGTCGAGCACCTGCCGCACCTTGGCGGCAAGCTGCGCGACGGTGAACGGCTTGGACAGCAAGGCCACACCGTCGGCCACCACGCCGTCGCTGACGATCCCGTCGCTCGGATAGCCGCTCATGTAGAGCAACTTGATCTCGGGTCGCTGCGCCTCGACCTGTTCGGCGAGCTGGGTGCCGGGCATCCCCGGCATCAATATGTCGGTGAGCAGCAGATCGACGCGCGGCTGCGTCTCGAGCAGGGTCAATGCCGCCTCGCCGCCGGACGCCTGCAGCACGATATAGCCGAGCTCGCGCAAGGCATCGACCGCGAGTTGGCGGATCTTGTCCTCGTCTTCGACCACGAGGATGATCTCCCCCGCCCGCGCGCCGGTCAGCCGGCTCTCGGGACCCGCCTGCCACCCCTCGATTGCGGCCAACGCCCCTTTGTGCCGCGGCAGGAAGAGGTGCACCGCGGTACCCTTTCCGGGCTCGGACTCGATAGCGACATGCCCGCCCGATTGCTTGACGAAGCCATAGACCTGGCTCAGCCCCAGCCCGGTACCCTTGCCTAGCGGCTTGGTGGTGAAGAACGGTTCAAACGCCCTGTCGCGGACCTCCGCTGGCATGCCTGCGCCGCTATCGCGCACCGTGATCCGGACATAGTCGCCGGTCGCCACGTCGGGATGGGTGGCGACATAGGCTCGGTCGAGCTTGATGTTCGCGGTGCTGACGACGAGCTTGCCGCCATCCGCCATCGCGTCGCGGGCGTTGAGCGAGAGATTGACCAAAGCGCTCTCGAGCTGCCCGACATCGGCATGGACCGGCCACAGCCCGCTCGCCGGATCGATCTGAAAATCGACCTTGCCGCCGATCGTCCGCCGCAGCAGCTCGGACACGCGGCGGAGCAACTGGCTGGCATCGAATGCAGTCGGGGCAAGCGGCTGGCGGCGACCGAAAGCGAGCAGCTGCGACGTGAGCTGCGCGGCGCGCTGCGCGCCCGACATCGCCGCATCGATATGCTCGTGCGCACGCTTGACGTCGGTCTCGATCCGCCGCCGCGCGAGATCCAGCGACCCGATCACGATCGCCAGCATGTTGTTGAAGTCGTGCGCGATGCCGCCCGTCAGCTGGCCGATCGATTCCATCTTCTGGAGCTGGCGCAACTGGCTCTCCGCCGCCTCGCGGCTCGCCGCCTCCTCGTGCAGCCGGGCATTGGCAGTGAGCAACTGGTCCCGCGCGATCGACGCATTGTGCGCCGTGGAGAGCGCCCGCAGGGTGGAACGCAGGGCGAATGCTGTGACTGCACCCGCGCAGAGCAGCAGCCAGATCGAGAGCAAGGTGGCGTTTCGGCTCGCCTTGGCGCGCCGCGCTTCGAATTGCCGGGCCGCCTCCGCCTTCATCGCAACGACGATCGCACGGCACCGGTCGCTGACCGGCCGATCGAGCACCAGGCGAAGCGAGCGGCGCGCTTCGTCCAGCTTGCCCGATCCCGCCAGTGCCATGCGCTCATCGGCATAGCCCAGACGCGTCCGCCAGCACCGATCGAGCTGCCGCGCCGCAGCCGCCTGGGTCGGATCTTCGGCGACCTGGCGGGCCAGAGCGGCAAGTTCGGAATACAGCTTCTGCCGCGCCTCGCGGTGGCGCGCGATGAAGCGCGCATCGCCGGCGATCAGATAGCCGCTCTCGCCGAGCAATGCCTCCTGTGCGCGGGTGATCAGACTGTTGAGCCGCTCCTGCACCTGCAATGTCGCTACCACCGCGGCGCTTGCGCGCTGCTCGGCTCGAAACAGGAAGAAGGTGCCGGCCATCGCCGCACAGATCAGCGCCAGCCCCGACAGGAGCGCGATGCGGCCGACATCGAGGCGTTTGCTGATCATCGCATTTGCTTTGCCCAGCGTGGCAAGAAGAGCAAATGAATTCGCGGCCAAAACAGACTGTCCGCGGAGTTAACGGTAACTATCTGCAAGGTTCAGCAAGTTACGTAAACGTCAATCTAGAGATATGGTGACACTCGAAACCAGTTTCTGCAATGCCGAAGTTCATTTTGACGCTTCGCGCTCGATCCGTTGGGCTTCGGCCTCGATCCGCTTCATCTCGGCTTCGACGCGCGCCTTGACGTCGCGCTCCGCGCGACGCTCCTCGGCCGCGCGCTGCCATGCGAGCAGCACGGCGAGCGCCGCCAGCAGCAAGGCGACGCCGCCGCCGACTCCCAGCCAGCGTATTGTGCCCTGCCCGGGCTCGCGCCCCCGGCTTTGCTTGTCCTGTGGTTCAACGGCCATCGTGCAGCCTTAGCAGGATGGCGGCCGGCTTCCAGCCGGTCTGCCGCTCGAGCGGGCGCCGCCCGGCGCCCGCCGGCTCAGTTAAGCCGGCCGAGCCCCGAAATGGTCTTGTCGATCAGCGCCTTGTCGGCGCCGGCGTCGTGCTTCTCGGCGATGATCGCCGCAGCCGCGCGAGTCGCCGCCTCGGCCGCTTTGGTGCGGACGGCCTGGATCGCGGCACGCTCGGCGGCGGCGATCTTGTCTTCGGCCATGCGAGCGCGGCGGGCGGTCAGCTCGGTCGCATCGGCTTCGGCCTTGGCGAGTACGGCCTTTGCCTCTTCGTCGGCATGGGCGAGCATTGCCGCTGCCTGCGCCTCGGCACCGGCGATCTTGCGCGCATATTCGTCGCGCAATGCCTCGGCCTCGGCGCGCAGTTGCTTCGCCTCTTCGAGCCTGTTGCGGATTGCCGCGATCTGATTGTCGAGCCCGCGGGTGATCAGCCCCGGCACCTTCTTCCAGATCAGGATCAGGAGGAAGACCGCCATGGCGATCGACACCCACACCGTGGCATCGAGCACGCCGAACAGCGAGGGATCGGGATGATGGGTGCCGGTCGGCCCGACGCCGCCCTCGGCTGCGGTGACGGCATGCTCGCCGGTTTCGCGCACCGGCATGCCTTCGCCGTGCTTCGCCTCGGTGAGGTTCTCGGCGACCGGATCGGCCGAAACGGGGGTTGCTGCCTCAGCCATTGAGCGCTGCCTTCACTGCATTCTGGGCCTCTGCGGCCGACACTTCGGCACCCGAGAAACGCGCGACGATGTCGCGTGCCGCTTCGGTCGCCACCGCCTCGACCTCGGCGCTGGCCGCAGTCGTCGCGGCGGCGATCTGCGCCTCGGCGGCCGCAATCCGTGCCTCGGTCTCGGCATGGGCCGCGGCGAGCCGTTTCTCGGCTGCGGCGGTGCCCTGCGCCCGCGCTTCGGCGATGCGCTTCTGCGCGGATTCGCGCGCCGCATTCTCTTCCGCCCGCCACTTCTCTTCCGCCTGATCGGCGGCGGCACGCGCCGCTTCGGCGGCGGCGAGGTCGCCCGCGACCGACTGGTCACGCGCATCGACCGTCGACATCACCTTGGGCAGCATGATCTTGCCGACGACGAAGAAGACGAAGCCGAACGTCACGAGCAGCCAGAAGATCTGGGACGCGAAGGTCTCGGCGAGCTGGGAGATCTGAGGCATTGGATTCCGTTTCAGCCCTTCCCCGTTCGCCCTGAGCCTGTCGAAGGGCGCCTGTCCGCAAGCGTTCCGCCTGGGGGGGCGCCGGGCTTCGACAAGCTCAGCCCGAACGGGATGGGATTGGCTTACGCGACGAAGATCAGGATCATCGCGACGACGAACGCGAGCAGGCCGAGAAGCTCGGCGGCCGCGAAGCCGATGAACAGACGGCCCTGCTGGCCGTCGGCGGCACCCGGGTTGCGCAGCGCGCCCTCGAGGAAGCTGCCGAACACGTTACCCACACCGATGGCGGCCATGCCGGCGCCGATCGCCGCGAGACCTGCACCGATCAGCTTTGCTGCTTCTGCGTCCATTTCAAAACTCCTGCGTGTATTCAGTTGATAATTTTACGGAAAACTCAGTGCAGATGCTCGGCGTCGTTGATGTACAGCGACGTGAGCAGCGCAAAGACATAGGCCTGGATGCCGGCAACGAGGATCTCGAGCGCCGAGATGCCGACCATCAGCGCGAAGCTGGGGATGCCGACGCCGAGGCCGGGGATCAGCCCGGCATTGCCGGCATTGATCACGAAGCCGGCGAGCACCTTGAGCAGGATGTGCCCGGCGATCATCGCGACGAACAGTCGCAGGCCCAGCGAGAAGGGGCGCACCATGAACGAGACGAATTCGATCGCGGGGATCAGCCAGATCAGCCACAGCGGGGTGCCGTGCGGCACGAACAGCGAGAAGAAGTGCAGTCCGTGCTTCCAGAAGCCGACGATCAGCACGATCGAGAAGCTCATGATCGCCAGCACGCCGGTGACGGTGAAATGGCTGGTGAAGGTGAACGGGTGAATGCCGAACAGGCCCAGAGGCAGCAGCCCGAGCAGATTGGCGAACAGAATGAACATGAACAGCGAGAAGATATAGGGCAGGTATTTGCGCCCTTCCTTGCCGATGTTCTGCGCCAGCATCGAATCGATGAAGCCGGTGAAATTCTCGACCATCATCTGCCAGCGGCCAGGCACGACAGCCCGCTTCATGCCGCCGAGCATGAACACCCACAGCACCAGAGCCGCGACGCACATCCATGCCGCCGAATTGGTAAAGGCGATCTGGTGCCCGGCAATGTTGAAGCCGTCCCAGATCGTCTGCACCTCGAACTGGTGCATCGGGTCGATCTTGCCTGATTCAGCCGCCACGCTCGTTGATCCGCTTCATTAGCCAAAGCGCCCGAAGAATCACTTCGAGCGCTGGTTCGAAATCCTGATGATGTTCCTGAACGCACTCACTATTCCGAGGAACAGGAGCGCAAGCAGGAGCCACGGGGAGGTTCCCAGCAGCCAATCGAGCGTACCGCCGATCACTGCTCCTCCGACCATCGAACCGATCAGTTCGGCCAGCACGCGGTTCCCGAGGCGATAGCTGGCATCGCCCCTGGTGTCCACGGCGCCGGTCCTGATCGCCTCTTCCGTCTTTGCTCGCTTCAGTCGCTCGTCGAGCGCGTTCAGGCGGGCATCCTCGGGCAAGGGGTCCAGTCCGGGCTCGTTCTCGGCCATGTGCCTCTCCTGAAAGCCGTTTCCGGCAGGCCAAGCGCATTTGCCGAGCGGCGAGCCCGCCAAGGCAGGGGCGCTTTAGGAAGGGCTCGGGTCCGAGTCAACACTTGCGCCCCGGACGCGCCGCAGCCGTAACGAACCCGCTTCACAACTGCGCGACCAGCGGTCAAGAGGCGCCCGCCGGCGACGGCGACAGCTTCTTCTCGATGTAAAGGGATGTACATGGCCGCTTCCATTCGAAATCGTCCGATAATCAGGATCGTGGGCTTCGTGGTGGCTGTATTGATCGGCCTGTTCCTCGGCAAACTGGCGTTCCAGAGCTTCGAGAACCGTCCGGGCAAGCTCGAGGCCGAGTTCGAGACGACCGTGCAGAATGACCCCAACCTGGGCCCGATGTTTCAGGCGTTCCGCCAGTATTTTCCCAACGACTATGCTGCACTGAAGGCCGAACTGATCGCGCAACATCGCGCCGGCGCAACCCCCGCCCAGCTCAACATGATCGGCTTCACCCGGATGGGCGCGTTCCGCAAGGCGCATGTCCGCGAGCTGGCGCAAGCGCCCTCGGCGGAGTTCCAGGCCTTCCGCAAAAGTCAGGCCGCGCTGATCAAGGGGCTTGCGTCGGAATCGCCCACGATCTGCGCACAATATACCTTCGCCACCATCCAGCCCGGCACCACCCCGTCGCCGAAGGTCCAGAAGCTGCTCGCCGATTTCGGCGCAGTCCAATTCCGCGCAATCGCCGCCGGCCAGAAGGCTCCCGCAAAGCGCGACCTCAACACGATGACCAAGGCTGACAGCGAGGCACTGCTCGCGCAGATGAAGCGCGCCGGGCTCGACGACCGCCAGCTCAATGCCTTCCTCGAAGGTACCGGCGCCCGCTCGCTCAGCGAGACCGACCAGTGCCGCGTCGGCGTCGGGCTCAGCGATGCCCTCGCCGCGCTTCCGGCCGATCAGGCGGAGCGCATCCTCGCTGTGATGACCGCGCATTCCTGATCCTCGATCGCCGTCGCGGCCGGCGTTTCTGGCCGCGACAGCAACCAAACACCCGGCGCGGTCTTGCCGTTCGACTTGGCGCCGCGCTGATTTATACAGGGGGGCATGGCGACCGAGCCCGACAATACAGGACATCGCGCCCGGCTGCGCCAGCGCCTGTTCGAGGGCGGTCCCGACGCCCTGCTCGATCACGAGCTGATCGAATATCTCCTCGCCCTCGCCATTCCCCGCCGCGACACCAAGCCGCTCGCCAAGGCGCTGCTGACCGAGTTCGGCGGCATCGCCGAGCTGCTCACCGCCGATGCCGAGGCGCTCGCCCGCATTCCCGGCATGGGGGAGACCAGCGTCGCCGCGCTCAAGGCTGCCCATGCCGCCGCGCTCCGCCTGCTCCGCGATCAGGTCGCGGCCCGGCCGATCCTCGCCAATTGGCAGGCTTTGCTCGATTATCTCCGCGCCGACATGGCGCACCATGCGATCGAGCGCGTCCGCGTGCTCCACCTCAATGCGCGCAACATGCTGATCCGCGACGAACTGATGAACGAAGGCTCGATCGACGAGGCTCCGGTCTATGTCCGCGAAGTCATCCGCCGCGCGATCGATCTCGGCTCGGCGGCGATCATCCTCGTCCACAACCACCCCTCGGGCGACCCCTCCCCCAGCCGCGCCGACATCGAAATCACCCGTCAGGTCGCCGAAGCCGGCAAGCGCCTCGGCATCGCCGTCCACGATCACATCATCATGGGCGCCGACGGCCACACCAGCCTCCGCGCACAGGGGCTGATCTAGCGCCGCAATGGCAAATCCGATCCTCCCCCGGAGGGGGAGGGGGAGGGGGAGGATTGTAAGTCCCCAAAATGCCGCGACGGAAGTCGCCTCGGAGCCTCTGCATATCGGCCTGGAATTCCAAAACGGCCGCCGGAGACAATCCGGCGGCCGCTCGGGAGGTGCGCCGTGCGTGCGGCGCGGGAGGTTATTTCTTCGGCGTCAGGAACGTTGTCACTTCGGCCTGGCTGATCGACTTGTTCTTGTCCGCATCGGCCTGCTTGAACGCCTGGCCGACCCAATTGTTGGCGTCGGCCGAGCCGGGCACGAACGCCGGCTCCGACGCCTTGCGCAGGCTGCTCACCCAGGCACCGAACTCGGCCTGGGTCAGGCTGCCGTTCGCATCCTTGTCATAGGTGCCGAAATCGCGCGCCACGGCCTGCGCCACCTGCTCGGGGGTGGTCGCCGGCTGCGTCGCTGCGGTTCCGGCGCCGCTGGTGCCGCCAGAAGCGGCGCTCGACGGCGTTGCCGGCTGAGCCGGCGTCGCAGGCTGGGCGGGCGCGGTACCCGGCTGTGCCGGCGTCGCGGGCTGCGCGGGGCTCGCCGGCTGAGCCGGGGTTGGCTGGGCAGCTTCGGTCGCCGGCGCCGGCGCGGCCGCAGGCGCCTCCTCTACCGTACCAGATCCCTGAGTCCCGGGCGCCGCGTCGTCGGTCGTCGCCGGCGTTGCGGGCTTCGACTGAGTCGAGGGCGGCGCCTGCGTCTGTGGCTGGGCGGTTTCGGTCGCGGGCCTGTCCTGGGCGAAGGAAGGCGCAGCAACAAGCATAGATGTGGCAAGAAGAACTGCCTTGAGCATTGCTTATGTCTCCTGTTGGTTGCCCCGGCCGATCTACGCTGGCGGAGCCTTTACATTACCGCTATTCATCAGCACCAACCTGCCGACTGCTCAACTAGTTCCAGTCTCTGCACGGCCTGCCTGACCAGCGCGTCGATTCACCGCATTTCATTTGCTCTGTGGCGCCTAGGCAACAGCCGGTGCAGAATAGAGCAGTGATCCACCGCAGAACCTTCCTTGTCGGCATGGGCGCCGGTCTCACAACACGGGGCGCCACGCGGGCGCCTGCCGCGCTGGCTGGCCCGCGCCTTTCGTCGAGCGAACCCGCGCGCAAGCTGCTCGCCGCGGCGCGCGGCCAGGTCGGCGTCACGCTGCGCTATGACCCCGCCTACACGGTCCTCCCCTTCCCCAACGGCGACGTGCCGCGCGAAAAGGGAGTGTGCACCGATGTGGTGATCCGCGCCTATCGCGATGCGTTCGGCATCGACCTGCAGGCGCTGGTCAACGCCGACATGCGCCGGGCCTTCGCCGCCTATCCGAAGAAATGGGGCCTCAGCCGCCCGGACCGCAACATCGATCACCGCCGCGTCCCTAACCTCGCGCGCTTCCTTGCCCGAATGGGCGCCGAACTGCCGGTGCCGGCGGACGGCAGGGGCTGGCAGCCGGGGGACATCTTCACCTCTCTCGTCGGCCGCAGCTTTACGCATATCGGCCTCGTCTCGGATGTAGCCGGCGCCCGCGGCCCGCTGATCCTGCACAATATCGGTCGCGGCGCGCGCGAGGAGGATGCGTTGCTCGCCTGGCCGATCACCGGCCGCTTCCGCTGGAAAGTCTAGGGCGCGCTTGCTATCGGCGCGCCACACCCCGGCGAAAGGCACACGATGGTCCCCCGTTACTCGCGGCCCGAAATGACTGCGATCTGGTCTCCCGAAACCCGTTTCGCGATCTGGTTCGAGATCGAGGCGCACGCCACCGAAGCGCTCGCCGAACTGGGCGTGGTGCCGAAATCCGCGGCCAAGGCTCTTTGGGACTGGTGGGCGACGAAGCCGGCGATCGACGTCGCCGCGATCGACGCGATCGAGGCGGTGACCAAGCACGACGTCATCGCCTTCCTCACCTGGGTCGCCGAGCAGGTCGGCGAGGAAGCGCGCTTCATGCATCAGGGCATGACCAGCAGCGACGTGCTCGACACCTGCCTCGCGGTACAGCTCGCCCGCGCCGCCGACATCCTCATCGCCGATCTCGACCAGTTGCTCGAGATCCTCAAGCGCCGCGCCTATGAGCACAAGCTCACTCCGACGATCGGCCGCAGCCACGGCATCCACGCCGAGCCGGTCACCTTCGGGCTCAAGCTCGCCGAGGCCTATGCCGAGTTCAGGCGCAACCGCGCCCGTCTCGTGGCCGCCCGCGCCGACATCGCCACCTGCGCGATCTCGGGCGCGGTCGGCACCTTCGCCAATATCGATCCGCGCGTCGAGGCGCATGTCGCCGAGAAGCTGGGCCTGTCCGTCGAGCCGGTCTCCACGCAGGTCATCCCGCGCGATCGCCACGCGATGTTCTTCGCCACGCTGGGGGTCATCGCCTCGTCGATCGAGCGTCTCGCCGTCGAAGTCCGCCATTTGCAGCGCACCGAAGTGCTCGAGGCCGAGGAATATTTCTCGCCCGGCCAGAAGGGCTCGTCGGCGATGCCGCACAAGCGCAACCCGGTGCTCACCGAGAATCTCACCGGCCTCGCCCGCATGGTCCGTAGCGCCACCATCCCGGCGATGGAGAATGTCGCCCTGTGGCACGAGCGCGACATCAG
Source organism: Sphingomonas psychrotolerans (assembly GCA_032334595.1). Lineage (GTDB taxonomy): Bacteria > Pseudomonadota > Alphaproteobacteria > Sphingomonadales > Sphingomonadaceae > Sphingomonas > Sphingomonas psychrotolerans_A. Next base: position 133,357 of record JALMLT010000003.1, on the reverse strand, counting down.
CCACTCCTCGGTCGAGCGCTATATCGGCCCGGATGCGACGATCACGCTCGACTTCGCGCTCGCCCGGCTCAGCAACGTCATGGACAAATTGCTGGTTTATCCCGAGCGGATGCAGAAGAATCTCGACCGGATGGGCGGTCTCGTCCACTCGCAGCGAGTGCTTCTCGCCCTCACCCAGGCCGGGGTCTCCAGAGAGGACAGCTATCGCCTCGTCCAGCGCAACGCGATGAAGGTCTGGGAATCGGACGGCCAGCTGTCGCTGCTGGAATTGCTCAAGGCCGATCCCGAAGTCACCGCCGCGCTGTCGGCCGAGGAACTCGAGGACAAGTTCGATCTCGGCTATCACTATAAGCAGGTCGATACGATCTTCGAGCGCGTCTTCGCTTGAATTCGGTACACCGGGCTCTTCGCACGGGTACCGCCGAGGCGCACGACCGGGTCGACGCGGCATTCGCCGCGTTCGACCTGACCGACCGCGAGAGCTACGCGGCCTTCCTGCGCGCGCATGCCGAAGTGCTGCTGCCGCTGGAGGACATGCTTCCCGGGGAACGGATCCTCGGCGACTGGGAAGCGCGTAAGCGCGGCGCGCTGCTCAAGGAGGACCTTGCCTTCCTCCCCAAACCCGTTCGCCCTGAGCCTGTCGAAGGGCATCTATCCGCAAGCGCGGCGCACGGGGGAGAAGCGCCCTTCGACAAGCTCAGGGCGAACGATGATCTGGCCGCCCTCGCCGGCGCCCTCTACGTCCTCGAAGGTTCGCGCCTCGGCGGCCGCTTCCTCTCGCGCCAGCTTCCCCGCGAATTCCCCCGGGCGTACCTTGATGCAGATCAAGCCCCTGAGAAGTGGCGAAATTTGCTGGATCGGCTGGAAACTATCATATATCAGCCTGCGGCATTGCAGTCCGCCCTCGCCGCTGCCCATCAGGTGTTCGCGGCGTTCGAGCGTTCCGCGCGAGTTTGGGCGAAGGACTGAGTTTGGCGGACTCCGGTGATTTCGAGGTCGACCTCACCAATTGCGATCGCGAGCCGATTCACGAACTCGGCGCGATTCAGCCGTTCGGCTTCCTGCTGGCGCTGTCGACCGACTGGCTGATCCGCCGCGCCTCGGCGAACATCCACGAATTCTTCGGGGTCGAGGCCGCTGAACTGCTCGGCACCTCGGCGATTCCGCTGTTCGGCGAGCACGCGGTGCACACCCTGCGCAATCGCCTCGCCATGCTGCGCGGCCCTGATTCGGTCGAGCGCATGTTCGGCCTCACGCTCCCCAATGGCCGCCGCTTCGATTTCGCGCTCCACATGATCGGCGACGTCCTCATCATCGAGGGCGAGGAGAGCAGCGACGAAACCGCGACCGACGCGGGCTCGGCGATCCGCGCGATGATGGCCCGCCTCGATGCAACCGGGGACACCACGAGCTTCTATCGCGAAGGCGCCCGCCAGGTTCGCGCGCTCACCGGCTTCGACCGCGTCATGGTCTATCGCTTCGACCGCGACGGCTCGGGCGAGGTGGTCGCCGAATCGGCGCGCGCCGGCATCGGCAGCTTCCTCGACCTGCGCTATCCCGCCTCGGATATCCCGCAGCAGGCCCGCAAACTCTACATCCGCACCCCGTTCCGGATCATCGCCGACGTCCTGGCGACACCGGTGCCGATCCTGCCGCGCCTCGACGAGACCGGCGCGCCGATCGACCTGTCGCTGTCGGTGCTCCGTTCGGTCTCGCCGATCCACATCGAATATCTCAGGAATATGGGCGTCGGCGCGTCGCTGTCGATCTCGATCATCGTCGAGGGGCAGCTTTGGGGGCTGTTCGCCTGCCACCATTACAGTGCCCGGCGGCCCAGTTTCGAGCGCCGCTCGATCGCCGAATTGTTCGGCCAGATGTTCGCGCTCAAGCTCGAGAGCCGCGAACGCAAGGAGCTGCAGGCCTATGAGACCAGCGCCCGCGCCAATAGCGACCGGCTGCTCGCCGCGGTCGCCGGCGATGCGAGCCTGCTCGACAATCCCGACTGGCTCGGCGCGATGCTGCGCGAGACGGTTCCGTGCGACGGCATCGCGATCTGGGTCGACGGCAAATGCGCACATAGCGGCCTCACGCCGCCGCCGGAGGCCTTTCCGGCGATCGTCCGCCGGCTCAACGCGATGGCGGCCGGGCGGATCTTCGCGACCGACCGGCTCGCCGAGACCCTCCCATCCGCAGACGCCTATAGCGATGTCGCCGCGGGGCTGCTCGCCATCCCGATCTCGCGGAGCCCGCGTGATTACGTGCTGCTGTTCCGCCAGGAGCTGGTGCGCACCGTCAAATGGGCGGGCGACCCGCACAAGCCCGCGCAGCTCGGCCCCAATGGTCCCCGCCTGACTCCGCGCAAGAGCTTCGAATTATGGAGCCAGGAAGTCCGCGGCCGCTCCGCGCCTTTCTCCGCCTCCGAGGTCCGCGTCGCCGAGATGCTGCGCGTCTCGATGATCGAGATCGTGCTGCGCCTCTCGGACGACGCGCAGGAAGAGCGCCGCCGCTTCTCCGAGCGGCAGGAATTACTCATTGCCGAGCTCAATCACCGCGTCCGCAACATCCTCAGCCTGATCCGCGGGCTGGTGCGCCAGTCGCTCGATCCCGATGCGGACACCCGCAACACGATCGCCCTGCTCGAAGGCCGCATCGAGAGCCTCGCCCGCGCGCACGACCAGATCACCCAGGACAATTGGTCCGCCGCCCCGCTCGGACGGCTGATCGAGACCGAAGCGGCCGCCTATCTCGCCGGCAAGAGCCAGCGCCTCGTCTGCGTCGGTCCGCAGATCCTGCTCCACCCCAACGCCTTCTCGACGCTGGCCTTGGTCTTCCACGAGCTGATGACCAATTCGGCCAAATACGGCGCGCTGTCGGACAGCGGCAGCGTCCAGGTCGAGTGGCAGCTCGACGACGAAGGCGATCTGCGCATCGAATGGCGCGAGCGTGGCGGCCCCGCGGTGCAGCCGCCGACCCGGCAGGGTTTCGGCACGACGATCATCCAGCGCTCGATCCCCTATGATCTCGGCGGCCAGGCCGAGGTGCGCTATGTGCTCACCGGGCTGCAGGCCGATTTCTGCATTCCGGCGCGCCACGTCGCCGCCGATGATGCGGCCCGGGCGCCGGCCGCACCGCTCAGCGTCGCCAGCGACCGCGAGGTGCGCAACGACGTTCTCGCCGGCGCCGCTTTGCTCGTCGAGGACAGCCTGATCATCGCGATGGACGCCGAAGACATTCTCGCCCGGCTCGGCGCGGAACGCGTGGTCACCGCCGCGAGCATCCGCCAAGCGCAGCAGGAAATCGATCGCGACGCATTCGAGGTCGCGGTGCTCGACGTCAATCTCGGCAACGAGACCAGCCTGTCGATCGCCGACACGCTGCGCGACAAGGGCGTGCCCTATGTGTTCGCCACCGGCTATGGCGAGCAGCTCCGCCTGCCGCCCGAGCACGAAGGCGCGCAGGTGATCCAGAAGCCCTACACCCTCGCCAGCCTCGCCCATGCACTCGACCAGGCGCTGCGATGACCCAGTCCTACCCCGCCACGAGAAGGTAAGCACGCAGTGCTCCTGCGAAACCGGCAATCCTCCCCCGCAAGGGGGAGGTGGCAGCGCAGCTGACGGAGGGGGAGGAAGCACGCCGGCCAGTGGATCGCTCACCTCCCCCTCCGTCGCCTCCGGCGACACCTCCCCCTTGCGGGGGAGGATTGCGGAACCCACCGCCCAACTTTCCTACATTCACATTTCCGCCTATCCTCGCGCCGGGCAAACAGGGGGAAGCGCCATGGCGATCGGGGCATCGGTAGGCAAAGGCGCGACGAACGAGCTCGCCGACGTCCTCATCGTCCAGCATCTGCTCAACGACTGGCTGGCCGACACCGGCCAGCAGACGCTGCCGACCACCGGCAATTGCGGCCCGCTGACCATCGCCGCGATCATTGCGTTCCAGACCCGCGTGCTCGGCGCCACCAAACCGGACGGGCGCATCGATCCCGGTGGCAGGACCTGGAACGCGCTGTCGACCCGGACGGCCACGCCTGCACCCGCCCCTGCCGCGCTTAGCGGCGCGGCATGGTGGCACGCCAACGAGGCGCGTTTCCCGAACAGCGCCGCAGTCGCCGATCTCGTTCAGCCTTTCCGCGACAACGTCACGACCTTCCTCGCAGCGCTCGACGCGGCGAACGCCACCGTGAAAGTCTCGGCCACTCGCCGCAACCGCACCCGCGCACAGCTGATGCACTATAGCTGGCGCATCGCCCATGGCACGATCGCCCCGAAGGACGTCCCCGCGATCCCCGGCTGCGCGATCCAGTGGGATCACGGCGATCTCGCCCGCTCGAAACAGGGCGCGCAGGAAATGGTCGACCTGTTCGGCATCGCCTTCCAGCCCTCGCTCACTTCGCGCCACATCGAGGGTCGCGCGATCGACATGACGATCGGCTGGTCGGGCACGCTCCAGCTCCGCGACAAGCTCGGCCGAACCCACGCCCTTGGCGCCCCGCGATCGGGCGACACCAACACCGAACTCCACGCGATCGGCGCCACGTACGGTGTCCGCAAGCTCGTCTCCGACCCGCCGCACTGGAGCGACGACGGGCATTGATCACTTGCTGGAAAGCCGCTCCAGCGTGGTCTCATCGGCCGGAAAGAACGCCTCAATCGCGAGCTCGTCGAGCGTCACATCGCGCGGCGTGCCAAACACGGTCGTGGTGCTGAAAAAGCGCAATTCGCCGAGTGACGACTCCAGCCGGAGCGGCACCGCCACTTCACCGAAGCCGTCCATGTCGCTGCTTCCTTCCGCTGAGGGATAGCCGCAAAGCTCCTCGAGCAGCGCGGCCAGCGCGGGATCGCTGGTCAGCCACGCCTGCCGCCGCAGCCGCTCGAGCAAATGCCCACGCCATGCGCCGAGATTGCGGATGCGCGGCGCCAGTCCCTCGGGATGGAGGCTCAGCCGCAGCACGTTGACGGGACCTTGGAGCAGGAACCCCGCCACGCCGTCCAGCAGCGGCGCCACCGCGGCGTTCGCCGCGATCATGTTCCAGTGCCGGTCGATCGCCAGCGCCGGGAACGGCTCGTGCCCCTTGAGCACCAGCTCGATCGCGCGCCGCGCCGCGGCAAGCTGCGGATCGTCGAGCCGTCGCTCCGAATAGACCGGCGCGTAGCCGGCGCCGAGCAGCATCGCGTTGCGCTCGCGCAAAGGGACTTCGAGCTGCTCGGCCAGCAGCAATACCATCTCGCGGCTTGGCTGCGCCCGCCCGGTCTCGATGAAGCTCAGATGCCGGGTCGAAATTTCCGCTTCGAGCGCCAGATCCATCTGGCTCAACCGCCGCTGCTGCCGCCAATGCCGGATCTGCTCGCCCAATGGCCGGACCTGCTGCGTACCCATCGCGATCTCCTTCGCCGACCCGGCTACTGCCCCTGCCGCGCGGATTCCATTACCTGTCGGGTAATCGACCGGGGCTGCATGATCGCCATGCTTGGAGGCACCTCAAGCAAGGGAGACACGATGATGATTCGCAACCAATTGCTCCGCCCGGTGATGCTGTTCGACGCCGCCACCTGCTTTGCAATGGGCGGCCTGCTCGTCGCCGCGGCCGGTCCGATCGCCGGCCCCACCGACCTGCCGGTGCCGCTGCTGCGGGAGGCCGGCTTCTTCCTCTTCCCGTTCGCATTGTTCGTGCTGTGGGCGGCGCGGCAAGGCGGCGGCTGGCCGGTCCAGCTCGTCGCAGGGCTGAATCTCGTCTGGGTGGCGGCGAGTTTCTCGGCGATCGCGTGGGTGCAGCCCAATGCGCTGGGCACGGCCTTCGTCGCCGTACAGGCGCTGGCAGTGGGCGGCATAGCGGCGGTTCAGCTCTATGCGCTGAGCCGCGAGCAAGTGCAGGTCAGCCGCGTCTAAACCGGAATGTCACCCCGGCCTTGTGCCCGGGTGACGGGATGTTGCTTAGCCCAAGGCCGCCTTCAGCTTCGCAAAGAATCCGCTCGATTGCGGGCATTCGTCGCCGGTCTCGGTCGCACGGAATTCCTCAAGCAACTCGCGCTGCCGCGCCGTCAGCTTGCTTGGCATCTCGACGTCGAGGCGAACGACAAGGTCGCCGCGCCCGCGACCCTGCAGCACCGGCATGCCCGCGCCGCGATGGCGCACTTCGCGGCCCGGCTGGGTGCCCGGCGCGATCTTGACCGGGATCTGCTCGCCGTCGAGCCCAGGCAAGGTGATCTCGCCACCCAGAGCCGCGGTCGTGAAGCTGATCGGCGCATGGGCGAACAAGGTCGTGCCCTGCCGCTCGAACAGCGGATGCTTGGCGACGTGAAGGAAGATGTAGAGGTCGCCGGAAGGCGCCCCGCGCGCGCCCGCCTCGCCTTCGCCGCTCAGCCGGATGCGGGTGCCTTCGTCGACGCCCGGCGGCACATTGATCTTGAGCGTCTTGGTCTTGTCGGTGCGACCCTCGCCGCGACAGTCGCGGCACGGATCGGCGATCACCTCGCCGGCGCCGTGGCAGACCGGACAGGTCCGCTCGACCATGAAGAAGCCCTGCTGCGCGCGCACCTTGCCATGGCCGTTGCACTGCTTGCACTGATGCGCCTGCGTCCCCGGCTTCGCGCCGGTGCCGCTGCAGCTGTCGCACACGCCCGACACGTCGACGGTGATCTCGGTCGTCTTGCCGTGCCACGCGTCCTCGAGGCTGATCTCCATGTCGTAGCGCAGATCGGCGCCGCGCAGATTGGGCCGGCCGCCGCCGCGTCCGCCCATGAACTCGCCGAACACGCTTTCGAAAATGTCGCTGAACGCGCCGAAATCCTGCGCACCGTGGCCGGGTCCGCCGCCCATGCCGTTCTTGAACGCGGCATGGCCGAAGCGATCATAGGCCGCGCGCTTCTGCGGATCCTTCAGGCAGTCATAGGCTTCGCTGATCGCCTTGAACTTGGCCTCGTGATCCTTGCACCCGCCATTCTTGTCCGGATGATACTTCATCGCGAGCTTGCGATACGCCGATTTCAGCGTCGCCTCGTCCGCGGTCCGCTCGCATTCGAGCAGTTCGTAATAATCGACTTCGGTGGTCATCAATAAAAGCCCTCTCCCCGCTCGCGGGGAGAGGGTTGGGAGAGGGGCAGTCCGGTAACAACCAGCGACATCGTCCGCATCTCACAGCCCCCTCTCCCCGGCCCTCTCCCCGCGAGCGGAGAGAGGGAGGGAAGTTAAGTTACGCCTTGCTGTCGTCCACCTCGGAGAACTCCGCGTCGACGACTTCCTCGCCGCCCGCTTCGCTCCCCGCAGCCGCGCCGTCCGCGCTCGGCGACGCGTTCTCGGCCGACTGCTTCTCGTAGATCGCCTGGCCGAGCTTCATCGCGACCTGCGCGAGCTCCTGGCTCTTGGCCTGCATCGCATCCGGATCGTTGCTCTCGACCGCGGCCTTGGCCGCGTCGATCGCCGACTGGATCTCGGACTTGAGGCTCTCGTCGACCTTGTCGCCATTCTCCGCGAGCTGACGCTCGGTGGTGTGGATCAGGCTCTCGGCATTGTTCTTGGCCTCGGCCGCGGCACGCCGCTTCTTGTCCTCTTCGGCGAACTGCTCGGCGTCGCGGACCATCTGCTCGATGTCGGCGTCCGAGAGACCACCCGAGGCCTGGATGCGGATCTGCTGCTCCTTGCCGGTGCCCTTGTCCTTGGCCGATACGTTGACGATGCCGTTGGCGTCGATGTCGAACGTGACTTCGATCTGCGGCACGCCGCGCGGTGCCGGCGGGATGCCGACCAGGTCGAACTGGCCGAGCAGCTTGTTGTCCGCCGCCATTTCGCGCTCGCCCTGGAAGACGCGGATCGTCACTGCGCCCTGATTGTCGTCGGCGGTCGAATAGACCTGCGACTTCTTGGTCGGGATCGTGGTGTTGCGGTCGATCATCCGGGTGAACACGCCACCCAGCGTCTCGATGCCGAGGCTCAGCGGAGTCACGTCGAGCAGCAGGACGTCCTTGACGTCACCCTGCAGCACGCCTGCCTGGATCGCCGCGCCGATCGCCACGACTTCGTCGGGGTTCACGCCCGTGTGCGGATCCTTGCCGAAGAACTGCTTCACGACGTCGCGCACCTTGGGCATGCGGGTCATGCCGCCGACCATCACGACTTCGTCGATCTGGTTGGCCTTGAGCCCCGCATCGGCCAGTGCCTTGCGGCACGGCTCGAGCGTGCGCTGGATCAGATCGTCGACCAGCCGTTCGAGATCGGCGCGCGAGATCGACTTGACGAGGTGCTTCGGCCCGTTGGCGTCGGCGGTGATGAACGGCAGATTCACTTCGGTGGTCTGCGCGCTCGAAAGCTCGATCTTGGCCTTCTCGGCCGCTTCCTTGAGCCGCTGCAGCGCCAGCTTGTCCTTGGTGAGATCGATGCCCTCGGCCTTGCGGAACTCGTCGGCGAGATACTGGACGATCTTCGAGTCGAAGTCCTCGCCGCCGAGGAAGGTGTCGCCGTTGGTGGCCTTCACCTCGAACACGCCGTCGCCGATCTCGAGCACCGAGATGTCGAACGTGCCGCCGCCAAGGTCATAGACCGCGATCGTCTTGCCGTCGTTCTTCTCGAGGCCATAGGCGAGCGCCGCCGCGGTCGGCTCGTTGATGATGCGCAGCACTTCGAGGCCCGCGATCTTGCCGGCGTCCTTGGTCGCCTGGCGCTGGGCGTCGTTGAAATAGGCCGGGACGGTGATCACTGCCTGGGTGACGGTCTCGCCGAGATAGCTCTCCGCGGTTTCCTTCATCTTCTGCAGCGTGAACGCCGAGATCTGCGACGGCGAATAATCCTCGCCGCCTGCCTTGACCCACGCGTCGCCGTTCGGCCCGCGCACGATCGAGTACGGCACCAGCTCGGTGTCCTTCTTGGTCACCGGATCGTCGAAGCGGCGGCCGATCAGGCGCTTGACTGCGAAGATGGTGTTGTCGCCGTTGGTGACGGCCTGGCGCTTGGCCGGCTGGCCGACCAGCCGCTCGCCGTCCTTGGCGAAGGCGACGATCGAAGGCGTGGTGCGCGCGCCTTCGGCATTTTCGATAACCTTGGGCTTGCCGCCTTCCATTACGGCAACGCAGCTGTTGGTCGTGCCCAGGTCGATCCCGATAACTTTAGCCATGGTCCCTCGTTGGCCCCCGATGTTCAGTGTTCAAAGTCAAAAACTTGCCCGCCCCGCACCCCGTGTCGGCGATGCGGAAGAAGCAGTTGCGAAAGCGATATAGGTGCGCTTCGGCTTGCCGCAAGAAGGGCGTAATTCTAGGAACCTTCCCGAAATGGGAGACGGGTGGATGCGTGGATTTCCGGGGATCGTTGCGGCGGCATTGCTGCTGGCAAGCTGCGGCAAGCCCGCCGAATTGTCCGCGGAAAAGGCATGGGTGCGGCTTCCCGCCGTCGCCGGCCGACCGGGCGCGGCCTATTTCACGATCCGCGGCGGCGCCCAGGCCGACACGCTGCTTGCGGTCTCGACTCCCGCAGCGCTCCGCGCCGAGCTCCACGAGACGATGGACATGGCGGGCGTCAAATCGATGCAGCCGACCCGCGACGTCGCCGTCCCGGCAAAAAGCGAGATCACGTTCGCTCCCGGCGGCCGCCACGTCATGCTGTTCGATCTCGGCCCGGCGGTGAAGCCCGGCACCCGCGTTCCGCTCGCCCTCGCCTTCGCCAGCGGCAGGAAGCTCGAGCTTCAGGCGCAGGTCGTCGGCGCGGGCGATCCGCCGCCGACCTCCTGAGCCGGGCAGTCGCCCGCTCCATTCAGGCCATGCGAAAGTAAGTGCTCCTGCGAAAGCAGGAGCCCAGGCTAGTGCAGTACTCCGTCATCCTGGGCTCCTGCCTTCGCAGGAGCACGAAGCACCGAGACGCGTGGGAAGGATGGCAGCTGGCCACGCCTTTGCAGACATGCTTGCAATGTAGGATTTCGCCTGGCAGCCTCATCAGGCTCTTTGACATTGTAGCGTCCCGATCATCCCGCTGCTGCGAAAGCAGAAGTAGACCGCTGGCGGGTCTCGTACCGGATTGCCTGCACGGGAACAGGACCGGGCAGACGATCCCGACAGTGTAAAGCTGGTGTCAACTTTCGCGGCTGATTAGCCCCTTACCGCCATCCGCGTGCGGCAACCGCGCCCGGTCGGGGGAAGGAGATTTGCACTTCCGCCCCCCCGCGCTATCCTCCTTTCAAGGGAGGACCATATGCCGCAAGCCATCGATCGTTTCCGTTCGTCCACTTTCGGCTGGCTGCGCGGCACGCTCGCCGGATGGGGGACGATCCTGCTGCTCCTCGCGGGACTGATCGGCTCGATCTGGGCGCTTGCCCAGCGTCCGGTCGAGGGCTGGGCGTGGCTGTTCCCCGTGGCCCTCGTCGCCGGCCTCGGGCTGCTGCTCGCCAAATGGTTCGAGAACCTCGCCACCACCTATGAAGTCACCGATGACCGGCTGATCCTCCACCGCGGCATCGTCCGCAAATCGATCGACGAGATCGAGCTCTACCGGATCAAGGATGTCCGCATCGATTTCACCATCATCAACCAGATGGCCGATCTCGGCACGATCAGCATCACTTCGTCCGACGAGACCACCCGCGATGCGCCGCTGGTGATTCGCGATGTCGACCGCGCCCGTGCCCGCCGCGAGGAACTGCGCCGGCTGGTCGATGTCGCGCGCCGCAGCCGCGGGGTCCGCGAGATCGACATGGTCCACGAGGATATCGGCGAGCCGCTGGCGTAAGACACACAACACCGTTCGTGCTGAGCCTGTCGAAGCACGGCTCTCCTGGATCGGATCGGCTGCGGCAAACCGCCCTTCGACAGGCTCAGGGCGAACGGAGCGATGGACTCCGCGCCGCCCCTTCACCGAATTGTGACAATGATTGTGACAGTTACGGCGCCTACCCTCACCCGCCGCATTCCAAAATCCGTGCATATTCGGCGCAAATGACTTGATGATTGCGCAGCCCACGCTGTATGTGACGAGCCGATGACAACTCCTCCGCCGGACGGGTCGCGGGATCGCCGGATCGAGGATCCGACCAACCTCTGGATCATTCACCCCGCAGGGCGGCGCCTGCTTCCCTGGGCGATCGCGCGCGGCATTTCGGCAAACAGCGTCTCGGTGGTCGGGCTGATCCTCGGCGCGCTCGCCGCCGCCGCTTACGCCAATTGGCACAACTGGTCCTTCGTTGTCCTCGGGCTCTTCCTCTCGACCGGCTGGCTGATCGCCGATGGGCTCGACGGGATGATCGCCCGCGCCACCGGCACTGCCAGCGCGCTCGGCCGCGCGCTCGACGGCATTTGCGATCATGGCGTATTCGCACTGCTCTATGTTGCGCTCGCCTGGTCGATCGGCACGCCGCAGGGCTGGATTCTCGCGACTGCGGCCGGGGTCGCCCATGCCGTCCAGTCGAGCCTCTACGAAGGCGAGCGCACCCGTTTCCACCGCCGCTGCAAGGGCCTCCCCGCAGCAAAGCCCGAGCCGAGCCGCAATCCGCTCGTCCGGCTCTACGACTTCGTCGCCGGCAGCATCGACCGCATTGCCTTCCGCTTTGATGCGGCGCTGGCACAATCCCCCGACCCCGTGGCGTTCGGTCGCGCCTATGGCGAAGCCGCCGCTGCGCCGATGGGGCTGATGCGGCTGCTCACAGCCAATGTCCGCGTGCTCGCGATCTTCCTCGCCTGCAACTCAGCCGATCCGCGGCTGTTCTTCTGGTTCGAGCTGCTTCCGCTCACCGTTATCCTGATCGCGGGCCTTGTCTGGCACCGCCATGTCGAAACCCGTCTCCTGCGCAGCGCCGGAGCGGCATCCTTAACGTCGCAATCTCCCATCCAGAGGACCTGAACTGCAATGAAGAGCATCAACATCGCGATCGTCGGCATCGGCAACTGCGCCAGCTCGCTCGTCCAGGGCCTGTCGCATTATCGCGACGGCGCCAACGATACGATCGGCCTGATGCATTGGGACCTTGGCGGCTACCGCCCGAGCGACATCCATGTCGTCGCCGCGTGGGACGTCGATGCCCGCAAGGTCGGCAAGGACGTGTCCGAGGCGATCTTCGCCAAGCCCAATTGCACCGCGGTGTTCTGCGCCACCGTCGAGCCGACCGGCACCAAGGTCCAGATGGGCCGCGTCATGGACGGCGTCGCCGAGCACATGGCCGACTATAATGACGACCGCACCTTCGTCGTCGCCAACGACCGCGAGGCGACCAAGGAAGACGTCGTCCGCGTGCTGCGCGAGACCAAGACCGACGTGCTGATGAACTACCTCCCCGTCGGGTCGCAGGAAGCATCGGAATTCTACGCAGAATGCGCGCTCGAGGCCGGCGTCGCCTTCGTCAACAACATTCCCGTCTTCATCGCCAGCAACCCGGAATGGGCCGATCGCTTCACCCAAGCGGGCGTCCCGATCATCGGCGACGACATCAAGGCCCAGCTCGGCGCGACGATCGTTCACCGCGTGCTGACCGACCTGTTCGCCAAGCGCGGCGTCAAGCTCGACCGCACCTACCAGCTCAACACCGGCGGCAACACCGACTTCCTCAACATGTCGAACCATCGCCGCCTCGCCTCTAAGAAAATCTCGAAGACCGAGGCGGTCCAGTCGGTCGCGGCCGAGCGTCTCGAGGACGAGAATGTCCATATCGGCCCGTCGGATTACGTGCCGTGGCAGAATGACAACAAGGTCTGCTTCCTGCGCATGGAAGGCTCGATGTTCGGCGGCGTGCCGATGAACCTCGAGCTGCGCCTCTCGGTCGAGGACAGCCCCAACTCGGCAGGCGTCGCGATCGACATGATCCGCTGCGCGAAACTGGCCAAGGATCGCGGCCTCGCCGGGCCGATCGATGCCGCCTCGGCCTATTTCTGCAAGCATCCGCGCACGCAGATGACCGACGATCTCGCCCAGACCGCGGTCGAAGAATTCATCGCCGCCGCCTGAGCGCGATGCCAAATCCCGGGATCACCACTGCCATCCTGCTCGCCGCGGGCGAAGGCAGCCGCCTTCGCTCGGCGGCGGCGTCCAAGCCGCTCTGCCATGTCGGCGGGCGCCCGCTGATCGATCGCGCGATCCACGGGCTCGCCGAGGCGGGGCTGCAACGGGTAGTGGTAGTGCTTGGCTATGAGGCCGAGGCGATCGAGGCGCATCTCGCCGCACGGGACTGGCCGATCGCCGTCGAGACCGTCCGCACCTCAGACTATCGCCAGCCCAACGGCGTCTCGGTGCTCGCCGCCGAGGCAGCGGTTGCCGGCGGCGAGGCCTTGCTCGCCATGTGCGACCATCTCGTCGAGCCGGCGCTTTATGCCCGCGTCGCGCAGGCAGGCGCCGGCGGCGGCGCCCGCCTCGCGATCGACCGCGGCATCCACAGCGACCTCGTAGATCTCGACGACGTCACCTGCGTCCGCACCCAGGGCGAGGCGATCACCGCGATCGGCAAGCACCTCCCGGACTATGACGCGTTTGACACTGGCGTGTTCGCGATCGGCGGCGCCCTGTTCGCCGCGCTCCACACCCTTCCCGCGCCCTCGCTCACCGAGGGCATGCGGGTCCTCGCCGCGCAGGGCAGCGCGCTGACCGTCGACTGCAGCGACCTCGCCTGGATCGACGTCGACGACCCCGCCGCGCTCGACAAGGCCGAAGACTGGCTCCGCGCCGCCTGAGCGGCTTGAAACGCAGCCGGAATCACCCGTTCCAGCCCTGACGATTCTATAATGGATCAGATCAGTTGCAGCTGGACCTTGAGAGATGAAGATCGCAGATCTGGTGCGCGCGGGAAGTGCCGCGCTCCTCGCCTTGCTGCTCCTCGCCGGCGTCGTCGCCGCGACCCGGGTCGACGCGATCCGCATGGGCGGAGCGATGCAGGTCAAGTCACGCCAGGCCGCCGATCTGATTGCGGACATCCTGCCCCCGCCCGAATATGTCATCGAATCCTATCTCGAGGCGACATTGCTGCTCCAGCAGCCACAACGGATCGGCGAAGCGCGTACCCGGCTGCGCAAGCTCCACGACGACTATGACACGCGCCACCTCTACTGGAAGGAATCGGATCTCGATCCGGCCCTGAAGCAGGGCGTGACCGTCGCGACTCACGATCCGGCGGCGGGCTTCTGGCAAGAAATCGAGGATCGCTTCCTGCCCGCGATGGCGCGCGGCGACCGCGCCGCCGCCGCGCAAAGCTATGCCGCGCTTTCGCAGCGTTATGCCGAACATCGCGCCCAGGTGGACAAGCTCGTCGCCGACGCCACGGCCTATCAGGCCGGAGTCGAACGCGATGCCGGCAGCCTCCTCACCACGACCATCGTCATCCTCGGCGTGCTCGCGCTGATCCTGCTCGGGCTGATCGGCGCCTGCGCCGTGGTCCTGCTCCGCAAGGTCGTCCGCCCGCTGGTCGAGGTATCGGACGTGACCGCGCGGCTCGCCCGGGGCGAAACCGCAATCGTCCCGCATCGCAATCGCACCGACGAACTCGGCGCGATCGCGCTGGCGGTCGAGCAGTTCCGTGTCGCCGCGGTCGAACGCGCCGCCGCCGACGCGCGGATCGCCGCGGAGCAGCAGGCGGTCACCGCGACGCTCAGCGACAGCCTCGCCGCGCTTAGCGACGGCAACCTCACGGCCGAGATCCACGCCGACTTCCCGCCGGCCTATGCCGCGCTGAAGGCCAATTTCAACGCGGCGCTCGCGAGCCTGCGCACGCTGATCGGCACCGTGACGGCGAGCGCCGCCTCGATCCGCGCGGGCTCGGGCGAGATCGCCCAGGCCTCCGAGACTCTCGCGCGGCGCACCGAAGCCAATGCCGCGAGCCTCGAGGAGACCTCGGCCGCGGTCGCGCAGATGGATGGGCGCCTTAAGGCGACCGCCGCCGCTGCCCACCAGACCGTTGCCCGCGCCGACGGCGCCATCAGCGTCGTCTCGGGCGGCCGCGCGATTACCGACGAAGCGGTCGAGGCGATGACCCGGGTCAGCGACAGCGCCAAGGGCATCGACAGCGTGATCGAGGGCCTCGACAAGATCGCCTTCCAGACCCGCGTGCTCGCGATGAACGCGGCGGTCGAGGCGGGGCGTGCCGGCGAGGCCGGCCGCGGCTTCGCCGTGGTCGCCGACCTCGTCTCCGCCCTCGCGATGCGCGCCGAAGAGGAAGCCGGCCGTGCCCGCGACCAGCTCACCGCGACCCAGAACGAAGTCGTCGCGGCGGTGGAGATGGTCCAGAAAGTCGACACCGCACTCGCCGAAATCGCCGGAAGCGTCGGTGAAGTGCACGCGCTGCTGGGCCAGATCGCCGCCGACAACCAGACCCAATCGGCCGCGGTCACGCAAATCAGCGCCGCGATCGGCACGATGGACCAGTCGACCCAGCAGAACGCCGCGATGGTCGAGGAAACCTCCGCCGCCGCGCGCAACCTCAGCACCGAGGTGACCTTGCTCGCCGATCAGGCCGGCAAGTTCGTCGTCGACGCGCATCCCGGCCCGTCACGCACGGCCGCTCCGACGCGTGCCAACCCGGCCCGGGCCTATACCTCTCCGGTCAGGGCATTGCCGATGCCCTCGCCGGCAGGCGCTCCGGGCGCAGCGCCGGACGAGTGGGCGAGCTTCTGACGCGCGATCGCCGCTTCGCCGGCTGCCGCGAAAGGCGGTGACATCGCGCGCGGCCGCCGCCATGCTAGCGCGATGACCAGCCGTCCCCTCACCGAAGGCGAGACCCGCATGTGCGCGTCGGTCTTCGGAGCCGCGATCGACTATGCCAGCGCGCGGGTCGCCAATCGCAAATGGATCTTCTTCCAGCCGTCGAACACGACGATGGCCCCGCGCGGCACGATCCATTTCCACCCGAAGAGCGGCATCTACACGCATGATTTCAGCCAGTCGCCGCTCGGCGTGCAGGGGCTGTTCATCCACGAGATGACTCATATCTGGCAGCACCAGAAGGGCATATTCCTGCCCCTCAAACGCCACCCCTTCTGCCGCTACGATTATGCGCTGAAGCCCGGCCAGCCGTTCGAGAAATACGGGCTCGAGCAGCAGGCGGAGATCGTCCGCCATACCTTCCTGCTGCGCCACCGCGCGATCATCCCCGCGGCGCCGGCGCTGGCGCAATACGAAACCCTGCTGCCGTTCCGGCCGAGCTAGCGCCGCCGGCGAGCTCCGCAACGGGCGTTACCGTCTTTCCGTTCAGGCTCGCGCCGACAGCCAATTCCGCATCGCCGCGGTAACCGCGTCGGGCTTTTCCCACGGTACGAAATGACCGCCGTCGTCGATGCGCACCACCGTCAGGTCCGGCACCAGTCCGTCGAGTTCGAGCTGCACTGGCAGCAAAGCGACGTCTTTCATCCCCCAGATGACGAGGGTCGGCTGGGTCACCGGTGGAAACGGCGCGTCGAGCCAGACCGGCCGCTCGGGCTCCTCGCCCGGCGCCGGCACGACGATGCTGCTCGCGCGATACCAGTTGAGCATCGCGGTCATCGCGCCGTGCTGGCCCCATTCGTCCATATACGCGGCCTTGTCCTCGCCGGCGATCCCGCCGACGACATGCTGGGCGAAGGTCGACGAGAAGAACCGTTCCAGCCCCGCCCCGATCAGCCCCTTGTCGATCGAGGTGTCGCGAAAACGGGTGATGTACTGGCTGGCCTTGCGCTGGTCCGGATCGTCGAAGAGCGACTTCTGGAAGACCTTGGGGTGCGGCGCGTTGACGATGATCAGCCGCTTGACCCGCAGCGGATGCTGGAGCGCCGCCATCCATGCGATCGCCCCGCCCCAGTCATGCCCGACCAGCGTGAAATGCTCCACGCCGAGATGGTCGGCCAGGGCCAGCAGGTCGCCGACCGGCTTGTCCGGCGTGTAGTTCTCGACCCCCTGGGGCTTGGACGAGCGCGCGAAGCCGCGCTGGTCGGGCGCGACGACATAATGGTCGCGGGCCAGCGCCGGGATCTGATGCCGCCAGGTCCGGTGCGATTCGGGAAAGCCGTGGAGCAGGAAGATCGGCGGGTTGGCGGGATCGCCGGCAATCGCGACGTCGAGCTCGACCCCGGTGGGCAGCTTTATGCGTTGAAGATCGAAACCGGTCATCCCCACCTCCGTTCGCCCTGAGCTTGTCGAAGCCTGTCCTGAGCGACGCCGCAGGCGGCGTCGAAGGGGGCGGTTCTTCTTCGACGAGCTAAAGGGAAAAGCGGCGCTTCGACAAGCTCAGCGCGAACGGGTGCTAAGGATAGCTCACCGTCTTCGGCACTTCGGGGATCGGGATCCATTCCTTGTCATCGTTCGGCACCTTGGGGAAGTTCCCCGCCTTCCAGTCTTCCTTGGCCTGATTGATCCGGTCGCGGCTCGACGAGACGAAGTTCCACCAGACGTGGCGCGGCGTGGTGAATGCCTCGCCGCCGCACAGCATCACCCGTCCGCCCTGTGCCGAGCGCAAGGTCGCCGAAATCCCCGGCCGGAGCACGTAGAGCGTCATCGGCTGCAGCGGCATGCCGTCGAGGCTCGCCTGGCCCATCGACACATAGACTGCCCGCTCGTCGGCACCGGCATCGATCGGGATGCTGCCACCCGGCTCAAGCGCGATGTCGGCATAGATCGTACCGGCATAGGTCGTGGTCGGCGCCTTCGCCCCCCACAATTCGCCCATGATCACCCGCGCCGTCGCCCCGCTTGCCTCCACCAGCGGCAGTTCCGCCGCGGCGACATGCTCGAAAGCGGGATCGCGCTCCTCGTCGCGCTCGGGCAAGGCGATCCAGGTCTGGATCCCCGAAAGCTCGGGCCCCTTCGCGCGCTCCGCCGAAGGCGAGCGCTCGGAATGGACGATGCCGTGCCCTGCCGTCATCAGATTGACCGCGCCTGGCTCGATCGTCGCGAAGGTTCCGAGCGAATCGCGGTGGTCGATCGCTCCGGCATAGAGATAGGTCACCGTGGCGAGGTTGATATGGGGGTGCGGCCGCACGTCGATGCCGTTGCCGACCTCGAGATGCGCCGGGCCCATCTGGTCGAAGAAGATGAAGGGCCCGACCATCGTCCGCGGCCGTGACGGCAAGGTACGGTGGACCTTGAACCCGCCGAGATCGTGCGTCACCGGCTCGATCGTCTGGATGAAGAGTTCGTCGGTCATTGCGTTACTGCCTCGATCATGTCTGCCAAATCCTCGGGGAAGATCGTCTCGGGCCAGCCGGCCAGTTCGTCGAGCGAAAACCAGCGCCATTGCTGCATCACCCGGCGCTCCAGTTCGGTGTGGCGGGCGGTGTCGATCTCGGCGGTCTCGGCACGGACGAGGAAATAGCGCTCGCCGGCGGTGACCGAGACCCCTTCGAGCGTGACGAACTCGACCAGCCGGCGCGCGACTTCGCTGCCGCAGTCGAGCTCGAAGCCGGTCTCCTCGATCAACTCGCGCCGGGCCGCCTCGGCATAGCTCTCGCCGGGGTCGACTGCGCCGCCCGGCGTCGCCCAGAAAGCTGGGCGGTCGTCGGCGACGAAGCGGAACAGCAGCACCCGCTCTGCCGGATCCAGCAACAGGATCCGCGCCGCCGGGCGTGCGGTCAGCGCGGCGTCACTCACCGGGGGCGCGGGCGCGGATCGCCAATGCGTGGATGCGCTCGGCGAGCAGATCGGCGAGCGCGCGGTTGACCAGCCGCTGCCGCTCGACCCGCGAGGCGCCGATAAAGGCGGGGCTCTCGATCGTCACGGTGAAGTGCGATTCCCCCGTGCCGTCGTCGCCGAGATGGCCGCGATGCTGCGCGCTGTCGTTGGTGACTTCGAGCTGCGTCGGGGCGAGCGCGGCGGTGAGACGGGACGCGATGAGATCGGCAACCGGACCGGTGGCAGGCATGTTCATGGCACCTATATAAGCGGTTTGTTCGAGAGAGTCGCGTGCCTGCCAATCCTCCCCGCAAAGATCGTCCCAATGCCCGCTTCCACGGTCGTGTCGAGGCGCCGGGGAGATTGTGCGCCGAGCCGGGCTGTTCCGAGCCGGGCGAGTTCCGCGCGCCGCCGCTCGAAGGCAGCGGCCGTCCGGGCGACGGTCCGCCGCCGTTCCGCTGGATGTGCCTCGATCACGTCCGCGCGTTCAACTCGGGCTACAACTTCTTCAAGGGAATGAGCCCCGACGAGATCCACGAGGCGCAGCGTCCGTTCGCCGGCTGGGAGCGCGAGACCCGCGCGTTCAACGCCACCGGCGGCGCTGACCGGCCGCCCCGCTGGGCCGATTTTTCCGATCCGCTCGACGCGATCAGCGCGCGGTTCCGCGACCGGATGAAGGACCGCGCCGAACGCAAGGACGGCAAGCCCCTGTCGGGCAAGGACCGCGACGCGATGCGCACGCTGGCGCTGGAGATCGACGCCGACCGCACCGCGCTGCGCAAGCGCTATTCGGAACTCGTCCGCCGTTTCCACCCCGATCGGAACGGCGGCGACCGCGGCTTCGAGGCAAAGCTGCAGGAAGTCATCGCCGCCTATCAGCACCTCAAAAGCGCGCCGGCCTTCGCCTGAAGCGCACGCGGTGCGCTGAAGGGCGGATGACTTTTGCAAGAGTAATCATCCCGCCTTCTCCCATTCGTCACCCCGGACTTGTTCCGGGGTCCACCGCGAGGCGGGCCAAGGAGAAGAGGTGAGAGGACTGTCAGTCGCGGCCCAGTGGACCCCGGCACGAGGCCGGGGTGACGATGGCGGAATGGCAGCAACCCTCACGCCTCGTCACGCCTCCATAGGCGCACACCCGTTACTCTCCTCAATCTCTCTCCGGCGCGCCAAGCGGGAAATACGGCCGATACGGCCGGGCCTCATCCACCACCCGCGCCACCGAGGGCCGCGCCAGCAACCGGGCGCGATACGCCGTGAGATTGGTGAGCCCCTCCGGAATGCGATCGACCCAGTCGGCGTAGAACAGGGCCGGCGCCGCTGCGCAGTCGGCAAGCGAGAACATGTCCGCCGCCGCCCATTGCCGTCCCGCCAGCCAACGGTCCAGCCACGCATAAACCTTCTGCAGCGCCGCCTTGGCCTCCTCCACCTCGATCGAGTCGTGGCGTTCGGGTCCCCGCAACGCGTTGGCAACCACGCGATTCATCTGGTTCATCACATGGTTGTCGAAGATGCGGTCGAGCATCCGCACCTCGAGCGCCGCATCGCCCTCGGGAATGAACCGCACCGGCCCCGGATGATGCCGCTGGAGATGCTCGATGATCACGCTCGATTCCATCACCGGCCGTCCGTCGTCGACCAGCAGCGGGAACTTGCCGATCGGCCATTGCCGGGCGAACGCAGCGCCGTTCTCCGGATAGTCGCGTTCGAGGATCCGATAGGTGAACGGCGTGTCGTTCTCGTAGAGCGGGATCAGCACTTTCCAGCAATAGGACGAGAAGGGATGCGCATAGAGTTCGAGCATCAGCGCGAACCCACCACGCCGAAGGTCGCCCCCTGCGGATCGGCCGCATAGATCACATAGTCGCCGCCCGGCACCTGGATCGGCCCCTGCCTGATGCTGCCGCCCCCCGTCTCGATGCGCTGCTTCGCTTGGTCGATATCACCGACCCGGAAGAAATAGTTCCACCCCGGCCTCTCACCGGGCGGAGCCTTCATCACCGCGCCGATCATTCCGCCGCCATGGCTGAGGAAGCTGTACTCGCCCATGTCGCCCATCGGCATCGCGCCATCTTTTGTCCAGCCAAACTGGTCGCCATAAAATGCAAGCGCGGCCTGATCGTCGCTGGTCTGGAGCTCGTTCCACTCGCCATGGCCGGGCGCCATGCGTTTGAAGGCCGTGCTCGCCTCCGGGCTGGCCCCCTTCATCACATAGAAAGTGACGCCCTGTGGGTCCGCGACCATCGCCATCCGGCCGACGCCTTCGAGTGTCGTCGGCGGCATACAGACTGTCCCGCCGGCTGCGCTGATCCTGTCCACGGCGGCATCCACATCGTCCACGCCGATATAGCCGAACCAGCCGGGCGGCGGTCCGCCCTCTGGCGATTTCATCATCCCCCCCACCCCTTCGCCGTCGGCGGCGGAGAAGATGCGATAATCGACCGGCCCATCGGGCGCGCCGGGAAAGCTTCCGACCGTCCAGCCGATCACATCGGTGTAGAAGGCCTGGGCCGCATCGGGGTCGCTGGTCATCAGCTCGTACCAGATCGGTGTTCCATGTGGATTGGTCATGACGTCTGTCTCCCCTCGGATGCGCGACGCTCAGCTCTGGCCTTCGTCGACGATCGGCTCGAAACCGCCCCAGAACATGCGCTTGCCGTCGAACGGCGTCTCGCCGTCGGGTTTCATCCGCTCGTCGGCCATAACCTTGGCCCAGCCGGCGTCGCGGGTCGCCTTGTCGGGCCAGATGATCCACGAGAAGACGACGTTTTCGCCTTCCTCGGCCTTCACTGCCATGTAGAAGTCGGTTGTCGTGCCGCGTGGCACGTCGTCGCCCCAGCCTTCCATGACGCGGTTCGCGCCATATTCCTGAAAAATCTTGGACGCTTTCGCCGCCATGGTGCGATAGGCTTCCTTGTTGCCCTCGGGCACGGCCACGACAAATCCATCCAGATAGGACATCGTTTCTCTCCTTGATTAAGCGGCAACCGGCTCGGGCTGGAAGTCCGCGAGTTGCGCGGCAATCGCGCGTTGAAAGGCGGGCCGCGCCATGCCGCGCGCAACATAGTCGGCGAGGCGCGGGCGGCTCGACATCAGATCCTCGTGATCGGCGTTGCGCAGCACGGTGACCATCGCGATGTCGGCGACGCTGAACGCCTCGCCCAGCCACTCGCGCTCGCCGAGCGCCTCCTGCAACCGGTCCAGCCGTTTGCCGGTGTCGGCGACCAGGCTCTGCCTGCGCAGCTTCGCCCATTCCTCCTTGGCCGAGAAGATCTCGACATTGGCCAGCTCCATCGTCCACGGCTCGACGCTGTTTAGTGCGGCGAACAACCACGCGATCGCAGTGGCGCGTGCCTGCGCCGCGCGCGGCAGCAGCCGCTCGTCGCGCTCGCCGAGATGGAGCAGGATCGCGCCGCTCTCGAACAGCTGGACGTCGCCGTCGTGCAACGCCGGCACCTGACCCCAGGGCTGCTCGTGGAAATATTCGGCAGGCTTGGGCGGGACGGGGCTGAGCAGCCGCGTGGTATAAGCCAGCCCGATCTCCTCGCACGCCCAGCGGGGCCGCAGATCGCGGACATAGCCGCGGGCGAAGTCAGGGACCCAGTTGAACCCGGTGATCTCTATCGACATGGTTCGTCTCCTCAGGCCGCGGCGGCGCGTTCGATCGCCGCGATGTCGATCTTCTTCATCGTCATCATCGCTTCGAAGGCGCGGCGGCCGCGATCGGAGTCGTCGCCGAACGCCAGCTCGATCAGCCGGCGCGGGGTGATCTGCCAGTTGAAGCCCCATTTGTCCTTGCACCAGCCGCACATGCTCTCGGCGCCGCCATTGCCGACGATCGCGTCCCACAGCCGGTCGGTCTCTTCCTGATCCTCGGTCAGGATCTGGAACGACACGCTCTCGTTCGGCGTGAAATTCGGGCCGCCGTTGAGCGCGGCATATTGCTGGCCGGCGAGGGTGAACTCGACGACAAGAGCATCGCCCTCCTTGCCGCTCGGATTGTCGCCCGGCGCGCGCAGCACGCGGTCGACGCGACTGTCGGGCAGCAGCGAGACGTAGAAATGGGCGGCTTCCTCTCCGGTCTTGTCGAACCAGAGCACCGACGTGATCTTCTGTGCCATATTTCCTCTCCTCCGGCGATGTTCAGGCGTCGCCTTCCTTCTTGTTCCCCTCGAGGTCGGCGACGATCGCCCGACCTTGATCGCGGACTCAGCCTGTCCTCGGCGAGCCATTCCTTGTCCGCTGCACAAGCGCGGAATCAGGCAGGCTCGTGTGCGGGGCCGTCGGGGAAGGCGGCCATCGCCGCTTCCATGTCCATGAACATCGGCTCGAAGACATGGCCGTCGGGATCCTCGAAGGTCCGGCCGTACATGAAGCCCATGTCCTGCTTCGGGCCGACATCGGCCTTCCCGCCTGCTCCGACAGCCGCCTCGACGATCGCGTCGACGGCTTCGCGGCTGTCCCGCGAGATGCAGATCAGCACCTCGCTGGTGGCATGCGCATCGGCGATCTGCTTCGGCGTGAAGGTCTTGAAGAAGTCCTCGGCGAGAATCATGAACACGATCTCGTCCGAGAGCTGCATCGCGCTCGCCATTTCATTGCTGAAGCGCGGGTCTTTGGTGCAGCCGATCGCCTCGTAAAAGGCAGTCGACTTCGCCACGTCCTTCACGGGCAGGTTCACGAAGATCATCTGCGGCATTTTGTCTCTCCTGATTGTCGTCATTTTTCGGGATAATCGAGCGACGGGTACCAATCTGCACCGCGTCCCTCGGGCGTGGAGTCGAGAATCGTCCAGAGCGGCATCAGATCGGGCGCGCCGCGAGGATCCTCGCCTGGGTCGGCGGTGGCGTCGTCCATCTCGCCGGCCCAGAAGAGCCGGATCTTGCCGTCGCGGCGGGTGAAGACGAGAAACTGCGGCAGGTCGCCGCCGTCCTCCGTTACCGCGCCATAATCGCGGCTGAAGTGCTGCGAAATGTCGGAATAGAGCGGCAAATGCCGCCAGCCGCGTTCCTCCGCCACGGCACGCAGCTTCTCGAGCGGCGAGCGCGCGACCACCGCGAGCGCCACCCGCTGCTGGATATCGCGCGCCTCGCCTTCCCATGCCGAGAGCAGCGAAGTGCACATCGGACAGGGCCGCTCGCGCTGCGGCCCGAACATCCACGTGTAGACGACGAGCGTATCCTTGTCGCCGAACAGCTCCGCCAGCGTCACCGCACTTTCCGGCCCTTCGAAGCTGTATTCGCGAGCAACCTCCGGTCCGGCAGGCAGCGCCCGGCGCTGCTCCGCCACCCGCTCGATATGCCGGCGCAGTTCGATCTCCTCGACGAGCAACGCCGTCCGCGCGGCGCGATATTCGGCGCTCTCGCCGGCCCACCGCGCCTTGCAGCGCGCTGCAAGCACTTCCGCAGGCGCCAGCATCGTTTCGACCGTCATGCAAACCTCCGCTTGTCGGGTGTCGCGAATCGCTTCCTTGATATTGATGCGCGACTCAGTTATAAAAAGCAACCATGGAGTCACAAAAAATAACTAGCAATGATCTCAGCAAGATGCGCCGCTGGTACCGCGACGCCTGCGGCACCGCGCTGGCGATGGACCTGGTCGGCGAGCGCTGGACGCTGCTGATCGCCCGCGAATTGCTGCTTGGGCCGCGGCGCTTCGGCGAGATTCGGGGGGCGCTGGAGGGGCTCAGCGCCAACATCCTGACCCAGCGGCTCGAAGGAATGGAGCGCGCCGGCATCCTGCGCCGCCGCACCCTGCCCTCGCCGGTCAATGCGCAGGTTTATGAGCTGACCAAATGGGGCCGCGCGCTCGAGGAGCCGATCTTTGCGCTCAGCCGCTGGGCGGCGGGATCGCCTGCGCACGATGTCACCCTGCCCCTGAGCAACGGGGCCTTCATGCTGTCGCTGCGCACGATGATGGACGCCGGAGCCGACGCCGATTTCGATCCCGATCTCGGCTTCCGCGTCGGCGGCGAGCCGTTCCGCGCGCGGATCGTCGGCGGCAGACTCGAAATCGAGCGACGCGACCCCGAGGGCGCCGATGTGATCTTCGCCGGCGAGCCGACTCCGCTCGCCGCGACCTTCTACGGCCGCGACCCGCTCACCGCCTCGATGCGCGAGGGGCGCGTCACCGTCACCGGCGACGTTGCGCTCGGCCAGCGCTTCGTCGACCTGTTCAATCTCCCGACATTCGAGAACGACTGACTGCCCCCTCCCCATTCGTGCCAAGCTTGTCGAAGCACCGTTCTTTCACTCAACCACAGGGAGAGGCAGGACGGCCCTTCGACAAGCCCGGCGCGAACGAGGAGGGTTGCGGATCGCAATTCTCTCCTTTGCGCCTTTGGCGTTGCGGTGCGGCAAGCGAGCCACTAACTCGCGAGGCGTTCTTGCAGGAAGTGACGATGGCCGACATCCCCAACACCCAGCCCGACAGTCGCGAGACGACGATCCTCGACGCCCCCGACAAGATGGTGAAGGTGCGCGACCTGTTCGGCATCGATTCGGACATGGAATGCCCCGCATTCAGCGAGGCGGACGAGCGCGTCCCCGATCTCGACCCCGCTTATGTGTTCGATCCGGACACCACGCTCGCAGTGCTCGCCGGCTTCGCGCACAATCGCCGCGTGATGATCCAGGGCTATCACGGCACCGGCAAGTCGACGCATATCGAGCAGGTTGCCGCCCGCCTCAACTGGCCGTGCATCCGCATCAATCTCGACGCGCATATCAGCCGCATCGACCTGATCGGCCGCGACGCGATCGTGCTCAAGGACGGCCAGCAGGTCACCGAATTCCGCGAGGGGCTGCTCCCCTGGGCGCTGCAGACGCCCACCGCGCTCGTCTTCGACGAATATGACGCCGGCCGCCCCGACGTGATGTTCGTGATCCAGCGCGTGCTCGAGACCGAGGGCAAGCTGACCCTGCTCGACCAGAATCGCGTGATCCGGCCGAACCCCTGGTTCCGCCTGTTCGCTACCGCCAACACCGTTGGTCTCGGCGACACCAGCGGCCTCTATCACGGCACCCAGCAGATCAACCAGGGCCAGATGGACCGCTGGAACGTGGTGGTGACGCTCAACTATCTGCCCGCCGCGGTCGAGGCGCAGATCGTGCTCGCCAAGTCGGGCGAGTATGACAAGCCGGGCGGCAAGGAGACCGTCGACAACATGGTCCGCGTCGCCGACCTGACCCGCAAGGGCTTCATCAACGGCGACATCTCGACGGTGATGTCGCCCCGCACGGTGATCACCTGGGCGCAGAACACCTTGATCTTCGGCGATGTCGGTTTCGCCTTCCGCCTCTCGTTCCTCAACAAATGCGACGAGGCCGAACGCGCGCAGGTCGCCGAATATTATCAGCGCGTGTTCGGCAAGGACTTGCCCGAGAGTGTGGTCAGCAAGTCGGCCTAGGCCATGAATCCTCCCCCGCCAGGGGGAGGTGGCAGCGAAGCTGACGGAGGGGGAGGAAGCACGCCGCCAGGTTGGTGCGTCCTCCCCCTCCGTCGCTTTCAGCGACACCTCCCCCTTGCGGGGGAGGATCAGTTAAACTCCGCCGCTTTGACCTTACGCCCTAAGCCACCTTGCGGCCGAAGGTCCGTGCAGCCGGAGCCGCTGGCGCCGACGCCGCCTGCCCCGGCCCGCCCTCCAGCTCGCGCAACCGCGCGGCGATGCGCTGGTCGAACGAGCCGGTCTCGCGCGTGGCCGGCAGTTCCTCGGGAGCCGCCGCCAGTACCGCGGCGGTGCGCCGCCGCAGGAATTTGCGCACTCCGAACAGGAAGATCACGCCGATGAACAGCATCGGCAGGAAGAACACGCCCAACCAGGTTCCGCCGACGCGCGCGCTGGACGGTGCCGTTGCCCCTTCCACGCCAGAGCGGTCTGCGGTCTGCCCATGCGCCATTCCCCGGACGCGCGCGCGAAACTCCGCCATGCTCTCGCCGTCGCGCCGGTCGATCTCGGCGGCGCTCTTCGGCCGCGGAGTGACTTTCGCGGCGTAGCTGGCCCGATAGGTGGCAGTGGGATCCATGCCCAGCTCGGCGGTCAGCATGGTGAGCTCGGCGCCACCCAGCTTCACGTAACGATCGCCATTGTACAGCACGAAGCTCGGCTCGGCGGGATAGATCTCGGCACCGTCGCGGATCGTGTAGAAGGCGCCGAGGTCGTAATATTTGCCGTCGTGGAAATAGCTGCCGGTGTCGGGAAGGTCGTAGACCTTGTCGATCTTTTCGGCATAGCCGCTGCCTCCGCCGAAACCCCCGAAGCTGCCGAACCGGATGCGCCGGCGCGCCTCGGCCGGTTCGGCAAGCGCGACGAACAACGTCACCGCGCTCATGATTGCCAGAACGAACTTGCCCCTCGTCCGCATTCGTCGCCTCCCAAGGCCGGTCGGCTGCATTGTGCGCCGCGAGGATTAGAATTTCGCTAACCGCGTCCACCCGCCGATCCGTCTGCTACGCGGGCGTTGTGCGCTTGCATCCTGCGGCTCCTTCCCCACAAAGACGAATATGGCTGTCGATTCTCCGCTCGAACGATTGCGCAATGTGCTCGGCGGCACCGCGCGCGCCCTTTCCGGCGAGGCCGAAGCCGAGCTCTCCTTCACGTCCGAAGCGCCGCGCCAGGACGGCCGCAGCATCAAGGTGCCGCTCCCCTCGCGCAGCCTGCCGGCCGAGCAGGTGGCGGAGGCGCGAGGCTTCTCCGACAGCTTTGCGCTGCGGATGCGTCACCACGACACCGCTTTGCATCTGCGCGGCGCCCCCGGCGAGCCGGTCGCGCGCGCGGTGTTCGATGCCGTCGAGACCGCCCGCGTCGAGGCACTCGGCTCGCGAGGCTATGCCGGCATCGCCGACAATCTCGAGCATTCGCTGGGCGTTCGGCTGCGCTCGGATCCGATCGCCCGCGCCCGCACGCGCGAGGAAGTGCCGCTGTCGACAGCGGTCGGCCTGCTCGTCCGCGAACGGCTGACCGGACGCGAAGCGCCGGCGAGCGCTGCGATGGGCATGGCGCTGATCCGCGACTGGATCGAGGAGCGCGCCGGCAAGGATCTCGACGCGCTCGCGCTGACGATCGACGATCAGCAGGCATTCGCCAGCCTCGCCACCAAATTGCTTCAGGATCTCGAGCTGGTCGAAGGCGAGATGGTCCCCGACGAGGCCGACGAAGGCGGCGGCGAGGACGAGGGCACCGACGACAAGGACGAGCCCGGCGACGAAGAGGGCGATAGCGAAGCCCAGCAGGGCGAAGGCCAGGTCGAGGCGCGCGGCGAGCAGCGCGAATCGGATCAGATCGAGGAAGGCGAGGACAGCCAGTCCGAAGCGATGGACGATGGCGACGGCGAGCCGGGCGACGACGGCGAAGAAGGCATGATGCCGGTTCGCCCGAACCGCCCGTGGAGCGACTTGCCGCCGCAATTCGAATATCGCCCCTATACCACCCAGTTCGACGAAGTGATCGCCGCCACCGAGCTTTGCGACGCCGAGGAGCTCGATCGGCTGCGCGCCTATCTCGACCAGCAACTGGTTCATCTGCAGGGCGCGGTGACCAAGCTCGCCAACCGGCTCCAGCGCCGGCTGATGGCGCAGCAATCGCGCAGCTGGGACTTCGATCAGGACGAGGGGATGCTCGACGCGGCGCGGCTCGCCCGCGTCGTGGTCAATCCGATGCAGTCGCTGTCGTACAAGATCGAGCGCGACACCGAATTCCGCGATACCGTGGTGACCTTGCTGATCGACAATTCCGGATCGATGCGCGGGCGCCCGATCTCGATCGCCGCGATCAGCGCCGACATCATGGCGCGCACGCTCGAACGCGTCGGGGTCAAGACGGAGATTCTCGGCTTCACCACCCGCGCGTGGAAGGGCGGCCAGGCCCGCGAGAAGTGGCTGGCGGAGGGGCGCCCGGCCCAGCCCGGCCGGCTCAACGACATTCGCCACATCGTCTACAAACAGGCCGACGAACCTTGGCGCCGCGCCAAACGCAGCCTCGGGCTGATGATGCGCGAAGGGCTGCTCAAGGAGAATATCGACGGCGAGGCCCTGCTCTGGGCGCACCAGCGCATGATCGGGCGCCCCGAGGAGCGCAAGATCCTGATGGTGATATCGGACGGCGCGCCGGTCGACGATTCGACGCTGTCGGTCAATTCCGGCTCCTATCTGGAGCGCCATTTGCGTCAGGTGATCGGGTGGATCGAATCGCGCTCGCCGGTCGAACTCGTAGCGATCGGCATCGGCCACGACGTCACGCGTTACTATAGCCGCGCCGTGACGATCATGGACGCCGAGCAGCTCGCTGGCACGATGGTCGAGCAGCTCGCGGCGCTCTTCGACACCGAGTGAAGATCGAGCCCCCGGCCGGCGGCTTTCACGGGCCGGTCAAACGCTCGGTGACCATCGCCGGCCACCAGACCTCGATCAGCCTTGAGCCGCTCTTCTGGGAGGCGCTGGAAGCGGCGGCAGCCGCGCGCGCCTTGCCGCTCAACGCGCTGATCGCCGCGATTGATCACGCCCGCATCCAGGCCGAAGATCCGCCCAATCTGGCGAGCGCCATCCGGACATGGCTGCTCGATCAGCGGTCGCATCCCTCTTGATACAAAGTTGAGAACTGTTCGCATTAGCATTGACTTTGCGAACTGGTCGCAATAGGCGAACGCGAAACATTCCATCAGGGGGATTTCGTGACGCGTTCCACGCCTGCCGCATCGCCGGCCTTTCTCGCGCTCGCCTGCGTCGGCTTCGTCGCCAGCGCGCCGGCCTATGCCGGGCCCGATGGCCCCGAGCCGGACAATGACGAGCAGGATCGCGGCCAGATCGTCGTCACCGGCCAACGCCAGGAGCTCGAAGGGCCCAAGGCGACCGCCAAATTGGTCAACACGCCGCGCTCGGTCGTGATCCTGCCCGAGGAAGTGATCGAGCAGACCGGTTCGGCGAGCCTCGCCGAGGCGCTGCGCACCGTTCCCGGCATCACCTTTGGCGCCGCCGAGGGCGGCAACCCGATCGGCGATCGCCCGTTCATCCGCGGCTTCGACTCGCAAGGCAGCACCTTCGTCGACGGCGTCCGCGACGTCGCCGCCCAGACCCGCGAGGTGTTCGCCACCGAGCAGGTCCAGATCGTGCGCGGCTCGGATTCGACGCTCGGCGGGCGCGGCAGCGCGGGCGGATCGATCAACGTGATCAGCAAGCTGCCGGTGTCGGGCAGCTTCATCAAGGCATCGGCGAGCGTCGGCACCGCCGACTACAAGCGCCTTACGCTCGACGCCAACGCCGAGGTCGCGGACAAGATCGGCGTGCGGATTGCCGCGATGTGGCACGATCAGGATATCGCCGGGCGCGACGCGATCTGGTCGCAGCGCTGGGGCTTGGCGCCGTCGCTCACGCTCGGTCTCGGCACCGACACGCGCCTGACGCTGGCTTATTATTATTCAGAGAGCCACGAGCTGCCCGACAGCGGCATCCCGTTCCTCTACACGCTCGCCAACGCGCCCGGCACCGGCGAGATCTATTCCGAACCCGCGCTCGGCGACATCACCACGATCGCCGGCGTCACCGGGCATGTCGATCGCAGCGCCTATTACGGCCTCAAGTCGCGCGACTTCCGCGATGCGACGACCAATCAGGCGACCCTTCGCGTCGAGCATGATTTCGGTTCGGTTACGCTGCGCAACACCGCGCGCTACAACCACAATGATCAGGCCTATATCTTCCTGCTGCCCGACGACAGCCAGGGCAATGTCTTCGGCACGGCGACGACCAACCCCACCACCGGTGCCGCCGGTGCGCGCGGCGACGTACTGACCGGCGGCTATGTCTGGCGGCGCGGCAACACCCGCTACGGCTATACCGAGGCGCTGACCAACCAGACCGATCTCTACGGCACGTTCCAGACCGGGCCGGTCAAGCACAGCTTCGCAACGGGCGTCGAGGTCAGCTGGGAAAAGGCCCGACGCGGCACATTCGTGACCCGTGGCTTCCTCAACGCCAACGGCGTCGAGATCCTCTCGACCGGCTCGACTCTCTCGCCGCGCTGCAACACCGCCAGCATCGCCCGCGGCTATTGCGCGAGCCTGTTCAACCCGAACCCCGACCAGGCCTGGGTGAACTATGCGAACGACACGTCGCCCACGCCGGCACCGATCGTCCGCTCATTGCCGATCGAGGAGACCCAGAACGACGCCAGCACCGTCTCGGTCTACGGCTTCGATTCGATCACGCTGATCCCGTCGCTGATCCTCAATCTCGGCGCCCGTTTCGACCGGTTCGAATCGAAGGTGACGCCGGGCCAGGCCGCCAACGCCACGAGCACCTTCCGCCTGCGCCGCACCGACGAACTGTTCAACTGGCAGGCCGGCCTCGTCTTCAAGCCGACCGCGAGCACCAGCCTCTATGCGAGCTACGCAACCTCGGCGACGCCGCCGAACAGCCTGATCGGCGAGGGCCAGGAGGCAAATGGTCTGGGTACCCCCCAGAACCAGACCGCCTTCCTCGCCGCGCTGGATCTGCTCGACAGCCTCAAGGTCGAGAAAACCAAATCCTACGAGGTCGGTGCCAAGGCCGCCCTGTTCGACGAGCAATTGTCGCTCACCCTCGCCGCGTTCCAGACCGACACCGACAATGCCCGCGTCACCGGTCCGAACAACAATATCGAGTTCATCGGCAAGCGGCGCATCCGCGGCGTCGAGTTCAACTTCAATGGCAATGTCACCCGCTGGCTCAACGTCTATGGCGGTTACACGCACCTCGACCCGAAGATCGTCGATGGCGGCTTTACCGCGCTGACGGCACCGGAGATCAGGGGCCCGGGCAATGTTCTGATCCAGGCAGCGAAGCCCGTACTGGTGCCCTCGGTCAACACCGGCCGCCAGGCGACCCAGACCGCGGCGGACAGCTTCACCTTGTGGGCGAACCTCAAGCCGACCAGCCGGCTCAGCATCGGCGGCGGGGCCTTCTACACCAGCCGCGTGTTCGGCGGCTATCAGGACAATCGCAGCGCCACCCAGAACGCGGCGGGCGTAGTCACCGTCAATCCGGCAACCAAGGTGCTGATCCGCACCATCCCGGAATATTGGCGTTTCGACGCGCGGCTCGGCTACAAGATCAGCGATCAGGTGGAGCTGAGCGTCAACGTGAACAACATCACCGACGAGACCTATTTCACCCAGGCCTATACCTCGCATTATGCCACGATCGCGCCGGGCCGCTCGGCCTTCGCCACGATCGGGATCAAGTTCTGACGCCTTGAGCCAAACGCTCGACCAAATCTCCCCCCAGGAGATCGCCGCCCGCCTCTCCGGTCCGCCGGAGGCGCGGGCGGCGCTGGTTCGCGAGGGCGCCGAGGCCGGCGTCGCCGAGGCGCAGGCCGTCTATGGCCAGATGCTCCTCAACGAAGGCCGCGCGCGCCAGGCATTCGCCTGGTTCAACAAGGCCGCAGCGCAAGGCCATCTGATGGCGCTCAACATGGTCGGGCGCTGCTACGACCTCGGCTGGGGCATTCCGGTGAACAAGCCGCGTGCCGCCGAATGCTTCCGCATCGCCGCAACGCGCGGCCTCGACTGGGGCATGTACAATTACGCCACCGCGCTGACTCTCGGCGATGGCGTTGCCGAGGACAAGGCCCAGGCATTGCGCTGGTTCGAAAAGGCAGCCGCGATGGGCAATGCCAAGGCAGTCAATTATATCGGCAGCTTCCACGAGGACGGCTGGGTGGTCGAGCGCGACATGACCAGAGCCGCCGAATGCTATGCAAAAGCGGCGGAGGGCGGCGACTTTCGCGGCCAGTTCAACCACGCGCGGATGCTCGCGGAAAGCGGCGATCTCGGTGCCGCGCGCCACTGGCTCGCGCGCTGCGCCGAAACCGCGACGCCAGCCTTCCTCGCCAAGGCGCGGCAATGGCTGCGCACCTCGCGCTGGCCCGAGCTCAAAAGCGCGCTATTATGATGGTTGCGATCCCCGACCTGCTCACGCCCGACGAACTGGCGCGCCTGCGCGGCATCATCGACGCCGCCGAATGGATCGACGGCAACGCCACCTCGGGCCCCCAGTCGGCGCTCGCCAAGAACAACGAGCAATTGCCCGAAGGCAGCGCGGCAGCGCGCGAAGCCGGCGCCCTCGTCCTCGACGCGCTCGGCCGCTCGCCTTTGTTCTTCGCGGCGGCGCTGCCGCTCAAGGTCTTCCCGCCCTTGTTCAATCGCTACGGCCCGGGCCAGACCTTCGGCACGCATGTCGACAATGCGATCCGCATCCAGCGCGGCAGCGACTTCCGCATCCGCAGCGACCTGTCGATGACGCTCTTCCTCGAAGACCCCGCCGCCTATGACGGCGGCGAACTGGTGGTCGAGGACCATTTCGGCGAGCAGCGGGTCAAGCTGCCGGCCGGGCATGCCGTCCTCTATCCCTCGTCGAGCCTCCACCACGTCACGCCGGTGACCCGGGGCGTGCGCGTCGCCTCCTTCTTCTGGCTGCAGTCGATGATCCGCGAAGACGGCAATCGCCGCATCCTGTTCGATCTAGACCAGACGGTGCAGCGGCTGACCGGCCAGCTCGGGGGCACCGATCGCTCGGTGATCGAGCTCACCGGCGTATATCACAATCTGCTCAGAAGCTGGGCCGACGCCTGACTCCCCAATCCTCCCCCGCCAGGGGGAGGTGTCGCCGAAGGCGACGGAGGGGGAGGTAAGCGATCAGCTGGCCGGCGTGCTTCCTCCCCCTCCGTCATGCTGCGCATGCCACCTCCCCCTTGCGGGGGAGGATTGACGTTCGTCCGCCTCGCTAAGCTAGAGCATCGCCACAAACGCCGGCGACAGCAGCTCGCGCGCGACGCCTTCGCCCCGCACGACCATCTGCATCGCCAGCCCCTCGCGCTCCGCTACCGCGAGCCCGCGCTCCGGCCCCAGCACGGTCAGCGCCGTCGCCCAGGCATCGGCGTACATGCATTCGGGATGCAGTACCGTCACCGACGCCACCCCGTTGTCCAGCGGCGCGCCGGTGCGCGGATCGAGCGTATGCGCGTAGCGCCGCCCCGCGACTTCGACCTGCCGCCGGTAATCGCCCGATGTCGCGATCGCGAGGCCGTGCAGCGCCACCCGGATCGGCATGGTTGCCGCGCCCGGCGGCTGCTCCACATCGACCCACCAGGGTTGGCCGTCGGGCTTGATCCCCGCCCCGCGCAGCTCGCCGCCGATCTCAACGAGGAAATCCTCCAGCCCCATTCCGGTCAGGCACGCCGCCACGGCGTCGACGGCATAGCCTTTGGCGATCCCCGAGAAATCGAGCGCTGCGCCGGCGCTGCGCCGCGCCCGCACCAGCAGTGGCTCGAATTCGATGCGACGCTCGCCCGAAGAGGCGACAGCCGGCATGTCCGCGCGCACGCCCGACGGGCCGAAACCCCAATGGTCGACGCACGCGCCGATCGCCGGATCGAACGCCCCGCCACTCCGTCGGCCGACGTCGAGCGCCGCGCCGAGCACCTGCGCGAATTCGGCGGGCAGCCCCTGCCATGTCCCCGGCGCGGCGCGATTGAACCGGCTGAGGTGCGAATCGGGCTCCCATTGGCTCATCTGCGCGATGATCCGGCTAAGCACGCGCTCGATGGCCGGCGCGACCGCTTCGCGCAGCCGATCGGGTAGCCCGGCGATCCGGACCGACCAGCTGGTACCCATCGTCGCGCCCCCGAAGGCGCTGATCCCGCCGCCCGGCGCGCGGCGGTGGAATGCCTGCGCCGACAATGCCGGGGGTATCGCGATCCTCAGGGCGCGAGCACCTCGAGCGTGGTGACATAGCTCACCCGGCGCTGCGGCGGCCCGGCCATCGCGCCACCGGCCCCCTGCGGACTGGCGGCTCCAGGAGCCCCTGCGCCCGGCGCGCGGCGCGCCTGGCCCTCGCCTTCCTCACGCGGACGCGTCTGCGTCACGCTGAGCCAATAGACGCCCGGATCGGACCAGTTCACCGTGACCTTGCCGTCGGCGCCGGTCTTGAGGTCCTGCTGCTTCAGATTGTCGCGATAGCGGATCCCGCCCGGGATCACCGTGACGAACAGGTCCGGCGCGGGTTTGCCGTCGAGCAGGAACTGGAAGGTCGCCGTCTCGCCGACGACGAGGTCGTTCGGATGGGTGATCGGCACCAGCTCGATGCCCTTGCCGGCCGCCTTGAACACCGTATTGGTCGGCGCGCCCTGCGTCACATAGATCTCGTTGCGCATCAGGCTTTCCGATGTCTGCACATCGGTGGCGCCGGCCGGGATCGCCGTGGCGAGCTTGTCGGCTGTGGTGCCGCGCGGGAGCATCCTGGTCTCGCCGTTCAGCTTGTAGCTGCCGAAGACGAACTGGCTAATCGCGCCGATGCGATAGGTGCCCTGCTGGGTCAGGTGCACGTCGAAGGTCGCGCGGAACTTGCCCACCGAATGGTTCTCGACCGTTCCCGGGGTGCCGTCGGGCTGGGTGACGGTCGGAACCACGCGGATCGGCTGATGATCGAAGAAGAACAGGTCGTTCGACACCGCGGCGTCGACGGTCACCCAATTGTCGGCGCCTGAGACGACGGTGGAGGAGGCGATCATCCACATGCGGTGCGCCAGTGCCGCCGGCGCCGCGATCGCGGCGGCCGCGCCGATCGCAATGACTGGAATACGCAGGTTCATCTTTCCCTCCCCTTAACGCTTGAGCGACAGCGAGACGCCGCCGAGTTCGGTGCTGCCCTTGCCGGCGGCCTTGGCCGCGCTGCCGTTCCACGCGAACGGCAGGCGGACCAGCTCGCGCCCGCCGACTTCGCGCGCCGCCTCGACGATCAGGGTGTAGTTGCCGGGGCTGAGCGTCGGCATGCCCCCGCGGCCGCCGATCAGCCGAACCTTCTGCACGCCCGGCGCGCGCGTGGCGCCGGTCACCCCGTCCGCCGGGAAGCTCATGCTGCGGCCCGAGGCGCGCCACCATTGGCGGACGTCGCGCAGCCACTTGGTGCCTTCGCCGCCGGCCTTGTCGACATCGTACCACACTTGAATCGTGCGCGGCGTGACGCCCTCTTTCTCGAGCCACACCGCGACATAGGGCCGGTGGTATTCTGCGACATTGAGCTTCGGAATCGTGATCGTCAGATCGAGCGTCTGCGCTGCGGCCGGCGCGGCGACGAGCGTGCTCGCTCCGAAGGCAGTGACGGTGAGACCGGTCAGGCGGATCTGCATGCTTGGCGAAACCCTTAGTGGATAAAGAAGATGGCGAGCAGCGCCGGAACGATCAGCCCCGCGGCGACCAGCGGCCAGGTGCTCTTGCGATGCTTCGAATGCATCTGAAGCAGCACCAGCCCGGTCAGCGCAAAGATCACGCAGGCGAGCACGAAAATGTCGATGAACCACTTCCACACGGGGCCGGCGTTGCGGCCCTTGTGGAGGTCGTTGAGATACGCGATCCAGCCGCGCGAGCTGACTTCGCTGGTCACTTCGCCGGTCTCGCGATCGATCGAGATCCAGCCGTCGCCGCCCGGCCGCGGCTGCGCGAGATAGACCGTGTCGATCGACCATTCGGCGTCGCCCGCAGTCGGCATCTGCAACTTGTCGCCCACGAACTTCGCGACTGCTGCGGGCAGCGGCTTCTTGCTGTCCGGCGAATCGTCAGGCTTCACTTGCACGAGCAGCGCCGGGGGCAATTGCGCCGCGCGTTCGACCGATTTCGGCGCCGCCTCGATGTCGGCGGCATGGTTGAGCGTGAAGCCGGTGACCGCGAACAGCAGCAGGCCGATCAGACTCACTGCCGAGCTCATCCAGTGCCACATGTGCAGCTGCTTCAGCCAGAAGCTCTTCCGGCTGCGCTTCACCTTGGCCGGGGGGGCAGTGGTACCATGCATGGACAGGGACAAACTCGAATTTGCGATAGCCGGCGATAACGCGAACGATTCGCAATTTCAATCACAGCCTGCGGGATCAGGCTATGCCAATCCGCCGCTGGAGGGGGAGATTCTGGATGGCCGAACGCTCCTCATGAAGACCCGGAAGATCGAATCGACCCGAAAAACACTTCGCGCTCGCAACAAGCTGCGCCGCAACGCAGCAACGATTGTTTATTGCCGTTTCCTGAGAACCCAAGCAGTCTCTCTTCAGAAAAGAACATGGGAGAGATTGATGTCGGCACTTTATATCGGCCTGGCGGCGGTTTGCGCGGTTGGGATTTCGGGCTGTCTCGGCGCGATGTACCTGATCCTGCGCAGAATGCCGGGCCAGCGCGCCGACCTCGAGGCCTGATCCTGCCGCACCAAGATAGCGTCTAAGCCCGACACACCACCCTACCGTCACCCCGGCCTCGTGCCGGGGTCCACCGGGAGGCATGTCATGGACAAGAGGCTCAACCCCTCCGTCGCGGAACAGTGGACCCCGGCACAAGGGCGGGGTGACGCTTGCGCTTACGAGGGAGCGTGTTCCACCGCAGGCTCGCCCTTCATGTAGCTTTCTGCCGCCACCCAGAGCCCGTCCTTGTCGCGCTTGCAATGTTGGATTTCGTCTGATGGACTGCGCCCGAGGCGGCCGGGACCTGCGGTCTCGCCTCGCGCTCTTTGACCTCGTCAACGCCTGCCGCACCCACGCAAGTAAATTGCGCGCATCAGCAACGTTTGTTCACGATTCGCGTGAAAAATGCGAAATTAAGCCGGCGAAATCCTATTTCGCCGGCCTGATCATCTACCCAGCAGCACCCGCGCCTGCCCGGCGATCTGGGCAAGCATCGCCGCATTGGGCGATGCCGCCTGCCGCGCGCGCCGCACCAGATTGGCGAACTGGTCGACCCGCGGCCGGTTCGCCTCGAGCCATGCCTCGACCGCCGCCTGCGGATCCTTGTCTTCCGAGCGGCCGAGGAAATCGAGCCGCAGCTGCTGGAAGTCGCGCGCCAGCCCCGCGATGAGCAGCCGCTCCCACGGATCGCCGGTGGTTATCCGCGCCGCAGTCGACTGCGCCCAGTCGAGCCCGAGGACCTGGCCGAGATGCGTGAACGCGCGCGTGAGCACCGTCTCATCGATGCCCTTGCGCGTGCTGAGCTCGGCGAGCCCCACCGCACCGTCCATCTCGAACAGCCGGACGACCTTCTGGACCAGCTCGACCGGCGCACCCGCGGTTTCGAGTTTAGCGGCGATGCGTCCGCTCTGCGTCTTCACTTCGTCGAGCAGCAGCGCCTTGGTCTCGCGATCGAGCGCATCGATACCGGGCTGGAGCCGCGCGATCACTTCGGACGGGCTGGCGCCCGGCCGGCAGACGCGGAGCAGGTCGGCGATCTGCCCGCGCACCGCCAATGCCATCTCGTCGAGCAAGGCGAGCCGGGCGCCTTCGCTGATCTCGGCGGTTTCGACCGCTGCCCAGGTCTCGGGCAGGCAGAATAGTCGCTCGGCCACGACGAACATCGCCGCGATGTCGCGCATCGCCGCGCCTTCCTCCTCGGCGAGTTCGAACGGATGGAGCACGCCGAGACGGTTGACGATCCGGTTGGCGAGCTTGGTCGCGACGATCTCGTTGCGGAGGCGATGCTCCTCGATCGCGGTGGCGAATCGCCCCTGCATTGCTTTCGGGAAGGCGGCGAGCAAATCGTCCTCGAGTTCGGGATCCTGGCCAAGCCTGCCGAGCTCGATCGCGTCCTGCAGCGCCAGCTTGGTCGAGGCGAGCAGCACCGAGAGCTCGGGCCGGGTCAGTCCCCTGCCCTCCTGCGCCCGGCGCAGCAGTTCCTCGTTCGGGGCGAGCCCCTCTACCGCACGGTCGAGCCGTCCGGCGGCTTCGAGTATCTCGATCACTCGGACATAGCTCGGCAGCGACACCGCGCCGTCATTCTCCATGAACGAGAGCGCGAGCGTCTGCAGGCGATTGTCCTCGAGCACGAGATGCGCGACGTCGTCGGTCATCTCGGCGAGCAGTTCGTTGCGGTCCTCGAAGCCGAGCCGCCCCTCGATCACTTCGCGATTGAGCGCGATCTTGATGTTGACCTCGTTGTCCGAGCAATCGACGCCCGCCGAATTGTCGATGAAGTCGGTGTTGATCCGTCCGCCGAGGCTGGCGAACGCGATGCGCGCCGCCTGGGTGACGCCGAGATTGGCGCCCTCGCCGATCGCCCTGGCGCGGATCTGCTCGGCATTGACGCGCAGCCGGTCGTTGGCGGGATCGCCGACATCGACATGGCTTTCGCTCGCCGCCTTCACATAGGTGCCGATCCCGCCGAACCAGAGCAGGTCGACCGGCGCCTTGAGGATCGCCGAGATCAGGCTGGTCGGATCGATCTCCGACACCTCGAGCCCGAGCATCGCCTGCACCTCGGGGCTCAGCGGGATCGACTTCTCGGTCCGGGCATAGACCCCGCCGCCCTGCGAGATCAGATCGGGATTGTAATCGGCCCAGCTCGACCGCGGCAGCGCGAACATCCGGGCGCGCTCGTCCCAGCTCTTCGCCGGATCGGGATCGGGGTCGAGGAAGATGTGGCGATGGTCGAATGCAGCAACGAGCTTGAGCGCTTTGGACAGCAACAT
Organism: Sphingomonas psychrotolerans; assembly: GCA_032334595.1. GTDB lineage: Bacteria > Pseudomonadota > Alphaproteobacteria > Sphingomonadales > Sphingomonadaceae > Sphingomonas > Sphingomonas psychrotolerans_A. The sequence goes on along the minus strand of JALMLT010000003.1, from coordinate 94,366 downwards.
GCCGTTGCCGAACACGTCGCCCGACATGTCGCCGCAGCCGGCGACGCGTACCGGCTCGGACTGCACGTCGACGCCCATTTCGAGGAAGTGCCGGCGCACCGATACCCAGGCACCCTTGGCGGTGATTCCCATCGCCTTGTGGTCATAGCCATGGCTGCCGCCCGAGGCGAAGGCATCGCCCAGCCAGAAGTTGCGCTCGACGGCAATGGCATTGGCGACGTCGGAGAAAGTCGCGGTGCCCTTGTCGGCGGCGACGACGAAATAGGGATCCTCGCCGTCGAGGATGGCGACGCCTTCCGGATGCACCACTTTGCCGCCGACGATGTTGTCGGTGATCGACAACAGCGAACGGATGAAGATCCGGTAGCTCTCGGTGCCTTCGGCGAACCACGCGTCGCGATCCTGCTGCGGCGAGGGCAACTGCTTGGGATAGAAGCCGCCCTTGGCGCCAGTCGGCACGATCACGGCGTTCTTGACCCGCTGCGCCTTCATCAGACCGAGGATCTCGGTGCGGAAGTCGTCACGCCGGTCGGACCAGCGCAAACCGCCGCGCGCGACCGGGCCGGCGCGCAGGTGGATGCCCTCGACGCGCGGGCTGTACACCCAGATCTCGCGCCACGGCAGCGGCGCCGGCAGCCCCGGCACCTTGGCCGAGTCCATCTTGAAGGCAAGCGCCTCGGCTGCGGCAGGCGCGAAGGCATTGGTCCTCAGGGTTGCGAGCACGACGCCGCGCAAGGTGCGCAGGATGCGGTCGTCGTCGATCGCCGATACCTGATCGAGACCGGCGTCGATCGCCTTGGTCGCGGCCTGGACTGCGTCACCTTCTTTGCCGGCGCGTTCCGGGTCATGCGCCGCGGCGAACCGCTCGATCAGCGCAGCGGCCACGGCGGGCGCGCGCCGCAGCGCATCGACCACGGTGGCCATGCCGTAGCTGAGTCCGGTTTGCCGCAGATAGCGGAACCAGGCGCGGAACAGCACGACCGAAGTCGGCCGCATCCCGCTCTCGACGATCAGCCGATTGAACAGGTCGTTCTCCGCCCGGCCTTCGAGCACCGCGGCGATCGCGTCCTCGACCAGCTTCGGCTCCGAATCGAGCGTCCGCGAACCGCCGGTGAGGGCGACCTCGAAGTCGTGCACGAAGATGCCGTTGGCTAGCTGGGTCGGCACTTCCTCGACGACACGGAAGCCGAAATTCTCGAATACGGGAACAGCATCGGAGAGGGCGAGCGCTCCGCCCTGCGCGTAGAGCTTGATGCGATACTGGCCCCTCGCTTCGGGGTCGGGGACGATCCGCACCGAGCGGCTGCCCGGCGCCTCTAGCGTCGCGATCCGTAAAATGTCGCGCGCGGCTTCTTCGGGCGTGCTGGTCGCCCGATAGACTGCGGGAAACGCGCCGGCGAAGCGCAAGGCAAGCCGTGTCGACGCCGAACCCGCCTGTTCGGCCAACGCTGCCTCTACTGCAGGCACCCAGCCGCGCAGCATCCGCTCCAGCCGGGCGTCGAGTTCGCCAGCGTCCGGCATCACCCCGCCGCCACGCAGATCGAGCGTGTAGCGCAGCAGCGCGACCACGCCGTCCTCGAGCGCGATCGACCAGTTGATCAGCCTCGCGTTGGCAGCTTCGCTCAGCATGTCGCCGATCGCCTCGCGGCGCCCGGTCGAGACTTCGTCGCGCGGCAGCCAGACGAATGCGAACAAATGCCGCCCGAGCAGGCTGCGCACGAGCACCAGCTTCGAGCGCGGCCGGTCGGCGACCGACATCGACGTGAGCACGAGGCTCTCGAGCGACGCCGCGTCGAATGCTGTGGTCAGATCGTGCGGCAGGGCAGTCAGCGCATGCGCCATCGCCTTGCCGGTATGTCCTTTCGGGTCGAAGCCGAACTTCTTCTCCAGCCCCGCCAGCCGGGCGCGCAGCACCGGCACTTCCTGCGGATCGGCGAACAAGGCGGCGCTGGTCCACAGCCCGGCATGGATCGACAGGCCGGTCACTTCGGCCCCGGTCAGGATCGGCACCACGACGATGTCGAGCGGCACCCGGCGGTGGACCGTCGAGATCGAATTGGACTTGAGCAGCAACGGCGCCTCGCCGCCCTTGCGGAAATGCTCGACCGCAGCCTGGCGCGACGCTTCGGCGAGGATCGGCGTCTCCAAGGTGTAGCGCGCGAGCCCGAGCTGATCCGACACGCTGCCGTCGCTCCGCCACTTCTCGTGTGCGAGCAACGTCATCGCGCCGTCGTGAAACCAGCGCAGCAGCGCCGCGCCTTCGTCCGCGAGGTCCGCCGCATCGGCAGTGATCGCCGCCTGCAATGCGCGCCAGTCCTCGACGGCGCTGCGGACCTGCTCCAGCGTCCGCTCGATCTCGGCGACGAGACCGCGACGGGTACGGGCGTCGCTGCGCTCCATTTCGATGTAGATCATCGATTCGCGCCGGGCGGCCGAGGCCTCGGCGCCGATCGAGATCAACTTGCCTTCCCCGTCGCGCTCGACGGCGATCACCGGGTGGATGATGCGGAAGATCGCGATGTCGTGCGCGGCGATCGCGCTCGAAATCGAGTCGACGAGGAACGGCATGTCGTCATTGACGACTGCAAGCCGCATGCTGCGGCGCTCTTCGTCGAGATAGGTTTCCAGCCGAATCTGCGGCCTACCCGGCGGACGCACCGCCGCGGCCTCTGCGACAAAGGCGGCGGCTTCGGCGCGCTCGCCCTCGTCGAACCCTTCCAGCTCTCCCGGCAGCGCTCCTTCGAGCAGCCGCGCCTCGAACGCCTGCGTGAGCGACGTCATCATGCTTTTCATGCGCGCGCTATGCTCCGCCCCGCGCCCGACCTCAAGGCTTGGCGCGCAACAAAGTAACGATTGCGACGACTTTAGATGATCAGGCGGCGGCCTTGCGGATCGCGCGCTCGGTCATTGCCGCGTCGTCGGCGAAGCTCGCGACGATATCGAGGCCCTGCTTGCCAGCGCGGGCGAGCAGCACGACGAATTCGTCCTGCCCGGCCTCGATTGCGACATGGCCAAGCGGGGGGCGGCTGCGCAGCTCCTCGGCAGCCTGTGCGAAGATATCGCGCTTCGCCGCTGGGCGACGATGGGCCCGCTCGGCCTTTACCACGCCCTTGATCCCACCTTCGACGATTTCGAGGAAAGCGTCGAGCCCGCCCTGCGGCACATCCTGTCGCCGTGCGTAGCTGAGCACCGCCGCGAACTCGGTCAGCCGCGTTTTGTCATAGTCGGCACCGAACACAAGCTTCACCGCCGGTGTCATCGGCGCGCGCGCCTGAGTGGTGAGGCCCGAATCGCGGAGCAGTTCACGATAATCTTCCGGAGCCTCCTCGGCGGCGCGGGCGAAATCGTAAGACCTGCTGAGTGCACGATAGAGAGCCGAGCGGCTGCGCGTGTCCGACGCGCGCGCCGCCGCAGCCGATTCGCGGGCGAGCAGCAGCTGGTCGGCAAGGCTCGAGCCGTAGACCGGCGCCTCGACCGGCTCGGCATCGAACCCCGCCGAGGGCCCATCGGCCCACACTGCGGCGGCAACCGGATTCTGCGGCACCGCACGACGCGATTCCTCGATCTCGGCGTTGAGCCGCGCCTGGGTCTCGGCGTCGACCAGTTCTTTCCAGTTGATCACGCCATAGATGAAATCGATCGTTTCGCCGTCCGAGGAGAACGGCATCAGGATTCCGCGGTATAGGGTGTTGTGCCCCCGCTGGCCCACGAATTCGGCTTCGAAGCCGATCGGCGCGCGATTCGCGATGATCTGGAGATAATGGTCGGTCAGCCGCGAGAGCAGGGAGCGGCTGGGCACTTCGCCGACATGCTGGATCGCCGGGGTGAAGCCGCATTCCTCGCGCAGCATCCCGCCAAGATAGCGAATGGCCGGATCCTCGACGCCGCGGGTGAAGTCGAGCAACACGCTGTGCGGACCGAAATCGGTGATATTGTCGGGATCGATGTCTTCGATCGACGGGTAGGCACGGCCGTGGAGCAGCGACACCCAATAGTTATAGGCGCGCACATGCATGCGGCGCTCGTCGGCACCGATGTCGAGCGGGCGATCGATGACGGCGTCGTCGTTCGAGACCTCGGGGGCCGGTTCGAGGGGCTCATTGATGCCGCGAGCCATGTCCATGCGCGTGCTCCATTGCGGGCAAACCGCCCGCTCATTGAGCCTGCGCTTGTGCACTCCCCGTGGTAAACGACGCGTAAAGCCGAACGGGTAAGTATTGTTGCGGGTGCGGGCCTCCTGATGGCGGCAAGCAAATCGCAACGCTTGTCAGCTACGAATCATGCTGGTAAGCGCGCGCTCTCTTCCGGGGCGACGCGCGTCGGACGGGCCGCTTTAGCTCAGCTGGTAGAGCATCGCATTCGTAATGCGGGGGTCACAGGTTCGAGTCCTGTAAGCGGCACCAGTACATATTGAGAACATTGTAGAAAACCGCAGAAATCTGCGGTATATTGGCTCCTGCGGGCCCCGTGTTTTCCCAGTTTGTTCCACCGTGGCCCACTCAAAGTGGGCCACGAATCGGTGGGCCACGGACATCGCAGGAAAGCGTGGCCCACCATGCTTACGAACGTTGAGATTCGCGCGCTCAAGCCCGCGGCACGTCCGTACAAGGTTGCGGACGGTGATGGATTGTATCTGCTCGTGCAGCCGTCGGGTGCGCTGCTCTGGCGATTTCGCTACAAAGTGTTTGGTGTTGAGCGAAAGCTGTCGCTGGGCAGCTTTCCTGAGGTGACCCTGCAGCAGGCGCGCCGCAAACGCGATGAGGCACGCTCGGATCTCGTCGACGGCATCGACCCGGTGCAGGAAAAGCGGCAGAAGCGGCTCGAGGCGGAGCTTGTGGCAAAGACCACCTTTGAGCTGGTCGCCAACGAGTACATCCAGAAGATGGAGCGCGAAGGCCGCTCGCCGGCCACGATCAAGAAGGCCCGGTGGTTTCTCGAGCTGCTTGGTGGCATCGCCAAGCGCCCGATCGCTTCGATAACACCGCATGAGCTACTCGACGTGCTCAAGCGCGTCGAACGCCGTGGCCATCATAAGACGGCGGTTCGCCTGCGGGCCTTTGCAGGGCGCATTTTCCGCTATGGCTTCGCGACGCTCCGAACAGAAAAGAACCCGGCCGATATTTTGCGTGGTGCGCTGACGGTACCCCAGGTGAAGCATCATGCCGCGATCATAGAGCCCAAAAAGGTCGGCGAGCTGCTGCGCGCGATCGAAGATTATAAGGGGCGCTCCGAAACGCTCTACGCGCTGAGGTTGGCGCCGCACGTGTTTCTACGACCGGGTGAGCTTCGCCAAGCCAGGTGGAGCGAGATCGACTTTGCCGAGAAAGTCTGGCGCGTGCCCGCCGAACGAATGAAGATGAAGCAGCCGCACGCAGTGCCTCTCTCGCGTCAGGTGGTCTTCATCCTTCAGGACCTGCGCTCGCTGGCGCGCTCGAGCGAATATCTGTTCCCGGCGTTGCATACAACGCTGCGCCCGATCTCTGAGAACACGATGAACGTCGCGCTTCGACGACTCGGCTTCGAGCACGACGAGATGACCAGCCATGGTTTCCGCGCGCTGGCGAGCACATTGCTCAATGAGTCGGGCCTATGGCATCCAGACGCGATCGAACGCGCTCTGGCCCATGGTGAGAAGGACCGGGTTCGCGCTGCCTATCATCGCGGGGCGCATTGGGATGAGCGGGTGCGCATGGCACAGTGGTGGTCCGACTATCTGGACCAACTTCGCGTCGGCGGGAAGGTAATCAAAGCCAGGTTCCGCAAGCGGGCCTAGCGATCGCGGCCTGGGGACCGGTGGCGGTCAGCCGGCTTTCGCGTGGCGACAATGGGATAGCTGCCGTCCTTGCGAGAGCTGATCCGAACGGCATCCGAGGCCCCAAAGTTTGTCATTGAGCATCGCCGCGGCGCTTGGCGCAGGCGGACTTTTCCGGCGCTTCGGCAGGCGTTGTTCCTGGATCACCGTCCGGTCTCCCCGGCGAGAGAGACGATCCGGACTGATTCCGGGCCGTGTCCCAGCTGGCGTTCGCCATCGCCGCCGACGCTGGAGCCGATCATCTCTTCCGACATTCGAAACGCAATACTGCGCGCCCCCTGATAATCACGCCGCGATACCCCATATCCTCCGTATCGCAGCACCTGCCACGAGCACCGCCGCGACTGAGAGATGCTTCGTGCTCCCGCTCAATCGAGGAGACACGCTATGCTTATCCAACAGATGATCGCACAACCCGCAGCCAACCGGGCGACGAGTCCCGCGGGATCGGAGGCGGACGCGCTGGAAGCGGCACTTGCGGACATGAGTGCCGCCTTCTCCAGCGATTTCGTCAATGGCCGGGTCGGCGAACGGCACAACACCTACGAGCACCGAGCGCGCGTGCTGCGCCAGATGACGGGAAGTCTCGCGGCGATGCGTGCGCGAGACGCGGTGGCGGCGTCGTGAGCCCGCGCGACGGCGCAGGCAAGGAGCCGGTGCCCGCACGATATGACGCGGGTGCCGAGATGGCGCTCCATGGGATCACGCGGGTGCCCGTGGACGTGTTTCACTACCGGGAATATCGCTATGCCAGGCTCAGCGACGCGGTCGACCAGGCGAGGCGCGATGCCAACGCGGCTGCGGCCGATCCCGGATAACCGGCCGCCAGCCTCCTGCGGTCAGGGCGCGGGCGGCGCCCGGCGTGCCTCATAGGCGCTCTGTTCCTTGCGCAAGCGGCGGCGGTATGAGCGTTCGCGCGAGTGATGGAGCCGGTATGCACCGAAGCCTGCGACCACGAGGGTAAGGGCCAGCATCAGGCTGTAGGCAACGATCAGTCGGGGTTCCATCCTTGGTCCTTTGCGGTAATCGCGGTGCAGCCCCCATCGAGACTGTGATGTCCTGATTTGAAGAGATCAGGCAACGAGACTTCTCACCTCTGGTCGGCGTGACCGCGATCGGGGTTTTCGCTCAGCGCACGATCTGTGGCGGAGGGCAGCTCGTCGGGCACGGCATGTGCGTCCGCGAACGCCCGGGTCCGCAGCTTGCGATCTTCGCGCAGGCCGGCGGCGAGACCCTCCCTGGCCCAGGCGGCTGCTGCGGCGCTTGAGACCAGTCGTACATTATCGAGCGTGGCGGCACGGGCGACCGCATTGTGATGCGCCTCCTGGGCGTGGCAGAGAATGGAGGATGGCTGCATGGAAAACGACCTTTCAATGGAGGAAGAAGCTCAGCCCTTTTTGGGCGATTGTGCTTGCGGCGTTCCCTTGAGCGAAGGATTGGAAGCGTTCTGCTTCGGCGGCTCCGGCTTCTTCGCCTTGCGTGCCTCGCGATTGCCGCGCTGCTGTCCCTTGGCCATGTTGTAGTCTCCGTGGATGGGGCTCCAGCCGGAGCCCGGGTGCAGATGATCAGCGCCGACAGAGCGAGAGAGGCGCACGCGCTTCAGCTGGGGCAAACGCTGCGAATTGTACCGGCGCCGCCTGGTCAGGCGCGACTGTCTGGTCGAGAGCAGGACGACGGGTCGGAGGGCCTGCGAAACGGATGTCGGAAAAGGGGGGAATGAGTCAGCTCCGCGTCAGAGCGGGAGCATGAAGAACTCTCAGTCGCAGCCAGGCTCGGGAAGGACGGTGCGATAAAGTCAATGTGGGGACGCCGGCACCGGTGCGCCACCCTTCCCGTCCAGGAACTGGAAATAGTTGGGCTGCGTCCTTGTGGCCTGGCCGCACCGGCACGACATTGCAGCTGCGATCCTGAAGCTGATGCGTCGGCCTTTTGAACCGCGCTGAACGGCGAGCAGGATGAAAAACGGATGTTCCTCGACGACCGCGACGCACAGGCGGCAAGGAACTGCCATTGCCCTGGAGCACGCCACCATCCAATCAGGGCTCGACCGAGTGCCGCTGGTGCTGGCGCTTCATCTACGCCCCTGCCTTGCCGTGCTCCGTGACGGTGGTTCCGGGCCTCGCCGAAATGCCGACATCGTCCGGGCTGGGCGACCGATGCAAATGGGAGCTCGTCACCCGGGTGGCCGCAGACAGCTCCGTCGCGGAGGTTCTCGGGTGACCGACAGGCACAAGCGCTGGACCCAAACCGACATTGACGACCTGAGAAGCGGAACCGCGGGTGGCATGGAAGTAGAAACCATCGCCGACGCGCTCGGGCGCACCGTCGAGGACACGCGGGCGATGGCGTCGCGCCTCCGTCTGCGCGTCGGGACAAGGCCAGCAACTCCTTAGCAATGGGCGTGCGTGCCTTCGCCGATCGCAGGAATAGTTCGGCCCATCCTTGCTATCCACCCGCCGCGACATGATATTGTGCAGTGCAGCAATTTCCATTCCGGGATTGTTCTGCGCGTCAGGGCGTTCGCCGTGGCCTGGAGAAAGCCGCATGCGTAGCCTTAATGATACCGTCCGCCGCCTCTCCGCCTTGCGGAGAAGTCCGATGCACGGCGTGGCGAGCGCCACGGTGGAAGATCGGCTCTCTGACCTGCCGGCGTTCGGCTCCAATCCCGGAGCGCTTCGGGGGCGCTTCTACATACCTCCGGCACTCCCCGCGTCCGCAGCCCTGGTGGTCGTGCTGCACGGCTGCACGCAGGACGCCGCCAGCTACGATCATGGCTCGGGCTGGTCCCGACTCGCCGACGAACAAGGGTTCGCGCTGCTTTATCCGGAGCAGCAACGCGGCAACAACGCCAATCTCTGCTTCAACTGGTTCGATGCGGGCGACATACGGCGCGATGCCGGCGAGGCGATGTCGATCCGCCAGATGGTTGCTGCGATGGTGGCAGAACACGAGATCGATCCGGCCCGCATCTTCGTGACCGGGCTGTCGGCCGGCGGCGCGATGGCGTCGGTGATGCTGGCGACCTATCCTGACGTCTTCGCAGGAGGCGCGATCATCGCGGGTCTTCCTTTTGGCACGGCTACCTCGATCCCCGAGGCGTTCGATCGTATGCGCGCACACGGCGGACCTCCGTCGGCAGCGCTTGGCGCGCTCGTAGCCGCCGCGTCGCCGCATACCGGCCCCTGGCCAAAGATCTCGGTGTGGCACGGTGACCGCGACGCAACCGTGAGCCATGCGAATTCGGGCCTTATCGTTGAGCAATGGCGCGCGCTCCATGGCGTTGCACGCGAACCACATGCTGTCGAGCAGGTCGACGGCCATCTCCGTCGCGCGTGGTGCGATGCCGACGGGCTCGACGTGATCGAGGAGTATCGCATTGCGGGCCTCGGTCACGGTACTCCGCTGAGCACTACGGGCGCCGACGCTTGCGGCACGGCCGGGCCATATATGCTGGAGGCGGGGATTTCCTCGACACGCCGGATCGCAGCCTTCTGGGGCCTGACGGCGGCGCAGTGGAAGAGTCACCCGGATTTGGGCGAGCCACAGCGTGCTGCAGCGGCACCGGCAACCGGCAAGACCTTCCCTGCCGGGCATTGCGGAGTGCCGCCGAGGCCCGAGCCGGCCTCTGGCGTCGAACGCGTGATACAAGACGCCCTGCGGGCCGCCGGCCTGATGCGCTAGGCCCGGCAGCGGAAAGGCTTTGACCTCTCGCCGAATGTCACCGTACTGCTGGCCGGCCATCGCGCTTGCGCGCGGCTGCGCCGACAGGGTTTGGTGGCTCGGCATCGCGCCGCAGGCGGCAACTTTCTGATCGTACATCCGGCAACGGATCGGCCACGAAAGGCCCGGCGCGGGCCTCAGCCGTCATTCGATCCCTGCCTGCTGGTCCTCATGCTCCCGGGGGCACGCGTGACGGCCGTTTCGAGCGTCACGGGCTGAATACCAGAACCAGAAAGACGAAGAACAAGGACATGTGCACCGCCCCCTCCAGCATCGTGGTCCGGGAGCCGGAGAAGGTAAGCGTGTTCAGCACCAGCGTTACGGCAAGCAGCACCATGTTGGCGGGCGACACCCCCAACACCACAGGCTGTCCGGTTGCCAGCCCGAGAAAGAGTACAGCAGGCACGGTGAGGCCAAGAGTCGATGTCGCCGCGCCGAGGCACAGGTTGACGGCCCGCGTCAGCTGGTTGGCCGCCACCGCCTTCAATGCGGAGATACCTTCGGGGGTGAACACGATCAGGGCGATGAGGATGCCGCCGAGCGCAGCCGGCGCACCCAGGATGGCAATGCCGTGATCGAGCAGCTTTGCGAGATGCTTCGACAGCAGGACGATCGGAAGGATGTTGGCTACCAGCATGGCAACCCGCGTAGCTATTGAGCCAGGTGCGCGGACATGGTGTGGAAGCGGGGTGCCGAGGTCTTCGCCAGGCTTCCCGCTCACCGGCACGAAGAAACCACGGTGCCTTCCCGTCTGAAGCCATAGGAAGCCACCATACAGCGCTATCGTGAAGGCGGAGAAGAAGATCGCCTGGATCAGCGACAGCGTGCCCGTAGCACTCGAGGTCGTGAAATTCGGCAGCACCAGCGCAATAACACTGAGCGGGATGATGACGGCCAGATAGGCGCTGGCGCCCTGCAGATTATAGCTTTGCTGGTGGAAACGCAGCCCGCCTACCAGAAGGCACAGCCCGACGACCCCGTTCAGGACGATCATGAGGACTGCGAACATCGTATCGCGGCCGAGCGTCGGTACGTGGCCCGCGCTCAACATCACTGCGCCGATCAGCGCTACTTCGATAATGACGATGGAGAGCGTCAGCACCAGAGTGCCGAGCGGCTCGCCAAGGCGCTCCGCGACCTCTTCCGCCTCGTGCACCACGCCGAACGCCGCCCACAGGATCACGCCCAGCAACCACCCGAACAGCGCGAGCGTGACGAGCGGGTGCGAGCCGACCAGCTTCATCGGATCGCCGAATTGCATTGCTGCGACTGTTGCCCAGGCGCCGGCCAGTCGCAGTGGCGGCTGTCTCATCCCGTACTCCAACATTGGTGTGCAATCGGTCCAGCGACACAGCAACCAGTCTGGCGCTGTGTCTCCGTCTCCGACAAGGCGTCATCCGGCCAGGAAGCAACTGAACCGCTCGCGCGTATCGGCAAGCCGTGCCTTCGAGATCGTCGGCAGCATGTTCAGCCGCCGCGAGCGGCGATCGCCTCCTCCACCGCCCGCAGCCCCGCATCGCTTGCAATGGCAAGGTCGATGGGACGTCCTCCAAGGCCTGCGTCATGCGCGTTAAGGAACGCCACCGCCTCGCCCTTCTCCCGCATCCTCTCCCAGGCCAGCCGCGCGGCACGTCCCTGACGGGCAGCCTCCTCGGCCGAGAGGCGTGGACCGTCGAAGCGTTTCCGGAACTGTGTGCTCAATGCTGCTTCCTTGTATGTTGGCACCGCGCATAGCTGCGGGTGCGCCCCGTCCGTGATCAGCGACCCGCGCGCGGCATGCGGACGAGGCCAGGAAGCGTGAAACGGAAATTTGCGTTGAGCGCCTTGATGTCCGTCACTGCGACGATAGCCCCATCCATATGGTGGTGCGGGGCGCCCGCGGCAACATGGGCTCGTCGCGCCTTGCCCCCGAGAACACTGGATCCCGGAAGCAGGTTGTGATTGTCCGGCGTCGAGCGTCGAAGCGGATGTCTACCCGGCGCGTGTGGGCATAGGTTCCCCTCAGGCTCCCTGCCCTTAGCAAGCAAGATTGCTCTGTTCGCGGTGTCGCTCGGCATCGTGGTCTCCGGGCTGATCACCAAGGCGATCCAGCATGCATTTCCTGATGACAGATCGGCACGGCTTCTCGCCGAACTCCGGCGGAACGGCTCGCACATCATTCAGGTGGTGATCTACGATGACCGGGCCGGCATGTTCAACGTGCGCGAAGGGTCGTTCCCTTACGGCGTCATCCGTTTGCTGTTCCGCCAGATCGGCGGCACGATGGTTGTTCGAAGCACCGGCGGACTCACCCTCACGGTCGTGTTTCCCGCGAAGATCCGAGGGTGATCCGGACGACGGTAGAATTAATTCGGACACCCTGCCCCCGAACGCCTACCTGCCTCGTTAGCCTGCATCAAAGCTACCAAGGCTAGCCGTCATGTGCCACGTGCTCATCATCGAAGACGAGGCACTCGTGGCGATGGATCTCGAGAACCTGCTGCTCGAGGCTGGCGCAACTTCCTTCGCCTTCGCGTCGAGCGAAGCCGAAGCGGTCGAGCAGGCCTGCACCCGTCAGCCGGATGTTATGACTTCTGATGTCCAGCTGGGGAGCGGGACCGGTCCCGCGGCCGTCGCCATCATTCGCGACCGGCTCGGCATGGTGCCCGTCGTGTTTGTGTCGGCCACGCCGACAGAATGCGGCGCGATGCAGCCGCAGGACCTGGTCTTCTGCAAGCCTTTTGACCGCGGCGATCTCGTGGCCGCTTTTCGCAGAATCCTTGGTGTTGCCGCTGCCGCTGGTCGTGTGCGACCCTGCGCCTGAGGTGGCCCTGACCGCACGCTATTGCGTTCCGGATTGTGCGCCGCGATGGTCCAGAGCTCTGTAGAACATCGGGTTGTTCAGCCACTCGGCGACGGCGGCTGGCGCACGGGCGCGCGCACGCCGCCACGACGGCCCGCCGGATTCGAGAGAGCGGCCATGATGGGCTCCTGGCGGAGCTGGACGCGCGTCGCGCTGATTGGCTGCGGACGCGCCGCTCTCGCGGCGCGGCGTCTGGCCTCCGGCCCTCGTTCTGGCGGGCGGGCGTCGCTGCCCTGTGATCCCGCCGCGGCGTGCCGCAACCCGACTGCGCCAGGTCTTCCACTTCGTTGCAGCCCTTCGGGTGCAACCCGCCTCTGCCGGCGAGATCGTCGGCTCGCTCCTGCCGCCCACCCGCCATTCCGGCGCCGGTTGCGGTGGTTTGAAGGAGCAGGAGTGATGACGAAGACCGAGAACCGCTCGAGCCTCTATGCCGAGGTGACTTCCCGTATAATTGCCGAGCTCGAGCAGGGGCGGTTGCCTTGGGTGCAGCCCTGGGATGCTTCGGCTTGCGGCTGTGCGATGCCCGCCAATGCCGTGAGCGGGCGGCGCTATTCGGGGATCAACGCGCTGATCCTCTGGGCGCCTGTGATCGTTATAGTAGCTTACAGCGCTTGCCTCCGGATCTTGAGGAGGCCGGCAGGGCAAACGCGCCGCGCTGTCGTCGCTCCTGCGCAACGGAAGTCGTCGACGTGAATTGATGCTGTAAATGTGGCAAAGGATGAATGCGTGAGCGATCACGAAGACGAAGATCTGGATCTCGGCGAGAACGAGGCGGCCGGCATTCCGGCGGGCGATCTGCCGGACAATACCTCCTATAGCCCGACGGGCAACAAGCCGCACCAGCACTGGAAAACGTCGTTCGTGGCGGAACCCGGCCTCGATCAACGCGGCACAGTCTTCTTCGCCGCGCTCCAGATGACGCGGATGCCAATGATACTGACTGATCCGCGGCAGGACGACAACCCGATCGTGTTCGCCAACAAGGCGTTTCTCGACCTGACCGGCTATCACGAGGAGGAGATCGTCGGGCGCAATTGTCGCTTCCTTCAGGGAGCGGATACCGATCGCTCGGCCGTGCGCGAGCTGCGTGACGCGGTTGCGGACGAGGAAGCGATTTCGATCGAGATCCTCAATTATCGACGGGATGGCTCACCCTTCTGGAATGCCGTGTTCATTGCGCCCGTCTATGACGATCATGGCCAGCTGATCTATTTCTTCGCGAGTCAGCTCGACGTCACAAGACGGCGCAATTCGGAACAGGCTTTTCGTCAGGCGCAGAAGATGGAAGCGATCGGTCAGCTCACGGCAGGACTGGCGCACGACTTCAACAACCTGCTTCAGGTCGTGACCGGCAATATCGACATGGTCTTGGCCGGCGCGGTAGACGAGCGCCAGCAGCGCATACTCGGCAATGCCGCTCGGGCCGCCGAGCGCGGCGCAAGGCTCACCCGCCAGTTGCTCGCCTTCGCCCGCAAGACCCGGCTCGAACCTCGCCAGGTGGAACTCAACCAGCTCATCCACGAGTTCGGCGATTTGCTCGACAACACCGTGGGTGCGCAGGTTCGGCTGGTGACGACGCTGGAACGGCGACTGCCCGCGATCAGCATCGATCCCACGCACCTCGAGATGGCGCTCCTGAACGTCCTGCTCAACGCCCGTGATGCCATGCCGAATGGGGGCACCGTCACGATCCGCACGGAGCTGTGGAAGCTCAACGGTAATGCCGCTGCCCACGGCCTGCCGGAGGGCGACTATGTCGTGCTCAGCGTTGTCGATGAAGGTATGGGCATGAGCGAGGAAGTGCGTCAGCGGGCCTCCGAGCCGTTCTTCACGACCAAGGGAAGCGAACGGGGCACCGGTCTCGGGCTCGCGATGGTGCACGGCTTCGTGCAACAATCGCTCGGCCGTCTGGAGATCGAATCCACGCCCGGCGAAGGGACATGCGTGCGCATGCTCTTTCCAACCTCCGCGCTCGAGGTCGAGCCGGGAAGAGTGCAGCCGCCCCTCGCACGGAACGTTCCCCCGGCGCCCTCGGGCGGGCGCGAAACCATCCTTCTCGTCGAGGACAGCGACGACGTGCGGACCCTCGCCTTCGAACAGCTGACAGCGCTCGGCTATACCGTGGTTGCAGCAAGCAGCGGCGAGGAGGCGCTCCGCAGGCTCGACGGACTGGATGTCGACCTGCTGTTCACTGACATCGTCATGCCGGGCGGGATGAGCGGGCTGGAGCTGGTCGAGCGTTTTCGAGAGCTCCGCCCTGATACACCGATCCTGATGACCACCGGGTATAACGAGGATCTCGTTGCGGACATTCCACGGGGCTCGCAGCTAGACGTCATCGGCAAGCCCTATCGCCGCGAGGAGCTGGCAGACCGCGTGCGGATAGCGCTCGATCGCCGGTCTGCGCAAGGCCATGCCGTGGAGGGCGACTTCGGCGCGAAGGAAGGGTGACGGGATCGGAGCGGACAGGCAGGGTTCCTGCTGGACCGGGATGCTCGGGACGGATTGCCGGCTCGCGAGGAGCAGCCATTTGCCCGTTTATGAGCCGCTCCAAGAGCGTGCGGAAATGAGGTCACTTATGAATTCCAAGTTTTCAGGAGGTGACCTCCGCCTCCTGGAGGGAGAAGGCGAAGTCGCCGCCCTGATGCGTTCGCAAGACTGGTCGACATCGCCCTTGGGAGCGCCCGAAACGTGGTCCCATTCCCTGCGCCTTGTCGTCGGGCTGATGCTGTCGTCGAAGTTCCCCATGTTCGTCGCATGGGGCCCCGAGCTGGGCTTCCTCTACAACGATGCATACGCCCCGATCCTGGCAAGCAAGCATCCCGGCGCGCTCGGAAAGCGCTTTCACGATATCTGGTCGGAAATCTGGGACGACATATTTCCGCTCATCAGCGCGGCCATGGCCGGCGAGGCGACCTATCGTCAGGACCTGCCACTGCTGATGCGCCGGAACGGGTTCGACGAGCAGACTTGGTTCACCTTCTCCTACTCGCCGGTTCGCGACGAGCGCGGCGACGTCGCCGGAATGTTCTGCGCGTGCACCGAGACGACGGGCCGTATCCACGCCGAGCAAGCTGTGCGGGAGAGCGAAGCGCGCTTCCGAAACATGGCCGACCACGCACCCGTCATGATGTGGGTGACCGACCCGGATGGTCAATGCACCTATCTGAACCGCGGCTGGTATGAATTCACCGGACAGATGCCCGAGCAGGCTGAAGGGTTCGGGTGGCTGGAGGCCACGCATCCGGACGACAAGGCCGAGTCCGAGAAAATCTTCCTGGAGGCGAATGCGGCGCGGGCGCCGTTTCGGCTGGAATACCGCCTCCGCCGGGCGGACGGCAGCTATCGGTGGATGCTCGACGCCGCGGCACCCCGGTTCGGCGAGGACGGGTCTTATCTGGGCTATGTGGGGTCGGTGATCGACATCGATGCGCGGCGGGAGAGCGAGGAGCGCCAGCGTGAGAGCGAGGCGACATTACGCAAGCTCACCGGCGCGCTGCCGGTATTCATATGGTTCGCCACACCGGACGGAGAGCTCAACTATTTCAACGATCGATGGTATGAATATACCGGCCAGTCGCATGAACAGGCACTGCCGGATGGCTGGGTCGACACGCTCCACCCCGACGACGTCGCGACGACTGCCGCGCGCTGGGCCGAAGCGCGCCAAAAGGGGACCACCTATGAGATGGAGGTTCGCTATCGACGGCGCGACGGAGCGTATCGCTGGTATGTAGCGCGCGCGGAACCAATCCGCGACGAGCGCGGCGTGATCACCACCTGGGTGGGCAGTTCGATCGACATCCACGACCGCAAGGAAGCCGAAGACGCGCTGCGCGCCAGCGAGGCCCAGTTCCGGCTGATGGCAGATGCGGTACCGCAGATCGTCTGGATCACCGATGCGGAGGGTCGCGTCGCGTTCTTCAACAAGCATTGGTCCGACTATACGGGATCAGCCTATCTGCCGGAGACAGCGGCGGCGGTGGCGGCTGAGCATGTCCACCCGGGCGATGCGGCGGCAACCATGCTGGCCTTCGACGAGGCGCGGCGTACCGGCCGCACCTTCCTGATCGAGCATCGAATTCGCTCGGCAAGCGGCGCATATCGCTGGTTCCTCGTGCGCGGCGAGCCGTATCGCGATCCGCAGAGCGGAGAGATAGTGCGCTGGTTCGGCGCCTCGGTCGACATTCATGATCGCAAGCTTGCCGAGGCAGCGCTTCGCCAGCTGAACGAGACACTCGAGGCGCAGGTGGCTGCCCGCTCGGCAGAGCGCGACCGCCTGTGGAACCTCTCACAGGATATGCTCGCCCGCGCCGACTATGGCGGTATGATGTCGGCGGTCAGCCCTGCATGGCAGCAGGTGCTTGGTTGGGAGGAGCGCGAGTTGCTCACCCGCGGCTACGCTACCTTAATGCACCCTGAGGATGCGCCGCCCACCCTGGCGGCGATCCAGCATATGCGCGAGACACGCCAACCCACGCGCTTCGAGAACCGCATCGCGACGAAGGACGGCGGCTGGAAACATGTCGAGTGGACCGTCGCGCCCGAGCCCGACGGGGAAAACTTCATCGCAGTCGGTCGCGACTTGAGCCACGCCAAGGCACGGGAGGCCGAACTCGAAGCTGCGCAGGAGGCACTGCGCCAGAGCCAGAAGATGGAGGCGATGGGCAGCCTCACCGGCGGTGTCGCGCACGATTTCAACAATCTGCTGACCCCGATTATCGGCTCCCTCGACATGCTGGTGCGCAAGGGCGTGGGCAGCGAGCGCGAGCGGCGGCTGATCGACGGCGCACTGCAATCGGCCGAGCGCGCCAAGACGCTGGTGCAACGTCTGCTTGCTTTCGCCCGGCGCCAGCCGCTTCAGTCGACCGCGGTGAACGTCGCCACGCTAGTCGAGGAGATGGCCGGACTGATCGGATCCACGGTCGGCCCCGCTATCGATGTGCGCGTCGAGCTTGCCCCTGGCCTGCCACCCGCGCTGGCCGACGCGAACCAGCTTGAGATGGCGCTGCTGAATCTGGCGGTCAACGCGCGCGACGCCATGACGCTGGGCGGCCAGCTCACCATTGCCGCACAGCGCGAGAGCGTTCGCGCGCAGCATCCCGCGGGGCTGAAACTAGGGCACTATGTTCGACTGAGCGTGCACGACACCGGCGTGGGCATGGACGAGGTGACACTGCGGCGAGCCACGGAGCCGTTCTTCTCGACCAAGGGCATCGGCAAGGGAACGGGGCTCGGCTTGTCGATGGTGCATGGGCTCACCGCACAACTCGGCGGCGGCCTGACCATCGAAAGTACCCAAGGCGCAGGAACGACTGTGACTCTATGGCTGCCGATCAGCGCCGTGCCGATCGAGGAAGAGGAGCAATCTCCCGATCGCGTCGAAAAACCGCTGGGGCGCGGGATCGCTCTCCTGGTGGACGACGAGGAACTGGTGCGGATGAGCACGGCGGATATGCTCAACGACTTCGGGTTCGAGGTGATCGAGTCGAGTTCTGCAGAGGAAGCGCTGGGGTTGATCGAGGCAGGTATGACACCCGATCTCCTCGTTACCGATCACTTGATGCCGGGCATGAACGGCGCCGATCTGGCGCGGCAGGCGAGAACGCTGCATCCCGCACTGCGGATCCTGGTGGTGTCCGGCTACGCCGAAGCCGAGGGGATTGCGCCCGATCTTCCTCGCTTGACCAAGCCATTTCGCAATGCGGATCTGGCCGCCAGCCTCAAGGAACTGCTTTCATAAAGCCGGTTCCTGAACTTACAAAAGTCCGTCTGTCGAATTTCAACAGGTAGCCGGCGCACGAGAACGGCGCCAACGGCGGCTTCCGGGCACGAGCGCTGGCCTGCTGAAAGGCTGAACCGAGGGGGCACGCTACGTCTCTACGGAAACATACGAGGGCGGTTGTTCAGAGGTGCCACACCGCTCGTCGCCTAGGGCGCGCCAGACCCTTGAACTTGAGCTCTCCAGATGAATCGCGGCCTGCTTATCCCACGTGCGCTCCTGATCGGGTGCGTCTTTCTGCTTCTGACAGGCGTGGCACTCACCTGCTTTCTTGTGTCCGAGAGGCAGGCGGCGGACCGACGCGTCATGCATGCTCTTCAGGTAGAAAATCAGCTCAGCCGTTTGCGCATTTTGATGCTCAAGGGAGAAGTTCAGAAGCGTGGCTTTGTCATGGGCGGTCCCGCCTATCTGCGCGATTCAGCCCACGACTTCCAAAGGCGGGTCTGGCCCGAACTCGTGAAACTGAAGGGCATGACGAGGGACAATCCGAGTCAGCAGCGCAGGATTGCGGACCTTCAGGCGCTTTACCACGAGCGCGTTGCGGTCTCGCGATACATCTTGGAACTCGCCAGCCGAGGTGAGCCAGAGAAAGCCACCGCTGTGGCGACCAGCAGAGCCAATCAGCAGCGGCAGGACCGGTGGTCCGATCTGGCGATTGCAACCGAAGCCGAGGAGCGCCGCCTCTTAAATCATCGGCAAAGCAGGGCCCGGGCCCTGGAGACGCCGGTGATGCTCGCGATCGCAGCGTCGATCATTCTCAGCATTTTGCTGGCGGTGCTTCTTGCGGCCGAACGCCGCCGCAAGATCCGCGTGCTGGGCCATCTCAATGCCCTGCTCGAAGAAGACATCATTCGTCGCGCGCAGCTCGAGGGCGAGCTCGTGGCCGCCCGTGCCAGTGCCGAGACAGCGGCAGAGGGGAAAGCCAACTTCCTTGCCAATATGAGCCACGAGATCAGGACCCCCATGAACGGTGTCCTCGGGTTCGCGGATCTGTTGCTTGGGAGCAGGCTGGACGCGCAGCAGATCCGCCATGCTCAGCTGATTGCCGATTCGGGCAAGGCGATGATGCGGCTGCTGAACGACATTCTAGATTTCTCGAAAATTGAAGCCGGGAAAATGCGGATTGTTCCTGAACGTGTCGATCTGCGGCACAAACTGAAGAACTGCGTGAATCTGATGCAGTCGGCGGCAGCTCAAAAGCACCTCGAACTCAGGTGTGAGATAGACGACGCTGTTCCCACCTTCGCGATGGTCGATGGTCTGCGCCTCAGGCAGATACTGCTCAACCTCGTCAGCAACGCAGTCAAGTTCACGCAGGAAGGACATGTCACTCTTTCTGCACAAGTTCGCGACGACGGCGGTCGCTGCTTGCTCGAAGTGAGCGTGACCGACACCGGAATCGGCATACCTTCGGAGCAGCACGCCGCGGTGTTCAACGAGTTCGTCCAGGCCGAAGAGAGCACAGCGCGACGGTTCGGTGGCACCGGACTGGGGCTGGCGATCAGCAAGAACCTTGCTGTGATGATGGGTGGCGATCTCACGTTTGAAAGTGCGGTCGGATCAGGCACAGTGTTCAAACTGGCAATACCCGTCGTTGAAGCCGCAGCACCGTCCGCTAGCCCTGATCCAGCCTCAGATACACTTGCTGGCAGCTCTTCCGCGATAAACGTCCTGCTTGCCGAGGATCACGACGTAAATCAGGAGCTGATGCAGGCGATGCTGGCGCACCTGGGCCACCGTGTATCTACCGTGGCGGACGGCGCCAGGGCAGTCGAAGCCGTCATCTCTGCCGGAGCCTCAGGCCGCCAGTTCGACATCATCCTCATGGACATGCAAATGCCGGTAATGGACGGCCTGTCCGCCACCCGGGCAATCCGGTCTCATGGGTTCGGCCCCGATGTTCTGCCGATCCTGGCACTGACTGCAAATGCGTATCCCGACGACATAGCGGCATGCCTCAGAGAAGGCATGCAGGCGCACATAGCCAAACCGGTTCAGCTGCAGCAGCTGAGCATCGCTTTAAGCAAGTGGGCAGCCAAATCGGGCGTCGCTCAAGCCAGTGAGCGACAACTCATCAGCCCCGCGCTCCGAGCGAAATATGAAATGCGCAAGACTGAGCTGCAGCTCTACGCAGCCCGGCTACAAGAGGCCGGGAACTATGATGACGGCAGCATCGAGCAGCTTCGCTCTCTGCTTCACAAATTGGCCGGCTCCGCTGGCATGTTCCAGGAGGCCGAACTGGGCGCGCAGGCTGCCGAGTTTGAAGATGCGCTGGAGGGCACCTCCGTGGAAGAGCGGGAACGGCTCGTCGGCCGGGTCTTGCAGATGAGGTTGGCCGCCTAGTAGTTGCGCACCTATTGGTGCATCCGGATGGCCGGATCAGGCGAGACCTTCGAAGCTCCTTGTTTGGCCTCGGCCGGGTAGCCACACGCGTACTTCGGAGCCGTTGTGGTAGATGCGCCGAGGGCAGGCCGGTACAAGTTAAACGCGCGGCATTATACGTTTCCGACAGTCGCGAGGGTCGCTGAAGCCTTGGCCTTGGCTTTGGCTGTTAATCTTCATGTCCTCGCCCCGTTTCTCGGCCACGGGTTCAACTGGAAGATGAGAAGGCCGCCGCCTTACAGCGGGCCCATCCGGGTGGGGGTACGAGTGACCGCGCCGCGGATGACTTTCGAGCCATAGGCCTTCACCATGATGGCAGTGTCGTCTGCATTGTTCAGGACGACGCGCGTGCCGCCCGAATGAAGGGCCTCGATCGCGCTGATCGAGACACGGCGCTTGGCGCACGCAGCGATGACGTGGTCACGTGTGGCATTGATGTTGATCGCTCTCGACATGACGTCTCCTTTGCGCGGGTGATTTCCGTCGCTGCTTTTTTCGACTGATGAATGAGCAGGGAGGGCGGCGAGCGCCCCCTGTCAGCCGGTCGCTAGGCAGCCTGCAGATTGACCGCCGAAGTCTTGCCGCGGTTGTCGGTCTCGAGTTCGTAGGAGATGCGCTGATCCTTATCGAGCGAACGCATGCCTGCGCGCTCGACCGCGGAAATATGAACGAAGGCATCGCCGCCGCCGGTTTCCGGCGCGATGAAGCCATAGCCCTTGTCGTTGTTAAAGAATTTCACGGTTCCGGTAATCATTTGGGTATCCTTTGTCCCATGCATGACGGGCATGCCCACCAGTGGAGCATCCCGGCTTCGGTTAGGCTAGAAAAGGACAAAGGGAGGAGCCGAGGCGGCCCGATATCCGTCGCAGACGACGTCAGCTCCACCTATATAGGGGGCGATCGTCCAAAGTAAAATGCGCGCGACCTGTTAATATTTTCCGCGCGTTTATTTACACGCCCGCTCAGAGCAGCCGCAGCGCTGGGGCCGCGGTGACGTCGTGCAGAAGTATCGACGCGAACACGACGCCGATAACGATTGCCCGGAGCCGGTAAGGACCGGCGAACGACTAATGGTTGAACGCGACGGCGAGATAGTAGATCGGGCCCATCCCGTGCAGGCCGAAAAGGAAATCACCAGCTGCTCGCGCCATGGCAGCTTCGATCCAGCCAGGCTGACCAGGCCTGCTGCAAGGCGCGTTGTCAGCTTTAGCCCGATTGGCGGGTCTGTCCTGACTTCCGGCGACGGCCTTGGCGCCGGGAGCCATTCCTGGCAGCGGTGGACGCACTGCGCGCAGGCGCCGCAGGGGCGCTCCTGCGCGCGAGAACGGCAACAGGCTAGTGGATTTCGCCATCCTCATCGGCATCGAGCCGGCGATCAATGTCCTCCGCGAGGGTGTCGAGCTGGTCGAAGGAGGCGATCAGCTCGAACGTCGTCCCGTCGTCCGTTGTGAGGCGGACGAGATAGTCCTCGCCCTCAGTAGCGATGGTGGCTTGAGCAAGACGGCTGGTGATGACGGCTCTCCGTGCATGAGGACTATTCTGTCGCCACCGTCCGCGTTGGATCGCCGACCGAAACATCTCCGGGTAGGCGAGATCACTTTCTGGTGGCGGACAGCAGGGGAAAGAGATCGGGGCCGTTCGGCGCGTCAGCCGCAACGGAACGGCCTGCCATGTGCGTGCCGTATCGAACCAGTATCATGGCCGGGCGCGCCGACCTAACGGGTTATTTCCGCGCGCCTGGGGTTCACCGGTGGCCCCCCATACCTATATTGGGCCCATCGCTGGCAAAACGGTCACGTAGGCGCCAACGGCTGAGAGACCATCGCGCTCCCGCTTACATTAGCCGGAGCGACGACATGGATCTCAATTACCTTCTCTCACGCCATCAGATCTCCTTGATGCGCGCCGATTGTGCCGCGTGCCCCGAAGCTTCGATTGCGCATCGTGGGCTGGCCAACGGCTATGCACTACGGATCCGCGAGCATCGGCAACGCCTGGGTGCCGGCGCCTCTGTCCTGTGTGCGGCCTGACAGCTTGGCCAAGGAAGATCTGATCAAGCTCGACGGCATCATCGACGAGATTCTGCCGGACGGTCGCTTTCGCGTGATGCTCGAGAACGAGCATCGTATCATCGTCTATACCGCGGGCAGGATGCGCAAATATCGCATCCGAACGCTCGTCGGAGACCGCGTCCAGGTCGAGATGTCGCCATACGACGTGGAGAAGGGGCGCCTGATCTATCGCGAGCGAGTGGCGAACGCCGGCCCCACCGCGCGAAGAGGAAATCGCCGATGAATGAGTCGACTACAAGCTCGCCGGAAACCGCTCCAGCCGCGCCGAGACGTAACCTGTTTCGCAAAAGGCATCCGACCGTGCGCCTCTCGCCGGAAAGCGTCGAGCGGCAGAGCCGGGTCACGCTGCTGGCCTGGAATCTGCTCGGCGGCGACAGCGCGATCGCCTTCCTCAACGCCCATAGCGACGTGCTTTGCGGACGCCCGCTCGATCTCGCCGTTGCGAGCGAGGCAGGCTGCGAGGCCGTGGAGCGCGCCATCTCCACGCGCGCCGGCCGCGAGACGATCTAGCACGTGCTGCTGACGATCTGCCATCACACGAGCTGTCGCTACGCGCGATCGGTGAAATTGCTGCCTCACAGGATGATGCTCTGCCCGCGCGGCCAACATGGCTTGCGCCTGCTTACCTCGCTGCTGAGCTGCGCGCCGCCTGCGCATATCGAATGGACACAGGACGTGTTCGGCAATCTCATCGCCACCGCCACCTTCTCAGAGGCGGTGGACGCGCTCGTAATCGACAGCCGCATGGTAATGGACCAGTCGGCCACGGCGTGGCCGGTCTTCAGAATCGCACCGTCGGCCCGTCAGTTTCCATTCGCCTATTCCGCCGACGATGTGGCCGACCTGCGCCCACCAACTCTGCATCGTGCATGAGTGAATGCTTTGCACGCGCGCTTGCCACGCTGGAAGCGGGAGCGAACTTCTTCGGCGCCGGACTGCGCGACGTTCGGCGGCCGATCCCCCCGTCCGCACTTCGCGTGGTCGGCCAGCATCGTGCCAAGGTGATCGGCAATGGCCTCCGAGAACTGGACCGCTTCCTCAATCGTCTCGTCGATGAGGCGCTTTATGTACGCAGGCAGGCAGCTTTCCCGGGAGAGCGCAATACAGCGAACAAGTTGCGCACCTTCTTCCGCGATCTCGACCGGCCCGATGTCGACGGCGCACGGTTGCGCGCGCTTGGGCGCTCGCGGGAATGCATGTTTCATTGCGAGGGACGCGTCAGGCGGGGCGACGGGATCGGGGATTCCTTCATGACGGCGGGCTGGCCGGATGTGCCAGGCTCCGGGGAGCCGCTGCGTCGCTTCGCCATCGGTGAGACCATGATCGTCAACGAAGCCGATCTCGCGGACATAGCTGCATTCTATCTGCGGCTTGTGCGGGAGATCGAGGCATCGGCGATGTTACCGGACGCACGACCCCGCGGCTCATCAACCGTGGCGAACGGCGGTTATTGCAACTCTGCGGCGCGCGAGCGGGCGGTCCGCTAGCCCATTAGTTATCCTAGCTCCGCGACCGAGGCGAACGCCAGCTTCCGCACATCGCGACGCCTACGGGTCTGCGGGTGGCGCGGAGCCGCACGGCGATCAAGGCGTCGTTCTCCGTAGCTTCATCGTAATGGTCGTCAGGCGGAACGGTGGCGGCCCTGCCCATCTGCCGGAGCGAAAAGCTCCCGCCGAACTCCCGCTCGAACCCGCCATGTTGTGGTTGTCGCTCCTTCTTCTCGCCGGCCTATCATTCACTTTTTGGTGCGCCAAACCGTTACGGGAATCATGCTTGGCCCCTGCCCGCGGCACGGGTTCGTGTCCGTTTACCGAACCGATTTTGACGGTGGACCACGAGTGGACCACGCCAGCTGGTGGATCTGGAAAGCCGAGGATTTCTGCGCCTTACAGCGTCAGATGTGAGTCCTGTAAGCGCACCAGTACATGTTGAGAACATGGCAAAAAACCGCAGAAATCTGCGGCATATTGGCTCCTGCGGGTCCCACGACTTCCCAGTTTGTTCCACCGTGATCACCCAAAGTGGACCACGAACCGGGTGAACTACGAACATCGCAGGAAGGGTGGTCGCCATGCTTATGACCGTGCAGATTCGCGCGCTGGAGCCTTAAGTGCGTCTGTACAAGGACCCTGATAGCAGGAGCTGTTCCTTTTGAAGCAGCTGACCGGAGCGCTGGCTGGCGATTCCGCCAGGAGGTGTTCCGCTTGAACGGAAGCTCTCGCTCGGCACTTTCAGGGGAGTAGCCGGCGTCGATATGCGGGCCCCGCTTCCATCAGGCGCACGGCCTGCTCTCTAGCCGTACGATGGCCTCGGTAGCCGGCGAGCGCGCGCGTCAGTCCGTCGGCCGTGCTCCCGGGAGGAGCCCCGTCAGTGGCAGCATCGAACAGGATCGCGAGCACCGGCGTCACCTCCACGAACCCGCGCGGATCGAGCCAATCGGACGGGACTTCGCCTCGCCGCCCTGCCTCGATCAGTGCCGCACAGGCGAGCGCCACATCGTGAAAGGCGACCTCCCGCCCCTCGGGCATGTCGGTGAACCATTGCCGGGTGAGCGCAGCGTCATTGCGCTCGTCGTCGATGCTGTCGAGATGACCAACCCGATAGGCATCGGTCTCGAAGCTGGGCGTGTAGGGGAATTCGTAGCAAGGGTAGACGTTGCCTTCGGCGTCATAAACCTCGCCATCCTCCGCTACGACCATGCGAGGCTGGTGCGGCGGCCCCACGCGCATCCGTAAATGCACCGAGCCGATAGTTACCTCGCGATTTACCAACCGCCTGTATCGCCGATGTTTGATTTGGGTCCTGAAGCGTTGGAAATGCAATTGAATTTCAATGAGCAAGCCACTTCGCAGCTGTGCGACCGGATCGAAAGGCTTGAGCGGCTGGCGCACGCCCAGAACCGCCTGGCTGATACCGACCTCGACCTCGACCGCTTTATGGAAGTGGTCGTCGCAGAGCTCGAAGCGCTGGTAGAGGGCAGCTGCGTCGTCATCGAGCTGATCGACGGCGGCGATCTCATTGCCCGGGCGATCAGCCCGGCACTGAGGGCATTTGAAGGCCTTCGCTTTTGCCGGGAGGGCAGCCTTTCGGGCCTGTGTGTCGAACAGAATGCGCTGCTGATCAGCAACGACACCTTCAACGACCCCCG
Organism: Sphingomonas psychrotolerans; assembly: GCA_032334595.1. GTDB lineage: Bacteria > Pseudomonadota > Alphaproteobacteria > Sphingomonadales > Sphingomonadaceae > Sphingomonas > Sphingomonas psychrotolerans_A. Next base: position 68,608 of record JALMLT010000003.1, on the reverse strand, counting down.
CGTCGATCGTGCAGCGTGTGAGCGCACCGGAGTCCGCGCGATGGTTTGCGCTCCGCTGATCGGTGATGGCGAGGTTGCGGGGGTCGTGAAGATCTGCACCGACACCCCGAACCGGTTCGGCGACGATGACGTTCAGGCGCTTCGATTGCTCACCGCATCGCTTTCGGCGGAGATGCGCAAGCGGTGCCGCTTTGCCGCGACAGAGCGAAGCCTGGAGGAGCGGACCAGGGCGGCGGTTGCGCTTTCCCGGGAAGTCGGAGAGCGGATCGCACTCGAGGCTTCGTTACGGGCGAACGAGCAGCGCCTCGCCGGCATCATTGGCAATGCGCATCAGGCGATCGTCACGATGACAGGCGAAGGGACCGTGACCTGCTGGAATCGGCAGGCTGAATTGACCTTCGGCTGGTCCGAAGAGGAAGCGATCGGTCGCGACTTGGCGGAACTGATCGTCCCAACCGAATTGCGGCCAATGCACAAGTCGGCCCTGCGCCGCTATGTCGAGACCGGCCAAGGTACGATCGTCGGCCGTCGCATCGAGGTCGAGGCGCTCCACCGCACCGGCAGGCACATTCCGGTCGAGCTGGCAATCAACGCGGCACGACTGCAGCATGGCTGGGAGTTCACGGCCCTCCTGCACGACATCTCCGAGCGTCGTGCAAGGACGGAACAGTTCGAGAGCGCGTTCAACCATGCTCCGATCGGGATGGCGCTCGTATCGCTCGACGGCGGATTTCTCCGCGTCAACGAGGCCTTCGGCAAGATCGTCGGCTACTCGACCCAGGAGCTCGAGGCGTTCGACTTCCAGACGCTGACCCACCCCGATGATCTCGAGGCGGATCTCGCCCTGGTCGCGGATCTGATCTCCGGCAAGATCAGCAGCTATAAACTCGACAAGCGCTACATTCACAAGCGCGGCCGGTTCGTCTGGGTGCGGCTCTCGGTGTCGATGGTCGATGCCGAAGACGGCAATCCTCCGCATTTTATCGCGCAGGTCGAGGATCTTACCAACGAGCGTGAGGCCGAGAACCGCTATCGCCTGATGGCGCGCAACTCCACCGACATGATCACGACGACCGATCTGGAGGGGCGGATCACCTTCATCTCGCCGTCGTGCGAAAAGATCGTCGGCCTCAACCCGGACGATCTGCTCGGCAAACCGGCTTTCGACTTCGTTCACCCGGAGGATCTTGGCGGCCTTCGTAAGCAATATGGTTCGTTGATCCGGACAGGCAGTGCCGAGCGCGTGCGATGGCGTTCGCAACGGCCCGATGGGGAATGGGTCTGGCTCGAATCGAGCATAGGCATCCTGCACGATGCCCACGACGAGCAGATGACCGGCTTCATCGACGTGGTACGCGACGTCACCGACCGCAAACAACGCGAAGATGCTCTTGCGGCAGCAACACTGAAGGCGGAGCAGGCGGTGAAGTCCAAGTCGGATTTCGTAGCCAATGTCAGTCACGAACTCAGGACGCCGCTCAACAGCGTGATCGGCTTCTCGCGGCTGCTCGACGAAGCTCCCGAACTCAGCGAGGAAACCCGACGGCGCGTGCGGTTGATCCACAATGCCGGGCAGGCGTTGCGCGGCGTGATCGACAACGTACTCGACTTTTCCAAGCTTGAGGCCGCGGCGCTCGAACTAAACTGTGTGCCCTTCGACTTCCACGATTTCATCCGTCAGACCGTCGCATTGATGGAGCCCCAGGCCGCCGCAAAGGACGTGCAGTTGCGGGCGCTGCTCGGGTCGGATGTACCCGGCTGGGTGCTCGGAGACGACGCCCGCCTGCGACAGGTCGTTCTCAACCTCCTGTCGAATGCAGTGAAATTCACGCAAGAGGGCTCGGTGACATTGACTGTCTGGTCCACCGGCAAAGGTTCCGATGCGCGACTCCGCGTGGAAGTTCGGGACACGGGGGCAGGCATAGCCGCCGAGCGGATGGCGACACTTTTCAGCAGATTCGTGCAGGCGGCGCCGACGATCGCCTCCCACTATGGCGGTACCGGCCTCGGCCTCGCAATCAGCCGCCAACTGATCGAACTGATGCAGGGCACCATCGGAGTCACCAGCAAATTGGGTGACGGTTCGACCTTCTGGTTCGAGATACCGTTGCGCGAAGCCTCCGAGGCATCCGCACCGGTGAAGCCGAACCCTCGCCTCCAGCCCGGCTTTGCTGGCAAGCGCATTCTCGTCGTGGACGATGTCGATCTGAATCGTGACCTGATGCTCGCGACGCTATCGCGCTACGGCTTCGCCGTCTCGCTGGCGAATGACGGATCCGCAGCGGTCGATGCCGTGCTGAACGGCGCCTTCGATCTGGTGCTCATGGACTGCCAGATGCCCGTCATGGATGGGTTCACTGCCACCCGCATAATCCGCGAGTCTGCTTCGGCATCGTCAACGGTGCCGATCGTTGCACTGACAGCCAGCGCCCAGATTGCCCATCTCGAGCGTTGCCGCGACGCTGGCATGGATGATCAGCTCACCAAGCCACTCGATGACCGCCAACTCGAGCGGGTATTGAGTCGGTTATTTTCGCCTGACGGGAGCCCGACCATCGAGCCGGTTGCTTCTCCGGTAGAAGCGCCCGCCAAGCCTTCGCTCGAAACGCGGTATCGGCAGCGCAAAGAATCGGCACTGGAAAAGATCGCCGAGGCACTTGGCGCTGAAGAAATGAGCGACGACATCGCTGACGCCCTGCAATCGGTTGCGCACCAGCTGGCGGGAGTGTCGGCAATGTTCGGAGAGCCAGACTTCGGGAATCTGGCGAGCAAGTTGGACGATGGTCTCGCCTCGTGGCCTCCCGAGCAGCGCCTCGAGCAGGTGCGCGCAATCTATCACCAGTTGCTGGCGGCCTGAGAGACCGCGCTTGCGGCTGATCCTCAGGAAAGCGTCGCAACTTTGACCGACGATGCGGAGGGAGACATCAAGCTGCCATGAGCAGCGGCCGGTTGCGCCATCATTCCCGGAAGGAAGGGGATGCGAAGCCGCCTGCGCTCGAATCGACCCCGTAAAGCGCCGCCCGCTGTGAGCGCTTTGGATCGCTTATGAAGCGCCCCTGCGGGGTTGATTATAATGCAGATTTACGGGTGGAATGGTGGAGCCGAGGGGGATCGAACCCCTGACCTCTGCAATGCCATTGCAGCGCTCTCCCAGCTGAGCTACGGCCCCAAACCCCCGGGAAGGCAGGCCCATTAGAAGGGCTCTGCGGGTTTGGCAAGGACGCTTTTTCGCTTGCGCCCCTGCCCCACCGATTTTTCTTACTGCTCGTCCTCGTCGCCGCCGGTCTCGACCCCGAGATCGTCGTCGCCGCCCAGATCGACGTCATCGTCGGGCGACGGCTCTTCGTCCTCCGCGATATCCAGATCCTCGTCGCCCAGATCCGAATCAACCGCCTCCGCCTTGTCGGGGCTTGCCTTGACCGCCTCGAACGGCAGCGGCTGCTTGGACTTGAGAATCGGCTCCGGCTCCCACGCATAGGCGCAGTTGATGCAGGTGACCGGCTCGTCCTTGGTCAGATCGTAGAAGCGCGTTCCGCACTTCGGGCACGCGCGCTTGGTGCCCCATTCCGGCTTCACCATGTGTTGCCTCTTGCCTTTCAAAATATCGTGATTTCGGGTGTGACCCGGAAAGTGGGGCGCGCCTTGCCATGACGCAAGGCGGCTGTCAAAGCCGCGCGCGATGTCGCAGCCACAGCCCCGCCCCCTCACCGTCTCCAGCCGCGGCCCGCTGCGCGGCACCGTCACCGTCCCCGGCGACAAGTCGATCAGCCATCGTTCGCTGATGTTTTCGGCGCTGGCGGTGGGCGAAAGCCGGATCGAGGGCCTGCTGGAGGGCGAAGACGTCCTCGCCACGGCAGCCGCAATGCGCGCGATGGGCGCCGATATTGAACGGGGTAGGGACGGCGTGTGGCGCGTTCATGGCGTCGGGGTGGGCGGACTGCTCCAGCCGCAGAGCGCCTTGGATATGGGCAATTCGGGGACCTCGACGCGCCTGTTGATGGGGCTGGTCGCGAGTCACCCGGTCACTGCGACGTTCACCGGCGACGCCTCGCTCTCGGGGCGTCCGATGGGTCGGGTGGTCGAGCCGCTGTCGCGGATGGGTGCGGAGATCACTGCCTCGCCAGGCGGGCGCCTGCCGCTGATGGTGCGCGGACTCAATCCCGCCGTCCCGATCGAATACACCCTCCCCGTCGCCTCGGCGCAGGTGAAGTCCGCAGTGCTGCTTGCCGGGCTGAACACCCCGGGGATCACGCGAGTCATCGAGCCGGTGCCGACGCGCGACCACAGCGAGCGGATGCTGCGGGGATTCGGCGCCGAGCTGACGGTGGAGGACAGCCCGGGCGGCAAAGTCATTTCGATCACCGGCGAAGCCGAACTCAAGCCACAGCACATCATGGTGCCGGGAGACCCCTCCTCCGCCGGCTTCTGGATGGTCGCCGCGTCGATTATACCCGGATCCGAGATCGTGATCCGCAACGTCTGCATGAATCCGACGCGTACCGGGCTGATCACCGCCCTCAAGCTGATGGGCGCCGACATCGTCGAGCTCGATGCGCGCGATGTCGGCGGCGAGGCAGTCGCTGACCTGCGCATACGCCATGCCCCGCTGACCGCAATTGAAGTGCCGCCCGAACTGGCGCCGAGCATGATCGACGAATATCCGATCCTGTTCGTGGCGGCCTCTTTCGCGGAAGGGCGCACCGTGGCGCGCGGCGCGCACGAACTGCGCGTCAAGGAATCGGACCGGATCGCCGCGATGCGCGCCGGGCTTGAGGCGGCGGGCGTCCGCACCGAAGAGTTCGAAGACGGACTCGCGATCGAGGGTTCGGGAGGCGAACCGCTGCGCGGCGATGCGCAGGTCGCGTCCAAGCTCGACCACCGCATCGCCATGAGCATGACCATTGCCGGGCTCAATGCCCGCACGCCCATTACCGTCGACGATGTCAGCCCCGTGGCGACCAGCTACCCGGACTTCTTCCGGACGCTCGACGGACTTGGACAAAACGCGGGCGTGCGACCATGATCATCGCCGTCGACGGGCCGGCCGCCTCGGGCAAAGGCACGATCGCGCGCGCGCTGGCGCGCCATTACGGTCTGCCGCACCTCGATACCGGGCTGCTCTATCGCGCCGTCGCTGCAACGGTGCTGCGCGCCGGGCTCGACCCGGGATCGGAAACCGACGCGGCGGCCGCGTGCGGTTTTGCGGACGAACTGCTTCAGGATCCGTGGCTGCGCACCGACGAGGTCGGCAAGGCCGCCTCCGTGGTCTCGGCGCATCCGCCGGTGCGTGCGGCGTTGCTGCAACGGCAGCGGCAGTTCGCGAAGCAGCCGGGCGGCGCCGTGCTCGACGGCCGCGACATCGGCACGGTGATCGCGCCCGAGGCTGAGGTGAAGCTGTTCGTGAAGGCCACGCCGACGATCCGCGCCCAGCGACGCCACCTTGAACTGCGTAGACAGGGCATCGACGTGAGCCTCGACAAGGTGCTCGCCGACATCCGCGCGCGCGACGAGCGCGACTCGCACCGGTCGGAAGCCCCGCTGCTTCAGGCTGAAGATGCCGAGTTGCTCGACACCAGTTTCCTGTCGATCGATGCCGCGATCCAGCGCGCGATCGCATTGGTCGAGCAACGCAGCGGCGCGACGCCCCGCTAAGCTCACGAAACGCTGCACCTACCACGGCGTTCGCCTTGCCAGTTGTGCCTGGTTCGGCTATGGGGCGCCCGTCCTGCGAGCGTGGCTCGCGGAGGTACGGCGCGGAGAAGCGATTCCGCCGCGCCCTTTTCGCATTCAACCGCGTCAGGTCCTCCGCTGGTTCTGTGCCCATGGGACGTCGTGACCGGCATTCGGCCGCCGCGGCACTTTCGGCCTCCAAGACCGCCGGATTCAACCGGCTGGCCGGAAAAACGTAAACCAGGAACTGATCCTCTATGGCCTCTACGGCAAATCCGAGCCGCGACGATTTCGCGGCACTCCTCGAACAGACTCTCGGCGGCGCAGAAAGCTTTGAAGGCCGCGTCGTCATCGGCACCGTCACCGGCATCGAGAACGACCTCGCGGTCATCGACGTCGGCCTGAAGTCGGAAGGCCGCGTGCCGCTGCGCGAATTCGCTGCGCCGGGCCAAAAGGCCGACCTCAAGATCGGCGACGAAGTGCAGGTCTATGTCGACCGCGTCGAGAACGCGAACGGTGAGGCCATGCTCAGCCGCGACCGCGCCCGCCGCGAAGCCGCCTGGGATAATCTCGAGACCGAATTCGCCAAGACCGCCCGCGTCGAGGGCGTGATCTTCGGTCGCGTCAAGGGCGGCTTCACCGTCGACCTTTCGGGCGCGGTGGCCTTCCTTCCCGGCTCGCAGGTCGATATCCGTCCGGTGCGCGACGTCACGCCGCTGATGGACATCCCCCAGCCCTTCCAGATCCTCAAGATGGACCGCAAGCGCGGCAACATCGTCGTGTCGCGTCGCGCGGTGCTCGAGGAAACCCGCGCCGAGCAGCGTTCGGGCCTGATCCAGTCGCTGGCCGAGGGCCAGGTGATCGACGGCGTCGTCAAGAACATCACCGATTACGGTGCGTTCGTCGACCTCGGCGGCATCGACGGCCTGCTCCACGTCACCGATCTCAGCTACAAGCGCGTCAACCATCCGAGCGAAGTGCTCAACATCGGTGACACGGTGAAGGTGCAGATCATCCGCATCAACCGCGACACGCAGCGCATCAGCCTCGGCATGAAACAGCTCGAGAGCGATCCGTGGGATGGCGCCGCCGCCAAGTACCCGGTCGGCGCGAAGCTTTCGGGCCGCGTGACCAACATCACCGAATATGGCGCGTTCGTCGAGCTCGAGCCGGGCATCGAAGGCCTCGTCCACGTCTCGGAGATGAGCTGGACCAAGAAGAACGTCCATCCGGGCAAGATCGTCTCGACCTCGCAGGAAGTCGATGTCGTCGTCCTCGAGGTCGACGCCGAGAAGCGCCGCATCTCGCTCGGCCTCAAGCAGGCGCAGAGCAATCCGTGGGAAGCCTTCGCCGCTGCGCATCCGGTTGGCACCGAAGTTGAAGGCGAGGTCAAGAACGCCACCGAATTCGGTCTGTTCATCGGCCTCGACAACGACGTCGACGGCATGGTCCACATGTCGGACATTGCCTGGGGCATTTCGGGTGAGGACGCGCTCAACCTTCATCGCAAGGGCGAGACCGTCAAGGCGATCGTGCTCGCGATCGAGCCCGACAAGGAGCGCATCAGCCTCGGCATGAAGCAGCTCGAGCGTGGCGGTCCGTCGGCAGCGATTGCCGCCGGTGCGGGCGACAAGCTCAACAAGAACCAGATCGTCACCGTGACCGTTCTCGAAGTCCGCGACGCGGGCCTCGAGGTGCAGGTCGGCGAGGACGGCGCGACCGGCTTCATCAAGCGCACCGATCTCGGCCGCGACCGCGACGAGCAGCGTCCGGAGCGTTTCCAGGTCGGCCAGAAGTTCGACGCGATGGTCACCGGCTTCGATCGTTCGAAGAAGCCGACCTTCTCGGTCAAGGCGATGCAGATCGCCGAAGAGAAGCAGGCCGTTCAGCAATATGGCTCGTCCGATTCGGGCGCGTCGCTGGGCGACATTCTCGGCGAGGCTCTCAAGGCCCGCAACGAGAAGAACTGACGCAGCCTCGGGGAGGCGGTTTCGGCCGCCTCCCTCCGCTGCCTCAAATAAATCCCGTAAACTGTTAATCTTCGGGTTGATGCAAGTTGGGATTCGGCGCTAGAGAGTCCCCGCGTTGGGGATTTGCCGCGCCGGACGAACCGCGGTCCGCGTGTGCCAAGGGAGGGTGCGGATGATCCGTTCGGAACTCGTGCAGATGCTGGTCGACGACAATCCCGGTCTGTCGGCACGCGAGGTCGAGAAGATCGTCTCGGTCTTTTTCGACGAGATCGTCAGCCGCTTGACCGAGGATGGTCGCGTCGAGCTTCGCGGCTTCGGCGCCTTTTCAACCCGGGCGAGGGACGGCCGCACCGGTCGCAATCCGCGTACCGGCGAGACGGTCGATGTCGCCCCCAAGCGGGTGCCCTATTTCAAGCCCGGAAAGGAAATGCGCGTTCGCCTCAACGTCTGAGCGAGTCGCCTTCTTTCCAGATGCAGATGAGGCCGGAACCGCTTGACGGTTCCGGCCTCATCGCGTTTCAGGGCACCACGTGCGGACGTGGCGGAACCGGTAGACGCCGGAGACTTAAAATCTTCTGCCCCTCGGGGCGTGCGGGTTCGAGTCCCGCCGTCCGCACCAGCCTCTTCCCAGCTGATATGCGTCGGAAAGACCGAAGGTTCGGGGCTGCGACACGAAACACCGGGGCCTTGCCGTCGCGATTGCAGGCGAGGCCTTCGGATGCTCAGTCGTGGAGCGATTGCGCGTCAGCCCTGAACCACTGCTTTGCCAGCGGTGCGCCCGCTGAACAGGCAGCCGCCGAGGAAGGTTCCTTCGAGCGACCGATAGCCGTGCATCCCGCCGCCGCCAAACCCCGCGGCCTCTCCGACCGCGAACAGACCTGCGATCGGCTCGCCGTCGTCGCCGAGCACCTGCGCGTCCAGATCGGTCTCGAGCCCGCCGAGCGTCTTTCGCGTCAGGATGTTAAGCCGAACCGCGATCAGCGGGCCGTTGGCGGGATCGAGGATCGGGCGCGGCGGAGCGGTGCGCATCAGCCGCTCGGCGAGGCCCAGCCGGGCATTGCGGATCCCCATTAGCTGAAAGTCCTTCGAGAAGCGATTGTCCAACTCGCGGTCGCGCATGACGATCGCGTCTTGAATCTTTCGGGGATCGAGGGTTGCCGCTTCGCCGATCCGGTTCATCCCCGCCACGAGAGTGGCGACATCGTTCGCGACGACGAAATCCTCGCCATGTGCCTTGAACGCCTCGACTGGCTCGGGCGCGCGGCTCCGGCTCGTCACCCGGCGCAAGGTCCGGCGCAGGCTCCGGCTGGTCAGGTCGGGGTTCTGCTCGGAGCCCGACAGCGCGAACTCCTTGCGGATGATCGACTGGTTGAGCACGAACCAGCTGTACGGATTGCCGCCTTCCAGCAGGTAGCGCAGCGTGCCCAGCGTGTCGTAGCCAGGCAGGAACGGCGGCGGCAGCCGATCTCCGCGCGCATCGAACCACATCGACGAGGGACCGGGCAAAACGCGGATGCCGTGTTCCTTCCAGATCGGATTCCAGTTCCGCAGCCCCTCGACATAGTGCCACATGCGATCGGAGTGGATCAGCCGGGCCCCCGAAGCTTCGGCGATGCCGATCATCCGGCCGTCGACATGCGCCGGCACGCCGCGCACCATCAACGCCGGCGGCGTGCCAATCCGCGCCGGCCAGTTGCGACGGACGAGGTCGAGGTCACCGCCGATCCCTCCGGAGGCGATGATCACCGATCGTCCGGTCAACCGGAAATCGCCGACCGCATTGCGGGAACTGGCGGCGCCGCGCTCGACATCATCGGGAGCAAGGCGAGTGCCCGAGACGCCAGTGACGCGGCCGGCTATTGTCTCGAGCGCATCGACCCGGTGCCGCCATAGAAACCGCAATCTGCCCTCGCGTTCGGCCCTGCGCGCCAGTTCGGCAAAAGGTTTGACCACCCCCGGACCGGCGCCCCACGCAATGTGGAAGCGCGGCACAGAATTGCCATGCCCCTCGGCGCGCCCGTCGCCGCGCTCGGCCCAGCCGACCACCGGGACGAACGACACGCCATGGCTGCGCAGCCAGCCACGCTTTTCGGTCGCTGCGAAGCGCACATAGGCCTCGGCCCAGCGCCGCGGCCATTTGTCCTCGGGGCGATCGAACCCGGCGGTGCCCAGCCAGTCCTGCCATGCAAGGTCGTGGCTGTCGCGAATGCCGAGCCGGCGCTGTTCGGGCGAGTCGACGAGGAACAGCCCGCCCAGCGACCAGAAGGCCTGTCCACCAAGGCTCTGCTCGGGCTCCTGCTCGACGATGAGGACGGAGGCGCCCCGCGCCACTGCCTCGGTCGCTGCGACCAGCCCGGCCAGCCCGGCGCCGACCACGATCACATCGGCATCCATCAGCGCAGCTCCCGTCGCAGGACCTTGCCGACATTGCTCTTGGGTAGGGGCGTGTCGCGCAGCTCTACGATCGACGGCACCTTGTAGCCGGTCAGCCGCGAACGGCAGTGCGCGCGCACTGCCTCGGACGAGAGCGAGCGGCGTGGATGGATAACTGCCTTGATCCGTTCGCCTTTCACCGGATCGAGGACGCCGACAACCGCTACCTCCGCCACATCCGGATGCGTCGCGATCACCGCCTCGACTTCGGCGGGATAGACGTTGAATCCCGAGACGAGGATCATGTCCTTGATCCGGTCGATCAGCCGCACCTCGCCATCCTCCCCCATCACGCCGACATCGCCGGTGGCGAGCCAGCCGTCTCCCGACAGCACCCGCGAAGTCTCTTCGGGATGCCCCCAATAGCCCTGCATCACCTGCGGGCCGCGCACGCAGAGCTCGCCCGGTTCGCCCAGCCCCGCCCAGCTTCCGTCGGCGCGGCGCATCCGCACCTCGGTCGACGGCAGCGGCAGTCCGACGGTGCCGGTATAGCCCATCACGTCCGGCGTCATGAAATCGACCGGCCGGATGCACACCACCGGCGCGCATTCGGTGAGCCCATAGCCTTCGACCAGCGGCTTGCCGGTGAGCGCCTCCCAGCGCGCGGCGACGTCAGCGTGGGTGGCCATTCCTCCCGCGATGGTCAGCCGCAATGCGGAGAAATCGCGGGCGCGAAAATCAGAGTCCTCGAGCAGGCTGGCGAACAGGGTGTTCACGCCCGCCATCCCGGTGAACCGCTCTTTCTTGAGGATCCAGCTCACCCGCTTCGTGTCGCGCGGATTGGCGATCAGCACGTTGCGGCCGCCCACCCCCATGAACATCAGCAGGTTCGCAGTGAGAGAGAAGATATGGTAGAGCGGCAGCAGGGTGACGTTGGTCAGCAGCTCGTCTTCATCGATCTGGGTGAGCACCCAAGCGCGGCCTTGCAGGGTGTTGGCGACGACGTTGCGATGGCTGAGCATCGCGCCCTTCGCCACCCCTGACGTGCCGCCGGTATATTGCAGGAAGGCGAGGTCATCCTGCTCGATCTCGGGCTTGCGATAAGGCAGCCGGCGCGCCCGGCGCATCACCTGCGTCCAGCGATGCATGCTCGCTTTGGGCCAGCGCGGCGGCTTCTTCCCCGCGAAACGCAGCATCAGCCCGACCGCGGGCCCCTTGAGCGGGCCGAGCATATCGCCCATCCCCGTCACCACGGCTTCGCGTACCGCCGTCTGCCCGCGAATGGACGCAAAGGTCGCGGCGAACATGTCCATCACCACCAGCACCTCGGCACCGCTGTCGCGAAGCTGATGCGCGAGCTCGGGGGCGGTGTAGAGCGGATTGACGTTGACCACCACTGCCCCGGCAAACAGCGTCCCGAACAGCGCGACGGGATATTGCAGGCAGTTCGGCATCATCAGCGCGACGCGATCGCCCTTCGCAACCCCGATACTCTGCAGCCATGCCGCGAACGCCATGGCGTCCCGCAGCGTGTCGCCGTAGGTCCGCCCGGTCCCAAGACTGACGAAACCGACACGGTCGGCGTAGCGCAATGCATCGCGCTCGAAGAGGTCGATCATTGTCCCGGCCGCGTCGATCTCGGCGTCGATGTCGCGGGGAACACCGGGGCGATAGAAGCGCGTCCAGAAACGCTCGGCCCAGAGCCGATCCGCATCATCCTGCGGCATCGGCTCCACGCTCATTTCTCGACCACCGCCACGACCCCTTGCCCCCCTGCTGCGCAGATCGAGATCAGTCCGCGCCCCCCGCCGCGCCGATCGATCATCTGCGCGAGATTGGCGAGAATGCGTCCGCCCGTCGCAGCGAAGGGGTGCCCCGCCGCCAGCGAGCTGCCGTTGACGTTGAGCCTGGCTTGGTCGATCGATCCCGGCGGTGCATCGCGGCCCAGCCGGTCGCGTGCAAAATCCGGGTTCTCCCACGCCTTGAGCGTGCACAAGACCTGCGCGGCGAACGCCTCGTGCAGCTCGTAAAAGTCGAAGTCCTGCAGAGTAAGGCCAATTTTGTCGAGCATACGCGGCACCGCATAGGCCGGCGCCATCAGCAGCCCTTCGGCACCGCCGACGAAATCGACTGCCGCCGCTTCCCCGGCCCGCAGATAAGCGAGGATCGGCAGCCCACGCGTCCGCGCCCAAGCCTCACTGGCGAGGAGCACCACTGCCGCCCCGTCGGTGAGCGGCGTGGAATTGCCCGCCGTGAGCGTGCCGTGCTCGCGATCGAATACCGGTTTCAATTTGGCAAGCTTATCGATGCTGCTGTCCGGGCGCAGATTATTGTCGCGGGTCAGCCCGCGCCACGGCACGATCAGATCGGCGAAGTCTCCGCGATCATAGGCGGCGGCCATATTGTGATGGCTGCGCACCGCCAGCGCGTCCTGATCGGCACGCGAAATTCCCCAGCGTTTCGCCATCAACTCGCAATGCTCGCCCATCGAGAGGCCGGTGCGCGGCTCGGCGTTGCGCGGCAACTCGGGTTTGAACAGCATTCCCGGTCGGACTCTCGCGAGCGCCTTCAGCCGTGCACCGGTCGTCTTCGCGCGGTTGGCGGCGAGCAGCGCCTGGCGGAAGCCTTCGTTGACTGCGATCGGCGGATCGGACGTGGTATCGGCACCGCCGGCAATGCCCGCGTCGATCTGGCCGAGCGCGATCTTGTTGGCGACGAGGATCGCAGCCTCCAGCCCGGTGCCGCACGCCTGTTGGATATCGTAGGCCGGAGTCTCGGGCGAGAGGCTGGTCGACAACACCGCCTCGCGAGTCAAATTGATGTCGCGGGCCTGCTTGAGCACCGCGCCGGCGGCGACCTCGCCCAGCCGCACGCCCGCCAGTCCGAAGCGATCCACCAAAGCCTGCAGCGCGGCAGCGAGCATGTCCTGGTTCGATGCGTCTGCGTAGGCGGTGTTCGAGCGCGCGAACGGGATCCGGCTGCCACCAATGATAGCCACGCGGCGCGGTTCACGGATGCTGAGCATGATATCCCGCGAAGAAGAGATCGCGGCCGAGCCGGCCGATCAGGTGGAGCCGTTCGCCCGTCCCGTCGCGCACTGCGAAAGCGGTGTCCGTTTCGGACGGATCGGCGAAATGCATGATGCGGCCCGGCAGCAGGATCGGCGCGCGGAACGCCACGTCGATCGCGACCTGGTCAACCGGTGCGGCAGGCAGCACCCGGGCTAGCGCACGCGCCTTGGTCCACATGCCGTGCGCAATCGGGCGCTTGAATCCAAACAGCCGCGCGCCGAGCCAGGACATGTGGATCGGGTTACGGTCTCCGGACAGACGCGCGTACCCCGGCGCCACTGTGCGCGGAACGTTCTCGATGTCGGTCTCCGTAATAGCGGCGTCCCCATCCGACAGCGACGTGACCGGTGCACCGAGCGCCGCTCGCGCTCCGCGGCGCAGATACACGCTCTCGCTCCGCCATATCGTCGTGCCGCCCTGCTGCGCTTCGGCGAGGATTGTGAAGGCCTGCCCCCGCGGGTGCGATCGGAAGCCGCCGAATGCGGCCGAGACGGTGAGGCGGTCGCCAGCCCCTATCGCCCGGTGCTGGACGATGCGATTGGCGATGTGAACCGTCCCGGCGAGCGGATAGGGAAAGTCGCGCCGCATCATCAGTTCGAGATGCAGCGGAAAGGCGAGCAGATGCGGATAGACCGGCGGCACACCCTGCGCCTCGCCGAACCCGCACAAGCGGCGATATTCAGCGAGCGGCGCGCCTTCGATCGCCAGATCGGGGCGAACCAGCCGCACCTCGGGTAAGGTCGGAGCCTTCGGCGCGGACTTCGCCAAGGTCTTCAGCCCGGCCAGCAGCACGGCGCCGGGTGCCGGCGGCCGATCGACGATCAGCGTCTCGCTCGTCACCCGCTCAGGCCCCCAACAGGCTCTGGCCGCAGACGCGGACGATCTCGCCCGAGATGCCGGCGCTGCCCGGATCGGCGAGCCAGGCAATAGTCTCGGCAACGTCTTCGGGCTGGCCACCCTGCCCCATCGAATTCATTCGCCGTCCCGCCTCGCGGATCGTGAACGGCACCGCGGCAGTCATCTGTGTCTCGATGAACCCCGGCGCGACGGCATTGGCGGTGATGCCCGCGGGTGCGATTTCGCGCGCCAACCGCTTGATCCAGCCGATCACCCCGGCCTTCGAGAAGGCGTAGTTCGTCTGGCCGACATTGCCGGCGATGCCGCTCAGCGACGACACCGCGACGATCCGGCCGCCGCTGCGGATCTGGCCCGCTTCGCGCAGCGCCGCGGTGACTCGCATCGGCGCGGCGAGATTCACTTCCATCACCGAGTTCCAGCGATCGGCGTCCATCCGCGCGATCGTCTTGTCGCGCGTGATCCCCGCATTGTGGACGATCACGTCATAGCCGCTCCGCGCGCGAGCATCCTCGACGAGCCTTGCGGTCGCATCTGGAGCAGTGATGTCGAGCGCCAGCGCCCTGCCGCCCAATCGCCGTGCCTGTTCGGCAAGCGCCTCCTCCGCTGCCGGCATGTCGAGCCCGACGACGTGTGCACCGGCGCGCGCGAAGCTCTCCGCGATCGCCGCACCGATCCCGCGCGAAGCGCCGGTGACGAGTACGGTCCTTCTGTCCCGGCCGGGTGTCGGAACCGCCGCGCCGACACGGATCGCTTGGCCGGAGACATAGGCCGAACGCCCTGAAAGCAGAAAGGCAAGCGTGCTGCCCAGCGCTGGCTCGCCTTCGACCGGCACATAGACCAGCTGGGCGGCTATGGCCTTGCGCGCCTCCTTGGCGAGCGAGCGCAGGAACCCCTCGAGCCCGCGCCAGATCGCCGCCGCCTCTTCGTCGGGTGCCTGATCGGGTTCGTGCGCAAGCAAGAGTATGCGGCCATTGGCCGCGACGCGGCGCAGGCTTTCGTGGAAGATGCGATACAACTCGGCCGTGGCCGCAACGGTCGAGCAGCCGGTGGCGTCGACGATCAGCGCATCAGCGCTCGCCTCGCCCGCGCGCGCCACACCCAGCGCTTCCAGTTCGCGCGCCAGCAGCGCGCCCAGCCGCCCCCCACCGGCATCTGCGACCAGCGCCGAGCGCGCTATGCGCATCGGATTGCGATCGATCGGCACCGGCTGGGGCAGCCCCAATGCGCCGGTCAGCCAATGACCGAATCCCGAATTGGCGAAATTGAGATAGCGATCGCTCATGCTGCGGCCTCCACGAGCGGGCCGCGCGGGGTGACCGCGTCGCGCTCCCGGAGGCCTTCGGCGAGTCCGAAATCCGGTGGGAAGTCGTCCACCTGTATCGCCATATCGGCATGCTCCGCGAAGCGAACGATCGCCTCACGCTCTCCGGCGTCGATCAGACCGCGCGCCTCGACTTCCGCTGCCCATTCCGCAAGCGCGCGGAAATTCTGCGGCAGGCGCGCGATTCTGCCCGCACGGATGGCAGGACGCAGCCGCACCTCGAGCGCCGCCACCTCCGGGTAGAGATCGAAGGCAACATGCGTCGCGGCGATGGGATCGACTTCCATTCGCGGCGTCCACGAACCCGCCAGCAGCCGATCGCGGGCCGGCCCGGGTGACTGGACGAGCTGCGCCACCGCAGCGGCAGCGCGGTCGTCGGGCGCCGCGAACCGCCCGCCGAACGGCCACACCAGCAGCCGCAGCAGGACCGCCGCGAGGCGGCTCGGATGATTGGCAATCACCTCGCGCAACGCCGTGTCCGCCCGCGCCAGCGCATCTCGCGCCGCCCAGTGCACGAACGGCAGATCCGCCGCGGGGCGGCCTTCGTCCTCGAAGCGCTTGAGCACTGCCGAGAGGATGAACAGCTGCGAAAGGATATCGCCGAGCCGCCCGGTCACCGTTTCGCGCCGCTTGAGGCTGCCGCCCAAGCTCGCCATCGACAGGTCGCTCGCCAGCGCCAGCGCCGTCGAGAGCCGGGTCGCGCGGCGGTAATATAGCGACAATTCAGGCGCTGCCCCTTCCGGAGGGGGGCTCAGCGCACCGACGGGTGTCGCAAACACCAGCGCCCGCGCCGCGTTGCGCAAGAGAAACCCGAAATAGCCGAACAGCGCCCGATCGAACCGCGCCAAGCCTGCTTTGCCCTGTTCCTCCGCCGAGCGCAGCAATGTCAGGATATAGGGATGGCAGCGGATCGCGCCCTGCCCGAAGATGATCAGGCTGCGCGTCATGATGTTCGCGCCCTCGACCGTGATCGCGATCGGGATCTGCTGATAGGCGCGTGCGAGGAAGTTGCCCGGCCCCATGCAGATGCCCTTGCCGCCGATCAGGTCCATGCCGTCATTGACGATCAGCCGGGCGCGCTCGGTGACGTGATATTTGGCGATCGCCGAAACCACCGAGGGCTTCTCGCCCTGATCAAGCCCGCTCGCGGCGAGCCGGCGCGTCGCATCGATCGCGTAGAGATGCCCTGCCATCCGCGCGAGCGGCTCCTGCACGCCCTCGAACATGCCGATCGGCACGTTGAACTGGCGTCGGATCGCGGCATAGGCGCTCACCCCGCCGACCGCGAGCTTCGCCATGCCGACATTCGACGAAGGCAGCGAGATCGCGCGCCCCGCCGCGAGGCACTCCATCAGCATCCGCCAGCCATTGCCGACCTGCTCGCGCCCGCCGATCACCATGTCAATTGGCACGAACACGTCCTCGCCCGAAGTCGGGCCGTTCTGGAACACGGCGTTGAGCGGCCAGTGTCGCCGTCCGATCTGCACGCCGGGATGGTCGCGCGGGATCAACGCGCAGGTGATTCCGAGATCCTCCTCACCGCCCAGCAGGCTTTCGGGATCGCGGACGCGGAAAGCGAGCCCGAGCACCGTCGCGATCGGCGCCAGCGTGATGTAGCGCTTGTTCCAGCGCACCCGGAAGCCGAGCGTCTCGCGTCCCTGCCATGTACCGCGGCAAACCACGCCGGTGTCGGTGATCGAGGCCGCGTCCGAACCCGCATAGGGGCTGGTCAGCGCGAAGCACGGGATCTCCTCGCCGCGCGCGAGCCGGGGCAGATAATGGTCCTTCTGCGCGTCGGTGCCGTAGTGGAGCAGCAATTCGGCAGGCCCGAGCGAATTGGGCACCATCACCGACACCGCCGCCGCCGAGCAGCGCGTCGACAATTTCTGGATGACCTGGCTGTGGGCATAGGCCGAGAAGCCCAGTCCGCCATACGCCTTGGGAATGATCATCCCGAGAAAGCCGTGTTCGCGGGCATAGGCCCATGCGGCGGGCGGCAGATCTTGCCAGACCGCCGTGCTTTCCCAGTCGCTGGCGAGGTCACACAGCTTTTCGGTCTCCACGTCGAGAAAGCGCTGCTCCTCATCGGTGAGCGAAGGCGCCGGCGTGGCGAGCAGCCGCTGCCAGTCGGGCTTGCCCGCGAACAACTCGGCGTCCCACCATACGGTGCCCGCATCGATCGCGGCCTGCTCGGTCGGGCTCATCCGCGGCATGATCCTGCGGAACACGCTACGCAGCGGCGCCGAGAGCAGCATGCGGCGTAGCGGTCGCGCCGCCAGCACCAGCACCACCGTCAGCCCCGCGGCGGCCTGCCCGCTGATCACGGCCAGGGCATAGCCTGCACCGATCCAGGCTGCGACCAGCACCAGGTGCTGCCAGGCATGGGCCTGGAACAGAACGAGGGCAAAACCCGCAACGATCAATGCGCCAATCCAGAATGCCATGACCTGCCTCCAGCCGCCAGCAATATTTACATCAGTGTCAATATCGCGTGACCGGCGTCAAGCTACAAATTGCCGGCATGTCGAGTGGACCTCCGCGGGTGCGGCGTCTCGCGTGTGTTGCGACGCGTCTGGCGCGCCTCGCGAGTTGAGGATGGGAAGAAAAGGGCCGAGCGGACTGCCTTGCAGGGATCCGGTTGACGTCGGGTCGAAGACGCGCCCGACCTGGTCGGCGCATAGGCCGCTCGGCGAGTGGGTGGAGTCGCACATCGGAAGCGGGGGCCGGACAAAGAGGCCGCCCGGCCCCGACACGCATCAGGGGATGGTGAAGGTCACCGTCGGCGAGATCTGCACCCGGCCGTTGACCCGGCAGGGATTACCGCCGGAGGTCGACGGGATCGTGGCGTTGGCGAAGGTAATGACCCCGGTCGACTGGTTGTACGCCCCCGTCAGGGTGCCCGCGCAATTTCCGGTGATCGCCGTGACGACGACGCCGTTCAGCGTGATCGAGGTCAGCGACGCCGAGGTGACCGTGTAGGGCGTACCCGTGAAGGTCACCGAGCCGCACAGGCCGCCGGTAAGATTGATCGTGCTCACGCTCGCCGCACCGCCGGAGACCGAGCCGGTGCCGTTCAGCCCGCAGCTCAGGGTGATCCCTTTGCTGACGGTGATCGTGCCGATGCTGGCCAAGGTGAAGGGGCCGTTCGGCGAGAAGGTCTGCGCCGACGCCTGCGGCACCAGGAACGCGGCGGACGCGGCAAGCGCTCCTGCGGCCAGGATTTTCTTGATCATGATTCCTCTCCTCGTTTTTTTAGGCATTGGAATGCCCGTTCGGAGGCGGCACACCCTGCCTCCCCCATCACGATCGACGCGGACGAAACGAGATCGGGGGGATAGGAGGCGAAATACCGGTAAAGCAGGGCGCAAGTGGATCACCGGACATGGAAGATGACTATCGGGGAGAGCGGAAATACTCCGACAATTCGATAAGACTTTCCGAAAGTAGCCGACGGCATCGTCGCGCGGCGGTAGAGATTACTCCCGTAGACTGGTTGCCATGGATCGTCAGGCGGTGCGCGACCCGCCGGCCGGTTACACGGCATAGCCAAACCGCACGGGCCGGGTGAAGAGTCGGTCGACGAAGAGACCTGCATCCGGCTCTCCGCGCGACGGGAGCGCGGCAGACGCCGAAAGCCACCTGTTGTCCGCGTGTCGCGGATTATCTTTTCGCTTCTATGCCAGACGCCGGCATACCCGCCCAAAGGCAGCGGCGCCCCGCTGTCTTCACTCCCAGAATACACGTGATACAGTTCAGCGCATTTTTAGCGGGAATACATTCCACAGCGTAGCTATTATGGTGAATCTGAAGCCACGACTATTTGAATGACCACAATGTCATCCTGTGTGTACTTTCCCACGTTAATCTCTTCGTCTAAATCGGGTGCATGACGTCCTCACACACCAAGCGACGCAAGCGCAGCGCCACCGAGGCGCGTGACGAGGCGCTCGCTGCGGCTCGCACGCTTCTTCTTGAAAAAGGTCCCGCCGCCGTCACGCTCGCCAGTGTCGGACGCGCGATCGCGATGTCGCACCCCAACGTCATCCACCATTTCGGTTCGGCGGCGGGACTTCAGACCGCGTTGATGGAAACGATGATCCGTGACCTCGCCGAGGCGCTGGGAGACGCGGTCAGCGCACTCTATGTCGATGCCGAGGCCCCCGCTCGCCTCGTCGATCGCGTATTCGACGCCTTCGGCAAGGGAGGCGCGGGCCAGCTTGCCGCGTGGCTGGTGCTCGCGCGTGAGCTCAACCATTTCGAGTCGCTCGAACAAGCGGTGACCGACCTCGTGGCGGCAGTCCGCGCGCGGGTACCCGCCAGCCCGGACAGCGAGGTGCGGATTCGCAATATCGTCCTGCTGATCGCTGTCACGGCGTTCGGCGACGCGCTGATCGGCCCGCATCTGCGCCGCATGCTCGGGCAGGAGGCGGGAGCCACGCGCGAGGTCATTGCCCAGATCCTCCCGCTGCTTATTACGCCGCCGCCCGCAGCCAGGTCGTGAACCCATAAACGACCGTTCTCCGCGAGAGTGCTGAACGTCCGAGATCGGGTGGAAATTTGCCACGCACCCCAGACGTCACCCCGGACTTGTTCCGGGGTCCACCGTACCACGAGGGCCGCACTCTCCATTCTTGCTCCTCGTCCAGCCTCTTGGTAGGCCCCGGCACAAGGCCGGGGTGACGAGGAAGAAGACCTACGTCCGCTATCGGGCGTTTCCTGCCCGTCCGCTTTTAAGTGTCTACGTCCTGGTTCAGCGCGCGCGCCGCCAGGTCTGCGTCTTGCACAGGAACATCGCGATGCAGCCCTGCACCTTGAGTACGTCGGGAGTGACCAAGGTCAGCGTTCCCGATGCGGCGCGGTTGCCGGTCTCGGGATCATAGAGCGGCCCACCCTTCCATCTGTCCGGGCCACCCGTGAAGCCGTTCAGCACCCGCGCGCCCAGCACCTTGCGACTGCGCTGAGCCGGATCCGGATTGCGCACGTCCCGCTGATCGGGGTTGGTGCGCAGCCTCGCGCCATCGACCACCCGGCCACACAGCGCCTGCCCGCAACGGTGGATCTCGACCACGCCGCCCTCGCGTTCGGTGTGCCAGCGCCCGATCAGCGCCTTGTCGCCGGCTTGCCCTTCGGGACTGGCTGCAGCGGTCATTACGAGCGCCAGGCCGGCACAGGCCACGCGGCCCCACCCTCTCAACCGTTTCATGTCGGTTCCTAGAACCGCTTCGCCAGCCGGAAGCCGAATATCCTCGGCTCCAGCGTGAACACGTTGGTGGTCAGGCCGGTATCGTCCGAATTGGTGAACGCATCGGTAATCGGCGTGTCGTTGAAGACGTTCTTCACGTAAAATTGCGCCGTCATGCCCCATTTGGCATTCTCGACCGTGAACGCCAGATTGGCATTGTCCCACCCGCGCAGCCGGTCATAGGCCGTGTTGTAGACGCGCGCATAGCTCGCCCCCTGGCGATAGTAATCGCCGCGCAGCGTCAGCTTCCATGCGTCGAGGAACAGGCTGTATTGCGCGCCGACGTTCAGCGTCAGCCGCGGCGAATTGGGCAGTTCGTTGCCACCCAGATCGGCCGCGAAGCCACGCCCGCCATTCGGCGCGCCGCTGCGTGGATCGGTGCTTCCGAGCGGCTGGATCGGACTCTTGGTGGGGTCGTACGGCAGCAGCGGATCGTAGAGGAGACCGTACAGCGAATAAAAGGGGTTCTGCCCGTTGGGCAGATTGGGATCGAAGTCGCCCAGTCGGCTCGACGCGCTGCACAGGGCAGCCAGCGCAAAGGGCGCGATCCCGCCGCCCGGCCCCTGGGACAAAGGCGAGGTCAGGATCGCCTCGACCGCAACCCGCGGCGCGATGCAATTGGACGGCACCTGAACCCATGGCCGCACCACGACCCAGTCGGGATTGCCCTGGATGCGATCCATCACGTCGATCGACTGTTCACCGTCGGCGATGCGGGTGCGCAGATAGCCCAGATTGGCATCGAGCCGAAAGCTGCGCGAAGGCTGCCACCAGGCCTCCGCCTCGAGTCCCATCGAGGTGGAATCGAAATTCTCGTTCAGCGAGATGCGGTCGACGATCTGCGAGACCTGGTAGTTGGTGTAATCATAATAGAAGCCGGTCAGATTGAGCCCGGCTTTGCCGTTGGCGAAGACGTTCTTGGTGCCGATTTCGAGCGCATTGACATATTCGGGCTCGAACGTCTGCGCGAGCGGCTGGTAGCGGACGATCTCGGGATCGAAGTCGACCCGCGGCGGATTCGAGCCGCCGCCTTTGTACCCGTGCGCAAACGACGCATAGACCAACGTGTCGTCCGAAAAGCCCACATCGGGCTTCCAGTCGATCACCGCACGGCCGCTGAAGCGTTGCCATTTCTGGATGATATCGGGTTGGGCCGGATAGCCGATCGCCGCCTTGCCGCCCGTCTGGATGCTCATATTGTCGCCGATGCCGAGCAGCAGCTGGCTCGGATAGGGCGTGCTGGTCTTGGTGTCGTTGGTGTAGCGCAAGCCGCCGGTGAGCTTCAGCCGGTCGGTGAGCTTGTAATAGAGTTCGCCGAACAGCGCCCAGCTCTCGGTCTGCACTTCGTTCTTGCTGCGAAAATAATTATGCCCGTCGCCATTGATTCGGTCGATCGGATTGGGATCGATATAGAGGCAGTCCGCAGCGGCGTCGGTCGCGCTGGTCGGCTGACACGGCCTCGTCCGGATGTAGTTCTCCATTTTATCGAAGTCGGTGTCATCGAAGCTGCGATTGTAGAAATACTGTCCGATCATGCTGAACAGGTTGCTGAACACGTAATAATCGTCGTGCGATTTGAAATTGAGGTAGTTCCCGCCGACGTTGAGGTTGAACGGACCGCTCCACGAGGACTGCAGCCGAAGCTCCTGCGTCCATTGTTCGTTGCTCGATTTGCTGAGGTCGACAGAGAGAAACCGGTCCGACGGCCCGAGCTGCGGATCGGTGTAGACGCCACCGGGCGTCACGTTGGGCGCGACCAGGGGAAAGCCGACCGTGCCTGTCAGGCCCGGCTCGGTCGAGTTGCCGAAAATCGGATTGGAGGCGAACCGGCTATAATCCTGCGACGAATAATAGCGGTCGCGGGCATAAGCGGTCTGCGAGATCAGCTGCAGCCCCTCGCTCAGTCCGATATCGAGGTTGAGCTGGTAGAAGTCGTTCTTGGCGCGAAAGACCGGATCATAGCTGGTCGAAATCTCGCGCAGGTTCCGCGACTGGGTGAGCCCGGCATAAGGGTCGGTCAGCGGCGCTACCGCAAACACCGGCGTGAAGTCGGGCCGGGACCCCAGAGGAATGTTGCTGGCGATGAAGACATGCGGGAAGCTCTCCGCATTGGGTACGCCGAACGCCTCGTCGGAGAACAGGGTCCGTGACTGACAGCCTTGGCTGAATCGCGCGCGCAAATCTTCGGGCACCGGCGTCGATCCGATCTGGGTCGGGCCGGGGTCGCGGGTGCACAATTGCTTGCCGCTGCGCGAGCGGTTGTCATCCTCTTCGAAATGCTGCCAGATCAGGCTCGCACGAAAGCCGGCCGCAGGCTCCCACAGCGCCGAGACGCGGCTGGTCCACAGATCGCGCCCGTTCACCCTGGTATCGTTGAAGCTGTTATATTCGAAGCCGTCGCGTTTGGTCCAGGCGCCGGCCGCGCGCACCGCGAGCGTGGCGCTGAGCGGGAGATTGACCATTCCGCTCACCCTGCGGGTCTCGTAATTGCCGACCTCGCCTTCGATTTCGGCGCTGAATTTGTTCGACGGCAGCGCCGGCAGCACGTTGACGACGCCCGCAGTCGCGTTGCGGCCATAGAGCGTGCCCTGCGGCCCGCGCAGCACCTCGACGCGCTGGAGATCGAGAAATTCCTGCTCGAACAGCCGGTTGCGGATCAGCGGCGTATTGTTGAAGCTCACTGCCACCGCGGGATCGGTGCTCGCCGACACCGCCTTGGTCCCGACGCCGCGTATCGAGAAATTGTACCCCGAGAAATTGCTCTTCGAGAAGGTGACGTTCGGGATCGCGCGCAGCAGCTCGCCGCCGGTCTCGATCTTGAGATTGTCGAGCGCCGCCCCCGAAAAGGCAGAGACTGCGATCGGCACGTCCTGGATCGATTCCTCGAACTTCTGTGCCGTTACGACGATTTCGTTCTCGTTCGATTCCTCCTCGGTCTGCGCCGGCGCCTGCTCCTGCGCGGCGCCCACCGTCATCGCGCGCGCGGCGACGACGACGTAGAGATTGCCGCGCTGGCGATAGGTCAGCCCCGAACCGCGCAGCAGCGCGCCGAGGGCAATCTCGACTTTGGTAGTCGCGGCATAGCGGGGCGCCATCTTGCCCTGGGTCAGGCTCGAATCCGCGAGGATCGAAACGCCGCTCTGGATGGCGAGGTCGCGCAGCGCGGTCGCCAGCGGCTGCGCCTCAATCCTGAAGCTCGTCTCACGGGGTGCCGCCTGCGCCCCCGCCGGCACGACCAGCCCCAGATTGGCCACTCCGACAAGCAGAACGTGACGCAGCTTCGGCGCAACAACACCCATGAAGTCCCCTCCCTTTGTCGAGGCTTGTGCCTCTGTCGTCTGCCGCGGCCCACCGCAGTCTAGAACTAGGACGCGTCCAGAACGAGAGCGGGGGGACCAGCAAAAAAATATTTACACTGATGTCTATAAACAATGCCGAAGGACGTTCGCAGCTGCAACAGCCAGCACCACACCGCACCGCACAACTACGCCTGGTCGCGCAATCCCCCGCGAAAGCCGGAGCTATTGACAAGAAAAGGCCGATCATTCCTGTTCGCGCCGGGCGGAGGTCGGTGTGCTTAAGCTGGAAGGCGTGTCCAAATATTATGCGACGCCCGATCGCGCGATCGCCGTACTCGAGGATGTAACGCTATCGGTGGGCAGCGGCGAATTCTGCGCGCTGGTGGGTCCCTCGGGTTCTGGCAAGAGCACGTTGCTCAACCTGATCGGCCTGCTCGACCAGCCGAGCAGCGGAACGCTGGCGATCGACGGTGAGCCGGTCACTGGCTGCTCGGCGCACGAAAGCGCGCGGCTGCGCAACCGGCTGATCGGCTTCGTCTTCCAGTCTTTTCATCTGCTACCGCGCCTCACCGCGTGGCAGAACGTCGCGCTGCCGCTGCAATATCGCGGAGTCCCGCGCGACCGCCAGCGCGAAGCGGCCGAGGCGATGCTCGCGCGCGTCGGCCTCGCCGACCGATCCGGGCACCTCCCCGGCCAACTCTCCGGAGGGCAAAGCCAACGCGTCGCCATTGCCCGCGCTCTGGTCGGCGCGCCGCGGCTGCTGCTGGCGGACGAACCCACCGGCGCGCTTGACAGCGGCACCGCGCAGGACGTCATGGCGCTGCTCGTCTCGCTCAATGCCGAGCTCGGTGTGACCGTCGTGATGGTGACCCATGACCGCGATCTCGCCGCCGCCTGCCCGCGCCGGATCGCGCTGCGCGACGGCCGCATCATCGGCAGCGGAGCCGGCACATGCTGACTGCATTGCCGGGCAGTCAGGCTAGGCTCGGCGATACAATGATCGAGGCGTGGAGCAATTTGCGCGCGCAAGGCCGCCGTTCCGCGCTTGCCCTGCTCGGCATCATGATCGGCACCGCATCGATCATCGCGATGCTCAACAGCGGCCACATGGCGCAACGTGAATCGCTGAAGCTGTTCGCCAAGCTCGGGGTGGACATGCTGCAGGTCCAGGCTGCCCCCACGGGAGACCGTCCGGCGATCCTGTCGAACGCGAAGATCGACGCGCTTCCCCGCACCGACCCTGACGTGATCGAGGCGATCCCGCTCGCCAGCGGCCGGGCGCCCGCACACGCCGGGGACAAGACCGTCGACATCGCGATCCTCGCGGCGCCAGCGAGGTTGGCGACATTCGCGCACTTGCGCTTCGATGCTGGCCGCCACCCGACCGATGTGGAGGATTGCGCGCTCTCGGCGGTGCTCGGCAATGCCGCCGCGCGCGCTCTCTCCGGTCCCGCCGCGGCAGTTGGCCCGGGCAGCAGCGTGCTGATCGGCGGCTATGGCTATACCGTGGTCGGCGTGCTCGCGCCGCTGGTCCCGGAAACGCTCGACCCGGTCGAGTACAACATGGCCGCGCTCATTCCGCCCGGCTGCGCCGGGCGAGTCATTCCCGGCGGCGGTCCCACCGGACTGCTCGTCCGGCTGCGGCCCGGTGCCGACACTGCGGCAGTGACCGAACGTATCACAGCGCATCTCACCACGCCGGACGCCAAGCTTACCGTGCTCGATGCGCACTCTATCCTGAAGACGATGCAGGAGCAAAAGGCGGTGCATTCGCAGATGCTGATCGGGATCGGGACGGTGTCCCTGCTCGTCGGCGGAATCGGCGTGATGAACGTCATGCTGATGAGCGTGATGGAGCGCCAGCGCGAGATCGGTCTGCGTGCCGCCACCGGAGCTACCCCCAGCGATATCCGCCTCCTGTTCCTGATCGAAGCAGTGCTGCTGACCGTCGCCGGCGGGGCGATCGGCTCGGGGCTCGGGGCCGGCATCGCTTATGCGATCGCACGCAGCTCGGGCTGGGATTTCGACCTTGCGCCATGGACGCTGGCGCTGGGTCCGGCCGTCGCGAGCGGCATGGGATTGGTCTTTGGCCTCTATCCCGCGATCAGCGCGTCGCGGCTCAATCCGATCGAGGCACTGCGTGCGGATTGAGGCGGCGCTCCTCGGCTGCGCGCTGCTGTTCGCGCCGGACCTCGCTTCGGCGCAGGCCCGCGCGATGTCGCCGATCGCCGGCGTGCCCTCCCCGTCGGGCAGCCGCCCTTCCGAGCTCGACCGGCCGGTGCCGATCAGCCTCGTCGAGGCCGTCGCGCTCGGCGTGCGGGACAATCGCGACTTTCGCGCCGCCTTTCTCGATCGTGCGGTTCAGCGCTTCCGCCTGCATGCCGCCGAACAGCGCTTCGCCCCGCGGCTGGACATCCTCGCTGACGTTTATCGCGACGACTCGGCAGGCGTCGTCACCCATCAGGCGAGCGTCAGCGGCGTCGGCACCATGCTGCTGCCCAGCGGCGCGCGGGTCGGCTTCGTCTGGGACCGCCGCCAGCGTCTCGACCGGCGCGGCGACAGCGACGTCGCGACGCTCACCGTCGCGCAACCGCTTTTGCGCGGCGGCGGCTTTGCCGTGAACCGCGCGCCGCTGCGGATCGCACGGCTTCAGGATGCGATCGAGCAGCTGGCGCTTCGCAACACGCTGTCCGAGGGAATCAGCCGGATCGTCTTTGCTTATCACGCGCTCCAGCAGGCGCAGGAGCAGGTCCGCCTCGCCGAGCTTGCGCTGGCGCGCACCGCCGAGTTGATCGCCACCAATCGCGCGCTGATCGATGCCGGAAGAATGGCCGCCGCCGATATCGTCCAGAGCGAGGCCGATCAGGCCAACCAGCAAGTCGCGCTCCAGCAGATGCGCCAGCAACGCAATTCGTCTCAGCTCGCATTGCTCCAGCAGCTTGCGCTCGACCCCTCGACCAACATCGTCGCCGCTGATCCGATCGCGGCCGAGCAGGTCCCCATCGACATGCGTCAAGCCATCGAGATCGCCCGGTCGCGGCGCATGGATTTGCTCGCGCAGCAGCACGCAGTCGAACAGGCCCGGGAAGGATTGCGTATCGCGCGCAATCAGCGGCTGTGGGATCTCTCGCTGGTCGGTACCGCGACGCGCACGGCGGGTCGCGATCCGGTCTTTGGGCCCCTTCCGTCCCTCGCCAACAATCGTGTCGGCCTGCAACTGGCGATTCCCCTTGGCGATCCGGCGCCGGGACTGGCGGTCGCCGAAGCGGATACCAGTCTCCGTACGGCCGAACTGCGCCTCGAATCGCTCGATCAATCCGTCGAAACCCAGGTCCGCGACGCTGGGCAGCGGGTAGAGGCTGCATGGTTGCAGGTCGAAGCATCACGGCGCTCGAAGGGGCTGTCCGCGCGCGCCGTCGATATCGCGCGGGACAAGCTCGCCGCCGGCCGCTCGAGCAATTTCGAAGTGTTGTCGCTTCAGGACTCGCTGCGCACCGCCGAGATCCAGGAGCTCTCCTCTATCATCTCCTATCTCGACGCGCTGACGTCGTTCGATCTGCAGATCGGCGCCACGCTCGAAAGCTGGAAGATCGAAGGGACCGGCGCATGACTCCGATTGTCCGCCACCGTCGGGCACTATGGATCGGGCTCGCCGCGCTGCTGATCGCCGCGTTCGGCTGGTGGTGGACAAAAGCGCGCGCCGACAAGGCCGTGGTCCCCGCCGAGCGCAGCCTCGTCGTCCAGCGTCAGCCCTTCACCGCCACGCTTGCTTTTGCCGGCAAGATTGCACCGGGCGACGCCGTGAGCATCACCGCGCCGTTCGATGGGACGGTGCGCGAGGTCGACTTCGCTTATGGCGCCCGCGTCTCCGCTGGCGACACCCTGCTCGTGCTCGACACGCAGGAGATCGCCGCAGCCCGTAACCAGGCCGAAGCCAGCTGGCTCAAGGCGCATCAACCCGCCCAGGACATCGCCAATTGGTCGCACGGTCCACAGGTCGCCGCCGCCCGCCGCCGCGTCCGGCTCGCTGCGCTCGAACTCGCCCGGCTCGAGCGCGAGGCGCGCGAGAGCCGGCGGCTGCTCGACAAGGGGCTGATCGCGCGCAACGAGCATGACGGGATCGAACAGCAACTGGCGGCGCAGCGGATCACTGCCGCCGCAGCGAATGAGGAGTTCGAGGATACGCTGGCGCAAGGCGGCCCCGCCGCCGCGCGCATCGCTGGACTCGAGCTCGAAAATGCCCGTGCCGGCTTGCGCCGCATCGAGACCGATATGGCGCAGGCAGTGATCCGCTCGCCGGCATCGGGCGTATTCGTCGCGCCGCTGACGGCGGGCGCGAAGCTGATCGAAGGTCCGCTGCACCCCGGGGCCCGGGTCACGCGCGGACAGCTGATCGGCACCGTCGCACGCGATGGCGGGCTATCGGTACGCTTCGAGGTCGACGAGTCCGACGTCAACGCGCTTGCCGTCGGCCAGCCGGTGATCGTTACCGGCGCGGGTTTTGCCGGCCTCACCCTTGCCGGCAAGGTCGCGGCGATCGCCGCGCCGACCGAGCCAGGCACCGGACCTGTCCGCTTCATTGCCAGCGCGAGGCTCAATGCGCTTCCCGTCGAGCAGGGGGGACGGGTCCGTATCGGGATGAGCGCCGCCGTAGCGGTGATCACCTATCAGGCGCCCGCGGCAGTCGTCGTGCCGCCCGAGGCCCTGCTCGGCGCCGCACCGCTCGCGCGTGTGAAGGTGCGCGCCGCTGGGCGTGTTGTCGAGCGGCAGGTGACAGTCGGCCGGATTACCCCTGCCGGCGTCGAGATCCGCGCGGGACTCCGCCCGGGCGAAACCGTGGTCTGGGCCGACCCGGCCGTACAGCCGAAGGAGAGCGCCGACTGATGCGATCGCCGCGATCCCCCCGAGCGCCACGGCTGCGCGTCTGTCCCGTACAGGCGGGAATCATATCGCCTGAACGGGGATGGGATTCATGTGGTTGCGCGCCACATCACTACGAGCGGACAGCGCAATGACCGGGGCTTCCCGTGCGCAGCCCGAGCTGGCCGCGTGGGTGCGCCAGCACGGGCCTGCCCTGCGCAGTTATTTCGCCCGGCGCGTCAGCGAATCCGAAGCCGACGACCTCGTCCAGGAAGTCTTCCTGCGGCTCCACGCGATGCGCAAGGATACGCCGATCGAGCATGTCGATCGCTTTATTTTCACCGTCGCCCGTAATATTCTGATTTCGCGTTATCGGTACCAGAAGGCACGACTGGCGGGCGCGCACGAGCCGCTCACCGAAGCATCCGACCCTGTCGATTCGCTGTCGCCCGAGCGAATCGTCATCGGAGTCGACGAATATGAGCGCACCATTGAGGCGATTCTCGAGCTGCCGCCCCGGGCACGCGCGGCGTTCCAGTTCCACCGGTTCGAGAAAATGACCTATCAGCAGATCGCGGTTCGGATGGGCATCTCGCACGAGTCAGTGAAGGAGCTCATTCATCGCGCGCTGGTGCGCCTGGCCGAGCGCCTGGATGTCGGCGCATGATCCGGCTGCTGCGCTCCCGACTCGAAGCTCGCCGCATGCGCGCGGCCGGACGCCTGCTCGATCGCCATGCGCACCCTGAGGATCTGCCCGACGAGGCGGAGGCCGCGCTCGACGACGAGGCCATGCTCGAAATGGAGCGGCTCTGGGCACTCACTGGCGCGGTTGCCGACGATCCGCGCATCCGCGCAGCCGTCGAGCAGGATCTTGTCCGCTTCCAGCCGGCCCCGCCGAGGCGCCGTTTCGCGCCGATCGCGGCTGCTCTGGTGCTCAGCGTGACCGGCATCGGATCGATAGCCTGGTATTCCAGCAGCGACCGCCCGAGCCAGGTCGCGGCGACCGCTGCTCCGAGCGTTTCCACTGCGGTCGGGCAGCGCAAGCGCGTGACCTTGGCCGACGCCTCGACGGTGTCGATCGACACCGACAGCGAGATCGCCGTCCGCATGGACGCGAAGGCGCGCAACGTGATGCTCCGCCGCGGACGTGCCTATTTCAAGGTCACCAAGGACAAGCATCGCCCGTTCATCGTCTCGGCCGGCGACAAGCGGATTCGCGCGGTCGGCACGGCATTCGAGGTGCGGATCGACAAGGGCGAAGTCATCGTCACAGTCGTCGAAGGGACCGTCGAAGTCACCGAGCGCAATCCGCGACGCGCATCGGCGAATGCGGCGCGGATCAGCGCGGGCACCCAGCTCGTCACCTTGCCTGAAAACGATTGGGCGATCCGGCAGGTCGATGCCGCGCAGTCGACCACCTGGCTCAGCGGGCGACTATCCTTCGTCGACGAGCCGCTCGCCAGGGCGGTGGACGAGATGAATCGCTATTCGCGCCAGAAGCTCGCCTTCCGCGACGGCCGCGCACCCGACGAGCGCATCCTCGGGGTGTTCCGCGCCGGCGACACCCTCGCGCTCGCCCAGGCGATCGAGCTCAACGGCTTCGCGCACATTGTGGAAGTCACGCCCGAACGGATCCTCGTCGAGGCGGAATAGCGCACCTGATAATGCGGTGCCTTTGAAATGGAACTGCCGAAACCTGCCGTCGCGCTACACAAGCCGCAAAGTTTCGGCAGCCCGCTCGTGTTAGGTCCTAGTTGCTGTCGGAATCGTCGTCCTCGGTGGCGATGATCACGCCGCCGGCGACGATCGCCGCCACGCCGATGATCGCGATGATCGGCGCACCCGCCAGGTCCGATTCCTTCTCGGTGGCGGTCGAAGCGCGAAGCGACAGCTTCGAAGCCGAGGTCTGCGCTGCAACCGCGGGCGTCGCTGCCAGCGAAAGCGCGGCCACCGCCGTGGCGGCCTTTCCAAAGATACGCGTCATCAAACTACTCCCTCCGAGGTTAGTCGGCCCCAAAACCCTTCGAACTGCTGCAGGTTCCACTGCGACGCGCATCTTCGCGGGAAAGATGAGGTCGGCGCGGCGTCGGACGAGGGGTTGGCAGCGCGCGGTCCGGATCATACACCCGCCGCGTCTCCCACCAGTGGAAGTCCCGATGCGGCGCTCGACTCTCCCTGTCATCCTGCTCGGCCTCGCGCTGGCGGCGGCGGGGTGCAGCAATGGGCAGCGCAACGACGACGCTCCGGTCGTGGTCAGCGTGGTCGGCGGCGAGACCAGGTTCGCCGACCCCAGCGCCGGCGCACTCGACCCCGCCGGGCGGGTGCTGATGGGCGCGACGGCGCAAGGGCTGGTACGATTCGACGCCGCAGGCCAGATCGAGCCGGCCCTCGCCGAGCGCTGGATCGTCATCGACGACGGCCGCAGCTACATCTTCCGCTTGCGCGAGGCCTATTGGCCCGACGGCGAACCGGTGACGGCCGCGCAAGTGGTGCGGGTGCTGCGCCGTGCCGCGGCGCCGGCCAGCCGCAACACGCTCGCGCCGTTCCTCGCGGTGATCGACGAGATCGTCGAAATGACTCCCTCGGTGATCGAGGTGCGGCTCAAACGGCCGCGGCCCGACTTGCTCAAATTGTTCGCCCAGCCCGAACTCGCGGTGTTCCGCACCGGCACGCTCGACGGCAGCGGCCCGTTCCGAGCACGGCCGATGGCACGCGGAATGCTGCTCAGCCCGGCGCCCGATCCGGCAAAGACCGGCGACAAGGCCACGCCCGAACCCGAAGAGACGGTCCAGCTGCTCGCCGAGCGCGCCGCCTTGGCACTGGCGCGGTTCAAGGCGCGCGAGTCCGACCTGATCCTCGGCGGCAGCTTCGCCGACTGGCCGATCGTGGCGCAGGCGGAGCTGGCCCCGGCCAACGTCCATGTCGAACAGCCGCTGGGTCTGTTCGGGCTGGCGGTAATCGCACGCGACGGGTTTCTCGCCGAGCCCGCCAATCGCGCCGCCGTCGCCATGGCGATCGACCGCGCCGCATTGACCCAGGCGTTGCGCTCGGACTGGACGCCGCTTGAGACCCTGCTGCCTGCCCAGCTCGACTCCGCCGCGCCGCCCGCGCGCCCCGACTGGGTCGCGCTCGCCCCCGACATGCGCCGCCAGACGGCCCGGGACCGCGTGATGGCGTGGCGGCGAAGCCATCCGGGGCCCCTCGCCCTGCGAGTCGCTCTCCCCGCCGGCCCCGGCGCCACGCTGGTCTGGGCGCATCTCGCCGAGGCGATGCTGCGGATCGGCATCACGCCGCAGCGGGTGGGGATGGACGACGCCTCGGATCTGCGGCTGATCGACACGCTTGCACCCTATGACAGCGGCCGCTGGTTCGTGCAGACGGCGTGCGTCATGTGCTCGGAGCAAGCTGCCGCGCTGATCGCAGCGGGGCGCGATGCGCCGGACCTGCCGTCGCGCGCGCAGCGGATCGCCGAAGCCGATGCCGCATTGACCGTGGACGCGGCATGGATTCCCCTCGCCCAGCCGCTGCGCTGGTCGGCCGTGGCATTGCGGCTCGGCGCGTGGCAACGGAACACCCGCGGCTGGCACCCGTTGAATCACTTGCGAAACGAGGCGGAGTGACGAAGTGGCGAGGCCGGAGCGAATGGCATCGGGACTGGGCGCGGCAGCGAAGAACCTGCCGCTCGGCAAGACTCCGGCGGACATCCGCCGCCGCATCGAGGCGATGGAGCAATTGCTCGAACGCAGCTTCACCATCCCGGGGACGCGCTTCCCCGTCGGCCTTGACGTGGTGCTCGACCTGATCCCGGGCATAGGCACGACCGTCGCCGCGGCGATGGGCGCCTATATAGCGTGGGAGGCCCGCAACCTCGGCATGTCCAAGACCCAGATCGCGCGTATGGCCGGCAATATCGGCTTCGACTGGGCGATCGGCATGATTCCGTGGGTCGGCGCGATTCCCGACCTGTTCTTCCGTTCGAACTCGCGAAATTTGAAGATCATCAAGAAGCATCTCGACAAGCATCACCCGGCGACGGCGACGATCGAGCTGTAGGATTTGGTCGGCTTAACGTCGCATTTTTCACATGGAATCGGCAATAACGTTACGCGTGCGTGAAATTATCTAACCATTGCGATCCGATTCTGATCGACACGTTCAAAGAGCGGCGCGACCTGCGTGACGCATGCCGCGGCGGGGCAGCACATCACGCCAAATCCTACATTGCAATGGCGGCTCAGGCGGCGGCGAGATCGAGCCCGATATCGGCCGCCGGCGCCGATTGGGTCAGCCGGCCGACGCTGACATAGGTGACGCCGCTCTCCGCGATGGCGCGGATCGTATCGAGGCGGACGCCGCCCGATGCTTCGGTCGGCACGCGCCCCGCCACCAAAGCGACTGCTTCGCGAAGCGTCTCGGGCGCCATGTTGTCGAGCAGCAGATGCGTCGCTCCGGCGTCGAGCGCCGGCGCGATCTGATCGATCCGGTCCACCTCGACGATGATCCGCGCGATTCCCGCGGCGACCGCGCGGCGCACGGCCTCGCCGATCGACCCGGCGACGCCGACATGATTGTCCTTGATCATCGCCGCGTCCCACAGCCCCAAGCGATGATTCTGCGCGCCGCCCATCCGGGTGGCGTATTTCTCGAGCACGCGCAGGCCGGGGATGGTCTTGCGCGTGTCGAGCAACGTCGCGCCGGTACCTTGGATCGCATCGACATAGAGGCGAGTCAGCGTGGCGATGCCCGAGAGATGCTGGACGGTGTTGAGCGCCGAACGCTCGGCAGTGAGCATCGCCCGCGCCTTGCCGCGAAGGCGCAGCAGATCGGTGCCGGCGGGAACGTGCGCGCCATCTTGGACCAGCCGTTCGATCGCGACCTCCGGATCGAGTGCGCGGAAGAACGCCTCGGCGATCGGCAGCCCGGCGACGGTGATCGCATCGCGACTGTCCATCACGCCTTCGAACATCGCGTCTTCCGGGATCACGGCCGCGGAGGTGATGTCGCCGGCCTCGCCGAGGTCCTCGGCAAGCGTGGTGCGAATGAAGGCGGCGAGGTCGAAATGATCGAGGGCGAAGGGCATGGTCGGGCTGTATCGCCGGACCGGCCTGGTTTCCATCTTCGCGTGCGTATCAAGTTTCCCGTTCGTGCTGAGCTTGTCGAAGCACGATCCTTGCCGGAACTTCGGAAAGGAAGAACGGCCCTTCGACAAGCTCAGGGCGAACGGCGAGAGGACGGTCTGTCATCGCGAGCCGCGGGCAGAGTCGCGCGGCTTTGTCGTTCCCCTCTTGTTCGTTCGGCGCTAGATCGAGGCCGTGACCGACGCCGTGCGGAAAATCATCCATATCGACATGGACGCCTTCTATGCGTCGGTCGAGCAGCGCGATGCGCCCGAGCTGCGCGGGCGCCCGGTGGCGGTGGGCTATGCCGCGGCACGCGGCGTGGTGGCGGCGGCGAGCTACGAGGCGCGCACATTCGGCGTGCGATCGGCGCTGCCTTCGGTGACCGCACTGCGGCGCTGCCCCGAGCTCGTCTTCGTGCCGCCGCGCTTCGACGTGTACAAGGCGGTGTCGCGGCAGATCCATGCGATCTTCGCCGACTATACCGATCTGATCCAGCCGCTGTCGCTCGACGAAGCCTATCTCGACGTCACCGCCAATCGCCGCGGTATCGACACCGCCTGGGCCACGGCGAAGGAGATCCGCGCGCGCATCCTCGCCGAGACCGGGCTCACGGCGTCGGCGGGCATTTCGTACAACAAGTTCCTCGCCAAGCTCGCCTCGGACCAGCGCAAGCCGAACGGGCAGTTCGCGGTGACGCCCGAGATGGGCCCGGCTTGGGTCGAAACCTTGCCGGTCTCGCGCTTTCACGGCGTGGGTCCGGTGACCGCGGCCAAGATGAAGCGGCTGGGGATCGAGACCGGGGCGGACCTGCGCGAAAAGTCGATCGATTTTCTGCGGGCGCATTTCGGCAGTTCGGCCGAATGGTATCATGCAATCGCGCGCGGGCAGGACGAGCGGCCCGTCAATCCGTCGCGCGAGCGCAAATCCTCAGGGTCAGAGACCACGTTCGACCGCGATTTGACCGAGCCGGCCGAGATCGAGGCGGGCGTGCTGCGCATGGCCGACGAGGTCTGGGACTGGTGCGACAAGGCACAGGCGTTCGGCCGCACGGTGACGGTGAAGATCAAGTTCGGCGACTTCAGGCTGATCACGCGGAGCAAGAGCTATGCGTCGGCGGTGCGCAACCAGGCGCTGCTGCGCCAGGCGAGCCGCGAGCTGATCGGACTGGTGCTGCCGCCGGAGAAGGGAATCCGGCTGGTCGGGGTGACGGTATCGAACTTCGAGGCTGCCGGGCCCGACGAGGCGCTGCCGCTGTTCGGTGGGGAGGATGGGGGGTGAGTGGGTGGCGTGCATCGAATCCGCTCCGGATAGGGAGGGGCAATGGGTGGTTTAGGTTGAGGACTCATATTCTTTCCGTCACCCCGGCCTTGAGCCGGGGTCCCGCTGCCGTTCCCGGCCTAAGAAGCGGGATCCCGGCTCAAGGCCGGGATGACATGAATTAGATCAATGACTTGCTTGAGTTCTCAACCTAGCGATGGACGAGGCTCGATGCCTCGTTCGTCGCTCTTGGCGCGGCGCGGGAGAGTCTTTGGGCGCGCGGACGCGCGCACCCACCCCCCGCCCCTCCCTTTCAGGGAGGGGAGCTACCCGGCGCCTAAGCCGCGCAGAGCATGCGCTTCTGAGGGTCCGGTCCGGTGTCCGCGAGCAGATAGGAGGGCTCGAAGTCGCCGATCCGGGCGAGCCTCTCCCAATCGGCGATCCGTACCCTGCCCCCGCGGATCGTCACCGATCCGTCCTCGCGGAGACTCTTCAGCGAGCGATTGACGTGGACCGAAGTCAGCGCCGCGGCGTCGCCGAGCTGTTCCTGGGTAATCGGAAAGTCATATTCCGCGAGGACCTGGCGATCGGAGCCGTAGCGGATCGACATCTCGCACAGGATATGGGCGAGCCGCGTGCGCGCATCGCGCCTGCCGACGTTGATCACCCACTGCATCAGAACCGCCGAATCGAGCAGCGTGTCGCGCCACAATGCTTCGGCGATCGCCGGATAGCGCGCCATCAGCTCACGAATCGCGGCATGTGGAACCCGCAAGATCGTCGAGTCGCACAGCGCAGTCAGTCCACCGATTCCCACCGGACGCACAGTCGAGCTGAGATCGGGCATGTCGCCGGGGATGTGTAGCGCCGTGATCTGCCGCGCGCCCATTGCAGTCTGGCCGATGCGACCGACCAGCCCCGAAACTACCAGGCAGCTATAGGTGGTCGCTTCGTTGATATGAACGAAATCCTGCTTCGCGCGCACCTTCAGGGCGTGCGCAGGAAGGTCGAGGATCGCCTGTTTCTCCTCGTCGGTGAGGATCGAGCGTGCCGTCAAACGATCAAGGAAGGGCCGAAAATCGGCCTCAACGGTACGGCTCATAGCCTTGCTCCCGGTTATGCAAGCGGGAGCGCGTAGCATCTCTCAGCCATCGGCGCTCGCAGGGGGGGGGGAGCCGATGATGCCCGCATACATAACAGACTTTACTGCAAAGACCTAATCCGCAGCATCCCTGTCGGTTATCGTGACGACTTCGCGAAAGCGGATAGTGGCGAGGACCACACCCTGCCCATCGGTTACTTCGATTCGATCGCCGAGATCGATCGGCTGCGCCTTGGTCACATGCTCGGCAATCAGCGCGCGTGCCGCCTCGATCGCGCCGTTCCGCGCCTCGGCAAGGTCGGCATAGTCGCAACCTTCCTCATCTGTCGTGTCGACATCGTTGAAAAGGTTCAGATAGTAGCGCGGCATAGAGGCAAAGCGCGAAGTGGCGGATTGAGTTCCCTCCCCTGCCTTGCACGATGCCAAGCTGGAGGCCCGGCGTCTTGACCGCGGGGTGTCGCGCTGTATCCCCTCGACACGACGCCGCAGCAGGCCGCGGCATAGAAAGGGTGCGATGCGAGGATGCCGATCAACCGCAGGGAAGCCATGACGGGCGTCGCGCTCGGCGCTGCAGCAGTCACCGCCGGTTCGGCCTCAGCCGCGCCGGCAGGCGGCAAGATCGTCCACCATGTCTTCTTCTGGCTGAAGAATCCCGGCTCGACGGCGGACCGCGACGCGCTGATTGCCGGCATTCGCGGGCTCGGCAAGGTCGAGGTGGTGCGCAGCGTGCAGGTCGGCGTGCCCGCCTCGACCGAGCAGCGCGACGTGGTCGATTCGAGCTTCCACGTGTCCGAGCTTCTGGTGTTCGACAATGTCGCCGATCAGAAGACCTATCAGGACCACCCGGTCCACAAGGACTTCGTCGCGAAGTGCGAGCATCTCTGGGCCAAGGTGATCGTCTACGACATGCTGACGGTGTAAGGCCCCAATCCTCCCCCGACAGGGGGAGGTGTCGCCGAAGGCGACGGAGGGGGAGGAAGCACATCGCTGGCCGGCGTGCTTCCTCCCCCTCCGTCATGCTTCGCATGCCACCTCCCCCTTGCGGGGGAGGATTGGAGAAGCTTCAATCCCCCTTCTTCGGATCGCCGCCGACCGCCGGCACCGGGCCGAGATCGCCCTGCCCGACGCTGGCGCTCGCCATCTCGAGCATCCGGTCGAGGCTCTGCTTCGCCTTGAGGCGGATGCCTTCCTCGATATGAATCTGCGGCGTGAGGTCGCGCAGCGCGAGGTAGAGCTTCTCGAGATTGTTGAGCGCCATGTACGGGCAGATGTTGCAGTTGCAGTTACCGTCGGCGCCGGGCGCGCCGATGAAATTCTTGCTCGGCAGCGCCTTTTCCATCTGGTGGATGATGTGCGGCTCGGTCGCGACGATCAGCGTGTCGCCGGGGAAGCTCTTGGCGAAATCGAGGATGCCGCGAGTCGAGCCGACATAATCGGCATGGTCGAGGATGTGCGGCGGGCATTCGGGGTGCGCGGCGATCGGTGCATCGGGATATTGCGCCTCGAGCTTGAGCAACTCGGTTTCGCTGAACGCCTCGTGGACGATGCACACGCCCGGCCAGAGCAGCATCTCGCGGCCGAGCGTGCGGGTGAGATAGCCGCCGAGATTGCGGTCGGGGCCGAAGATGATCTTCTGCTCGGGCGGGATCTGGCTGAGGATCTTCTCGGCTGACGAGCTGGTGACGATGATGTCGCTGAGCGCTTTCACTTCGACCGAGCAGTTGATGTAGGTCAGCGCGATGTGATCGGGGTGCTGCGCGCGGAAGGCGGCGAACTGCTCGGGCGGGCAGCTGTCCTCGAGGCTGCAGCCGGCATTCATGTCGGGAAGCACGACGATCTTGTCTGGCGAGAGGATCTTGGCGGTCTCGGCCATGAAGCGCACGCCGCAAAAGGCGATGACGTCGGCGTCGGTCTCGGCGGCCTTGCGCGACAGATCGAGGCTGTCGCCGACGAAATCGGCGAGGTCCTGCAACTCGGGCTTCTGGTAATAATGCGCGAGGATGACGGCGTTGCGCTCCTTGCGCAGCCGGTCGATCTCGGCGCGAAGGTCGAGGCCGGCGAGACTGCCGCCGATGCCGTTGCGTGCGTCCATGAAATTGTCGTCCTCAACTGGTGCGTGCGCACATGGATGCGGACGCGCCGCGGATCAAGCTACCACTTGTTGGCGACGACATCCGCGGGGCTGCGCGAGCGGTCCCACTCCTCGGACGGACGCTCGTCGGGAAAGTAGACCGCGACCTTCGCGTCGAGCCCGGCGGCCTTTAGCGGCATCGCGAAGCTGCGCTCGATGGCGCGGCGGGTGGCGTCGCGGGCCAGCTTGACCGGCGTCGGCGCGCGCGCCTGGCGGATCAGCTCCTGCTGCCCGGCCTTGCGATTGGCGGCGTCGAGCTGCTTCTCGACATCGGTGAAGCGCATCAGCAGCCCGCCCTGCGAATATTCGCGGATGCCGTCGAGATCGACATCGGGGCCGATCACCTCGACCGGCGGCAGCAGGATGGTCAGCCGGTTACTGGCCGCGTCCCAGCTCAGGCTCTTCTGCTGCAGCTTCGCGAGATCGACTTCGTAGCGGACCATGCCGGGCATGATCAACGTCTTCTCGGCGGTCATGCCGAGCCGGCTCTGCCGCGACGTGACCACCGCGACATAGCGCGCGGCGAAGGTCGACAGGCGGTTCTGCTCGCGCAGCCCCTGCAGGCTGGCCTGCGCGACGGTGACCGGATCGGGACCGCGGAACTGGTCCTTGACCGTGCCGGTCAGGAACCAGAAGCCCGCGCCGATCGCGAGCACCAGCGCGAGCAGCAGCACGCCGAAGCGGAGCAGGCCCCAGCGCCTCACGCCGCGAGCTTCCACGTTTCGCCCTCCCCCTGCACCAGCCCGCGGGCGCGCAGGTCGAGCAGGTGGGCGAGCACCGAGCGGCCGGCGGCGCCGGTCAGGCGCGGGTCGAGCCCGACATACATGCGCGCGACCATCTCCGGAACGGCGCCGATCTGTTCGCGGAGCAGCCGCAGGATCTGCCCCTCGCGCTGCTTGCGGTGCCCCATCAGCCCGCGGACGAAGCGCTGCGGGTTGAGGACCGGATCGCCATGCGCCGGGTAATAGATGCGGTCGTCGCGGCCGATCAATTTGTCGAGGCTGGCCATGTAGCTCGCCATGTCGCCGTCGGGCGGCGCGACCACGGTGGTCGACCAGCCCATGACGTGATCGCCGGTGAACAAAGCGCCCGCCTCTGGCAGGGCGAAGGCGAGATGGTTCGAGGTATGGCCGGGCGTGGCGACCGCCACCAGCGTCCAGTCAGGACCGACCACGCTTTCGCCGTCGCCAAGCACCCGATCGGGGCTGTAGCTCGTGTCGAACGCGGCGTCGGCGCGCGGGCCGGCATCGGCGAGCGACAGCGGCGCGCAGCCGATGATCGGCGCGCCGGTCGCCGCCTTGAGCGGCGCCGCAGCGGGACTGTGGTCGCGGTGGGTGTGGGTGCAGAGGATGGCGGTCACTGGGCGGCCAGCGATCGCAGCAAGCAGCGCCTTGAGGTGCGCAGGCTCGTCGGGACCGGGGTCGATCACCGCGAGTTCGCTGGTGCCGACCAGATAGGTCTGGGTGCCGGTATAGGTGAAGGGCGACGGGTTGGGCGCGAGGACGCGCGTGACCAGCGGCTCGACCGCGAGCGCGACGCCAGTGGGAGCCTCGTTCATGCGGCCGATGTGGCGGTTACCGGAGCCAGGCGCAACCCTTCTCCCCTCCCTGCAAGGGAGGATGATCGGGTCGGCCATGCCCCCGGCATGGCCTGAACAGCGCGGGGCGCTGTTCACCCGATCATGGGTGGGTGCGAGCCGAAGGCGAGCCCAACAACGCACATGGAAGGGAGGAAAGGCCGGGCATCGAGCCCGGCTTTCCTCACCCACCCCCTTCCCCTCCCTTCCAGGGAGGGGCGTCAAAAACAAAAACGGGGCCGGCTGCGAAGGAGTTCAGCCGGCCCCGTCGTGAAGGGTGTCCGCGGGGCATGCGGACGCCCCTCCCCTCTCGTCAATCCGCGTCGCGCTGCTTCGCCAGCTCGGCCTCCGCCGCGTCGATGCCCTTGAGCGCCCGGGCGCGCTCCTCGGCCGACAGGTCGCTCTCGGCCTCGATCGAGCGGCGCGCCATGCGCAGGCCCATCCGGGCGCTCTCCAGCCCGAAGGCCTTGTGGCGCATCGCGAGCCGGGTGGCATTCTCGCTCATCGCCTCGATCCGGTCGGTGCAGATGATCATGACGTTTTTGTCGCCATTCTTGCGGTGCTCGACGGTCGGCTCGCCCTTGCCGCATTTGCCGTCGCGGATATCCGGCGCGAACACCCGGATCGGCGGCATGTCGGGCATCGCGATCTCGTCCTTGCTGCCGTCGGTGCGGACGATGACCATCTTGCGGATCTTCTTGCCGTCCTTCTTGCCGTCCTCGCTCGTGCTGAAGCGATAGACGTGCGGCTTGTGCGGCGCGGACGGAGCCTCGGGCGCTTCGGCGGCCTCAGGCGGTTCGGGCGCTTCAGGCGCGGCGGCTGGTGCAGGCGGCGCGGGTGGCGCCGGCATGTCCTGATCGAGCGTCACGCCGGTGACGGTCTCGACCTTCGCCTTGAGCGTCTCCGCCGCCGAGGTGCCCGAGGCGGTGAGCCCGAGTGCCGCGACCGAGAGCGCGCCGACCCCGATCAATCCCGCGGCAGCGCGGGTGGGGGAAAATTGCCGGGTCTTCGAAAGCATGCGTAACCTCCCTTTGACTTCGTTGATCGTGTGCAAGTGACATGCCGCCGAGACCGCACCCCCATGCGCGGACTTGACGATCGCACGGCCATAGGCATGGCGCAGTGCCTGGGCGCGGCCGGCGAGCACGAGGGCGTCGCAGGCCATTTCCTGATCGGCGCGGAAGGCGCGGAAGGCCTTCCAGGCGATCGGATTGAACCAGTGAAGCGCAAGGACGAACAGCGCGACCCAATTGGCGATCAGATCGCCGCGGACATGATGGCCGAGCTCATGGGCGAGCGCGAGATCGCGCTCCAGTTCGTCATAGCGTTCGGAGAAATCGCGCGGAAACGCGACATATTTGCGGAACACCCCGAAGGCCAAAGGCCCGTGCGCAGCGTCGGTCTCGATCACCCGCACCTTGCCCTGTGCGACGGTCCGGTCGACCCGCGCCCGGCGCAGCAGATTGGCGGTGTAACGGCTGTGCGCGATCAGATGATAGGCAAGGAACCCCGCGGCGCCGACCGCCCAGAGCAGCAGCACCACCATCCACGGGCCGAAGCTGCCCTCCGCCCCGGCCGAGGGTGCGGCGCCGAGCGGCTCGACGAAATAGACCGCGACGATGTCGCTGGCAGCGGCGACCGGCGCGACGGCCTGCTCGCGCCAGCTCTCGGGCAGCGGCGGCAGCAGCAGCCGCGCCACCGGCAGCAGCCACAATGCATAGGCCATGTGCGGGCCGAAGCTCTTGCGCACCGGCGCGCGCAGCGCGAGCACCAGCAGCATCAGCAGGCTGGTGGCGACGAAGGTCTCGAGTGCCCAGCCGATCATGACTTCAGCTCCTTGAGCAGCGCCTCGATCTCGGCGATGTCCTGATCGGTGATCGCATCGCGCTCGGCGAGATGCGCGACCAGAGGCGTGAGCTTGCCGCCGAACAGCCGATCCATGAACCGGCGCGACTCGCCGACCACATAGTCGGCGCGCTCGACCAGCGGGCGATAGCGATAGCGCCGGCCATCTTCCTCATGCGCGATGATGCTCTTGGCGAGCAGCCGGCCGAGCAGGGTCTTGACCGTGTTGGCACTCCAGTCGCGCTCCGCGGGAACCCGCTCGGCGACTTCCTGCGCCGTAAGCGGCGACTCCTCCCAGAGCACCTCCATCACGGTCTGCTCGGCTTCGCTGATCCGTTCAGTCATGAGTCCCTCTTTTGACTACGCCTGTAATCGTTACGATTACGTCTGTAGTCAATGGGCTGAATGGCCGATGAACGGTTTGTTGCAGCCGCGGGTCTGCGGGGGAGCCACAGCCCGGACGCTGTCGGCCAAATTTACACTGCGGCTTGGGCGCTCCGGAGCGTTAACCATCGAAGCCATTGGAAAAGCGCGGATCGCCGGAATTGGCACGCGCGGTGCAAAGTATGGAGCACCCGAGCGTTTATCGCTTCATTCCAGGGTGGGTCGACCGCTTACTTACCGGTCTCGCGTCGACCCACCCGACCCGGGTTCTCCAGAAATCGATGCGAGTCGGCAGGCAAGCTCGTGCTCCTGCTTTCGCGGGCCCTCACCCCAAGGCGAAGGCGTTTGTGCTCCCCTCCCTGCAAGGGAGGGGCCGGGGGTGGGTGCGAGCCGAAGGCGAGCCCAACGAGCTGCGAGGAGAAAAAGAAAAGGCCGGGCATCTAGCCCGGCCTTTTCTTACCCACCCCTAGCCCCTCCCTTGCAGGGAGGGGAAATAATGGCACCCGATGATACGTCCCGTGCTCCTGCAAAAGCAGGAGCACAGGTTTCATGCCGTGTCGCTTGCGGCCCTGGGCTCCTGCTTTCGCAGGAGCACAGTACTACGCAAGCCTGCCGTTCGCGATTGGCGAGGCGCTCAAGCCTGCGCCGCGACGCCCTTGTCGGCCAGCAATTGCGCGAGTTCGCCGCTCTCGTACATCTCCATCATGATGTCCGATCCGCCGATGAATTCGCCCTTCACATAGAGCTGCGGGATCGTCGGCCAGTCGGAGAAGGCCTTGATGCCCTGGCGGACGCCCTGGTCCTGGAGCACGTCGACGCTTTCGAACTCGACGCCGAGATGATTGAGGATCGCCACGGCGCGGCTCGAAAAGCCGCATTGCGGGAAGAGCGGGCTGCCCTTCATGAACAGCAATACCGGGCTGGCATCGACCAGCCCCTGGATGCGCGCCTGAACGTCGTCGGTCATTTCACTCACTCCTCGGCCGGCGCTTCGGTGGTCAGCTGGAGCGCGTGGAGCACGCCGCCCATGCGCCCGCCGAGCGCTGCATAAACCGCCTGGTGCTGGCGCACGCGCGGCATCCCCCTGAACATGGGGGCGACAACCCGCGCTGCATAGTGGTCGCCGTCGCCGGCAAGGTCGGTAATCTCGACGCGCGCATCGGGAATGCCGGCGCGGATCAGTTCCTCGATCTCGGCGGCGGGCATCGGCATCACGCTTCGCCCATCAACTGGCGGCGCGCCTCGACGGTCTGGTCGCTGATCGCCTGACGGATCGTCGCATCGTCGATCTCGACGCCGGCGGCGAGCAGGTCGCCGAGCAATTTGCGGATCACGTCCTCGTCGCCGGCCTCCTCGAAATCGGCCTGGACGACGGCCTTGGCATAGGCGTCGGTCTCTTCGGGGGTGAGGTTCATCTTGGCCGCGGCCCATTGCCCCAGCAGCCGGTTGCGCCGCGCGCTGATCCGGAACGCGATGTCCTCGTCGCGGGCGAACTTCGCCTCGAATGCGCGCTCGCGATCGTCGAAAGTGGTCATGTGGCTCGCCCTTTGTTCGTTTCGGCCGAGATAGGAGGGTGCGAAGCGCGAGGCAACGGCTTCTGCAAGATCCTCCCCCGGAGGGGGAGGTGGCGCGCGCAGCGCGACGGAGGGGTAGTCTCCACGAGCCACGTCGCTTGCGGAGACTACCCCTCCACCGCTTCGCGGTCCCCCTCCCCCTCCGGGGGAGGATTTTTAGAGCGTCACCACCAGTTTCCCGATCGCCTTGCGCGCCGCCATTTTGGCGATCGCCTTGCCGCCGTCCTCCAGCGCGTACGCCTCGGTCACGCGCGGCGCGATCCGGCCCTCTTCCCACAAGGCGAACAGCCGCTCGACATGCGCCTGGTTGGCCTGCGGATCGCGCGCGGCAAAGGCGCCCCAGAACACGCCGCAGACGTCGCAGCTCTTGAGCAAGGTGAGGTTGAGCGGCAGCTTCGGGATGCCGGCGGGAAAGCCGACCACCAGATAGCGTCCTTCCCACGCAATCGCGCGCAGTGCCGGCTCGGCATAGTCGCCGCCGACCGGATCGTAGATCACATCGGCGCCCCTGGGTCCTGCCGCGGCCTTGAACGCCTCGCTCAGCGCCTTCGACTGTTCCCTGTCGAACGGCGCGCGCGGATAGACGAGAGTCTCGTCGGCACCGGCCGAGCGCGCAGCCGCGGCCTTCTCGTCCGACGACACCGCGGCGACGACCCGCGCGCCGAATGCCTTGCCCAGCTCGATCGCCGCGA
Source organism: Sphingomonas psychrotolerans (assembly GCA_032334595.1). Lineage (GTDB taxonomy): Bacteria > Pseudomonadota > Alphaproteobacteria > Sphingomonadales > Sphingomonadaceae > Sphingomonas > Sphingomonas psychrotolerans_A. The sequence goes on along the minus strand of JALMLT010000003.1, from coordinate 24,263 downwards.
GGCCGACGCCGCCAGCCGCGCCGAGAACCAGCAGCGTCTGCCCCGCCTGCAGCCGGCCGCGGTCGAGCAGCGCGTGGATCGTCGTCGCATAGGTGAGCAGGAGCGCCGCACCCTCTTCGAAGCTGCGCCCTTCGGGGAGCGGATAGAGCTGCCCGGCGCCGGCGAGCACCTTTTCGGCCAAGCCGCCATGGCCGATCACGCCGAGAACGCGGTCGCCCGGGACGAACTGCGTCACGCCCTCCCCCACCGCCTCAACGACGCCGGCGATCTCGCCGCCCGGCGCGAACGGACGCGGCGGCTTGAACTGATATTTGTCCTCGATGATCAGCACGTCGGGATAATTGATCGCGCAGGCCTTCACCGCGACCAGCACCTGCCCCTTGCCCGGAACCGGGTCGGGCAATTCGGCGACGCTTAGAGTTTCAGGTCCGCCCGGCGCCTGCGATAATAGTGCCTTCATTGCCTGCTCCCACTGCGATCCACGGCCGCGACGTGGCGACACCGGATTCGTATTTCGAAATCTCGGTATCTTTTGCCAGCGTCATGCCGATCTCGTCCAGCCCTTCCAGCAGGCATTGGCGGCGGAACGGATCGAGATGGAACGGGAAGCGGTCCTGGAACGGGGTGGTGACGGTCATCGTCTCGAGGTCGACGGTGACTTCGTTTTCGCGGGCGACTTCGACCAGCCGGTCGATCGCATCCTGCGGCAGGACGACGGGCACGATGCCGTTCTTGAAGGCATTGCCCGAGAAGATGTCGGAGAAGCTCGGCGCGATCACCGCCTTGACGCCCATGTCGGCGAGTGCCCAGGCGGCGTGCTCGCGGCTCGATCCGCAGCCGAAATTGTCGCCGGCGATCAGCACCGGCGCGCCGGCATAGCGAGGATCGTCGAAGATATTGTCCGGCTGCGCGCGCACCGTCTCGAACGCGCCCTTGCCGAGCCCCTCGCGCGTCGTGGTCTTGAGCCAATGCGCGGGGATGATGATGTCGGTGTCGATATTCTTGGCGCCCCACGGATAGGCGCGCCCCTCGACCTGGCGGACCGGTTCCATCAGCGGGCACTCTTCGGAAAGGTCGGCAATTTCGCCACGTCGGCGGGCTCGTGCTGGATCACCACCTTCGCCTTGAGGTTGGTCGCGATCTGCTTGAATCGGTCGGTCGAGGCGAGCGTGTCGGCGCGGTCGCTGTTGAACATCGGCACCTGATCGTGGTCGAAGCTCTCGGTCGCGTGGAACTGGTCGCCCGAGAGCAGAACCGCGCCGCTCTTCAGCCGGATCAGCAGCACATGGTGGCCCGGCGTATGGCCCGGCATGCCGAGCATCACCACGCTGCCGTCGCCGAACACGTCCCTGTCGTAGCCCACCGCATCGACCTTGGCGGTGCCGTCGATCCACGGTTTGAACAGGCTCGCCCAATTCGGATAGGACGCGTTGCCCGCCTTGATCGCGGCGAAGTCGCCGGCGCCGATCAGCAAGGTCGCATGGGCGAAGTCGCCGACCTGCCCGGTGTGGTCGTCGTGATAATGGCTGATGCCGACGCGGCCGATCTGCTCGGGCTTGACGCCGATCTGCGCGAGCTGGGTCACCACCCGCGATTTGAGCGTCAGCGTGAAGGCGCCGTCGACCAGCTTCTTGCCGAGCGCGTCGCCGCTGATTCCGGTGTCCCAGAGCAGATAGTCGCTGCCGTGGCGGATCAGGTAGCAGCTGTCGACCAAGGTATGGGGCTGGCCGTCATAGCGATGCGTATCGCTGAACTCGGCGAAGTCGGAGACCTCCAGCCCGCCGCAATCGAGCCGCCAGAGCTCGACGTCGGGCGCCGCCTGCGCGAGCGCGGCAGGCGCGGCGAGCATTGCGCCCAGCGCGGCGAAAGCGGCGGCGATCTTCATGGCAATATTCCCCCCGGCGCGGCGCCGCGCCTCCAGCAGGCCGCGACGGGCGGCGGTCAGTTCGGGTCGGGTGGCGACTGCACCGACGACGGCTTGTTGTGTGCCGAGGCATAGGCCGCGGCGAGGCCGCTCAGCACGGTTCCGACGATCAACACGACCAAAGCGCGCTTCATACGCATTCCTCTCACGCATCCGCCGACATCAGCTCCCTGACATCGGTGAGGCGCCCCGTCACTGCCGCCGCCGCCGCCATGGCGGGAGACAGCAGGTGGGTTCGCGCGCCCGGACCCTGCCTTCCTACGAAGTTTCGATTCGAGGTGGAAGCGCAACGTTCGCCGGCCGGCACCTTGTCCGGATTCATCGCGAGGCACATCGAGCAGCCGGGCTCGCGCCACTCGAACCCGGCCTCGGTGAAGATGCGGTCGAGCCCCTCGGCCTCGGCCTGGCGCTTGACCAGCCCCGAGCCGGGGACGATCAGCGCCTGGCGGATGCGGTCGGCGACATGGCGGCCCTTCACCACCGCGGCGGCGGCGCGGAGATCCTCGATCCGGCTGTTGGTGCAGCTGCCGATGAAGACATGCTCGATGCCGATATCCTGCATCGCAGTGCCGGGCCGGAGGCCCATATAATCGAGCGACTTCTGCGCGGCGACGCGCTTGGAGGGATCGGCGAAGCTCTCGGGATCGGGGATCGCGCCGGTGATCGGCACGACATCCTCGGGACTGGTGCCCCAGGTCAGCGACGGGGCGATGTCGCTGGCGTGAAGGACGACCGACTTGTCATAGACCGCGCCCGGATCGGTCGGCAGGCTGCGCCAATAGGCGACCGCCTTGTCCCAATCCGCGCCTTTCGGGGCGAGCGGCCGGCCCTTGATATAGTCGAACGTGATCTCGTCGGGCGCGATCAGCCCCGAGCGGGCGCCGCCCTCGATCGACATGTTCGAGACGGTCAGCCGCCCCTCGACCGACATCGCACGGATCACTTCGCCGGTGAACTCGATGACATAGCCGGTGCCGCCGGCCGCGCCGATCCTGCCGATGATCGCGAGGACGACGTCCTTGGGGCTGACCCCGAACCCCAGGCTGCCGTCGACGCGGATCTCGAGCGTCTTCATCTGCTGAAGCAGCAAGGTCTGGGTGGCGAGGACATGCTCGACCTCGCTGGTGCCGATGCCGAACGCCAGCGCGCCGAGCGCCCCGTGCGCCGAGGTATGGCTGTCGCCGCAGACGAGGGTGGTGCCGGGCAAGGTGAATCCCTGTTCCGGCCCGACGACATGGACGATCCCCTGCCGCGCATCGAGCGCATCGATATAGGGCACGCCAAACTCGTCGACGTTGCTGCGCAGCGCGGCGAGCTGCCCCGCGCTCGCCGGATCGGCGATCGGCAGCGCATTGCCGGCGGCATCGACCCGCGCGGTGGTCGGCAGATTATGGTCGGGCACCGCCAGCGTGAGATCGGGCCGGCGCACCGGCCGCCCGGCGGCGCGAAGCCCGGCGAATGCCTGCGGGCTGGTGACTTCGTGGACGAGGTGCCGGTCGATATAGATCAGGCAGGTGCCGTCGTCGCGGCGTTCGACGACATGATCCGCCCAGATCTTCTCGTAGAGCGTGAGGGGTTTGCTGGCCATGCAGGCGATCTAGTCCGATCGTGCGCCAGAGCAAGCCGCTACGCAATTTTGCGTCGCCAAGCGGAGCTTTCCTTGCCCGAGCCATACACGTCACCCCGGACTTGTTCCGGGGTCCACTGCGCCTCGCGCGATGCCCTCAAACCTCCTGTCCAGCCGCCGCCTCCCGGTGGACCTCGGCCCAAGGCCGGGGTGACGAAATGGCGGCATAAGCCTATTGCGCCGGCGCGCGTTCCGCCTCGCCTTTCAGATACGCCTGGATCGCCGCGATCTCCGCATCGGTGAGCACGAAGAAGCTCTCGCGCGCGACCACGCTCATCAGGCCATGGTCGGGCTTCGTACCCACCCCGGTGCGCAACAGCTTCCTCAGCCGCGCTGGATCATAGGCCGCGACCATCGGTGCCAGCGCGGGCACCTTTGTGCTGCCGTCCTCCATCGTCCCGTCCTGATGGAGCTTGTGGCAGGCGAGGCAGGCGAAATCCGTGACGTACCGCCCCATGTCCGCCGGCCGTTTCGCCTCGGAGAGCTTCGCCGAACTCGCCATCGCCGGCAGCTTGCCCGCGAGGATCAGCGCGCGGCCGATCGGGCCATAAGCCATGCTCGCCTGCGAATCCCCGGCCCCCGGCTTGAGCGTGCGGATCCACGCGACGATGCGCCCGACATCCTCGTCCGAGAGGTGCCCCAGCGCGTGGGTCGGCATGATGAACAGCGACGAGCCGTCCTTGTGCACGCCATGGCGGATCGCGCGGACGAGTTCGCCATCGGTCATCGTCGCCGCCATCCGGGCGAGCGGCGGCGGCGCGATGCGGCCGAGCATCGGATCCTCGAACAGCACCTTCCCCTGGCCGTTGGCAGCGTGACAGTCGCGGCAGCTGGCGATGCGGGCGATACGGGCGCCCTCGGCGATCGACGCGGCATCGCGCGGAATCGCGACTTCGGCCATCGGCACGGCGTGACCTTTGCGGATCACCCATTCGGATCCGACATAGACGATGACCAGCACACACAGGATCAGGCCGGCGAGCACCGCCAGTCCGCGCAATATCCAGCGCATAATTCCCCCAAGATCAAATACTTGTTACGCCGGCAATGTATGCCGGAAGCCGTCAAGTCATGCGATCCCGGGGACCTCCTTCGGCGAGACATATTCCGGATCATGCGCAAAGGGCAGCGCGGCGCCACCCCGCAACGCTGCCATCAAAGCATGAAAATCGGTCTCGCAGCGGAAGCCCAAGACTTGCTCTGCTCGCGCAGCGTCGTAGACGCGACCAATCGATTTGGGCAGTTCCCAGCCTTTGCCAGCGTATAACGCAGGTGCATCGGGGAAATGCCTTGCGATTACTGTCGCGGCATCGCGTTTGAGTTCATCGCATTCGCTGCGGAGGAAAGGCGTCGGTGCCGAGACGATGAAGCTGCCGAAGCCCACATCCGGCGCGCGATCGAGCGCCGCTATGTGCGCGCGGGCGGCGTCCTCGACCGTCAGCCGCCGGTGAAGCAGCTCGTTCGCCTTCATATTCTCGCCGGACAGTGTCCGATGGGTATCGTCCTCCTCGGGGAAAAAGCGGCTGGTGCGCAGCACGACGCAATTGAGCCCATGCTCGAGCTGCGCCAGCCGACAGAGCTGCTCGGCGGTGAGCTTGGTCACGCCATAGATGTTGCGCGGCTCCAATGGCCCGCTTGCCTCGTCGAGCCACACCGCATGCCCGGCAAGTTCGTCGCGGATCGCCTGGCTGATCATCAGCGACGTGGTCGAGGTAAAGACGAAGCGGTCGTGCCCCGCCTTTGCCGCCGCTTCGAGCAGGTTGAGCGTGCCGGTGACGTTGACGTCGACGAACGCCTGCGCCGGATAGCGGACGATGTCGGGCTTGTGCAGCGCCCCGGCATGGATCACCGCCTCGATGCCGCGCTCGGCAAAAACGCGATCGATCAGCGCCCGGTCGGCGACCGAGCCGGTCACCTGGGTGTCCGCGCCGGGCGCGACATCGAGCCCGGTCACCACATCGCCGCGCGCGCGCAGCATCGGCGCGAGGAAACGGCCCAGCCAGCCGGAAGAACCTGTCAGCAGAATACGCATGCGCGTCCGCTAGCCGAGTCCCGGCAGCCAGGAAACAGCCATTGCTCGCCTGAGCAGCCTCTCTTCAGAGACCCATCAGATGCGAACCTGTTCATCAATAACCTTCAACAGATCTTCACTTGACTTGACTGCTTGTTGGTTGGAAGTTCTCCGATGCGGGGAAGATGTCATGTCGGCCGCACGCGAGTAATTTTCTATGATCGCACCCTTCTGAGATGAGGTAATATCATGAAATCCATTGCATTTGGCGCGCTCGCATTTCTGGCATTGCTTTCCTCTGCCGCGAGCGTGCTTCCCAAGCAGCAAGCAGGTTGCTCGGCCTTGGAATGGATTTGGGATACCTTCGTCGGTGGCATCGGGTGCAAAGCTCCCTGAGGTCCGTTGATCGGCCATCTGTGCCGCGGCAGGAGAGGCCGGGCACCGGCCTTCAACGACTGCCCGACTGAAGACACTCCGGGTCCCTCCCCGGAAGGGTGAGGGTCCGGATTCCCGATTTGCCATATTCTACCGCGTCCCGCGTGCCGCCCACTCTGCCCGCCGCGGCTACAACCCGGCCGGAAGCGGCGTCGCGAGGCGCTGCGCAGGATCCCGCGCATCGGCCCAGTCGGTCCGGCGTGCCAGCCAGGGATTGAGGAAGAGCACCGGCAGCTTCACGAACAGCAGCTCCGAATGGATGAAGCTGTCGATCGCCCGCTCCCACCATTTCGGATCGCGCTTGCCGTTCGCCCGCAGCCAGCCGTTATAGGGCGCCCAGTGGCTCGGCTCGTCCTTTTCGATGATCGCGAAGATCTTCATCAGCACCTTGTCGCCCTTGACCAGCGGATGGCGCAGCAGGATGTCGACCTGCCGATAGCCGCGCTGCTCGGTGAGCGATATCACCCGGCAGAGCTTCTCGAACTGGTCGTCGCTGGCGATGATCGCTGCCGTGTCGAGATCGTCGATCGTGCGGCGGAACATGATCTCGACGAAGCGGTCGATATGGCCGCAGGTACGATCGACACGCAGCGGCATCTTGCCCTGCAGCTCGAACCAGCGCTTGAACATCAGATAATGCTTGCGCTCGTCGGCGCGGTGTTTTTCGATCGCGGCGATCAGCGCGTGATCGTCGGGCGACCGCGCCCGTACCGCCTCGAGCACGCGATCGATGCTCGTGTAACCGCGGTGCTCGTTGTAGATGTAGATCGAGCCCAGCAGGTCGAGATAGCGGCGGCGGAACCAGCCCATCCTGTGAGGCTACGCCTCGCCCGGTCAGGCGTCAACGCGGCGCTCAGGCGCCTTGCGGTCGCGCCGCCGCTTCCGGATCGTCGGCGGATACCGCCGTTCCGGGCCCGGCCGCATCGGGATTGTCGACCGTGCCTGCCTCCGCCGCACCAGCGTCGGCGGCACCGGCCGGCGCCGCCACGGCATCCTCTTGCAGAGCCTCGACAGCCGGCGCGTCGGCGGGCGGCGCCGCTTCGCCATTCCCCTCCGCGACAGCGCCTGCCGCGTTCTCCTTGCCCCCCCGCCCCTCGTCGCCGGGCGCCGGCGCGACCTGCACCGGCGTATCCTTGCCGGCCGGCTCCGCCGTACCGAAATTGGTCTTGCTCAGGAGATTGGGGACGAGGCGCTCGAAGAAGCCAGCGACGAAGCCGATCAGGAATACGGTCAGGTCGCTATAGGACGGCCCGACTTCCGCGCCGCGCACGATGATCTCGCGCTTGAACAAGGTGGTCGAGACAAGGCCGGTGGCGAACAGGCTGTAGAGGATCGCTCCCGAAATCGCGCCGATCACCATCCGCAGCATCACGTCGATGCGGTTTTCGCGATTTTGCAGGTCGATGACGACGTCGCGGGTCTTCAGTCCGGTGGCGACCGAGAAGAAGGCGCCGATCGTGCCACCCGCCACTGCCGTCCAGACCGGCGTGAGCTCGATCGGAAAGCGGTGGAGACGGTCGAAGAAACCCGCGGCGAGGAGTCCGGTCAGCGCCACCACGCCGACCGCCAGCAGGGCGGCGAGTTTGACATATTGCCCGCGTGCGATCGCAGTGCGCTCGGCGATCAGGTCGTTCTTGACCTGGGCGAGCAGCTCCTGCGCCAACTTGAGATTGGCCTCGTCCTCGAGCACGGTGATGATCGCATCGGCGACCCGGCGGTCGTAGCGGCAGACCTTGCGGAACTGCTCGCGTCTGGCGGCGGCCCGGCGCGGCTCGAGCAATCCGCCCCACCAGCCCAGCGCCCGCGCCTCGGGCTTTTCGCGATTCCCCTCGGCGTCGCCGTCGGTCTCGCTTTCCGAGCTGCCGTCGTCATTGGCGCTGCGCCACCCGTTGATCAGGCCGTTGATCTGGCCGCGCATCGGCATCAGCGGCACTATTCGTGCGCGCTGTTGCTCTCTGAGCGGCGCGAGTTCCGAATCGGCGAACTGCACGATCAGTCGGTCGCGCGTGCGATAGATCGCGTAAAGCGGCGGATTGTAGGAATAGACCTTGATGATCAGTTCGCCCGCAGGGTCCTTCCGCCCCTTGACGATCTCCGCAACCTTGCTGGCGCATGCTTCGTCTTGTGGCATAGCCGAGACCCCCGTCCGCTCCGGAGCAATGCTCCGGACCGGAAAGATGCCACACTATGCGGCACGAGGCTATACTGTAGCCGTTCGCAGCGCAGTTCTGCCGCGACAATGCGCAATTCAGGAGACGAGTGCCGAATAATGCGCGCTCGTCTTTGCCGCCACTTCCTCTTCCGTGACGCCGGGCGCCAGCTCGATCAGCCTGAACGGGCTGTCGTGATCGCTGCGCTGGAACACCGCGAGGTCGGTGATGATCATGTCGACGACGTTCTTGCCGGTCAGCGGCAGGCTGCATTCGGGAAGGAACTTGGGGTCGCCGTTCTTGCTGGTGTGTTCCATGACGACGATGATCTTCTTGACGCCGGCGACGAGATCCATCGCCCCGCCCATGCCCTTGATCATCTTGCCGGGGATCATCCAGTTGGCGATGTCGCCCTTTTCGCTGACTTCCATCGCGCCGAGCACGGTCAGGTCGATATGCCCGCCACGGATCATCGCGAAGCTCTGCTCGGAGCCGAAATAGACCGATTGGGGCAGTTCGCTGATCGTCTGCTTGCCGGCATTGATCAGGTCGGGATCCTCCTCGCCTTCATAGGGGAAGGGCCCGATGCCGAGCATGCCGTTCTCCGACTGGAGCGTGACCTCGACGCCTTCCGGAATATGGTTGGCGACGAGCGTCGGGATGCCGATGCCGAGATTGACGTAGAAGCCGTCCTGCAGCTCGCGCGCCGCGCGCGCGGCCATTTCGTCACGGGTCCAGGGCATTATCGTTGGTCTCCAGTCACAATTGCTTCCAGCCGCGCCACAGGCCGACGGCGTGCACCAGTCCCATCGCCAGCACGATCGCGGCCGACACGAGAGCGAAGGTCTGGGAAAGGTCGGGCCGGCCGAGCATCTCCGGGCGAAACAGCAGCCCCCGGCCGACATAGACGGCGGCGATCGCGATCAGGCCGAGGCGCAGCAACGGCAGACGCCGGATCACCCCCGCCCCGGCAAAGGCATAGGCCGCCGCGATCATCAGCCCGGCCGCGATCCCCATTGTGAACCATGCCGGCCGCGACGAACCCAGTTCGACCGCGCGCACCACCTGCGGCGGCGCGCCGATCGCGCGATACAAGCTGCTGCCGCCGGCGATGCAGGCGAGATGCGCGAGCGCCGCGGCGACGCTGGCAAGCCCGCCGGCGAGCAGCCACGGATTGCGCGCGGCGCTCATCGCGGCGCCGCGCCCGGATCGGTCCACACCGCCTCGGGCGGAAAGATCTCGTCGAGCCCGCCCTTCAGGCCGGTGCCGTAGACCGGATTGGGCAGCATGAACCAGCCCGCACCCCAGAGCGGCGCGAGCAGGGTCCCGCCGACGCTGTTGCGCCGCGCCGCGACCGGCGCGTCGGCTGCGTTGAACAGGTCGCTGAAATCGCCGAGCTGGTCGCCGGCCATCGCCACGACGCAGTAACGCTGGGCGATCTTCTGGCGGCGCGCATCCTTGCCGCCCGGCTCGCCTTCGCCGCGCAGCCACAGCGTGTCGAACAACGTCGCTGGCCCGAGCCCGGCATGGTCGAGCGCGGCGGCGGTCTGCGCCGCGCTTGCCGCCGAGCGGTTGGAATTGAAGATCACGGTGAAGCCTTCGCGCCGGGCCGCGGCGAGCGCTTCGGCGGCGCCGGGCACCGCCGCGACCTTGTCGGCGCCGCTCTGCTCCCAGCGGCGCCACCGCGCCGCGTCATAGCCGCCGCCGCGCGCGGCTTCGTCGCGCTCATAGCCGAGATTGAGCAGGACGGTCTCGTCGATATCGAGCACCACTGCCATCGGCCGCTTGCCGCACGTCTCGAACCGCGGATTGTCGAGCGTCGAGCCCGGCGCTAGCACCACCGAGCGCACCTGGCTCTTGTCGCGGCGATAGCCGATCTCGTTCTTCAGATAATTCCACAGCGCCTGATATGCCTGGATGCTCAGCGCCGCGGCCTCGCCCGAGCCGTAGAGATATTGCATTCCTGCGGGTGCACCGCTCGCGGCCCCGCCCGCGGCTCCGTCCGGCCGCGGCAGCACGGTCAGCGTAGTGACCTGCACCTTGCTACCGTCGGGCGCGGTGAACACCTGCCCGGGCTTCGGCGCCTGCTGCGCCGCGCGTCTGCGATCGCGCTTCGAGGGGCGGTCCTGCTTGCTCGCCTTGAGCACGCCTGCCCCGGCCGCGACCGGCGCCGCGACCATCGCCGCGGCACAGCCCGACAGCAGCATCGCGCTCGCCGCCGCGATCGCCACCCCGACGGCAGGCCGCAGCCCGGTCACGCCGCCCCCACGCTCTCGGCGCGCGGACGCACGGTGCGGAACTCGATCTTCTTGTCGTAGGGTGCGCCGACGATCAGCCGCTTCACATAGATGCCCGGCAAGTGGATCGCATCGGGATCGAGGCTGCCGACCGGCACGACTTCCTCGACCTCGGCGACGCAGATCCTGCCCGCGGTCGCCATCGGCTGGTTGAAGTTGCGCGCGGTCTTGCGGAAGATCAGATTGCCGCTTTCGTCGGCCTTCCAGCCCTTGATGATCGACAGATCGGCGCGGATGCCGCGCTCGAGGATGTACTCCTCGCCGTCGAAGACCTTCACTTCCTTGCCCTCGGCAACCTGCGTGCCGACGCCGGTCTTGGTATAAAAGCCCGGAATGCCCGCGCCCCCGGCCCGGCAGCGCTCCGCCAGCGTCCCCTGCGGGCAGAACTCGACCTCGAGCTCGCCGCTCAGATATTGCCGCTCGAATTCCTTGTTCTCGCCGACATAGGACGAGATCATCTTCTTCACCTGACGCGAGCGCAGCAGCTTGCCGAGCCCTTCATTGTCGATGCCGGCATTGTTCGATGCGATGGTGAGATCCTTGACCCCCGCCGCCTGGATCGCGTCGATCAGCCGCTCGGGAATGCCGCACAGCCCGAAGCCGCCGGCGCACAACGTCATGCCGTCGAACAGCAGCCCTTCCAGCGCTGCCTCGGCGTTGGGATAGAGCTTCTTCATCGCGCGATTCTCTCCTGATCTGACGCGGCGATAATCCGCCCTCGCCCGACGGGTCAAGCAAACCTGAACCGACTTTCAACTTGGCCTTTGTTGCACCGCAACCTTGGCAACCCTTCCCTCGCTGCCCACATGATACGCACACGGAACGACTGCAGAACATTGCAGATGTTGCAAAATGGTTACGGTTTCAAATTCGTTACCGCAGTGCAGCATCGAAGATGTTGACCCGGAGATTTGCAGACCTACGTAGCGCGCCCCGGCCCTGTTCTGGGACCGGTGAAAGTACAGTACGAAGGATAACATCATGCGTTTGTTCGCAGTGTCGGCGCTTGCCCTCGCAACTCTTGCTACGCCTGCTTTCGCTCAGGAAGCTGCTGGTCCGTTCTCTGGTCCGCGCGCGGAAGTCGTCGCCGGATGGGATCACGCGGGCAGCTTTGGCGCGGGTACGTCGGGTTTCGCTTATGGCGGCGCGATCGGCTATGATCTGCAGCTCAGCAACTCGGTGATCGGTGCCGAGGCCGAGATCACCGGCGCGACCACCGAGGAAGACGATGTCAGCGCCGGCCGCGACCTCTATGTCGGCGCGCGCATCGGCTATGTCGTCGCCCCCTCGACGCTGCTCTACGCCAAGGCGGGCTACACCAATGCGCGCGTCAGCGTCGACGATGACGGCGCCAACTTCGACGGCTATCGCGTCGGCGGCGGCATCGAGCATAGCTTCGGCCGCTTCTACGGCAAGGTCGAGTATCGCTATTCGCGCTATGAAGACGCAGAGCTCAACCGCGACCAGGTGATGGCGGGCGTCGGCATCCGCTTCTGATCGCCTGATCGACCGAAACGGGGCCGCGCGGGCATCTGCCCGCGCGGCCCTTTTCTTTGCACCACTCTGGCGACCCCGAGCTTTATTCCGTCTCAAAGGTGCGCGATGCGCGATATCGCAGAGCCTCTCCCTGTCAGGCTAACGATTGGTGTCCTTGTTCGAACAAGGCATCCGCTCCAACCCGGGCCCTTATTCCCCCTAGGGCACCGGAATGGGTGGGGCCGCCGCGGCGATCTTGCCATGTTCGTCGAGGACAATCGGCATCAGCCGACTCCCCTTCGCAAATCTGAGCAAGAACTCGCCGCCACCCATCATGGATCGGGTGTACTTGACCGATCGTAGCTCGCCCAGGGGCATAAGCCCCGCGTGAAGCCGAGGCAGGTCCCGGCGAGTCTCGTCGGCAAATTCCGGCGTCATGATCGAGTAATCCGGCTGTCCGCTCAGATAGGCTGCAACCAACTGGCGCATCGCTGTCTCGTATCCCGGCAGCGGAGTCGTCCGGGCGGCGAACACGCTTTTGACAGATGCCGCTTCAATCTCCTTGACGGGCCTTGCTCCCGCCCTCTTGAGCGCGACCGCGAGCCCGTCGCTTGCAGCCACAGCCACGTCTGGCTGCACGCCGCGTCCTTCCCAGTTCGCCTTGGTGATCGGGTTCTCGGAACGGCCGAATGGAATGGTGACTATCACGCCGTGCCCGAGGTCGACGGGGCCAGCGGGGTTCGCACCGCCGCCGGTCACCTCGCCGACAATGGTTGCCCGTTTGAGCGCCTGTGCGGTGTAGGCGAAATCTTCTCCACCCGAGAAAGTATTCTTGCTCGTCAGCACGTACACGGGAATCCCGGCAAAGCTGACCGGGGTCGGCGTGCTGCTGGCATCATGCCGGGTGAACTCCCTCGTCTTGGGCACGCGCGAGACGATGGCGGTCAGGGGCTGGCCCTGCCTCACGAGATAACTCACGAAATAGGCGACCGCTTCGGGAGACCCGCCGCCGTTTCGGCGAACATCGATGATGAGCGCCCGACTGCCCTTCAGCGCCGACATCGCCCGGTCCACGACCGGTTTGGACGCCTGAGGCGGCGGGAAGCCCACGACCTCGATATAGCCGATCCCTCCGGCGAGTCTGTCGGCGCGGGTAATACCCTCCTCTTCGACGGGCATGGCCGGCCCACGCGGGGGCGGCGCGCCGATGGGCGAAAAGACGTTCAGATGCTTGTCTTTGGCGATCGCGCGAACATCCGCATCAAGCCTTTGAACGAAATCGGTTCTATCGGCCAGTTCGCTATACTCGCCTGCATCTAGCGCGGCGTTGATCCGGGCTGCCGCGCGGTCCCCAACCTCGGGGAAAATATAGCGCTCCCGCAGCGCCTCGCTGAGTTTCGCGACAATGTCCCTCCGGACCGCAGCATCCAATGTGTTCGGCGGAGCGGTCTCGTTCGGCGGCGTCGATGCCGCTTGCGGCACCGTTGCCGATATCGACTTAGCCATGACCGGCATGCTGCCGCCGAGAACCGTGGTCATGGTCAGCCCGAGCAGGCAGGCACATCTTGCAACGTCCATGATCTTCTACCTTGTTGCGGGAGGGTCCGATGGCGAGTGCATCTGATGCACGTGGACAAGCGTCGCATTTGCCGGCCCGGTTCGCAACGTTGCCTTCGGGGAGGGCGCGCTGACAGCAAATTTTCGTCTGGTGAGCGACCGCTCACGCCCGATTGCGGACATTGCGCGAACCGTGCACCTTGCCTGCATGAAAGCCGATGAGGACGAACGGCGCTGGGATGAGCGGCTGACGAAGGTGACGAAGCACAAGCCCGCGTAGGAGAAGGGGGAGGGAAATTGATCTATCGCACTTTGGTTACGATGACCGCCAAATGGCACGCGATGTCGTACAAGGAGCAGGTGTATGCTGGTTGGCATGCCACCTTCGATTTGCTCCTTATCGTCATGCTACTGGCGTTTCTCTGGAACGGCATACATGGAGAACTCGTGGTCTTTGTGTTTTGGGTTCCCTTCTTGCTTGTGGCGATCTTCTTTCGGTTCAGGCAGGCTCGCGAACGCTGGCGGCTTTAGCCGCGACTTTGCAAGCTATATGATCGCCACCCCCCCGCACGCAGCAATCGGCGGTCGCCCACGGGCCATTCAAACCTCGATCGACCTTCAGCTTCGTTGCGAGCCAGAGCCCATTCACACGTCGAACCCGGGGACCTTGCGCCACGCATCCACCAGCTCGATCGCCCGGATCTTGCGCAGGATGCTGGCGCGCACCTTTTCGATGTTGGCCGGCTTCGCACGATGATCGTAACGCTGTGGCTTGCCGCCCCGAACCGAATGGCGATGCAGCCGCAATTGCTGCAGCGCCTGGTCCACCGTCGGATAGGGGTCCCCTTCCCTTTCGCCGTCGAACGGCACCTGAAACTCCAGTCGGGCCAGATAGCGCGCCGCCGCCCGGGCGCGTCCCTCCTCGAGCGCGAAGTCCCAGGCCCTGGCGAACATCGGATAGCGTTGCCGGCGCCAATAGAGAGTCGGGGTGGTGTAATTTATCGCCCGGGCCGCCGCACGGACATTGCCGGTACGCGACAGCGCGAGGAGGAAGGTTTCCGCGATATCGTAGCACCAGCGGCCCCGCCCCGGCACTTCCCTGCGATGACGTGGCTGCGAGTCGCTCATGCGCCCCTCCGATCCACAGTGACCATACAATATTGGTACCATTTGTCAAGATATGTTACCTATATGGTTCGTATTCGCCCGCTTGTATTTGTACTCCACGCCCCGTTCGCCCTGAGCTTGTCGAAGGGCCGCTCTTCTTCCTCCCGAAAGGCCAAAAGAGAAGGACAGGGCTTCGACAGGCTCAGCCCGGGGGCACAGGAACGCAATCGCCTCTATCAACGCACCCAAGATCCAGGTTTCGAGACGCTCAAGGCCCTGGCAACGCGGGGCCGCGGGCATCTGCGCGCGCGACCCTTTTTCGTCACGGGTCGAGCGGCCAGCCGCTGGCGCGACTGCGAGCGCCCTGCCGCAGCAATTCTTCATTAGGGTCGCCTGCGCGCCGCACATAGCGGCCCTGTTGCGGGTCCCACTCCTCGATCGGCGGATGCGTGTCGGCCACCTCGGCACGCTCCCGGCTTTTCTCGGCAGTGTGCGCGTTGACGCGCCGCATCTGGCGCCACATGCCGCGCATCAGCAGAAAGGTGAGGCCAAAGACGATGGCCACTCCGGCAAGCGCTGTGAGCTGTTCCCCCATGCAGCGCAAATATCACGACCCGTAACGATTCCCAAGGCACCCGCCCGCCCGGGGGTTACGCGGCGCATCGAGCCGTTCTAGACAGGCGCGATGACCGCGAAACGAACCGGGGGCCGGATCCTCGTCGACAATCTGGTGGCGCAAGGCTGCGACCGCATCTTCCACGTGCCCGGCGAGAGCTTCCTCGCCGTGCTCGACGCGCTGCACGACACCCCGGCGATAAACCTAGTCACCTGCCGGCAGGAAGGCGGCGTCGGCTTCATGGCCTGTGCCGATGGCGCGATGACCGGACGGCCGGGCGTCGCCTTCGTCACCCGCGGACCCGGCGCGACCAATGCCAGCATCGGCGTGCATGTCGCGATGCAGGATTCGCAGCCGATGCTCCTGTTCATCGGCGACGTCGATCGCGGCATGCGCGACCGCGAGGGGTTCCAGGAAGTCGATTTCCCCGCATTCTTCGCACCCATAGCCAAATGGGCGACGCGGATCGAGGATGCCCGGCGGATCCCCGAATATGTCGCGCGGGCGTGGAACGTCGCGACCCACGGCCGGCCCGGCCCAGTGGTGATCGCCCTGCCCGAGGACATGCTCTGCGATATGGTGGAGGCCGTCGATCGTCCGCCCTTGCCGCGGATCACCCAGGCGCCCGACCGGCACGCGATGCAGGCGATGGCGGCGTTGATCCAGCAGGCCGAGCGTCCGGTCGCGATCGTCGGCGGCGCCGGCTGGACGCCCGCGGCGGGCGCCAGCTTCGCCGCCTTCGCCGAGCGGATCGGCCTCCCGGTCGCGAGTGCCTTCCGTCGCCAGGACGCGCTTCCGGCCGGATCCTCCGCCTTTGCCGGCAATCTCGGCTATGGTCCGAACCCCAAGCTGGTTTCCCGCATCAAGGGCGCCGACCTGATCCTCGCGGTCGGCGCGCGGCTCGGCGAGGCGACCACCGACGGCTATACCCTGATCACCCCGGATCATCCCGGCCAGACCTTGATCCACGTCCATCCCGACCCGAACGAGCTCGGCCGGGTCTACCGCGCCGATGTCGCGATCTGCGCCGACATGGCGAGCTTCGCCGGCGCCGCCGCGCTCGAGAATATCGGCGCGATCCGCGGCGGGGCCGCTGCCGAAGCGCATGCCGAATGGCGCGACTGGTCGACGCCGAAGCCGCGCGAGGGTGTCGCGCTCGATCTCGGCCAGTGCGTCGCGGCGATGCGCGAACAGATGCCGGCGGACACGATCATCTGCAACGGCGCCGGCAATTTCTCGGGCTGGTGGCATCGCTACTGGCGCTACGGAGCACAGCCGTCGCAGCTCGCGCCGACTGCCGGCGCGATGGGCTATGGCGTCCCCGCCGCAGTCGCCGCTGCCTTGCGCGCGCCCGACCGCGCCGTGGTGGCGCTTGCCGGCGACGGCGATTTCATGATGAACGGGCAGGAACTCGCCACGGCGATCCAGCACGATGCCAATATGCTCGTGCTGGTGATCGACAATGGCGCCTATGGCACGATCCGCATGCATCAGGAGCGCGAATATCCGGCGCGGCTTTCGGGCACGCGGCTGCACAATCCGGACTTTGCCGCGTTGGGCCGGGCCTATGGCTGCTGGGCCGAGACGGTCGAACGCACCGAGGATTTTGCGCCCGCGCTGGAGCGCGCGCTGGCGCAGAAGGGCGCCCGGCTGCTCCACCTCAGGACCGATGTCGAATTCATCACGCCGGCAACGACAATCAGCGCGATCCGCGACCGCTAAGTCGCTCCGGAGCCTCTATAAGAGGGGCAAGGAGATCGACATGGGTTGGAAGACGGCGCACATCGGCAGAGAGGGCGATCAGCTCGCGCTCTCGGGTGTGAGAGTGTGGCAGCAGGAATGGCGCTGGCTCGGCAGCAAGACGGTGATGCTGCCCAATCCGCTCGAGCCGATGCAGACGCATTCGTACATGATCTGCGAGGTCGGCACCAAGACGCGCCCGGTCAAGTTCGCGGCGAGCAAGCTGCCGAGCGGGCTCTGGTCGTTCTACGTTCCCGACTGATGCGAAAAAGGGCGGCCCCGGGGTACGGGACCGCCCTTTCCTGCGTGAACGCCCGGCGTCAGATGTCGTCGCCGAGCGCGCCCTTTACCTTGCCGGCGAACTGTTCGCCCTTGCCCTTGAGCTCCTGCGCCGCGCCTTCGTCGCGCGTCGCCGGATCGTCGCTCTGCTGCTTGATCTTGCCGGCCGCCTCGTCGAGGTTGCCCTTGATCTTGTCGACAAGTTCACCCATGATTTCAAACTCCTGGCCCAACCGGCGCGTGATTGCGCCCCGTATTTGCGTGTGATCTTAACAACGGTTAGCGCCCGGCGGGGTTCCTGCGATGCCCGATCGGATTGCAGATCATTATGAACGCCACGCGCACGCTTTCGATGAAGCGCGGCGCAGGAAGTTCGTCGAAAAAGCATGGCTCGATCGGTTCCTGCTCGGGGTTCCCAAGGGCGGCCATGTCCTCGATCTCGGCTGCGGCGCCGGCGAGCCGATTGCGCGCTATTTGATCGACAAGGGTCGGACGCTCACCGGCATAGACGTCTCCGACCGGATTATCACCCTCGCCCGCACCCGTTTCGGCCGGCAGACGTGGATATGCGGCGACATGCGCCGGGTGAAGGTCGAGGGCTGCTTCCACGGCGTCATCGCGTGGGACAGCCTGTTCCATCTGCGCCCGGAGGAACAGGCGCGGATGGTGATCAAGATCGCACACTGGCTGGCGCCCGGCGGCGCCTTGCTGTTCAACACCGGACCGGCGAGCGGCGAAGTCATCGGCTGCCAGTTCGGCGAGGAGCTCTATCACGCCAGCCTCGATCCGGCGGAGTATCACCAGTTATTCGCCCAGCTCGGCTTGCTCGAGATCGCCTTCACCCCCGAGGATCCGCGCACCGACGGCAGATCGGTATGGCTGGTGCGGAAGGCGGGGTGAGCGACGCTCGGTCCTCCCCCTTGCGGGGGAGGATTGCGCCAGATCGTTCGACGACAAACTCGAGTTTAGATCAGCCCCGCCAGCGGGCTGCTCGGATCGGCATAGCGCCGCTTCGCCATCCGGCCGGCGCGGTACGACAGCCGGCCCGCCTCCACCGCGGCCTTCATCGCCGCCGCCATCAATATCGGGTCCTTCGCCTCGGCGATCGCGGTGTTCATCAGCACGCCGTCGCAGCCGAGCTCCATGGCCACCGCCGCATCGCTTGCCGAGCCGACGCCGGCATCGACCAGCACCGGCACTTTGGCGCCCTCGACGATCAGCCGGATCGTCACCTGGTTCTGGATGCCCAGCCCCGAACCGATCGGCGCGCCCAGCGGCATGATCGCCACCGCGCCGGCATCCTCGAGCCGCTTCGCCGCGATCGGATCGTCGACGCAGTAGACCATCGGCTTGAAGCCTTCCCTGGCGAGGATCTCGGTGGCGCGCAGCGTCTCGACCATGTCGGGATAGAGCGTCCGTGCCTCGCCGAGCACCTCGAGCTTGACCAGCTCCCAGCCGCCCGCCTCGCGCGCCAGCCGCAAGGTCCGGATCGCCGACTCGGCGTCGAAACAGCCGGCAGTGTTGGGCAGATAGGTGACCTTCTTCGGGTCGATATAGTCGGTGAGCATCGGCGCGTTGGGATCGGACACATTGACCCGGCGCACCGCCACGGTCACGATCTCGGCGCCGCTCGCCGCCACCGCGGCGGCATTCTGCTCGAAATCCTTGTATTTGCCGGTGCCGACGATCAGCCGCGAGCGGAAGGTCTTGCCCGCGACACTCCAGCTGTCGTCCGCCACCGGCCGCGCATGATCCCCGCCGCCGACGAAATGGACGATCTCGAGCTCGTCGCCGTCCTTCACCACGACTTCGCCCAAGGTGGAGCGCGGCACCACTTCGAGATTGCGCTCGACGGCGATCTTTTCGGGGACCAGCCCGAGCTGCTCGGCCAGCTGGATGATGGTCAGACCGGCGCTGACCCGCTTGTGTTCGCCGTTGACGACAATGCTGACGGTACCGTCGGTGTGCACGCTGTAAACCTCCGCTCGGGCTGCGCTTGTCGAAGCCCTGTTCTTTTCTTCGCCACCGGCGGGACGGAAGAAGTACGGCCCTTTGACAAGCTCAGGGCGAACGGGGAAGGGACGAGCCGCCCGATTTGATCGCTGACGCTCGGTCATATAGAGGCGATGCGTAGACCCGCAACCGAAAGGCACCGGCTTGGCCGACACGATCTACGTCCTCAACGGCCCCAATCTCAATCTGCTGGGGCTGCGCGAGCCGGAGATCTATGGCTCGGCCACGCTCGACGACATTGCGGGGGATCTCGAGGATCGCGCGAGGGAGCTCGACCTCGCTATCGACATGCGCCAGTCGAATCACGAGGGTCACCTCATCGACTGGCTGCACGAGGCGCAGGCCCGGGGTGCGAGGGCAGTGATCCTCAATCCGGGCGGCTACACCCACACTTCGGTCGCGTTGCACGATGCCGTCAAGAGCATCACGACGCCGGTGATCGAGGTTCATCTTTCCAACCCGCATGCGCGTGAGGACTTTCGGCATATCTCCTATGTCGGTCGTGCCGCGCGCGGAACCATCGCCGGCTTCGGAGCGCTGTCGTACCTACTTGCGCTTGAAGCCGCCGCGCGTCTCTGACATGAGCGCGCGCTTTCATCGGATAAAGGGTCGCAATGGCCGACGATAACAAACAAGGGGCGATGCACGTCGATATCGAGCTGGTCCGCCAGCTCGCCGCCGTGCTCGACGAGACACAGCTTACCGAAATCGAGGTCGAGGACGGCGAACGCCGGGTGCGCGTCGCGCGGACCGTCACCGCCGCGCCGGCGATGCACTATGCCGCGCCGCCGGCCGCAGCCGCACCGGCGCCGGTCGCAGCCGCGGCGCCTGCCCCAGCCGAAACCGGCGCGCCGGCGCCCGCCGCCGCGGCGAACGCCGTCAAGTCGCCGATGGTCGGCACTGCCTATCTCAAGCCCAATCCGGAGGCGAAGGCATTCGTCGGGGTGGGCGACAAGGTTGCGGCAGGCGACACGCTGCTGATCATCGAGGCGATGAAGGTGATGAACCCGATTGCTGCGCCCGCCGCCGGCACGGTCACGGCCATCCTCGTCGAGAACGGCCAGCCGGTCGAGTTCGACCAGCCGCTCGTCGTGGTGGAATGATCACCGTTCCCCCGTTCGCTCCAAGCTTGTCCCTTCCCGTTCGCCCTGAGCTTGTCGAAGGGCACCAGGCCTCCAGCATTTCGCATGCGGATGGTCGCCCTTCGACAGGCCCAGGGCGAACGGTGCGGTTTTCGGATCCACGAAATGCCTGAGATAAAAAAACTCCTCATCGCCAATCGCGGCGAGATCGCGCTGCGCATCCATCGCGCCTGCCACGAAATGGGGATCAAGACCGTCGCGGTGCACTCCACCGCCGACGCCGACGCGATGCACGTCCGCCTCGCGGACGAGGCGATCTGCATCGGGCCGCCCGCCGCGACCGATTCGTACCTCAACATCCCCAACATCATCTCGGCCGCCGAGATCTCGGGCGCCGACGCGATTCATCCGGGCTATGGCTTCCTCTCGGAGAACGCCCAGTTCGCCGAGATCGTCGAGGCGCACGGAATCATCTTCGTCGGGCCCAAGCCCGAGCATATCCGCACGATGGGCGACAAGATCGAGGCCAAGCGCACCGCCGGTGCCCTGGGCCTACCGCTCGTCCCCGGCTCGGACGGCGCGATCAGCGACTTGGCCGAAGCCAAGGCGATCGCCGCCAAAGCGGGTTATCCGGTGATCATCAAGGCCGCCTCGGGCGGCGGCGGCCGCGGCATGAAGGTGTGCACGTCCGAGGACCAGCTCGAGACCTTGATGCAGCAGGCCGGCAGCGAGGCCAAGGCGGCGTTCGGCGACGCGACCGTCTATCTCGAAAAATATCTCGGCAATCCGCGTCATATCGAGATCCAGGTGTTCGGCGACGGCAACGGCAATGCCGTCCATCTCGGCGAGCGCGACTGCTCGCTACAGCGCCGTCACCAGAAGGTGCTCGAGGAAGCTCCCTCTCCGATCCTCGGCCAGGCTGATCGCGAGCGGATCGGCACGATCTGCGCAAAGGCGATGGCCGACATGGGCTATCGCGGCGCGGGGACGATCGAATTCCTGTGGGAAAATGGCGAGTTCTACTTCATCGAGATGAACACCCGCCTGCAGGTCGAGCATCCGGTCACCGAGATGATTACCGGGCTCGATCTCGTCCGCGAGCAGATCCGCGTCGCCGAGGGCCATGGCCTCTCCTGCGAGCAGCACCAGATCAATTTCCGCGGCCACGCCATCGAGTGCCGGATCAACGCCGAGGATCCGCGGACCTTCGCCCCCTCGCCGGGCACGGTGCAGCAGTTCCACGCGCCCGGCGGCATGCACGTCCGCGTCGATTCGGGGCTCTATGCCGGCTATCGGGTGCCGCCTTATTACGACAGCATGATCGCCAAGCTGATCGTCTACGGCTCGACTCGCGAACGCTGCCTGATGCGCCTGCGCCGCGCGCTCGAG
The DNA here is from genome assembly GCA_032334595.1 of Sphingomonas psychrotolerans. Taxonomy (GTDB): domain Bacteria; phylum Pseudomonadota; class Alphaproteobacteria; order Sphingomonadales; family Sphingomonadaceae; genus Sphingomonas; species Sphingomonas psychrotolerans_A. Next base: position 2,560 of record JALMLT010000003.1, on the reverse strand, counting down.
GAGTTCGTCATCACCGGCATGAAGACGACGATCCCCTTGCACCAGGCACTGCTCGACGATCCCGAGTTCCAGCAGGGGGCGTACACGATCAAATGGCTGGAAGAGTGGTTGGCGAAGCAGGCGGACTAACTTCCACCGTTCGCCCTGAGCTTGTCGAAGGGCAGTCTTTCTCTTTTCTATCGAGGGCCAGAAGAAAGAACGGTGCTTCGACAACTCCGGATCCAGTCCGGGGACGAACGAGTGAGATGAAATGAAAGCCACGATCTACCACAACCCCCGCTGCTCGAAGTCGCGCGAGGCGCTGGCGATCCTTCAGGAAGCCGGCGCCGAGGTCGAGATCGTCGAGTATCTCAAGACGCCGCCGTCCCGCGAGAAGCTCGCGGCGCTCTATGCCCGCGCCGGGATCAGTCCCCGCGCCGGGCTGCGCATGGCGGAGGATGCCGCCAAATCGCTCAAAACCGCCGACGACGACGCGATTCTCGACGCGATGATCGTCGATCCTTTGCTCATCGAGCGCCCGCTGGTCGAAACCGAAAAGGGCGTGCGGCTCGGCCGGCCGCCGGAGAAGGTCCGCGAAATCCTGTGAGTGCCGCCGCGGGCAAGGTCATCCGCCCCGGCCATAATGCGTGGCGAGTCGAGCATGCCGACCGCGTCTCGGTGATCGTCGACGCCGAGGATTATTTCCGCGCCGCGCGCGACGCCATGCTGCTGGCGAAACGCCAGATCCTGCTGATCGGCTGGGACTTCGACGCCCGCATCCGCCTGGCAGAGCCCTCCGAAGACGCGCCCGACGCGCCCGAGCAGGTCGGCCCGTTCATCACCTGGCTGGCGAGACGCAATCCCGAACTCGATATCCATTTGCTGCGTTGGGATGTCGGTGCGCTCAAGACGTATCTCCGGCCGAAAACGCTCACCACCACGGTGCGTTGGATGCTCCACCCGCGCATCCACCCGAAGCTCGACAGCCGTCATCCGCCCGGCGCGTCGCATCATCAGAAGATCGTCGTGATCGACGACTGCCTCGCTTTCTGCGGCGGCATCGACATGACCAACAAGCGCTGGGACACCCGCAGCCACTGCGACGACGAGCCGCGCCGCGTCGACCCCGACGGTGCGACCTATATGCCGTGGCACGACGCCACCACCGCGCTGCAAGGTCCGGTGGCGAAAGCGCTCGGCGAACTCTGCCGCGAACGTTGGCAGCTCGCCGGCGGCAAGCCGATCGCCGCGCCGCCGCCACGCGACGCCTGCTGGCCCGACATCCTCACTCCGCATTTCGAGAACGTGCCCGCCGCGATCTCGCGCACCCAGCCCGATATGAAAGACGTGGAGCCCGTCCACGAGATCGAGCAGCTCTATCTCGACCTGATCGCCCGCGCCGAGCGCACGATCTACGCCGAGAGCCAGTATTTCGCCTCGCGCCGCATCGCCGAGGCGATCGCGCGTCGCCTTGACGAGCCCGACGGTCCCGAGATCCTGATCGTCAACCCGCTCGCCGCCGACGGCTGGCTCGAACAGGTCGCGATGGACACTGCCCGCGCCCGGCTCATCGAGGCGCTGCGCAAGCGCGACAAACATGGCCGCCTGCGTCTCTACCATCCCTTCACCGCCGGCGGCGCCCCGATCTATGTTCATGCCAAAGTGCTGGTGATCGACGACCTGGTGCTGCGCGTCGGCTCGTCCAACTTCAACAACCGGTCGCTGCGCCTCGACACCGAATGCGACGTGACGATCGAGGCCGGGCCCGGTGAGGAAGCAAAGCGCGGCCACATCGCGTCGATCCGCAACGGCCTGCTGGCGGAGCATCTCGGCTGCACGCCCGAGGACGTCGCGGCCGAGATCGACCGGCACTCGCTGATCGCGGCGGTCGAGCATCTCCGCCGGCGCGGCGGCAAGACGCTGCGGCCTTACGAAGTGCCCGATCTCGAAGGCGTCACTGCGTGGCTCGCCGATCACGAAGTGCTCGATCCCGAAAACCCCGAGGATCTGTTCGAGCCGATCGCCAGCGGCGGCCTGTTCCGTCGCTTGCGCCAGCCGAAGGTGTGATTTGCCCGCGCACGCCGTTGGTGTGAATGCCTTGGGGAGGCTGGAAACTGCCGACATCCGATCACCCGAAAATCACCGCTATTGCTGCCCTTGCCTCGCCGGGCGACCGCCGGACCGTGGATGAGCGGGCGCTTCATGTCGCCAGGAGCGAGCGCTCGTTGCTGCGGCTCACGATCCGCCAGACGCGGCTTGAGCTTCGTGCGGTGACGGCGACAGCTGCAGCCCGTTGTCGCGTTGCGCGGGCTCGCCGGCGGATCAACCGCCCAGCAGGTGGCGAATGTATTCGGATACAAATCCACGTCGTTCAGAAGGCGTTCGGCGCGGTGGCATCCGTCGGCATCCGGCGAGATGGTCTGGAGGTTCGCGGCCTGTGCGCAAGCGCAGGGAGAAAGGCACAAAAAAACCGCCCCGGGATGTCCCGAGACGGTCTGGTTGTGTGGTGGTTGGTTGCGGGAGCAGGATTTGAACCTGCGACCTTCAGGTTATGAGCCTGACGAGCTACCGGGCTGCTCCA